>JACKDL010000009.1 GCA_020633555.1 Myxococcales bacterium | reverse complement strand
CGGCGCAACGCGGCCTGGCCGAGCGTGGACAGGTCGCGAGCACGCGGCATGCTCAGAGCCGGCCGAACCGGCCCGGGGTTGGGGGCGGCGGACGAGACGGAAGCCCTGGTTGGGGTTCCGGTTGCCGGGCCTCCTCCTGTTGCGGTTGGCCACCCGCACCCTGCGGGCGGAGTTGTTCCAAGACCCACCGCGGACGACCCGGTGATCGCCGCAGCGCCGCGGGCAGCTACACCTCATCACTTTCCCGCCGATCAGGCAACGCCTTGATCCAGCCTCCCAACATGCGTCCGATCTCATCCACCGCGTCCGCAGCGTGCCTCGCGCCGCCCTCTGAGAGCCAGCCGATGGCGGGCCCGAGCCGCAGCCAGACTCTCAGGTCCATCAAGCGTCGGTCCGCCGCCTGGAGCAGCGTCTGGCGCTGTGCAGGGTTCGCCAGCGCGAATGAGACGGCGCCCAAGACTGAGCGTCTGGCGCTGTGCAGGGTTCGCCAGCGCGAATGAGACGGCGCCCAAGACTGAGCGGCTGGCCTCGCAGCAAGCGAGTGGCAAGCCCGTTTGCATGACCTGAGCCGACGCCGAGACCGCGCGCTGGTGGATCCAGGTCGCGAGGTCACTCAACTGGACGTACAGCGGCGCCATCGTCAGGCCTTCAAGCCCTCGGCCCAGCGGATCAAGCCACCCAGCCGGGGCAGAACCTCGCCCTCAAGCGCATGCAGCAGAGGCTCGGGAACGGGCGCCACCAGATAGAGTCGAGCGACCGCATGGCTCAACGTACGCCGCGCCGCCACCCACGCAGCGACCTTGGCCCGAGAAGCATAGGCGTGGTGCCCTTCCGCAACCAGGCAGAGGGCCTCGCAGAGCCGCTCTCGCTCCGACATATCCACTGGTAGTGCTCGGATCAGCGCCAGGAGCGCAGCAAAGGCGGCGTTGTCAACGGTCGTATGCTGCTGTGGTACTCGAACGCCAAGGGTGTTCTCGACGGTTGCTCGGACCTGATCTGCACGATCACTTAGTTGGCGCCGATGCGCCTCTGTCGTCGGCAGATCGGCCAAGCGGATGACCCACTGTCCCCCCCGCTTCTCGCCCTTCAGCGTGCCTCGCGCCAGTCGGGCGCGCAGTGTACGCGGCGTCAGGTCGAGAACCGCAGCGGCTTCGGCCACAGACAGGATCATCGTGTCGCGGAACTCCGGCTGGGCGCATGCCCCACGGGCATTCGCAGGCCGTTCGCTTTGCGGTGCGCGCGCACCTCGGTGCGCAGGCTCCGGGCCGACGTATCGGCCGCGCCCTCCAACTCCAGATCGCGCAGGCGGTCGAGCACGCCCGCCTCCAGCTCAGTGGCCACGATGTCGTCGAGACCGTCAAGATCGGCTGCATAGGCGCCGGGCTCGATCGAGGCGCGACGCGTGATCGCCTCGGCCTCTTGCAACGCCGTGTCCGTCAGCCACCGATTGGTTTGCCGCACGAACTCAGCCTTGTGAGCGGCCACCCAGGCGGTCGCTTTGCCCATCCACTCATCAAGTTCGTCAGGCAGGCTTGGGAGCAACTCGCTGGGCTCTAGCCACCCTGGAGTTGCATCGCTCCAGGTTTGATTCGGATCATCGATGTACCCGCGCAGCATGTCCCAACACGTCGACAACTCCCAGGGCTGCTGGCCAAGTCCGCCGTGGTGCAACATCAACGCCCAGGCAGCCTCCAACCTGTGAAGCTCGTTCTTGCGCCGGGGCGCCTCCTTCAGGTCCTCTCTGGCTAGGATCAATAACGCTTTCAGGCTCTTGAGATTTCGCTCTACCCTCTCCAGGAAGAGCTCCTGTAACAGAGCTTCCAGGTGCCCACGCTCGACCTTCAGGCGGTCGAAACGCTTGTGGGCTCTCAGCAAATAGTCCGGCTCGTGTTCCTCACCAAGCAGTTCTTCCAGCTTGCTGAGCTTCCTCAGCAAGAGATTGTACTTCCCCAGCATCTCGTTGAAGGTCGTGTCGCGCTTCCCTCGGACCAGGATTCGCTGACGCCGCGCATCCCGCTCCTCGGCCGGCGTGGGCGGCGGAGCAACCTTCCGATCCGGCACCACTCGCTCGATTCGCACGGTGGCCCAACGGACAAGCACGCTGGTCGTCACCCCCGCGCCGAGCGTCAGGTCTGCCAACTGCCCCAACAGCCCTGGGAGCCAGGGCAACGCCACTACAGCGACCGCGCCGCCGAGGGCGCCAGCCGTGGTCAGTGAGGTTAGGCCGTGCTCCTTTGAGAGCACCAACGCGGGCAGAACTGGCGGGCGGCCGTGACGACGGAATTCCGCGGCTGGACGACGCCTGCGCCACCAACGCAGTCCTGCGCCAGCGATCAAGCCCACGCCGACCGCCGCCTGGGTCGCCATCACGACCGTACCCCACATGAACTCGAAACCTCCGCTACCGCTCTGTCGCCAAATACGTCTACTTGCAGCGCTCCAGCCGGCTCAGCGAATCAGCCCCTGCCATGCAGCGCGCCTTGGCCGACGAGTACTTCGCCATGCAGTTGCGAATGGCGTCGCCTCGGTCGCCAGAGATGCGGGTCAAGCCCTGGCCCAACAACTCGGCCCCCCGACCCAGCGCTCCACTGCCTCCGATGGACTTGCCCTCCAGCTTGATGCGCTGGTCAATGGCCGCTTGACACTCCGACTCGGTGGCGTCTTTCAAGTAGCTGCAGCCACTCAGCACCAGCAAGGCAACCAGCCAGTACCTCACCCGACCCATCTGCCCTCCTCCCGCGTTGAATTCACCTCAACGCTAGTCCATTCGACTTCGACGGTCATCCGCGGTCTGGCTTTGGCGTCTCAACCGGCAGCGCCACTGGGACCGTCGGACCCTCCTCAGCGGTGGGCGACGGCCCCACGACCGTCGATGTCCGGCCGGCCGAGGCCGCTCCAACGACCGCGGTCTGCAGGCCAGACACGGCCTCGCCCACCTGCCGCAGGCCGCTCTCGACTGACGTCATGTCTGTCCGCTCAACCCGGGTGGTTGGGGCCGAGGCCAGCGCTCCAGCGATGGCGCCTGCCCCTGAGAGCACGGCGAGCACGTTCAACACCCCCGTATCGAGGGCCGCCCGCAAGACCACCAGCGCGATCGCCTTGTCGCCTCCGCCCTTGGGCACCCACTCGGCCAATACAGCGTTGACCTTGCTGGCGCCGAGCTCCTCCCCGGCCGCCGCCAAGACCACGATCCAAACGACGGTCATCACGGCCGGAAGCGCGATCGCTCCAACCGCCGCCCCAAAGATGCCCATGCCCCCTCCTGTCGCGTCGTGAGCGGGCGTAGCATAGGACTCTACCAGTCGAGCGCAATACTTCGACCTACGGCGCGACGCGGTCGTCCACGTCCAGCCGCAGCACCTGCACCGCCTCGCCCGCGCCCTTCGCGGGTGTGTTGGGCGGCGTGATCACCAGGCAGTCGGCGGCGGCCAGGCTGGACAGCGCGCCCGAGGACTGGGTGCGGCTGGGATCCACATGCAGCGCGCCGTCCACCTCGCGCAGGGTGGCGCGGGCGTAGATCTGGCGGCCCTTGGCGCCGGGCAGGGGGGCGTCGAGCACGGCGGGCACGGCGCGGCGCACCACCCGGGTGTGGCCCATGAGGCGCAGCAGGGCGGGCCGCGCGAAGAGCTCGAAGGTCACCCCCGCGCTCACGGGGTTGCCGGGCAGCCCGAACACGGCGCAGTGGCCCACGGTGCAGAACAGCAGGGGCTTGCCGGGCTTGATGGCCACCTTCCAGAAGGCGAAGTCGGGGCCCGCCAGCTCGCGCAGGGCGTGGCCCACGTGGTCGTGGTCGCCCACGCTCACGCCGCCGGTGGTGAGCAGGGCGTCGGCCCGGGTGGCGTGGAACAGGGCCTGATCCACCGCGTCGCGGTCGTCGGGCACCACGGGCACGATGCGCGGCACGCCGCCCAGGGCCTTCACCGCGGCGGCCAGCATCCAGGCGTTGGAGTTGCGGATCTGGCCCCGAGCCAGCTCGGCGGCGTCGATGGGCCTCAGCTCGTCGCCGGTGCTCACGATGGCCACCACCGGCCGGCGCACCACGGTCACCTGGCTGCGCCCCAGCGCGGCCAGCAGGCCCACGTCGCCCGGGGTGAGCGGGCGCCCGGGCTCGATGACCGTCTGGCCCGGCTGCACGTCGCTGCCGGCCTTGCGGATGTTGGCGCCCGGGGCCGGCAGCTCGGTGGCCACCAGCCCGGCCTCGCCCACCTGGGCGTCCTCCTGCATGAGCACGGTGTCGGCGCCGGGCGGCATGGCCGCGCCGGTGAAGATGCGCAGCGCCTTGCCCGGCGGCAGCGGGATCTCGTCGGTGCAGCCGGCGGCGATCTCGCCCACCACCGGCAGGGCCCCGCCCCGCAGCAGATCGGCGTGGCGCACCGCGTAGCCGTCCATGGCCGAGTTGTCCCAGGCGGGCAGCAGGCGGTCGGCCACCACGGGCTCGGCCAGCACCCGATCCACCGCGTCCAGCAGGGGCACGCGCTCGGCCTCCAGCGGGCCGACGCGCTGCAGGATGCTCTTCAGGGCTTGGGCGGGGGTCAGCATGGCGGCTCCAGGCGGGGATCGGACCGGCCGCGTATACGGCTCAGGGAATGGCCAACACCTGCCCCGGGTAGATCCGGGACTGGCGGCGCATGCCGTTGCGGCGGCGCAGGGTGTCCAGATCCACCCCGAACTTCCGGGCGATCTTCCCCAGGCTGTCGCCGTCGCGCACGGTGTATCGCTTGCCGCGGGCCTCGCGCTTGGGCGCGCGGCGGCGGGCCTTGCCCTGGGCCTTCGGCGTCTTGTTCACCGGCACCCACAGCACGTCGCCCGGCGAGATCACCACGTGGGTGGACATGCCGTTCTCGGCCCGCAGGGCGGCCACGCTCACGCTGTAGCGGCTGGCGATGCGCCCCAGGCTCTCGCCGGCCTTCACGGTGTGCTCCACCCGCCGGGTGGTGGGCGGCCGGGGCTGCTTCGCGTGGGCCAGGGTGTTGTCGGCGGCCTCGGTGCCGGGCTCCACCACCGTGACCTGCTCGGGCTGGGCCAGCAGCACGCCGCCCTCGTCGAAGCTCATGGGCACGTACAGGCGCAGCACCATGCCGCGCTGCAGGGGCGCCGCGGGATCCACCGCGTTCCACATGCCGATCTGGCCGGGCGTGACCCCGAAGGCGGCGGCCACCTCGCCCACACTGAAGCGCTGGCGCACGGGGAAGAACACCCGCCGCTGCCCGGGCGGGGCGAACTCCACGTCTTGGTCCAGCACCACCAGCAGCTCCCCCTCCAGGGGGTGCACGGGATCCTTGTCGGGCTTGGGCACCACCAGCACGGCGCCCGGCGTGGGGTCCTGGCCGCGGGCCAGATCGTTGAGCTGCCGCAGGGTGCTGCGCCGGCTGTCGTAGCGCTTGGCGATGTCGCGCAGGGACTCGCCGAAGCGCACCCGGTGCTCCAGGAACACCTGCCCCCGCGGCGGGCGGCTGGCCAGGCTGGCCTTCAGGGCCTCGGCCGACTCGCGGGGCACCCGCAGGGGGTACTCCTGGCCGTCGGGGGGCGTGTAGCCGCGCTTCAGCTCGGGGTTCAGCCGGGCCAGGATCTTCGCCGAGGTGTCGGCGCGCCGGGCCAGCGAGGGCAGGTCGAGCTTGGGCGGCACGGGCACCACCTCGAACTCCAGGGCGGGCTCGGGCTGCACGCCGCCGAAGCCGTAGCGGGCCGGGTTCCGGCCGATGACCATGGCCGCCATGATCTTGGGCACGTAGCGGGTGGCCTCGGTGGGCAGCACCCCCCGATCCACGAGCTGCCAGAAGTCGGTGCTGCTGGTGCGCCGGATGGCCCGGCCCACGGCGCCGTCGCCGGCGTTGTAGGCGGCCAGCACCAGGGGCCACGAGCCGAAGCGCTCGTACATCTGCTTGAAGTACTTCGCGGCGGCCTCGGTGGCCTGGATGGGATCGCGCCGGGCGTCCACCCAGTCGTCGTAGCGCAGGCCGAAGCCCTGGGCGGTGCGGCGCACGAACTGCCAGGGCCCCACCGCCGCCGCGCGGCTCACCGCGTCGGGGTCGAAGCCGCTCTCGATCATGCACACGTAGATCAGCTCGGGCGGCAGCCCGTGGCGCTCCAGGATGGGCACCATCATCGGCGCGTAGGCGCCCATGCGGGCGTACCAGTTGGCGTAGATGCCCCGCCCGCGCCCCTGGAAGAACTCAAGGAAGTCGCGCACCGCCCCGTTGAGCACCACCGGCACCACCAGCCCCTCCAGATCGGGCGGATCCAGCGCGGGCGGCGGGGTCACGCTCAGCCCCTCGGTGGTCAGCGCCGGGGGCGGCCGGTCCACCGTGGGCGGGTCCTGCGGGTGGGCCCAGGCGGCGCCGCACAGCAGGCTCAGGGCGAGGAGTCGGGCGGTGTTCACGCGGCGGAGGATGGGGCCTCGGCGGCCAGATCCGCAAGCCGCGCCACCCGGGCGTGGCGGGCCAGGTGGCCCAGGGCGGCGTGGAAGATGGCGCGCTTGCGGGCCACCGGCACCTTCAGATCGGGCTGCACCCCCAGCCGCGGATCCAGCCCGTCATCGGCCAGGCTCAGCAGATCGGCGGCGTGGAACTCCACGGTCAGGTGGCGCTGCAGGCGCAGGCCCACGGCCACGCTGGCCACGCTGGCGGCGGCGCCCAGGGCCGTGAAGGCGGTGCCGATCAGGGGCACGCCGGCGGCCACGCTCACCGGGAACTGGGGCAGCCCGTCGCCCCGGCGGTGCGGATCGGCCCGGCTGGCCCGGTAGGGGCCGCGGGGGGCCGCCAGCACCTGCGGCGGGCCCAGGATGCTGTGGCTGCGCCGCCCCCGCAGGCGCATGAGCCCCATGACCCCGGCCTTGGCCAGGTAGTAGGGCGCGCAGGGGAACACGCTGCTGTCGTAGGTGTGCCCGCTGGCGTGCACGTCGGCCTGCAGGCCCGCGCTGGTGGTGTAGCCGGGCGAGCGGAAGCCCACCACCGGCGCCCCGGCGGCGGCCTCGAGCCGGGCGCGGCCCTCGGCCACCTCGGCCCGGCGCGTGTCGGCGTCCAGCCGCACCAGGTCGTAGCGGTGGTGCCAGGTGTGGTTGCCGATCTCGTGGCCCGCGGCCACGCAGGCCCGCAGGTGATCGGCGTTGCCCGGCCGGTCCAGATCCTCGGCCACGCAGTAGAAGGTGGCGGGGATGCCCAGCTCGGCGAACAGCGCGATGAAGCGGGGCACGCCCACCGCCCACGCGGCCTCGCTGGCCTGCGCCTCGTCCAGCCCGTGGATGCGGTAGTAGTGGTGCAGGCTGTCGACGTCCACGCCGACGGCCGCCGTGCGCGGCCCCATCAGAGGGGCAGGTCGCGGCCCAGGCGGATGATGCTGGTCAGCCGGACCATGTTCTTCAGCACGTTGGGCACCCGCTTGAACAGGTGGATGGAGGGCGGGCGCTTCTCCACGAGGTCGATGGGCACCTCGCACCAGTTGCGCTCGGCCCGGTGCACCCGCACCACCAGCTCGCTGGCGAACATGTCGCGGTCCACCACGCAGTCCTCCACCAGGTCGAAGATGGCGTCCTTGCGAAACGCCTTCAGCCCGTGGGTGTCGGTGCCCTTGAAGCCCACGGCCACCCGCAGCATGCCGTTGAGCACCTGCGTGGCCGCCCGCCGGTAGTACGGCCGCCGGTCCCGGGCGCCCTCGGCGCGCTTGCTGCCCACCACGAAGTCGTAGCCCTCGTCGCGCAGCTTCTGCATGGCCACGGCGTAGAAGGCCGTGTCGCACAGGTCGATCTCGTCGCAGATGACGAAGGTGCCCTGGGCGCCGATGATGCCCTCCTTCAGCGCCTTGCCGTAGTTCGGCTCGCCGATGCTGAAGGTGCGCACCTCGGGGTGGCGCTCGGCGAACTGCTCGGCGATCTCCACCGTGGCGTCGCTGCTGCCGTTCTCGGCGACGATGATCTCGTAGGTCCAGTCCACGTCGGCGAGCTTCTCGGTCAGATCGGCCAAGGCCGCCGAGATGATGCCCTCTTCGTTGTAGACCGGGATGACGATGCTGACGTCCGGGGTCCTCACGCGCTCAGCTCCCGCAATCGGTGGGCGGCCCTGCGACCGTCGATCATGGCGTCCTCCATCGAGGAGTAGTTCCAGTCGCCGTAGCGCCCGATGCTCTGCACGCCCTGGGTGGCCAACCAGTCGTGAATGGTCTGCCGGGCGGCGTGATAGTTGAAGTCGTACACCACATAGGCGTTGGGGATCCGCCGCGGGTGCATGAAGCGCACCTGCGCGGCGGACTCGATGAGCCCCATGGCCACCAGCCCCTCGGTCACCTTCGGCGCGATGGCCTCGGCCGGGGTGGTGCGGTCGGCCATCTCCACGTACAGGCTGCCGCAGCCGGCGGGCGCCATGGCGGGGATGGCGTTGCTGAACACCCCCACCCGGTACATGGGCCACTCCAACTCGGGCACGTAGATCCAGTGGTCGGGCTGGCCCACGGGGCCCTCGACGCCCACGTTGAAGTACACCGTCTCGGTGGCCCGCAGCTTCGCCCGCGCGTCGCGCACGGCCTGGGGCACCGGGCTGTCGATGGCGTCGATGAACTTCGTGAGCGCCATGGTGTTGACCAGGTGCGCGAACTTCACCGTGCGGCCGTCGGCCAGCGTCACCGTGCGGGCGTCCAGGTCAAAGCGCCGGGCCGCCTGGTTCAGGAAGATGCGCTCGCGCCCCACCCGATCGCCCAGGGCCTCGGGCAGGCTCTCGATGCCGCCGGCCTTGGGGTAGCGGAAGCGGGCGTTGTAGCCCATGCGGATGGCCTTGTGGCCCACCGCGCCGGCCACGATGTCCTCGAGCTTCGGCCGCGGCACGAAGCGCTGGCACCACCGGCTGGTGATCTCGGTGGCGTCCACCCCCCACAGCTTGGCGTTGTAGGGCACCATGAAGTGCCGGGCGATGCCCTCGCCGAAGTAGAAGCGGATCCAGTCGGCGAAGTTCTCGGGCTCGTCCTCCAGCGCCACCGTCTCGGGGCGGCCGGTGATGGCCTCGATGGCGCCCATCAGGCACTCGTGCACCACCGCCGGCGGCAGCCCGTGCACGTTCGCCTGGAAGGGGTACTCGGTGTAGACGCCGCTCGACCAGATGCGGCTGATGCGGTCGACCATGGTGAAGTGGTCTTCGCCCAGCATGTCGAGCACCAGCCGCTCGATGTCGGGATCGCGCAGGTGCAGCCAGTGGCCGGTGACGTCGAAGGTGAAGCCCTCGTGCCGCTCGGTGGTGGCCTTGCCGCCCACCCGCCCGCCGGCCTCGAGGATCTGCGCCTCGCCCTCGTGGTGCAGCGCGCACGACAGGCCCGCGAGGCCCGCGCCGATGATCAGGGTCTTCGTCGAACTCGCCGGGCCCGGCATCGGCGCCTCACCTGGGGGTGCAAAGGCCGGCAGTCTAGGCGCGCGCTCCGGGCCGATCAACTCGCCGTCAGGGGGCCGTCGCCGCCGGTTGCCGCGTGCGCGGGCGGTGTGCGACCTTCGCCGCAGCGCGTCGCGCCCGACCAGGGACCCGTCCACCCGTGAACTTCGAGCCCCGGAAATTCGGCAAGTACCTGCTGCTCGACCGCATCGGCGCGGGCGGCATGGCCGAGATCTTCCGCGCCCGCCAGTTCGGCGCCGCCGGCTTCCAGAAGCAGCTCGCGGTGAAGAAGATCCTCAACCACCTGGCGGACAATGACGAGTTCGTCCGCATGTTCATCGACGAGGCGAAGATCGCCGTCTCGCTGCAACACGCGAACATCGTTCAGATTTATGACCTGGGCAGCGTGCAGCGCGAGTACTTCATCGCCATGGAGTACGTGGCCGGCAAGGACCTGCTGGCCCTGCTGATCCGCTGCACCCAGCTCCGCATCCGGGTGCCCCACAAGCTGGCGGCCTTCATCATCGCCGAGGCCCTGAAGGGGCTCGAGGCCGCCCACACCGCCGTGGACGGGCGGGGGCGGCCGCTGAAGATCATCCACCGCGACGTCTCGCCCAGCAACGTGATGATCAGCTACGACGGCGAGGTGAAGCTGGGCGACTTCGGGGTGGCCCGGGCGGCCTTCCGCGAGGGCAAGACCCGGGCCGGCACCATGAAGGGCAAGCTCGGCTACATGAGCCCCGAGCAGGTCACCGGCGGCGAGATCGACCAGCGCACCGACCTGTTCAGCGCGGGGATCATCCTCTACGAGATGCTGGCCATGAACCGGCTGTTCTCGGGCAAGACCGAGCTGGATACCATGATGCAGGTGAAGGCCTGCGAGTGCGCCGGGGCCATCGAGCGCCTGCCGGCGGGGGTGCCCGACGGCCTGAAGCCCATCCTGGCCAAGGCCCTGGCCCGCGAGCCCGCCGACCGCTACCAGACCGCCACCGAGTTCCTCGACGCCCTGCTGGATCACCTGTTCCACGAGCAGATCCGGGTGAGCACCCAGGACATGGGCCGCTTCATGAAGTCGGTGTTCGCCAAGGAGATCGACGAGGAGCGCGCCCAGCAGGCCCAGATGGATCAGACCGTCGAGGGCCTCATGCCCACCCTCAGCCGGCCCACGCCGGCCTTCCCGGGGGTGCGCGGGCCCAAGCCCGACAGCGCCACCGCGGCCGAGTGGATCCCCGACACGCCCGCGGCCTGGACCCCCAACAGCACCTTCCGGGTGAAGGACAAGGACGGGATCATCTTCGGCCCGCTGGGGGTGAACACCTTCGTGAAGATGATCGAGCAGGACGGCCTGCACCCCGGCGAGGCCGTGAGCATCGATGGCGGCACCTGGACCCCCGCCGACCGGCTCACCGAGGTCATGCAGGGCCTGAAGGCCCTGGCCAGCACCGGCAAGCAGGCCCCCGACTTCGAGGGGCGCTTCGACCAGTTCGCCTTCCCGCGGCTGCTCTACCGCTACGCGGCGCTGAAGATCACCGGGCGGCTGCACCTGTCCAGCGGCCCGAAGCGCAAGGAGATCTTCTGGCGCGACGGCCGGCCCGAGTACATCACCAGCAACCTCAAGGGCGAGCTGCTGGGCGAGTACATGGTCAAGCAGCGCCTGATCAGCCGCGACACGCTGAACGCCGCCCTGGGCCGGCTGAGCGACTTCGACGGCCGGCTGGGCGACGCCCTGCGCCACTTCGGCGTGCTGGGCCCCCACGAGCTGTTCAACGCCCTGAGCGCCCAGGTGCGCGCCAAGGTCATCGAGGTCTTCGGCTGGCCCGAGGGCGAGTACCGCTTCTACAAGGGCGACGAGACCGCCGCCCAGATCGTGCCCCTGGAGCTGGGCGCCCTGCGCCTGATCTTCGAGGGCGTGTGGCGCACCTACACCGCCAGGCGGCTGCACCCCTTCTTCGACGGCCACCTGGACCAGCCCTGGCTGCGCCTGGAGCACCGCCTGCTCAGCGAGGACCGCCTGCCCCTGACGCCCATCCAGCGCGCCGTCTGGCAGGCGGTGGAGCACGGCCGCCCGCTGCGCCGCCAGCTCGGCCGCCTGATGCACATCCCCGGCGCCGACGAGGACATGGTCTGGAGCCTGCTGTTCCTCATGGAGCGCCTGGACTTCGCCCGCTGGGGCTGAGCGGCGGCCCCGCTTGACGCCCTCTACCCGCGCCAGGACCTTGCAGGGCATGGCAGACCTCTCCGAGCACACGGTCCCGATGAGCGCGGACGCCTTCGCCGTATCGCGGTGGGCGAGGGATCACGAGCTCGTCGACGGGGCGGTCAGGGCGGTCGCGCCGGGGGGCGGGCAGCACGGTCGGGTTCAGGCCCGGCTCTGTGCACTCCTGATGCAGCACACCCTCACCCACGGCGGGGCAGACGTCGCGGTGGAGGTGGGCTTTCGGCTGGGCCCGCAGACCGTGCGCGCGCCCGACGTGGCGGTGCTGGGCGCCGTCGACTTCCCCCAGGGCGCCCGGCCCGAGGGGTTCCTGGAGGGGGCGCCCACGTTGGCCATCGAGGTCATCTCGCCGGGCGACGCCTTCAGCGAGGTGATGGCCAGGGCACAGGCCTACGTGGACGCCGGCAGCCGCTGGGTGTGGGTGGTGGATCCCCGCGCTCGGGTGGTGTTGGTGCTGGACGGGGGCGTCATTCACGTCCGCCGCGAGGGCCAGGCGCTGGATGCGCCCGGCGTGCTGGACGGTCTCAGCCTCCCTGTGGCCCGCCTGTTCGACTGACACCGCCTGACCGGCGGCCCCCGGCCCGGGTGGGCCGGTGGGCGCCCCGCTGAGCGGCTCAAGTGCCCTCTCCCAGCAGCAGATCAGCGCGGCCCACTGTGCCGTCGCCGATGCCGGCCACGCGGCGCGCCGTCAGGAAGGCCAGCAGGGCGAACTCGCCGGTGAGGCCTGCCCAGGCGCCGGGCGCGCCCAGCTCCAGCCAGCCCGCCAGGGCCAGGGTGCTGGGCACCGTGATCCCCCAGGCGCACAGGGTGGTGACCCCCATGGTCCAGCGGGTGTCGCCCACGCCGCGCAGCACCGACAGGTGCACCATGACCACCGCGTCGAAGAGCTGGAACGCCGCGGCGAACAGCAACAGCGTGCCGCCGATGCGCGCCACCTCGGGATCGGCGCTGAAGGCCCCGGCGAGCGCGTCGCCGGTGAGCAGGAACAGCAGCCCGAAGCCGCCCATCACGGCCACCGCCAGGCCGCGGCCCGAGCGCAGGGCCCGCATGGCGGTGCGCCGCCGGCCCGCGCCCACGTAGCGGCCCACCAGCACCCCGCTGGCCTCGCCGATGCCGTGGCCCGGCAGGAACGAGACGCTGACGATGTTCAGCACCACCTCGTGGGCGGCCAGATCGGCGGCCCCCACGTGGGCCAGCACCAGCCCGATGACCACGAAGGCCGAGTTCGACAGCAGCGCGCTGACGCCCGCCGGCAGGCCGATGGTCAGGCTGTCGCGCAGCACGGGCCAGCCCGGGGCCACCGGCCGGCCGAACAGCCGCCGGAAGCGCAGGGCGAACAGCGCGCACATGGCCACCGTGCTGATGAGCGTGGCCAGCCCCGCGCCGGTGGCCTCGAGCCGGGGGAAGGGCCCCCAGCCGAAGATCAGCAGCAGGTCGAAGCCCACGTTCAGCCCGTTGCCGATGACGCTGATGCGCGCGCGGCTGCGGGTGTCGCCCAGGCCCTGCAGGGCGCCCATGAGGCCGAAGGCCACCAGGCTGAAGGGCAGCGAGAACACGCGCACCCACAGGTAGTCGGCCGCCGGCCCGGCGATGGTCGCGTCGGTCACCACCCGGGGCAGCACCCAGGCGGTCAGCCCGGCCAGCACCCCGGCGGCCAGCACCCCGGTCACCGCGCCCAGCAGCAGCCCGGCGCTGCCCGCCCGGGCCACGCGATCGGCGTTGTTGGCCCCGTGGGCGGCGGCCACCAGGCTCTGCGCCCCGGTGACCACGCCCCGGAAGAAGGCCAGCGCCCCGAAGGTGAGCACCGTGGCCAGGCCCACGCCGGCCTGCGCGCCGGTGCTCACCTGGCCCATCAACAGGGTGTCCACCACCCCCATCACGGTGAAGCTCAGCAGCCCCACCGCCAGGGGCCAGGCCAGGGTGGCCACCTCGCGGTGGCCTCCGGCCCCATGGCCCCGCCCGATCCTCGCGGATCTGTTCGCACGCATCTGACACCTGCCTCTCTGCTGCCGGATCGGCAGCCCTGGAGCGAGGCGGGGCGGCGGCTGAGGATCATCCCCCAGAACGAAAAAGGCCGGCCCCGCGCTCGCGGAACCGGCCTTTGTTCAAGGGCCTTCGCGAGCGACTACCTGGCGCGCACCCGCGCCCGGAACACCACCTGCCAGGCGGCGTCGAGCGTGGGGATGCCGGTCATTCGCTTGCTCATCGAAGGGCCTCTCGGGATGGCGCGGCCATAGGGGGCCGCGACCCGTGACAGCTATCGAAGGGGCTCGCGGGCGGTCAAGCGAGAAGCGCTTCTCGGGAGGTCGGCGGGGCGCGGGCGGGCCCGCAACACAACTTCACTCGCGCTGCAAAGTCCCTTCACCGGGGGGCCCGATTGTGGGCACACCGAGGACTTGGCCTCGGCCCGAAAGGAGCCCCCCGCATGTCGAAGCGCAAGCGCATCATCGCCCTGATCGTGGGCCTGTTCACCCTGGGCGGGGTGGGCATCGCCAGCGCCGGATTCTTCGGCCACCACCATGGCCGCCACATGAGCGCCGAGAAGGTGAAGAAGTTCGTGGACTGGCGCATGGACGCCATGCTCAGCGAGCTGGACGCCAGCGACGACCAGCGCGCCCAGATCAAGGGACTGGCCGACGAGCTGTTCGAGGCGGTGAAGCCGCAGTTCGAGGGCCGCAAGGCCACCCGCGAGCTGGTGATGGCGCAGCTCACCGCCGAGAAGCCCGACGCCAAGGCCCTGCACGCCCTGGTGGACGAGCGCATCGAGGCCATGCGGGCCCTGGCCCACCAGGCGGTGGACGCGGGCGTCGAGGCCCACGGCGTGCTCACGCCCGCGCAGCGCACCCAGCTCGCCGAGCTGATCCGCGAGCGCCACGGCGAGAAGTAGCCGCCTTCGGATCCGAAGTGTTCGCCGCCCCGGCCGCGCGCCTCCCCCCTCGGGCGCGCGGCCGGGGCGCCCCCCGTTGTAAGGTGCGCCCATGACCGACACGCCCCTGACCGCCCTGCTCGTCGAAGACGACGCCCGCCTGGCCGATCTGACCCGCAGCTACCTGGCCCGCCACGGCGTGGACGTGACCGTGGTGAGCGACGGCCCCTCGGGGCTGCAGCTCGCCCGGCGCGCCGCCTTCGACGTGGTGCTGCTGGACCTGATGCTGCCCGGCATGGACGGCATCGAGATCTGCACCCGGCTGCGCCAGGAG
The DNA here is from genome assembly GCA_020633555.1 of Myxococcales bacterium. GTDB lineage: Bacteria > Myxococcota_A > Bradymonadia > UBA7976 > UBA1532 > JACKDL01. The sequence continues at coordinate 188,874 of JACKDL010000009.1, read as the reverse complement.
TCCGACGTGCCGGTGATCATGATCTCGGCCCGCGGTGAAGAGGCCGACCGGGTGATGGGCCTGGAGATCGGCGCCGACGACTACCTGCCCAAGCCCTACTCGCCCCGGGAGCTGCTGGCCCGCATCCGGGCCACCGTGCGCCGCCACCACGGCCGCCTGGTGCCCCAGCGCCCCGCCGTGGAGCGCGACGGGCTGCGGCTGGACCCCGGCGCGCGCCAGGCCTTCCTGGACGGGCAGGCCCTGGACCTGACGAGCTGGGAGTTCGCCCTGCTGTACACCCTGGCCGACCGGGCGGGGCGGGTGCTGGGCCGCGAGCAGCTCATCGAGCTGGCGGGCGGCGACAGCGCCGAGAGCTTCGACCGCAGCGTGGACGTGCACATCAGCCGGCTGCGCCAGAAGCTGGGCGATGACCCCAAGCGGCCGCGGTTCATCCGCACCGTGCGCGGCGTGGGCTACCTGTTCGTGGATCCCCGATGACGCCGGGCCACTTCCGCCGCCACCGCCTGTTCTGGCGGGTGTACCTGCACAGCCTGCTGGTCATCGCCGTGGTGGCGCTGTTCCTGTTCGTGCTGGGCTGGGTGTTCAACAAGGGCGCCCCCTGGGACCGCGTGCCGCGGGCCGTGGCCGCGCAGCTCGAGGCCGTGTCGCCCGGCGAGCGCGGGGCGAAGCTGGCCGAGATGGCCGAGCTGACCTACCAGGAGCTGGTGCTGTACCGCCGCGACGGCGAGGTGCTGGCCGAGGCCCGCCAGGCCAACGCCTGCCCCCTGGATCAGGTGGACGCCCTGTCGGCGGTGGCCGAGCTGAAGCCCGACCGCAGCGTGCGCGTGGGCCACGGCTACCGGGCCATCCCCGTGGGCGAGGACGCCTTCCTGGTGGCCCGCTGGCGGGGCCACGACCCCCGCAAGTTCGTCTACGCCGTGGCGGGGCTGCTGGTGATCCTGGCGCTCATCTCTTGGCCCCGGGCCCGCCGCATCGCCCGGCCCGTCGAGGCCATGGTGGGCACGGTGGATCGGGTGGCCGAGGGCGATCTGGAGGCCCGGGTGGGGCCCCTGCGCGCCTCGGGTGACCTGCGCCGGCTGGGCGGCGCCATCGACGGCATGCTCGACAACCTGGCCCGGCTGCGCACCCACGAGAAGGCCCTGCTGGCCGACATCAGCCACGAGCTGCGCACGCCCATGGCGCGCATCCGGGTGGCGCTGGAGTGGGCCGCCGAAGAGGGCGACCTGCCCGAGCCCCTGCAGGGGGTGGACGGCGACCTGGCCGAGCTGGAGGGTCTGGTGGAGGACGTGCTGGCCTCGGCCCGGCTGGACCCCGTGCTGGGCGAGGCCGTGCTGCGCCGCGAGCAGGTGGCCGTGAGCGACCTGCTGGCCAGCGCCGCCCACCGCTTCGCCCGCCGCCACCCCAGCCTGGCGTTGAGCGTGCCCCAGGACGCCGACGGCACCCTGCACGTGGATCCGCGCTTCGCCCACCGGGTGTTCGACAACCTGCTCGACAACGCCGGCCGCTACGGCGCCGGTCCGGTGCAGATCACCGTCGAGGGGGCCGGTGAGGGCGCCGTGGCCTTCACCGTGCGCGACCACGGCCCCGGCGTGGCCCCCGACGAGGTGGCGAAGCTGTTCGACGCCTTCTGGCGGGCCGAGCAGAGCCGCAGCAAGGCCCGCGGCGGCGTGGGCCTGGGCCTGACCCTGTGTCAGCGCATCGTGGCGGCCCACGGCGGCAGCATTCAGGCGACGCTGCCCGAGGGTGGCGGCCTGGCGGTGCGCTTCACGCTGCCGGTGGGGTGAGGGGCGGCGGCGCGCTCAGATCTGGCTGAGCCGCCGGCGGGTGGTGTAGCTGGTGATGTAGGGGCTGCGGGTGCCACGGGACTTCAGGGTTCAGGCCTCTGGCCAGGGCCGAGGGTGCCAGGTGTGGGGGCTGCGGGTGCCACGGGACTTCAGGGTTCAGGCCTCTGGCCAGGGCCGAGGGTGCCAGGCGGTACCAAAGACCGAACATCGGTCGTTGCTCACGAATTTGGTGCGCAAGGGGGCGCTGGCGCGGTGCGCTGGTGGGCTTGGAATCGGTGGAACCCCTTTGAACTCAGGGGGCGGGGGTCAACCGCCGGGGTCGGGGCCTGTCGGCCGGCTCAAGCGCAACGGGCGGATCACGACCGGCAGATCTGGGCCCTCGGTGCCGTGATGGACCACACGTTGAGTAGGTCGGCGCCGAGATGTGCCTGACCTGGCCAGCAGGCGCCGGCCGCGGCAGCGGCGGGTGGGGCCGGCGGCCAGGCGGCGGCGCCGCCGAGCGCCGAGTCGCACACGGGCGTTGCGGGCTTGCTGGCGGCGCTTCATCCGGCGGGTGCGGGTGAAGACCTTCAGCGCCTGCCGCTCGGCCGCAGCCTTCGCGTCCAGCTCCGCGAAGGTGGGGATGTGCGGAGCAGTCGGTCCGGGGTCAGCGCTGTCCTCGGCACCGTGGCCCGCGCGGGTCAGGTTGGCCGCGACCTTGGCGCGCTGCTCGGCGGTCCGACGCAGCGCGGCCTCCAGCGGGCCCGGGATGGCGAAGTCGTCGCCCCACCCGGTCAGGTCCAGCGCTTCGGCGGCGGCGTCCAGCGCGCGCTCGCGGGCCTCCATGCCCTCGGCGTAGCCGGCCAGATAGTCCGCGACCTCCTGCGCCGTCCCCCGCACCCGAGGCGCGCCCGTGCCCGTCTGCGGGTTCTTGGTCCGCGAGCGAGGGTCTGCCGCGCGCATGCGCTCCGCCCCCATCACCTCAACGCCTTCGGCTTCCCGGCGCCTGGCGTGGGCCAGTGTGCTCCGCTCGATGAGGGTCTTGGCTTCGCGCTGGCGGCGGGTCTTGGTCCAGCGTTGCTCGAAGGGCCAGGGGTGCAGCGGCACGGTGACCTTGCGGCCGAACTCGGCGCGCCGCTCGCTGTGCCAGGCGACGCCGGCCTTGCTCATGGCGGTCTTGTCGTACCAGGTGCCCTGCAGCTCGAACTCGCCGCGGGCCTTGGCGCTGATGGAGTTCACGCAGGGGTTGTCGGCCGGCGAGGCAAACAGGTTCTCGGGCAGGCCCTGCTCGGCGATGTAGAGCTGCCGCGCGGGCTGGGCGCTCTCGTGCAGCACGGTGGCCGAATAGCGCTGCCCCCAGACCTTGGCCTCCCACTCGCACTCCAGGCCCACCTTCTTGGCCATCGCGCTGTTCAGGTCGCGCATGAAGGCCGAGCCGGCGGCCTGGCAGGTGGCGCTGAGGCCGCTGTGGTAGTGCGTCGACAGGAAGCTCAGCTCGTGCAGGCGTACCGTGTCCGCGTGGCGTTCCAGCACGTGGCCGAAGACGCCAAGCACCAGGTCGTTGAGCTCGTCGCTGGGGCGCAGCAGGCGGCGGGCTTCCAGCGTGCGGGTCATGACCTCCAGGGTCACCATCCCGGGGTAGTAGCGGCAGGGGCGCGGCATGGCGGGCTCGGGCGATGCGGGGTCTGGGATCCCTATCGGCCGTCTTGGGTGCCTGTAGCGTCTTTCTGTTCGACTTTCTCAGAATCTGTGTCTGCTCAGGTGGTTACGCGCCCATGGTGAGTTCGCTGGTGCGGCTGGCCAGTGCCTTGGGCTCCCAAGATCCACGGAGGTGCGCATCACCCTGCCGGTGGGGTGATCCGTTGGCTGGGCGCTACCGGAAGTCCGCGATGGGCGGCAGGGTCGTCTGCCCCAGGCGGGTCTCGTCCTCGTCGATGCCAGCGGCCAGCACCAGCGCGCGGACGGCAGCGACGGCCTCCGTCACCTCGGGCAGGGGCTGGCCCAGGTCGCGTTCGTGGCGGCGCCACGACTTCAGGCTGCTCTTGCTCTCGCCGAAGCGGTCGTCCAGCAGGCGGCGCAGGCGGCCGGCGCTCACGCCGCGCTGGCTGAAGGCGTCGGCCACGGCCAGGGCCACGGCGCCGGGCTCGGGGGTGGCCACCCGGGCGATGTGCCAGGCCTCCAGCAGATCGGCGGGCGCGAAGTGCACCCGGGCGGGATCCACCAGGGCCTGCAGGCGCTCGGCGAAGGCGCCGGCGGGGGTCTGGCGGCGCAGGGGGCCGGTGGGCCCGAACACCGCGGGGAAGTCGGTGGTGTCGGTGGGGCCGGTGGGGCCCAGCTCCACCTCGATGTCCACGGCGTCGGCCTCGGCGAACCGGGCGGCCACCCGGGCGCGCACGGCGGGGCGGTTGCCCGGGCGGGGCAGGGGATCCACGGTGAGCACGTGGGGGTCGAAGCGCACCGCGTCGGGCACAGGGGCCATGGCCGCGGCCTGCAGGGCCGCCCACACGTCGTCGGGGGTGCCGTCGAAGGCCAGCTCCACCGCCGCAATGGGGCCGGGCTCGGCGCCGCCCCAGGTGCGCCGCAGCAGCGCGCCGCGCAGGGCGAAGCGCTGGCCCTCGGGGGTGGCCGCCAGCCGGCGCAGCAGGCCCTCGGCGGCGTGCAGCCGGTCCACGTCGGGCAGCGGCTGCCCGCTGCGCTCGGCGAAGCGCCGCATGCGCCGGCGCACCAGGGTGAAGTCGCCCAAGCGCTTCATGCGCGCCTCCCGCTCTCGCCGGTGATCACGGCGCTGCCGATCAGGTGGGCCAGCCGCAGGGCCTCGGGCACGTGGCCGCGGTCGGTCAGCACTTCCAAGGCCGGGCCCACCTCGGCGGGCTCGGCGCCCGCCGCCTGGAAGGCGAAGGGCCCGTGGGTGTGCACCGGGCCCGCCGCGGCCACCAGGGCCCGCCGCCGCGCGGCGTCGGGGAAGGCCCCCAGGGCGCGATCGATGGCGGCGAAGTCCGGCGGGCGGCGCATGACGGCGATCACCGGCCGCTCGAGGCCTGCCGCCAGGCCGGGCAGGTCGAACAGGTTGAAGCCGCCCACCGCCAGGCCATCCAGCAGCACGGCGTGGAGCTGGGGCAGGAACTTGCTGCCGCGCACCAGGTCCAGCAGCGCTTCGGTGGCGTCGGCGCCGTCCACTGTGGCCCGGCCCCACAGCAGCCCCTCGAAGCGGGTGCCGGCGCAGACGACGCCCGCCACGGGCACGGTGGCGCCGGCGGTGTGCTCGAAGGGGGCGTCGTCCACCCCCAGGATTCGCGGGGTGCGGCCCGTCCGCACCAGCTCACCCAGGCCGCGCACGCGCCCGCGCCTAGCGGCCGCGCTGGGCGGGGATGAGGTGGCGCAGCTGCTCGCGCAGCCAGCCGATCTCCTCGCCGATGCAGGTGGCGATGCCCAGGTCCCGCGCCCGGCGGCGGTGGGCCTCGCCCAGGGGCTTGTAGCTGACGATCATCGCCCGGGCGTGCACGGCGCCCAACAGCTCGCGCAGGGTCTCGATCTTGTAGACCACCTCGGCGCCTTCGCCCTTCTCGAAGTGCTTGGTCTTGGCCTCCACCAGGTACAGGGCGTTGTCGGCCAGGCAGGCCACGTCCAGCTCGTTGTGCACCGGCGCCCCGCCCACGTGGCGCACGATCTCCACGCCGCGGGCCAGGTCCTGGATGGGGCGCTCGGCCTTCAGGCCCCACAGCACGCTGAAGACGTGCTGCTCCAGCCAGCCGCCCTGGGCGAAGAAGCGGGCGTCCTCGTTCTTGAACTGCAGGCGGTCGCCCACGGGCCGCAGCACGCCGGCCTCGGCGAACAGATGCACCAGGTCGCCAAAGCCCGGCGGGGTGTGGCCGGTGGGCCGGCTGAACAGATCCTCGCCCCGGGCGCTGCCCGCCAGGTAGTTCAGGGTGCCCAGGGGCCGCTCGAAGCGGGCCACGTGGCGGATCAGGGTGTCGGTGAGCTCGCGGTACGCGGTGGGCACGCCCTGGGTGCCGGCCACGGCCTCCACCGCGGCGCCGTGGGCCTCGAAGAAGGTGCGCAGGTTCACCACATCGGCCAGCGGGTGGGTGCCGCGGTCGTCGGGGTGCAGCCAGATGAGCTGGTCGGCTACGGGGTGCACGTAGAACACCGGCCGGCCCAGCCCGCGGAACACATCGAAGGCGCCCAGGGCCATGGGCTTGGTGCCGCCGCTGGCGTTCAGGATCAGGGGCTCACCGCCCCGCTCGATCACATGGTGCAGCAGGGTGTCGCGCACGCCGGTGATGTCCCAGGCGTCGGCGATGGGCCAGCGGGTGACCTGGATGCCCCGGGGCCGCAGCACCGCCTCCAGCCAGCCGGCGCGCTCCTGCATCTGAGGCGACACCACCAGCACCACCTCGCGGGGGGCCAGGGCGGGATCCAGGGCGGGGGTCATGATCCGCACGGGATCGTCGCCCAGCAGGCAGACGTGGATCGCGCCGGTGAGTGAGGGGGTCATCGGCGGCGCCTCCGGGGCAGGGCGGCCAGCAGCAGCAGCCACAGGAAAGAGGTCGGGGACTCGCCGCCGGTGCTCCGGCAGCCGCCGCCCGAGCCGCCGCCGTCGCCGCTGGGCGGGATGACGCTGACGCCGCCGTCGGTGTCGCCGCCGGATCCCATGTCGGGGGTGGGGGTGGGCGCGGCGCCCGGGCAGAAGCCGCCCTCGCAGGGCCCATCGGCGCAGTCGCCGTCGGCCTGGCAGCGGCCGGCGACCGAGCAGCGCCAGTCGTCGGTGTCACAGGCGCGGATGGCCTCGGCGCCCGGGTCCACGCAGGTGGTGCCCAGGCCCACCACCTCGCGGCACACCGCGTCGCCCGCGCAGTCGGCGTCGCTGTCGCAAGCGCGGGTGCAGCGCCAGGCGCCGTCGGGCATGACCTCGCAGGTGTTGCCCGCGCCGCACTCGGCGTCTGTGGTGCAGCGGGCGCAGGCCGAGCACGCGCCGGCCAGGGCGTCGGGCTGGCAGGCGCCGCCCAGGCAGTGATCGCCGCCGGCGCAGTCAGCGTCGGCCTCGCAGGCGGCGCGCCAGGTCTCGTCGGGCACGCAGTGGGGCGCCTCGTTGGGGAAGTCGCGCCCGGCGTCCTGGCAGCTCTGGGTCTCGAAACCCGGCCGGCAGATGACGTCGGCGCACTTGAAGCCCGTGGGGCAGGCCCCCGGCGAGCCCTGCACGCAGCGGCACGAGCAGAAGCGGTCGCCGGCGGCGTTGGCCACGCGGGTCTTGCTGTCGCAGCGCACGCTACCCCACTGCCCGCCGCAGGTCTGGTGCCCGCGCACGCAGGCCTTGGGCTGGTGGGGATCCACCAGGCGGCAGTCGAAGCCGTAGGGGCACTCGCTGTCTTCCTCGCAGAACTGGCTGCAGATCTGCACCACCCGCGGCTCGGTGTCGTAGGTGGCCACGCACACCTCGCAGGCGTCGGTGCAGGGCGCGCCCAGGTCGTCGGGCTGCTGGGTGGGGATCTGGCAGGCCATGGCCCCGTCGGGGGCGGGCAGGCAGCGGGAGGCGCCGGGGCAGGCCGTGTCGTCCGCGCAGTCGGGGGCGCAACGATCAGCCACGCAGCGCGGGCAGGCGCCGCCGCAGGGCGCGCCCACCAGGTGGCGCAGGCTCTGCGCCAGGGCCACCGCCTGGCCCGCGTTCACCTTGCCGTAGCCGAAGCCCAGGCTGTGCCCGTGGCTGTCGTAGGCGAAGTCAGCCGACAGCCGGCGGCCGATGAGCGACTGCCAGTCGTTCTTGTTGGCGATGATCTGTTCGGCGCTGGCCTGCAGCACCAGCCGCACCTGCTGGGCGGTGAGATCGGGGTTGGCGGCCACCACCAGGGCGGCCACGCCGGCGGCCACGGGGGCGGCCGCGCTGGTGCCCGAGAACTCCTCGGTGAAGGCCTGGTCGGTGTAGCCCGCGGGCCCGCGCAGATCGGTGGTGGCCACGCCGGGCTCGCCCCCGTAGCAGCCCATGCTGGGGGCGGCCACGTCGATGACGGCGCCGTAGCTGGAGTAGCAGGCGAAGTCGTCCTTCGCCGTGCTCGCCGAGATGGTCATGGAGTGGGCGTAGGCGTTGTAGGGGTTGTTGGTGGCCGGCTCGAAGACGTTGCCCGCCGAGAACAGCATCACCACGCCCTTGCCATCGTTGGCCTCCAGGCTCAGGTAGTCGAAGGCCTCTTTCTCGGCCACCGACAGGGGGAAGGTGGCGTTCGAGGCGGGCCCCCACGAGTTGTTGATCACCTTGGCGCCCTCGTCCGCCGCCCGGCGGAAGGCCCCGGCGGCGTTGATGCTGCGCAGGCTGTCGCGGGCGCTCATGCGCACCAGCATCAGGGTGCAGTCGGGGCACACGCCCACGCCGTGCTCGCCGTTGGCGCGGGCGGCCACCAGGCCGGCCACCGCGGTGCCGTGGGCCTCGCGGTAGGGCTTGTCGTCGGGGCAGGTGGGATCGGCGCGGGCCTCGAACACGTTGCCCTCGCGGCACTCGGCGCTGGGATCTTCGTCGCCGTCGGCCCAGTCGAAGCCCCCGGCGATGTTGGTGCGCAGGTCGGGGTGATCGAGGTCGAAGCCGCCCACCTCGAACACGGCCACCACCACGTCGGGATCGCCGGTGGTCACGGCCCACGCGGCCTCGGCGTCGATGTCGCCGCGGTCCACCGGGCTCTCCAGGTGCCACTGGTCGGGCTGGCGGGGGTCGTTGGGGATGACCTGGTGGGCCACCACCTCGCGGATCAGATCGGGCTCGGCCCAGCGCACGCCGGGCAGGGCTTGGGCGGCGAAGGCCGCGCCGATGGCGTCGCCGTCGGTGGCCGTGGCCACCCACACGTGGGGCAGGGGCGTGGCGTGGTCCAGCCGCAGGCCGGCGTGGCTCAGGGCCTTGCGGGCGGCGGCGTCGGGCGCGCCCGCCAGGGCCACGGTGACCCGGTCGTCGAAGAAGCCCCGGCTGGCTCCCCGGGCGAAGCCCGGCCAGAAGCGGTGGGCCTGCCCCGCGGCCACCAGCGCCTCGCCAAGCCGGCGCAGGGCCGCGGCGTGGGTGCCGGGCACCTCCAGGGCCACGCGCCCGGCGTCCAGCACCTTCACCGCCCCCAGCACGGCGCCGGGCAGCGCCTTGGCCAGGGTGGCCTCCAGCGCCGGCACGTCCACGTCGCGCAAGGTCTGGGCGGGCGCGTCCAGCAGCAGCCAGGCGTCGGAAGGCTCGACGGCCAGCACCCGGTCGCCGTGGGGGTAGGTGTGCCAGTCGTAGGGCGAGGCCAGCGCCGGCGCCGTGAGGGCGGCGGCGAGGATCAGGGCCAGGCTGGGGCGCATGCAGTTCCTCCGCAGGGGGGCGGCGGAGGGTAACAAGCCGGGCCCGCGCGGGTCCACGCGCGGGGCGGGGCTCAGCCCGTCAGCACGTGCTGGTCGAGCACGAAGGCCGTGAGCGTGCCCGTCAGCACCGGGCGCTCGCCCACCGCGCAGGTCACCGCCACCACGTGCTTGCGGCCCTTCACCTCGGTGGTGTGCGCGGTGGCCACCACCACGTCGCCGCCCCGCACGGGGGCCACGAAGCGCAGGTCGGCCGATCCCAGCACCACGTTCGGATCGTTCACCGCCAGCATGGCCGCGTAGTCCGCCAGCCCGAACACGAAGCCCCCGTGCACCAGACCCTGGGCGTCGGCGGTCATCTCGGGGGTGGTCTGCAGCTCGACCACGGCGGCGCCGGGGCGCAGCTCGACGGGGGTGCCGACCAGGCGGGCGTCGATGCCCAGGTGGGTGTTCGGGGTCATGTGCGTCTCCGCGGTGGGTTGGGCGGGCGCAGCCTAGCAGCCTGCCCGGCTCAGGGCAGCGCCGTGCGCACCACCCGCAGCCGGTGGTCGCCGCGGCCGTCGGGCAGGGTACGCAGCTCCAGCGTGCCCACCACCGCGCGATCGCCCACCAGGATCAGGCTGTTGTGGAAGCCCACCGCGCCCTCTCGGCCGGCGATGCGCACGGGCGCCGCCGTCCAGCCGGAGGGCCCGCGGGCCGCGAGCAGCAGATCGTTGGCCGTGGCGTCCTGGTAGACCACCACCGGCCGCCCGTCGGGTGCCAGCGCCAGCGCCGGATCGGCCCCCACCAGCCGCCGCTGGCCGCCGCCGCCCGGATCCACGATCTCGAAGGCGCCGAAGCCGTCTACGGGGCCGCGGTACAGCAGCAGCGCGTCGGTGGTGGCGTCCAGGAACACCGCCACCGCCTCGTCGGCCTGCGGGTCGTACACCACGTCGCAGAACCGCCCCAGGTCGTGCTCGTCCAGCCGGGCGTAGCGCCCCAGCGGATCGGGGTCTGCGCCGCCCTCGGCCACCAGCGAGCCGCGCGCTTCGGCCACCGCAAAGGCCTCGCCCGGGCGGCCGCGCACCAGCACCGGCCAGCCCCGCGCCCCGTCGTAGAAGGCGGCGTGCACCCGCCCATCCAGGCCCAGCCGCATGCACGGCATGACCCCCGGCTCGGCGGGGGTGACTCCGGGAGGCACCGCGGGGCCCTCGGCGGCCCGGCTCACCAGGTCCAGGGTGGTCCAGGCGCCGTCCTCGAAGGCCTCGCGCTCGGTGAAGGCCAGCCGCGCCCCGGCCCGCCCGCCCCGGCTGCGCACCACGTGGTACAGCACGTGCGGCCGGTGTCGGCTGTCCACGGCGATCACCGGGTAGCGCCCCACGTCGCCGTCGTCGTCCACCACCACGGGGGGCAGCCAGCCCGCGCGGTCGTCGGTCTGGCGCAGGTAGCGCAGGTGGCCTGCGTCGCTGTCGTAGTAGGCGATGTGGGCCCGGCCCTTGCCGTCCACGGCCAGGCTGGCGTAGCGCCCGCGGTCGGGGCCCGGCTCCACCACGCCGCCCCGCGGCCCGGCGGGATCGGCCGCGGCGGGCGCCTCGGGCACGCCGTCCAGGTAGGTCACCTGCGGCACCCCGGCCTCGACCCCGGTGACCCACACCAGATCGCCGTAGTCGGCGTCCCAGGCGGCGAACACGGGCGCGCCGTCCACCAGGGCCATGCTGGCGTGGCGCCCGTAGTCGGCGGGCACCAGGGCGGGGGCCACCGCGCAGGCGCAGGCGGCGTCGCTCACGTCGCACAGGGCGCCGCGGTAGCGCTCCGGCGCCTGCACCACGCGCACCTGGCCTTGGGGGCAGGGCCCACAGCCCGGCGGCGCCTGCCGGCACACGTCCAGATCGGGGTAGCACGCCTCGTCGGCGGCGCAGGCGGCGCGGCACGGGGGGCCGCGGTGGCAGCGGTCGGCCACGCAGGTGGTGCCGGCGGGGCAGCCGCCCTCACAGGTCACCCGCACGCAGCGCCCGCCCTCGCAGGCCGCGCCCACCGCGCAGTCGCCGTCCTCGGCGCAGGTCTGGGTGGGCGGCAGGCAGGCCCCGCCGCGGCACTCCGCCCCGGGGCAGCAGTCGGCGCTGGTGGCGCAGGGATCAGGGCGCGCGCACAGGCCATCCAGGCAGTACAGCCCGCCCGGGCAGTCGGCGGTCTGCGCGCAGGCCAGCGCGTCGGCGGTGGGCGGATCGTCGCCGCAGCCGCCCAACAGCAGCAGGGCCAGCAGCGAGAACCGGCGCCGGCGCGTGCCCAGCAGCAGCAGCAAGGACAGCCCCGCCAGGCCCGCGCCGCCGGGCGCCTGCTGGCAACCCTGGGCCTCGGCCGGTGCCGCCGGCGTGGGCGCGGTTGGGGCAGGCTCGGCGGCCTGGATGTCGAAAGTCACCACGGCGGGCGTGGGGTCCAGGCTGTCGGGGTCCCCCTCGGCCACCGCGCGTACCTCCACCCGGTGGGGGCCCAGGGCGTGCAGCCGGCCGTCGGCGATCACCAGCCGCCCCTCGGGCGCGGTCGTCAGGGGTCGCCAGGCCAGCCCGTCCACCCGCCACTGGTAGCGCGCCGCCGGCGCGCCCGCGGCCTCCACCGCCAGCGTCACCTGCCCGGGGCGCGCCGCCACCAGCCGCGCGAAGGTGTCCGCCTGCGGCGCCAGCCCGCTGGGGGCTCCCGCCTCCAACCGCATGAGAACGCTCAGGAAGTCGTCGGCGTCGCCCTCCACCCGCAGGGCGGCGATGCCCAGCTCCAGCGGCAACCCCGTGAGCTGCGGCACCAGCCCGCGCAGCCCGAAGTCCAGGCTCAGCCCGTCGCGCAGCAGCACCGAGGTGGTCAGGTCGCCCACCAACTCCAGCAGCGCCGGCAGGTCCGCCCCGCTCAGCAGCTCGTTGTAGGTCTGGCGCAGATCCACGATCTCGGGGCGGGCCACCGTGATCACCAGCCGGTCGTCGGGGGCCGCCTGCACCACCACGTCCAGGCGCAGGGTGGCGTCGGCGGCGAACAGCCGACTCCAGCGCTCCTCCACCAGCCCGTAGAAGCTCAGCCCCACGTCGGGCAGCACCAGGCGAATGCCCGCCTGTGGGATGCCCCCGTCGTCCGCGACCGGGAAGAAGGTGGCCAGCGGCAGATCCTGGGGCTTGAAGCGCGGATCCAGCCCGATGCGCACGGGGCGCGGCCCCAGCGTCAGCTCGGCCAGCCCCGGCAGCACCAGCGCCAGGGTGCCCGTGTCCACCCGCTGCCCGCTCAGGGCCTGCACCTGATCGGTGTCCAGCGCCGCGCACAGGGCCCCGGCCCGGTAGGCCGCCCACACCGCCCGGTTCACCGCCGCGTCGCTCAGCGCCAGCCCCACCGCGTAGGGGGCGCCCGTGTGGTCGTACCCGCTCAGCACCGGCGCCGGCCCTGGTCGCAGCGGTGGCGGCTCGCCCACCTGCGGCACGCAGGGGTGGTCGGCCGGCGTGTCCAGGCCCACGTCGAAGGTCAGCCCCAGCCCATCGCCGTCGTCGCCCGCCGAGCGCAGGGTGATGCCCGCGGGGCTGGGCCGCCCCTCGAACTGCAGGGGCAGGGCGTCGGCGGCCGTGGGCAGCAGCTCCGCCAGGATGCGCGGGTGCAGCTCGCCCGCCACCCCCAGCGGCTGCTGGCCGATGACGTCGGTCACCGCGTCCACCAGGAGCTGCACCACGGGCTGGAACAGGCGGTCCAGCTCGCTGTCCAGCGCGTCGCGCAGCGCCTCGCCCAGCTCGATGGCCAGGTCGCCGGCGCCGCAGGCCAGCCGGCACTCGGCGGGCCCGCTGCCGTCGGCGCACTCGGGCAGGGCGGGGTCGTACACCAGCTCGAAGTCCAGGGCGCGCACGGTGAAAGGCCGCACCTCCACCTCCACCTGCAGGCGCCCCTCGCCGTCCACCGCCAGGATCAGATCGACGCTCAGATCCACCACCACCAGGGCCGCGTCGGGGGCCCCGGCGTTCAGCCCGTTGCCCAGCCGGCAGGCCGCGTCGCCGCCCACCGTCACCCACACCACGCCGTCGTCCAGCCGCACGCGGGCGTCGCCCACGGTCAGCCGCAGCCGGGTGGGCTCGGGCAGCACCTGCAGGTCGATCTGCGCCGCGCGCAGGTCGAAGCCCACCGCCACGTCGCGCACGCCCACGCCCAGCCGCCCGCCGCGGGTGCCGAAGTCCAGCGGGGGCAGCGCCAGCCGCACCCAACCGTCGGCGTCCACGTCCAGCAGCAGCCCCGCCAGGGCCTCGCGCTGCTGGATCAGCACATCCACGCCCGCCGCGGTCAGCGTGGCGTGGCCGGCGCCCGGCACGGTGTTGGTGGGGGTACGCTCGAAGGCCACCGGGCCGCCGTCGCAGCCCGACAGGCCCAGCGACAGATCGCCGCCGGCGCAGCTCGCGGCCACCATCCACAGGGCCAACAGGGCGATGATCCGGCGCATCAGGTCCTCGCGGGGGCGGGGCGGAGCAGAGGATAGCGCAGGGGGGACGCCCGGGCCGCCGCCGCGTTGCGCGCCACCGGTGGACAGGCCCGGGGCCCATCCACCAAGATGCCGCCGTCCCGCGGCCCTTCGGAGCGCCCCGCCATGCTCATCGCCCTCGTCGACGCCAGCGCCACCGGCCACGCGGTCAAGGCCGCCTTCGCGCACGCCGGCCGTGGCGCCCAGGTCTTCGTGGATCTGCCGGCCGCCCTCACCGCCGACGCCGCCACCGTGGCCGTGGCCGTGGCCGAGCCCGAGGGCGCCATCGCCGCCCTGTTGGCCGCCGGCAAAGACGTGCTCTGCGAGGGCCCCGTGCCGCCCCGCCTGCGAGGCCAGGCCGCCGCCCGCGGCCGCCGCCTGGTGGCCGCGCTGCCCCTGGACGAGCTGTGCGCCGGCTTCCTCGAGGCCCTGCCCCCGCCCGCCCCGCCCAGCGACCACTTCGTGCACCCCACCGCCCAGATCAGCGGCGAGGTCGAGATCGGCGCCGGCACCAAGATCTGGCACTTCAGCAAGCTGCTGGGCCCGGTCACCCTGGGCAAGGGCTGCATCCTGGGCCAGAACGTGGTGGTCGAGCGCGGGGTCACCCTGGGTGACAACGTGAAGATCCAGAACAACGTCTCGGTGTACTCCGGCGTGGTGCTCGAGGACGACGTGTTCTGCGGCCCGTCCATGGTGTTCACCAACGTGGGCACCCCCCGCAGCGCCTACCCCCGCCGCGGCCAGTACCTGGAGACGCGCTGCAAGCGCGGCGCGAGCATCGGCGCCAACGCCACCATCGTCTGCGGCAACACCCTGGGCCAGTACTGCTTCGTGGGCGCCGGCGCGGTGGTCACCAAGGACGTGCCCGACTACGCGCTGGTGTACGGCAACCCCGCCCGCCTGAAGGGCTGGGCCTGCTTCTGTGGCGCCACCCTGCCCCTGGGCACCGACGCCGACGGCGTGGAGCGCTGCACCTGCGGCGACTGCGGCCGCACGTACGGCCGCCAGGGCCACCAGGTCACCATGGAGACCGAGCCGGCGTGAGCCTCTTCGACCGGGTGAAGGCGGCGGCCCGCACGGCCGCGAAGGCCGCCGGCGTGGCCGGGAAGGCCGCGGCCGAGGCGGCCCTGGACAACCCGCGGGTGAAGGCCCGCGTGGACCAGGTGAACGCCGCCCTGGACGAGGCGAAGAAGGCCGCGCAGGCCCAGCTCGAGCAGGTCGAGGCCGATCTGTGGGCCTGGATCAACAAGCTGCAGGCCGAGGCCCAGAAGGCCCAGCGCCAGGCCGACCGCCGCATCAGCTCGGTGGATCACTACCGCACCCTGGGCCTGCAGCGCGGCGCCAGCCTCGACGAGGTGAAGCGCGCCTACCGCAACCTCATGCGCCAGCACCACCCCGACCGCTTCGCCCACGACCCCGCCGCCGAGGCCCGGGCCCACGAGAAGGCGCAGGCCATCAACCTGGCCTACCAGGAGCTGACCGCCCTGCTCACCGGGCGCGAGAGCCGCCGGTCCAGTTGACCCCCCTGCCGTCGACCCTGCGCCTGGGCATTGTCGGCCTGGGCGCCATCGGGCGGCACCATGCCCGGCTGGCGGCGGCCCACCCCGGCGTCACCCTGGTGGGCGCGGCCGATCCCGCCGGCGACCGCCACGGCGCCCTGCCCGGCCACCCGGTGCTCCCCGACCTGCCCGCGCTGCTCGCCCTGGGCCTGGACGCCGCCATCCTGGCCACCCCGCCCGCCCGCCACGCCGCCGCGGGCCGGGCCCTGGCCCAGGCCGGCGTCGCCACCCTCATCGAGAAGCCCCTGGCCCCCTCCAGGGCCGAGGCCCACGCCCTGGTGGACGCCTTCGCCGCCGGCCCCCCCGCCGCCGTGGGCCACGTGGAGCGCTTCAACCCGGCCCTGCCCGCCCTGCGCGCCGCCCTGGCCGAGCACGCCGGCCCCCTCGCCATCGAGCGCCTGGGCCCCGCCCCCCGCCGCCGCTGGGCCCTGGACGCCGCCCGCGACCTGGCCATCCACGACCTGGACCTGCTGGCCTGGCTGCTGGGCCCCGTGGACGTGCAGGGCGCCGCCGGCCACCCCCGGGCGCTGCAGCTTCACGGCACCGCTGGCGGCCGCCCCTTCACCCTCACCGTGGACGCCGCCGCCCCGCGCCGCCGCCGCCGCTGGCAGGTGGGCCCCGCCCCCGTCGACCTGCGCCCGGCCGCGCTCGCGGCCGGCCCCGAGCCCCTGGCCGCCCAGCTCGACGCCTTCGTCACCCTGTGCCGCACGGGCGCCCCCGGCCCCCTGGCCTCGCTGCCCGACGGCCTGGCCGCCCTGCACGCCGCCGAACACACCCTGCGCCTGCTGGCCGCCCCACGGCTGTGCGTCCGCCCGGGCGGGTGAGGGGCTGCCTGGATGACGGGTGTGGTTGTAAGTGCTTGTAATTGAACGGCTTGGTGTGTTGCGCGGCGTTGGGTAAAACGTCTTGTCTTACGGGAGTTCCGTCAGACGCCGCCTCAGCTCGCGGCCACCCGCGCCTCGCGGAAGTGGGCTTCGCGCATGGGGTGGGCCAGCTTCCACTCAATCTGCATGGGGCGCTCGCCCTGGTGACTCAGCAGGCTCAGCGGGCCCAGGCACACGAAGGGCAGGGTCTCGCCCCGGTCGTCCTTCTTGGTCGCTCGCATAAACAGCAGCGGGGTGACGCCCAGCTCGGCGTGGCGCACGTGGCGCTGGCCCTTGGTGTCGTGGGGGCGGGTGCGGCTCTGTGACTCCCAGTGGAAGCGGTCGGGGCTCAGCGCGTGGTCGCGGTACAGGGTGCTCGGCGAGTAGTCGTCGGGGTCCTTCTGGATGGTGACGAACAGCAGGTTCACCTTGGGGTCGGACAGGTACACCACGCCCTCGCGGGGCTCGTAGAGCTGGCCGCCGCGCAGGTCGCCGAAGGCCGCCATGATCTCATTGCGGGTGTATTGCGCGTGCACGTGCAGGGGCGCCGGCCCAGGCAACGGCACGGTGACCAAGGGCTGGGTGGCACGCAGGTAGGCCAGCAACTCCACCAACTCGGCGCGCAGGGCCGGGTGGGCCCACAGCGGGGCCAGGGCGTCGGGCCCCACGGCTTCTGCACCGAACAGGGCAGTGCTCAGCATCAGCCGGTGCCGGTTGGCGCGTTCGTCTGCCGCTGGGGGCGGCGGCAGCAGGCGGTCCACCAGGCGCAGCCAGATGTCCAGGCGTTCGGGGTCGTCCACGTGGATCAGCCGCCCCAGCGCCCGGCCCAGCGCGTCCTCATCGGGCCCGGCGGGCGACACAGCGAAGCCCGCGGCGCGCCGCAGATCCGTCAGGCTGCGCTTGCGGTACACATCGGCCAGCTCCAGGCCCGCGTCGGCCAGCAGGTCGCCCAGCGGCACGTCGCCCAGCCGCTTCAGCTCGGCCACCAGGCTGCGCTTGTCCACCCCGATGCCCTGGCGCAGGTTCTCCAGCACCAGCTCGCGGCTCTGGCGATCGAACTGCACCTCGCAGCCCGCGGGCAGCCACGGGAAGTCCTGCTGCACGTGCTCGCGAAGCTGCCGCCGCGACGCGCCCGTCAACGCCCGCAGCTTCAGGTCGAAGCGGAAGCGCCGGTTGGGCGTGCCCACGAAGTCCAGCACGGTCAGGCCGCGCTTGCCCGGCGCTCGGCGCAGCCCGCGGCCGAGCTGCTGCAGGAACACGGTGGCGCTCTCGGTGGGGCGCAGCAGCAGCACCGTGTCCACGGCGGGCAGGTCGACGCCCTCGTTCAGCACGTCCACGGCGAACAGGATCCGGGGGCGGTCGGGGGCTTCGCTCTGCAGGGCCGCCAGCAGATCGGCCCGCTCGGCCTTTGGCGTGTCCCCCAGCAGGACGGCCGCCTTCACCCCGCCCGCGTTGAAGGCCTGGGCCATGAACCGCGCGTGATCCACCCCCACGCAGAAGCCGATGGCCCGCATGGCCTGCGCGTCGGCCACGTGGCGCTGCACGGCGTGGGTGATCAGGTGGGCCCGCGCCGTGTGGCCGGTGTACAGCCGGTTCAGCTCGGCCTGGTCGTAGCTGCCTCGCCGCCAGGTCACCCGCGACAGGTCGACCCCGTCGTGCACCACGAAGTAGCTGAAGGGCACCAGGAAGCCGCGGTCGATGGCATCCCACAGCCGGATCTCGGCGGCCACCCGGCCACCGAAGTGGCGCAACACATCCAGGCCGTCGCTCCGCTCGGGCGTGGCCGTCAGCCCCACCAGCTCGGCGGGCGCGACGTGATCCAGCAGGGCCTGGTACGAGCGGGCCTCAGCGTGGTGGAACTCATCCACGATGACGTGCTGGAAGTGCTTGGGATCAAAGCGATCCATGCGCGAGCGCAGCGACTGGATGGACGCGAACACGTGCTGCCAGTCCACCGGCTCCTCGCCGTCCACCAAGAGCTCGCCAAAGCTCCCATCGCCCACGGCGTGCCGGAAGGTGTCGCGGGCCTGGCGCAGGATCTCTTTGCGGTGCACCACGAACAGCAGCCGCGGGCGGCGGCCGTCGCGCAGGGCCTGCCGCGCGTAGTCCAGCGCGGCCACCACCGTCTTCCCCGTGCCGGTGGCCGCCACCACCAGGTTGCGGTGGTGGTCGTGCACCGCGCGCTCGGCGTCCAGCCGCTCCAGGATGTCGCGCTGGAAGGGCCGCGGGCGCAGCGCAAACACGGTGTGCAGGGCGTCGGACCCGCGCTCGGCCTTGCGCGCCACCAGGAACTGCGCGCGCTCATAGGGCTGGAAGTCGGGATCGCCCCAGTAGTGGTCGAACATGCCCTGCAGCTCAGCCAGCACCGCGCGGTTCTCCACCGCGCTCAGGCGCACGTTCCACTCCAGGCCACTGTGCAGGGCTGACTTCGACAGGTTCGACGAGCCCACGAAGGCCGTGCTGAAGCCGCTGTGGCGCTTCAGGATCCAGGCCTTCGCGTGCAGCCGGGTGCTCTGGGTGTCGTAGGCGATGCGCACCTGGGCGCCCATCTGCTGCAGGTCGTCCAGCACGCGGGCCTCGGTCACCCCGCGGTAGGGCGTCGAGATGACCCGCACCGTGCCGCCGCGGGCCACCACGCCGGCCAGGTGGTCCCGCAGGGTCAGGTAGCCGCTCCACAGCAGGAAGGCGACGATCAGGTCCACCCCGTCGGCGCTCGCCAGCTCCTTGCGCAGCTCTACGCCCAGGCGGCGCTCCCCACGGGCGTTCATGAACAGCGCGGCCTCGCTCAGGGGCACGTCGGGCCGCGTCGGCGGTGGCCGGCCGTCGGTGATGGCCGTCAGCAGCTCGGGGCGCAGCCGGTCCTCGGGCTGCACGAAGCCCTCGAGCTGGCCGGCCAAGGCGTCCAGCACTGCGTTCACCGCCGCCACCTGCGCCTGCGGCTCCAGGCCGCTCAGCGCCCGTTGAAGGTAGTCGGCCAGGTGCCCCGCCAGCCGGCGTGGTGCCTCGCCCCGGCTCAACGCGCGCCGCTCGGCGGGCGTGTCGCCCAGCCGCGCCGCCAGCGCCTCGTCGATGATCCGCTCGTAGAGCCCCGGAACCCGTGTGTCGCCCATACGGCCAGGCTCGTTCAGGGGCGACGCCGGGTCAAGGGGCCCGGCGCCGTGCGCGGCACGGGTGCCTCACCGGTTGCGCAATCACCTTGGGTCCAAGCCAAGGCGCCGAACTCTAGGCAGCTTCGCTGGGAGACGCTTTTGTTTATTTCGTTTGACGGCTAGGCTCTGTGTGGAGGTGCCGCATGGTCCACGCAGCATTCAAGCTCCCCGACCACAGTGAGGTGACGACGGCCCAGGCCGCCGTGGAAGCCCTGCGAGAGGTGCAGACCCAGAAGCCGGCTCGTATCCGTCTGGTGCCGGAGCAGGCCGAGGCTGGCCCGGAGATCACGCTGCCCGGCGAGGCGCTCCACCTGCTGGTCCGTATCCTCACTCACATGGCCAACGGCCACGCCGTCACCGTGATGCCCGTGGAAGCCGAAGTCACCACCCAGAAGGCGGCCGAGATGCTGGGCGTCTCCCGACCTTTCCTGGTGGGGCTCCTGGAGTCCGGAGACATCCCCTTTCGCAAGGTGGGCACCCACCGGAGGGTCCGGGTGATGGACGTGCTCGACTACAAGCGTCGGGACGACGCCGAGCGTCAACAGGTGCTGGACGAACTGACCGCCGAAGGTCAGGCATTGGGCATGGGTTACTGAGGCACCAGGAGGACCCTCATGGGCTTCACGGTGGTCTACGACGCCTGCGTTCTGTACCCGGCCCCGCTCCGTGACCTGCTGGTCCGCCTGGCCCAGACCGACCTCGTCACCGCCAAGTGGACCGACCTGATCCTCGACGAGTGCTTCCGGTCCATCCAGAGAGTCAGGCCCGACCTGACCTCGGACCGGCTGGCCCGCAGCCGCTCGCTGATGAACCGAGCCGTACGTGATGTGCTCGTCACCGGATACGAGCCGCTGATCGACGGGTTGGTCTTGCCTGACCCCGATGATCGTCACGTTGTCGCCGCCGCCATCCGTTGCGGCGCCCAGGCCATCGTAACCGCGAACCGGAAAGACTTTCCCGCCTCTGCCCTGGAGCCCCTGGGTTTGGCGGTCCTTCACCCCGATGAATTCGTGCTCGACCTGCTCGACCTGGCGCCTGGGGTCGTCGTGCGGGTGCTCAACGAGCAGACACGCGCCCTGAGGAGCCCACCGCGCGAGCTCGTTGAGGTCCTGGCGACCCTCGAGAACAACGGCCTGGCGTGGTCCACCGCCGAGCTGCGCCGGTTGATGGGCATGGAGGACTGAGTCCAAGCCGCCGAAAAAGAAAAAGCCCGCCAGAGTTTCCTCTGACGGGCTTTCGAGTGGAGCTGAGGGGGATCGAACCCCTGACCTCTAGAGTGCGATTCTAGCGCTCTCCCAACTGAGCTACAGCCCCAGGAGCGCGCGGAAAGTATTGAAAAGCCGGGCGGGGGGCAAGTTCTTTTTCGCGCTCGCCCGCCGGGGCTCCGTCAGCGGTCCACCAGCCAGCGGGCGGCGACGCCGTCGATGTCGGGGCCGGTGTGGGCGGGGTGGGTGACGAAGGGCTCGCCCGTGCGGGGGTCCAGGTGGTCGGCGGCGGCGCTCAGGCGCACGAAGCGGGCGCCGTCGGTGAGGATTGCGGCGGTCACGGCGTCTGCGGCGGGCAGATCGGCCAGGTCGAACCGATCGCCGCCGGCCTGGGGGTCGAAGGGGTCGACGGCGAAGTCCTCGGCGTGCAGGCGCACGGGGGTGCGGCCGGCGAAGCCCACCCAGGCGGCGGGATCGGCGACGAACACGGTGGGATCCTCGGCCAGGTAGGCGTGGGGGAAGGCCACCCAGCGCTCGCCGTCGGGGCTCAGCTCCACCACCGCCAGCTCCATGAACACCTCGGGGCCGCCACTTCGGAAGGCGTTCTCGAACACCACCAGGTCGGGGCCGGGGCCGTCCACCAGGGCGCGGCCGCCCCAGCCCAGCACCAGGTGCTCGCCAGCGGGGATGCTGTAGACGTCGAAGCTGCCGCCCGCGTCGCCCGCGCCGCGCACCCCGTTGGCGGCCCGGGCGGGGTCGCCGAAGTCGGCCTCGGGATCGGCGCCCGGGGCGTCCACCACGGCGTCGGCCAGGCTCTCGGCGGCGTCGGCGGGGGCGGGCGGGGGGGCGACCGGGGTTGCGTCGGCGCCCACCCGACGCACGGCGCCCGTGAGCATGTCGCGCAGGGTCACGCCGTGGGCGGCCCACTCGGTGACGGCCAGCAGGCGGCCGTCGGCGCGCCACGCGGCGTGCCACGGGTTGGCGCCCGGGGCCAGGGCCACCCGCTCGCCGGCCTTGCCGTCGGCCAGGCTGTAGGCCACCAGGTTGTTGTCGCCCGAGTCCACCACCCAGGCGGCGTCGCCGCGCACGTGCAGGTCGTTGGGCACGTTGCCCACGGGGCGGGCCACGGTGGTGACCTGCGCGCCGCAGCCTGGGGCGGCGGGATCCAGCCGCCCCAGATCCACATGCCGCAGGGTGCTGGAGAAGGTGAGCACCACATAAAGGTCGTCGCCCTGCACCGACAGGGGGCCGGGGCCCTCGACGTTGCCGGGCGACACGCCCAGATCCACGGCGCAGGGCCAGGGGGTGCCGTCGGCCTCCACCACGGTCAGCCGGTCGCTGTTGAAGTCCACCACGGCGAAGCGCTCGCGCCAGGGCTGCACGCTGCCCAGGCCCACGTCGGGCGCGCCCAGCCACACCGGCGCCTCCAGCCGGCGCGCGGCCAGATTCACCGGGATCACCGCGTTGCTCACCCCGCTGGTGATCAGGGCGCGGTCGCCCACGACGGCGAGATCCACCGGGGCCTCAGCGGGCACGGCGGCGGCGGGCTGGCGGGGCACGGGCAGCGACCAGGCGGGGGCGCTGGCGGTGGCCAGGGTGGTGATGGGCAGGCCGTCCAGGGCGCCGTCGGTGGCGGCCTGCGGGCGGTCGAAGTCGCCCAGATCCAGCGCGCCGGTGGCCAGCACCAGCAGGGTGTCTCCGTGGATGGCCAGGGCCTGCGGGTTGGGGGTGCTGGTGGGGATGCGGTTGACCACGGCGCCGGTCACCGGGTCCAGCACCACCACGTCACCGCCCGTCCAGCCGGTGGCGCGGTAGTGGGTGTTGGCCACCACCAGCCAGTCGCCGGCGAAGATCAGGGCCTGGGGGTGATCGAACAGGCCCGGATCGGCGGTGGGCGTCACCGGCGGCGCGCCCTCCAGGCAGCCCGCCAGCAGGGCGCCCACCAGGGCAGCGGCCCACCCCAGGGCGTGATTGCGGGGGCGCACCGCGCCCAGTAGCGTTCGCAGCCCCATGCTGTGCGGCCCTCTCCTTCTGCTCATCCTGGCGGCGCCGCCGCCGACCCCCACCGAGGTGGTGGTCATCGGCGCCCGCGCGCCCGACGGGGACGAGCGGGTGCCGAGCGCCTTCGTGACCACCGTGCGGCCCGACGAGCGCCCCGGGGCGGCGCCGGACCTGGTGGACGTGCTCGAGGGCGCGCCGGGCGCCCACGTGCGTCGAACCGGGGGCACCGGCCGCGCGGCCTGGCTGCAGGTGCGCGGGGCCAGCGCCCATCAGGTGGCGGTGCTCCTCGACGACCTGCCCCTGGACGGGGGCCGGGGCAGCGCCGTGGATCTGGGCAGCGTGCCGGCCGCCCTCATCGAGCGCGCCGAGCTGCTGCGCGGCGCCGCCGGCGCCGCCTACGGCAGCGGCGCCCAGGGGGGCGTGCTGCGCCTGATCACCCGCCCCCCGCGGCTGGGCCGGCTGGCCGAGGTGCGCCTGCGGGCGGGCACCGTGGGCAGCGGGCGCCTGGACGGCGCGCTGGGCTGGGGCGACGGCGGCGCCGGCTTGCTGGCCGTGGGCCAGGTGAGCGCCGCGGAGGGCGATTTTCCCTACCTGGACGTGAATGGCAACCGCCGCCTGCGCCAGAACAACCAGTCGGCCCAGGGCGGGGGCCTGGTGAAGGGCCACTGGGACCTGGCGGACGGTCACGGGCGCCTGTTCGGGCTGGTGGAGGGGCTGGCCCTGGAGCGCGGCGAGCCCGGGGTGGAGCAGTTCGAGCGCACCCGCAGCGCCTCGGCCCGCCGGCGGCTGCAGGCGGCCGCGGGCTGGCGCACGCCATCCACCGCGCCCACCCAGGCCCGGCTGGTGGCCTTCGGGCGCATCGAGGCCTACGCCTTCGACGATCCCCAGCCCGTGTTCGCAGGGCCCACCCGCTTCGAGCTGCAGGACACCACCGTGGGCGCCACCGGGCGGGTGGCGCGGGCGCTGGGCGAGCACGCCCTGAGCGCCCTGGGCGAGCTGCGCCGCGAGGCCGCTCACACCGAGACCACGGGCGATCCAAGCACCGAGCCCGCCCGCGACGAGGCCCGCCTGCGCGGCGCGCTGACGGCGGTGGACACCTGGGCCGTGCACCCGCGCCTGAGCCTCACCGGCGCCCTGCGGCTGGACCTGAACACCGAGCGCGCCGCCATCGTGGCGCCCCACGGCGGCCTGGCCTGGCGGCTGGTGGGCCCGCTGTGGCTGCGGGGCAACCTGGGCCGGCTGTTCCGCGATCCCGGCTTCGACGAGCGCTACTTCGTGGGCCAGGGCGTGCGGGGCGATCCGGGCTTGCGGGCCGAGGACGGCTGGGGGGCCGATCTGGGGCTGCAGTGGGCCGCCCGGCGGGTGTCGGCGGAGCTGGTGGGCTTCGCCCAGCGCTACGACCGGCTGATCTTGTTCGCGCCCCTGGGGGCGTACCGGGTGCAGGCCCAGGACCGGTTTGCCGCCCGGGTGGACGGGCTGGAGGCCCGGGTGGCCACCGAGGGGCGCTGGGGATCGGTGGGCGTGAGCTGGACGGGCCTGCGGGCCCACTTCGACGACGCGCTGGGGGCGGCGCTGCCCTACCGGCCGGCGCACCGGGTGGACGGGCAGGTGGCCGCCTGGGTGGGGCCCGCGCGGGCCTTCACCCGCTGGACCTGGCGCAGCCGGGCGTACGTGGACACCTTCGAGAGCCGCTCGGTGCCGGCCTACGGCACGGTGGATCTGGGGGTCGATGGGCCGCTGGGGCAGGGGTTCTCGGCGGGCGCCGAGATCCGCAACGCACTGGACGCGCAGGGGCAGGACACCGCGCAGCAGCCCCTGCCGGGGCGGCGGCTGTTCCTCAGCCTGGCGTGGCAGGGGTAGCGAGCCGGCGGCCAGCCGATCAGCCGAAGACGCCCTCGAGCTCGTCGAAGACCTTCACCCGCCACTGGGCCTGCGGGCTGGTGCCGTCGAGCAGCGCCTTCGTCTCGGTGAGCACGTCGGCCAGGGGCACCAGCCAGCAGCGGGGATCCACCGGTGAGCGGGTGGCCCCGGTGGGCGGGCGGCCGGGGTTCCAGGCCACCATCTGATCCTGCGCGCCGGTGAGCAGCCCGTGCACGGCGGCGTGGGCCACGCGGCTGGCCATCAGGCGGTCGAGCGCCGAGGGGCGGCCCCCGCGCACCAGGTGCCCCAACACGGTCACCCGCAGCTCGGCCTCGGGATCGGCGTCGCCCAGGCCGGCCAGGCGGGCGTCCACGGCGGTCTTCAGTTCCGCGACCGGCACCTGGATGCCCTCGCTCATGATCACCAGGGCCCGCTTGTTCCCCCGGGCGTGGGCCGCGCGGACCGTGTCACACACCTTGTCCACCACCTCGTCGAAGGGCAGGCCGGCCTCGCGGAACAGCACCCGATCGGCGCCCGCGCCCACCCCGGCCGCCATGGCCAGGTAGCCGCAGTCGCGGCCCATGACCTCGACGATGAAGGTGCGGTCGTGGGCGGTGGCCGTGTCGGCGATGCGGTCGGCCGCCTCGACGATGGTGTTCATGGCCGTGTCGACGCCGATGGCCAGGCTGGTGCAGCCCACGTCGTTGTCGATGCTGGCGGGCAGGCCCACCACCTTCACCGCCCAGTCTTCGAGCTGCTCCACCGGCTGCCCCAGGGCGTGGGCCCCGGTGAGCGAGCCGTTGCCGCCGATGACCAGCACCTTGTCCACGCGGGCGTCCTTCAGGCGCCGGCGGGCCACGTCGCGCACCGAGCGCTCGGCGAACTCGGGGCAGCGGGCCGTGCCCAGCATCGTCCCGCCCTGCCGCACGATGTCCTGCACGTCGGCGCGCTCGAGCAGGTGGAAGTCGCCCTCCACCAACCCCCGGTAGCCGTGCCGCACCCCCAGCACCGTGGCCCCGCGGGCCTGGCCCACCAGGGTGGCCGCGCGGATGGCCGCGTTCATGCCTGGGGCGTCGCCCCCGCTGGTCAGGATCGCGATGCGGGGGCCGGGCATGGGGCTACTCCTGATCCTTCTTGGGCTCCGCGGCCTTGGGGGGCAGGGCCTGCATCAGCGCGGCGAGCTTGTCGTCCAGGGCGGCCACCGACGGGCGGGCGCCGTCGGCCAGCAGGGGGCTCGCAGGCGTGTCGGCCGGCGCCTCGGCGGCCTTGGCGGCGGGCTCGGGATCGCTGGGCGGCGCGGGGTCCGCCGGGGTCTCGGGCTCACTCTCGGCGGGCTCGGCCTCGGCGGCGGGCTCGGGATCGCTGGGCGGCTCGGGATCCGCCGGCGTGTCGGGCGTGGGCTGGGTGGGCACCGGCGCAGCCTCGGCGGGCACGGCCGGCTCGGCCGCCTCGCTGGTCGCCGGCTGCTCGGGCTGCTCCACGCCCTTCAGGCTCAGGCTGATGCGCCGGCGGGCGGGCTCCACGGCCATCACGCGGGCCAGCAGGGTCTGCCCGGCCTTCAGCACCTCGCGGGCGTCCTCCACGTTGCCCTGATCCAGCTCCGAGCGGTGCAGCAGCCCCTCCAGGCCGCTCTCGAGCGCCGCGAAGGCGCCGAAGTCCACCACCCGCGCCACGGTGACGGGCACCAGGGCGCCCACCTCCAGGGCCTCGAACTTCGCCGCGTCCTCGTCGGGGCCGAGCTGCTTGACGCCCAGGCTGATGCGCTGCCGCTCGGCGTCGATGTCCAGCATCATCACCTCGATGGGCTGGCCCTTCTTGAACAGCTCGCGGGGATCGGTGGCCTCGCCCCAGGTCAGGTCGCTCTTGTGAACCAGCCCGTCGATGCCCTCGGCCAGCGCCACGAACACGCCGAAGTCGGTGACGCTGCTCACGGTGCCCTTCAGCCGCGTGCCGGCGGGGTACTGATCGCGCAGCGCGGCGTAGGGATCGTCGGTGGTCTGCTTCAGGCTCAGGCCCAGCTTGCGGTGCCCGACGTCCACCCGCAGCACCACCAGGTCCAGCAGATCGCCCGGCTTCACCAGCTCCTTGGGGTGGTTGATGCGCCTGGTCCAGCTCAGCTCGGTCTTGTGCACCAGGCCCTCGACGCCCGGCTCCAGCTCCACGAACACGCCGAACTCGGTGACGCTGTGCACCGGCGCGGTCACCCGGGTGCCGGGGGCGTACTTGCTGTCGGCGTTGCTCCAGGGATCCTCGCTGAGCTGCTTGAGCCCCAGGCGCACCTTCTTCGCCTCGGGATCGAAGCTCAGCACCATCACCTGCACGTGATCGCCCACCGCCAGCAGCTCGCGGGGGTGGCCCAGGCGGGCCCAGCTCATCTCGCTGATGGGCAGCAGCCCCTCGACGCCCTGGCCCAGGCGCACGAAGGCGCCGAAGTGGGTCAGGCCCTTCACCACGCCGGCGCGCACCTGGCCCTCGGCCAGCGGCTCGTCCTCGTGCTCCACCTCGCCCGCGCCCACGGCGGTGCGCGACAGGGCCAGGTTGCCCTTGCGGGCGTCGAAGCCGGTGACCCGGAAGGTCAGGCGCTGGCCCAGCAGGGCCTCGGGCGACTGGCCGGCGGACAGGCCGAGCTGCCGGCGGGCGCAGTGGGCCTTCAGGCCCAGCACGTCCACGCTGACGCCGCTGGCGCTGGCCGAGATCACCTCGCCCTCCAGCTCGGCGCCCTCCTTCACGGCGGCCTCGAGGCGGTCCCACAGGGCCAGGCGGGCGGCCTTGTGCAGGTTGCCGTGGGCCACGCCCTCGTCGTCCACGCGCTCCACGTAGACCGTCAGCTCGGCGCCGGCCATGGGCGCGCTGCTGAACTGATCGGCGGGCACCTGGACGGCGGGCAGCTCGTCGGGCAGCGCCACCACCACCGCGTCGGCCCCTACCCGCTGCACCGTGCCGGTGTGCACCGTGCCCGGCTTCAGGGGCATGGCCTCGAGGATCTCGGCCACGGCGTTCAGGTCGGGGGTGGTGAGCAGGCGCTCGACGGGCTCGTCGGCGGCCATGGGCTCGGGGGCGTGCTGGGGCTCGGCCATCGTCGAAGTCTCACGGGCGAGAGAGGAAACGCCGCGATCTAGCACGGACCGTCGGCTGGCGGAAGCGCCCGTCACGGCTCGCCATTTGACAGCCGGCGACCGGCTTCGGCACCGTGCGCCCCTTCGCGCCACCCCTGGAGCCCCGCCATGGCTGCGCCCACCCCGTCCGAGAAGCGCTTCAAGCGCATCTACCGCCGCCTGCTGCGCACCATCCGCGACTACGGGCTCATCGAGCCCGACGACAAGATCATGGTGTGCATGTCGGGCGGCAAGGACAGCTACACCCTGCTCGACCTGCTGTGGCGGGTGCGCGCTCGCTCGCCCTTCCCCTTCGAGATCGTGGCCGTGCACCTCGATCAGGTGCAGCCCGGCTACGACGGCGCCCCGCTGGCGAAGTGGCTGGCCGAGTTCGGCGCCCCCTACGAGATCGTGCAGCGCGACACCTACAGCGTGGTGGTGGAGCTCACCAAGCCCGGCGGCACCTACTGCTCGGCCTGCTCGCGGCTGCGTCGGGGCATCTTGTACGACGTGGCCGAGCGCCACGGGTGCACCAAGATCGCCCTGGGCCACCACCGCGACGACGCGCTGGAAACCGCGCTCATGAACATGTTCTTCGCGGGCAAGCTGCAGGCCATGCCGGCCAAGTACCGCACCGACTGCGACCGCTTCGACGTCATCCGGCCCATGATCGAGATCGCCGAGGCCGACATCATCGAGCACGCCGCCGAGGCCGCGTACCCCATCCTCCCGTGCAACCTGTGCGGCAGCCAGCCCGGCCTGCAGCGCGAGCAGATGGGCCACCTGCTGGCCAACCTGGAGCAGACCATCCCCAACGTGCGCGAGGTGATGCTGGCGGCGCTGAAGAACGTGCGCGCCAGCCACCTGCTGGACCAGGGCGTGGCCGCCGCCGTGGCCGCCGCCGGCGCCCAGGGCGACACCGGCGCCGATCCCATCGACGCCTTGGGTGGCGGGTGCGACAGCCAGCCCGCCAGCGACGGCCCCACCGCCCAGGCCGTCACCCTGGTGACCATCGGCGGCTGAGGCCGTGCCCACCCTGGACCACGCCGCCCTGACCTGGGTGGCCACCACCTGCGGCGCCCACTCGGCCACCGCCGGCGAGCGCATCCAGTCCTTGTGGAGCGGCTACGGCGAGATCCGCCGCGTGCGCCTGCACGGCGCGGCCGCCACCGTGGGATCAGCCGTGGACACGGTGGTGGTGAAGTGGGTGCGCCCCCCCGCCGGCGCGGCCCACCCCCGCGGCTGGGGCAGCGACCGATCCCACCAGCGCAAGCTGCGCTCTTACGCCGTAGAGCATCGATTCTACGAGTATTTCGCCGCGCAGACCCACGCCGCCTGCCGCGTGCCCGCCTGCCTGGGGGTGGCCGAGCGCGACCACGGCCAGGCCTTCATCCTGGAGGACCTGGACGCCGCAGGTTTCGCCCGCCGCTTCGAAGACCGCCCCCGCCAGCTCGCGGCCGCCGTGGCCTGGCTGGCCCACTTCCACGCCACCTTCCTGGGCACCGCCCCCACCGGCCTGTGGCCCGAGGGCGCCTACTGGCACCTGGCCACCCGCCCCGACGAGCTGGCCGCCACCAGCGATCCGCGCCTGAAGCACGCCGCCGCCGCCCTGGACGCCCGCCTGACCGGCGCCCGCTTCCGCACCCTGATCCACGGCGACGCCAAGGTGGACAACTTCTGCTTCACCGCCGACCACCGCGCCGCCGCCGTGGACTTCCAGTACGTGGGCGGCGGCTGCGGGGTGAAGGACCTGGCCTACCTGCTCGGCAGCGCGCTCACCGAGCCCGAGCTGCTGGCCCAGGCCGATGGGCTGGTGGACGCCTACTTCGCCGAGCTGCGCCCCGCGCTGCCCGCCGCGATCGACGCCGACGCCCTGGAGGCCGAGTGGCGCGCCCTGTACCCCGTGGCCTGGGCCGACTTCGCCCGCTTCCTCGCCGGTTGGGCGCCCGGTCACTGGAAGCGGCACGGGTACACGGCGGCGCAGGTGGACCTGGCGCTGCGCGCGCTGGGCTGAGGCGGCGACCTGGCCTACGCCGCCAGCAGGGCAGCGCACCCCGCCACGCGCTCGCGGTCCCGGGCCCACGCCATCACCCAGATGCCTGCCATGTTCTGCGTCTGCGCCGCGCGGTCCGCGGCCCGCTCGGCCGGGCTGGGCTCGGCCTCGGGGGGCAGCACGAAAGGCAACAGCCCCGGCGCCGGCGCCCAGCCACCGCCCGCCGCCGGGAACAGCCGGAGCACCAGGAAGGTCCCGGTGCCCAGAGCCCGGGGGGGCGTCCAGCGCAGCGTGATCGCCGACCCGTCCGCGGGCCGGACCACCTTCGTCACGCCCCGCAGCCGCGGCGCCTTGGGATCGGCGGGCAGCGCGTGCACCCCCATCAGCCGCGCGTGGTGCCGGGCCATCAGGGCCTGAGCCACCTCGCCCTCGCCGGCCGCCTCGGCCTCTGCCGCCAGCCCGGCCACCACCGTCTTGGGCCAGCCCGCATCGCACAGCAGCCAGTCGTCGACGAAACGGGCCAGGTGCGCCTGCTCGGCGGCCGTCAGCCCCTGCCGCTCGAAGCGCGCGTCGGCGTACGCGGCCTGGCGGTCCAGTGGGTGCGCCGCCAGCCACGCCTGGCAGCGCGCCTCGGCGGTGGCCAGCGCCTCGGCGCTGATCCGCGGCGCGCTGGGCACGGCGTCGGGCCGCTTCGCCACGCACTCCGGGCACCCGTCGTCGTAGTGGGCCTCGGGCGGCCCCATCAGGCCGCCCATCATGCTGGTGAGGTTGATCCGGCTCTCGACGGTGCGGTTGCGGCCCGCGACCTTGTGCTGACGGCGGCGCTGCTGCTTGTGGATGCGGCTCATGACGCGACTCCTGGTTCCCGAAGCACTCCGGCTGAACTGCGGGGCTCGCTGATCCATCGGCCGCTCACAGGGCGTGTAGCGTCCTTTTGCTCATGAAAATGAGAAATGACCTGATTTCAATGGCTTGCAGGCAGGCGCCGCTGCCATCGGGCTGGCCCCCCGCTGATTCGGTCGCTCAACCCGCGCGGTGACCACGCGCAACCCGGCGTGTGGTGCGGGGGCAGGCCCTGGGATGACCGGTGGCCCGCGCCCTACCGCGCGACCCGAAAGCCCATGGCCCTCGACTCGTCGTCAGGATCCGTCGGCCCGCGCAGCGTCACCCGCTGGTACTCGAGACCGCTGAAGAAGTTGCCGCCGCGGTAGGCGTGCCAGTGCTCGGCGCCCGCCACGCCCACCTCGGCGGGGCCGGTGTAGGCGCTGCCATCCACGGGCGCCCGGGTCAGATCGGCCAGGTAGCGATCGGCCACCAGCTCCGACAGGTTTCCCACCAGATCGCACACCCCTTGGGCGCTGAACCCCTCGGGCGCCTGACAGACCTGCCGCGGCGCATCGGCGCCGCACATGATCCCGTGCGTCCCGCACTCGGCCGGCGCGTCACCCCAGGGCCAGGGCTGCGGCGCGGCACTCCGCGCCGCGAACTCCCACTCGGCCTCGGTGGGCAGCCGCCCGCCGACCCACTCGGCGAAGGCCAGCATCTTCGCCCGCGAGACACAGTTCAGGGGCAGCTGCAGGTTCCAGGCATTGCGCGGACGCGCGGCGGTGCAGGGGTCGCCCCCCACCGGCGGCGGGCACGCCCCCGCCTCGACACACGCCAGGTACTGCCCCACCGTGACCTCGCTGCGCGACAGCTCGAAGGCGGGCACCTCGACCCGCCGCGCCGGGCCTCATTCGGCTCGCCCTCGTCCGCGCCCAACACGAGCGCCCCGCCCGGGATTTCGACCCACTCCACCACGTCTGCGCCCGCGCCCACGCCGGCCGCGTCGGTCATCGCGTCTTGCACGAAGGCGTCCATGGGTCGGGGATCGGCGTCACTCTCAAACGCTCCGCCGCCGCCCGCCGGTGCACACCCGGCGAGCCACCCGCCGATGCACAGCGCCGTGACCCGCATCACCCTGCCCATGCGCGCTCCTTCGCTGACCACCCTCGCGAGGCTAGCACCAACGTCGTGCGGTGAGCGGTCACCAATAGTCTCGATTTTTCTTTGGGTGTCCTGTCCGCTTTCCGGCCGGCCCTTGGTCTTGGGGGCACACCCAAACGGAGCACGACCATGAGCGAGACCAGCCAGGACATCATCCGCAACCACATGTACTGGGCCATCGGTGCGGGCAGCCTGCCCCTGCCCCTCATCGACCTGGCCGCCGTCACCGGCATCCAGCTCGACATGCTGAAGCAGCTCTCGCGGCACTACGGCGTGCCCTACCAGGAGGAGCAGGCCAAGTCCTGGCTGTCGGCCCTGTCGGCCAGCCTGCTTTCGCGGCTGGGCGCCAACGCGCTGAAGCTCATCCCCGGCATCGGCTCGATCCTGGGCGGCGTGTCCATGGCCGTGCTGTCGGGCGCCTCGACCTACGCCCTGGGCCAGGTGGCCCGCGAGCACTTCGAGGGCCGCGGCTCCTTCGAGGACCTGAACCTGGACGAGGCCCAGGCCCGCTACACCGCGGCCTACGAGGACGGCAAGCGCGTCGCCCGGTCGGCCAAGGCCGAGGCCCCCGCCCCAAGCGCCGACACGGTGTCGAAGCTGGAGCGCCTGGACGCCCTGCACCGCGACGGGGTGCTGACCGACGCGGAGTTCACCGCCGCGAAGGCGCGGCTGCTGCAGGGCTGAGGCGGTGTCTCACGTCGTTGAGCACTTCGGCTGACCTACGCCCCGAAACGGGGGGCACCCGGCCAAAGACCACGTCTGAACTGCTTCGCCTTGCAATATCGGTCCCATCGGGTACCGTGGCCGGACAACATCCTCCCTGTCGGGCCAGGAGAAAGAGCAAGACATCGCCCCAGAGGCCGCGGACATGGCTTCTGGCGCGAAGTGCCTCGCACTCGCTCAATCTCGGACGCTTCGATGGGGGCCGCAACGCTCTGCGGTTAGCCGCCTTGTCCAGGAGGTTCTCTTGAGCGAACCGATCTGTCCGCTGCGTCTTGCAGTCGTGGTTGCGACATGCAACCGGCCCGAGTTGCTGTTCGAGCGAGCGCTGGCCTCTGTTCGTCAGCAAACGCGGCCTCCACAGCGCCTTGTCATCGTCGACGATTCAGACGACCGGCAGCGGCCTGTCGTCCGCGAGCTCGTCGGCCGGTTGCACCTTGAAGGGTGCGACATCACGTACCTGACGAACAACCGCACGCCGGGAGCATCTGGTAGCTGGAATCAGGCGCTCGAGTACCTCCTTGAGGTCGGCGAGGTACCCGAGAACACCTTTGTCGCCATCCTCGATGACGATGACGCGTGGCATCCGTCCTATCTCGAGCGAACGCTCTCGGCCGCGCATGTTCATGAACTGGACATGGTCGCTTGCGGCTTGCGCAGGATCGAGCGCCAAGGAGTGACGGCCAGCGAGCCGCCTGCGTCCCTCGACGCCTTAGACTTCCTCGTCGGCAACCCCGGAATTCAGGGGTCGAACCTGTTCCTTCGCTTGTTCACCATCCTGGCAGCGGGTGGCTTTGACGAGGGCCTGAGCAGCACCACGGATCGAGACCTGTGCATCCGGCTCGCCGACCTGGGACACGTTCGCTACGGAACTCTGCCAGACGCGCTTGTGGATCACTTCGCTGACGCAGACCGCCCCCGGCTCAGCGCTCCGGGCTCTACGGCCAAGCTCGCCGGCTTGACCGGCTTCTGGCGGAAGTACTCAGGGCGCATGACCCAGCGCCAGCGGCAGGCTTTCGTTGAGCGGGCTGCGTCGTTGTTCAGGTGGGTGCCCCCTGACGACTCACCCCTGACCGACCACCCTGGCGAACCACGAAAGGTAGCCGTCGTCCTGGGCCTGACGGCGGGAGACGACCTGACTCGAACCGTGACGGCCCTGGCACGTTGGAAAGACACCAACCTCGTCGGTCTGGACGTTGTCCTGTTGGAGCCAGCCGACGCACCTGAGAGCGCTGCCCATGAGGTGGCCTCGGTGCTCCGGGATGCCGGGGCCGGGTGTTTTCGGTTCACCGCCGACCAACAGAACACCCTCGCCGGAGGACAGCCCGACTCGGCTTCGACCCATGGCAGGCTGTTGCACCTCTACTGCGCTCAGGTTGCGGCGGCCCGCACCGGGACAGAGGTCTGGCTCATCGACGGACCTTGCATGCTGTCAGCAGCGCCGACGGGCGTCGATCCGGTTGAGATGCTCAGCTGGCTGGGTGCCGAGCGCGTGGAGGCTGATCCTCCGGCCCCGGCGCCCACGGACACGAGCCTGCTTCGTTCACTCGATGACTGGATTCGAGCAGAGCGAATCGCCACCGCGGAGCACCGGGTTCGCCGGTGTTTCGACACGGGCCAGCTCCGGCTGCTCGGCAGTGGCTCCGAGGCGGTCGTCTTCACGGACGGGCGCGAAGTCTACAAGTGCATCGACTACTGGAAGACCCGGATGCCCGAGCAGCAGCTCGACTTCCTCCGGCGCCAGATCGGCCGTTGGAAGGACGCGCCGGGCCTCTACCCCCTCCGGGAGGTGATCGAGGACGGCCCATGGGTGGTGTTGACCTATGCCTACGAGGCCAGCGTCCCGTACGAGGGGGGGCACGAAGCAGGCATGGTCGCGCTCCTCGAGGGCTGCCGCGATGTGGGTGTGGTGTGTAACAACATCCACCCCAAGAACCTGGTCGTGGCTGCCTCGGGGGTGAAGCTGATCGACTACGGTTCGGACATCCGCCCATGGACGCCGCTGGGGTTCGAGCACATGGTGCGCCGGGCATACCTGGCGTGCCGATACCCTGACGCGCCGGCCCTGCCCTCGTTGATGCGCCGAGTCCTGACGGACCTCGCGCTGCCCGAGATGGCGGGCTACGCGGCGTTTCGCGCCCGAGTTCGTCAAGGAACCACGTTGGGTCGGGCGCGCGCGGTCCCGCAGAGTCACCTCAAGCCGGCACCCTCTCACCCGCCCTTCCCCCTCCACGTCGGGGTCATCACCTCAGACCCCCTCGTGCTCGAGCCGCTGCTGGACAGCCTCGTTTCGGTGGCTGAGAGCCCCTGTCTGACGGGCCTCTCGGTGGTCGTGCTGGACAACGGGAGCCCGACCGGCGCGTTGGAGCCGGTCGTACAGAGGGCACGTTGCGCTGGGCTGCCCGTCGCCGTGGTCGACGTCGCGCGACAGGATCAGGACGCAGCGGCAGGCGGCTTCGGCGCCCTCGTCCCGGCCCGACTGTCGGGGCAGGTTGGCATCGCGATGGCCCGCACCATGCTGCAGCGCTACTTGGGTGCGGTCATGGCCGCAGATCCCGGCTCGATCGCCTTGGTCCTGGACGACGACATGCGCTTGGATGGCCGGGCACAGGCCTACTTGCCCTGGCTGCCCGCCTTCCGCGCACACGGGGTGGATGTCCTCCTTGGCGCGTACGAAGGGGCCTCCCCCAACCCGCCGCTCAATGGGCTCCGGGTCCAGCTTGTGGACCTGCTCCACAACCTCAAGTGGCTCCAGTCGCTGCCCGACCAGCGCCGACTGCCCGACCGGTCTCGGGAGAACGCGGAGCTCCGTGGGCGGTACCCCGACTACTACTACGACCTCTCTCGAAAGCACACGGGTCACCTGGAGACGCCACACTGGCTGGAGCCGGCGTTCTGCGGAGAGACGGTGCGGGAAGCCCGCTCTCGGCTTCTGGCGAACGCCACCGGGCTCCTCAACGGCGACCCGCTCACGCGCCCGCTCGTCGCAGCGCCCGTCCTGGACCCCCTGGGGACGGCCCGTGATTCGGTCAACCGCGGAGGCATCACGTTCGTCCTGAACCCTGCTGCGCTGACCCAGACCCCGAACACCATCACCTGGCTCGACGGTCGGGAGGCACGGCGCTCGGACATGGTCTGGGCGATCGTGAACCGCCAGTACCGGGGCCTGACCATCAAGGCCGTCGGGTTCCCGGTGCACCACGTGGGCCGAGTGGGCGGCGTGCCCACTCTCAACGCCCACAAGGTGCGGGGCGAGATCGTCGGATCAACGCTGTATGCGGGCCTGACGGCCTTCCTGCAGCAGCGGCCGGAGCATGACCTTCGCTTCTCTCACGAGGACATGGAGCGGGTGTGTGATCTCGCGGACCGCCAGCTCAACCAACGGTGGCGAGCGCTCGACTGGAGTTTCCGCCGGATCGCCGGGCTGCGGGCCTCGCTTCGGCGGCTGGCGTCTGGCGATCTGGCCGAGCTCATCGGGTATCTCGACCGCTGGTTCACGCCGCACCGGCACGCAGAGCTCCGGGCCGGGATTCGGGTACACGACCGAGACCAGGTCCACGGGTTCCTGAGTTCGCTGCGGACGAGCGCCGACGACTATGCCCACCACACGCCCCTCAGCATCGACTTCATCAATACTCAGCTGAGCCGGAACCCGGCCTTGGAGAAGATCTCAATTGGTCATTGAACAGCTGCTGGCACAGGCGCTCCCGGAGCGCAGGCGCGCTCTCGTCTTCGCGGCGGGCGGCTCCGCCGACCTCATCTTGGCGAAGACTCTCGCGGCGGGTCTGGTGGCGCATGGCTTCGCGCGCGTCGACCTGGCGCAGCCGCTGAACTGTGAGCGGCTCTCCCAGAAGGACCTGTTGGGAGAGCCGGGGCGGTTTCACGCGCTCAGACCCGTCGGTGGGCTGGACGCCGACGCGATCCTGGAGCACCACGCCACGGTCCCCGCGGAGCGTCACCCTAACGAGCGGCGCGGCAAGGGGCTGAGCATCTCGGCGTCGCTCGCCTGGGAACACGGGACGCGGTACGTCTTCGCCGCGCACGGTCAGGGCCCGGCCGTGCTCGCGGGCGGTCGCGACACATCGGCCCCGTTCTATGACTTCGCGGTCGGTGTGGATGGAGGCGGTGACGTCTTGACCCACGACGACAACGAGTTCGATCGGATCGTCCTGGGCCGATTCCGCGACGGCTGGACGTCGGCCCGTCCCCTCGCCCTGGTTTCCATGGGGCTCGGTGCGGACGGAGGCTCAGCCCCGGAGGACTTCGACAACATCGACCTGCCCGGGTGGTGTGACCTGGGGTCCACTTCGGTGGACCGTCCCTTCGCCGACGCCCTGCATCGCGAGCTTGAGAGCCTGGGCCTGTGGCACGCCACGCCGCAGGCCTGGCGCCCGGACGACCCCTACTGGGGCTACGGGTTCAAGGTCCCGCAGATCATCGCCCTGACCGTTCGCGGTGAGTTCCCGTTCTCTGAGCCCGGCGACGATCCCGACGGCGTCCGGTTTCCCCGCCGTCGCACGTTGAAGCGCATGAGCCGACGACTGCTGGGCGAGGCTCGCCTGTACCTGAGCGAGGTGGATCGATGAACGCCAATCTGAACAACTGGTGCGCCCTCCCGACCCCGATGGGCGAGTTCCGCATGTACGACACCGGCGACGAGAGCGTCCGCGTGGTCTGCTTGGGCGATCTGGACGACCAGGGCCCCGAGCCGCTCATTCGGATGCACTCTTCCTGCCTGGCGTCGGAGGTCTTTGGCGCGGTCGACTGCGACTGCGCCGACCAGCTCCGCGAGGCCATGAAGCTGATCGCGACTGAGGGCCGGGGGCTGATCGTCCACCTCCACCAGGAAGGGCGAGGTCAGGGTCTGTCCAAGAAGATCAGCGCCGTCCGGCGGATGCAGGAGGACGGCTTGGACACGGTGCAGGCCTTCGAGGTCTTGGGCCTGGAGCAGGATATCCGCCGCTATGACCCGGCGGTCAGCCTGCTTCGGGACCTCGGCATCTCGAGCGTGCGCCTGATCTCGAACAACCCCAGGAAGATCAGGTCTTTGGAGCAGAGTGGGGTGCGGGTCTCCATGGTGAACACCCACCCGAACGTCCGGCCGGAGAACGCGGACTATCTGCAGACGAAGAACGCCAAGCTGGGGCACCGTCTGCCCCTGGAGGCCGACGTTCGGGAGGGCGGCCCGATCCGGTTCTACCACTCCGACCAGCCCTGGGGAGAGCTCTCGAACTTCTCTCGCCATGCGGTCTTCATCGCGGATCGGGTGTGGCCGACGGTCGAGCACTACTACCAGGCGCAGAAGTTCGCAGGCACGGTGCACGAGGAGACGATCCGACGCTGTGCGACGCCCACCCAGGCCAAGCGGGAGGCCACGGCGCTCCAGGCCGAGCGGACCCGCGGCGACTGGGCCGAAGTGAAAGAGGCCGTGATGCTGCGGGGCCTGCGGGCCAAGTTCCTGCAGCATCCCGACCTGGCGCAGCGCCTGTTGTCCTCCGGCGCGCGACGCCTGGTTGAACACACCAGCAACGACGCCTACTGGGGTGATGCCGGAGACGGGACGGGCCAGAACCGCCTGGGCCACCTCCTGATGCAGGTGCGAGCCGAGCTCGGCGCGCTGGCGCCGCACTGAGCCTCCCCATGTGCGGGATCGTGCTGCTCTCGGGGCCCAATGCCTCCACCCGGATCGAGACGACGCTGAGCCGGCTGCACCACCGCGGACCGGACGACCGGGTGGTGTGGTGTGCGGGACAGACCGCCTTGGGCTTCGCTCGGCTGGCCATCAACGGCGACGCCGAGGAGGGTCGCCAGCCGCACCAGCACGGCCGCCTGCGCGGTGTCGTGAACGGTGAGATCTACAACCACCGGGCCCTGACGCAGGCGGAGGGCCTGCCGCCGTCCGCGTCCGACACCGCCGTCGTGCTCCCGCTGGTCGCCCGCATGGGGCCCCGCGCGATCGACGCCCTGGACGGGTTCTATGCGGCGGTCGTGCTGGAGGAAGGCGGCCACGAGGCGCTCTGCCTCCGGGACCACATGGGGAAGAAGCCCCTCTTCGTCGGCCGCTCTTCCGGTGAGGTCTTCATCACGAGTGAGCTGAAGGTCCTCGATGCCATCGAGTGGTTCGAGCGGCTTCCCCGGGGCGCCGCCGTGGTCGATCTCCAGACCGGTCGCGTGCGGGCCGTCGCCACCCACCGCCGGCAGGGGCCAGATCTGGACCTCAGGGCCGCCTTCGAGCACGCCGTCGTGAAGCGGGTGCCCACGTCACCCCAACCGGTCGGGCTGTTCCTGAGCGGTGGACTCGACAGCTCCCTCGTGGCCGCGTTCGCCTCGCGGTGCCGGGACGACATCACCTACTTCACACTGGGTGACCCCACGGGCCCGGATGGCCGAGCGGTCGACGCGGTGGTGCACGCCCTGGGTCTGAAGGACGTGCGGCGGGTCTCCCTCCCCAGCCCGGCGGAGCTCCCCGGCCTCATCCGCGCCGTCGTACGGGCCACAGAGAGCTTCAACCCCTCCATCGTGAGCAACGGCCTCGCCACGTATCTGCTCGCGAAGGCTGCCCACGACGCAGGCATCAAGGTCGTGCTGACCGGTGAGGGGGCCGACGAGCTGTTTGGCGGCTACCACAGCCTCCAACCGCATGAGCCGTGGCGACACATCCGCGAGCGCCTCATCGACGACATGCAGTTCACAGAGCTCCGGCGCCTGGACCTGAGCTGTATGGCGCACAGCGTGGAGCCGCGGTGTCCGTTCCTGGACCGGGCCGTGCGTGCCATCAGCGATCGCCTGGGCTACGCGGACCTCTACCACGAGGGCGAGAACAAGGTGGCGTTGCGGCGCACCTTCCGCGGAGTCCTCCCCGCTGAAATCCTGCACCGTCGGAAGACGTCCTTTGATGTCGGCAGCGGCATGCGCGGCGCTGTCGTCCGTCACCTTCGGCAAGCGGGCGGCACCGAACGCGATGCGCTCAGACGAGTCTGGACCCAGCTCTTCCCGTTTGATGCCTCGGCCCCGCACTTCTCGGCCTACCCGACCTTCGATGCGGCCATCGACCGCCGAGGTGAAGGACACAGGTGACCAACACCAGCTCATCCAGCGCCATCCAGACCGTCGAGGCCTTGATGCTGTGGCACTTTCGCCACGAGCCGTTCCACAACCTGCGCCTGCTGTACGGGGGGGAGCGAGGCGCCGGCGTCCCGGGCGGCACCTGTTCCGACAAGACGCTGAGCTTCGTGTCCGCTGGCCTTCAAGCGGGCCTCGACGTCCGGCTGCACAGCGGCCTGATCGATGGCCGCGACATCCACCGCCTCGCGCGGGTGCACATCGAGGGCCGAACCTACTTCGCCGACGTTGGGAATGGTTGGCCGGCCCTCCGCCTCTATCCGGCCGACGCTGAGATCGCCTTTCGCTGCTACGGGATGGGCTTCCGCACTCAGATCTCGGCGCGCCGAATCTCCGTGTTTCACGAGCGCTTCGGCGTGGAGACCCTGCAGCTCGAGATCGACATCCACGGCAAGCCGGAGGCGCAGATCCGTGCCGACATCGACCGGCGGTTCTCGTCGGGGCTGGTCTACCCCTTCAGCCACAGCCTTCGGTTCTCGAAGATCGTCGACAACCGCTTCCTGTTCCTGCGTGGCGACCGGCTCGAGATCCACGCGGACGAAGGTTCGACCTGCATCGATGGCGTCGGCGGCCCCGCGACCTGGGCCACCTTGAAGTCCCACTTCGGCCACGACGTGGCCGCGCTGCGCCCGCCGGTTGATCGGTAGAGCCGCGGACCGCTCCCGTCGGGGCCGAGCAGGACCTTCGGGCCAGGAACGTCCTGGCCGTTCATGGACCCCAGCGCGGCTCACACCCCGGCGGCCGCCAGGGCGGCACATCCGTGAAGTAGTTCAGCGTCAGCCGGACAAGCTGGGCGGCGAGCCGCCAGGTGCGGTCCAGGTGTTCGGTGGACCGAGCCGCCAGGGCTGGGTTGGGGGTGAGGCCCTGGCAGTACAGGTGGTTCATGCGCTCGATGAGCACCCGGTCCTCCGCTTCGGTCAGGCCGCGGCCCAGCACGGCGCTGGCCATCAGCGCGGTGTAGTAGAGCGCCTCGCGGGTGTCGGTGCCGTAGTCGGGGTGGCGGCAGAAGCGGGGCGTGGTGGTCCACTCGTCGCAGATGGAGGCCAGGCAGGCACGCTGGGGGTTGTGGGCCGCGGGGTCGCCGCGGTTGTGGGCGGCCCAGGCGGCACGGCAGTTATGGGTGGCCAGCAGCGGGGCGCACTCACGCTGCACCGGATCGGCGTGCCCGTCGCGTTCGCCAAGCGGATCGGCGGCGAGGCAGCGCTCGATCTGTTCGGCGCGCTCGGCGGTGACAGAGGCGGGGCGGAAGTTGGCGTCGAGCAGGAAGGGGCCCGTGATGAGGCCCGCGGCGAGGGTGGCGAGCAGGGCGTTTCGGGTGCGGCGTGCCATGTCAGCGCCCCACGATCAGGTCGTGGACGAAGGTGTCGAGCACCTGGCCGTTGACGTCCACGAGGGTCCAGTCGGGCGTGAAGCCGCAGGGCGGGAGCCTGCCGCC
The DNA here is from genome assembly GCA_020633555.1 of Myxococcales bacterium. Classification (GTDB taxonomy): domain Bacteria; phylum Myxococcota_A; class Bradymonadia; order UBA7976; family UBA1532; genus JACKDL01. The sequence goes on along the minus strand of JACKDL010000009.1, from coordinate 148,365 downwards.
CATTACGGGCACCCGGGGACGGGCTGGCGGCCTGCGGCCTGGCTCCAAGCGAGGATCTCGGCGGCCTGGCCGACCGGGCTGGCCTGGCCGTGGCCTTCGGCGGCGCCGGAGGCGCGGTCAGGGGCGGCCGTGCTGGGGGCAACACAGGTTCGAGCGGGCATGGGCGGGGACCTCGGTGGCTGAAGGGCTCATCCGGATCCATCGGCGGGCCGCGGCGCCTGTAGCGCCATTCTGTGTTTGTTGAGTTATTGCAGGTGGTTGCGGCCTGGTTTTCGAGCGGCGCCCTGTTCGGCTCAACCGGGCTGATGTAGGCTCATGTCGGGCAGTTCTGGAGCAGGCATGACCCCACACGACGCATTGTTCAAGGCCACCTTCTCGGAGCCGGCGGCGGCGGCCGGGCTGTGTCGGACGGTGCTGCCGGCCGCAGTGCTGGAGCGGCTGGACCTGGAGAGCCTGGAGCTGGTGCCGGCCAGCTTCGTGGAGCCGGAGCTGCAGAGCCGGCACTGTGACCTGCTGTTCTCGGCGCAGCTCGGGGGCGAGGGCGCCTACCTGTATCTGCTCACCGAGCATCAGCGCCGGCCCGACTGGCGGATGGCCTGGCGCATGGCCGAGTACCTGGTGGCCATCTACCGGCACTGGCAGCGGGACAACCCGGGGGCGCGGTGGCTGCCGGCGGTGATCCCCATCGTGGTCTACAACGGCGCGACGGCCTGGGGGGCGCCCACCCGGCTGCGGGATCTGATGGCGCTGGACGAGCCCGCGAAGGCGGCGCTGGGGCCGCACCTGCTGGACGTGGCCTACCTGGCGGATGACCTGAGCCAGTGCCCGAACGAGGCGCTGGTGGCGCGGGCCATGCCGGTGGCGGCGCGTGCCGCGCTGCTGGCCCTGCGCAACGCCGACGGCGATCTGTACGGGGCGCTGCGCAACGCCGTGGACCTGCTGCGGTTGGTGCTGGCGGCGCCCTCGGGGGCCGATGCGCTGTTCCGGTTGATGCGCTATGGTGTGCACGTCTCTACCGAGTTCACCGAGGAGAAGGCCATGGCCCTGATCCACGAGATCGATCCCTTCGAGAACGTCCTGCCGCTGCCGGGCAGCGAGGGCGACCGGCTGATGAAGCTGGGGCGCGAGGCGGGCCGCGAGGAGGGGATGAAGGTGGGCATGCAGGCGGGCATGAAGGCCGGCATGGAAGCCGGCATGGAAGCCGGCATGGAGGCGGGGCTGGAGGCCGGGCTGAAGCAGGCGCTGGCCCGCACCCGCGAGCTGCTGGGCAAGCAGCTTCGGCTGAAGTTCGGGCCCCTGCCGGAGGCCGCGGCGATGCGGGTGGCTTCCGCCGACTTCGATCAGCTGGAGCGGTGGAGCGAGCGGCTGCTGGCGGCCGAGACGCTCAGCGACTGCCTGGACGGCTGAGGTTCGGGCTCGGTCAGCATTCGCCGAATTTTCAAATTTTTCAGGGTCTTGCGACGCGCCTAGGGTGCGTTGCGCACCAGCCTGATGCCGATGCGCGTGTTGGCGCTCCCGGGCGCCTCGCGGCCGCGCAGGGCGACACGCTGACGCTCGGCCGGGTACTGCCAGTTGGCGCCGCGCCGCACACGGCGGACGGGATCGCCGGCGGCGGCGCGGCCGTCGGTAGGGGCGTCAGCGTAGGGGCCGTATGGATCTTCGACCCACTCCCAGACGTTGCCGAGCAGATCACAGACCCCTTGTGAGCTGTCGCCCGCCGGCGAGCGGCTGCAGACCGGCGACGGCCCCTCTTGTCCACACCCACGGCCGGCCAGGTCGCCGCCGTCCAGGATGACCCGATCGCAGCTTGGCTCAGGGGCGTCGCCCCACGGGAAGCGCTGGTCCCCGGCGCCGCGGGCGGCGTACTCCCACTCGGCCTCGGTGGGCAGGCGGTAGCCGGTGCAGTCGACGCCGACCGGCACGGCGCCAGCGCAGGTCATGCCGCGGCCGAGCTGGGCCTCGTCGCAGTCGGTCAGGGTGTAGCAATCGGGCAGGCCGTGGATGGCCGAGAGCTGGTTGGCGAGGAAGGCGGCCTCAAACCAGGTGACGCCTTCGACGGGGCAGTCCAGGCCGCAGGTGTCGGCCGCGGGCAGGCGCACGGCCAGGGCGTCGAGCCACTGCTGGTGGGTCACCTCGCTGATGCTCATGAGGAACGGGTGGTCCAGCGCGATCAGCCGTTGGTCCTCGTCCGGGGCTCGACCGGGCTCGTCGGGGTGGCTGCCCATGGTGAACGTCCCCGCGGGGATCATGGCGGCTGGCGGGTGGGCCAGATCGACGGGCACACAGCGATCGCGGACACAGCGTTGGTTGGCGGCGCAGGCGCCTTGCCCGCACATGGGGGCCGCGTCGGGGGCCGGCGTCGCGTCGGGGGCAGGGCTGAGATCGAGCGTTTGCAGGTCGGGGGCGATCGCGTCGGTGTCGCCGGAGTCCTCGGGGCCGCCTGCCCCCTCGGGCGTGCACGCCAGCGCCACGGCGCAAACCAAGCCGACCAGTCCCATGCCCCGGATCAGTGGTGCCTTCATGTGTCTTCTCCCTGCCGAGAGCGTGGCCTCAACTGGACCCGCGCGGTCGCCCAGCTTCCAACGCGCTCGCCGTGCCTGCAACCGTCCGGGACACGGCCGGCTACGCCCCGCGGAAGCCCTCGGCCGCCGCCCACGGGTCGGGGGCCTCGCGCACCTGCGGGAAGGTGAACGGCAGGGCCAGCTCGGTCACCCACTCGGGGGGGGTCCGGGCGGTGACCAGGGCGTGCAGGAGTTGGCCGGCGACGGGGGACCACTTGGGGTCCCAGGGGACCTGGATGCGGCGGGCGGTGCCGTGGTCGGGGCCGGTGCCGGCGAGGAAGGCCAGCTCCTGGGTCAGGATCTGTTCGAAGTCACTCTGGGACACACGGCCGTGCTTCACCTCGGCCCAGAGCTCCCAACGGCTGCGCTCGGTGGTGGCCAGGTCGTCCATGATGCGCACGAACACATCGCGGCCGTCGGCGGCCTTCAGGTGGGCGGGCAGGGCGACGCAGCCGTTCCCCTGCAGCCAGTCGGTCAGGTACTGCAGGGCCTGGAAGACGTTGTAGCGCACCTCGTCGGGGTGGTCGTTGGCGATGACCGGGCTGGTGGCCAGGTCGGCGGCGAGCACGCTGCGGGCGTAGCGGGGGTCGGCGGGGTCCAGGCCGGGCACGTCGGGGCCGAACACGAAGTCCAACAGAGGGACGAGCTCGGCGGGGTCGGGGACCAGGGCCGACACCAAGTGGCGCAGGTCGGTGGAGTCGCCGTCCGCGTGGCGGGCCCAGGCCTCGACGAGCGCCAGGCCGGGGCGCACGAAGTCGGGGTGGGCCACCCAGAAGCCGGTGAGGCCGCGCTTGAGCTGGGTGGTGACGTCGCGGATGAAGCCCACCAGGCTCACCGTCTGCGAGCGGACGTCGCCGGGGGTGGGGAGCACGCCGTACATGCCGCCGATGGTGAGCGCGCCGGTGCCGGCCAGGGCGCGCACCAGGATGCGGTGGCTCTCGCAGATGCGGTGGATGACGATGCCGGGATCGGCCTTCACCGGGATGCGGTAGTTGGGGTCGTGCTGGAACAGGCGCGCGGTGCTGGCGAGGAAGTCGTGCCAGCCCAGGCTGCCGCCCAGGAAGTGCGGGCCCAGGGCCACCGCCAGCTCGCGGATGCGGAAGATGGCGCGGGGGTTCTCGAACACCAGCAGCACGCGCACGGTGGCGGGCTGGCAGGTGGGGTCCAGGGCGCGCACGGCGCGGTCGGTGGCCTGGATCAGGCGGCGCAGGTAGGCGGCCTCGGCCGGGGTCTCGAGCTTGGGGATGTAGAACACCCGCGCCCGGGGCAGGTGGCGGGTGTGCCAGCAGTGCAGCACGAAGTCCACCAGGTGCAGGGGCAGGGGCTGGCCGTCGAGCAGGTGGTGGCCGTCGGGCAGGGCCAGGCCCGGGATGCGCTTGATGGGCAGGGCCAGGTGGTCGTCGGCCAGGGCGTAGGTCTTGCCCTTGGCCGGGTCCTCGTGGCGCAAGGTGCCGTCGAAGCAGCCCTGCAGGTGCTCGGTGGCGGCCAGGAAGCTGGCCATGAGCGGGGTCTTCGAGTCCTCGTCGTCGGCGCCCCAGCGGGGGACCTGGCCGCCGGCCTCGACCAGACGGGTGACCACCTCGGGCTCGTCGGCGGGGCGGCGGTGCCAGGCGTTCATGGCGTTGATGGCCATGGGCGCGGTGTCGGGCGGGCCGAACAGGGTGACCTGCGGGCCCTTCAGCCAGTCGGGCACCTCGACGGGGGGCACCTCGACGGGCTCGCCGGCCGGGCCGAAGGGCACGCTGCCCCAGGGGGTCGGGGCGCCGATGGCGGTGGCGTAGTCGGCGTCCTCGATGGACTTGCCGGCGTTGGCGGCCCGCAGGGTCACCGTCTGCTGGTCGATGAAGGCGCGGTCGCTGATGCGCTCCAGCAGCACCGCCTGCAGCTCGTGGCGCACCTCGGTGTAGACCTCGGCCAGCAGGCCCAGGGCAACATCGGTGAGGGTGTTCGGAAACCGGGCGCGCAGGCCGGCGGCCACCCGCAGGTCGGGCACGGCGGGCACGGGCTCGGCGTCGGCCCACAGGCGCTGGCGCAGGGCCTCGGGGATGAACTTGCGGTAGGGGCTCAGGTGCCAGCGGAAGGGCTCACTCAAGGGGTGCACCGCCGTCGATCCAGGCGCCCAGCAGCGCGCGCTCCTCGGGGGTCATGCCCGTCAGGTTGCCCAGGGGCATGATCTGCGCGTCCACCGCCTGCGCCTTGATGAGGGCGGCGTTGCCCTGCACCACCTTGGGATCGGTGAGCAGCAGGCCCTTGGGCGGCGCGGTGATGCCCTGGAAGGTGGGCTTGGCGGCGTGGCACTGGGTGCAGTGCTTGCCCAGCAGCACCTGGATCTGCGCGAAGCTGGGCACCTGGGCGCCGGGCTTGGGGGCGGCCTTCGGGCCGTGGCTGACGAAGGCCAGCGCCACCATGGCCACGGCGGCCGCGGGCAGGATCCAGGCGTTCTTCTCGCCCTTGCCGTGCAGGTTGAACCAGTGCCGCACGCCCGCGCCGATGAGCGACAGGGCGACCAGCACCGCCCACGCCCACTCGTGGCCGTAGGTGAAGGCGAAGTGGTTGCTGACCATGATGAACAGCACGGGCAGCGTGAAGTAGTTGTTGTGCAGGCTGCGCAGGGCGCCGGCGCGGCCCTTGGCCAGGGGCGGGTCCTGGCCGTTGACCATGGCGTCCACCATGGCCCGCTGGCCCGGGATGATCACGAAGAAGACGTTGAGGGCCATCATGGTGCCCATCATGGCGCCGAAGTGGATGTAGGCAGCCCGCGGCGAGAGCACCTGGGCCAGGCCGAAGGCGCTGCCGCCCAGCAGCAGCACCGCCACCACGAACCCCAGGCCGGGCTTGTCCACCAGCGGGGTCTTGCACAGCAGGTCGTAGACCAGCCAGCCCACCACCAGGGCGCCCACGCCGATGGCGGTGGTGGCGCCGACGCCCAGGCCGCTGTCGGGGTTGACCATGGTGAGCCCGGCGTCCAGCCAGTACACGAAGAGCAGCAGCGTCAGGCCGCTGATCCAGGTGAGGTAGGCCTCCCACTTGAACCAGTGCAGGGTCTTGGGCAGCGTCTCGGGCGCGCCCTTGTACTTGCGCACCTCGTAGAAGGCGCCGCCGTGCACGGCCCACAGCCCGCCGGCCAGGCGCCCCGACGGGTCCTGCATCGGGCGGATGTTGTTGTTGAGCCAGTTGAAGTAGAACGACGCCCCGATCCACGCGGCGCCCACCACCAGGTGGAACCAGCGCGCGAGCAGGTGCAGCCAGTCGGTGATCCAGGGATCGCCCAAAGGGACCTCCGGTGGGTGAGTGCAAAGCGCGCGAGGGTACGGTTCGGGTGGCGTCGGGTCAACGTGACGGGAGCGTGAACAGCCGATGAACTTCACCCTGCGCAGCCGGCGCACCCTGGGGCCCGACGGGCTGCTGGCCGACCGCGCGGTCACCGTGGTGGGCGGGCGCATCGCCGCCGTGGTGCCCGGCCGGATGGCCGCCGACGACCACCTGGACCTGGGCGATCTGGCCCTGATGCCGGCGGTGATCGACACCCACGTGCACGTCAACGAGCCGGGCCGCGCCGAGTGGGAGGGCTGGACCACGGCCACCCAGGCGGCGGCGCTGGGCGGGGTGGCCACGCTGGTGGACATGCCCCTGAACTCGCTGCCCGTGACCACCACCCTGGCGGCGCTGCAGGCGAAGATCGCCAGCACGGCCGGCAAGTTGTGGGTGGATGTGGGCTTCTGGGGCGGGGTGATCCCGGGCAACACGGCCGAGCTGGCGCCCATGGCGGCCGCGGGCGCGCGGGGCTTCAAGTGCTTCCTGTGCGACTCGGGCATCGACGAGTTCCCGCAGAGCGGGCCCCGGGAGCTGGCCGCGGCCATGCCGGTGTTGAAGGCCGCCGGGGTGCCCCTGCTGGTGCACGCCGAGCTGGAGGGGGCGCTGACGCAGGCCGCCACCGACGACGTCATGGACTACCGGGCCTGGCTGCACCGCCGGCCGCCCGAGTGGGAAGACGCCGCGGTGGCCCTGGTGGCCGAGCACGTGGAGGCCACCGGCTGCCCCGCCCACATCGTGCACCTGAGCAGCGCGGGCGCCCTGGACATCGTGCGCAAGGCGAAGGCGAAGGGGCTGCCGCTGACGGCGGAGACGTGCCCCCACTACCTGTGCCTGACCGCCGAGGAGGTGCCACGCGGCGCCACCCAGTTCAAGTGCGCGCCGCCCATTCGGCCCGCGGCCAACCGCGAGCACCTGTGGGCCGCGCTGGCGGACGGCACCCTGGACTTCGTGGTCACCGATCACAGCCCCTGCATCCCCGATCTGAAGCGCCTGAGCGACGGCGACTTCCTGGCGGCGTGGGGGGGCGTGGCCTCGCTGCAGCTCGGGCTGAGCAGCGTGTGGACCGAGGCCCGGCGCCGCGGCCACACGCTGGCGGATCTGCAGCGCTGGATGACCGTGGGCCCCGCCCGGCTGGCGGGGCTGCCCGCCGCGGGCATCGCGGTGGGCGCCCGGGCCGATCTGGTGGCCTTCGATCCTGATCTGAGCTGGACGGTGGATCCCGCCGAGCTGGCCCACCGCCACCCCGTCACCCCCTACGCCGGCCGGCCCATGACCGGCCGGGTCCGCCACACCTGGCTGCGGGGCCACGCCGTCGTGCGCGACGGGGCCCTGCTGCCCGGCCCGCCCATGGGCCGCACCCTGCTGGAGCGCGCATGAAGCCGACCGATCCCGCCCCCACCACCGTGTTCGCGGGCCTGCCCGACCTGGCCCGCGCCGATCTGGGCGGCCAGGCCCTGGCCTGCAGCGACGAGTTCTTCGCCGCCGCGAGCAACCTGCTGACGCCGGGCGAGCCGGTGTTCGACCCCGACACGTACACCGACCGGGGCAAGGAGATGGACGGCTGGGAGCCGCAGCGCCGCCGGGCGCCGGGGCACGACTGGGCCATCGTGAAGCTGGGGGTGCCGGGGGATCTGGTGGGGGTGGACATCGACACCCGCCACTTCCTGGGCAACCACGCGCCCTATGGGCAGGTGGAGGCCATCACCGCGCCCGCGGACGCCTCGGTGGCGTGGCTGCGCGACGAGGCCGAGTGGACGGTGGTGCTCCACCAGACCCCGCTGGACCGCGGCGGGCACAACGTGTTCGCCGTGCGGCCCTTCGCGGGGGCCACCCACGTGCGGCTGCGGATCTACCCGGCGGGCGGCGTGGCGCGGCTGCGGGTGCACGGCGTGGCGCGGCCGGCGGCCAGCGCCGAGCCGGTGGACCTGCTGAGCGTGCTGCGGGGCGGCCGGGCGGTGGCCTGCAGCGACATGTTCTTCAGCCGCATGGACAACCTGCTGCTGCCGCACCCGCCGGGGAACATGGGCGAGGGCTGGGAGACCAAGCGCAGCCCCATCCCCCGCACGGACTGGGTGATCCTGGCGCTGGGGCAGCCGGGCGCGCTGCACGAGCTGCTCATCGACACGGCGCTGTTCAAGGGCAACTACCCCGTGGGGGCCCGGGTGGAGGGGCTGTACTGGCCCGACGCGCCGCCCCACGCGCTGACGCTGAGCCAAGACTGGCAGGCCATCGCGCCGGACGTGCGGCTGGGGCCCGACGCCAAGCACCCCGTGCCCGTGGAGGCGCAGGGGCCGTGGACCCACCTGAAGCTCACGATCCTGAGCGACGGCGGGGTGGCGCGGTTCAAGGCGTACGGGTTGCCCACGGCGGCGACGCCGGCGGACGGCGATCCCTGGCTGAAGGCGCTGAACGGGCTGGGCGCGGCGGCGGCCGCCGAGGCCTTCGGCAAGTGCTGCGGGGCGACGCGCTGGGTGCAGGCCATGGTGGCGGGGCGGCCGTACAGCAGCCGCGCCCACCTGCACGGCCACGCCGAGCACGCCTGGTGGCACCTGGGCGATGGGGACTGGCGCGAGGCGTTCACCCACCACCCGCGCATTGGCGCCGACGTGGCGGCGCTGCGCGCGAAGTTCGCCAGCACCGCGGACTGGTCGGCGGGGGAGCAGGCGGGCGTGGCGGGGGCGGCCGAGGACACCCTGGAGGCGCTGGCCGAGGGCAACCGGGCCTACGAGGCCCGCTTCGGGCACATCTTCATCGTGTGCGCCACCGGGCTGACCGCGGGGCAGATGCTGCAGCGGCTGCAGGCCCGCATGGATCACGACCCCGACTACGAGCTGCGGGTGGCCGCCGGCGAGCAGGCGAAGATCACCGCGCTGCGGCTGGACAAGCTGAGCCTGGGCTGAGACACCGAGCGCTGCGACCTGACCGGAGGATCCCATGGGAAGCCCGCTGACCACCCACGTGCTCGACACCGCCATCGGCCGCCCGGCCGAGGGCATCATGATCCTGCTCGAGCGCAACGAGCACGGCGACTGGCGCAAGCTGGCCCAGGGCGAGACGAACGCCGACGGGCGCATCACCGATCTGCTGCCCCCCGGCGGCCTGACGGCCGGCTTCTACCGCATGACCTTCATGACGGCGGCCTACTTCCTGGCGCAGGAGGTCGAGACCTTCTACCCGGTGGTGCAGGTGGCCTTTCAGGTGACGCGGCCCGAGGAGCACCACCACGTGCCGCTGCTGATCAGCCCCTTTGGCTACAGCACCTACCGCGGGAGCTGAGCGGGTGAGCCCGGCGCCCAGCCCCCAGGCACCGGAACGCCAGGCCCCGATGCAGGTGCTCTGCCTGGGCAACGGCGACGCCTTCAGCCGCGACCGCTACTCCACCAGCTTCGTGGTGGAGGCCGAGGGGGCCCGGCTGCTGGTGGACTGCCCGCACCCCATCCGCAAGATGCTGGCCGAGGCGGATCCCGCGCTGGATCTGGGGCACCTGGACGCGCTGCTGCTGACCCACCTGCACGGCGATCACGCCAGCGGGGTGGAGGGCTGGGCGTTCGCGCACCACTTCGGGCTGGGGCGCCGCGGCGTGCTGCTGGCCCACCCCGAGGTGGCGGGGCCGCTGTGGGGGCAGCACCTGCAGGTCACCATGCAGGACCTGCTGGGCGCCGACGGCGCCAAGCCGCCGATGACCTTCGCGGACTACTTCGATCTGCGGCCCCTGGACGAAGCGGCCCCGGTGACGGTGGGGCCGTTCACGGTTCAGGTGCGCCGCACGCGGCACCACATCCCGACGTTCGCCTTCCGGGTGCACGCCGCGGGGGTCACCCTGGGCTACAGCGCCGACACGGCGTGGGATCCGGCCCTGTTCGCCTGGCTGAGCGAGGGCGCCGATCTGGTGATCCACGAGACGAACCTGGGGCCGGCGCACACGCCCTACGCGGCGCTGCTGGCGTTGCCCGCGGCGGCGCAGGCGAGGATGCGGGTGGTGGCCTGGCCCGACGGACTGGACGTGTTCAGCGGGCCCATCCGGCCCCTGGTGCCGGGCGAGCGGGTGCCGGTGGGCTGAGCCCGGTTGGCGCTCAGCAGGCGCGGCTACCGCACGAAGGGGTGGGCCCGCAGCCGGGCCACCTGCGCCGGGGTCAGGCCCCGGGCGTCCGCGCGCAAGGGCGCACGATCCATCAGGTTTTCGCTGGTTGTGTCGGGCAGGTCGTCCACGGCGCCGTCGGCGTCCTCGGCGTGAAACAGGCCCAGGTAGTGGCCCAGCTCGTGGGCCACCACCCGCGCCAGACGGGTGGGGTCCTCGGGGCGCGGATCGTCGGATGCGGCGCCGCCCAGCCCGCACGTCTGGCGGCTGACGAACACGGCGTCCGCCGGGCCGGCGCCCCCCGGGATGCGGGGGGTCAGGCCGGCCAGCCGCTGGGTGCCGAAGGGGTCGGCGCGGGTCAGGCAGGGGCCCACCACCACGTCGATGACGCCCGCGGGGCGGGGGGGCAGGTCGGCCAGCAGGGCCGCCAGGGCGGCGTCGTCGTCCCGGCCCTCCAGCGGCAGGTCCTGGGCGGGGATGGCCAGGGTGGCCACCACCGCCACGGGCAGGCCGGCGAGCTCCTGGCTCACGTCCGCGGCCAGGGCTTCGGGGTCCACCTCGGCCGAGGCGACGAGGCGCAGCGCCAGGCCGGCGTCGGCGGCGGCGGGGGGCTCATCCAGGCGCGCCACCGTCACCGGCCCGGGGCCGGCGGTGGGCCGCAGGGTCTGGCAGTTCACCCGCCCGAAGGCGATCTGGCTCAGCCCGGCGGCGCGACCCTCCAGCACCAGCAGGCCGGCGGTGCGCACCCGCGAGGTGCGCCAGGCGCAGGTTGCACAGAAGGGGCCCGTGAAGGGCTCGGCCAGGCGCTGGCCGGCCCCGTCGCGGGCGTCGGCCACCTGGAAACACACCCCCGGCTCGCTGTGCACGCGCAGGGTCACCCGGCCCTCGCCCGCCGCCAGGGGCAGCAGGGGGGTCTGGCCGGTGGCGGGGTCGAAGGCCAGGGTGGCCACGGGCCGCCACGCCAGCTCGCCTTCGGCGACCTGCGGATCCCCGTCGCCGCCACAGGCCCCCAGCGCCCCCGCCAGGAGCGCGCACAGCAGGCCGGGGACCGCGCGGCTCATCGCAGGGCGCTCGCGGGCACGTAGCGGCCGATCTGCTGCTTCAGGCGGGCGCTGGGCTCGCGGTGGAAGTGGGCCGCCAGGAGCTGGCTCTCGGCCTCGCCCCCCTGACCCAGCCACGCGATCACCGCCGCGCGCTCCTGGGCGTCGCCCGCCGCCAGCCGGGCCGCCATGACGTCCAGCGCGCCGTCCGGGCGCTGGCCCGTGGCCCCCAGGGCCTTCACCAGCGCGGTGGCCACCCGCGGGCTGGCCTCGTCGCGCAGGCCGTCGAGCAGGCGGGGGGCGGCGGCCTCGCCGGGCAGCCGGGCCAGGGCCTCGGCGGCGTGGCGGCGGGTGGTGGCGGAGTCGGCGGCCAGGGCGTCGCCCAGGGCCTCGGCGAAGGCGGGGTCGCCGCTGTTCCCCAGGGCGTCCAGGGCGCGGTGCACGGCGGCCTCATCCGGGGCCGCCGCCAGCCGGGCGGCCAGGGCGTCGTTCAGGGCGCCGCGCAGGGCGTCGTCCTCGGCGCGGCCGGCCATGGCGCCCACGGCCAGCAGGCTGACCCCCGCGGCCAGGTCGTCGCCCTCGGCCCGGGCCAGCAGCCGATCGGCCACCGCCTGGCTGGGCGGGCCGCAGTCCGCCAGGGCCGACACGGCGCGGGCCTGGTCCAGGGGCGACAGGGCGGCGTCGTCCACCAGCCCCGTCAGGGCGTCGCGGGCGGCGTCGGTGCCCGACAGCTCCAGGGCCAGGAACAGCGCGGGGTGGGTGGCGGGGTCGGCCCCCGCCCGCAGGCGCTGCGCCAGGGGACCCACGGCCTCGGGGTGGGCCTTCAGCCAGCCCGCCAGGGCGTGGGCCGCGGCCAGCTCGTCGCCCGCCGCGCGCTGCGCGCTGAAGGCGGCCCAGGCCTCTTCCAGGGTGGCGTAGGTGGGGGCCGGCGCGGCCACGGCCACCGGCAGGGTGTAGGGGTCCTGCCCGTCGGCCCGGGCGAAGGCCAGGGGCGCCACCGGGGCGAAGCGCTCGTCGGCGCGGGCCAGCGAGAAGCGCTGGTGCAGCGTGAGCGGGGGCTGGCCCTCGACGGTGACCGCCACCGTCTCCTCGCCCCGCGTGCTGTGCCACCAGGCCGGGTGCGCGGGATCGAAGGTGGCCACCGCCTCGGCGCGCTCGATGCGCAGGTCGATGCCCAGGCGGGCACCGTCGCCCCGGGGGGCGTGGGCGGCCTTCTGGCGGGCCACGGTGGTCAGGGGGGTCTGGCCCGTCACCCGGAACAGGGCGGTGTAGGCCCCCAGGCCGTCGCGGCCGGCCTCGCGCCAGGCCGCCTGGCCCTGCGGCAGGGCGAAGGCGTGGCTGTCGAGCTGGGTCTGCACCAGCAGGCGGGTGCGTGCGTCCCACGCCGGGGCATAGGCGGCGGCGGTGATCCGGCAGGCGGCGTCCAGGTCCAGGTAGAAGGGCACGCCCTCGGGCGACGCGGCCCGCTCGGCGGGCTGGGTCAGGTCCTGGGTGTGCACCACCTGGCTCAGGGCGGCGCGCACGCGGGCGCCGTCGGCGGCGGCGGCCACCACCTCCCAGCTCAGGGTGGCCTCGAAGCGGTCCGTCTGGCCCTCGACGGTGAGCACCGAGGCCAGGCGGAAGGCCGCGGCGTCGCCCACCGCCCAGCGGCAGGCCGCCGCCGCGGCCGGGGCCCGCGCGGCGTCCACCGGGCGGGCGGCGGGGGGCACCCGCGGGCCCCGCGCGGGGGCGGACGGCCGGGCGAGGAGGGCGGTGCACACCGCGCTGACCGTGAAGACGCCGCCCAGGATCAGGGCGGCCCGACGACCCGTGGTGCCCCCGCGCATCACAGCAGCTCCTCGGGGGCGTCCATGCTGCGGTCCAGCAGGTCGAAGGTGGACACCGCGGACGCGAAGCTGAACAGGTTCACCCGCAGCGTGCGCCGGAACCGGCGGATGCCCACGCTGCCCACGATCTGCACGTTGCCGTTGATGAGCTGCAGGGTCATGTCCCAGTCCACGCCGCCCCGCACCAGGAAGCGCGCGGCCTCGCTCAGCCCGAAGGCCAGCTCGGCCACCAGCGGGAAGCGGGTCTCGATGAGGCGCAGGTTGGCCTCGACGCCGGCCCGCACCACCCGCAGGTTCAGCCCGCCGAAGATGCGCGCCGTCAGGCTGAACTCGGGGGTCACCGTGCGGGCCACGCGGCCGCAGGCGGGCAGCGCCTCGTCGGTGGCCAGCAGGGTCTGGCACTCGTCGCCGTCGGCCACCATGGCCAGCTCGTCCTCGATGATCAGGCCCACCCGGCCGCCCACGTCGATGGTGAAGCCGATGCGCGCCGGCCCGAAGCCGAAGCCCAGCGAGCCGATGCGGAAGGACTTGTCGGCGCTGAACTCCTGCTCGTTCGTCAGCGTGGTCTCGGCGGCGTCCGAGACGCTGAACAGGGTGTCGTCGAAGGCCACCACCGCGGCGTCGTAGGCGGCCCGCTCGGCGGACAGCTCGGCCTCGGCGTGGGCGCCCACCATGGTCACGCTGAAGGACCGGCCCAGGCGCCCGTTGAGCTCCACCCGGCCCTCGGTGCGGGTGAAGGCCCCCTCCCGCGACAGGCGGTTGGTGGTCTCCATCACCGCGGCCACGTTGATGCGGTCGTTGCCCAGCGACCGCTCCAGGCGGCGGTCGAAGCTCAGCTCGGTGGCGCCCGAGGCCTCACCCGCCTCGCGGGCCAGCTCCACCGCCACCGTCTGGCAGTCCTCGTCGTCGCCCAGGGCCTGGGCGAAGGGGGCCTGCAGGCAGCCGCGCACCACGAAGGCCGTCTCGTCGGCCAGGTCGCCGCCGGCGCTCAGGGCCGCCAGGGTCTCGCCCTCGATGTACAGGTCGTGGGCCAGCCCCATGGCGATGCCCGGATCCACCCGCTCGATGGTCACCGAGGCGGCGCGGCTGCCGTCGGGGCGGCCCACGGTCAGGGGCAGCTCACGGTCGGGCGCGCCCTCAGGCGACAGGCTGTAGCGCAGGGTGGCGGGCGCGGGCAGGGCGTCCACCGCGTCCAGGCCGGCGGCGTCGAGCCCGAAGTTCAGGTCGTCGCCGATGGACGGCACCAGCGCGCGCAGCGCCTCGGGGATCTCGCCCGCGGTGACCCGGGCCACGTAGGGGTCGCGGCCGTTGTAGACCAGGCTCGACTGCACCACGAGCGCCGGCGTGGGGCTCTCGCCCTCGGCCACGAAGGGCAGCAGGGCCACCGACGAGGTGGCGCTCAGGCCGTAGGCCAGGTCGATCTCGCCCGGGGCCAGGTCCAGGGTGGGCAGCGCGCCGGCCACCTCGCCGGCGATGGGCGCCTCGCGGAAGAAGTCGACGGCCAGCGCCAGCTCGCGGCCCTCGCCCACCAGCGCCGCGCAGTCGGTGGTGGGCCAGATGAAGGCGCGCACGGTCTGGGCCGAGCCGTCGGCGGGCGGCGTGACCACGATGGCGCTGGAGCTGCACCCCACGTCGGCCTCGGGATCGCCGCCGGGCTCGGTGAACGAGAAGGTCACCGCCACCGGCTCGGGCTCGCCGTCGGTGGCGGCGGTGGCGGCCAGATCGAAGCTCACGGGGATGCGGTGGTTCAGGTACACGGGGCGGCCCGGGTCGTGGCCCAGGGTCAGGTTGCTCAGCCGGACCTCGGCGGCGCCCGAGGGCGTGGGCTCGGCGTCGTCGGGGCTGCAGCCGAAGGCGATGAAGGGGGTCAACAGGTGAGGCAGGAGCCGCTTCATGGGGGAACCTCTCTCGCTGGGGCACCGGAGACGGTGCGGTGAAGGCGTCAGGACTCGAAGGACGACTTCACCTTGTCGAGAAGAGGCTGGGGGATCACCTTAAGCGGCCTTAAACGGGGGCGGGCGACCTTAAGGGACCTCGACGCCGGCCCCGAAGCGGGTCAGCGCCTCGACGGTGGCCTGCACCTGCCCGTCGCGGGCTTCGGCGGCGGGCGCCTGGATCTCCCAGCCGTCGGGGCCCACGCGCCACACCTTCACCAGGCGCAGATCGCTGCCGCTGGCGTCCACCCGGGCGGCGTCCACCGGCAGGGTGAGGGTGGCGGGCTCGGCCAAGGCCACCTCGCCGGGGCCGAACTCCACCTCGGGGCCCACGAAGCGCCCGCTGGCGGGCAGGGGCCGCTCGCTCACCGGCGGCGCCATCCACAGGGCGGTGTCGGCGGCCACGGCCCCGGCGGGCACGGTGAGCGCCACGCCGGCCAGGGGCCCGGTGCCGGCGAAGGTGCCGCCGGCGGGGGTCAGGGTGAAAGCCGTGGCGTCGGCGGGGGCCTCGGTGGGCGGCGCGACGCTGTCGTCGTCGCACGCGCACAGGATCAGGCCGGCGGTCAGGAACAGGGGCATGTGTCGCATTTGAAAACCTCCACGGGCACAGTCCCCGGCCACCGCCGGGCGGGCCACATAAGCCAGCCTAAGATTCGGCCGCCGGCTCACCGACCACCACCTCGACGGCGGGGTCCAGCAGGTAGCCCAGCGGGCGCTTGATGAGGATCTGCTCCAGCCCCTCGCGGCGCAGGGTGGCGATGGCCACGTAGATGCGGTTGGCCCCCGAGGCCTGGCTCATCTGTTCGCCCGGCCAGCCCGCCGCCAGCAGGTCGTCCAGGTCCAACCCCGCCCCCGGGCTGCGCAGGCGGATCTCGATGAGCGCCGACAGCAGCCGGCGCAGCACATGCCGCCGCCCGAGGTCCGCCGTGGGCCCGTCGCTCAGGGCGAAGGCCGAGCCGTCGCGGGCCACCACCAGCCGCAGGGGCGCCGCCTGGGCCTCGCCGGCGTTCAGGGCCACCCGCAGCAGGCGCCGGGCCATCTGCTGGTCCTCGCCCTCGTCGTCGCCCACCCCCAGGCAGGCCTCGGCGGCGGCGCGGTCGCCGCGGGCCAGGTGCAGGTGCCCCCGGGCGATGGCGGGCACCGCCCGGGCGGCGGGCTCGTCCAGCACGGCCAGGGCGGCGTCGGCGGCGGCCAGGGCCTGCTCGGCGCCCTCGGCGTCGCCTTGGGCCGCCAGCGCCGCCGCGCGGTGGGCGGCGAACAGGCCCGCGTGGCGCCGGTCGCCCAGGCGGGCCAGCACCCGCTCGGCCTGGGCGTAGTCGGCCACGGCGGCGGTCAGATCGCCGCCGGCGTGGCGCGCCAGGCCCAGGTAGCCGCGGAACACGGCGGCCAGCCGGTCGTCGCCGATGGCCTCCAGCGTCTCCACCGCCTCCTGACGGCAGGCGATGGCCCGATCCACGGCGTCCTCGGCCAGCAGCACCCCGCCCAGGTTGCCCGTGACCGCCGCCGCGATGCGCCGGTCGCCCAGGGCCAGGAGGGCCTCGCGGGCGTCCTCGTAGCAGGCGCGGGCCTCGCCCGGGCGCCCGGCGTCCAGGTGCAGATCGCCCAGGTTGCAGGTGAAGATGGCCCACGAGCGGCGGTCGCCCTCGGCGGCCAGCAGGTCCAGCGCCTGCTCGTACGTCTCGCGCGCGTCCCCGGCCTGCCCGCGGGCGTGCTGCGTCACCGCCACGCTGCCGACCGCCCGCCCCACGCCGCGCCCATCGCCCAGGGCCTCGAAGCCGGCCCGGGCGGCCTCGTGGTGGTGGGCCGCCTGCGTCAGATCCCCCAGCTCGTGGGCCACGATCCCCCGCTCGGCGTGGGCGGTGGCCGCCAGCCGGGCGTCGCCGGGGGTGGCGATGGCGCGGTCCAGATCGGCGGCCGCGTCGGTCAGGCGCCCCTGCAGGCGGGCCAGCTCGCCGCGCAGGCAGCGGGCCCAGCCCTGGGTGCGTGGGTCGGGCAGGGCGCAGGCCCGATCCAGCAGGGCGCTGTAGGCCGGCGCCACGGTGCCCGTGTACACCAGCGGCCGCAGCGCCCGCAGGCCGCAGATGGCGTCCTCGGCGGCCTGCGCCGCCAGCGCGGCGTCCACGGCGGCCACCACGTTGGGCTGCTCGGCCACCAGCCAGGCACCCGCCGCCACCGCCTGGGGCCCGTGGGCCTGCGCCGCGTGGGTACGGGCCTGCGCCAGGTACCAGGCCCGGTGGCCATCGGCCGCGGCCGCGAGCACGGGGGCCGGCCCGTGGGCCAGGGCGTAGGCCCGCACCATGCCGAACAGGGCGAAGCGCTCGTCCGCCAGCCGCTGCACCAGGCTGTGATCCAGCAGGTCTGCCAGCCCGTCGAGCTGGCGCTCGGCCAGCACGGCGGCCGCGGCGTCGGCGTCGAAGGCGCCCCGGAAGACGGCGCAGGCGGTCAGATCCGCCTGCTGATCGGCGGTGAGCAGCCGCCACGACCAGCCCACCGAGGCCGCCAGGTCCGCCTGCCGGGCGGGCCGGTCGCGCCAGGCGCCGCGGCCCAGGCCCGTCTGCCCGGCCTCCAGCCGCGCCAGCAGCCCGGCAGGCGACAGCAAGCGGGTGCGCGCCGCCGCCAACTCCAGGGCCAGCGGCAGGCGATCCAGCCGCGCCAGCAGGGCGTCCACGGCGGCGGCGTCCTCGCCCAGGCGCCCGCCGGCCGCGGCCACCCGCGCCGCGAACAGGGCCCGGGCGTCGGGCAGCGACAGGGGGCCCAGGTCCAGCACCGTCTCGTCGCGCAGCGCCAGGGGCGCCCGGCTGGTGGCCAGCACCGTCAGCGCCGGCGCGGCGGCCCGCCACGCGGCGAGCTGGGGCGCGGCGGCCAGCACCTGCTCCAGGTTGTCCAGCACCAGCAGGAAGGGGCCCCGGGCCGCCAGCGCGCGGGCCACCCGCTCGGCTTGTGCGGCGGGCACCTCGCCGGCCAGGCCCGGCACCGCCAGGGCGGACGCTACGGCGGCGATCACCCCGGCCACCGACTCGGCCGCCTCGAGCGCCACGAAGGCCCCCGCCTCGCCCGCCTGGGCCAGCGCGTCCAGGGCCAGCCGGGTCTTGCCCACGCCGCCCGGGCCCACCAGGGTCACCAGCCGGCCGGGGGCCAGCCGCTCGGCCAGCGCCGCGCGCTCGACCTGGCGGCCGACGATCCCCGCGGGGTCACTGGGCCGGTGCAGCATCGATGGGAACCTCGATGGGATGGTTCAGGGGAGGGTGCCCGGGGGAGAGAGGGGCGATCAGCCCTGGCGGTCGCGCCGCCGGCGCAGGCCCACCAGCGCCAGGAGGGCCAGCCAGGCCGCGCCGCCGGGGGCGCCCGGGGTGGCGCTGCAGCCGCCGCCGCCCCCACCGCCGCCGTTGCTGCCGCCGCCGTCGGGGCCGCCCACGCCCGCGTCGCCGCCGCCGCCCGCGCCGCCGGCGCCGGGCTCCTCGCCCACGGGCGGGATCTCGCGGTCGGCCGGGCCGCCGTTCAGGCCGATGTTCGGGCACATCTGGCCGGGCACCGGGTCGTTCGTCTCGAAGGGGTTGGGATCGGGGAAGCCGAACATGCACGAGCCCATCTGCATGGGATCGCAGCCGTCGGGGCAGGGGGCCAGGGGCAGCAGGTCCACGCAGGCCACGGCGGCGGTGTCGCCGCGCTCACGGCCCCACTCGTCGAGCATGACCACCGAGAAGCAGTCGCGCCGGGGGATGGGGTAGTACAGCACCTCCACCTGCGCCTGCCGGGGCGGCACGCCCGTGCCCAGCGTGTCGCGGGCGCCCGACTGGATCATCAGCGGGATGCGGGTGTTGTCCGCCTCGGCGATGATCGGCTGGCCGCCCTCGTCCAGGGGCGTGGTGGAGTTGCGGTAGATGATGTAGCTGACGTCGCCGCGGTCGATGGGCTGGTAGGCGATGTTCAGCCGCAGCCGGGTGGAGACCAGGCAGGCGGGGTTGGTGTCGTCCAGCGCCGCGAAGGGCCCGTTCTCGCTGCAGCGGTTGCCCGCCAGCGCCACGCCGCGCACGCCCTCGAAGTCGTTCACCGGCAGCGGGCCCACCGTGCGGTTGGCCGTGCGGAACTCCAGGGTGTACTCGGCGAAGAGCGGGATGCTGGGGTTGGGCGGGCGCACCACCAGCCGGTAGTCGGTGCGCGGCTCCAGCGCGTCGATGGGATCCACGTCCACCAGGGTCAGCGCCGGCGGCGAGTTCTCGACCAGCGTGAAGGGCGTGACGAAGCGCACCTGGGCAGGCACCGGGGTGCCGTCGTCGATCTTCTCGAGGGTGAACTGCGCGGCCTCGGGGCACCACGCGCCGCCGTACCCGAGGCGGATGGTGGCGTCGGTGGGCCAGCGATCGGCGTTCTCGTCGCTGATGGCCACATTGTTGGGCTGGGTGTAGCCGATGCTGACGGCCTGCGGCGTGCACTGCTGGGCGGCGGCCTGCCCCAGGGGGGCGGCGGCGCCGAGCAGCGCGGCCAGGGCGACGGTGCGCTTCATCTGGAGGTCTCCCCACGGTGTTGGCGGTGCAGTTTAGGCGCAGGACGGGCGGTCGAGACAACCTCGGTGCCGGTGGCGGTGGCGCGGGACCGGCCAGCCCGGTAAAGGACTCCCGGGGATGTGGTGCCGCCAACCGGTCGCGCCCGATCGAGGAGTTTGCGATGCGAAGCCGTCTGCTGGCCGCTCTGGCCACCCTGGGGGTCCTGATCTGGGCTGGGACCGCCGCGGCCCAGACCAACGTGGTGGGGGCCATCAACGCCAACACCACCTGGTCGGCCAACGGGAGCCCGTACATCCTGCTGGAGTCGGTGACGATCCAGCCGGGCATCACCCTCACCATCGACCCCGGCGTCGAGATCCACGGCGGCGCGGGCAACGTGCAGCTCATCGTGGACGGGCGCATCGAGGCCGCGGGCACGGCCCAGCAGCCCATCCTGTTCCGGGGCACGGCCGACGCGCCCAACGCCTGGGAGGGCCTGGCCCTGCGCGAGGGCAGCAGCGGCGTGTTCCGGCACGTCGAGGTGCGCCACGCCGACTACGCCTTCTCCATCACCCGGCCGCCGGCGGGGGCGTTCACCTTCGAGGACCTGCGGGTGGTGGACTTCAACCGCTACGGGTTCAACGTGGGCGGCAACGATCCGGCGGCGCAGACCCTGACGTTCACTCGCCTGGACGTCAGCTCCAGCGTGGCCAACGCGCTGGGGGGCTACTTCAGCACGGTGGGGCTCACCGTGACGGACAGCCTGGTGCACGACCTGACCTACGGCATCCGCATGCGCAACGCCCCGTCGACCTTCGAGCGGGTCATCTTCCGCGACATCGAGAACACGGGGCTGGAGCACTACAACACGTCGGGCGCGTACAACGCGGTGGTGCGCCACTGCACCTTCATGCGCAACGGCGGCGACGCCGGCCGGGGGGCCTTCGCCCTGGGCCGCGCCGCGGCGGCCAACGGGCAGCTCCAGGTCACCCGCTCGGTGTTCGGCGGCAACCGCTACCTGGCCACGTCGATCACCAACGACGACATGAGCTTGTACGTCCGCGAGAGCGTGTGGTGGGACGGCGGCACCTTCAGCGCCTTGAGCACCCCGGGCGACTTCAACGACAGCAGCATCCGCGCCAACGGCCTGCTGGTGGATCCCGACAACAACGACTTCCGCGTCACCGATCGCTCGCCGGCGCGCTTCTGGTCGCCGCAGGATCCCGCGGGCACGGCGGGGGCCATCCCCTTCGACGGCGCCGAGACGGGCGAGGGCGTGCACGGCTACTGGTACCGCAACCGCACCTTCGAGGCGCAGACGGTCAACGAGGTGCTGGGCGACGTGGTGATCACCGCGGGCGTGACGGTGACCTTCCGGCCCGGCGCCACCCTGCGCATGGCCCCGGGCGACATCATGGACGCTGGCGTGGACGCCAACCGCACCGAGCTGATCGTCTACGGCACCCTGGAGGCCGACGGCACCAACACCTTCCCCGTGCGCTTCATCAGCGGCGCCGAGGCCCCGGCGCCCGGCGACTGGTACGGCATCCGCATCCTCGAGAACACCGAGGCCTTCAACGTCAGCCAGGTGGATCTGGCCCATGCCGTGCGCGGGGTGAGCCTGGCCAACAACGACCACATCGTGGCGGGCAGCACCATCCGTGACTGCAGCTTCGCCGGCATCTACGTGGACGGCGGCACCCCCGAGATCGAGGCCATGAAGCTGCGTGACAACCGCTTCGGGCTGTACATCGCCAACGAGGCCAGCGTGGCCGCCCTGGCCCTGGAGATCACCGGCAGCGCCGAGGACGGCCTGTACATCCGCAACTCGGGCTTCACGGTGGACGACTGCCGGATCCACGACAACGGCGGCAACGGCATCGACGCCTACAACAGCGCGGGCATCAACCGCTCGCTGCTGCTCGATCGCTGCCTGGTGACCCACAACGGCGAGAACGGCGTGCTGGCCAACCGCAGCCGCAACGTGAACTACGTCGTGCAGCTCACCTCGTCGGCGGTGACCCACAACACCGAGCGCGGGCTGTACGGCACCACCGCCGATCGGGCGACGGTGGTCTGCCGCTGGTCGAACGTGTGGGGCAACGCCCAGGGGCACTACTCGGGCCTCACCTACGACAACAACGACTGCATCAACTACAACCCGCTCTACGCCGACGGCGAGGCCCGCAACTACGCGCCCACCCGCTGGTCGCCCCACCGGGCGCTGGGTGAGAACGGCGGCCCCATCGGGCCCATCCCCTACGCCGAGGCCATCGGGCCGCAGATCATGGGCTACCTGTGGGAGGACTTCACCTTCACCCGCCAGGACTCGCCCTACACGGTGCTGGGGGATCTGGTGGTGCCCGCCGGGGTGACGGTCACCGTCGAGCCCGGGGTGGAGTTCCGCGTCAGCGACAGCGACGGCATGGTCGGCGGCCTCAGCGGCGACACCGAGATCCGCTTCCTGCCGGGCTCCACCGGCCACTTCGGCGCGGCGCCCGCCGATCGCGCCCCCGAGGGCATCACCGGCGCGCCCATCCGCTTCCGAAGCAGCGCCGCAGACCCCCGGCCGGGCGACTGGTACGGCCTGCGCTTCGAGCAGACCACCGCCGACAGCTACGTCTACAACGCGCGCTTCGACCACGTGACCACCGCGGTCTACGCCGACGCGCCCGCGGCGCCGGCCCTGGACTACCTGACGGTGTTCCAGGCCAACGGCACCGGGCTGTACATCCTGAACGCGGTGGCCCAGACCCGGGCGAAGATCCACGGCTGCCAGGTCATCGGGCAGCAGCGCGGCCGCAACATCGGGATCTACCTGAACAACGCCCACGGGCAGGTCACGAGCAGCTACGTGACCCACTTCGACACGGCCATTCGCGCCTACAGCAACACCAACCAGAGCACGGTGGTGGATCTGGTGAACAACACCCTGGTCAAGCAGGACATCGGGGTGCTGTTCAACCGGGCCAACTCGAGCAGCAGCCTGACCGTGCACGGCTACAACAACGTCATCGCCGAGAGCGCCGAGTACGCCATCCGCGACGGCAACAGCAGCTACCGCAGCACCGACTACTGGTACAGCAACGCCCTGTACGAGCTGACCCGCCGCGACCATGCCCCCAACCAGTTCGTGGGCAACATCACCCAGAACCCCCTGGTGGAGGACGTGGACTGGGACGACGTGCCCCGCTGGTGGGACGGCAAGCTGTGGGCCGAGTCGGTGTGCCGCAACGCCGGCGACGACGAGCCGCGCATCGCCGTGACCCACGACATCCTGGGCAAGCCGCGGATCATCGAGAACCGCACGGACATGGGCGCCTGGGAGTTCGATCCGCAGGCCAACCAGGAGCCACGGGCCGATCCGGTGGCGGCGTCGATCATGGTGCCGCGGGGCGAGGCCTTCACCCTCGACGGCGGCGCCGCGGTGGACCCCGACGGGCGCATCGCCAGCGCCTTCTGGACCATGAGCGACGGCACCATCACCGCCGGCCAGACCGTGCAGCACACCTTCGCCAACGAGGGCGACGGGCAGTGGGCCTACATCACGGTCGTCGACGACGCCGGGGCCGAGGATCACGCCCGGGTGGACATCAACGTGAACGTGCGGCCCATCGCCGAGGCCGGCCCCGCGGTGTTCCAGGACGAGGGCCCCGCCGAGGAGGTGTTCTTCGACGGCACGCTGAGCCGGGATCCCGACGGCAACCTGGTGAGCTGGACCTGGGACTTCGGCGACGGCAGCCCGCTGAGCAACGAGCAGAGCCCGCGCCACAGCTACCTGAGCGCCGGCCTGTACACCGTGCGGCTCACGGTGCGCGACAACGAGGGCCTGGAGGACACCGACACCACCGTGGCCACGGTGTTCGGCAACCTGGACATCGTGGGCCCGCTCATCGAGCACGCCGAGGTGGCCGACGGCCAGCCCGTGGCCCAGCCGGTGACCGTGCGGGCCACCGTGCGTGATCCTGCGGGCGTGGACAGCGTGGTGCTCTTCTACCGGCCCACCGGCCAGGCGGGCGCCCAGTTCGCCCTCATGGAGGCCCAGGGCAACAACGTCTACCAGGCGCAGATCCCCGCCAACGCGGTGACCCCCGCGGGCGTGCAGTACTGGATCACCGCCGTGGACGGGGTGGAGCCCGAGGCCAACGCCAGCACCCTGCCCCGGGGCGCCCCGGGCGAGGGCGTGTTCGACTTCATCGTCATCGGCGACAGCGATCCGCCGGTCATCGCCCACCAGCCCGTGGCCAACGGCCAGCCCCCCGGCGCGGCGGTGCCCGTGGTGGCCACCATCACCGACGCCACCGGGGTGGGCAACGCGGTGCTGTTCTTCCGGGCCCAGGGCGGCAACGTCTTCGGGGCCACCAACATGGTCCGGGTGGGCCAGGGCGACCAGTACACCGCGCAGATCCCTGCCTTCGTGGTGGGCGAGGCGGGCGTGCAGTACTACATCGAGGCCGCCGACACCTCGCCCATCCCCAACGTGGCCGTGAGCCCCGTCGGTGCCCCCAACGCGCTGCACAGCTTCACCGTGCAGCGGGCCGATCAGCAGCCGCCGGTCATCGTGCACCAGCGGGTGCCCAACGAGCAGACCGAGGGCGTGGCGGTGGTGGTCGAGGCGGGCATCGTGGACGCCGAGGGCCGCGTGGCCGAGGCCCAGGTCTTCTACCGACCGGTGGGCGCCGCCAACTACAACGCGGTGGCCATGGCCCGGGTGGACGGCAACACCTGGCGGGGCACCATCCCCGCCGAGGCGGTGACGCTGCTGGGCGTGCAGTACTACCTGTCGGCCGCCGACGACGTGGGCAACGCGGCCACGAGCCCGGCCGCGGGCCCCGACGGCGCCTACACCTTCACGGTCACCGCCGAGGACCGGGTGGGCCCCACCATCACCCACCAGCGCATCCCCGACGGCCAGGCCGAGAACGAGGACGTGGTGGTCGAGGCCCTGGTGGAGGATCCCGCCGGGGTGGACTTCGTGCAGATCAGCTACCGGCCGCAGGGCTTCCCCTTCTTCCAGCAGGTGGCCATGCAGCAGGTGGAGGGGGTGTGGACCGGCCGCATCCCCGGGTTCTCGGTCACCGCGCCGGGGGTGGAGTACTACGTGCGCGCCGCCGACGAGGCGGGCAACCAGAGCTACGCCCCCCAGACCGCGCCGGCCCAGCCCTACACCTTCAGCGTGGGGGCCGCCGATGAGGTGGGCCCCGACATCATCCACACGGCCATCGCCGACGGCCAGGCGGAGGGCCAGCCGCTCGCCCTGCAGGCCACGGTCATCGACGACGCCGGCGTGGACGCGGTGACGGCCTTCTACCGGGCCGAGGGGGCCGCCGAGTTCATCGAGCTGCCGCTGGTGCGCGGCCAGAACAACCGCTGGACCGCCGAGCTGCCGGGCGCCGCCGTGGCGCCGCCGGCCGTCGAGTACCACCTGGTGGCGGTGGACAGCTCGTCCAATGCCAACGCCAGCCGCAGCCCCGCCGCCGGCGAGCACCGCTTCACCGTGGTGGTGCCCGACCTGGATCCGCCCGCGATCCAGCACGCCCCCGACGGGGCGGCCCTGCCCCTGGGGCAGGACTTCACCGTGGAGGCCACGGTCACCGACGCCAACGCCATCGCCGAGGTTCGCCTGCACTGGGCCCTGGACGGCGGGCTGGCCCGCACCCGGGTCATGGACCGCGGCGACGGCGACGCCTGGACCACCACCGTGGCGGCCGGGTTCATCCCCGCCGGCACCCAGGCGATTACCTACTGGTTCGACGCCGCCGACGTGGCGGGCAACAGCGCCGTGCTGCCCGAGGGCGGCGCCGCGGCGCCCTTCAGCCGGGCGGTCGAGACCCCCGACGTGACGCCGCCGCAGGTGGCCATCGACGGCCAGGCCTTCGACGGCGTGCAGGGCGCGGCGGCCGTGCTGGGCATCACCGCCAGCGACGACCGCGGGGTGGTGGGGGTGAGCGTCACCGTCACCCGCCCCGACCAGCAGCAGGTGGCCCTGGTGGCCCAGCTCGCCGGCGACCGCTGGGTGGCGACCATCCCGGCGCCCTTCGTGGTGGCGCCGGGCGTCAGCGCCCGGGCCGAGGCCCGTGACGCGGCCGGCAACACCGCCGCGGCCAGCGCCGAGCTGCCCGTGCGCCTGCCCCCCGATGGGCAGGCCCCGGCCGTGCTGGTGGCCCGCGTGCCCGACGGCCAGGTGGCCGGCGCCGCCGTCGAGGTGGTGGCCGAGATCACCGAAGATCGGGCCCTGGCCGGCGTGGATCCGGTGGTGCTGTTCCACCGGGCGCCTGGCGGGGCCTACGCCGCCGTGGCCATGGCCGAGGGCGGCGACGGGCTGTGGCGGGGCGCGATCCCCGCCGCGGCCGTGGCCGAGCCCGCGGTGGAGTACTACGTGCGCGCCACCGACGCGGCGGGCAACGCCGGCACCGATCCCGCGCTGAGCGCGGCGGCGCCGGGCCGCTTCACGGTGACGCCCCAGGACCAGGCGGGCCCCCAGCTCGTGCACGAGGCCCCCGGGGCCCCGGTGGCCGAGGGCGAGGACGTAGTGCTGACCGTGCGCGCCGCCGATCCCAGCGGGGTGGCCGCGGTGCAGATCACGGTGCAGGACGCCGACGGCCAGCGGGTGCTCGACGCCGAGCCTGTGGCCGGGCAGCCGGGCGTGTGGGCGGCCACCGTGGCCGCGGCCACCGCCCCCGGCTTCGGCTACTTCATCACCGCCACCGATGCGCTGGGCAACAGCAGCCGACTGCCCGCCCAGGGCACCTTCCAGGTGCAGGTGGTGGCCCCCGATCTCGAGGCGCCCGTGCTGGCCCACGCCCCCGTGGCTCAGGCCGACGCGGGCCAGGCCATCGCCATCGACGCCACCGCGGTGGACGCCAGCGGCGTGGCCGAGGTGCGGCTGTTCTTCCGCCCCGCGGGCGCCGACGCCTTCGGCGACGTGGCGTTGGGGGCGGTGGGCGACGACGGCTACACCGGCGCGATCCCGGCCTTCGTGGTGAACGCGCCCGGCGTGGAGTACTACCTGCAGGCGGTGGACGCCGCCGACGCCGGCAACGTGGCCACCCTGCCCGCCGGCGCGCCCGACGTGATCTTCCGCGTGGCCGTGGGCGGCGCGCCGGTGGACGTGGTGCCCCCGCAGATCCAGGTCACGGCGGTGGCCGACGGTCGGCTGGCGGCGGCGCCGGTGACCGTGACCGCGGCCATCAGCGACGACGACGCCGTGGCGGCGGCCACCCTGCACGTGCGCGCCCAGGGCGAGCCCGACTTCCTGCAGATCCCCATGGGCGATCAGGGCGGCGGCCGCTGGGCGGCCACCGTGCCGGGCGCCCTGGTGGCGCCGCCGGCCATGGACTACTTCGTCAGCGCGGTGGACCCCAGCGGCAACCGGGCCGAGTCGGCGGTGGCGCGCTTCACCGTCCAGGCCCCGGCCGATGAGGATCCGCCGGCGCTGGCCCACGAGCCGCCCGCCGGGCCGATCCCTGCGGGCGTGGCGCTGACGCTGGCCGTCGAGGCGCAGGACGCGGGCGGCATCGACGGCGGCACCCTGTACGTGCGCACCGCCGGCGCCGTGGACTTCGCGGCGAGCGCCCTGCCGGGCAACGGCGGCGCCTTCCAGCGGCTGGCCTTCACCGTGGCCGCCGGCCAGGTGGCCGAGCCCGCGCTGGAGTACTACTTCCAGGTGGCCGACGGGGCCGGCAACACCGCGCGCCTGCCCGCCGACGGCGTGTTCTCGGTGGCGGTGCAGGCCGAGGTCGTGGACGCCACGCCCCCCACCATCGAGCACGTGCCCGTGGCGGGCGAGCAGCCGGCCGGCCAGGGCGTGCGCATCGAGGCCACCATCACCGACGCCGCGGGCCCGGTGTTGGAGCCCACCGTGTACTTCCGGCGCCAGGGCGACGCGGCCTGGCTCACCGCCGCGCTGGCGGCCGAGGGCGCCGACCGCTTCGCGGTGACGCTGCCCGGCTTCGTGGTGGCGGCGCCGGGGGTGGAGTACTCGCTGCAGGCCCGCGACGGGGCTGGCAACGTGGCCCGCGACCCCGCCGAGGCGCCCGCGGTGGTGCACTTCTTCCCCGTGGCCGCCGGGCCCGTGGACGTGGCGCCCCCGGCGCTGGCCTTCGACGGCCTGCAGGGGCCGCTGCCCGAGGGCGAGCCGGTGGCCCTGACGGTGACCGCCAGCGACGCCAGCGGCGTGGCCGACGTGCGGGTGTACTTCCGCGCCGAGGGCGACGCCGACTGGCTGAGCGCGGCCCTGGTGGCCGGGGCGGGCGACACCTGGCGCGGCACCGTGCCGGGCCGGGCCGTGGCGCCGCCGGGGCTGGAGCTGTACTTCCAGGCCACCGACGCCAGCGCCAACGCCCTGACCGCCGTGCTGCCCGCTGGCGCGCCCGATGAGGTGTTCGCCGCCGACGTGGCCGAGGCCGATGAGGCGGGCCCCAGTCTGGTGGTGGAGCCCCTGCCCAGCCCCGTGAGCGCGGCCACGCCGCTGCCCGTGGTGGCCCGGGTGACCGATCCGGCCGGGGTGGACGAGGTCACCGTGCACTACCAGAGCGCGGCCACCGGCGGCTGGCTGAGCGCCGCCCTGGCGGCCGACGGCGAGGTGCCCGACCAGTACGCCGGCACCATCGGCGGCGCGCTGGTGGTGGAGCCCGAGGTGCAGGTCTACGTCGAGGCGGTGGACGGCCTGGGCAACGTGAGCGTGGCGCCGGCCGGCGGCGCCGACGCGCCCTTCGTGGTGGAGGTGGAGACGGCGCAGGAGGCGGATCCGCCGGTGATCCTGCACAGCCCGCCCGCCAACGCGGCCTACGACACCCCGCTGGTGCTCACGGCCGTGATCACCGACGCCAGCGGCGTGGCCGAGGCCACCGTGCACTTCCGCAGCGCCGGCGACGGCGGCTTCGTGAGCGCGCAGATGGTGGCCGAGGGCGACCGCTTCCGGGCCGAGATCCCCGCCTTCGCCACCCTGGGTGAGGCGGTGGAGTACTGGTTCGAGGCCACCGACGCCACCGACGAGGGCCACACGGCGGTGGATCCCGCTGGCGCGCCCGAGGCGGTGTACAGCGTGCAGATCCTGCAGCCCCTGCCCGACCAGGGCGTCGAGCCCGACCAGGGCGTCGAGCCCGACCAGGGCGCCGAGCCCGACCAGGGCGCCGAGCCCGACCAGGGCGTCGAGCCCGACCAGGGCGCCGAGCCCGACCAGGGCGGGGGGGCCGACCGTGGCGTGGTCCCGGGCGCCGACGGCGGCACGGCCGGCGGCGACGGCGGGGGCGACGGCGGCTGCGCCTGCGACATCGGTGACGAGCCCGGCCCCGGGCCCCTGGCCTGGCTGCTGCTCGGCCTGCTGGCCCTGCCCCGGCGGCGCCGTCGCTGACGGTCCAGCTTGCGTGGGGCGGTGCCGCGTGCGACACCGCCAGGGCCCGCCGCGGCGCGCCGGCCAGGATCTGTGTGGTCCGCCGGCGGCGGTGGGCGCCGGGAGAGGCGGGAGGCTTCAGATGCGGCTCGGGATACACCGTGGCCCTGGGTTCAGCGACCGCTGGATTGAGTGGTGCGAGGCCCAGGGCGTGGCCTGGAAGCCGGTGGACTGCTACCGCAGCGACATCGTGGCGCAGCTCGCCGACTGCGACGGGCTGATGTGGCACTGGCACCAGACCAACCCGAAGGACGTGCTCTTCGCGCGGCAGCTCACCGCGGCCCTTGAGGCCGGCGGCAAGGCCGTCTTCCCCGACGTGGCCACGAGCTGGCACTTCGACGACAAGGTCGCCCAGAAGTACCTGTTCGAGGCCATCGGCGCCCCCAGCCCGCCCACCCAGGTCTTCTATGATCTGGCCAGCGCGCTGCGCTGGATCGGCGAGGCCGAGTTCCCCCAGGTGTTCAAGCTGCGGCGTGGCGCCGGCTCGGTGAACGTGCAGCTCGTGCGCACCCGCGGTGAGGCGCGGCGCCTGGCCCAGCAGGCCTTCGGGCGGGGCTTCGCGGTGGTCAACCGCCTGGCCGAGATCCGCGACAACGCCCGCAAGGCGCGCCGGACCGGCGATCTGCAGCCGCTGCTGAAGGCGGCCCGCAGCGCCGCCCGGCTGGTGCGGCCCAACACCTTCGAGCGCCAGGACGGGCGCGAGCGCGGCTACCTGTATCTGCAGGCGTTTGCCCCCGACAACGACCACGACACCCGGGTGGTGGTGGTGGGCGACCGGGCCTGGGCGCTGCGGCGCCGGGTGCGCCCCAACGACTTCCGCGCCTCGGGCAGCGGCGACGCGCTGTACGATCCCGACGGCATCGACCGGCGCATGCTGCGGATCGCGCTGGACGTGCGCGCGAAGCTCGGCGCCCAGTGCCTGTCCTTCGACTTCGTGCGCGGCGCCGACGGCGCGCCCCTGATCGTCGAGATCAGCTACGGCTTCCCCATCGGCGCCTTCCTGGACAACTGCCCGGGCCACTGGGACGGGGCGCTGACCTTCCACGCCGACCAAGAGAACCGCCCGCAGCACTTCATGGCCGCCGATCTGGTGGCTCGAATCCGCGCGCAGCGCGCGTGACGTGGGGCGCCCCGCGCCGCCCCGGGCCTCTGCGTGCGCCAGCGTGCGTTGAGGTTCGCGGGGTGATGGACCGCCCGCTGGGCGGCGGCTGAGCGAGGATCCGCAGCGATGAACCGACGTGTGCTGATGATCACCACCCAGTGGCCGCCCGTGCCCACGGTGGGGACCCGCCGGCCCGTGCGCCTCGCCCGCCATCTCCCGGCGCACGGCTGGACCCCGGTGGTGATGGTGGACGACCCGCCCGACTCGGCGGTGGCAGTGCACCGGCCCCCCGACCACTCGCTGATCCCGCCCGACTGTGAGGTCCATCGGGTGCCCGGGCGGATGCCCGGCGCCTGGGCCCACCGGCAGCTCGTGCGCGCCGTGGACCGCGCGGCGGGGGCGCGGGCCGGGTGGATCGCCCACCGGCTCGCCACCGGGCTGGCGCTGCCCGATCACGTGCCGGAGTGGACGCCCACCGTGGTCCGCGCGGCCCGGCGGATCCCCCCGGTGGACGCGGTGTGGACCACCGGCCGGCCCTTTGGCGTCTTCGTGGTCGCTGTGGCGGCGGCGCGAGCCCTGGGGGTGCCCTGCGTGCTCGACTACCGGGATCCCTGGAGCGTGGACATCCAGCCCGATCGGGCGCCGCGCTGGCCCAAGGCGGCGCACACCGCCCTGGAGCGGGCGCTGCTGGCGCGCGCCGACGGGGCCAGCTACGTGAACCAGGACATGCTGGATCGCAACCGGGTGGCCTTCCCGCCCCGGGCGGGCGCCCACTGGGCGGTGATCCCCAACGGCTTCGACCGCGCGGAGTACGCCGCGGTGACCCCCTGCGTCGATGCCGAGCCCACCCTGCGCTACACCGGCGGCTTCTACGGCCAGCGCAGCGCGGTGCCCGCCCTGGAGGCGCTGCGGCGGCTGGGCGACGCGGCGCCCCGGCTGGAGATCTTCGGCGAGCTGGACACCGCGGGGCAGGCCAGCCTGACCGCCGCCCCCCTGGGCGATCGGGTGCAGGTGCAGGGCCGGGTGTCGGCGCAGGCCATCCACGCGAAGCAGGCAGGGGCGGCGGCGCTGCTGCTGGCCGTGGGCCCCGAGCACCGCACGGCGCTGACGGGGAAGATCTTCGACTATGTGTGCGCCGGCCGGCCCATCATCGGCTACGGCCCGCCCGACGCCGACGCCGGGCGGCTGATCCGGGACGCTGGCGTGGGCGTGTGGATCGACGCCGACGACCCCGCGGCCCTGGCCGACGCCTTTGCGGCGGCCCGGGCGGGGACCTTGCCCTACGCCCCCGACGAGGCGGTGCTGGGGCCCTACTCCGCCGAGCACATGGCCGCCCGCACGGCGGCGCTGCTGGACCGCTGCGTGGCGGGCCGCTGATCTGAGACCAACCCCAGGAGGACGGGACATGCGCATCACCGGGTGGCTGTGGGGCGCGCTCGCGCTGCTGGCGCTGGGCTGTGACGACGATGGCGGGCCTGCGGCCCCGGCGCTGGACGGGGGGGCCGCCGACGCCGCCCCGCTGGACCTGGGGGCGGACGCCGGCCCGGGCGAGGACGGGGGCGCGCCCGACGCCGAGCCCCCCGCCGCGCCCTTCCAGACCCGCGCCGGGGTGGACCGCCTGGCGCTGTGGGACGCCCCGCCCGAGACCGCCGTGGAGGTGCTGGACACCGCCGACGCGGTGGTGCGCGAGGGCGTGACCGACGCCCTGGGCAGCCTGCTTTTCCGCGAGGTGGCGCCGGGCACCTACAGCCTGCGGCTGGCCGACACGCCCGCGGCGCGGGTGGACGGGCTGGTCGTGCTGGGCGAGGCGGCGTCGCGGCCCGACGAGGCCTTCTACGCCCGCCAGACCCTGCAGCCCGGCTTCGGCTACCTGACCGTGCGCGACGGCACCCGGCTGAGCGTCTTCGTGACCTTGCCCGGCCCCGCCGAGGACGGGCCGTACCCCACCGTGGTGAACTACTCGGGCTACAGCCCCTCGGAGCCCGGTCGCGATCTGGGCCCGCCCGCGAACACTTTGTGCAACCGCTTCCCCATCCTGTGCGACGCCCCCAGCGCCCCGTCGGCGCTCATCATGGGGCTCATGGGCTATGCCACCGTGGGCGTGAACATGCGCGGCACCGGCTGCTCGGGCGGGGCCTACGACTACTTCGACCGGGCCCAGCTCCTCGACGGCTACGACGTCATCGAGACAGTGGCCCGCCAGCCCTGGGTGAAGCACGGCAAGGTGGGCATGGTGGGGCTGAGCTTCCCGGGCATCAGCCAGCTCTTCGTAGCCGCCGAGCAGCCGCCGAGCCTGGCGGCCATCGCGCCCATGTCGGTGATCGCCGACACCATGTCGAGCACCCTGCTGCCCGGGGGCATCTACAACGACGGCTTCGCCCTGGCCTGGATCGACGCGGTGCTCGACCGGGCGGCCCCCTACGGGCACCGCTGGGTGGAGCAGGTGGTCGCGGCCGGCGATACGGTGTGCGAGGACAACCAGAAGCTGCACGGGCAGCGCCTGGACGCCACCGCGAAGGCCCTGGCCAACCCGTTCTACTCCGACGAGGTGGGCCTGCCCGTGGATCCCTCGGCCTGGGCCGACCGGATCCAGGTGCCGGTGTTCCTCACGGGGCAGTGGCAGGACGAGCAGACCGGGCCCCACTTCGCCACCCTGGGCGACAAGTTCACGGGCGCGCCCGTGTTCCGCATGACCGCCACCAACGGGGTGCACATCGACGGCTTCTCGCCGCAGGTGCTGCGGGAGTGGCTGACCTTCCTGGACCTGTACGTGGCCCGCGAAGTGCCCGCGCTGGACCCGCTGGCCGAGACGCTGACCCCGCTGTTCATGGAGCAGGTGTACGGCGCCTCGATGGCCCTGCCCGACAACCGCTTCGCCGACTTCCAGGACTTCGAGGCGGCCCGCGCGGCCTACGAGGCCGAGCCGCCCATCAAGATCATCTTCGAGTCGGGGGCCGACGCCGAGCTGCCCGAGGCCACCCCCCAGGGCACCTTCGCCCTGACCGCCGCGGCCTGGCCGCTGCCCGAGACCCGGGCCTTGCGCTGGTACCTGCAGCCCGACGGCACCCTGGGCGACGCCCCGCCCCAGGGGGCGGCCGCCAGCCGGTTCGAGCACGACCCCGAGGCCGGCGCCCGGGGCACCCTGGCCAGCGGCAGCGTCAACGCCCTGCCCATCGACTGGGCCTGGCCGCCCCTGCGCGAGGGCCACGCCCTGGCCTGGGAGAGCGCCCCGCTGGCCGAGGACGTGGTGATGGTGGGCTCGGGCAGCGTGGATCTGTGGCTGCGCAGCAGCGCCGCCGACGCCGATCTGGAGGTGTCGCTCACCGAGGTGCGCCCCGACGGGCAGGAGGGCCTGGTGCAGCACGGCTGGCTGCGCGCCAGCCACCGCGCCCTGCGCGATGACGCCACCGAGCTGCGGCCGGTGAAGAGCCACCGGCTCGAGGATCTGGCGCCGCTGGTGCCCGACGAGTGGACCGAGGTGCGCGTCGAGCTCATGCCCTTCGGCCACGTCTTCCACGCCGGCAGCCGGCTGCGGATCTCGGTGGACACCCCCGGGGACAGCCAGGCGGACTGGCGCTTCATCCTCACCGAGTTCCCCGACGGCCCGCCCACGTACACCATCGGCCACGACGCGACCCGCCCCTCCAGCGTGGTGCTGCCGGTGATCCCGGGCGTCGCCGTGCCCACCGAGCGCCCGGCCTGCAGCGCCCTGCGCGGCCAGCCCTGCCGGGCCTACGTGCCGCTGGTCAACGCGCCCGCGGACTTCTGATCGGGGCCCGGGCCGCCGGGGGCCCGGCGCAGCGCCAGGCCGGTGCCGGGGATGGGCTCGCGTGCCCAGCCCGCCAGGGCCTCAGCGCTCGGCGGATCGGCCAGGGCGGCGGCGCTCATGGCCAGCCGCTCCCCGTCGGCGCCCTCCAGGAGGCAGGCGCCCCCCTGTCGGTCCAGCAGCCATCCCAGCGCGCGGTGCAGATCGGGGCGGCGTTCAGCGCCCCGCGCCGCGGGCGCCTTGGCGGCGTCCAGCAGCCGGTTGATGTGGCGGCCCACCGCCTGCAACTCCGCGGGGCCGGGGGTGGGCGGGCAGCGCACGGTGTGGTGCCCGGCCTGATGGGCCGACAGGGCGTGCAGCAGGGTGGCCAGCGGTCGCTCCAGCCGGGCGGTGAGCCGGCGGGCGAACAGGATGGCCAGCCCCAGCGCCAACGTGCCGAGAATGGCCGCGCCCCAGGCGCCGCCCAGGGCCAGGCGCTGCGCCTCTGCGTCGGCGCGGGCCATGGAGTCGCGGTTCAAGGTGCCCAGGGCCTGCAGCGCCTCCACGGCGGCCCGCCGCGCGCCCGGATCGCCCGCCAGGGCCCCGTCGGCGTGCCGCGTCACCGTGTCGAGCAGGGGCCGCTCGCCCGCCTCGGTGACGTTGGCCCGGGCGTCCGCCAGGGCCGCCCGGAAGCCCGCCGCGTCCGCCGGCGCGGGCCGGGCCAGCACCCCCAGCATGGCCTCCACCGCCGCCTCGCTGCGCACGTTCTCGTCGAGGATCCGCGCCACCGCCGGCCCCATGCGGCCGAGCAGCGCGATGGCCAGCACCGCCAGCGCCACCTGCAGCAGCACCAGGCCGCCCAGGCCCACGGTCACCTCCTGCCGCAACGCCATCAGCAGGTCTCCATCAGTAGGCCTCGGTGAGCCGGCGCACGTCAGCCTCGCGGCCCACCAGCATCAGCAGGGCGCCCTCGGCGAGGGGCTGCTGCGGATCGGGCACCCGGGCCCCCACCGCGTCGGCGCCGGGGTCCAGCACCGCGGCCACGGTCACCGCGTGGCGCCGGGGCAGGTCCAGCTCGGCCAGGGTGCGGCCCCACAGCGCCGGCGGGGAGGCCCACTCGGTCAGGAGCAGGTCGCCCTCGAGGGCGAAGACGTTCACCACCCGGCGCCAGGCCAGCTTCAGGGCCAGCCGCTCGCCGAAGCTCTGCTCCGGGGCGACGATCTCATCGGCGCCCACGGCCCGCAGCACCCGGGCGTGCACCGCGTCGGTGGCTCGGGCCACCAGGTGGCGGGCGCCCATCTGTTTGAGCAGGGCGGTGACGATGATGGACGCCTCGCGGTTGGCGTCGCCGATGGCGCACACGCACAGGTCGCGCTCGGCGGGCGCCAGGGCAGCCAAGGCGGCCTCGTCGGCGCCGTCCAGGCGCATGGCCTGGGCCACGTCGCCCGCCACCTCGTCCACGGACGGGCCGTGGGTGTCCACCGCCAGCACCTCGCACCCCTGCCGGGTCAGCGCCCGGGCCAGTGCGCGCCCGAACCGCCCCAGGCCCACCACCAACACCTGCTTCGCCACAAGTCGCCTCCTGTCAGCCCACCGGGACCGACTCTTCGGGGTAGCGGCGGCGCGGCGGCCCGTCGGGGCGCGACGCCAGGAACACGAACAAGGTCAGGGGCCCCACCCGGCCGGCAAACATGGCGCCGATGATCAGCACCTTGCCCACAGCGTCCAGGGCCGCGGTGCCGCCGGTGGACAGCCCCACGGTGGCCACGGCGCTCACCACCTCGAACGCGGCCGCGTCCAGCGGGATGGGTTGGGTGAGCAGGATGCCGAACAGGGTCACCGCCACCGTCAGCAGGCCCACCACCGCCACCGCCAGGGCCCGCAGCACCACGTCGGTGGGCACGGTGCGCCCGAACACCTCGGGCCGCGGCCGGCCGCGCACCACCGCGTACAGGCCCACCGCCAGCACCGCCAGGGTGGTGGTCTTCATGCCGCCGGCGGTGGAGCCGGGGCTGCCGCCCACGAACATCACCCCCACCATCAGCAGCCAGGTGGCCGGGTGCACCGCGGCCAGGTCGATGGAGTTGAAGCCCGCCGTGCGCAAAGTCACCGACTGGAAGACGGCGTTGGCGATCTTGTCCACCGGGCCCATGCCCGCCAGCGTGCCCGACCACTCGAAAGCAGCGATGGCCAGCGCCGGGCCCACCAGCAGGGCAGCGGTGGTCCACAGCACCAGGCGGTGCGCCAGCGGGCGTGGGCCCGGCCGGCCCCGCCGCCGCAGGCCCACCACCACCAGCGGCCCCAGGCCCCCGACCAGGATGATCAGCGCGATCACCGCCAGCACCGCCGGCTGGCCGGCGTAGCCCACGAGGCTGTCGCTCTGCAGCGCGAAGCCGGCGTTGCAGAAGGCCGAGATCGAGGTGAACAGCGCCCGCCAGGCCGCCGAGCCCGCGGGCTCGCCCCCCCACATGAACAGGATCCACAGCGCCAGCGCGCCCAGGCCCTCGGTCAGGCCGGTCACCCACAGCACCACCCGCACCGTAGCCCCCAGCGAGGCGCGATCCTCGGCGCCCACCAGCTCGGCGGCGGCCCGCTCGTAGCGCACCGACCAGCGGCGACCGAGCAGGGCCAGGGCAGCGGCCGAGAACACCATGATCCCCAGGCCGCCCACCTGGATCAGCAGCAGCAGCGCCACCTGCCCCACCCCCGAGAAAGCGACGGGCGTGTCCAGCACGGCCAGCCCCGTCACGCACGAGGCGCTGACGGCGGTGAAGGCGGCGTCCAGCCAGCCGATGGGCGCGGCCCGGGCGCTCGCGGGCAGCCGCAGCAGGCCGGTGCCCAGCGCGCCGAGGGCGAGGAAGCCCACCACCATCGCCCGCGAGGGGTGGGCCATGAGCAGATCCAGCAGGGGCGCCAGGGCCTCGCGGGGCCGCCGGATGGCCGGGGCCGCCAGGGCCGGGGCCGCCAGGCAGGCTGCCGCCCAGCCGGGGGTGAGGGGTTGGCCCCAAACCGCCAGCGCCGGGGGCAGCAGGGCCGCCGCCACCCCCAGCAGCCGGGCGTCGTCGGCGCGCTCGCTCCACCAGAGGGGCGCAGCCAGGGCCACGGCCAGGCCCACCCCCTGCGTGAGGGTGAGGGGCACCGCGGGCCCGCCGACGGCCTCGAACACGGCCAACACGCCCACGGCGGCGGGCGCGAAGCGCACCCAGCGGCGCGCCCGACCGCCCCCTGGCGGCCAGATCACGGCCAGCCCTGCCACCCCGGCCAGCCCCAGGGCCAGGCCGTGGCTGGGCGCCTCGGGGGTCACCAGGGCGCGCCCCACCAACCAGCCGCAGCCGGCCAGGGTGACCACGGCGCGGGCCCGTCGGGGCCACCGGGGGATGGCGAGGCCCGCCAGCAGGCCCAGCACCAGCAGCCCATGGAGCCACGCCGGCCCGACAGGCGGCAGGGCGGTGGCGGCGCCCGCGCTGACCAGCGCGAACACCGGCCCCAGGCGCCGCTCCGTCACCCGCGGCCCAGCAGGCGCACCCAGGCGCCCTTGGCCATGTCGGCCAGGCTGTCCACCCACGAGGCGTCCTCGTCGGGGGCCCCCGCAGGCGGGCCGCCCGCGTGGCCGAACACCAGCGGCTGGATGCGGCGCCCCTCGACCCCGGCGGCCTGCAGGGCGGCGATGACGTCGGCGTTGTAGGTGCCCGGCCCACAGACCACGAAGTGGGCGCCGGCGGGCGCGGCCTTCACCACGGCGGCCACGTCGGCGGGGCCCAGCCGGCCCTCGCGGGCGGTGGTGCGGCGGGTCAGCGTCAGGTGCCCTGCGACGTCCAGCTCGGCCAGCGCCTGCTCGAACACCGGGGCGGCGCGGCTGCTCTGGTGCACCACCAGCGGCCCCGCCAGGCGCCCCTCGACGCTCGCCCGAGCCAGCGCCAGGCCGGCGTTGGCGCCCACGCCGGCCACGAAGGCCACGCAGGCCCCCGGTGGCAGCAGGGCGTCGCCGCTGGGTGGGCTGACCTCGACGGTGACGCCCGGGGGCTGGGCGAACAACCAGCCGCTGAAGGCGCCCTCGGGCTCGCGGCGCACCGTGATCTCGTAGCCCGCGTCCCGCCAGCCGGTGAGCAGGTAGCTGCGCTTGACGGGATCGCCGCCGATGTGGGCCCGCACCTCGATGTGCTGCCCGGGGGCTGCGGGCAGGGCCTCGCCGCCCTCGACCCCCAGGAAGAAGGTGCGCACGTCGGGCCCGTGCTCCGCGCCCGGCTCCAGCGCCGCCGGCGCGAAGCCGCGGCCCGCCAGCAGCGCCTTCAGATCGGGCACGCAGCCCCCGCACACCGTGCCGCAGCCGGTCTTGCCCTTCAGGGCCTTCAGGGTGCTGCAGCCGCCTCGCAGGGCTCCGCGCACGGCGCTGTGGGGCACCGACAGGCAGGCGCACAGCACCGGATCCGCCACCTTCCGCGCGGCGGGCAGGGTGCCCGTGGCCTGGAAGTCCGCGGCGTCCTGCGCCGCGAACGGGGCGCCCGACAGCAGGCGGTCCATCACCGCCGGCAGGTCGGGCCAGGGGCCGATGGCGTCCAGCCCCACCAGGCGGTCGCCCTGGAGCATCAGCGTGCGTCGGGCCCCCTCGCGCTCGTGCACCAGCGTCTGATCGGGCACCGCGCTGGCGGTCTGCGCGTCCACCACCGCCTCGCCCACCACCTGGGTGACGGTGACCTGCCGGCCCTGGGGCAGGTGGTACACGCTCGTCAGGGTGTCGCGGCCCACCCAGGAGCCGCCGTGGGTGGTCACGAAGCCACGATCCGCCAGGCGGTAGGCGCTCTCCAGGGTGCCGATCCAGGCGCGCAGGGCAGGGGACGCCGCGTAGCGGCGGGTGAACCAGTCGCCGTCGATGCGCAGGGCCTGCAGCCGGCTCAACGCCACCACCGAAGCCGCCCGCGGCCGCCGGTGCACCAGCCCCAGCTCGCCCACGCACTGCCCCGGGCTCAGCCGGGCCAGCCGCACCCGGCCGGCGCCCTCGCCGCGGTACACCTCGGCGAAGCCCTTGGTGATCAGGTACAGCGCGTCGGCCGGGGCGCCCTCGACGATGAGCTTCTCGCCCACCGCGCGCTCCACCTCGGCGAAGGCGTCCTCGAAGTCGGGCTCGGCGGTGAGGGCCCGGGCCAGCGCCCCGTGCTCGGCCACCCGATCCAGGAGCTGGGCGCGGCCCGCGTCGCGGAGCTGGGCCGCCAGGCCCTCGCTGCGGGCCACGACCTCCAGGAAGGGCTCGCGGGGCAGCCGCAGCAGCACCGTGGGCGCCGCCGCCCGCACGCTGGCGGTGCGCCGCCGGGCCCCGCCGGGCAGCAGGGCCTGCTCGCCCACGTGGCCGCCCTTGGGCACCCGGGCCAGCACCACCTCGCTGCGGGCCAGATCGCGGAACACCTGCAAGGCGCCCTCGAGCACCACATACAGCGCGTCCCCGGGCTGCCCCTCGTGCAGCACCACCTCGCCAGGGGGGCACAGGCGGATCTCGCAGTGGCTCAGCAGCGTGTCCACGGCCTGGGCGTCCAGGGCGTCGAACAGCCCGGTGCGCGCCAGGGCGGCGGTGACCAGCGGGACGTCGAAGGGGTGCTGCATCACGTCACCTCTTGCGGGGCTTGGGGCGCCGCCCGGGGTTCGGCCGGGGCGGCTTCACCAGCGGGTGGTCCTTGCGGTGGTAGAGCACGAACTGCCGCATCGTCAGATGGGGCACCCGCTGGTAGTCGGTCTGCAAGAGGCGCTTGAACCCCTCGAACTGCCGATAGTCCTCGTTGCGCGACACCGCGATGAAGGCCGGTCGCCCCGCCTGCAGATCGGCGATGAGCTTGTC
Organism: Myxococcales bacterium; assembly: GCA_020633555.1. Taxonomy (GTDB): domain Bacteria; phylum Myxococcota_A; class Bradymonadia; order UBA7976; family UBA1532; genus JACKDL01. The sequence goes on along the minus strand of JACKDL010000009.1, from coordinate 109,059 downwards.
GGCCGCGGGCCCCCGCTGCACGAAGGTGGTCTGCTTGGTGGGCCGCCGCCAGGTGTTCGTCAGGTTGGTGGTGACGATGCCCAGCACCTTGTACATGCGGGTGGGCGCTCGCTGATCGGCGTGGAAGTACACCGGCCAGGCCCAGCGCCCCCACACCCACACCGTGTCCTCGGGCCCTGCGTTCGCCCGGATCACCCGGGCCACCCGTTGCGCCTCGTGGTCGCGTGGGTGCTGGCGCATCTTGCGGATCAGGTCGAGCTGCTGGTGATCCTTGCGGGCGGCGGGCCAGGCGCCCGCCAGCAGCCCGGCCGCCACCAGCGCCGTGGGCAGCCGCCGCGCCCCGCGCACCCACGCCGCGCGCTCCAGCAGCCCCAGCACCCCCGCCGGGTGGGCGGCGATCCACACCAGGGCCGGCAGGAGCTGCAGGTAGTAGCTCTTGAAGAACCGGAAGCCCAGGGCGGCCCCCAGGAAGCTGACCGCGAAGTGCCCGGCCAGCAGGATCGCCACGGGCCCCGGCCGCTGCCGCCGCAGCAGGCCGCCCAGCGTCGCCCCCGCCGCCAGCAGCGTGGGCCCGGCCACGTACTCGCCGAAGCCCAGCACCCCGTCCCACAGCCGCGGCCAGCGATCGGCCCAGGTCAGCTCGCCCTGCACGTAGCGCCAGCCGCCCTTCGAGAAGGCGTAGTGGTCGATGAGGGCGGTGAGCTCCCCCGCCGCCGCGTAGCGCAGCGCGATGGGCGCGAAGCCCAGGGCCAGCCCGCCGGCGAAGGCCCAGCCTGCCCGCCAGCGCCGCGCCCCCTCGGGCGTGCCGCGGGCCCGCCACCAGGCCGCCAGCAGCCCCGCGGCGAACAGCACGAACAGCAGGCCGCCCTGCCGCTTCATCAGCCCCGCCACCGCCAGGGTGGCCCCGCTGGCCAGCAGCCAGCCCCACGCGCCGCGCTTCATGCCCAGCACATAGAAGGCCGTGGCCCACACGTAGGGCGCGATCATCCAGGCGCCGTAGTTGATGTCGATGCTGTCGGTGATGGGCGCGGCCACCGTGTACAGCGCCAGCGCCAGGCCCGCCGATCGGCGCGTGCCGTACAGCGCCCGGGCGGTGACGAACACGCCGGCCCCCGCCAGCACCGCCCAGGCGCAAGCCACCCGGTTCAGCACCACCAGCGAGCGGCCGAACAGGGCCCACGCCCAGTGGCTCAGCCAGTAGCTGCCCGGCGCCTTCAGCTCCAGGTCGGCCACGTAGGGCAGCAGCCCTTGCCGCAGCAGATCGGCGTTGTAGGTGATGCCGGCGGCGTCCTCGTTGTGGAAACCCTCGGTGAACAGGGCCGGCCAGCGCAGCCACACGGCCAAGGCCGAGAAGGCCAGCACCAGGGCCAGATCCAGCGCCACGGTCCGCCCGACGGCGCGCGGGGTCGCTGCGCTCAAGCCGCCGCCTTCTGCTCGCGGTCGCGCACCACGATCACCGCCATGGCCACCGCCACCGGCAGCCCGACGAGGTTCAGCACGGGCACCGCCACGAGCACGGTGGCCGTCAGCCCCACGCTCAGCGCGGTGATGCCCCGGCCCAGCACGTACCCGACCTTCTGGCGCAGCCCCAGTTGGCGCCGGGCCAGCGGGCTGTCGAACAGGTCGAAGGCCAGGAACATGGGCGTCCAGATCAGGGTGACGAAGGGGGTCACCACCAGGCCCAACACCGGAATCAGCCCCAGCAGGAAGAAGGCCACGGCCCCCGCCACGCCCACCGCCGTCACGCCCAGGGTGGTGGTGAAGGTCTTGGCCAGGTCGCCGAAGAAGCTCCCCTCGACCGCCTTGCCGCCCAGCTTCGCGTCCACCGCGCCCGACAGGGGCTCGCACAGCGGCAGGCCCACCAGCATCACCAGCCACGGGGTGATGAACACGCTCAGCAGGCCCGAGGCCAGGCCCAGCAGCCAGTTCACCCCGGTCCACACGCCGTGCACGATGGCCGCCCAGAAGCCCTCGCCCTTCGGCTCGCGCCACACCCAGTCCACCAGCTCGGCGTGCCAGTGCACGGCGGCCCAGATGCCCACGGCGCTGGCCACCAGGGCCACCCCCGCGGGGATCGCCGCCCGCGCCATCAGCCCGGGGCTCTTCAGGATCAGGCCCAGCGCGCGCAGGGCCGCGGTGGGGCCGGCCAGGGGGTTCATGCAGGTGCCTCGCGCGGGTGAATCGGGGGCGGAGGGTAGCGGAGGCCTGCGGCCCCCACCAGGGTCAGGCCGCCTCGCTGGCCCCGTCTCGGGCCCCGCCCGCGGGGCCATCGCCGCCGGCGGCCTTCCAGGCCCGCAGGGCGGCCAGCGCCGCGGCGATCCACACCGCCACCAGCACCAGGCAGGCCGTGCCCACCCCGATCCCGCCGCCCACCCCCAGGGCCCCCAGGCCGAACAGGATGGCCGCCGCCCCCGCCTTGGCCGAGCGGTAGCCCAGGATGTCGATGACCGCCTTGCCCTGCGTCTTCTGGGCATAGCCCAGCGGCAGGTACAGGATCTCCTTGGTGGCGCGGAACAGCGAGTAGTCCACCACCTTGGTGGTGACCTTGGCCACGGCCGCCGTGAGGAACCGCGGCATCACCAGCAGCGCCACCGTGGCGCCGCCCACCAGGAAGGGCAGCATCAGGAACGTGGGCGAGAACTTCAGGGCCTTCAGCAGGGGCCCGGTGAGCACCTGCATGGCCAGCGCCCCCACGCTGATCCAGCGGTACACCTCGTTCATCGCCACCGTACGGTCGTCGCGGGCCGGGAACGCCGCCTCCACCACGCCGTTGAGCTGGTAGTCCACCAGGTTGATGAGGAGCTGCGTGGCCACCACCAGCACCAGCAGCCAGGCCAGCACCTTCTGCTCGCCCAGCACCCGGAAGCCGTCGCGCCAGTCGCCCTTGGGCGTGCCCGCCGCGGCCTTGGGGGGCGCCGGCCGGGCCACGTCCCCCAGCCCCCGGTTGAGCACCAGCGCGTAGGCGGCCACCACGCCCAGCACGCCCACCAGCGTCCACAGCACCCCGTCGGTGGTGAAGCCCTGCGCCTGGATCAGCCAGGTGCTCACGCTGGCCCCCGCGAAGCCCCCCACCGAGCCCGCCGCGCAGAACAGGCCGTACAGCCAGGTGGCGGCGCCCTGCTGGAACACGGCGTTGGCCAGCATCCAGAAGGCCTCCACCAGGAAGACGATGTGCACGTCCTTGAAGACGTAGAGCCCGTAGCTGGCCACCCGCAGCCCACCCCCGCGGGCCAGCAGCAAGGCGGCCAGCAGGGCGGCCGAGGCCACCGCCGCCGCCGCCAGCAGCTTCAGCAGCGGCACCTGGGCGGCGAAGCGGTTGAACACCGCCACCCCGGCGAAGACGCCCGCGGGCACGATCAGCCACGCCCAGCGCAGCGCCTCGTAGCCGTAGTCCGCCGTGAAGGTCGCCTCAACCGCCGGGCGGGCGATCTCGTAATGGAACAGGATCAGGAAGGCCAGCAGGCCCAGCCCGAGTGACAGTCCGGGTCGGTGCATGTCCGGAGCATACGCGGCGGGTCGCCGGGCTGTCGCGGGATCTGCCGCGGGCACCAGATGTGGTGGTCCTTGTACCTACATCACCACACTTTGAGCCACCCTGGAGGCAAAAGTGCGTGGCGCAAACCTCTGATACTGCTGGCACTCCGCCGATCGGGCAAATTTCCTTGTGGTCAAGGGGTTGACAGGCCCCCCGGCCAAGGGGCCCTTTGGGGGGGCGAGCCCCGCGCAGGGCGTGCCGGATTGTGCCAGTTGATGCGCCAATCCGGGCAATCGTCCACAGCGCAAGGGTTAGCGAGCGAAGCACAATATCTGGTGGGGTCACCCCATGATTCTGCGCAGATGTAGTGCTTCGATTGAGGGAAATTTGCCCTTGTCCAGGGGGGGGAAACCCTTTAAACAGGGCGGACGCTCGGCCCAGGGGTGCGCAACGCGCTTCGCGGTCGGGTGACAACGACGACACCAGAATTATCACCCCGGGCCGCGGTGAGCGGCCCACGCGCATCGATCTGCGGGGAGGTCGGTGACGCGAACAGATCGGTGCGGCCGGCGCCTGACGGTCGGCCCGAAGCGGAGGACAGACAGCGGCCATGCGCATCCAGCGGCGATTCACCAAGGGCAAGCAGTCCCCCTACGAGGGGATCCAGTTCGAGACCCGGCAGAGCGAGATCCGCAATCCCGACGGGACGGTGGTCTTCCGCAACGACCGCGTCGAGGTGCCGGCGGACTTCAGCCAGGTGGCCACCGACATCATCGCCCAAAAGTATTTCCGCAAGGCCGGCATCCCCGCCCGCCTGCGCCGCGTGCCCGAGCAGGGCGTGCCCGAGTGGCTGTGGCGCGCCGAGCCCGATCACGCGGCCCTGAACGATTTGCCCCCCGACGAGCGCGAGGTGGGCGAGCACGACAGCCGCCAGGTCTTCGACCGTCTGGCCGGCACCTGGACCTATTGGGGCTGGCGCCACGGCTACTTCGCCAACGAGGAGTCCGCCAAGGCGTACTTCGACGAGATGCGCCACATGCTGGCCCGGCAGATGGCCGCGCCGAACAGCCCGCAGTGGTTCAACACCGGCCTGCACTGGGCGTACGGCATCGCTGGCCCCGCCCAGGGCCACAAGTACGCCGATCACGAGACGGGCGCCGTCCACCCCAGCACCTCCGCCTACGAGCGCCCGCAGCCCCACGCCTGCTTCATCCAGTCGGTGCAGGACGATCTCGTCAACGAGGGCGGGATCATGGACCTGTGGACCCGCGAGGCCCGCCTGTTCAAGTACGGCTCGGGCACCGGCAGCAACTTCAGCAACATCCGCGGCGAGAGCGAGCCCCTGGCGGGCGGCGGCCGGTCCAGCGGGCTGATGAGCTTCCTGAAGATCGGCGACCGGGCCGCCGGGGCCATCAAGAGCGGCGGCACCACCCGCCGCGCCGCCAAGATGGTCACCCTGGACGTGGACCACCCCGACATCGAGGCCTACGTCAACTGGAAGGTCACCGAGGAGCAGAAGGTGGCCGCGCTGGTGGCCGGCTCCAAGGCCTGCAAGAAGCACCTGACCCGGGTGATGGAGGCCTGCCAGGTGGAGTGCCAGGGCGACGCCTTCGACCCGAAGGTCAACCGCCCCCTGCGCAAGGCCATCGGCGGCGCCCGCCGCGCCGACGTGCCCGCCAGCTACATCAACCGGGTGCTGCAGTTCGCCAAGCAGGGCTTCACCAAGATCGAGTTCCCCGAGTACGACACCGACTGGCAGAGCGAGGCCTACAACACGGTCTCGGGTCAGAACTCGAACAACTCGGTGCGCCTCACCGACGCGTTCATGAACGCGGTGCTCGAGAACAAGCCCTGGGACCTCATCCGCCGCACCGACGGCAAGGTGGCCAAGACCATCCAGGCCCGCGACCTGTGGGACCAGATCGCCAACGCGGCCTGGGCCTGCGCCGATCCGGGCGTGCAGTACGACACCACCATCAACGACTGGCACACCTGCCCCGAGGGCGGGCGCATCAACGCCAGCAACCCGTGCTCCGAGTACATGTTCCTCGATGACACGGCGTGCAACCTGGCCAGCTCGAACCTCATGAAGTTCATGAGCGCCGATCACACCCGGTTCGACGTCGAGGCCTTCGAGCACGCCTGCCGGCTGTGGACGGTGACCCTGGAGATCTCGGTCACCATGGCCCAGTTCCCCAGCGACGAGATCGCCGCGCTGAGCTGGAAGTACCGCACCCTGGGCCTGGGCTACGCCAACCTGGGCACCGTGCTCATGGTGCTGGGCCTGCCCTACGACAGCGCCGAGGCCACCAACTTCGCCGGCGCCATCAGCGCCATCATGACCGGCGTGGCCTACGCCACCAGCGCCGAGATGGCCGCCGAGCTGGGGCCCTTCCCGGGCTACAAGGCCAACAACGGCAACATGCTGCGGGTGATCCGCAACCACCGCCGCGCCGCCTACAACGTGCCCGCCAGCGAGTACGAGGGCGTCGGCACCATCCCGGTGGGCATCGATCCCGAGAAGACCTCGGAGTACCTGGTCAAGGCCGCCCGCAAGGCGTGGGACCGGGCCCTGGAGCTCGGCGAGCAGCACGGCTACCGCAACGCCCAGAGCACGGTCATCGCCCCCACCGGCACCATCGGCCTGCTGATGGACTGCGACACCACCGGCGTGGAGCCCGACTTCGCCCTCGTGAAGTTCAAGAAGCTGGCCGGCGGCGGCTACTTCAAGATCATCAACGAGTCCGTGCCCCTGGCGCTGCACAAGCTGGGCTACGCCGACGACGCCATCGAGCGCATCGTGCGCTACGCCCGCGGCCGCGGCACCCTGAAGGGCTGCCCGCACCTGGACCACGAGGTGCTGAAGGACAACGGCTTCGACCAGGCGGGCATCGAGAAGATCGAGCGCCTGCTGCCGGGCGCCTTCGACCTGTCCATGGTGTTCAACCGCTGGACCTTCGGCGACGCCTACCTGACCGACAAGCTGGGCGTCCCCGAGACCTCGCTCATGGAGCCCGGCTTCGACCTGCTGGGCGCCCTGGGCCTGTCGCGCAGCCAGATCGCCGAGGCCAACGACTTCGTCTGCGGCACCATGACCGTCGAGGGCGCGCCCGGCCTCGAGGCCCGGCACCTGCCCGTGTTCGACTGCGCCAACAAGTGCGGCAAGCAGGGCACCCGCTTCATCCCCTTCCGCGCCCACATCGAGATGATGGCCGCCGTGCAGCCGTTCATCAGCGGCGCCATCAGCAAGACCATCAACATGCCCTCCGAGGCCTCGCTGGAGGACGTGCAGGACGCCTACCTGTACAGCTGGCGCAAGGGCATCAAGGCCAACGCCCTGTACCGGGACGGCTCGAAGCTCAGCCAGCCCCTGTCGGCCTCGGTGTTCGACTTCAGCGACGACGAGGACCAGAGCACCGACGACGCGCTGCAGCTCGACCTGCCCGTGGCGGTGGATCAGCCCGCGCTGGCCGCCATGCAGATCGCCGAGAAGGTGGTGGTGCGCTACCTGGCCAAGCGCCGCCGGCTGCCCGCCCGCCGCCGCGGCTACACCCAGAAGGCGGTGGTGGGCGGCCACAAGGTCTACCTGCGCACCGGCGAGTACGAGGATGGCAACATCGGCGAGCTCTTCATCGACATGCACAAGGAGGGCGCCGCCTTCCGCAGCCTGATGAACAGCTTCGCCATCGCGGTCAGCCTGGGCCTGCAGTACGGCGTGCCCCTGGAGGAGTACGTCGACGCCTTCGTCTTCACCCGCTTCGAGCCCAACGGGTTCGTGCAGGGCAACGACCGCATCAAGATGGCCACGTCGATCATCGACTACATCTTCCGCGAGCTGGCCGTGAGCTACCTGGGCCGCGACGACCTGGCCCAGGTGAAGCCCGAGGACCTGCGCAGCGACGCCATGCACGACGAGCCCGAGTACGACGAGGAGGTCGAGCTCACCCAGGGCACGCCCGTGCCCCACGCGCCCATCAGCCTGTCCACCCACGCCCCGCGGGCCAGCACCGGCGGCGCCGGCTTCAGCCGGCTGAGCGCGGTGGGCGGCGGCGGCGCGGTGGGCGGCGCGGTGCGCACCACGCCCATCACCAGCGCCCCCAGCGCCGGCCCCGTGGCCAGCAGCCGGGGCAACGCGGCGGTGAAGATCGAGATGGGCACCGTGGACGCCGTGAAGGTGGCCCCCAAGCGCGACACCCAGGTGGACGCCATCACCCGCGCCCGCCAGCAGGGCTACGAGGGCGACCCCTGCACCGAGTGCGGCTCGCTCACGCTGGTGCGCAACGGATCCTGCCTGAAGTGCATGAGCTGCGGCGGCACCACCGGCTGTAGCTGAGCTGAGCGGCGCTGGCCGGCCCCTCCGCGGGGCCCGCCGGCTTGCCCGCCCCGTCCCCGCCAAAGATCCCTGCCCGGCGTGGTGCAATGCCTCCCAGAGCGCGCCCCTCGGGCGCCGGAGGACCCCCATGACCCGTTGGATCGCCTGCTGCTTCGTCGCCGCCGCCCTGTGGGCCGGCCCGGCCGCCGCCGACTGCCCCGTGCTGTTCAAGGGCAACCACGCGCTCCCGGTGGGGCAGCCCGTGGGCACCTGGCAGGCGGCCCACGCCGCCGTGAAGGGGGCGCCCGTCGCGGACGAGGCCGCCGCGCAGAAGGCCCTGTGCGCCCCCGGCGTGCCCTGCGGCGGGGCGGGCCCCGTGCACGTGCTCGACCGCGACCAGCTCACCCTGCTGGTGGCGGACGGGGCGGGGGGCTTCCAGCTCTACCCGGCGCTGGGCGGGGCGCTGCCGACCTACGGCGACCAGTTTCAGGTCACCGTGGCCCCGCTGCCGGGGAGCTGGCTGCACGTGCAGGCCACCCACGAGATCGGCGGCCGCGAGCAGATGTGCGACGACGGCGAGTGCCCCAGCGCCTACGTGATCCAGGGCTACGGCTACACCGACCTGGTGTTCCAGGGCGCGCGCCTGGCCTTCGCGGCCACCTGCCAGACCGACGACGCCAGCGACCGCACCCCCTCGCAGATCAGCCGGGACGGCGACCGCTTCCGGTACACGGCGTGCGGGGCGGGCCACACGGCCAAGGCCTTCCGATTCCCCACGCCCGACACCTGCGAGGCGGTGGTGGAGCCCCTGACGGACGCCAAGGCCGCGCTGCAGGCGGGCCGCGCCGCGGCGACCAAGCTGGATTGGGCCGGCGCCATCGACTGGTTCGACCGCCTGGTGATCCACGACCCCGCCCGGGCCGACTGGCGGGGCGAGCGCGGCTACCTGCACCTGAAGGCGGGGGCCGTCGACGCCGCCGAGGCCGATCTGCGGGCGGCGCTTGGCCTGGCCAAGGCCCCGAGAACAAAGGGAATGATCCTGTTCAACCTGGGCCTGGTGCTGGAGGCCCGCGGCCAGCCCGCCCAGGCCCTGGAGGCCTTCCGGCAGTCGGACGCGGTGCGCCCCCACAAGGCGGCCAAGGCGCGCATCAAGGCCCTGGCGAAGTAGCAGCCCGCGGGCCCCCCAGATCAGCGCAGCGCCAGCCAGCCGGCCGCGGCCAGGGCGGCCAGCCCCACGCCCAAGGCCAGCTTCTCCAACGGCGTCCAGCCCTGCGGCGGCGTAGGGGGTGGGGGCCGCGGCGCGTCCAGCGGCCCCTGCACCACCACCACCGCGCTGCCGATCTGCAGCCGGTCGTCCACCGCCAGGTTGCCCCGGGTGGCGGGTCGACCCCGCCAGCGCACCGCGCCGCCCGGCGCCTCGAAGGTCACGCCGTGGGGGCCGCGCCGGATGACCACGTGGTGGGCCTCGGCCTCGGGCACCACCAGCTCGCAGGCGGGGTCGTGGCCGATCCACACCGGCCGGTCGGGGGCCAGCGGGGCCAGCTCGTCGGTGGCGTGGCCGCGCTCCACCAGCAGCCCCCAGCCACCCGCCGCCACGGTGGCCGCCGAGCGGGCGAGCAGGCGGGCCAGCCGCTCGGTGTCGCGGCTGTCGGTGGTGAGCCCGCCGGCGGCGTCGAACCACACCTCCACCACGTAGGGGCCCAGGGCCAGCGCGTCGCCCTCGCCCACCGGGCGGGCTTCGCCGGGGGTGAGCACCGCGCCGTTCAGCCGGGTGCCGTGGGTGCTGCCCACGTCCAGCACCCGCCAGCCGCCGCCGTGGGCCTGGAACAGCGCGTGCTGCCCGCTCACCGCCGGATCCGGCAGCACCACCTGGCAGCCCGGGTCCCGGCCCACCTGCACCTGAGGTCCCGCGAAGCGGTACACCGCCGCCGCCCCGTCCGCGCCCCGCACCGTCAGCACCAGATCCACGCCCGCCTCCTGCCCTGCCGCGCCCATCATGGCACCCCGCAGCGGCCCGGGCCCAGGGGCTGTGCCCCACGGCGCAGGGCCTCGATGGTCGCAGCGCCGAGGGCCAGCCGCACCCGCACCCGGCCGTCCCGATCGGTGCGCCAGGCCTGAACCCCGTGGGCGGCGTACCGCGCCTGCACCTGCGGGTGGGGGAAGCCGTAGCGGTTGTGCCGCCCCACGGTGAACACCACCGCCTGCGGGCAGGCCTCGGCCAACAGGGCCGCGCCGCTGCTGGTCTTCGAGCCGTGGTGGGGGGCCTTCAGCACGCTGGTGGGGGGCACCCGGCCCGCCAGCCGCGCCTCGCCGGGCCCCTCCACGTCGCCGGTGAGCAGCACGCTGCCGCCCGGGCCGGCCAGCCGCAGCACCAGCGAGCGGTCGTTCTCCTCCAGATGGGGGGGTGGATCGTCGGCCAGCACCGTCACCTGCAGATCGCCCAGGGTCCAGCCGGCAGGCGGGCGCCTCACCGGGGCCCCCGCCGCGGCCAGCCGCCCCGCGAGCCGGGCCCAGGGCCCGCCGGCGTCGGGCACGCCGTGGTCGTACACCGCGCCGATGGGCATGTGGTCCACCAGCCCGGCCAGCCCGCCGTAGTGGTCGGGGTGGCGGTGGCTCAGCACCGCGACGTCCAGCCGCCGCACCCCCACGTGGCGCAGGTAGCCCAGCAGCGCCCGCGCCTGGGGGTCGGGGCCCGCGTCCACCAGCATGGCGTGGCCCCCCGAGCGCACCAGCACGGCGTCGCCCTGGCCCACCGCCACGAAGTCCACGGTGGTGCCCCGCGGCCACAGGGCGGCGCTCCAGGCCAGCAGGCCCAGCGGGGCCCACACCGCCAGCCGCGGGCGGCCCGCCAGCCACAGCCCGCCCGCCACCACCGGGATGGCCAGCGCGGGCGCGGCGTGGGCGCCCACCACCTGCAGCCCACCCGCCTGCGCCAGCACCTCGGCGGCGGCCACCAGCCCCTCGGCGGCGGCCGCCGCCCAGGCCAGCGGCGCCAGCGTCCAGGCGCCCACCAGCAGGCCCAGCAGACCCAGCGGCACCACCACCGTGGCCGCCAGGGGCGTGAGCAGCAGGTTGGCCAGCACGGCCACGGGCGCCGCCGTGCCGAAGTGCCACGCCTGCAGCGGCGCGGTGGCGGCGCAGGCCACCGCGCTCACCGTCAGCGCCTGCCGCAGCCGCCCGCCGCCGGTGGGGGTCACGAGCAGGGCGGCCACCGCCCCGAACGAGAGCTGGAAGCCCGGCTCGGTGACCGCCAGCGGGCGATCGGCCAGCACCGCCAGGCCCGCCAGGCCAAGCAACTCCAGCCCTTGGGGGCGTCGGTCCAGCGCCCGCGCCACCAGGAAGGCCCCCACCATCCAGCCCGCGCGTTGGGCGCTCACCGGGGCCTGGGCCAGGGCCACGAAGGCGGGCACGGCGGGCAGCGCCAGCAGGGCCGCCCAGCGATCGGGGCGGACGGCGCCCAGCCGCCGGGTCACGCGCCAGAACAGGGCGAACAGCAATGCGGCCAGCCCGCCCACGTGCAGGCCCGACACCGCCAGCAGGTGCCCGGCGCCGGTGGCCTGCAGCGCGTCCACGGCCACGTCCGGCACGGCGGCCCGGTCGCCCAGCAGCAGCCCCGCCAGCAGCCCGGCGCCCAGCTCGCGATCCAGGGCCCGCAGCCGGGCGCGGGCGGCCAGGCGGGCGCGCACGGCCTGCTCGGCGGCGGCGGGGGCCGCCTCGAGCAGCAGCACCGGCCCACGGGCCCGCCAGCGCACCCCGCTCGCCCGGCCGTGGGCCTGGGCGTCGAAGCCACCGGGGTTGTCGGCGGGGGGCAGCGGGTGCAGGCCGCCGCGCACCTGCACCCGCGCGCCCACGGCCAGCCCCGCGGGCCGGCGGCCCTGCCAGGCCTCCACCTGCCAGGCGGGGGCGTCGTCGGGGGCCACCCGCACGGCCACGCGATCGCCGCTCAGGCGCACGGCGGTGACGGTGCCGGTCAGCGGGGTGGGGGCGCGCCGGGCGCCGCGGCGGCCCAGCGGTCGGGGCTGCCGCCCGCCAGCAGCCCGGCGGCCAGGGCCACGGTAGGCAGGGCCAGGCCGGCGCGGCGGTGAAGGGCCGCTGCGGCCAGCCCGGCGGCCAGGGCTGCGGGCCAGGGGGCGCGACACAGCAGGCCGGCGGCGAACAGCAGCGCCAGGGTGAGCCAGGGGCGGGGCACGGGGACCTCGGGGGGGCAGGGCGTCCACCCGGGATCCATCGGCGGATCGCGGCGCGTGTTGCGCCTTTTTTTCACCCTGGGGCAGACTGCGCCGTCCCCGATGCCCGGAAAGGCCCGCTGTGCGCACGCCCATCTTGCTGTTTTTGCTGGGCATTGCGGTCTACGCCGCCTTCGCCGGGCCGCGCCTGAAGATCCACACCGAGCACAACCACTTCGTCTATCAGGCCATGGCCTTCCTGGACGGATCCGCCGAGCTGGTGCGGCCGCCGCCCAACCAGAACGACTGGGCGAGCTACGAGGCGCTCACCCTGAAGGGCAAGTCGGCCGAGCAGCACGGGCCGGTGGTGAAGGGCTTCTTCACGGGGCGCAGCGGCAAGCCCCTGGAGTTCCAGACCCTGAAGGGCGAGCACCTGTCCATCCCCCACCGTGACCGGGGCGCCAGCGAGACCCACCACTTCGTGTCGTTCCCGCCGGGCCCGGCGGTGCTGATGATCCCCTTCGCGGCGGCGGTGGCCTACGGCACCAACGATGTGCTGTTCACCGTGTTCTTCGCGGCGCTCAACGGGGTGCTGGCCTTCCTGCTGCTGGAGCTGCTGCGCACCCGCGGCTACAGCCCCCGCACCAAGCGCGAGAACCTGTGGCTGACGGTGCTGTTCGTCTTCGGCAGCAACCACCTGTGGTCGGCGGTGCGCGGCGAGGTGTGGTTCACCGCCCTCATCGTGGGCGTGACCTTCCACCTGGCCTACCTGCTGTTCGCCGTGGACGCCCGCCGGCCCTTCCTGGCCGGGCTCATGCTGGCCTGGGCCTTCGCCACCCGCGCCTCGCTGGTGCTGGCGGCGGCCTTCTTCTACTGGCAGCTCGTGGCCCCGACCAGCGGCGAGCGCCTCGAGCGCAAGGAGCAGCTCAGGCGCTTCCTGCTGTTCAGCGCCCCGCCCTTGGTGGCCGGGGTGCTGCTGCTGTGGTTCAACCACGCGCGCTTCGAGAACCCCATGGAGTTCGGCCACACCTACCTGGCCGGCGGCCGCATGCCCCGCATCCGCGACTTCGGCCTGTTCCACCCGGCCTTCTTCAAGCGCAACCTGCACGCGGCCTTCACCCTCACGCCGCGGATCATCGACAAGGCCCCGTACCTGCAGATCAGCAAGCACGGCATGAGCCTGTTCCTCACCACCCCGGCGCTGCTGATGCTGTTCCGCCCCAAGCGCTGGCACCGGATCCTGGCGCCCACGCTGCTGTGCCTGGCGGCCACCTTCGGGCTGATCCTCATGTACCAGAACACCGGCTGGGTGCAGTTCGGCTACCGGTTCAGCCTCGACTTCCTCCCGTACGTGCTGATCCTGATGGCCGTCACGGCGCCGCCGGTGGGGCGGGCCTTCCAGGGCCTGATCCTGGTGGGGGTGCTGGTGAACGCCGTCGGGGCGGGCGGGTTCGGCCGCAGGCTGCTGAACCCGTACACCGCCGAGTTCGCCTGCCCGGAGCCGGTGCTGGAGTCGAAGAAGGGCGAGTAGGCGCCGGGGCCGGGCGGCCCCGGGCGCTCAGGGGGCGCTCAGTAGCGGTAGTGCGCGGGCTTGTAGGGGCCGGCCTTGTCGACGCCGATGTAGCTGGCCTGCGAGTCGGTGAGCTCGGTGAGCTTCGCGCCCAGCTTGGCCAGGTGCAGGCGGGCCACCTGCTCGTCCAGGTGCTTGGGCAGGGTGGTCACGTCGTTGCTGTACTCGCCCTGCTTGGTGAACAGCTCGATCTGCGCCAGCACCTGGTTGGTGAAGCTGTTCGACATCACGAAGCTGGGGTGGCCGGTGGCGTTGCCCAGGTTGAGCAGCCGCCCCTCGCTCAGCACGATGATCGAGTGGCCGTCGGTGAAGCGCCACTCGTCCACCTGGGGCTTCACGTTGATGCGCTCGATGCCCGGCTCGGCCATCAGGCCGGCCATGTCGATCTCGTTGTCGAAGTGGCCGATGTTGCCGACGATGGCGTTGTGCTTCATCCGCCGCATGTGCTCGACGGTGATCACGTCCTTGTTGCCCGTGGCGGTGACGAAGATGTCGGCGGTCTCGACCACGTCCTCCAGGGTCTTCACCTCGTGGCCGTCCATGAGCGCCTGCAGGGCGCAGATGGGGTCGATCTCGGTGACCACCACCCGGCAGCGCTGGGCCGCCAGGCTCTGCACGCTGCCCTTGCCCACGTCGCCGTAGCCGCAGACCACGGCCACCTTGCCGGCCATCATCACGTCGGTGGCGCGCATGATGCCGTCCACCAGGCTGTGGCGGCAGCCGTACACGTTGTCGAACTTCGACTTGGTGACCGAGTCGTTCACGTTGATGGCCGGGAACAGCAGGGTGCCGGCCTTGGCGCGCTCGTACAGGCGGTGCACGCCGGTGGTGGTCTCCTCGGTGACGCCCTTGATGCTGGCGGCGAAGGGCTTCCAGAAGTCGCCATCGGCGGCCTGCACCTGGTTGAGCAGGGTGAGGACGACCTTGAACTCCTCGCTCCCGCCGGTGCTGGGGTGGGCCACCTTGCCGGCCAGGTTCCCCTCGTAGCCCATGTGCACGAGCATGGTGGCGTCGCCGCCGTCATCCAGGATCATGTTGGGGGCGCCGCCGTCGGGCCACATCAGGGCCTGCAGGGTGCACCACCAGTACTCGGCCAGGGTCTCGCCCTTCCAGGCGTAGACGGGCACGCCCTTGGGGTTGGCCGGGGTGCCGTCCTTGCCCACCACCACGGCGGCGGCGGCGTGGTCCTGGGTGCTGAAGATGTTGCAGCTCACCCAGCGCACGTCGGCGCCCAGGGCCACCAGCGTCTCGATGAGCACGGCGGTCTGGATGGTCATGTGCAGCGAGCCCATGATCCGCGCGCCCTTCAGGGGCTGCAGGTGGCCGTACTGCTCGCGCATGGCCATCAGGCCCGGCATCTCGTGCTCGGCGAGCTCGATCTCCTTGCGGCCGTAGGCCACGGTGGCCTCGGACAGATCGGCCACCTTGTGGGGCTGGTCGCTGAACAGGGCCAGGCCCGTGTTCATGAAGGTCTCGGTGTTGCGGGCGGCGGCGGTGACCACGG
Organism: Myxococcales bacterium; assembly: GCA_020633555.1. Taxonomy (GTDB): domain Bacteria; phylum Myxococcota_A; class Bradymonadia; order UBA7976; family UBA1532; genus JACKDL01. The sequence goes on along the minus strand of JACKDL010000009.1, from coordinate 94,032 downwards.
CGGGCTCCTTGGGTTCGCGGGGCTGGAACTGGAAGAGACGAGTGATTCGGCTGGGGGACCCACGGTCGCGCGCGGGCCCGAGACGGGCGCAGGGTAGGGAGCGCACCCGCGAGGGTCAAGCGAGCGCCCTGGGCGGATCCACGGGGCCGGCGATCCGGCCGGCCCGGGGGCCCCTTGACACCGATCCGCGCGCCCCCTACCAACGCGGGTCCGACCAGCCTCGCCCGGAGCCCGATGATCCGCCTCGCCGTCACCCTGTGCACCGCCCTGGGGGGCGCCCTGGTGGCCCGCACCGCCGCGGGCTACGGGGCCCACGACCCCTTCGCCCTGGCCCTGACGCTGCTCATCGGCGGGGGGCTGGCGCTGGGCGCTGTGGAGCAGTGGCGCCGGGCCGGGCGGATCCGCGCCTTGGGGGCGGCCCTGGACGGATTCAGCCCGGCGGGTGAGGTGCCGCGCATCCTGGCGCCGTGGATCGACGCCGTGCGGGCGGGCCGGCCTCTGCCGTCGCCGCCCGTGGGCTTCACCGCCTACCTGCTGGGCCTGCTGGTCATGTTGGGCATGCTGGGCACCTTCATGGGCCTGGTGGACACGGTGGCCGGCGCCCGCACGGCCCTCACCAGCAGCCCCGACGCCGACAGCCTGCGCACCGGCCTGAGCGCGCCCCTGGCGGGCCTGACCCGCGCCTTCGGCACCAGCGTGGCGGGCGTGGCGGCCTCGGCGGCGCTGGGGCTGGCCGCTCTGTTCGTGCGCCGCGCCGATCGGCAGGTCCGGCGCCGGGTGGCGGCGCTGGCGGTGGGGCCCCTGGCGGCCCAGACCCCGGTGGGGCGCCAGACCACAGCGCTGGAGCACCTGGCGCAGGTGGGCGCGGCGCTGCCCACGGCCGCCGAGGCCCTGCACGCCGCCGTGGCCCGCCTGGACGCCCTGGGCGACCGGCTGGCGGAAGGGCAGGCCGAGGCCGGCGCCGCCACGGCGCAGGCCGTGCGCGCGGCCGCCCAGGACATCCGCGGTGATCTGACCCGCGGCTTCGCCGAGGCCGCGAGCGCCACGCAGGGGGCCGTGGCCGATCTGGCGCAGCAGGCCACCGAGCGCGCGGCTCAGGCGGCCCGCGAGCAGCTCGGGCGCTGGCAGGCCGAGCTGCAGGCGCAGGGCGAGCAGCACGCCGCCCGGCAGGCCGAGCACCTGGCGCGGCTGGACGCCCAGCTCGCCGCGGTGGACGCGCACATGGCGCAGGCTCAGGCGGCCCGCGGTGAGGCCGACGCCGCCCACCTGGCCCGGCTGGGGGACGGCTTCCAAGCCCTGACCGCGCGCGTCGACCGGCAGGCCGAGGCGGCCGCGCAGGCGCAGGCGCAGGCCCAGGCGCAGGCCACCGCCGAGCTGGCCGCCCTGGCCCAGCAGCGCGCGCAGGCCGACGCCGCCCAGGCCAACGCCCTGGCCGCCACCGTCGACCGGCTGGGCGCGGCGCTGACAGCCCAGCAGGCGCAGGTGGGTGACCGGCTGGCGGCGCTGGCGGACGCCCGGACCGAGGCCGACGGGGCCCAGGTGGCCGCCCTGGAGGGCCTGGTGGACCGACTGGGGCAGGCGCTGGCGGCCCAGCAGGCGCAGGTGGGCGCACGCCTGGCCGCCCTGACCGATCAGCGCGCCGCCGCCGACACCGCCCAGGTCCAGGCCCTGGCGGCCGCCGTCGACCGGCTGGCCGAGCAGGCCCGGGCCCAGCAGGCGCAGGTGGGCGAGCGGCTGGCCGCCCTGGCCGAGCAGCGCGCGCAGGCCGACGCCCAGCAGGTGCAGGCCCTGGCGGGTACCGTCGAGGCGCTGGGGCAGGCCCTGGAGGCCCAGCAGGCGCAGGTGGGCGAGCGGTTGGCGGCGGTGACGGCACAGCGCGCGCAGGCAGAGGCCCAGCAGGCACAGGCCCTGGCCGACGCGATGGCGGGCCTGGGGCAGGCGGCCCTGGCCCAGCAGGCGGCCCAGGCCCAGGCCGCCGAGCGGGCCCGCGCCGACGCCGAGGCCCTGGCGGCTCAGTTCGCGGCGCTGGGCGCCCAGGTCCAGGCCCAGGCCCAGGCCCAAGCGCAGGCCGACGCCGACCAGGCGCAGGCGCTGCGCAACCTGCTGGGCGAGCAGGCCGGTCAGCTCGAGGCCGCCCTGGCCCGCCGCGCCGACGCCGAGGCCACCCGGTCCGCCGAGCTGCGGGCCGAGGGCGAGCGCTGGCTGGCGGCCCTGCGCGAGGTCAGCGCCCGGCAGGCGGCCGCCGACGAGGCCCGCCAGGCGGCGCTGACCGCCGAGGCCGAGGGCCTGCGCGAGGCCCTGGCCCGCTGGCGGGCCGATCACGAGGCCTTGGAGGCCCGGGCGGCCGCCCGCATGGACGCTACGGTGGTGGACATGGCGGGCCGGCTCGAGGCCCAGGCCACCCGCTTCCTGCAGGCACAGGCGGATCGGGCGGCGGCCACGGCCGACGTGCTGGCCCGGGTGGACGCCGCACTGGCCGAGCACCTGAGCGCGCTCACCCGCACCCTGGGCGAGTCGCTGCAGCCCGTGCTGGACGCCGCGCAGGCCGCGCCCACGGCGGCGCGGGCCCTGGTGGCCGCCGAGGCCGACCGGCTGGCCGAGCGCGCCGTGGCCGACGCCCGCCACGCCGACGCGCTGGGGGCGGTGGTCGAGCGCGTGGACGCCTTGGTGGATCGCCTGCACGTGGGCGAGGGCGAGGCGCGCACCCGCATGGGCGCACTCTTGGAGGCCATGCAGGCCACGGTGGCCCAGCACGGGCAGGTGGTGGCCGAGCTGGAGGGCCGCCTGCAGGCCCAGCACGCCGATCACGCCGCCGGGCTGGGGGCCGCGCTGGCCGCCCACGCCGCCGACGTGGGCCAGGGCCTGCAGAAGACCACCACTGCCGTCGAGGCTGCCGCGGGGCTGCTGCAGGCCGGCGGCGCCGAGCTGTCGGCGGTGGCCGAGATGTTCGCCGACGCCGTGGACCGCTACCGCGAGTCCAACGAGGGCTGGCTGACCACGCTGACCCGCCTGGAGGAGAGCCTGGGCGGCGAGGGTGACGCAACCGGCCGGCTGATGGGCGAGTACCTGGACCAGACCCGCGAGGTCTTCGGCGACGCCATGCGCTTCCAGCGGGAGCTGTTCGCCGAGCTGCGCGCCCTGCGCGGCCAGCAGGCGGCGGGCTGATGTTCGAGCCCGAGGGCGACGGGGTCGACACCCCCCACGTCTGGATGGCCTTCGCCGATCTGCTGGCGGGCGTGCTGGGCGTCTTCGTGCTGCTCTTCGTGTGGCTGGTGGTGTTCCACAGCGACCTGGCCGGCGACCTGGCCCAGGCCAACGCCGCCCGCGCCGAGGCCGAGGCCGAGCAGGCCCGCCTGGCCGTGGAGCGCCGGCTGGCGGCGGAGCGGGCCGCGGCCCTGGAGGCCGAGAAGGCCGCCGCGAAGGCCCGGGTGAGCGGCCTTCAGCGGGCCCTGGCCACCCCCCTGGGCCGCCACGGCGTCACCCTGGAGGCCGACGGCCGCATCGGCATCACCGGCGCGGTGCTCTTCGACCTGTACTCGGCGGATCTGCGCCCCGACGGCCACGCCGTGCTGGCCGAGCTGGGCCCGCCCCTGGCCGCGTGGCTGGCCGAGCACGACGAGCTGGTGATGGTGGCCGGCTTCACCGACGACCTGCCCATCCGCGGCGCCGAGCCCGACTTCCAGGACAACTGGCAGCTCAGCACCGAGCGGGCGCTGACCGTGCTGCGGGCCCTGGCTGAGGCGGGCGTGCCGCCCGGCCGCCTGTACGCCGCCGGCTTCGGCGCCCACCACCCGGCCGTGCCCAACGCCGACGAGGCCGCCCGCGCCCGCAACCGCCGGGTGGAGATCGTGCCGCAGGCCCGCGGGGGCCAGTGAGCGCCTCGTCTGCAGAGGGCGGCGCCCCGGACGCCGTGGCCGGCCGGCTGACGGCGCTACGGGCCCAGGGCGCCGAGGGCTTCGATGGCCCGGGCCTGCGCTTCATCGAGGGCCTGCTGACCCGCGCCCAGGCCCTGGCCGGCCCCGCCCGGGTGCGCCTGGAGGCCCGCGCGCTGGCCCGGCTGGACGCTCTGAGCGACCGCTTCCATGCCGCCCGCGCCGCCGCCCAGGCCACGCTGATCGCCCTGCAGGCCGCCGGCGCCGACGGCGACGGGCAGTTCGCCGCCGGCTTCGCGGCAGGTCGCTTCACCGACCTCGAGCGCCGCGCCCCCGGCGCCCTGCGGCGGGCCCAGGCCCAGGACCCGGAAGCCGATCGCGCCCGGCTGGTGCGCCTGGCCCGCGAGGCCCGCAAGCGCGGCCTGCCCCTGGGCGACGCCGGGGCCCTGGTCGAGGCCGCCGAGGCCGGCGCCGAGCCGCCCGCCGCCGCCCCCGCCGACGCCCGGGCCGTGGGCGATGCCCTGGCCCGCCAGCTCTTCAAGGCTGCGGCCGATCAGGCCCGCAGCGCCGTGGTGGTCGCCCGCGCCGCCGACACCGTGCCCAGCCACCACGGCCCCTACAACCCCGAGGCCCTGGTGGCCGAGGCCCTGGCCCGCCTGGACGCCCTGTCGGCCCCCTACCTGCGCGCCTGGCTCGTGGGCCTGGAGGATCTGGCTGGCCTGCAGGCGCTGCCCGAGGCCAGGCCCCCCGGCAAGCGGCGCGGCCGATGAAGGCGCTGATGGCCACCCTGGACGCCTTCCTGGCCGGCGCCGACGTGGCGGCCCACCGCGACCGCGACCCCATCGCGTGGCCGTGGAAGTACCCCGATCCCCAGGACCGCGAGGTGGTGGCCCTGTTCGCCGCCTCGCTGGCCTACGGCCGCGCCGATCTCATCGCCCGCGCCCTGGCCGACGCCACCGCCCGCATGGGCCCTGCGCCCGCCGCCGCTGCGCAGGCCGACAGCCTGGCTGCCGCCCGGGCCCGGTTCGACGGCTTCGTCTACCGCCTCACCCGCGGCGACGACCTGGCCCGCCTGTGGCTGGGCATCGGCCACGCCCTGCGCGCCCACGGCACCCTGGGCGCTGCCTTCCTGGCGGGTGATCCCGGCGGCGACGACCTGCGCGGCGCCCTGATCAACTTCAGGGCCCTGCTGCGCGCCCCCACCGACGGCCACCTCCCTGAGCGCAAGGCCTTCCGGCACCTGCTGCCCGACCCCGCCGGCGCCAGCGCCTGCAAGCGCTGGCACATGTTCCTGCGCTGGATGGTGCGCGGCCCCGACGCCGTCGACTTCGGCCTGTGGTGCGCCGTCGGCCCCCACCGCCTCACCATGCCCTTGGACACCCACATCCACCGCATCGGCCGCTACCTGGGCCTCACCCAGCGCCCCCAGGCCGACCACCGCACCGCCGCCGAGATCACCGCCGCCCTGCGCCGCCTGGATCCCGCCGATCCCCTGCGCTACGACTTCGCCCTGGCCCACCTGGGCATCAGCGGCGCCTGCCCCACCCGCCGCGTGGACACCGTCTGCGCCACCTGCCCCATCCACACCATCTGCCGCCTGGACGCCAACGGCCGCCTCCGCGCCCCCAAGTAGGCACCGCCAGCGCGTTGCCCTGACCCACCGGGCGCACACCCCCACCAAGCACCTGGCCAACAACGCCCCGAACCCCACCCCCTCCCTCAACCCCACGATCCGTCGCGACGGAGCGGGCGCAGGGGGTGGCGGCGCGGGAGCGCCCGCAGGGCAGGGGGCCCGGCCATGCCGGGCACCGCCCCGAGGATAGCGACTGCGACGCCACCCCCTGTGCCCGCGCCGAGACGACACGCCCCGCCCAGGGTTGGACCGCGCCAGCCGGTCCAACCCGACAACCCACAGCCGCGGTCGACCAGCCACGAGCGCGTCGACCCGAAGATCCACCGGGCGCTCACCCCAGCCCGACACCCGACCAACAACGCCTCGATCCCTCCCTCTCCCCAACCCACGATCCGTCGCGACGGAGCGGGCGCAGGGGTGGCGGCGCAGGAGCGCCCGCAGGGCAGGGGCCCGGCCTTGCCCGGCACCGCCCCGAGGATAGCGACTGCGACGCCACCCCTGTGCCCGCGCCGAGACGACGCGCCCGCCAGGGTTGGACCGCGCCAGCCGGTCCAACCCGACAACCCCAGCCGCGGTCGACCAGCCACGAGCGCGTCGACCCTGAAGATCCACCGGGCGCTCACCCCAGCCCGACACCCGACCAACAACGCCTCGATCCACTCCCTCTCCCCCCCAACCCACGATCCGTCGCGACGGAGCGGGCGCAGGGGGTGGCGGCGCGGGAGCGCCCGCAGGGGCAGGGGCCCGGCCTTGCCGGGCACCGCCCCGAGGATAGCGACTGCGACGCCACCCCCTGTGCCCGCGCCGAGACGACACGCCCCGCCCAGGGTTGGACCGCGCCAGCCGGTCCAACCCGACAACCCACAGCCGCGGTCGACCAGCCACGAGCGCGTCGACCCGAAGATCCACCGGGCGCTCACCCCAGCCCGACACCTGGCCAACAACGCCCCGATCCTCCCTCTCCCCAACCCACGATCCGTCGCGACGGAGCGGGCGCAGGGGTGGCGGCGCGGGGGAGCGCCCGCGGGGGCAGGGGCCCGGCCATGCCGGGCACCGCCCCGAGGATAGCGACTGCGACGCCACCCCCTGTGCCCGCGCCGAGACGACGCGCCCCGCCCAGGGTTGGACCGCGCCAGCCGGTCCAACCCGACAACCCACAGCCGCGGTCGACCAGCCACGAGCGCGTCGACCCGAAGATCCACCGGGCGCTCACCCCAGCCCGACACCCGACCAACAACGCCTCGATCCACTCCCTCTCCCCCAACCCACGATCCGTCGCGACGGAGCGGGCGCAGGGGGTGGCGGCGCGGGAGCGCCCGCAGGGGCAGGGGCCCGGCCTTGCCGGGCACCGCCCCGAGGATAGCGACTGCGACGCCACCTGTGCCCGCGCCGAGACGACACGCCCCGCCCAGGGTTGGACCGCGCCAGCCGGTCCAACCCGACAACCCACAGCCGCGGTCGACCAGCCACGAGCGCGTCGACCCGAAGATCCACCGGGCGCTCACCCCAGCCCGACGCCCGACCAACAACGCCTCGATCCACTCCCTCTCCCCCAACCCACGATCCGTCGCGACGGAGCGGGCGCAGGGGGTGGCGGCGCGGGAGCGCCCGCAGGGGCAGGGGCCCGGCCTCGCCGGGCACCGCCCCGAGGATAGCGACTGCGCCGCCACCCCCTGTGCCCGCGCCGAGCCGACACGCCCCGCCCAGGGTTGGACCGCGCCAGCCGGTCCAACCCGACAACCCACAGCCGCGGCTGATCGGGCACACACGGTCGATCTGCAGGCCTTCGCCCAGGACCCGACCCGTAAGGAATGAGTTGAGGAGCCCGGCCGGGCCGAACTCAAAGAGAAAGGAAGGAAGGGATCGGGCCCAAGGCGCCCGGACGCCGACTACACGCTGTCCCAGCGCTCCACCAGCTCCCCGATGACCGCCTTGTTCACCTTGCGCGGCTTCGCCCCGTTGGCCGGCCCCACCAGCCCGTCGCGCTCCATCTGATCCACGATGCGCGCGGCCCGGTTGTAGCCCAGCGACAGGCGCCGCTGCAGGTGGCTGGTGCTGGCCCGCCCGTCGCGGGCCACCACGCGCACGGCCTCCTCGTACATCGGATCGATGTCCCCATCGTCGATGTCGCCGTCGTCGCCGCCGTCCTCCTCCAGCACCGACTCGTCGAGGTACTGCGGCTCCTGCTGTGCGCCGATGAACTCGACGATCCGGTGGATCTCCTCCTCGCTGACGAAGGCGCCGTGCACGCGGGTCAGCCGGCTGGTGCCCGGCGGCATGAACAGCATGTCGCCCTGGCCCAGCAGGTTCTCGGCCCCGTTGGTGCTCAGGATGGTGCGGCTGTCGATGCCGCTCGACACCCGGAAGGCCATGCGGGTGGGGAAGTTGGCCTTGATCACGCCGGTGATGACGTCCGTCGATGGCCGCTGGGTGGCCAGGATCAGGTGGATGCCGGCCGCGCGCGCCTTCTGCGCGATGCGGGCCACGGCGTACTCCACCTCCTTGCCGGCCACCATCATCAGATCGGCGAACTCGTCGATGACCACCACGATGTAGGGCAGCTTCGTGGGCGGCTCGTTGTCCTCGGTCCACAGCTCGGGGAAGGGGGCCGTCTCGGCGTCCAGGCCGCCCTTGGTGGCCAGCTCGATCTCGGCCAGCACCTTGATGACCTTGCGGTTGTAGCCGCGGATGTCGCGGACCCCCGCGTCCTTCATCAGCTCGTAGCGGCGCTCCATCTCGTCCACCGCCCACTTCAGCGACATGGCCGCCTTCTTGGGATCGGTGACCACGGGCAGCAGCAGGTGGGGGATGCCCTCGTAGATGCTCAGCTCGAGCATCTTGGGGTCCACCATGATGAAGCGCACCTCGTCGGGGTTCGCGTGGTACAGCAGGCTGGTGATCATGCCGTTGACGCCCACCGACTTGCCCGAGCCGGTGGTGCCGGCCACCAGCAGGTGGGGCATCTTCGCCAGATCGGTGATCACGGGCGCGCCGTGGATGTCCTTGCCCAGCGCCATGGGCAGGGCGAACTTCTTCTCGCGGAAGGCCGACGAGCCGATGATCTCCTTCAGGTAGACCATCTCGCGGTCCTGGTTGGGCACCTCGAAGCCCACCACGCCCTTGCCGGGGATGGGGGCCACGATGCGCACCTTCACCGCCTTCAGCGCCATGGCCAGGTCGTCGGCCAGGTTGGCGATGCGGCTGATGCGCACGCCGGGGGCCGGCTCGAACTCGAACATGGTGACCACGGGCCCGGGGTGGATCTCGGTGACCCGCCCTTCGATGCGGAAGGTGCTCAGCGCCTCCACCAGCCGCTCGGCCTGGGCCCGCAGCCGGTCGGGATCCACCTCTTTGCGGTCCTGATCGGTGTAGTCCAGGAAGTGCAGCGGCGGCTTCACGTAGTCGGCGTGCAGGTCGTGCTCGGGCAGGGGGATCGAGAGCTGCTCGACCTTCTCGTCCAGCCGCCGCCGCTTCACCACCGGCTCATCCAGCTTGGCCCGCACCGGCGCGTCAGCCTCGATGGCGGCCAGGGTCCCCAGCACCGTGTCGTGGTCCTCGCCCGCCACCGCCTGGGCGTCCAGGGGATCGTCCAGCTCCACCCCGGCGTCCTCGGCGTCGAGCACGGGCGCCACCTCGGTGGGCCGCTCCACCTGGGGCTTGCGGCCCTTGCGGCGGCGCAGCACGGGGGCGGGCTCCTCCTCGGCGACGGGGATGTCGCCCAGCTCGAAGCCGCCCGAGTCGGCGGGGGGCGCGGCGCTGTGCTCGGGCGCGGGCTTCGGCTTGCGACGCAGGGCCCAGCCGAACAGGCCGCGCTTCTCGGCGGGTCCCTCGCCGGCGTCGCCGGGGGGGGTGTCGGCGTCCTTCGCGGGCGTCTTCGCCGCGGGCACCTGATCGGTGGTCACCTGCCGCTGATCGGCGCGCGCCTGCGCCCGCGCCGCCCGCTGGGCCTTGCGCGACGCCCGGGCCTCGGCCCGATCCGTCGCCCGCTCGGCGGCGCGTTCGGAGCGCTCCTCCTTCCAGGCCACGTACCGCGCACCGAGGCCGCCCAGCAGACCCCGCGAGGCCTTCTGCACCTCGCTGGCGCCGCTCACGGCCTGCCCGGCGATGGGCTTGGCGGCTTTGCCTGCCAGGCCCACGAGGCTGATGCGGGTGGTGACGATGAAGGTCAGCGCGATGACCGCATACACGATGAGGTAGGCGCCGGTACGCCCGAACAGCGCCTGCAGGATCTCGCCGCCGGTGCTGCCGATGAGCCCGCCGGCGTCATGGCCCAGCACGGGCTCGCCGTTCATCCACAGGTAGGCGGCCATGGCGCTGAACAGCACCAGGATCGGGTAGCCCACGGCGTCGCCCACGGCCACGCGGATGCGCTTGCCGGTGAGGAACGCGAAGCCGGGGGCGGCGAGGGTCAGGGGCAGCAGGAACGCGGCCAGGCCGAAGACGTGTAGCAGGATGTCGGCCACGAAGGCGCCCACCGGGCCGATGAGGTTGTGGGCCCGGCCGGTGGTGGCGGCCATGCCCGTGGGGCTCACGTCGTCGGGGTCGAAGCTGCCCAGGGCCAGGAGCAGGGCCGCGGCCACCGCCAGCACGGCGATGCCGAAGACCTCGTTGCGCAGCGCCTCGGACTCGCGGTCCGACGCCCGCCGGCGGGGGGTCTCGCCAGCGGCCGAGCCGGCCCGGCGATCCGCCGCCTTGGTCTTGCTGGTTGCGGTCCGCTTGCGGCCGGTCGTCGTCTGCTTCGCCACTTCGGCCACCTGGACCTCCTGCTGCGGACCCACGCCGGGAGCCCTCCCGGTGGTCATTGTAGGAGCATGTAGGTGCAAGTCAACCGGTGTGTGTGACAGGCGACCCGGCTTGCAACCGGCGGCCCGCGTCTCCATCCTGCGGGGTCGCCGCATCGAGGAGGAAGCCCCATGGCCATCGACACCGCCCTGCTGGACCTGCTGGTCTGCCCCGAGTCCCGCGAGAAGCTCGCCGAGGCCGACGAGGCCACCATCTCGGCCGTGAACGGCGCCATCAAGGCCGGCCGGCTGCGCAACCGGGCCGGCCGCCCGGTGGACGCCGCCATCGACGGCGGCCTGGTCCGCCCGGACCGCAAGTTCCTCTACCCGGTGCGCGACGACATCCCCGATCTGCTCATCGACGACGCCATCCCCCTGGATCAGGTGGGCTGAGCGCGCCCCCGCGGGGCCGGCGCTAGCGCCGCTCGAACACGTGCAGGGATCGCGGCGCCCGCTGCAGGTCCCGGAAGCTCCCGCGGATGTCCACCAGCCCGATCACCTCGGTCTGCTGCCGCCGGTGCACGTTCAGCACCATCGTCCCCAGGCTCGAGAACAGCAGGTACAGCCCCAGGCCGGCGCCGCCGACCTTGGCGTCGATCTGGTCCTCGCCCCCCCGCAGGCCCTTGGCGATGTAGCCCTTGAACGTGGTGGGCGACAGGGCGCCGAAGGGATCGCGCACGCTCAGCCCGAAGCGCTGACCGTCGCTGCCGAACCGCAGCACCGGGCGCTCGTCGGGATCCAGCGCCACGGGGGTGCTCCGCGGCAGCCCGTGGTAGCGGGCCTCGCCGCTGCGGCGGTCCACCGGCGCGTCGTAGATGGCGTTCATCAGCAGCTCGTCGGCCAGGGCGCACAGCCGATCCACCAGCCGCCCGCGGATGCCGATGGCCTCCATGAAGGCGGTGATGCGGTCGAAGGCCGGGTCCTTGTCGGCGGAGCCCCCGATGGGGATCTCGACGATGCGGCTGCCCCAGGGCAGGTACTTCTCGAGCCCGAACAGCGGTCGCCCGGTGAGGGTGGCCAGCGTCACCGCCAGCTCCTCCATGAACCACGGGGCCTGCAGGCCCATCAGGTGGTCGAACCAGGGGCGCTCGAGCAGCTCGGCCATGCAGGGTGGCGGCGATGTCTCGGCCAGCACGATGACGGGTGGGGCGCCCGGCAGGGTGGCCATGCGCTCCATCACCATGCGCCGGTACTCGCCCAGGCCCTCCAGGTGCAGGATCACCACGTGGGGGGCGAAGGCCTTTGCCTTGTCGAACAGGTGCAGATCCGGATCGCGACGCTCGATCTCGGCCCCGAAGCACGCGGCCACCCGCTGGGCGGGGCGCAGCGCCAGCGCGTCGCCCAGCAGGAGCACCCGGGTCACCATCAGAAGCGCTCCGCGGGGGGCTCGGGCACCCCAAGGGCCTCGGCCAGTCCGCCGGGCGGCTCGGCCACCTGGGCCGACCGAGCGGTCGCCGGGAACGCCGCCACGGGCCCCAGGTTCACGGGGGCAGCCACCATCACGGGCTGCGCCTCGCGCTGACGGGGCTTGCCCAGGCTGCCCCGCAGCGCCTGGAGGCCACCGCTGTCCACGGCGCCGAAGCCGTCCAGGGGGCCCGGGACCTTCAGCCGGGGGGCCGCCTGCCGCAGCGCAGCGGCCTGCTCGGCGGGCAGGCTGGCGTCCACCAGCACCAGCACGGGCAGGGGCACGGGTCGGCTGCGGAACACGGTGCGAAGGCCCTCGGTGCGGTCCGCGGGGGTGAAGGCGGCGTCCGCCTTGCCCAGCTTCACCAGCGCCACCGCGCCCTGCACGTCGTGGGCGCTGCGGCCCGCCTTGAAGAACTCGCCGGCCACCTCGCCCTGCATCAGGAAGTTGGCCACGAAGCCGGCGTCCCCGGTGTCCACCGGCACGTCGGCCAGGCGCTTGCCCTTCAGGGCCAGCAGCCCGTCGCCCTTCACGCCCGGCGCCACCACCAGCACCAGCGGCGCCGCGGGCCGGCCGCCCTGCTGCCCCTGGGCCAGGGCCGTGAAGCCGCGGCGGGCCTGCACCTGAGCGTCCACCAGGGCCACGGTCACCTTGCCGGCGGCCACCTGCTCGGCGAAGGCGCCGCTCGACGCGAAGCCCCGGCCCTTGAAAGGCAGGCCCGTCGCCTGCGTGAGCGCGGCCGCGAGATCGGCGGCGTACCGACTGCGGGCCACCCCGCTGTCGAAGGCCAGCCGCGGTGCGTACACCCCCAACACCCGCGCCTCATCGGGCGGGGGCGGGCCGGCGTCCTGGGCCAGGGCAGGGGCCGTCAGGCCCAGCGCCAGCGCCCCCAGCGTCACCCACTGCAGCAGCGCGCGCATCACCGATCCCCCTGACCGAACCCGAACACCCGGGCCTTGGCGTCGGCGATGCGCCGGGCCTCGTCGCTGTGGGGCCGCCCCGCGCGGGCGTGCCGGTCGTAGAGCTGCCAGGCGCCCTCGTGATCGCCGCTGCGCTCCAGGGCCACCGCCAGGTTGAAGGTGGCTTCGGGGACGGCCTTCTGCACCGCCCGCCACGCCTTCACCGCCGGCTTCCACTTGCCCTGGGCGGCCAGCACCACGGCCCGGTCGTGGCGGGTCCAGGGGGTGCTGTCGGCGGCGTCAGCGTCCTTCAGCGCCGCCGCGGCTGCGCCCAGATCCCCCCGCTGCCAGGCGGCCTCGCCCTGGCGGTGCAGCGCCAGCCGACGTAGCCGGGCGCCCTCGCTCTGCCGAGTCTTCGCCCCGGGCACGCCGTCCAGCAGCGCCAGCGCCTCGTCGTCCTTGCGCTCGATGATCGCGGCCCGCGCGAGCAGCAGCGCCAGGTGGCCGGTGGGCGCCCGCAGGAGCACCGCGTCCGTTCCCCCGGCGGTGGCCATGGCCCCCCGCAGCGCGCCCAGGTGCCGGCGCGCGCTGGTGCCGTCGCCCAGGCGCAGCGCCGAGACGGCCGCCCCATAGCGGGCCCGGGCCGCGCTCACGGCGTCCAGCCCCGGGGCCTTCAGGGCCACCTGGAAGTCCCCGGCCGTGCGACGCACGGCGCGGCCCGCTGCCAGATCCGCCCAGCCGCGTTCCAGCCGCGCGGCGGCCACCTGCGCGGCGATGCCAGCGTCCTGGGGCCACTGCTTCTCGGCCGCCTGCAGGCCGGTGAGGGCCGCCTCGCTGTCGCCGGCCCGCCGCCGGGCCGCGCCCAGGCTCGCCGCCACCGCGGGCGTCGGCCCCGCCGCCCAGGCCCGCTCCAGCACGGGCAAAGCCCCGGCGGCGTCCCCCTGGGCCAGCAGCGCGCGCCCCTGGGCCAGCAGCGCGCGCCCGTCGGTGGGCGCCGCCGCCAGCGCCAGCGCCGCGTCCTCGCGGCCCTCGGCGGTCTGACCGGCCGCGAGGCGCAGGAGGGCGCGGTTGGCCCGCAGGGTGGCGTCCGTGGGCTTCAGCGCCAGGGCCCGATCGGCGCTCGCCAGGGCGGCCGCTTGATCGCCCTGCCCGGCCTGCGCGCGGCTCTGGGCGGCGAACAAGGACGCCCCCAGATCCACCAGCCACGGGTCCTTGCTGTCCAGGCTCAGCCCCTTCTCCAACGCCTCGACGGCGCGGGGCAGCTCGCCCGCGCGCCACGCGCTCAACGCCAGGTTGCCGTGCAGCCGTGCCTTCTCGGGGGCCAGGGTCACGGCCCGCTCGTGCAGGGCGACGGCCTGCGCCGCCTGCCCCTGCTCACGGGCCACGGTGCCCATCCCCGAGATCACCCAGGGGTTCTCGGGTTCGACGGCCAGGGCGGCCTCGAACCGCGCCTTCGCCTGCGCCACCTGGCCCGCCCGCAGGTGGATCAGCCCGATCTTGTAGACCGGGTGGACCTGATCCGGCCGCAGGGCCGCGGCCTGCTCCAGCGCCGCGATGGCCCGGGCGTCCTCGCCCAGCTCCATCAGCGCGCTGCCGGCGAAGTAGTGCCCGTTGAAGTCCTGGGGCGCGGCCTTGCGGAAGCGGTCGTAGTACGGCACCGCCTGGGCGTGCTGCCCCAGCTTGAAGTGGCTGTGGGCCAGGTTGAACAGGGCGCTCTGGCGGTCGGGATCCAGCTTGACCGCCCGCTCCAGGGTCTTCACCGCGTCGGCGAACCGCCCGAGCTGAACCTGCACGTTGCCGATGTTCACCAGCACCCGCACATCGTCGGGCTGCCGCCGGCGCACCGCCTCGAACTCGGCCAGCGCCTGGGCGTACTTCTTCAGCCGGAAGTAGGTGTTGCCCAGCTTGGCGCGCACCTCCACCGCCTCGGGGTTGCGGCGCACATACTCAGCGAAGCTGGGCTCAGCCGCGCGGAAGTCGTTCTGCCGGTAGTAGTGGTTGCCCAGGGCCAGGAACACCTCGGGCCAGGCGTCGGGGGCGCTCGCCGCCACCTGCTCCAGCAGGGGGACCCCCTCGGTCGCCTTGCCCGCGCGCAGCAGGTTCTGCCCGCGCCAGAACATCAGATCAGCGTTCTTCGGCCGCCGGGCCAGCCCGTCGGCCAGCAGATCCAGCACCGCCTCGGGATCCTCGAGCCGGTAGGCCACCAGCCCGGCCTGGGCGTAGGCCGCCACCTGATCGGGATCGCCGGCGATGGCCTCGCGGTAGCCCTTCAGCGCCTCGCGGTAGCGGGCCTCGGCCGTGGCCTTGTCGCCCGCCTTGCTGGCCGCCTCGGCCTGCTGCCGGACCGCCTCGGCGGCCTCAAAGGCCCGCCGGGCGGGGCCCTCCGGCTGGTAGCGTCCTTGCGCCTGGGCGGGGGGAGGCGGGGCGATCAGGGCGCCCAGCCCCCACGCCCAGGCCAGCGCCGCCGTCGAGATCCAACGTGCCATGGCGGCGACTTTAGACCGAAGGTCGGCCGCGCGCCAAAGACCATCGCGCGGCGCGGGTGGTTGGCGCCCCATGGGTGACTCCTGGCTGCCTGTCCAACGGGGGGGACGGGGCAGCGCCGGGATTTTTCGCCCGTGATTCCACCCCCCCGGCGGCGGTCAGATCACCAGCGCGTCGAGCTCGGCGGGCCACGGCGCCTCGAAGGCGCGGGTCTGGCCCCGCCACTCGAACCGCACGGACGCGGCGTGCAGGGCGTGCCGAGGGTGCCCCAGGGCCGCCCACATGGCGGGCGTCACCGCACCGTCCAGGTGGGCCAGGAAGATCCGCTCGTCGGGGCCATAGAGCTTGTCGCCCACCAGCGGGTGCCCGCTGAACTGCGCGTGGACGCGAATCTGGTGCTGCCGACCGGTCAGGGGCTCGGCGGCGATGAGCGCCCGTCGACGTCCCCGGCGCACCACCTCGAAGGCCGTGCGCGCCGGCAGATCGCCGGGGCCCATCTTCAGCCGCACGGCGCTGCCGGCGTCGAAGCCGAGCGGCGTGTCCACCACCCAGCGGTCGGCCTCGGGCAGGCCCTCCACCACCGCGCGGTAGCGCTTGTGCACGCCGCGGTCGGCGAAGGCCGCCTTCAGGGTCCGGTGGGCCAGCGCGTGGCGCGCGCACACCAGCACCCCCGACGTCTCCACATCCAGCCGGTGTACGGGCTCCGCCTCGGGGTGGTGGCGGGCCAGCCAGCGCGTGACCGTGGCCTCGAAGCGGGCCGCCGTGGGGTGCACCGCCAGCCCGGCCGGCTTGTCCAGCACCAGCAGATCGGCGTCCTCGGCCAGCACCGTGGGGGCCTCGAAGTCCACCCCGGCGTCGGGCGACGGCCGCCGGGCCCACAGGCGCTGCCCGGCGCGCACGGCGCTGCTCTTCTTCAAGAGGCGGGCGGGCTCGTCCAGGTCGATGACCTCGAGCCGTGAGGCCCGGGCCCGCGACAGGCGCCGGATGCGCAGCGACAGGAAGCGGTCCAGCCGCAGCCCCTCGCTGGCTGGATCCACCTCGAGCGCCCAGCCGGGCCCGTCGAGGCCGTCGTCGGTCAGAACTTGACCTTCAGGGCGCCCACCACCCGACCCGGCGGCAGGTTGACCCGCGCGGTGGCGGTCTTGCTGCCCCCCTTCGTCACGGTGACCTGGCCACCGTCCAGCGGGCTGCCGCTGGAGTACAGGGTGCCCACCATGCCCTTGGACAGCCCGCTGGCCGGCACCCGCAGGTACAGGGTGCACGACTGGCCGTCCTTGCTCGGCAGCACCCGCACCACCGACACCATCACCGAGGCGGTGGCGGCGGGGGGCGGCGGCGCCTCGGTCTTGGGCGGCGCCGGGCGCGGCCGCGCCACCGACGGGCGCCGGCGGCGGCGCACCTGGGGCGGCGGAGGCGGCAGGGGCTCGGGCGCTTGCACCACGGGCGGCGGCGGCGGGGGCGCCACCGGGCGGCGCACGGCCGCGAACGACTGCTTGGCGCCCACCGAGTACACCGAGCGGCCCGACTCGGCGAACAGCTTCAAGAAGAACCGCGTGGGCGTGTCCTTCACGTCGCGGCTGAAGCTGTAGGTGGGCTGGTTCTTCTGCACCATGAGCCGGTCGAGCTGCCCGCCGAACTCGTCGTGGAGCGACACGATGCCGCCTTGGAGTCGCTCGGGGCTGTCCACCGAGAAGACGATGGTCACCTGCCCCGGATCGGTGACGTCCACGTAGCGCCAGTCGGTGTTGTCGCCTTCGTCCCCGCTCACCGAGTCGGTGACGCCGGGCTCGTTGACGAACAGCCCCATCGCCTGATCGCGCATGGCGTCGCCGCCGCTGGCCGAGTCCCACTGCATGCCCCCGCAGGCCGGCAGGGTGGCCAGGGCGAGGGCGAGGGCGAGGCGCTGGTTCATTGGTTCACCTTCACCGAGCGGCGGTGGGCGATGGTCGACGGCTTGGCGGTGGTCTGCGCGGTGGCGAACTTCTGGCCGACCTTCACGATGCGGAAGCCGCCCTCGGTGGGCCCCAGGCCCTCGATGAAGCCCGTCTGGCCCACCTTCAGCCCTTGGGCCTCGCCCGCGTTCAGGTACAGGATCGACCCGCCCCGCGGCCCGTTCACCACGCGGGTGATGCGGGCCGCGGTGGTGGCGCCGGCGGACGCCGCCGGCCGGCGACTGACCGTGGGCGCGCGGCGCCGGCGCACCGGCGCGCGCTCCATCGGCCGGCTGTCCCCCAGCTCGGCCAGGGGGTCGTCCTCCATGGCCTCGGGGATGGCGTCGTCCGTCGCCTTGTAGTCGAAGGGCTGGAACCTCGCCTCGATGGTGTAGACCGACTTCCCCTTGTCGGTGAAGAGGCGCACGAAGTGCGTGCCGGGCTCCACCTTCAGGTCCATCTTGTCCTTCTCGAGCTCGGCCGAGTGGCGGCGCGAGTCGATGAGCACCCCGAAGCGGTCGCGCACGTCCACGATGGAGCGCACGTCCTTCTGGTCCCAGTAGATGGTGAGCTCCAGGATCCCCCGCTGGCGGATCTTGAAGAACTTCCAGTCGGTGTTGTCGCCCTTGTCGGCGTCGACGTAGTCGTCGGTGAGCTTGTCGAGGAAAAGCTCGGCGGCCCCGGCACGCTCGAAGTCGTCCCCCGAGGCCGAGTCCGGCTTCACCTCACCGCCGCCGCAGCCGGTGGCCGCGAACAGCGTGGTCAGAGCGATGATAAGAGCCGCCGGTGCGCGCACGCTTCCCCCGCGAAATCAGGCCGGAATCGCTTGGCTTGGCTAGCACCGGGCCTCGCCGGGTGTCAAGCCGAGCCCCCGCCGGCCGCCGGGGCCCGCTCTCCATCAACGCCTGCCGGCCCCAAAGGATCCATGGACGCCGCTTGCCGACCGCGCTTCGGCGCTGGCATGCTGCCGCGGGGCGTGGTCGGGGCGACCGCGCCCAGGGTTGGGAGCCAGGGTGCAGCACCGGATCATCCGCCAGACCACCGAGTCGCTCGCCGACACCCTCGAGGACGGCGTCCGCGACATCGTCGGGCGGACCATCCAGGTGGTCACCGGCCCCCCCCTCCGCGAGAAGTTCACCCGGACGCCGGCCCTCGGGCTGTACATGTACCGGGTGGGCGTGCGGCCCCGCCGCCGCGAAGAGCAGCCCAGCCTCGTCTGCCAGATCACCCGTGAGGGCAGCATCCGCGAGTTCTACCGGGACCCGCCCATGCTGGTGAACCTGGACTACCTGGTCTCGGCCTGGGCCGACGAGGAGCCCGAGCAGCAGGAGCTGCTGGGGGCGGCCATGCGGGTGCTGTTGGAGTACCCGGTGCTGGAAGGCGACAAGCTCGACGGCGACGCCTTCGACCCCGAGGAGCGCATCCCGGTGCGCCCTGTCGAGGAGCTCAGCGCCGAGTTCCTCATGAGCCTGTGGCGCGGGTTCGGCGAGCACCTGCGCCCTGCGGTCGGCTACACCTGCCGGCTGCGCATCGAGTCCCCCCGACGCGGCCCCGATCTGCGTCGGGTCGATGTCCGCTCTCTGGACATCGATCCGAACTGGACGGGCCGCTGATGATCGTGCAAACCCAGGAATCGACTTTCGTCGGCCGTGCGCGGCCGCCCGCGCCCTGAGAAGGAGGAACCATGGCGCCCGAGTACCTGTCCCCAGGCGTCTACGTCGAAGAGGTGTCCTACGGCTCGAAGCCCATCGAGGCGGTCGGCACGAGCACCGTGGGCTTCATCGGCGAGTGCAAGAAGGGCCCCGTCAACCAGCCGGTCTTCTGCCCGAACTGGTCGACGTTCACGAAGAACTTCGGTGACTTCGCGGACGGCGGCGTGCTGGCCCACGCTGTCTACGGCTTCTTCAACAACGGCGGCGCCCGCTGCTTCGTGATGAACGTCGGCACCGACGGCGGCGAAGAGAAGAAGGGCGCCAGCAAGGCGGCGCGCTACATCGGCTTCGACAAGGGCCCCGGCGAGCGCAGCGGCCTGCACGCCTTCGAGGACATCGAGGAGATCGCCCTCGTCTGCGCCCCCGGCCAGACCGATCCGGCCATCCAGGACGCGGTGCTCACCCACTGCGAGAAGATGCGCTACCGCTTCGCCATCCTCGACGCCCCCGAGACCATCGAGAGCGGCGGCGTCGACAAGATCAAGAAGCCCCGCGACTCGAAGTACGGCGCCTACTACTTCCCGTGGATCAAGGTCTTCGACCCCAGCAGCGGCAACGAGATCTTCGTGCCGCCCTCGGGCCACATGGCCGGCATCTACGCCCGCACGGACGCCGAGCGCGGCGTGCACAAGGCGCCCGCCAACGAGATCGTCCGCGGCGCCCTGGACCTGAAGTACAACATCACCAAGGGCGAGCAGGACATCCTGAACCCCAAGGGGATCAACTGCATCCGGCACTTCCCCAACCGGGGCATCCGGGTGTGGGGCGCGCGGACCATCTCGAGCGACCCCGAGTGGCGCTATGTGAACGTCCGCCGGCTGTTCAACATGGTGGAGCACTCCATCGAGAACGGCACCCAGTGGGTGGTCTTCGAGCCCAACGACCAGACCCTCTGGAAGCGCGTGAACCGCAACATCACCGCCTTCCTGCTGCGGGTGTGGCGCGACGGGGCCCTGTTCGGCGAGACCCCCGAGCAGGCCTTCTTCGTGAAGTGCGACGGCGAGACGAACCCGCCCGAGGTGATCGACGCCGGTCAGCTCGTGGTCGAGATCGGCATGTGCCCGACAAAGCCTGCCGAGTTTGTTATCTTCCGCATCGGCCAGCTGCCGACCGGCGGGGACATCTCGGAGTGACCGAGTCGTGCCCCCTTCGGGGGGACGTTTGACCTAGCATTTGACCCGGGCGGGGGGACCCTCCGCCGCGAGCTCCCGAACGGAGGATTCTGATGGGCTTCGGCGACAACCGGCGTAAGCACGACCACATCGGCCAGTTCAATTTCCGCGTCGAGATCGACGGCGTCACCCAGGCCGCTTTCAAGGCGGTCGAGGGCCTGGACAGCGAGACCGAGGTCATCGAGTACCAGGACGGCGACGACATCATCCTGCGCAAGCGCCCTGGCCGGACCAAGTACAGCAACATCATCTGCAAGCGCGGCTACATCAGCACCGACGAGCTGTGGCTGTGGCGCAAGGCGGTGATGGAGGGCAAGGTCGACCGCAAGAGCGGCTCGATCATCCTGCTCAACGACAACGGGCAGGAGGTCATGCGCTACAACTTCTTCGAGGCCTGGCCGGCCAAGTGGAAGGGCTTCACCCTGGACGGCAAGGGCACCGACGTGGCCGTCGAGGAGATCGAGTTCGTGGTGGAGCGCTGGGAGCGCATGCAGGGCGGCGCCTGATCCATTCGGGCGCGGCCTCCGTTCGCGGGCGCGGCGCCCAACCAGACGCATCCAGCGGCCGGTCCGGTCGGGCGGCGGCGTGACCTCGGTCAGCCGGGCCCGCCGATCGGCCGTCGTCGTATCCAGGGGCGGCCCTGCCGGGCGCCCATGAATGACGCGGCGCACGGCTCACGGGCCGACCTGGCGGACGCCGCGCGAGGGACCAGATGGCTTTTCAGACGGAATTTCCGTTCACCCTGCCGAAGGGCTTCGTCGATCACGACGGGAACGTCCACCGTGAGGGCGTGATGCGCCTGGCCACGGCCAAGGACGAGATCGCGCCCCTGCAGGACTACCGGGTGCAGCAGAACCGGGCGTACCTCGTGATCATCCTGCTCAGCCGGGTGATCATCAAGCTGGGGTCGCTCAACAGCGTGAACCCCAGCGTCATCGAGGGCCTGTTCAGCTCCGACCTCGCCTACCTGCAGGAGTTCTACCGGCGGGTCAACGAGGAGGGCTCGGCCAAGGTCAAGACGAGCTGCCCCGCCTGCGGGCATGACTACGAGCTGGATCTGGGGGTGGATCTGGGGGAATCGTGAGCTACCCCCTGGAGCGCATCTTCCAGGAGGTAGCCTACATCGCCTACCACTTCCACTGGGCGCTGGACGACATCCTCTCGATGGAGCACCGCGAGCGGCAGCTCTGGATCAAGGAGATCTCGTCCATCAACAAGGAGATCAACGACTCGCGCCGCTGATGGCGGGCGCGGTCGAGGACGTCGATGGCCGTCATCCGTTCCCCCGGGGTGTACTACGAGCCCAGCGAGCAGCGGGTCCCCCCGCTGGCGCTGGGGCGGACCGGTGTGCCCGTCTTCCTCGGCCTCACCCGGCGCGGCCCCCTCGACCGGCCCGTGCGGATCGGCAGCGAGGCGCGCTTCGTCGAGATCTTCGGCGAGCCGGTGGCCGGCAGCTACCTGGCGGCTGCGGTGCGGGGCTTCTTCGACAACGGCGGCGAGAGCTGCTTCGTGCTGCGGGTGGCCCGCACCGAGGCGCGCGGCGACGGGCAGGCCGAGCTGGCCGAGACCGCCCACGCCGTGCTGCTCGACGGCGCCGGCAACCTCTCCTTGCGGATCGAGGCCCAGGATCCGGGCCGGTGGGGCAATGGGCTGTCGGTGGCCGTCACCGCGAGCGCGCCGACCAGCACCTTCCTCACCCGGGACGCCGATGCGGGCGATGACCGGATCACCGTCAAGAGCACCCACGGGATCACCCCCGGCAGCCTGGTGCGGCTCCACACCCCCGAGGCCGAGCACCACGCCGTGGTGGCCCGGGTCGAGGGGCGCACCCTGCTGCTGCTGGACCCGCTGCCGGCCCACTTTGCGTCGGCGCGACCCACCTACGTCAGCGCCCTGGGCTTCGACCTGCGGGTGTGGTCCCTGGAGCGGCAGGAGCGCTTCGAGGGCCTGGCCATCTCGGGGCGCTCGCCGCGTTACGTCGAGCGGGTGATCAACGAGCAGAGCCGGCTGATCCGGGTGACCGCCCTGAACCCCGGCACCTCGGCCACCTGGTGCCTGCCGGCGCCCATGGCCGGCACGCCGTTGAAGGGCGGGGCGGACGGGCTGGTGGGCCTGGGCCCCGGGGACTTCATCGGCTACGACCGCGGCCCGGGTCACCGGCGCGGCCTGATGGGGCTGGTGGATCACCCCGACATCGACCTGGTGTGCCTGCCCGATCTGATGGCCGCCTGGGAGCAGGCCCAGATCCAGCTCGAGCAGGAGGGGCCCGAGGCCAAGGTGGGCTTCCGCAAGGCCCGCGACATCGAGATCGTGCAGGACGCCGCCGTCACGGTCTGCGAGCGGGCCGGGAACTGCTTCGCCCTGCTCGACATGCCACGGGTGCTGCCGGGGATCCGCCGGGGCAACGAGCACGAGATGGCGCTGCGCTGGCGGCAGCAGTACGACTCGGCCCACGCTGCGCTGTACTTCCCCTGGGTGGTGGTGCTGGACCCCGGCCGCCGAGCGGTGCCGCCGTGCGGTCACATCGCCGGCATCATTGCCAAGAGCGACAAGGGCTACGGGGTACACAAGGCCCCGGCCAACGAGGTCGTGCAGGGGGTCGTGGATCTGGACGTCCTGCTGCAGGACCACGACCTGGCCGATCTGAACGACAAGGGCGTGAACTGCATGCGCCCCTTCGGTCCCCGCGGGATCCGGGTGTGGGGGGCGCGCACGCTCAGCAACGACCCCGAGTGGCGTTTCGTGAACGTGCGCCGGACGGTCTCGGCCATCGCCGCCGCCATCGAGGCGGGCACCCAGTGGGCCGTGTTCGAGCCCAACGGCCCCAGCCTGTGGAAGAAGGTCAGCCGCCTGGTCGTGGGCTTCCTCATGGACCTGCGCGAGCAGGGCATGCTGACCGGCCAAACCCCTGAAGATGCGTTCTTCGTGCAGTGCGATGCCGAGACGAATCCCCCCGACGACGTCGACCGCGGTATGCTCACCACCCGGATCGGCCTCGCGGTGACTCGCCCGGTGGAGTTCATCGTTTTCCGGCTGACCCAGCGCCTGGAGGACCAGGCGCAGTCCGATGAGGAGTGAGTGAGCCATGGCCGCTGATCGCCCCTACGGGAAGTTCCGGTTCAAGGTCGAGATCGACGGCCTGACCATGGCCCACTTCCAGTCCGTCACCGGGCTGAGCCATGAGATCGAGGTGCTCACCCACCAGGAGGGGGGCATCAACGATCGGCTGCACAAGCTGCCCGGCCAGGGCAGCTACCCCAACCTGACCCTGAAGCTGGGCTACGTGCACTCGGCCATGCTCGAGAACTGGCACGTGGGCTACACCCGCAAGCCCGGGGGCGTGGGCCGCAAGAACGGCAGCATCGTGCTGCTGAACGATGACGGCAGCGAGGTGGGCCGCTGGAACTTCCAGCGGGCGTGGCCGGTGAAATGGGAAGGCCCCGAGCCGGACGCCAATGGCTCGGACATCTTGGTGGAGTCCATCGAGATCGCCCACGAAGGCATCACGCGGGGGTGATCCATGGCTGAGACGGTGGAGCTGGCCCGCGACGTGATCGCCGCCCCCGACCGGGGGCTGGGCGCCGCCCTGTCGACCTTCGCGACGGGCCTGGGGGACCGCTACCTGGGCTTCGGCATCGGGCGCGCCCCGGCCGAGTCGGCGCTGGTGGACCGGGTCTTCGACCGTTGGCAGCCCCTGGGCCGCGGCGCCCAGGACCTGAGCGTCTTCGGCGACGACGCCCTGGGGGGCCTGGCCCACGAGTGGGGCAGCTACGACGGCTACACTTGGGGCTTCGAGGCGGGCGGGCCCTTCGTCATCCCGGTCGATCCCGTCGAGCACCCCACCGGCTTCACCGCCCAGCACACCCGCCGCCCCAGCCGGCGGGCGCCCTTCGTGGCCCAGTCCCGCCAGAGCGAGCGCCCACGGCCGACGCCGGTGGCGCGGGAGACCTGGCGGGCCACCACCGAGGCGGCGGACGCGCCGCTGAGCCCGTACCCGGCGGCGCTCGGCCGCGCGGGCGCCATCAGCCCCCAGCTCTTGCGGTTCCCGGACGCCCGCGCTGAGGTCCGCCCGGCGGGCGGGGCGGGGCGTGGGCCGGCGCGGGCGCTCATCACGGCGCCGGGCGAGGCCCGCCGCTGGGGCCCGGCGGACGGGGCCTGGCGTCGGCCGCCGCCCAGGCCGAGGCCATGGCCGACGCGCTGCTGGCCGCCGCCGACGGCCCGGCGCCCACCGAGCCTGCCGACGCCTGGCTGCTCGACGCGCGCACGCCGCCCGCGGCCCGCGCGGCCTGGGCGAAGGTGCAGCAGAGCCGGGCGCCTCGGCTGGGCGCCCGCGAGGGGTTGCCGCTGCGGGCGGCCCGCCGGCTCGAAGGGCTGGAGGCCGACGCCGGCCCGGGCTTCGGGCTGGATCCGGTGGGTGACCTGGTGGCCCCCGCCGCAGCGCAGCGGGAGGGCGCGGCTGCCCTCACCGCGAGCGGCCCGGGTGAGACCGCGCGCCCTGGGCGTGGCCTGGCACCCGAGCGCGCGCCGGCGGTGGGCCCCGGCCCGGCCGGAGCGCCCGTGGTGTGGCCCCAGCCGGCCGCGGCGGCCCTTCGTGCCGGCCGCGGTGGCTCAGCTCTTGAACCGCGCGCGCGCCCCAAGCGGCCGAGGCGGCGAGCCCCTCGGCTCTGGCGCCGTGGCGGTCCGCCAGCGAGGCCCCGGGGGCGCTCGTCGCGCCCCGCGCGCCCGAGGCAGCGGCCGCCCCGGTCCCCGGGCGCGCTGCGCCTCGCGGAGATGCGTCGCAACCTCTTGGCCCGCGGGCGATCGAGAGCGCGGCGCGTCCCGGCCCCATCGGCGCAAGTCGTTCGCCCGAGGCGACCACGCCTGAGGCCTCGCCGGTGCCCGCAGCGGCGGCCCCGGCGAGTCCGGGGGCGCTGGCGGGTGGGGGGGCTCGGCCGACGTCGCCGGGCGCGTTGCCGGTCGATGCGCTCCAGCGCGCCTTGGCGCGGGCGGCAGACGGCAGCCAGGCACCTGCCTTGGGCGAGGCCCACCCATGGCCGGCCGCGCCGGCCCTGCCCGCGGGCCCGCGGGTGGCTGCCCAGGCCGTTCAGGCCCTGGTGGCTCGGCTCACGGCAGGCGGCGGCCCGCTGATCGCGCCCCAGGTGGCGGCGCGCTGGGCGCGCTGGCTGGCACAGCCCGAGACGGGCGGCGCTCCTGCGTTTGACTTCGCGGGCGATCTGCGCGGCGCGTTGGTGGTGCCGGCGGCTGATCGGGTCGGGACGTCGGGCGAGGGGATGGGCCCGGCGGCTGCTGACCGCGCCGGTCGCGCCACCGCCGCGGGGCGCAGCGCCCAGGCCCGCGATGCCGGCCCCGGGGCCCTTGCATCGGCGGCGCCGGCGTCGGCGCGAGTGGTGCACGGGGGCCCAACGTCGCCGGCGACCGCGAGCATGCGCCGTCGCTGGCTGCCGCCCGCCCGCTCACGCCGCTGCAACGGCTGCTGGGCGAGGCTGGCGCCCCCGACGCGGGGCTGGGCGGGCTGCTGGATGGCTTGCTGGGCAAGGCCGACGCCCTGATCGGGCGGCTCGGTCAGTCTGCCTGGGGCCCCGCGGCGGCGGATCCCCAGGTCGCGGCCGCGCTGGCGGTGGCCGGCGACGGTGCCCCAGGGGCGCTGGTGACGCCGAGCACGCCTCGGAGCCCTGATGGATCGCAAGGCGCCGAGGCGGCGCGGCCGCCGGCGCTGCGCAGCGCCACCCGCGGCGGAGCCGGGCGCGCCGAGACCCGGCCGGCAGCGGAGCGCGCCGTCGTCGCGCCGCTCGCCGCGCAGGTGGGTGAGCGTACGCCGCTGGCCGCCACGGTGCCGGGTCGGCTGGTGCCGTCCGGCGTCCAGCCGGCGACCGTGAGCCGTCCCCGGCCTGCGATCGGCCACGCGGGCCGCCAGGCCCGCGCGTTCGGCAGCCGCCGTCTGGGCTCGCCCGAGGGGCCCCGTGGGCGCCGTTCCGGCTTCCGAGAGGCGCTGGGCGAGGCGCTGGTTCGCCCGTTGGCGCCCACGGCCGAGTCCGGTGAGGGGGTCAGCCTGGCGGGATCCGCCGGCCGATCGGATCGCCTGTCGGCTCGCGCCACGGCGGCAGAGCCCGGTCGTGCGCCCGTGCTCGGCCAGCTCCCGGCAGGAGTGGCCCGCACGCTGGCTGCGCTCGAGGGCCGGCGGCCCGGCGCGCTGACCGCGCTGGCCCGGGCAGCGGAAGGCGAGCCACTGGGCCAGGGCCCGGCCTGGGCTCAGGCGGCGGGGCTTGCCCAAGGCTGGCACCGCGCCGAGGCGCCCGGGGCGCTGGTGGCGCCTGTCGCCGACCCCCAATCCGCGACGGCGGGGGCCACGCCACGCCCCGGGGGGGCGGCGCGGTCGACGGCGGGGCGCGCCTCGTCGCCGTCCGGCACGCCTTCGTCCGTCTCTTCTCCGGCGACGCCGCCGATCCGGCCGGTGGTCGGGCTGCCCGGCGCGGCCGGCGCGGCGGCCACCGCCTTCGCGGCCCGGAAGGCTGAGCTCGATGCGCGGCTCTTCGGGCCGCCGCCGGTGCTCCCCCGTGGCGTGGGGGTCGCTCAAGGCCACGGCCTGGGCGCGGCCTTCGACGAGGGGAGCCCCGGCGCGCTCGTCGCGCCGGCAGGCCCGGCGCGGGCCGGTCGCCAGGCGTCGCCCGGCGCGGGGCTGCGAGCACCGATCGGCGCGACTTCAGCCTGCCTGCCACCGCACGGCGCGCCATGGCCGACGCCGCGGTGCTGGCCGCGCTGGGCGCCGGGCCCGGTCGCCGGGCCCAGCCGTCACCCCGTGGCCCGGTGGATCCCGGCGGCGTGCCCGGCGCGGTGGTCCGCCCTGGTGGCACCGCGCCGGCGCATCCGGCGGTGGGGCCCAGCCTGGGGCCGCGGCCGGTCGGCGCCGCCCGATGCGGCCGGCCAACGTGGACCGCGCGATGGTGGCCTTTGGCCGCGCCGCGCGGGCCCAGGCCGCCCAGGGGGGCGGGGGCGCTCCGGCGGCGCAGGGCCGTCCGCCCGCAGGCGCCGTGCTGGGGGCGGTGGGTGAGCTGTTCACGCCCCCAGCCGAGGGGGGCTCGGCCATCGGGCGTCCCGGCGCGGCCCGGGTCCGTCCCAGCCTGCACCTGCCGGGCAGCCTGTTCGCCGATCGCGGCCCGTCGGTGAGCCTGGGCTCGCCCGGCGCGCAGCCCCGCCGCGTGATGGTGGACACCAGCCGCAGCACGGCCGCCGAGGCCCTGCGGTCGACGCCCGGGCAGCGCCCGCAGCGGAAGGCCGAGACCGCCGAGGAGTCCCGGCACCGCAACGCCGATCAGAGCGAGGACGCGCTGAGCCCCGAAGAGGTGGAGCGCATCGCCCGCGACGTCATCAACATGTTGGAGCGCGAAGCCGAGTTCGATCTCGACCGCTTCGGGGAGGACTACGACTGATGCTCGCCAAGCTGCACATCACGCCGTTGGACGGCAAGATGGCCGGGATGCCGCTGGCCGCCTTGTTCAACCCGAAGGAGTACACCATCTCGAAGAGCGTGCCCTGGAACCCGCAGACCGCTGCGGGCCTGGACGCGCCCGAGATGCAGTTCACCACGGGGCAGGGCGAGACCCTGCAGATCGAGCTGTTCTTCGACACCTACGAGCAGGGCAGCAACGTGCGGGCGCACACCCAGCGGCTGCACCAGATGGCCCTGATCGACACCTCGCTGCACCGGCCGCCGCTGGTGCTGGTGACCTGGGGCAGCCTGGCCTTCCAGGGCGTGATCGAGAGCCTGAACCACCGCTTCACCATGTTCCTCGAGAGCGGGGTGCCGGTGCGGGCCACCTGCGCGGTGACCCTGCGCGAGGCCCGCTCGGCCACTGAGCAGGCCACCGAGAACCGGGGCAATGAGAGCCCCGATCACGCCAAGCTGCACGCCGTGCGCCGGGGCGAGACCCTGCAGAGCATCGCGGGCATCGAGTACGAGGATCCGGGCGAGTGGCGCCGCATCGCCGACGCCAACGGCATCGACGATCCCTTCCGGCTCGAGCCGGGCAAGAAGCTGATCATCCCGCCGATCCTCCGCTGACCGTCGCTCGCCTGACTGGAGCCCCCGATGTCGGACAACCGGGTCCCCGAGTACAAGATCAAGATCGACGGCAAAGAGCTGCCGCAGGCCGACGACACCCACCTGCAGAAGGTGATGGTGGATCTGCGCCGGCAGGCGCCCGGGAGCTGCGAGATCCAGTTCAACAACGAGAGCGGTGAGTACGACAGCCGCGACGATCTGGCGCCCGGCGTCACAGTGCAGGTGGCCCTGGGCTACACCGGCAGCGAGACGAGCGTGGTGTTCGAGGGCGAGATCACCGGCACCCGGCTGGACGTGCGCGAGGACGGCCCCCGCACCTTCACCGTGCGCGCCTACGACGCCCTGCACCGGCTCACCCGCGGCCGCAAGACCCGCACCTTCCTGGATCAGAAGTTCAGCGACATCGTGACCACGGTGGCGGGGGACTGGGGCTTGTCGCCCGAGACCGACGACACCCAGTTCGTGCGCGAGTACGTCATCCAGCACAACCAGACCGACCTGGACTTCGCCCGCGGCGTCGCGGGCTGGCTGGACTACGACCTGCACATCCGCCACCCCGATGGGCCCACGAACCTGCGCTTCAAGAAGCCCGAGGTGGGGGCGGGGCCGCTGTTCAAGGCGGTCTACGAGAAGCCCGACATCCCCGCGGGCGACGCCTACCTGCGCCGCTTCGACGGCCGCCAGAGCCTGGCCCGGGTGGTCAGCGAGGTGGTGGTTCGCGGCTGGAACCCCGCGGAAAAGAAAGAGATCGTGGGCAAGGCCGCCGCCGGCCAGCTCTACAACGCCATGGGCGGGCAGAGTTCTGCGGTGGACGAGGTGGTGCAGAAGTGGGGCGAGACCGACCGCCAGGTGGTGGACTACAAGGTCTTCAGCCAGGACGAGGCGGATCTGATCGCCCAGACCAAGCTCAACGAGTACGCGCGCACGTTCATCAAGGCCGACATCGAGCTGCAGGGCGATCCCCGCCCGGTGCCGGGGGCGGTCATCGAGGTGTCGCTCATCGGCGAGCGCTACGACGGGCCGTACTTCATCGAGCGGGTGGTGCACACCTTCATCTCGCCGGTGAGCCAGACGGGCGGCTACACCACCCGCATGAGCGTGGGGCGCTGCGGCTGGTGAGCCGGCGGCGGATGATCCGGGCGGCCGCCCTGGGGCTCACGACCCTGCTCGGCAGCGGCGCCTGGGCCAACGTGCCCGCCTCGTACCTGGCCTGTGAGGGCGCCGAGCCCGGCGACGAGTGCGTGAAGGTGGGCCCGCAGTATGGGGCCTGTGTGCTGGACACCCTGTGCACGCCCAACCCCGACCTGAACGCCAACAACTGCCTGCTGTGTGAGGACCCCTGCTGGGGTCAGCCCGCCGGCACCGACTGCACCCGCCGCGATGGCTCGGGTGGCGTCTGTGAGCTGCAAGATCAGTGCACCGACGATCCCGATCGGTCGTTCACCGAGTGCAACCGCTGCGTCGAGGGGCGGCCCGCCGGCGTGGATCCCGAGGAGGCCGGCTGCCGGGCGGTGGATCTGTACGCGGGCCTTCCCTGGCTGGGCATCTTGCTGGCGTTGGGGGTGCAGCTTCGCCCGCGGCGGCGCCGGGGCTGAGCGGGACCGGGCCTGGGCCTCAGGGATCCGCGCGCCGCTCAGTCGGCGTCGATGAGCAGCCCGAGCAAGTCCGAGGTGGACACGATGCCCACCACCTCGTCGTCGCGCACGACGATGACCCGGTGCAGGTGGTGACGCATCATCATCGAGGCCACCTCGCTGACGGTGGCGTCTTCGGCCACCGACCAGGCCTCGGGGGTCATGATGTCGGCCACGGTCAGCTCGTCGTCGAAGTCGCCCAGCTCGAACTCGTCGGCCCGGGGCTCGTGACGCAGGAAGCTGACGCCCGGCCCGTCGTCCTTGGTGGTGGTGGCCCGGGCCACGTCCACCAGCGACACCACGCCCACCAGCGCGCCGTCGGCGTCCACCACCGGCGCCCCGCTGATCTGGTGCTCGATGAGGAAGTTGGCCAGCTCCTTCAGGGAGCGGTCCTCCTCCACGGTCACCACGTCGGGGTTCATCAGATCGCTGGCCACAATCGGTCGCACGGTGTCGCCCCTCCTGCTCACCTGCCCCGCGGAGACTAGCAGACCGCCCGCCGGCCCGCGATGTAGGCTGAGTGCATGGCGAGCAAACATCTGGACGAGCTGACCGCATTCCTGCGCCCCGCCGGGGGCGGCGTGTACGTGGTGTCCACCGGCGTGGCTGAGCAGCAGGCGCTGCAGCAGGCCCTGTACGGCGCCCAGGGGCCCGACGACATCGAGGCGGCGTGGCGGCGAGCGCTGTGCCGCCTGCATCAGGCGCGGGTGGTGGTGCTGGGGGTGCCCAGCGACGCGGGCGCCGGCTTCACCCGGGGGGCGAACCGCGCGCCGGCCGCCCTGCGGGCCCACCTGCTGCGGCAGCCCGATCACCCCCTGCGGGCCCCGGACGTGGTGGACGTGGGCGACGTGCGCGTGATCCCCCACCTGCTCAGCGAGGAGATGCTGTCGCCCGCGCAGATCGCCGAGTGCCGCGCGGCGCTCTACGGCGATCCCCACCGGGCCCTGCCAGTGTCGCCGCTGGCCTTGGCCGAACGGGCCCTCGACGCGTTGGCGGTGCTCGCGCCCGGGGCCGTGCCGGTGGTGCTGGGCGGCGATCACAGCGTGGGCTGGCCGGCCTTCGCGGCGGCCTGGCGGCGGCATGAGCGGGACGGCGGGCGTCGGCTGGGGCTGCTGCACTTCGACGCCCACACCGATCTGCTCCCCCACCGCCTGGGGGTGCGCTACTGCTTCGCCACCTGGGCGTACCACGCCAACGAGCTGCTGGGCCGCGACGGGCGGCTGGTGCAGGTGGGCATCCGGGCCAGCGGGCGCGACCGGGCCCACTGGGAGGGCACGCTGGGGGTGCGCCAGTACTGGCCGGCCGAGCTGGCCGAGCGGCCCATCGAGGCGGTGGCCGACGAGATCATCGCCCGGTTCGAGGCCCGCGGGGTGGACGCCCTGTACGTCAGCAACGACATCGACGGGCTGGATCCGGCCTTCGCGTCGGCCACGGGCACCCCCGAGCCGGGCGGCCTGAGCCCGGCGCAGGTTTCGACCCTCACCCGCCGCATCGGGGCGCGCTTCCCGCTGGTGGGCTACGACCTGGTGGAGGTGGCCCCGCCGCTGGCCGGCGAGCAGCCCGGCGAGCCCAAGCGCACCCTGGACAGCGCCGCCGGCTGCCTTGCGGACGCCGCCGAGCTGGCCCGCTGACGCCCAGGGCCGCTCAAGGGCGCACCATGCGCACGTGGGTGACCCCCCACTGGCGCCCGCCGTCGTAGGCGAACAGCTCGCTGCAGGCCATGAGGAACACCCGCCACCGTTGCAGGGCGCGGGCGGGCTCGGGGTGGCCCTGGAGGGCCTGCAGGGCCGCCTGCGGCTGGTCGTCCAGCCGGGTCAGCCAGGCCTCGAGGGTGCGGCTGTAGTCGGGGCCCGACCAGCGCCAGCGGCGCTCCACCCGCAGGTGGGCCTGGCAGCGGTCGAGCTGGCGGTCGTAGGGCATCTGGCCGCCCGAAAAGAACTCGCGGCTCATCCAGTCGGCCTCGCCCCGGTCCTCGAACAGGTACGGGTGCTGCCAGTGGCTGAAGTGGTGCACGAATAGCCGCCCGCCGGGCTTCAGCCAGCCGTGGATGCGGGCCAGCAAGGCCTGCCAGTGGCGCATGTGCTCGAACATCTCCACCGACACCACCCGGTCGAAGGGGCCGGCGTCGGCGGGCGGCGCGAAGGTGTTGGCGTCGGCGGTGATCACCTGCAGGTTGCCCAGCCCACGGCGGTCGGCCTCGGCCTCGATGAACGCCCGCTGGCTCGCCGAGTTGCTCACCGCCACCCAGCGCACGCCGGGCAGCCGCTCGGCGGCGAACAGGCTCAGGCTGCCCCAGCCGCAGCCCAGCTCCAGCACCCGCTGGCCGGCCTGTACGTCGGCCCGCCGCAGGGTCTCGGCCAGGCTGTGGTCCTCGGCCTGGGCCAGGGTGGTCACGCCGGCGGGCCACGCGCACGCGCTGTACTTGCGCCGGGGCCCCAGCATGACCTGGAAGAACGGGGCCGGCACCTCGTAGTGCTGGGCGTTGGCGGCGTCGGTGGCCACGGCGATAGGGCTCGCGGCCAGGGCTTGAAGGTGGGCCTCGACCCGCTCGGCGGCCGCCACGGGGTCGTCGCCCAGCTCAGCCAGGCGCCGGGCGAGCAGGCGCCGGATGCCGGCCCGGATCACGGCGTCAGGGATCCGCCCCTGCTCCATCTGGTCCAGGGCCAGGCGCCACACGCGGTCGAACATGAGCTCACTCCTCGGGGCAGAGCAGGGGGCCCACCACCGCGTACGCGGCGGCCGGGCCGAAGGCCTCGTCGGTGTGGCGGCGGTCCATCCACGACACCGCCAGGCGGTCGGCCTCGCCCACCGTGAGCGCGGGGTGGATGGCAGGGGCCGCACCGTCGGTCACTGCCTCGACCCCGCCCACGGGGTTCCCCTGGGCGTCCAGCCGGGCCACGCGGATGGCGTCGGCGGGGTCCTGCCGGCGGTCGTGCCACGCCACCGCCGCGCCGGCGCCCAGGGCCGCCACGCTGGGCGCGCGGGCGTTGGCGGGCGAGTCGCTGAGCAGCACGTCGGGGCCGGCGCGCTCGCCGGCCGAGGTCAGCGGGGTCACGTACACGTCGTCGTTGCGGCCGTCGCGGTGGTCTACGAAGGCCAGCAGGTAGCCGCCACCGGCCAGACGCGCCAGGCTGGGGCTGGTGCCGCCGGCGATGCGCCGGGCGGGCC
Organism: Myxococcales bacterium; assembly: GCA_020633555.1. Taxonomy (GTDB): domain Bacteria; phylum Myxococcota_A; class Bradymonadia; order UBA7976; family UBA1532; genus JACKDL01. The sequence continues at coordinate 61,282 of JACKDL010000009.1, read as the reverse complement.
CCCGGGGGGTGCCGTCCACGGTGAGCTGCCGCACGTACACGGCGGGCGCGCCGTTGCCGTCGGGATCGGCCCGGTCGTCCTTCCAGGCCACGGTGAAGCCGTTGGCGTCGGCCACCAGGCTCGGGTCGTGCTGGCGCCCCGGCGCCTCGGCCACCTGCACAGGGGCCGCCAGCTCCCGGGCGTCGCGGTCCAGCCGCATGAACCACACCGACTCCAGGCCGTCGCTCCACGCCACGCCGATGCCGGCGGGCCCGACCGCGAGCTGGCCCTCGCTGAAGCTGCCGGTGGGCAGGCGGAAGGGCTCGGTGACCAGGCCCCGGGCGCCGTCGGCGGCGGGCCGGGCGAAGGCCACCTGGCCCCCCTCGACCCCCGCCACGAAGAAGGCGTCGCCCAGCCACACCGCGTCGGCGAAGTGCCGATCCAGCACCACCCGCGGGGCGCCGGCCGGGCGGCCGTCGGCGTCGCGCAGCGCCAACCACACGTCGCCGTCGATGCCCTGGCTCTGGCCCCAGAACACCGCCCACCCCGCGCCGGTCCAGACGGGCTTGGGGAACCGGGCGTCCACCTCGTTGCCGGTGAGACGCGAGGCGCCCCGGGGCAGCCGGCTGGCCTCGTCGCAGCCCGGAGCGCCGGGGCACCGGCCGTCGGCGTCGGGGGCGGGGGCATCGCAGGCGGCGAAGGTGCCCTCGGCGCAGACCTCTTCGCCCGCGCCGCACGCCGTGGCGCACGGGCGGGAGGTCCCCGCCTCGCAGGCGGCGCAGCCCTCGTCCACCTGGCCGTCGCAGTCCTCGTCGCCGGCGTCGGCGCAGGCCTCCTCGGCCGGGCGGGGCGCGTCGCAGGCGGCCCAGGCGCCGCCCGCGCAGGCCTCCAGGCCGGCCCCGCAGGCCGTCTCGCAGGCCCGCTGCTGGCCGTCGGCGCAGCCCTCGCAGCCCTCGTCGAGCTGCCCGTCGCAGTCCTCGTCCACCGCGTCGCCGCACAGCTCCGTGGCCTGGGGGCTGGGGGCGGTGCAGGGGCGCCACACGCCGCCGCGGCAGCGCTGGATGCCCGCCCCGCAGGCGCTCTCGCAGGGGCGCTCGCCGCCGTCCTCGCACACCGCCGCGAAGCACTCGCCGTCCACGCAGCGGCCGCCCGCGCAGTCGCCGTCGTCCACACAGGCCGGGGCGCCGCCGTCCGCGCCCGCGGGCCACACGCAGCGGTCGTCCACGCAGGTCTGCCCGGCCACGCAGGCGCCGCCGCAGGGGCCCTGTGGCTCGGCGCTGGTGCAGGCCAGCAGCGCGCCGGCGAGCGTGAAGGCCAGGGCCGCGGCGGCCCGGCCGCGGGCGGTCTGAGGTGCCATGGGCCCTCCCTTACGGTGCCGGGCGCGCGGACCGCGCCGCGCAACCGCCTGGAATGATGGAGGCGGCGGCCTGTTTGGGCCTGGACCGCGGGCGTCATGCTACCGTACGGCGTCCGCAGATCCACGGGGCGCCCGCCCCCCCTGTGTGAGGGTGCGATGAAGGTCAACTTCTACGCCGACGACCGGAAGATGACCGTGCTCAGCCCGAGCGAGCTGGTCGACTTTCGCGATGAGGGCGAGGCCCGGCGCTTCCTCAACATGTTCGCGCAGGAGCCCGCGAACCTGGAGACCCTGCGCCGGGTGCTGGGCGAACAGTACAACGCCTTCATGGTGGCGGGCCTGAGCGACAGCGAGGTGCTCGACCATGTGGCCCGGCTGGTGGCCCGCACCTGCCTGGGCTGGGTGCGCGTGGAGCTGCGCGAGATCGTCCCGCCGTCGGTGGCCGAGGGCAACGCCGCCCAGGACGACCTGGAGATGGAGGGCGATCCGCTCACCGAGCAGGAGGCCGAGTACGAGGAGGTCAAGCCCGACCCCATCCTGCCGCCCCTGTTCCCCATCATCGCGAAGCTCGAGTGCGAGGCCCTGGACCTCCAGCGCAAGATCTACAACATCACGCTGGACCTCCTGCGCTACGCCGGCTGGCCGTGGCCCGACCTGTCCGAGGTGGCCGACAAGCTGCAGAGCGTGGCCAACAGCACCCAGGTGGCCCTGGAAGAGGGCAGCCAGGGCTTCGCCAACCAGCTCCTGGGGCTGGCCGATCCCGCGAACCTGCTGAACAAGGCCACCCAGCTCGGCGAGAAGCTGGTCAAGACGGCCGTGAAGACGGGCGAGGACCTGGAGACCCTGGCGGGCCGGACCTCGGAGGGGCTGCTGAAGCTCCTGCAGAACGACGCCGAGGCGCCGGCTCCCAGCCGGGTGATCCCGGCCTTCATGAAGGTGGTGGAGAACCAGTCCGAGCAGGTGACGAAGATCACCAAGGTGGCCACCGAGGGCCTGAGCAAGCTGGCCGAGGGCGAGTTCGAGCCGGCGGATCCCAGCCAGATGGCCGAGCTGCTGCAGGGCTTCGCGGTGGAGCAGGGCAAGGGGGTGGCGGCGGCCGCCGGCCGGGCCGCCGAGCTGGTGAAGCAGAAGCTCAGCAAGGGCATGGACCAGAAGGAGTCCCTCCCCAGCCTGGACGGCAGCCTGCTGCTGGAGGCCATGACCGCCACCATCGGCGACACCTCGCAGGGCATCATCTCGTCGGTCGGCCACGCGGTGGACGTGCTGGCGCCGCTGGGGGCGCTGCCCAAGCCGGTGGTGGACGCCGCCGGGGCGGCGCAGGCGGCCGGCGACGCGGTGGCCGGGGCGCTCGGCGACGCCGAGGCGGCCGCACAGGCTGGGCTGGACGCCGCGGGCGACGCCGCGCAGGGCGGGCTGGCGGCGGCCACCGCGCTGGCCGCGGGCGAGCTGACGAAGAAGGCCATCCGCGACATCCGCCCGCCGGACTGGCTGCGGGACGGTGAGGGCAAGGCCAGCGAGGTCATGACCCGCATGCACCTGACCCTGCTGGACCAGACCGAGGGCGTGCTCCGGGCCACCTACGACGCCACCGACTACCTGCGCCGGCTGGCGCCGATGCCGGCCGCGCCGGATGGGCCGTCCGAAGACGCCGGCGACGAGGCCGACGCCCTGCTCGCCGCGGGCGACGCCGCGGTGGACGCCGCCAGCGAGGCGGCGGCGGCGGCGGGCGACGCCGTGGCCGAGGGGGGCGAGGCCGCCGGCGATGACCTCCAGGCCTCAGCCCGGACGCTGCTGTCCAAGCTGGAGGTCAGCTTCGACGTGTCGACGGTCACCGACCCGTCGGGCAACCCCAGCGAGCTGGGCAAGACCATCAAGACCACCGTGCGGGACCAGGGCGTGGGGCTGGTGGGCATGGCCTTCGACTTCCGCGCTCGGCTGGCGCCGCTGGCGCCGCCGCGGATCGCCACCCCCGCGGTGGACGTGGACATGGACGCGCCGCCCGCCGCGGCGAGCCCGTCGGCCCCCCGCGCGCCGCTGCCCAGCGAGGGCCGCGAGCCCTACAGCATCCCCGCGGTGCCGCCCATCCCCGACTACAACTTCCCCGAGATCGACCTGCCGCCCTGGGACATCCTGGGCGAAGGCGGCGGCTCCCCCGGCGCGCCGGGCTGAGCCACCGCCGGGGCTCGCCGACTACGGCGACGCCCGCCAACCCGAAGCGCCAGCAACGCCAGCACCAGCGGCCCGAACGGCGCCGGCGCGCCGTGGGCCGCGTCGCAGCTGCAGCCGCCGTCGTCCTCGGGTTGGGCGGTGGGCCCGGCGTCGCCGGGGATGCCGACGCCGCCGTCGAGCCGCCCGTCGCCCGGCGGGCCGCGGTCCACGGCACACTCCGGCAGCGCGGGGTCGAACCAGCACACCGGGCCCTTGGCCCCGCGCCAGATGTCAGGGCCCTCCCCGGGCACCTGGGCGATGGGCTGGAAGGCGAACTGGCCGAAGGGGGGTTGCCCCGGGGTCGTGCGCAGCGGATCGGCCACGGTGCGCAGGCCGCCGCGGCCGTCCAGCATCATCACCCCCTGGTGGATGGCGAAGGTCTCGACGCCGTAGGGATCCACCTCGGCCAGGGTGCTGCTGTGGCTGATGAGCACCGTGCCGTCCGGGCGCTCCACCCCCATGAGCACGGTGCTCGGCTGGCTGGCGTCCACGTCGATGCGGATCTCGGCGTTGAAGGGGCCCTCGGCCAGCGCATCGGCGGCGATGGGCTCCAGCGCGCCGTCCTGGCGGCGGATCCAGCCGGCCGGCGCCCCCGCCTGCCCGCGGTCCAGCACCTGCAGCGCGCCCTCGGCGTCCAGGGCGAAGGCCACCGGCTGGGCGGCGCCGTGGGCTTGCACCTCGCGCAGGCCGCCGCCCTCGTCCACCGCCAGCACCGCGTCGCCGGTGAGCACCAGCAGCTCGTCGCCGAGCCACAGGCAGGCGATGGCGTCCACGCCGGTCACCCGGCGGCCCTTCACCGTGGGGCGGTCCGTGCCGGGCTCGGGCAGGAACTCCAGCACCTGCTGGCCGGCGCGGTCGGCCACACACACCCGCAGATCGTCGGCCACCGCCAGGCCGGTGCCCCGCACCAGGTCGGGATCGGGGGCGTCCCACAGCGGGCGCTGGCCCACCCACGGGCCCAGGGCGTAGAGCATGCGGGCGTCGGGCATGGCCTCGGCCTCCAGGCCCGTGGCCAGGCTGCTCAGGGCGCCCAGCAGCAGGGTGTCGCCGCGGTTCAGCCGCTGGGGTGTCAGCACGGTGAGCCCGCGGCCCGTCATCAGGTGCCCGAAGGCGCTGGGGCTGCCCCACGGCGCGATGTAGGGCAGCGTCTCGCCGCGATCACAGGCCAGGGCCTTGGACGGCCCGGACCGTGACGCCACCGGCACGGGCTCCAGGGCCGGGCCCCGCCAGCGCCACTCGCCCACCTGGTAGAGCCCCGGCTTGACCGCCTGCACGGTGCCCGGGAAGGGCACGCACCAGTCGAACTCGGCGTCGCCCAGGTAGCGCTGGCGGTCCAGCGGGTACAGGCCCCGCGCCCGGCTGAGGCGCGCGGGGGGCTCGTCGGGATCGCGGTGGAAGCCCAGCAGCAGGCTCTGCTGGTGGCCGCCCACGCCCACCAGGAAGCGCTGCAGCTCGTGGTGGTAGCCCATGGCCACGGTCCAGAAGGGCGAGCGCTCGTAGGGGTCGGCGGTGCCGGGGCCCCACTGCAGCCCGTCGAAGAGCGGGTCGTAGGTCTCGGGCGTGCACCGGGTGAGCCCGGCGTCGCAGAAGTCGACCTCGGTGTCGAAGAGGGTGGTGAAGGTCACCGGCCCGCCCGGGGCGCCGTCGAGCCGCTCGTAGCGGGGGAAGCGGCCCTTGCGCTCCCTGGAGAACCGGTCGAAGGCCGTGCCCACGAACAGGGTCTGGCGATCCACCGGCACCCAGGTCTGGTACGCCGCGAAGCCGCTCTCGGGCCCGCCGGTGATGTCCTCACCGATGCGAGCGTGCAGGTCGGCCGCCGAGATCCACAGCTCGGGCGTCCCGGTGGCGAAGGGGAGCTGGTAGACCCCATCGAAGGTGGTGAAGAGCACGTAGCTGCCGTCGGCGGCCACGATGGGGGTGTCGGCGACGGTGTCGCTCACCCACTCGACGAGGATCCGCCCCGCCGGGTCGTGGCAGCGCCCGCGCTCGCCCTCGTACTCGCAGTATGGCGAGTCCGGCGCGTAGCTGCGGCCGGTCCGGCTGCGCGCGCGCTCGGGCTCGGGCGCCTGGATCAGCAGGTCGCTGGGTACCTGCAGCACCGGCACCGTCAGGCTGGGCGGATCGGCCGCCGTCGGATCCCGGCCCGCCCACCGCTCCACGTGGTCGAAGGCGCCGTCGTCGTCGCTGTCCACGTCCACGTCCGACGTGCCCAGGGCCACCTCCTCGGTCTGGCTCAGGCCGTCGCCGTCCAGATCCACCGCCTCGCGGTCGAACACCAGCCGCCGCTCCACCCGGTTGAGCGTGGGCTTGAAGAACACCTGGCCGTGGCGATCGCCCACGGCGCCGAAGCCGAGCTGGGCGAAGGGCACGCAGGTGTCGGCGCGCTCCTCCTCGCAGGGGTTCAGCCAGAAGTAGGCGTTGGTCAGATCGAAGTAGCCGTTGCGCCGCGGGCCGGCGTGCGGGCCGCTCAGGGGGATGATGCGGTAGCCCATGCCCGTGCGGCCCTGGGTGATGACGTCATCGACGGTGCCCACGCCGCCGAAGCTCAGCACCAGCGAGCTGGGCTGCCAACGGAACACCCGGCCCACCCACAGGGCGTCCCAGGCGGCGTCGTAGTGCAGCGTCTCGGCCTCGCCCAGGGCGTTGTCGTAGATGAAGCCGCCGCCCAGCACCTGCACGGCGGGCTCCAGCAGATCCGTCGCGGTGTCGGCCTGGGGGTCCAGCAGCACCACCCAGTTCACCCACACCGCCAGGTTCGGCTGCCGAGGCAGCGTGGCGCTGAGGATCGCAGCCAGCCGCCCGTCGGGCAGCACCTGCCCGTCCCGCAGCGCGTAGGTGATGGGTCGGTCCTGCGGCAGCTCGGGCGAGGCCTCCAGCAGGGCCCGGGCGAAGGCCGCGCCCTCGGGCAGGCGCTCGGCAATCTGGTCGGCCGTGAGCCACCACTCGAAGCGCGGCGCGTCGTCGGGGCCCACCCGGCAGCCCACGCCGCCTGCGCCCAGGGCGCAGATGCCGCCCCGGGCGGCGAACAGCTCCCCCGAGGTGCGGTTGAGCGGCGCGTAGAGCGGCGGGCCGCCCTCGGCCTCCAGCCGCACCTCGGTCGCCAGGCTGAAGTCGGGGCCGCACGGGGTGAAGCGGCTCTCCACGAGTTGGGGGCGATCGGCGGTGCCGGTGGCGGTCCAGCCCACCAGCCGCCCGTCGATGATCGCCGCCGCCTGGGCGCCGCGCAGCGCGTCGAAGCGGGCCCCGTCGCCCTGCGTGCCGGGCAGCCAGCAGGCCACGCGGTCGGGCGCCAGCTTGTAGATCGTGCCGTCGTCGGCGGTCAGGTAGTCGAAGGGCGCGCCCAGCCGGCCGCCGGGCAGCGGCTCGGCCTCGACGGGGATCTGCGCCAGCCGCGCGCCCCCATCGTGCAGGCCCAGCAGCGCCGTGATCGCGGGCCGGAGTGGCGGGTCGTTGGGGGTCAGATCCGCCGGCTGTGCCGCCGCCATGCCCGCCCACAAGAGTCCAACCCCAATCGCTGCCCAGCGCCGCATGCCTTCACCTCATCGTTCGTGCCCAGGCTGTGACCGTGTCGATCGGCGCGGGGTTCCGTCAAACCCCCTTGCACCACCTCGTCACAATCTCGCCCGCACCTCGCCGCAGCCCTGCGCTTCGGGGTGCACCCGCGCGCGGCAGACTGGCCCTCGACGCTGCTCATCGAGGAGGTGCCGCCATGTCGACCGCCGTCGCCGCCCCCGGCAAGGGGCTCATCTGGGCCGCCGTGGGCCCTGCCGCCGTGGGGCTGGCCCTGGGCCTGACCCGCGCCGAGGGGCCCGGCCTGCTGGCCGCCGCCCTGCTGCCCGCCGTGGTGGGGGGCGTGCTCGCCCTCACCAGCCCGGCCCTGTACATCACCGCCGCCTTCGCCGGCGTGGCCCCCGAGCCGCGGGTGCTGTTCGGACACCTGCACCGGGCCCTGCGCGACGGGGGCCTGATCATGGCGGGCCTGGCGCCGGGCCTGCTGTTCCTGGCGGCCACCACCCGCACCGACGGCGTGGCGGTGTTCCTGGGCATGGCCACCGTGGCGCTGGGGGCCCTGGTGGGCCTGCGGCTGCTGTTCGGGCGGCTGTTCGCGGGCGACCCCGAGGACGGGCGGGGGCTGGCCCTGTTCGTGCCGTGGGCGCTGGTCTCGCTGGGCATCGGCGCCTTCATGCTGCGCGCCGTCCTGTTGGGCTGAGGGAGGACTCCATGGACGCGACGACCACCGCGACGACGACCCCCATCGAGGCCCCCCGGGCCCCCACCCCTAGCGGCGGCTGGGCTGCCATCGACGGCCTGCTGCGGGATCGGCCGGCCCTGCTGGCCCGCATCGAGCGCGGCGAGGATCTGCTGGGCCTGGTGCGCAGCCTGGCCCTGACCCTGGCCGCCACCACCGCGGTGGTGGGCGCCACCATCGGCGCCTTCCGGGGCGGAGCACAGATCGCCTTCGCCGCCGTGAAGTTGCCGCTGGTGGTGGGGCTGACGGCGGCCCTGTGCACGCCCGCCTACAGCGCCCTGACGGCGGCCATCCGCGGGCGGACCGACCTGCGCAAGGACGTGGCGGTGGTGCTGGCCAGCCTGGCGCTCAGCGGCCTGCTGCTGTCGGCCCTGGCGCCGGTGATCCTGCTGGGGGTGTTCGTGCAGCTCAGCTACCACAAGCTGGCGCTGCTGTTCACGGGCGCCTGCTTCCTGGCGGGCGCCGGCGGGCTGAGCCTGTTCGTGCAGGCCGAGCGGCGGCGGGCCGGGGCGGGCTCGAAGACGGTGCTGCTGGTGCTGCTGGCCACCTTCGCCGCCGTGGGCAGCCAGGTGGCCTGGACGCTGCGCCCCTACCTGGTGCGGCCCCGCGCGCCCGAGGTGCCCTTCGTGCGGGCCGTCGAGGGCAGCCTGGCCGAGGCGGTGCTGTACTCCAGCCGGTCGGCGCTGGGCCTGTACCGCCGCGGCCGGGCGCCGCTGCCGGGCGAGCCGGGGGCGGGTCGCTTCAAGCCCGTGGCCGAGCCCGAGGTCAGCGAGGCCCTGCAGCCCGACGTGGATCCGCGGGCCTTTGCGCCCAGCCAGCAGGTGCCAGCCGCGGTACCGCAGGGCACCGCGCCGGCCGATGTCGAGATCGACGAGGCCGCGGTGTCGCCCACCTGGTCCAGCGAGGAGGCGCCCCGATGACGGTCACCCACCTGGCGCTGATCTACCTGGTGGTGGGCGTCGGGTGGGCGGGGCTGCACCTGCACCGCCACCCCACCGGGGCGGGCGCCGTGGACGCCACGCTGCTGGTGGTGGTGTGGCCCCTGTACGGCCCGCTGGTGACGGGCCGGCGCCCCGACAGCCCGCTGCTGGCGGTGCTGCAGGCGGCCCTGCCCGAGGGCGAGGCGGCGGCGCGGCTGGCGCGCACCATCCAGGTGCTGGACGGGCGCATCGCCCGACTGGACGCCCTGCTGGCGCAGTCCGACTTCGATCCGCAGGCGGCCGCGGCCCGCGTCGAGATCTTGTTGGCGCAGGGCCACGCCGCCGCGGCACAGGCCGCGCAGCGCCGGGTGACCGCCCTGCACCGCCTGGCCGAGACCCGCGCCCGCAGCGTGGCCGCCCGGGCCACCCTGGACGAGCTGCTGGCCCACCTGCGCACCCAGGTGGAGCTGGCCCGCTTCACGGGCGCCGGGGACGGCGCCGAGGCCACGCTGGCCGAGCTGACCGACCTGGTGGGCACCCTGGACGCTCTGCTGGACGACGAGGTGCTGGCCGCGGCCTGAGCCCGTCCCCCCAACCCGAGCCCCCGCGTTGTGTCCACCCCCCACAACCGCCAAGATGGCGGCCGCTGGACACCGACGGGGGAGATTCCACATGCAGCGACACCTGCGCTGGATGGGCCACGGGGCCCTTGCGCTGGGCCTGGGCCTTGCGGCCGCGGCCTGCGACGACGACGAGACCACCGCCGCCGCCGACATGATGGCGGCGGGCGGCGCGGGCGGCGGCGGGGGCGCCGGCGCAGCGGGCGGCATGGGCGGCGCAGGGGGTGGTGGGGTCGCGTACGACCTGGCCCTGCCCGGCATGGAGGGCCCGGCCTCGATCCACATCGACGGCAACGGCTTCCTGCACGTGAAGTGCGCCACCAACAACGACTGCTTCCGGGTCGAGGGCTACTACCACGCGGCCCACCGCTTCGCGCAGATGGACCTGCGCCGGCGGGTGGTGCGCGGCCAGCTCTCGGCCATCGTCACCAACATCGCCCTGCCCATCGATACCCAGAACCGCGGCTGGTTCGCCGATCCCGCCACGGGCCGCGAGCTGGCCGAGCAGCTCTGGGCAGCGGCCACCCCCGAGACCCAGGCAGCGGTCGAGGCCTATGGCCAGGGCGTCAACGCCTGGCTGGCCGAGTTCCGCGCCGGCGACGCCGAGCTGAGCGACGAGTACGGCTACGCCCTCATCGACCGGGCGGCCATCCGCGACTGGGAGCCCCTGGACAGCGCGGCGGCCATCCTGGCCCTGCTGGACCAGCTCACCAACCGCACGGATCTGGAGATCGAGATCGGCGCCCTGCACGCCGATCTGCCCGCCGGGCTGGCCAGCGACCTGTACGGCCAGCGCCCCGCCAGCCCCAGCGCCATCCTGCCCCACGCCCAGGGGCAGCAGAAGCGCGGTCCCCTGGCGCTCGACCTGGACGCCCTGCAGCGCCGCAAGGCCCGGCTCGAGCCGTACGGCCACGCGCTGGCCCAGGCGGCGGCCCAGCGGCCCGCCCGCCGCCCCGACGAGTGGGGCCTGGGCAGCAACAACTGGGTGGTGGGCAGCAACAAGTCGGCCACGGGCAACGCGCTGCTCAGCAACGACCCCCACCTGGGCATCAGCAACCCCGCCATCTGGTACGTGGTGCACCTGGACGCCAAGACGGCGGGTCAGGGGGATCTGCACGTGGCCGGCGTGAGCTTCGCGGGCCTGCCCGGCATCATCATCGGGCAGAACGAGCAGATCGCCTGGGGGGTGACCACCACCTTCTTCGACGCCGCCGACGTGTACCTCGAGACGCTCACCGCCGACGGCGACGGCGTGCTGTTCGAGGGCGCCGAGGTGCCCTTCGTCACCGCCGACATCGAGATCGCGGTGTCGGGCAGCGAGCCGGCCACCATCCAGCCCCTGTTCGTGCCCCACCACGGCCCCGTGCTGGCCATCGACCGCGAGGCCGGCGTGGCCATCACCGGCAAGTGGGCCGGCCACGACGCCGACACCGATCTGAACTACCTGGTGCAGATGCCCAAGGCCGGCAGCGTGGCGCAGGCCCGCGAGGCCCTGAAACAGCTCACCACCACCGGGCAGAACTTCGTGGTGGCCGACCGCACCGGCGGCATCGGCTGGTTCCCCTACAGCCGCATGCCCAACCGCCCCTGGATGTCGCTGGAGCTGGCCCCCTGGCTGCCCCTGCCGGGCGACGGCAGCGCCGAGTGGGACGGCTACATGGACTACGCCGATCTGCCCCAGGCGGTGGATCCCGCGGCGGGTTACCTGGCCACGGCCAACAACGACATGACCGGCGCCCTCTGGGACGGCGATCCCACCAACGACGGCCAGATGGCCATTCAGGGCTACACGGCGGTGGGCAAACGCCACGAGCGCATCGCCGAGCTGCTCGACGAGATCGACAGCCAGCACACCCGCGACACCATGGAGCGCATCGTGGGCGACGTGCGCAGCAACCTGGGCGCCGAGGTGGTGCCCGCCGCCCTGGCGGCCCTGGGCGAGCGCGAACTGGAGGCGGGGGCGGCCACCGTGCGCGACCTGCTGGTGGGCTGGGATTTCCAGTGCCCCACCGGCTTCGACGGCGTGGATCCCGCCACGGCCACCCCCAGCGGCGACGCCACCGTGCTGGCCGCCGCCCGCGGCTGCGCGGCCTTCCACGTCTTCTGGTTCGCCCTGCGCGAGCACACCTTCGGCGATGAGCTGGCCGCCCAGGGCATCCGGGGCGACCTGGGCTTCGCGCCTCCCATGGTGCACCAGCTCGTGCGCCCCGAGGTGCTCAGCGCCAGCTACTGGGACGACGTGGACACCGCCGACGTCCAGGAGACCGACGGCGACATCGTGGCCCGCGCGCTGGACACCACCGCTGCCCGCATGACCGAGTGGCTGGGGGCCGACAGCGCGCAGTGGCTGTGGGGCCGCCTGCACCAGGTCACCCTGGTGGCCGATCTGTTCAGCCTGCTGACCCCCGAGTTCAACCACGGGCCCTTCCTGAACGACGGCGGCCTGTACACGGTGGACGTGGCCAACCCCCGCTACGACGCGGCCAACGGCCGCTTCGACCACCCCAGCGGCGCCAGCATGCGCTACACCTGCGAGGTGAAGGCCGACACGGGCCCCGACTGCACGATCCAGGTCCCGGGCGGCCAGCAGCACTACCGCGACTCGCCCCACTACGACGATCTGCTGCAGAAGTGGCTGGTGAACGAGGCCGTGCCCCTGACCACCGACTGGGCCACCATCGAGGCGGGCGCCGAGGCCAGCCTCACCGCCGGCCCGCCCGAGTGACGCCCCGCCGATGTGCCCCCCACTGATCCCCGTGAGGATCCCCACCCCGTGATCGATCCCCTGCACGCCCTGCTCCTGGTGGGCGGGGGCGCCGCCGCCGGCTTCGTGAACGCCTTCGCGGGCGGCGGCTCGGCGCTCACCGTCCCGCTGCTCATGCTCACCGGCATGGACGCCCGGCTGGCCAACGGCACCAACCGCCTGGCCGTGTGGGCCCAGGCGTGGATCTCGGCCCACGCCTTCCACCAGAAGGGGGTGCGCCCCTGGCCCCTGACGGCCCGCGCGGCCGCGCCGGCCCTGGCGGGCGCCCTGCTGGGGGCGTTGCTGGCCACGCGCATCTCGCCCGAGGGCACCCGCTGGGGCTTCGGCGTGGTGTTCCTGCTGCTGGCGGCCACGCTGGCCTTCCGGCCCGACTGGCTGGTGCCCACGGGCCGCCCCGCGCTGGAGCGTCCCGGCCGCAGCGGGTGGCTGGCCCTGTTCGGCGTGGGCCTCTACGGCGGCCTGTTCCAGGCGGGCGTGGGGGTGCCGCTGCTCTTGGTGAGCGTGCGCCTGCTGGGCACTGATCTGGTGCACGGCAACGCCCTGAAGGTGGCGCTGGTGGGCGTCTACACCACGGTGGTGCTGCTGGTGTTCAGCCAGGCAGGCCAGGTGGAGTGGGTGGCCGGCGTGCTGCTGGCCTCGGGGGGCCTGGTGGGCAGCCGCCTGGGCGTGCGTTTCGCCGTCGAGAAGGGGGCTGCCTACATCCGCTGGGGCGTGGTGGTGGCCCTGGGCGCCGCCGGCGTGAAGATGCTGCTGGGCTGACCGGCCCGACCGGCCCCGCCCTGCGCCGCGCGGCTCAGGCCTTCAGGCACGCCACCTGGTGCCCGGCCTGGGCGGCGGGGCTCAGCGTGGGGGCCGTGCGGCTGCACTCCGGGCCCGCGATGGGGCAGCGCGGGTGGAAGGCGCACCCCGGCGGCGGATCCAGGGGCGTGGGCACGTCGCCCTCCAGCTTCACCCGGTCGGGCCGCCCGCCCGGGCGGGGCACGGGCACCGCGCTCAGCAGCGCCCGGGTGTAGGGGTGCTGGGGCGCCCGGAAGATGGCGTCCACCGGGCCCACCTCGACGATGCGCCCCAGGTACATCACCGCCACCACGTCGCACAGGTGCCGCACCACGGCCAGGTCGTGGGCGATGAACAGGTAGCTCAGGCTCAGCTCGCGGCGCAGATCCGCCAGCAGGTTCAGGATCTGCGCCTGGACGCTCACGTCCAGGGCCGACACCGGCTCGTCGCAGACGATGAAGTCGGGCTCCACCGCCAGGGCCCGGGCGATGCCCACCCGCTGCCGCTGGCCGCCGCTGAACTCGTGGGGGTAGCGGCCCATGTAGTCGGGGTCCAGGCCCACCCGCGTCAGCAGGGCGGCCACCCGGGCCTCGAGCTCGGCGCGGCCCTGGGCCAGCCCGTGGAAGGCGATGGGCTCGGCCAGGGTCTCGTAGATGGTGCGCCGCGGGTTCAGGCTGCCGTAGGGGTCCTGGAAGATGATCTGCACCCGGCGCCGCAGGGCCCGCAGGCCGGCGGCGTCCAGGGCGCGCACGTCCTGCCCGTCGAAGGTGATCTCGCCCGCGGTGGGCTCGATGAGCCGCAGCACGCAGCGGCCGGTGGTGGTCTTGCCGCAGCCGCTCTCGCCCACCAGGCCCACGGCCTGGCCGGGCAGCACCTGGAAGTCCACCCCGTCCACCGCTTTGACCTGGGCCACCACCTTGGGGATCAGCCCGCGCTTCACCGGGAAGTGCTTCACCAGCCCGCGCACGTTGAGCAGAGGGGTCGCGCTCAAGGGGTGCCTCCGTCGCTGCCGGCGTCCGGGCCCCGGGCCTTCGCGCCCGCGCCCTCGGCGGGGGCCACCCGCACGGCCTCGCCCACCTGCTTCGCCTCGCCGGGGGGCGCCACGGGCTTCACCGCGGCGCCGTCATCCAGGCCGCGCTGGCCGAACACGATCACCGGCTCGCCCGCCTGCACGCCCGTCACCACCTGCACCCGGTCGCCGTCGGCGTAGCCCAGCTCCACCGCGCGCTTGCGGGCCTTGCCGTCCACCACCACGAACACCGCCGTGCGGTCGTCGGCCTGCACCAGCGCCCGCCGCGGCACCTTCACCGCCTGGGGCCGGGTGTCCACGATGATGCGGCAGCGCACGTACATGCCGGGCCGCAGCCGCCCGCCGCCCGGGGCCAGCCCGTCGCTCAGATCCACGGTGACCTTGGCGGTGCCGCTGGCCGGATCCACCACCGGCGCGATGCGGGCCACCCGCCCCGTCAGCGCCTCGCCCAGGCCGTCGGCCTCCACCTGCACCGGCAGGCCCACCTTCAGCTTGGGCAGGTGGCGCTCGGGCAGGCGCAGGTGCACCCACAACGCGCCCAGATCGGCCACCTGGAACAGCTCGGCGCCCGGGCTCACCGCCTCGCCCGGCTGCACCCGGCGCACGGTGATCACCCCGTCGATGGGCGAGCTCACGCGCTCCAGACCCGCCTCGTCTTGCAGCCGCTCCACCTCCAGCTTGGCCTGGCGGGCGGCGAAGCGGGCCTCCTCCAGCTCCTGGGTGGGCACCAGCCCGTCCTTGCTCAGGGTGGCCAGGGCCTGGGCGTCCCGGCGGGCCTTCTCGTGCTGGGCGCGGGCCTTGCTCAGGACGGTGCCGAACTCCGGCCGCAGCACGCGCAGCAGCGGCTTGTCGGCCTGCACGGGGCTGCCCTCGTCCAGGGTGAAGTGGGGCAGGGTGCCGCCCACCCGGGCGCGCAGGATGGCGGTGCGCTCGGCCTCGACGGTGCCGGTGGCCTCGAGTCCGTCGCGCACGGGCCCCACCTCGGCCGGGCGCACCTCGACGGGCGCGGGGGCCCCGGCGTCCGCGCCGCCCTCGCCCTTGCCCTTCGGGCCGCCCTTCCCGCCGGGCTCACCGCCCGGCCCACAGGCCCACAGGCCCAGGCAGACGATGGCAACGATCAGGCGAGGCAGCGGCATGGGCGGCCAGTGTAGGCGGTCCCCGCCGGGGATCAACGGTGGCGAGCCGGGTGTAGCCGAAACGAATACGGTTTCTCCACGGCGGACCACGCGGACACATGGGCGCCTTGTTAGTTTTCTGGACCGGGAGACCAGACAGCGGAGTGCGACATGTCGCCACGACGGATGGGCCTGCTTGGGCCCGTAGCCCTCGCGATGTTGGCCTGTGAGGCCAAGATCGAGGGGCCCTCACCCACCTTCACGGCCCCCGAGCAGGCGGCCAGCCCGGTGCTGCCGGGGTATGTCTGCCGCGAGCAGCTCACCACCGAGGTGGCGCTGCACGGGGCGGCCTTCGCGCCGGCGCCCATCGACGTGCCGAACGCGCCGCGCACAGCGCTGCCGACGGTAACGCTGACGGGCGCGCTGGCGCTGGACGGGGCATCCGTCGAGGCGCCCGTCCCCATCACCTACGGGGGCGAGCTCGAGCAGGCGAACGCCAGCAAGCTCACCTGGCAGGGCCAGCAGCAGATGACGCTGACGGTTGATCAGGCGCTGGTGGTGGACGCCACGGGGGAGCCCGGCCTGCTGCCGGCGGCGGTCTACGACGTGACCCTCACCAACCCCACGGGCGAGGTGGCCCAGGCGCCCGCCCACCTGGCGGCGCTGGACCGGCCCTCGGTGGCCGACTTCCAGCCGCGGCTGACCTGCCTGGCCCAGGGCGACCGCGCGCTGCGCTTCGATGGGGCCAGCTTCGCGGTCATCGACGGGCAGCCCGCCACCGTGGCCATCGGCGAGGCGCCGGCCTTCGGGGTCGGGGCCTTCGACGGCTGCGCTCCCGTGCCCCACGCCGTGATCCCCGGCGAGCTGTGCACCGGCGCCGACGTGCCGCTGGCCCAGGACGCCCTGCCGGTGGGCTACCACGCCGTCAGCGTCGGCAACCCGGATCCGGCGCCCTGCCGCACCGAAGAAGACCTGATGCTGCGGGTGGTGCCCCCGCCCACGCTCACCGAGGCCGAGCCCGCCATGGCCTGCGTGGCCGAGGGCGAGCGCGAGATCATCCTGCGCGGTCAGGACCTGCTGGCCGTGGACGGCACCCTGCCCACCGTGGTGATGACCGACGCGGCCGGCGCGCCGGTGACCCTGGAGGTGCGCGAGCTGCTGGGCACCTGCCAGGACCTGGAGACCCAGGGCCTGACCGTGCGCACCTGCACCGAGGCCCGGGTGGTGCTGCCGGTGGCGGTTGACGCGCCCGAGCCCTACCTGCCCACCTTCACGCTCACCAACCCGGGGCCCGCTGGCTGCGAGGCCGTGCTGCCCGAGGCCTTCGTGCTGGTGCCCGAGCCCACGCTGAGCGAGGCCGTGCCCCCCGCCATCTGCACCGCCGAGGGCGACCGCGACGTGGAGCTGGTGGGCACGGGCTTCATCGAGGTGGACGGCACCCCGCCCACCGTGCAGTTCGGCGACCTGGATCTGGCGGTGGTGGGCTTCGCCGAGTGCGACGCCCTGCCCGTGCCCCGCAGCACCGTGCGCCGCTGCGCCCGGATGACCGTGCGGGCGCCCCAGGGCCTGCCCATGGTGGACGACGGCGGCTTCCTGCAGCCGGGGGTGACGGTGACCAACCCCCAGCCCGCCGGCTGCGGCTCCGAGAGCCCCGATCTGCTCACCGTGCTGCCCGCGCCGCGCATCGACGCCGCCGAGCCGCCGCTGGTGTGCGACGCCCAGGGCGACCGCCAGGTCATCGTGCGCGGCGCCGGCTTCCTGCAGTACGGCGATGAGCAGCCCGCCATCACCTTCGCCGGTGAGGCGGTGACCATCACCTCGATGGACGACTGCCAGCCGGTGCCGGTGCCCCTGGGCAACCTGCAGACCTGCGCGGCCGTCACCGTGAACCTGGCCCAGGGCACCTTCGCCTTCGAGGCCGACGCCGACAGCCTGGTGGCCACGGTGCGGGTGGTGAACCCCGATCCCGTGGGCTGCGAGGCCACCGACGCCGGCGCCCTGGTGGCGGTGCCCGCGCCGCGCATCGACGCCCTGGAGCCGCCGCTGATCTGCGCCGGTGGGCCGGTGGCCTTCACCGTGCGGGGCGATCACTTCGTCACGGTGGACGGCGCCCCGCCCACGGTGACCCTGGACGGCGTGCCCCTGGCCGCCGAGGCCATCGCGCCCGCCGACTGCGGCGACGTGGCCGTCGAGGGCCACGCCGTCACGAGCTGCAACGCCCTGGTGCTGACGGTGGATCCCGCCACCCTGGACGGCGGCGACGCCGTGGTGGCCGTCACCAACCCCGATCCCGCTGGCTGCAGCGCCGATCTGGCCCAGCAGCCCGTGGCCGTGGTGGCGCCCCCGACGGTGGCGGCGGTGGCCCCCGACTTCCTGTGCACCGACGATGGCGCCCGGGCGGTGATGATCACCGGCAGCGACTTCATGGCCATCGGTGACCTGCAGCCCACCGTGGCCTTCGGCGACGCCGTGGCCCAGGTGACCGCCCTGGAGGACTGCGCCGAGCGCACCGTGGGCGCGCTGACCTGGCAGATGTGCTCGACCCTGCGGGTGAGCGTGGCCCAGGGGGCGCTCGCCCCCGGTGCGCCGCCCGTGCGGGTGACCAACCCGGCCCCCGCCGGCTGCAGCAGCGAGACCCCCGACCTGCTGGCGGTGCCGCCCACCCTGAGCCTGGTGGAGGTGGCCCCGGCCAGCGTGTGCATCGAGGCCGGCGACCGCGAGCTCACCATCCAGGGCACCGGCTTCCTGGAGATCGACGGCGTCGGGCCCACGCTGACCCTGGCCGGCCAGCCCTTCGCCATCGCCAGCCTGGGCGGCTGCGAGGCCCTGCCCCAGCGGGCGGGCGCCCGGGCCTGCACGGCCATCACCGTGACCCTGCCCCAGGGCAGCGTGCCCCAAGGCGCGGTGGAGGTGGCCGTGGCCAACCCGGGCCAGGGCCAGTGCGCCGCGGCCAGCGCCGAGATCTTCTACGTGGTGCCCGTGCCGGTCATCGAGGCCATCGAGCCCGACGTGGTGTGCGAGCGCGCCCAGGACGCCTTCGACATCGTGGGCCGCGACTTCACGCCGGTGAGCACGGTGCGCCTGGGCGACCGGGCGGCGCCCGTCGAGTTCATCGACGACACCCGCCTGCGCGTGACCGTGGAGGACGCGGTGGATCCGGGCACCTACCCGGTGACCGTGACCAACGCCGACGGCTGCGAGGCCAGCGTCGACGCCGCCGTGCAGGTGGCTCCCCGCCCGGTGGTGTTCTTCGTGGATCCGCCGGTGGACTACAACGGCATCACCCTGCAGGCCACGGTCTTCACCAGCCGCCTCGAGGCGCCGCCCGCCGAGGTGCGCTTCGAGGGCCCCCAGGGCGAGGCCGAGGTCCTGGCGGGCACCCCGCGGGCGGGCCGCCCCAACCAGATCCGCGTGACCCTGCCGCAGGGCCTGACCCCGGGCTTGTGGTCGGTGCAGGTCACCAGCGAGCTGGGCTGCGTGGGCCGCCTGGAGGACGGCCTGACCGTCACCGACGACCTGAGCGTGGCCGCCGTGACCGTGCAGCCGCCCTTCGCCGCGCCCGACGCGCCGACGGCGGTGGTCATCGACCGCGTGGACGGCCCGGACGCCGGCTTCCAGGCCACCCCGCGGGCCTACCTGACCCCCAGCGTGCCCGTGGAGGGCGCCCCTGCCAGCCCGCTGCGCGCGGTGGTGTTCGTGGACGCCGATCGCCTGACCGCGGTGGTGCCCCCCGACCTGGCCCCGGGCGCCTATGACCTGGTGATCGTCAACCCCGACGCCACCGTGGGCGTGACCCGCGAAGCCGTCACCGTGGTGCCCGACGAGCCGCCCGTGGTGCGCGAAGTGACGCCGGCCAGCCTCGACGGCAACGCCCCACAGGCGGCCACCCTGGCGGGCGCCGGCTTCGGCGACGGGCCGGTGTCCGTCGACCTGCGCTGCCGCACGCCCGACGGCGGCGAGGGCCAGGCCGCCGGCGTCGTGGCCGCCGCCACGCTCACGCCCACCGAGGTGGACGTCACCTTGCCCAGCGACCAGTTCCCTGCGGGCAGCGTGTGCGTGGTGCGCCTCACCCGGGCCGACGGCGCGTACTTCGACTACTCGGCGCTGAGCATCAAGACCCCGGCCCAGAACCTGAACCCCTGGCAAGAGGCCAGCCCCATGGGCACCGCCCGGCGGGCGCTCGCGCTGGAGGCCGCGCGGCCCACCGAGGCCTCGCGCTTCCTCTACGCCATCGGCGGCGACGCCGGGGCCCCTGCCAACGCCCTGGCCAGCGTCGAGGCGGCGCAGGTGGATCTGTTCGGCAACATCGGCGACTGGCGCGACGAGCGGGCGGCCCTGCCGGCGCCCCGCACCCGGGCGGGCAGCGCGCGCATCGGCGACTTCCTGTACCTGGTGGGCGGTTCCGACGGCACCGCCGCCGTCGACACCGTGTGGCGGGCCCAGGTGCTCGACCCGCTGGCCGGCCCCGAGGTGGTGGATCTGGCGCTGTTCCTCGACGAGGAGGCCCCCACCGGCCTGGGCGCGGGCATCTGGCACTACCGCGTGAGCGCCGTGTTCCCCGGCGACGACCCCAACAACCCGGGGGGTGAGAGCCTGCCCGGCGAGGTCATGGTGCTTCAGCTCCCGGCGGCCGACGGCCTGCACCTGCAGCTCACCTGGGCCCCCGTGGACGGCGCCAGCGGCTACCGCGTCTACCGCACGGCGGCGGCCGGCGACGGCCCCGACACCGTGGGTCTGGTGGCCCAGGTGGCCGGTGTGACCTGGCTGGACACCGGCGTCGAGAGTGACCCTGCGACCACGCCGCTGCCCCCGGGCGCCCTGGGCCTGTGGCACGCCGTCGAACCCCTGGACGGCCCCCGCGCCGGCGCCGCCGTGGTGGCCGCCGCGGCGCCCGACGGCTCGGGCGACACCTTCCTGTACGCCTTCGGCGGCGAGGGCGCCGGCGGCCCGCTCGACACCTGGGCGTGGACCCGCATCACCCGGGTGGGCGACACCGACGTGGTGGCCCCGTGGCAGCAGGCGGCCAGCCGCCTGGCCCAGCCCCGGGCCGATCTGAGCGCCTGGACCGCCACCCGCGCGGATCTCACCGTCATCGCCGAGGGCGCCACCTGGATCTGGCTCGGCTCGGGCCGCGGCCCGAACGGCCTGGTGAACGTGGCCGAGGCCGGCCTGGTGGGCGCCGACGGCGATCTGGGCGCCCTGCAGCCGGTGTCCGCCACCGGCGCGGCGGCGGGCTACGGCGCCGGCTCGGCCAACGGCTTCCTGTTCATGCTGGGCGGCCAGAACGGCCAGCCGAGCAGCAGCGGCATCTCGGGCGAGATCTGCCGGCCCGGCCTGGGCGGCTGCCAGAACCAGGGCCCGCCACGGATCCGCAACTGGAACAACCTGGGCGTCAGCCTGACCGAGGACCGCGTCTTCATGGGCATCGCCCAGGAGAGCGCCTTCTTCTTCGTCGCCGGCGGGGCCGGCCAGGGCGGCGCCCTGGCCTCCGTCGAGCAGACCGTGCAGTGAGGGGGCGAGGCATGAGCACGACGCACCTGACCCGGGTGACCACCCTGGCGCTGACCCTGGTGGGGGGCCTGCTGGCCGCCCCGGCGGCGGCGGCCCCGCTGTACGCGGCCGACGACGCCCTGGGCCTGGTGGTGGGCGCCAAGACCGGCGCCGGCATCGGCCTGGGCCCGCTGGGCATCACCGGCCTGGGCGAGCTGGAGCTGGGCTACACCCTGCCGCTCCCGGCGCCGCTGAACCGCGACCTGCAGCTCTTCGTGGGCCTGCAGTACGCCCAGCCCACCACCGAGGGCACCGCCGACGCCGCCGACGCCCGCCTGCCCGGCGACGGATCCATGACCTACGCGATCACCCAGCGGCAGTTCATCATCACCCCCGGCCTGCTCTACCGGATCCCCGTGCCCACCGACGCGGTGCGGCCCTACGTGGCGCTGGGGGCGCGGGCCTTCCTCTGGGAGAACACGGTGGACGGCGAGGCGGGCGGCCAGCCCTTCGGCACCCAGGTCGAGACGGGCACCCAGTGGGGCGCCTACGGCGCGCTGGGCATCGACTGGTTCGTGGGCCCGGGCGCCGCGCTGTTCGAGGTGCAGGGGGCGTGGGCGGCCATGGACGGCTTCGTCATGCGCGACACCCACCTGAGCACGGTGAACCTGGCCCTGGGCTACCGCCTGATGCTCTGACGGGTCGGGCCGCGCAGGCCACGCCTACCGGTCGGCGCGGCGCCCCACGAAGGTGTCCCGCCGGGTGCAGCCCTGCGACAGATCCACCAGGTCGCAGGGCTCGCGCTCGCTCAACGTCCAGCGCACGTCCCCCACCATCCCGCCGGGGGTGGTCTGGCCCGTCAGGGTCAGGTGGATGTCGATCTGGCAGACCACGTCCACCCGGGCCGGCGCGGGCGTGTTCAGCGTCAGGTTGGCCCCGTTCAGATCGCCCACCACCCGCACCGGATCCCGGGTCACCCCCTCCAAGGTGCCCCGCAGCGGGTTGCGCGCGCTCAGATCCAGCACCAGGAGCTGATCGGCCTCGCCGCTGAGCTGCGCCGGGCAGTCCCCCTCGGCGAAGGACAGCTCCAGGGCATAGCGCCCCAGCACGGGATCCACCCGCCCCTGATCCACCGCCGGCGCCATGTCCACCGGCGGCGCCATGTCGCGCACGCTGGCCTCCAGGCCCGGCTCGGGATCCCCCGGGCCGCGGTCGGGCCGCGGGCCCATCTCCACCTCGGGCGGCGGCGCGATGTAGCCCCCGTCGGGCGGCCGGCACACGCCCACCACGCACACCAGCCCGGCGCCCCCGCAGTCGGCGTCACGATCGCAGCCCTTCGCCACGCACTGCTGCAGGTCGCAGGTGCCCGTGGGGCAGTCGCTGGCCGAGCCGCAGGCCACGCTGGTGCACACCTGATCCAGGCAGATCTGGCGCACGCAGTCGCCGTTCTCGGCGCAGCGGCGGGGCACGATCTCCTCGTCGCAGGCGGTGGGGGCCGCCAGGGCCCCCAGGAGCAGGATCGGGGTCAGCCGGTGGGCACGCATGGGCGCATCGTGGGCAGCCCGCCCCGGTCCAAGCAAGCCCCTCACGGGGCCTTGCCCTGGGCCCGCACCCAGTTCCACAGCGTCCCCAGCGGCAGGGTGGCCACCGGCCCGTCCCCCGGGGCGCCGCCCGCCGGCCGCAGCCGCACCTGCAGGCGCTGGGCGGCGGGCGTGTACTGCAGCGAGTGCACCACGCTGTGCAGGGCCAGCCGCTCCCCCAGCCGCCACTGGGCGTCCGCGCCCAGCGCGCCCTGGGCCAGCGTCTGCCGGGCCAGCCGGTCGCGCCGGCAGGCGGTGGGCGCCGTCTTCTTGCGCAGGTGGTTGGTGGCCACCAGGGCCTGCGGCGGCCCGCCCGGCTCATCGGCGGCGGTGCGCACGGCGTGGCCGTCGGCCTCCACCTCCACCACCAGCGCCCCGCGGGCATCCACGGCGTGCACGATGTAGCTGCCGGCGTGCCGGGCGGCCGCCAGCGCCGCCGCCACGTCCTCGCGATCCACGTCGCCGTCGCCGTCCACGTCGCCCTGCGCCAGGGCCTCGCGCAGCAGCAGGTTGGCCGGGGTGAAGCCCTTCAACAGCCCCCACGGCCGCGCCGCCCCCTGCCCGTAGCCCATGTTGAAGAAGGCGCCCGTGCCGGCCGCGCTCACGCACGACAGGCAGCCCAGGTAGCCCGCGAAGCCCACCGACACCAGCGGCTGCGCCATGCCCTCGCCGGCCCACACGAACACCACCTGGTTGCGCAGCAGCGCCGGCGCGTCGCTCCAGTCCAGGTTGCGCACCAGCCGGGCCTGCCCGTCGGCGCTGTGGGCCCCCCACACCGACACGCTGCTGCAGCCCACCGCCGCCAGCTCGGTGTAGGCCTGCAGCACCAGCACGTCGGTGGCGTCCAGGGCCCGGCCCAGGCGGGGGATCTGGGCGCCACCGGCCTCGCGCAGGCCCGCCACCAGCCCCTCGGCCTCGGCCCGCAGGGCGGGCGAGACGGTGGCGGTGCCGCCCACCAGAGCGCGGGCCACCCCGTACGGCCCGGCCCCGATCCGGGCCACGGCGTACTGGTCCACCACCTCGATGATGGCGTCGCGCAGCAGGACCCCGTGGGCGAAGCCTCGGTCCCGCGGGGTGCCCCAGGCGTACAGCACCCGCACCCCATCCACCTGGGTCAGCCAACCTCGGACGGGGGGCGGCTCGCGGCCGTGCGCCAGGCCCGCCCAGAGCCCCAGCAGGGCCAGGCAGGCCGCCAGGGCGCGCCCCCTCACGGGGTGTTGTTGGGATCGCCGAGGAAGACGTAGTCGCGCACGGTGCCCTCGGGCGTCTCGACGGTGATGCCCACTGAGCCCGCCGCGCCGTCGGGGATGGCCAGCACCTCTTCGAAGCCCCGCCGGTCCGTGGCCGGCCAGCTCCCGAACTCCACCAGCCGGCCGTTGGGCGGCAGGTTCATCTCGGCGATGATCTCGGGGCTCAGCACCTCGTCCAGGCGCGCCGTGGGCAGCGCCCCCGACTTGGGCGCGTTGCCGTAGAAGGCCCGCACCGAGTCCTTCACCTGGGCGTGCGATACGGTCAGCGGCGGCTTGTTGCCCCGGCCCCACTTGGTGGTGGGCGCCGCGTGGGCGTGCGGGTCCGAGGGCAGGCCCAGGTTGGGCGCGGGCCCGTCGTCCTTGATGCCGGGCAGCGTGGTCGGCGCCGTGGCCGTCAGCGCCGTGCGCAGGGCGTCGGGATCCACCTTGCCCTGGGCCACCTGCACCGCGCGGTCGGTGGCGGCGCGGCCGCTGGCGGCGGTCAGGCGCGGGGCGGGCGCGGGCGCCTTTGCGGCGGGATCCTTGGCGGCCGGATCCTGGGCGGCCGCCGGCTCAGCCGACGCGCGCGCCCCGGCGGTCGCCGGCGCGGGGGCCTCGCTGGGCATCAGGGCCCAGACCACGGCCCCGATGGCCAAAACGGCGAGCAGGATGGGGAGCAGGGTCTTCAACGCATCACCTCCGGCGCGCAGGATAGCAGCCGCCGGGCGATCCGTCGTGGGCCGATCAGCTCGGATCGGGCTTGGGGGTCTTGTCGGTGCTCTTGGGCAGCTCGGGGGCCTTGATGTAGTCGAGCGGCAGCGGCCCGGTGGTGCTCTCCAGGAACGCCACAATCGCCTCCACGTCGCTGGCCTCCAGGGTGCGGCCGAGCTGGTACTCGGCCATCATCGAGACCATGGTCTTCAGGTCCTTCACCGACCCGTCGTGCAGGTAGGGGCCCGTCTTGGCGATGTTGCGCAGGCTCGGCACCTTGAAGAAGTACTTCTCGGCCTCGTTGCCGGTGACCTTGCTGCGGCCCTCGTCCTTCAGCTCGGGCCACGCCTTCACCAGGCCCAGCTTCTGGTACATCATCCCGCCCAGGTAGGCGCCGTTGTGGCAGGTGGTGCAGCCCGTCTCCACGTAGAGCTTCAGGCCCTGCTTCTCCAGGTTCGTCAGCACCGTGTCGTCGCCCTTCAGGTACTGGTCGAACCGCGAGGGGGTCACCAGCTTGCGCTCGAAGGCGCCCACGGCCCGGGCAAAGTTGTCGTAGGTCACCGGCTCCGCCTCGTCGGGGAACGCCTTCTTGAAGGCCTCCACATACTCGGGCATGGAGCTGAGCACCTCGAGGACCTTGGCCTCGTCGGGCATGGCCATCTCGACGGGGTTCAGCACGGGCCCCTTGGCCTGCGCCTCCACGTCGGCGGCGCGCCCGTCCCAGAACTGCGCCAGGTGGCCGGCGGCGTTGTACACGGTGGGCGAGTTGCGATCGCCCCGCTGGCCCTTGTGGCCGGGCGAGGTGGCCTCGTTGTCCACGCCGTACTTCGCCAGGTCGTGGCACGAGTTGCACGAGATGTCGTGGTTCTTCGAGATCCGCTTCTCGAAGTACAGCATGCGCCCCAGGGCCACCTTCTCTTCGGTGATGGGGTTGGTGCCCGAGGGCATGTCGTCGGGCAGCGCCTGGAACATCTTGCGGTAGTCCACCGCCGGCGCCGCCGCCTTGCTCTCGGGCGCGGCCTCGGTGGCCGGCGCCTTGCTCTCGGGCGCGGCCTGAGTGGCAGCCGCCTTGCTCGCGGGCCCCTTGGCCGGGGCGGCCTCGCCGCCCTCCTTCTGACAGCCGGCGACCATCAGCCCGGCCAGCGCAACGGTCATCCAACGCGTCATCTGCGTCCTCCTTCTTCGCGCGACCCCGCGGGGTCGGCATCCAGGGATACGCGGCTCAGCCCGCGGGTCGCCGCACTATGCCGCACAGGGCATGGGTTGGCGAGCCACGCGGCGGCTCAGCGGGCCACCTCGAAGTCGATCACCGGGCGGGGCTCGGCCTCGGGCAGCCCCTCCAGCTTGAACAGCTTCACCGCCGGCGGCGGCACCAGCCGGTACAGCACCTTGCCCTTCACCGCCTTCACCGCCGCGGGCACGGCGTACGTCACCGTGCGCGCCTCGCCCGGGCGCAGCCGGTTCTCGCGCTGCTTCGCCACGCTGAAGGGGGGCAGGGTGGGCTTGCCGGCGGCGTCCACGAACACCGCGTTCAGCACCGACTCCGGGCTCTCGGCCAGCGGGTCGTCCTTGAAGTTCGTCCACACCGGCTGCCCGCCGGCGTCCAGCCCCACCAGCTTCACCAGCGCCAGCCGGGCCGGGAAGCCGCTGGGCCAGCCGTGCCCGGCGCCGTTCTTCAGCACCACCCGCAGCAGCCCGCCGTCGAAGGCCGCCTCCACCTCTACCGGCTGGGGCGGCGTGGCCCCCTGCTCGGCGGGCGTCCAGCGGTGGTGCGGCCCCACGAAGCTGTGGCTGGCATGGGCCTGGTCGCGGTCCACCGTGCCGCTGGGCCCTTCGATGATGGGCATGTGGCAGTCGATGCAGCGCTGATCGGGGAAGGCGCCGCCCAGCCCGCCGAACTCGTGCCCCGTGTTGCACAGGGTCACGCCCTTGGGGCTCACGAGCTGCTCGTGGCACGCCAGGCACAGGCTCATGCCGTCCACGAAGTGGGGCGGGGGATCGCCCCCCAGCCCGTGGGGCGCCACCATGCCCGGCCGGGCCTTGTTGGGCCCCTGGATCATCTTGGGATCCTCGAAGGGCACGAGCCGCGCGGCCCCCTGCCCCTGCGCCTTCACGTGGGCGGTGGTGTGGCAGGTGGCGCAGCTCACGCCGTTGGTGGCCGCGGGGCTCAGGTCGTCGGGCCCGGCGGCCCGCGGCGCGTGGCAGGTGTCGCAGCCCTGCGCCACCGCCGCCCCCTCCTTGGCCATGCGCACGGCGCGCAGGCCGGCGTACACGGGATCCTTCGAGTGGTGGGCCTGGGCGTGCATCGAGCGCGTCCACTCGGCCACCACCGCCGCGTGGCAGGGCGCACAGGTGGCCGGGTTGTCGAAGTCCAGATTCGGCGGGGGCGCCTCGGACTCGGGCTGGGCCCAGGCCCCGCCGGCGAGCAGCAGCGCCAAGACGGCGCCCGACGTTGAAGCGACGCGATGCGACAGGTGCCCGCGGTGCGACATGACCAGCCTCCCTCCGCCGCGCAGCCCGGCCGCGCGCGGCGCAACAGTGTAGCAAGTCGCGGGCCGCCCCACAGGGCTTTGCCCCGGCGGGCCCTCAGCCCAGGAAGCCCAGCGCCAGGTAGCCCACGCCGGCCACCGCCCCGCCCAGCAAGGCATACGGGAGCTGCGTCCGCACGTGATCGATGTGATCGGCCCCCGCCGCCATGCTGGCGATCAGGGTCGTGTCGCTGATGGGCGAGCAGTGATCCCCGAAGATCCCGCCCGACAGCGCCGCGCCCGTCAGCAGCGCCGCCCGCTGCGGATCCTCGCCCGCCAGCCCCAGCGCCACCGGCACCATGATGGCGAAGGTGCCCCACGAGGTGCCCGTGGCGAAGGCCATGAAGCACGCCAGCGCGAACACCAGCAGCGGCACCAGCCCGGCCGGCAGGCTGGCCTCCACCAGCCGCGCCGCGTAGGCCCCCGTGCCCAGCTCCTTGGCCACCCCGCCGATGGCGAAGGCCAGCACCATCAGCACCGCCAGGGGCATCAGCCCGCCCACGCCTTTGAAGAACACCTCGGTGACCCGGTTCAGGTCGCCGGCCCCCCGCAGCCGCATCTGCACGGCCGCCAGGGCGCTACCCGCCAGCACGGCCCACAGCACGCTGGTGCTGCCCGAGCCCTTCATCAGATCGCCATCGCCGGTGATCCACAGCCCCACGGGCATCATGGCCACCATCACCGCCACCGGCAGCACGAAGTCCACCGCCCGCCGCGGCGCCCCGGCGGGCGCGCACAGGGCCGTGATCTCCTCGCTCACCATGGGCTCGGCGCCCTCGCGGTGCAGCGCCCCCGTCTCGCGCACGCGAGCCTCGGCGGCCTTCATGGGCCCGATGGCCCAGCCGCTCCAGGCCACCCACAGGCTCAGCGCCAGCGCCACCCAGGCGTACAGGTTGTAGGGCATGCTCGCGATCAGCGCCTGCACCGGCTCGGCCTCGCCCTGCTTGTGCAGCACGCCGATCAGGTAGGCCCCCCAGCCGTTCAGCGGGATCAGGATGCACACCGGCGCCGCCGTGGCATCGGCCAGGTACGCCAGCTTCTCGCGGCTGATGCGCAGCCGGTCGAACAGCGGCCGACACACCGCCCCGTTCACCAGGCTGGTCATGGACGACTCCACGAACACCACCACCCCGATCACCCACGACAGCATGCGCGCCTTGCGCGGCGTGGTGATGCCGCCGCGGCGGGTGAGCCAGGCCACGAAGCCCTCCACCCCGCCGCTGGCCTGGGTGAGCGCGATCAGCGCCCCCACCAGGGCGCTGAAGGCCACCACCCGGGTGTTCCCGGCGTCCTCGAACACGGCGATGGTGCGGTCGATGGTGCCCCGCAGGCCGGCCAGCGGCCCGCCGTCCAGCACCCAGGCGCCGGTCCAGACGCCGGCCAGCAGGCTCAGGTGGACCTGGCGGGTGGCGATGGCCAGGCCGATGGCGAGCACCGGCGGCAGCAGCGCCAGCGCGCCAAAGTCGGTCACGGGGCGCTGGCGGGGGCCGCCTCGCTGGCGGGGGCGGCCTCGGTGGCCGGCGCGAGCTCCACCTTCGGGGTGCCCGTCTTCGAGCCCCACTCCTTGGTGTTGAACTTCACGTAGTGCACCTGAGCGGTGACCGAGACCGTCTCCTCGGGCAGGAAGAAGCCGGCCTTCATCTCGCCCACCTCCTTCGAGTAGAAGGCCTTCATCTGCGTGAAGGGGAAGGTCTTGATCACCTTCCCGTCCTTGTCGCGGTACTCCAGGGTCATCCGCAGCTCGCTGATGTTCTCGTCCGCGCTGAAGTTGAAGACGTCGAACAGGCCCTCGCGGTCCTTGCCCTCGCCCACCAGCTTCTTGAACACGATCACCACGTTGGAGCCGTCGGTGGGCGCCGCCGGCCACTGCACCGCCGGCTTGGTCTCGGCCGGCTTCTCGGCCTCGCCGCCCTTGCAGGCGGTCAGCGAGCAGGCCGCCAGGGCGGCGGCGACGAACAGGGGGGCACGGAGGCTGCGCATGGGTCGCTCCCAGGCTGAAGGTGGCCGGACGGTCGCAAGCGCCCGCGGGGCCGTCAACCGATCTCGCCCGCCCCCTGCGCCGCCTCCTCGGTGAGCTGCAGGAACACGCTCTCCAGCTTGCCCCCGTCCTGCCCCACCTGGGCCCGCAGCGCCGCCGGGCTGCCCCGAGCCACCAGCCGCCCGTGGTTGATCACCGCCACCTCGTCGCAGACCTCGTCGGCCACCTCCAGGGTGTGGGTGCTGAGCATCACCGTCAGCCCCTTCGCCACCTCCTGGCGCAGCACATCCTTCAGCAGCCGGGCCCCCTGCGGATCCAGCCCCACCATGGGCTCGTCCACCACCAGCAGCTTCGGCTCGTGCAGCAGCACCGAGGCCATCACCAGCCGCTGCTTCATGCCGTGGCTGAAGCTCTCCACCAGGTGATCCAGCTTGTGCCCCAGCCCGAACAGGGCCAGCAGCTCGTGGCTGCGCGGCACCGCCTTCGCCCGGTCCAGCCGGTACAGGCTGGCGATGAAGTACATGTACTCCAGCGCCGACAGCCGCTCGTACAGGTTGGGTCGGTCGGGGATGTAGCCAATCCGCGCCCGCGCCTCGAGCGGCCGGGCCACCACGTCGATGCCGTCCACCTCCACCGTGCCCGTGGTGGGCCGGATCAGCCCCACAACCATCTTCATGGTGGTGGTCTTGCCCGCCCCGTTCGGCCCCAGGAAGCCGAACAGCGTGCCCGACGGGATGTGCAGATCCAGCCCGTGCACCGCGGTGAACCCCCCGTAGGCCTTGGTGATCCCCCGCAGCGTCAGCACAGCTCCGCCTCCAGCGCGTCGGCCAGCCGATCGTAGTCGGCGGGCGTGTTGTACAGCGCCGCCGAGATGCGCAGCACCCGCTGGGGCGCCCGGGGCCAGCCCACCACCGGCACCTCCACCCCGCGCCGCCGCAGCGCCTGGTTCAGCGGATCGGGATCCGTCGCCAGCCGCCCCTCTTCCGGCGGCCCCCCATCCGGCAGCGGCACCGACGCCGTGCAACCGATGAACGCCGCATCGCACGGCGGCGCCACCCCCAGCGCCGCGCAGATCCGCGCCCGCCCCTGCACCGCCAGCCCATGGTTCCGCGCCCGGATGGCCGGCCACCCCCCGGGCAGCAGCCCCCCCACGTACTCAATGGCCTCGGGCACACACAGCCACGCCGTGAAATCCGCCGTCCCCGGCCAATCGAACTCCGCGTGCAGCCGCGATCCCCCCGCCGGCAGCGCCATCGCCGCCCCGTGGCTGATGCTCAGCGGCCGCACCTGCGCCCTGTGCGCCGCCCCCACCCACAAGAACCCCGCCCCCTTCGGCGCGCACAGCCACTTGTGGCAGTTCGCCGTGTAGAACGCGGCCCCCAGGGCATCCAGATCCAGCGCCACCATCCCCGGCGCGTGCGCCCCGTCCACCAGCGTCAGCACCCCGCGCTCGGCCAGCGCCGGCACCAGCCGCTCCACCGGCAGCACCAGCCCCGTCTGGCTCGTCACGTGATCCACCAGCGCCAGCCGCGTGTGCGGCGTCACCGCCGCTAGAATCCGCGCCTCGGCCTCGGCCGCCGTGTACCCCACGAAGGGCAGCGCCACCTCCACCACCCGCGCCCCCGCCCGGGCGCACACGAAGTCCAAGGCGTTCCGACACGCCTGGTACTCGTGATCGGTGACCAGCACCTCGTCCCCCGCCTGCAGCGGGAAGCTCCGCAGCACCGCGTTCACGCCCTCGGTGGCGTTGCGCACAAACACGAACCCCGCCGGATCCGCCCCCACGAACGCCGCCACCGCCTGCCGCGCCCCCTCGACCAGCCCCCACCAGTCCCGCGCGAAGAAGTCCACCGGCTGCCGCTCCAGCCGGTCCTGCAGCGCCCGCTGCGCCGCCCGCACCGCCGTCGGGCACGCCCCGAAGCTCCCGTGGTTCAGAAACGTGACGGCGGGGTCCAGCCCCCAGTGCGCGCGCAAGTCGCTGTGCATGCGGCGAGTATGCCGCACACCCCGCCGCCCCACTGCAACCTTGGCTGCGTCGAGCCCCGCAACCCGCCGCGGCGCGTCACCGATCGCGGGCCCAGGCGAACCAGGGCGACACCCGCGACGTCGCGCTCAAGTGCAGCGGGTTGATCTTCCCTGACCGGGTGAGCGTCCGCCTGCGTCGTCGACCGGTGGTCGCGATTTCCGCCCACGCGGCGGAGAACTGGTCGCGAACGGGCCCGGGGTGGCCCTCAACGCTGCGGTCTCCACCCGCTCGGTCGCTTCGCTGCCGGGGTGGTTTCCGAGGCCAGGGACGCTGTCCCTGGGACCCTGCCGAGGGGAGGGCCCCTCGGGCTCCCCCCGCTTCGACGAAAAGCTGTTGCGAATCAACGGGGTCCCTGTGCTGCATGGCGGGGGGCCAATGCCCCCCGCACCGCCGGCCTGGCGGCCGGCTCCCCCCGGATCTGGCGCTCCGCTCCGAGGTGGCGGCGGATCGACTGGCGCTCCGCTCCGAGGTGGCGGCCGGTCGGCTGGCGCTCCGCTCCGAGGTGGCGGCCGGTCGGCTGGCGCTCCGCTCCGGGGTGGCGGCGGGTCGCCTGGCTCCGCTCCGAGGTGGCGGCGGATCGACTGGCGCTCCGCTCCGAGGTGGAGGCGGATCGGCTGGCGCTGCGCTCCGGGGTGGAGGCGGATCGACTGGCGCTGCGCTCCGAGGTGGAGGCGGATCGCATGGCGCTCGTTCCGAGGTCGCGGCGGCCGGTTGGCGCTCCGCTCCGAGGCTGCGCCAGGTCGGCTGGCGCTCCGCTCCGAGGTGGCGGCGGGCTCGCAGCTTGCCCGTGACGGATCCCCCGCGTGTTGCATCCGAGGCCCCTTGACCGTACGGGAGCCCATGCGCCGCCTGATCCCCGCCGTCGCCCTGTTGACCCTCGCCTGCGGCGGGCCGGCGCCCGACGCGCCGCCGCCCGAGGCGCCGCCCGCCGACACGGTGACCGTGGGCGAGCGGGTGCCCTTCCCCTTCGCCACCTTGATCGAGACCGCGCCCGTGCCGCTGCTGGCCGGGGGCGAGATCGGCGTGAGCGCGGCGGTCTGCGGGGGCTGCCACACCGACATCGCCGCCGAGTGGCAGGCGAGCACCCACGCCCAGGCCATGGCCGACGGGCAGTACCTGGCCGAGCTGGCCAAGCCCAACAACCCGCGGTGGCTGTGCCTGAGCTGTCACCGCCCCCTGCAAGCCCAGGCGGCCGTCCGCCAGCAGCCCGGCTCGCTGCTGCTGGGCGCCCACGAGCGGTCGGTGGGCGCGCTGGCGGCCAAGGCCAACCCCGGGCACCAGCCTGCGCTGATCCACGAGGCCATCACCTGCGCGACCTGCCACGTGCGCGTGGCCTCCGACGGCCGCGGCACCATCCTGGGGCCCCGCGGCGACACGACCTCGCCGCACCGGGTGACGGTGGACCGCCCGGGCCTGCATGGGGTGTGCGAGCGCTGCCACACGCCGGGGACGGGGCACCTGACGCCCTCGTTCGCCTGCTGGTTCGAAACCCACGGCGAGCTGGCCGCCGGGCCCCAGCGCGACCGCGACTGCGTGGACTGTCACATGCCGACGGCGACCCGCCCGCTGGCGGCGGGCGGGCCCGTGCGCACCACCCGCCGGCACACCTGGGCGGGCGGCGGGGTGCCGAAGCGGTTCGCGGACTACTCGACCCTGCTGGCCCGCGGGTGGAAGCCGGGGATCACGGTCCAGGTGGACCGCCCCGAGGCCGAGGGCGCAGGCTGGCGCGTGGCCATCACCCTCGAGAACACCCACGGCGGGCACGCGGTGCCCACGGGGGATCCCGAGCGGCACCTGCGGATCATCGCCCGCACGGGATCCCACCGCTGGCAGCAGCACCTGGGACAGGTGTGGGACTGGGGAGACGACGCCACGGGGCGCCCCGCCCGGCGTCTGACGGACACCCGCCTGCGGCCCGGTGAGCGCCGGACCCTGGTGGCCCACCTGCCCGCGCGGCCTGCGGCCGACGTGGTGGTGGAGGTGGCGCACGTGCGCTTGTCGCCTGAGAACCTGCGGCACGCCCGCGGGGCCACGCTGGACGCTGAGCTGAAGGCCCTGCGGCCGCAGGCCCAGGCGGTGGTGGCCGAGCTGGAGCGCCACTACCCGACCTTCACCTGGATTCACCGCACCCGCTGGGCCCCGGGGGCCGCGACGCCCATCATCGTGCCGCTGGCGGAGCTGCTCGCCGAGTCGGCTCAACCCCGCGCCCTGACCACCCTGGACGCCACCCTGGGAACCGGAGTGGCGGCGACCCCGTGACGCGACGTATACAGCCCCGGTAGCGGCCGGGGGGGCCGCCCCAGCCAACAAGGGGTCTCGATGATGCGGCGTTTGACGTGGTGGTTCGCCCCGGTCCTGGCGACCGGGCTGCTGACGGGCTGTCCTGACGAGGGCGGGGGCGGTGGCTCCGATCCCGACCAGGGGCAGATGATCGACGCCACGGTCCGCGACGCCCAGGCCATGGGCGGCGCCGGCGGTGAGGGCGGCGAGGGTGGCCAGGGCGGCATGGGCGGCGAAGGCGGCATGGGCGGCGGCGTCGGCGGCATGGGCGGCGAAGGCGGCATGGGCGGCGCCGGTGGCATGGGCGGCGCCGGCGGCATGGGCGGCGAAGGCGGCGTAGGCGGGATGCCCCCGAGCGCCTGCGAGGACTACTGCGGCCGCATGGCCGAGACCTGCCCCGGCACCTTCACCAACGCGGCGGAGTGCCTGGCCACCTGCGCCCTGTACCCGGACGGCGACGCGGGCGCCCAGTCGGGCGACACCGTGCAGTGCCGCCTGTACCACGTGGACGTGGCCTCGCGGATGGAGCCGGCGACCCACTGCGTGCACGCCGGCCCCAGCGGCGGCGACACCTGCGGCACCTGGTGTCAGGTGTACTGCAACCGGGTGCTGACCCACTGCGCCGACGAGCTGAACCCCTACGGCGACGAGGCCGAGTGTCTGGCCGCCTGCGCGGACTTCCCGCAGGACGGTGAGCCGGGCGCCGTGGACGGCGACAGCGTGCAGTGCCGCATCTACCACGCCACGGTGCCCGCGGCGGCGGATCCCGTGACCCACTGCCCCCACGCCGGCCCCGACGGCGGCGGCGTGTGCGCGCCCATCTGCGGCAACGCCCGCCAGGAGGGGGACGAGGCCTGCGACGACGGCAACCTGCTGGACGCCGACGGCTGCGACAGCAACTGCACCCCCACCGGCTGCGGCAACGGCGTGCCCACCGAGGGCGAGGGCTGCGACGACGGCAACGCCGATGACGGCGACGGCTGCGACAGCAACTGCACCCCCACCGGCTGCGGCAACGGCGTGGTGACCGAGGGCGAGAGCTGCGACGACGGCAACGCCATCGATGGCGACGGCTGCGACAGCAACTGCACCCCGACGGGCTGCGGCAACGGCCTGGCCACTGAGGGCGAGGCCTGCGACGACGGCAACGCGGTCAACGGCGACGGCTGCGACGACAACTGCACTGCCAGCGCCTGCGGCAACGGTGTGCAGGCTGGCGGCGAAGCCTGCGACGACGGCAACGCCGTCGACGGCGACGGCTGCGACAGCAACTGCACCGTCAGCGCCTGCGGCAACGGCATCGTGGCCGGCGACGAGACCTGCGACGACGGCAACCGGGTGGACGGCGACGGCTGCGACGCCAACTGCACCCCCACCGCGTGCGGCAACGGCGTCACCACCGCCGGCGAAGCCTGCGACGACGGCAACGCCATCGACGATGACGGCTGCGACAGCAACTGCACCGTGCCGGGCTGCGGCAACGGCGTCGTGAACGCCGGCGAGATCTGTGACGACGGCAACCTGGTGGACGGCGACGGCTGCGACGCCAACTGCACGCCCACCGGCTGCGGCAACGACATCACCACCGCCGGCGAGGCCTGCGACGACGGCAACCTGGTGGACGGCGACGGCTGCGACAGCAACTGCACCGACACCGGCTGCGGCAACAGCATCCTCACCCCGGGCGAGGCCTGCGACGACGGCAACCTGATCGACGATGACGGCTGCGACAGCAACTGCACCCCCACCGGCTGCGGCAACGGGATCATGACCGTGGGCGAGGCCTGCGACGACGGCAACCGGGTCGAGGGCGACGGCTGCGACAGCAACTGCACCGTGAGCGCCTGCGGCAACGGCGTGCAGGCGGCCGGCGAGGGCTGCGATGACGGCAACGCCGTCGACGGCGACGGCTGCGACAGCAACTGCACCCCCACCGCCTGCGGCAACGGCGTCCTCACCGAGGGCGAGCAGTGCGACGACGGCAACGCCATCGACGGCGACGGCTGTGACAGCAACTGCACCGTCACCGCCTGCGGCAACGGCGTGGTGTCCATGGGCGAGACCTGCGACGACGGCAACGCCATCGACGGCGACGGCTGCGACGCCAACTGCACCCCCACCGCCTGCGGCAACGGCGTCCTCACCGCGGGCGAGCAATGCGACGACGGCAACGCCGCCGACGGCGACGGCTGCGACAGCAACTGCACCCCCACCGGCTGCGGCAACGGCATCCTGACCGGCGACGAGCAGTGCGACGACGGCAACCTGGTGGACGACGACGCCTGCAGCCAGGACTGCCGCGTGCGCTGCGACGCCGACGCCGCCTGCGCCGAGGGCGAGGTGTGCCGGGCCGGCCGCTGCGTGCCCCCGGCCGTGGGCGCCTGTGATGCGCCTCAGCAGGCGGGCTTCGGCCGCTTCGTGGGCTTCACCGAGGGCGACAGCGCGCTCGCAGGGTCCTGCGGCGGCGGCTTCAGCCCCGAGGCGGTCTACCAGGCCGCCTTCGCCGAGGCCGGCACCGTGTGCCTGAACACCAACGGCAGCGACTTCGACACCGTGCTGCACGTGCGGGTGGGCGACTGCGGCGACGCGCTGAGCGAGGTGCAGGCCGAGGGCCAGGGCTGCAACGACGACAACCAGGCCTTCGCGCGCAACTTCGGCTCGGCCATCGAGCTCGAGGCCCAGCCCGGCCTGCTGTACTTCATCATCGTGGACGGCTTCGGTCGGGCCGCGCCCGGCGCCGCCGGCGCCTACCAGCTCAACATCACCCCCGGGCCGTGCGCCCCGCCGCCCCAGTGTCTGGTGGACGGGGACTGTGGCGAGGGCGGCCAGTTCTGCGTGGAGCAGGCCTGCCTGCAGTGCCGCGACGACGCGGACTGCGACGGGGGTCGCTGCAGCGACGCCGGCGCCTGCGTGGCCTGCCTGGACGACGCCGACTGCGCCGAGGGCCGCTGTGACGTGGACGCCGGGGCGTGCGTGGCCTGCCTGGCGAACGCCGACTGCGCCGAGGGCGAGGCCTGCGTGGATCAGGCCTGCGTGACCCCCACCGAGTGCCTGGTGGACGGCGACTGCGCCCCCGGCGAGCGCTGCTTCGAGACGGTCTGCGTGGGCGCCCAGCAGGGCACCTGCGAGGCCCCGACGCCGCTGGCCGTGGGCGACGTGATCGACGGCGCCACCGAGGGCGCTGGCGCGCTGGACGGCGGCTGCGGCGGCCCGGCTGACAGCCCCGAGCACGTGTTCGAGTTCACCGCCCCCGCCGCCGGCACGGTGTGCTTCAACACCCGCGGGTCGGCCTTCGACACCGTGCTGTACGTGCTGCCCGAGCCCTGCGGCGAGGGCGCCTCGCTGGCCTGCAACGACGACAACCTCGCCATCGCTGGCGGCGTGCAGTCGGCCCTGGCCTTCGACCCCATGCCGGGCGTCCCCTACTACGTGGTGGTGGACGGCTACACCTCGGCGTTCAACAACACCACCAACGCCGGCCAGTATCGCCTGGCGGTGACCGCCGGGCCTTGCGCCCCGCCCCCCGAGTGCGAGGTGGACGGCGACTGCGCCGAGGGCAACTTCTGCGTGGGCGGCGCCTGCGCGGCCTGCCGCGAGGCCGCCGACTGCGGCCCCGGCGAGCAGTGCCTGGACGGCGAGTGCCGCCTGGAGCCGGGCTGCGGCAACGGGCAGCTCGACGAGGGCGAGGGCTGCGACGACGGCAACCTGGTGGACGGCGACGGCTGCGACAGCAACTGCGTGCCCACCGGCTGCGGCAACGGCCAGGTGACCGAGGGCGAGATCTGCGACGACGGCAACGTGGTCGACGGCGACGGCTGCGACGGCAACTGCACCCCCACCGGCTGCGGCAACGGCGTGATCACCGACGCCGAGGAGTGCGACGACGGCAACCTGCTGGACGGCGACGGCTGCAGCGCCCAGTGCGTACAGGAGTTCGACTGCGGCAACGGCGTGGTGGAGTTCCCCGAGCAGTGCGACGACGGCAACGCGGCGGACGATGACGACTGCGACACGCTGTGCACGCAGACGGCC
This sequence comes from Myxococcales bacterium, assembly GCA_020633555.1. Lineage (GTDB taxonomy): Bacteria > Myxococcota_A > Bradymonadia > UBA7976 > UBA1532 > JACKDL01. Next base: position 24,409 of record JACKDL010000009.1, on the reverse strand, counting down.
TACGACCTCATCAACGGGCGGCGCACGCTGCAGGCCGGCTTCGTGGCCGGCCAGAGCGACGTGGTGCGCTTCACCCTGGACGACGCCGGCGTCTTCGCCGGGCGCACCAGCCTGAACGGCGCGATCTGCGCCGGCGCCCCCGACACCCGGCTGAGCCTGTACCCCCTGGTGGACGGCGCCCGCGGCGCCCGGGTGGGCTTCAACGATGACGGGGCCCCCGGCGATCTGTGCTCGCTGCTGGGCGTGCCCGGGCTGGCCGCGGGCGACTACGAGCTGGAGATCGACGGCTTCAACGGCACCGCGGCTCCGGCCTACACCCTGGAGCTGCTGGCCGCCATGGCCGCGGCGCCGGGCCAGGACACCCGGGGGGCCATCCCGCAGGCGAACGGCGCCGACGTCTTCACGCTGACCGTGGCCGTGGACGACACCGTGGTGTTCACCAGCAACGGTGCCGGCGGCTGCCCGGCCGGCGCGGACACCATCCTCACCGCCTACGCCGCCGGCGCGGACGGCACCCGCGGCGTCCAGGTCGCCCGCAACGATGACGGCGGCGGCCGCGGCCTGTGCTCGCAGATCACCCTGCCGGCCGGCGAGTACGAGCTGGCGGTCACCGGGTTCAACAACCTGGCCGTGGCGCCCTACCTGCTGTCGGTGCGGGCCGCGGGCGTCTGCGGCGACGGCACGGTGAACACCGGCGAGCAGTGCGATCCCGGGGCCGACGTGCCCGACGACTTCTGCGACGGCGCCTGCCAGTTCATCGCGGGCTGCGGCAACGGCCGCGTGGACGCCGGCGAGGAGTGCGACGACGGCAACGTGGCCGTGGGCGACGGCTGCGACGGCGCCTGCCAGCGCGAGCCCGAGTGCGGCGACGGCTTCGTCGACGCCCCCGAGCAGTGCGATGACGGCAACCTGGACGTGGGCGACGGCTGCGACGCCGCGTGCGCCTTCGAGCAGGAGTGCGGCAACGGCGTCGTCGAGGGCACCGAGGCCTGTGATGACGGCAACGTGGCAAACGGCGACGGCTGCGACGCCGGCTGCACCATGGAGAACTTCCCCGCCAACCGCGGCGCGCTGTTCATCCAGGCCGACGGCGTGGGGCTGGGCGCCCGCGACCGCTTCGACTTCGTGGTGGACACCGAGGCCACCGTAGTCGGCCAGAACGGCAGCGACGAGGCGCTGGCCTGCGCCGGCATCGGCGACAGCTTGATGCGCTTGTACGCGGTGAACCCCGACGGCACCCTGGGCAACCCGATCGCGGCGGACGACGACAGCGGCACGGGCCTGTGCTCGCGCATCGAGCGCATCCTGCAGCCCGGCGCCTACGCCTTCACCCTGGAGGATCTGGGCAACAACGCCCCGCTGCCGCCCTACGTGTTCAGCTTCCGGCTGGCGGTGGACGTGAGCGCGGGCGGCGACTTCCCCGGGGCCTACACGCTCCAGGGCAACGACCTGTACGTGCTCGAGGTGGCCGAGGCCGGCGACTTCGTTCTCCAGACCAGCAACGGCCAGGGCGGCTGCAACACCGACACCCGGATGAACCTGTACCCGCTGGACGCCCAGGGCGTACGGGGCCAGCCGGTGTTCAACGATGACGGCGGCCCCGGCCTGTGCTCGCGCATCGCCCAGGCGCTGGCGGTGGGCCGCTACGAGATCGAGGTGGACGGCTTCGGCGGGGGGGCGGCCCCGGCCTACGTGCTGTCGGTGGATCTGCCCGGCGGCTGCGGCGACGGCGAGCTGAACGCCGGCGAGGCCTGCGATCCCGGCCCCGACGTGCCGGGCGACTTCTGCGACGCCCAGTGCCAGCTCATCCCGGGCTGCGGCAACGGCGTGGTCGAGGCCGGCGAGACCTGCGACGACGGCAACCAGGCCGACGGTGACGGCTGCGACTCGGCCTGCACCGCCGAGGCCTTCCAGGCGCTCGCCGGCCGCTACAGCGCCACCGACGCGGTGGGCACGGTGGACGCGCACGCCTTCACCGTGGACGGCGCCGGCACTCGCGTCACCGCGGTGCTCACCGACGGCCAGGGCGGCTGCGCTGCGGCCGGCGTGTTCCTGGCGCTGACCACCCTGGACGGGCAGGGCGCGCCGGTGGTCCCCCCGCTGGTCCTGGCCAACCCCGACGCGAACGGCTGCGCCACCGTGGACGTGGTGCTGGATGACCCGGGCGCCTACGTGGTGGGCCCCTTCAACCAGACGGGCCAGCCCCAGCCCTACGCCCTGACGCTGCACGTGCGCCGCGACATCGGCGGTGGCGGGGACTTCGCCGGCGGCTTCCCGGCCAGCGGCGAGGACCTGTACGCGCTGGCCGTCGACGCCCCCCGCACGTTGATCCTCGAGACGAGCGATGGCCAGGGCGGCTGCCCCGACGACACCCGCATCTTCCTGTACGCCGTCAACCCCGACGGCACGCGCGGCGGCGTGGTGGCCAGCGACGACGACGGCGGCGTGGGCAACTGCTCGCTGCTGACCCGTGATGTGCCCGCGGGCGCCTACGAGATCGAGGTGGACGGCTTCGCGGCGCGGGCCATCGCGGCGTACACCCTGTCGGTGCAGGTGCTGCTGCCCCTGAACCCCGTGGACTACTGCCGCCTGCAGTTCCCCCTGGACGCCGAGGTGGCCGTGGACGTGCCCTTCGACGCCTTCGGCATCGTGTACGAGGAGGGCATCACCGACCGCAGCGACGCGGCGGACGCCGACGACGCCCTCATCGGCCAGGCCGGCTACGGCCCACCGGGCAGCGATCCGGTGGACAACGACGCCTGGACCTGGGTGGACGGCGAGCCGAACCCCGGCTGGGACGCCGGCGCCCGGGGCGAGCCCAACAACGACGAGTACCGCGCGGCGCTCATCCTGGACGCCGAGGGCGACTACGCCCTGGCGTGGCGCTTCAGCGCCGACGGCGGGCGCTCGTGGACGGTGTGCGACGGCGGCGACGGCAGCACCAACGGCTACCAGCCCGCCGACGCCGGCGCCCTGACCGCGGTGATCCCGCCCCGCACCCCGCTGGCCGGCGAGCTGGTGATCACCGAGATCATGCAGAACCCCATCGCCCCCATCGACGACGCGGTGGGCGAGTGGGTGGAGCTGTACAACGCGGGCCCCGCGCCCCTGCAGCTTCAGGGCGTGGTGCTGGCCGACGACGCCACCGCCGCCGAGCGGTTCATCATCGACGCCGACCTGGTGCTGGCCCAGGGCGACTACCTGGTCATCGCCCGCGCCCCCGACGTGCAGAGCTTCGTGCCCGCGACCCTGGTGTGGGACGGCTCGCTGTCGCTGGGCAACGCCGTGGACGGTCTGATCCTGGAGGACGCCGAGGGCAACGAGCTGGACCGCGTGATCTGGGACAACGGGGTCACCTTCCCCGACCCCAACGGCGCCAGCATGCAGCTCGACGGTCGCCGGGATCCGGGCGCGGTGGACAACGCCGTGGGCGGCTTCTGGTGCGAGGCCGACACCAACTACACCGCCGAGAACTTCGGCACGCCCGGCGCGCCCAACACCGCCTGCCCGCCCCCCGATCCGGCGGCCGTGCAGGCGCTGCTGGACCGCGACTGCATCGGCTGTCACGGCGGCTCGGGGGGCATCAACCTGGAGAACGTGGCCAACCTGGTGCCCGGCGTGACCGCAGGGAACAGCGGGCTGCCGGCCATCGTGGCGGGCGACGCCGAGGCGAGCTACCTGTACGCCAAGCTGGCCGGGACCCACGTGGCCCTGGGCGGCTTCGGCAGCCGCATGCCGCTGGGCGGCGCGGGCTGGCCCGCCGCGGAGTTGCAGGTGGTGGCGGACTACATCAACCTGCTGCTGCCGCCCCAGGACTGAGTCCGGCTCACGCCCTCGGGCGCAACCTCGACCGGCCGCGCGGCACCTCACTTCCGTCGCCCGCCGGAGCTGCCGTGCACGCCCCCCCCATCCTCTTCGATCTGGCCGCCGTCCTGGGCACCGCGGCCGCCCTGGCCCTGCTGGGGCGGCGGCTGGGGCAGCCCCCCGTGCTGGGCTACCTGCTGGCGGGCCTGATCGTGGGGCCCAACCTGCCCGTGCCCGTGTTCGCCGATCCCGAGCGCACCCGCGCCCTGGCCGAGCTGGGCGTGGTGCTGGTGATGTTCGTGGTGGGCCTGGAGCTGCGGCTGAAGCGGCTGGCCGCCGTGCTCCCCACCGCGGGGGCCACGGCGCTGTTCGAGGTGGCCTGCCTGGTGGCCGCGGGGTTCGCCGTGGGGCGCCTGCTGGGCTGGACCACCGAGGGCGCCCTGTTCCTGGGGGCCTCCATCGCCATCGCCAGCACCATGGTGGTGAGCAAGGTCTACGAGGAGCACCCGCCCCCCGAGGCCGTGCGCACCCACGTCATGGGCGTGCTGGTGATCCAGGACGTGCTGGCGATCTTGCTGGCGGCGCTGCTGACGGCCGTGGCCGCCGGCAAGGGGCTGTCGGCGGCCGAGCTGGCCGGCGTGCTCGGCCGGCTGGCCGGGGTGTCCTTCGCCGTCATCGCCGGGGGCCTGCTGGTGGTGCCCCGCTTGATCCGCGCGGTGGCCCGCACGGGCAGCGCCGAGCTGATGGTGGTGGTGGCCAGCGCCGTGTGCTTCGGCCTGGCGCTGCTGGCCGACCACCTGGGGTACTCCGTGGCGCTCGGCGGGTTCTTCGCCGGCATGCTGGTGGCCGAGTCGGGCGAGGGCCATGGCGTCGAGGCGGTGGTGGCGCCCCTGCGGGATCTGTTCGCGGCCTTGTTCTTCGCGGCGGTGGGCATGGCCATCGATCCCGCCCTGGTGTGGGCCCACCTGGGCCTGTCGCTGGCGGTGCTGGCGGTGGTGCTGGTGCTGCAGTTCGGCAGCGTGACCGTGGCGGGGTTCCTCTCGGGCCAGGGGCTGCGCCGCTCCGCCATGGCGGGTCTGGCCCTGGGGCAGGTGGGCGAGTTCGGGTTCATCCTGTCGGCCATCGGCATCGAGGCCGGCCTGGCCCCGCCGGCCCTCGCGCCCGTGGTGGTCACGGTGGCCGTGGGATCCACCTTCACCACCCCCTTGGCGGTGCGCCACGCCGAGCGCATCGCCCGCGCCCTGGACCGCCGCCTGCCGGCCCGGGTGCAAGAGCTGGCCAGCCTTTACGAGCGCTGGTTCGAGACCCTGGACGAGGCCGCGCCCGGGGACGCCCCACGGCCGCTGCCCCCTTGGCGGCGTGCGCTGCGGGTGCTGGTGCTGGACGGGCTGGTGATCACGGGCCTGCTGGTGGCTGCCGAGGGGGCCCACGAGCCCCTGAGCGCCTGGCTGCGGCAGGCCCTCGGCCTCCAGGTGCCCTGGGGGCTGGTGACCCTGGCGGTGATCACCGCGACGCTCATCGCGTGGCCCGCCGTGAGCCTGCTCAGGGCCAGCCGCAGCCTGGCCGCCTCGGTGGCGGACGCCGTGTTCGGCCCCGCCGAGGATCGCGATCGCAGCCGGCAGGTGCTGTCGGTGGCGGTGCAGCTCGTGACGCTGCTGGGGGTGGGCGTGCCCTACGCCGTGGTGGCCCTGCCCTTCGACGGCGGCGTGGCCCTGGCCGGCCTGGCGGTGGCCATCGCCGCCACCGCCTTCAGCCTGTGGCGCACCGCCGAGCAGGCGGTGGAGCCGGTGCGCTCCAGCGCCGGGCGCTTCGTGGATCGCCTGGCCCGCGAGATGGCGGGCGAGGGCCACGATCCGCCCACCGAGCGCCCCGTGCTGGGGGCGGATCTGGCCGAGGCCCTGCCGCTGGACACCGGGGCCTACGCGGTGGGCCGTAGCCTGACCGAGCTGGATCTACGGGCGATCACGGGCGCCACGGTGGTGGCGCTGCGGGGCCCCGACGGCGCCCACCGGCTGCCCACGGGTCACGAGGTGCTGCGGGCGGGCGACATCGTGGCGCTGGCCGGCACCCGCGCCGCCGTGGCCCGGGCCCGGGGGCTGCTCTTGACTGGCGATCAGGCGAACGCGACGGCGTCCGCCGGGTGACGGGGCACCTGCACCCGTTGGCCGTCCTCGATGCACACCGCCGTGAGCGTGCGCCCCCAGACGCAGCCGGTGTCCACGGCGCACCAGCCGGGCCCGCGCAGGTAGCCCAGCGCCGCCCAGTGGCCAAACCACACCGTCCGGGGCGGCCGCGCCACCAGGCTGGCCTCGAACCAGGGCCGGTGGCCCGCCGGCAACCCCGCGAGCGGCCCCTTGTAGCCCAGGTTCAAGGCGCCCTTGGCGTCCACCGCCCGCAGCAGGCACAGGCCCGCCAGGGTCTTGCGCTGGGCCGGATCACCGTCCCCGGGGCGGGCGGCCTCCCCCCAGTCGGGCCCGCGGAGCTTCGCCTCGGCCACCCGGGCGCGGGCCTGCGCCTCGTCCAGGGTCCAACGGGGGTTCAGGCCGCCATGGACCAGCACGTGATCGCCCTCGACGTGCAGCAGGGGCCAGTGGCGCACCCAGTCCACCAGCGCGTCGCGGTCGGGGGCGCCCAGCACGTCCTGCAGGGTGTCCCACTTGCCGGCCTTGCGGCCCTGGCCCGCGCGGGCCAGCAGGTGCAGGTCGTGGTTGCCCAGCACGCACACCGCCGCGTCGCCCAGGCCGCGCACGAAGCGCAGCACGCTCAGGTTGTCGGGGCCACGGTTGACCAGATCGCCCACGAACCACAGGCGGTCGCGGGCGGGGTCGAAGGCCAGGGCCTGCACCAGCGCCTGCAGGCTGGCGGCGCAGCCCTGCACGTCGCCGATGACCCAGGTGCGGCTCACGGGCGGAAGCAGTTGGCGAAGGTCCCCTGAATCCGCAGCGGCTGGCCGTCGGGCAGGGTGCACTCGATGTCCAGCTCGCCGTCCACGCCCTCGACCTTGTAGGCGGTGATCCCGTTGGGGGTGACGTGCCCGGTCATGCGCGCGCAGTGCTGGCTGCCGATGACGGCGGCCACCTCGCGGCCCGCCTGCTCCACCCGCACCCGCACGGGCTTGTGGCCCTCGCCGGTGTCCACGATGAGCCGCGGCGCGTTGCCGGGCAGCACGAAGTACACGCCGGCGAAGGGCTGCGGGTAGCCCATGCCGTGGGCGCACGCCGCGGGGGTCAGCCCCTGGTGGCTGGCCGCCGTGGCGGTCACGCCCATGCGGGTGGTGTAGCGATCGCCGGCCACCAACCACGGCAGCACCAGGGCGATGACACCCACCAGCGCGGTCAGGGCCAGGGCGATGAGCGGGGTCTTGTTCATGGAGGCCTCGACGACGGCGGGGGCGGCAGGGTAGCAGGGACGCTGCGCGGCTTCAGGAGGTTGTATGGATCCTCACCCGGGACCGCTGACGGGCGTCACCGTGCTCGAGCTGGGCCAGCTCGTGGCGGGCCCCTTCGCGGGCGCCCTGCTGGGCTGGCTGGGGGCCACGGTCATCAAGGTCGAGCCCCCCGGCGGCGACGTGCTGCGCACCTGGCGCACCCTGGGCGCCGACGGCACCAGCCTGTGGTGGCGCAGCGTGGGCCGCAACAAGCGCTCGGTGGTCATCGATCTGCGCACCCCCGACGGGCAGACGCTGGTGCGGCGTCTGGCCGGCAAGGTCGACGTACTGATCGAGAACTTCCGCCCCGGCACCCTGGAGGGCTGGGGCCTGGCTCCCGACCTGCTGCGGGCCGCGCACCCCCGGCTCATCGTCTGCCGGGTGAGTGGCTACGGGCAGACGGGCCCGTACAGCGACCGCCCCGGCTTCGCCAGCGTGTGCGAGGCGGTGGCGGGCATGCGCTCGGTGATCGGCACCCTGGACGGCCAGCCCGTGCGCCCCAACCTGTCGCTGGGCGACTCGCTGGCGGGGCTGCACGCGGCCCTCGGCGTGCTCGCGGCCCTGTACCGCCGCGACGCGGGCGGCGGCGCCGGCCAGGTGGTGGACGTGGCCATCACCGAGGCCGTGCTGGCCATGCTCGAGGGCATGGTGCCCGAGGCCGCCCGCGGCGAGGTGCGCCGGCCCTCGGGCAGCACCATCACCGGGGTCGCCCCCACGGGCACCTGGGCCACCGCCGACGGCCGGGCGGTGGTCATCGGCGCCAACGGCGAGCGCATGTTCCGCCGGCTGTGCAGCGCCATGGGGCGCCCCGAGCTGGGCGCGGATCCACGCTTCGAGGACAACCCGGCGCGGGTGGCCCACCGCGCGGCGCTGGACGCCGAGATCGCCGCCTGGGCCGGCGGCCGCCCCTACGCCGAGGTGGCCGCCGCGCTCGAGGCCGCCCGCGTGCCCTTCGGGCCCATCAACGACGCGGCGGATCTGCTGGCAGATCCACACTTCACGGCGCGCGGCGTGTTCGAGACGGTGGAGGTGGACGGCGCGCCGCTGCCCCTGGGCGCGCTGGCGCCGCGGCTCACGGAGACCCCCGGGCGCACCACCCACGCGGGGCCCGCCCTGGGCGCCGACACCCGGGCCGTGCTGGCCGAGCGCCTGGGCCTGGGCGACGCGGCCCTGGATCGGCTGGCGGCGGACGGGGTCATCGGCTGAGGCGTCCGCGAGGCCAGGGAAGCGCGCAGGCCGCATGGCGGTTGAAACCAACCGTCGCCCTGTCCGTAGATGGCAGGGTCCCCTCTCCGGCCGGAGCCCCCATGCGCCCCCTGCTCGCCCTGTGCCTCGCCCTGGCGGCCTGCAGCCGCCCCGAGCCGCCCGCCGTGCCCCCGGCCGCCCAGCCCCCCCAGGGGGCCCAGAAGGCCCAGAAGACCCAGCGTTACAGCCCCTTCGCGGTGGTGCTGGCCGACGGCGCGCCCTTCCATGCCCTGACGGTGAAGGACGTGGGCCTGGGCCTCTCGCCGACGGCCGCGGCCCACCTGGACGAGGCGCTGGCCGAGGCGCTGGCCGCCCGGCTGGCCCACCACGGCGCCCGCGCACAGCACGATCCCACGGTGGCCGATCCGGCCTGGCACACCCAGTGCGCCGGGGCGCACCGCTACGTGGATCTGTGGCGCAGCGCCAACCCGCCGCGGGTGGGGTTCAGCCTGTGGGCGGGCTGCGGGGCCGACGACAAGCTGGCCTGGCGCGAGCTGCCCCTGGCCTCCGAGGACGCCCTGGCGGGCCCCGAGGCCCTGGCCGCGGTCGAGGCGCTCGCGGACGCGCTGGTGGACGCCCTGGGCGCCAAGGCGTGCCCGGGCTGCTGAGGGGGCGCCCGGCGGCCTTGCCCCTTGACCACACCTCTGAACAGTTGTTCACTCCGCGCTGATGCGGCTCCTCCACACCAGCGACTGGCACCTGGGCCACACCCTGCGCGATCAGCCACGGGCCATGGAGCACGCCCTGTTCCTGGGGTGGCTGCTCGAGCGGCTGCTGGTGGAGCGCCCCGACAGCCTGCTGGTGGCCGGCGACATCTACGACAGCGCCAACCCGCCCGCCTCGGCCCAGGCCATGTTCTACCGCTTCCTGTCGGCAGCCCGGCGGCTGCGGCCCGACCTGGATCTGGTGGTCATCGGCGGCAACCACGACTCGGCGGCCCGGCTGGACGCGCCCCACCCCCTGCTGGAGGCCATCGGGGTGCACCTGGTGGGCGGGCTGCCCCGCCGCGGCGCCGACGTGGACGTGGAGCGCCTGCTCTGCCCACTCACGGATGCCCGCGGCGCCGTCCGGGGCTGGGCGGTGGCCATGCCCTTCCTGCGCCCCGCCGATCTGCCCCGGCTGGCGGACGCCGAGGATCCCCTCGTCGCCGGGGTGGCAGCCCGCTACGCCCAGGCGCTGGAGGCGGCGCGGGCCCGCCGCAAGCCCGGGCAGGCCCTGGTGGCGCTGGGGCACTGCTTCATGGGCGGCGGGCGCACCAGCGACCGCAGCGAGCGCAAGGTGTTGGGCGGCAACCAGCACGCGCTGCCCGTGGACGTGTTCCCCGATGACGTGGCCTATGTGGCCCTGGGGCACCTGCACCTGGCACAGGCCGTGGGCGGCCAGGACCGCGTGCGCTACTGCGGCAGCCCCCTGCCCCTGTCCATGGCCGAGGCGAAGTACCCCCACCAGGTGCTGCAGGTGACGCTGAGCGGCGCCGAGCTGGTGGCGGTGGACGCGCTGCCCACCCCCCGCCCCGTGCCCTTCCTGCGCCTGCCCGAGGAAGGGCCCCTGCCCCTGGACCGGGTGGAGGCCCGCCTGCGGGCCCTGCCCGACGCGCCCGCCCACCAGCCCGGCTGGAAGCGGCCCTTCCTGGAGGTGCGGGTGCAGCTCGAGGGCCCCACGCCCGACCTGCGGCGCCGCGTCGAGGCCGCGCTGGTGGGCAAAGGCACCCGCCTGGTGCGCCTGGAGGCCACCCGGGGGGGCGACGGCACCTCGCTGGCCGATCCCGATCCCGACGCCCGCCTGACCCAGCTCGAGCCCGAGGCGGTGTTCCGCCGCCGCTGGGCCCGCGACCACGACGGGGATCCCCCCGCCCACCTGCTCCAGGCCTTCCACAGCCTGATCGAGCAGGCCCACGCCGCCGAGGAGGTGGATCCTTGAGGATCCTGGCGATCCGCGGCCAGAACCTGGCCAGCCTGCGGCAGTTCGACGTGCGCCTGGACGAGGGCCCGCTGGCCACCGGGCTGTTCGCCATCACGGGGCCCACGGGCGCGGGCAAGAGCACCCTGCTCGACGCCCTGTGCCTGGCCCTGTACGACCGCACGCCCCGCCTGGGCGCCCGCGCCCAGCACGTGCCCGAGGTGGGCCGCGCCGGCGACGAGGAGCGGCTGCGGGCCAACGACGTGCGCGGCATCCTGCGCCGGGGCGCCGGCTCCGGCTACGCCGAGGTGGACTTCGAGGGCGTCGACGGCCAGCCCTACCGGGCCCGCTGGGCGGTGCGCCGAGCCCACAAGAAGGCCACCGGCAAGCTGCAGGCACAGACGCTGAGCTTCTGGGCGCTGGACGACGCCGACGCCGTGAGCGCCGAGCTGTCCGACAGCACCAAGGGCGGCACCCTGGCGGCCATCGAGGGCAAGGTGGGGCTGGACTTCGACCAGTTCCGCCGCTCGGTGCTGCTGGCCCAGAACGAGTTCGACGCCTTCTTGAAGGCCGACAGCCGGGGGCGCGGGCAGCTCCTGGAGCGCATGACCGGCTCGGCCCTGTACACCACGCTGTCGCAGGGCGCCCACGTGCAGCACCGCGAGGCCAAGGCCGCCCTCGCGCAGGCCGAGGCCCGCCTGAGCGACCAGCCCCTGCTCCCGCCCGAGGCCCGCGAGGCCCTGGTGGCCCGGCTGGCGGATCTGCGCGCCTGGCACCAGGCCGGCGAGGATCGCCTGCAGGCAGTGCAAGGCTGGCAGCAGTGGGCCGATCGGCACGCCCGGGCCCACGCCGCGGCGCAGGCCGCGCAGGCCGACCTGGCTGCCGCCCTGACCGCACAAGCCGCCGCCGCGCCGCGCCGCGAGGCGCTGGCCGAGGCCGAGGCGCTGCTGCCGCTGCGGGCCCCGCTGGCCGCCCACGAGGCCGCGCAGCGGGCCTTGCGGGGCGCCGAGCAGGCGCTGCAGGCGGCCCAGGCCCACACCCCCGAGGCGCAGGCCGCCGCCCAGGCCGCCGCCGACGAGCTGGCCCAGGTGGACGAGGCGTTGGCGGCCGCCCAGGAGGCCCGGGAGCAGGCCCAGCCCGCGCTGGATCAGGCCCGGCGGCTGGACGACCGGCTGGCCGCGGCGCGCCCACAGGCCCAGCAGGCCCAGGCTGCCGCCGCCCAGGCCGCTGCCCGGTTGGCCGAGGCGCAGAGCCGCCGGGACGCCGCCCAGGCGGCGCTGGCCGAGGCCCAGGGCCACCTGGCCCGGCTGACCGAAGACCAGGCCGCGGCCGAGGCCTGGGGCGACGCCGTGGCCCACGCCGCCGCCGTGCGGGCCGATCTGAGCGCCCTGGGCGAGGCCGTGGCGGCCCTGGCCGCCAGCGATGCGGCCCACCAGGACGCCCAGGCGCACGCCCTGGCCACGCAGGCGGCGGCGACGGGCGCCGAGCGGGCCGGGCCGACGCCGAGGCCGCGGTGGAGGCCGCGGACGCCGCCTGGCCGCGCCGCCGGTGGGGGCGACGAGGCGGCCCGGCAGCAGGCCGAGGCCGAGGCCGAGCGGGCCCGCGCCGAGGCCGACGGCTGGCAGCGCCTGGCGGATCTGGCCCGCGCCGCCGCGGGGCTGGCGGCCCAGGGCGAGCGCCTGGCGGCCGCCGACGATCAGGCCAAGGCCGACGGCCGGCAGGCCCGCGCCGACGCCCGCAAGGCCTCAAGATCCCAGGAAAAACTGGAGGCCGCCTGGCAAGCCGCCCGGGCCGCCCTGCGCCGGCTCGAAGCGCTGGACGCCCTGGCCGCCCACCGCGACGCGCTGGTGTGGAGGGCGAGCCGTGCCCCCTGTGCGGCAGCCCCGAGCACCCGGGCGTGGCCGCCGTGGCCGCGCAGGCGGTGGGCGAGCAGCGCCAGGCCGTGGACGCGCTGGCCCAGGAGCGCGCCGACGCCCAGAGCGCTCAGGCCCTGGCCGAGGCGCAGGCCCAGGCGGCCGCCGCGCGCCAGGCGGACGTGGCCGAGCAGCAGACGGCGCTGGCCGCGCAGCGCCAGGGCGTGCTGGCGGACTGGGCCATGGGCCCGCATGGCCGTGGGCGACGCCCGCCTGCCCGACGATCCGGCCGCCGAGGGCGCTGAGGAGGGCGGCTGGCCGCGGGGCGCGAGGCCGCCCGCGAGCGGCAGGCCCGGGCTCAGGCGCGGCAGACGGCCCAGCACGCCGCAGAGGCCGAGCGGGCGGCCCGCCGGCTGGCCCTGGATCAGGCCCGCGACGCGGGCCGCGCCGCCCAGCAGGCGGCGCTCATCGCCACCGGCGCGGCCCAGGCGGCCGCGCAGGCCCTGGCGGTGCTTCAGGCCGAGCGCGCCCGCCACGACTGCGCACCGCCCAGGCCACCCGCGCCCGGCTGGCTCGCGCCGCGGCTGCCCCGGCGGTGGCTGCCGCCGTGGCCGACGACCTGGCCGGCGCCACCGCCACCACCCTGGCCGCGCTCGACGCTGCCCGGGCGCGGGCGGCCGAGCAGGGCCGGTGGGCGGCCGCAGGCGCCGACGCCCGTCACGCCCTGGGGCGCGCTGGAGGATCACCTGGCGGTCCGCACCGAGGGGGACGCCCAGGCCCGCGCTGCCGCCCAGTCGGCCCAGGCCGAGCTCGCCGCGTTGCAGGCCGAGCGCGCCGCAGTGCTCGGTGGGCGCGACGCCCAGGCGGTGGCCGACGGGCTGCTCCGGGCGATCCAAGCCGCGCCAGGCGCGGGTGAGCGACGCCCGGACCGCCCACGAGGCCGCCCAGGCCGCGCTGGCGAAGGCCACCGCCGCGCAGGATCGCGCCGAGGGCGCCTGGCACGGGCCGAGCGCGCCGCCCGCCGGGCCGCCGACGCGCTGGCCGCCGAGCTGCGCGATCTGGGACTGGGCGAGGCGCAGGCCCGCCGCCGGCTCGGCGAGCTGCCCCCCGATCCCGCCGCCGAGGCGGCCGCCCTCGACGCCCTGGACGCCGCCGTTCACCGCGCCGAGGCCGTGGCGCAGCAGCGGGCGAACGACGCGCAGGCGGTGGCCGGGGAGGCCCTGGCGGTGCCGGGGTGCCCCCCGTCGAGGCCGCCCTGGCCCAGGCGCGGGCCCTGCGTGACGCGGCCCGCCGGGCCGTCGAGGCGGTGGTGGTGCGGCTGGCGCAGGACACCGAGGCCCGCGCCCGCCACCTGCAGCTCAGCGAGTCCCTGGACCGCGCCGCCGCCGAGGCCCGGGTCTGGGCCGAGCTGGATGAGCTCATCGGCAGCCACGACGGCAGCCGGTTCCGCGACTTCGCGCAGAGCCTCACGCTCGAGGCGGTGATCGGGCAGGCCAACCACCACCTGCTGGAGCTGAACCCCCGCTACGCGCTGATGCGGGTGCCCAACAAGGACCTGGACCTGCAGGTGGTGGACCGCGACCTGGGCGACGAGATCCGCCCCATCGAGAGCCTGTCGGGGGGCGAGGGCTTCCTGGTGTCCCTGGCGCTGGCCCTGGGTCTGGCCAGCCTGTCGGCCCGCGACACCCGCATCGACAGTCTGTTCATCGACGAGGGCCTGGGCACGCTGGACGTGGACACCTGGACAAGGTCTTGGACGCCCTGGACGCCCTGCAGGCCACCGGCCGGCAGGTGGGCCTCATCAGCCACGTGCCAGGCCTGGCCGAGCGCATCGGCGCCCGGGTGCGGGTACAGCCGCAGGGCGCGGGCGTCAGCGCGGTGGCCGTCGAGGGGCCGGGGGCGGGCTGGGCCGCGGCCTGATCGCGCCGACGGGCCTGCCCGGGTGAGCGGCGCGCCGGGTGACGAGTGCGTGACAGCGTGGCCCCCCCATCGCGCCGGTTGACTCGTCTGCCCCCGTCGCCTACCAGCACGCGCGCCCGACCGGGGCGTCCCGGCGAGCAGTGAAGACTGGGGGAGATCGCGAAGCAGTTGGCGTGGTTCCTGACCGTGGCCCTGGCTGGGGTCGCTTGCAACAGCGGGGGCGGGGGCAGCACGAAGTCGGGGCCGGGCGAGGACTGCACCCGCACGGCGGACTGCGAGACCAACCTGGTGTGCACCGCGGGCGTCTGCACCGGCGGCTCCCAGGCTGACATGGGCGCGGGCGGCGCCGGTGGCCGGGGCGGCGGCGCGGGCGGCGCGGGCGGCCAGGGCGGCGGCGCCGGTGGCGCGGGCGGCCAGGGCGGCGCCGGCGGCATGGGCGGTGCGGGCGGTGCCGGCGGCGCCGGTGGTGCCGGTGGTGCCGGCGGCATGGGCGGCGCGGGCGGTGCCGGCGGCGTCGGTGGCGCGGGCGGCCAGGGCGGCGCTGGCGGCATGGGCGGCGCTGGCGGCATGGGCGGCGAGGGCGGCGGTGGCCCCTTCGTCTGCGGTGAGCGCGTCTTCTTCACCGGCCAGAACTTCGGCGAGGACGTGCCCAACGGCGGCAACCCCGTCTTCGAGCCCTACCCCGCGGCCTTCGACAGCGGCCTGGCGGCCGTCATGGTCCAGGCGCGGCTGGCCGAGGAGCCCGCCGAGGTAAACCTGCAGGTCACCGGCGTGGTGGTCACCGCCACCATGCCCGCCCGCCCCGAGGGCTCGCCCCGCAGCCAGACCCGCTTCTGGCTGGCCGACGGCAACGCCAACGGCGAGCTGGCCATCGCGCTGGACTTCCAGGACACCGCCGCCGAGTTCGCCATCCAGGCGGGTCAGCGCATCAGCTTCACCGCCACCGAGGTGAGCAAGTTCGACGGCAAGCCCCAGATCAGCCGGGCCACCGGCTGGATGCTCGAGGCCGAGACCGGCGACGTGGCCATCTACGAGCCCAACGGCCCCCTGAACGCCGAGACCGATCTGGCCCGCATCGTGCGCCTGACCGGCACCATCACCGGCGGCGGCAACGGCTGCGGCGGCAGCAGCCTGTGCTGGGATCTGGAGGTGGCCCCCGGCCGCACCGAGATCCTGCGCAGCGCCAGCGAGTTCCTCGAGGTGGGCGACTGCGTGACCTACGTGGGCCCCGTGTCGGCCTTCGGCGGCAACGCCCAGCTCGACAGCTTCAACTTCGACTGGCTGTACGAGTACCGGCAGTAATCACTGCCCCCCGGGCGCCCGCCCCAGCGCTCAGCCGGGCAGGCCGTCCACGGCGGCCTGCCAGGCCTGGAAGAACCGCCCCAGGTGCAGGCCGTCCACCAGCGCGTGGTGGGCCTCGATGTTCAACGGCATCGAGCCGTCGGCCCCGATCCGCCCCCAGGCGATGCGCGGCACGCTGTCGCTGGCGTCCCCCGCCACCGGGTGCTTCACCTGCGTGAAAGCCACCCACGGGATCCCCGTGCAGAACAGGCGGGCGTCGTCGGGCACCGGCGGCGGCAGGTCTCGCAGGGCCTTGGCCGCGGCCAGGGCCGGCGCCGCGGCGGCGCAGAAGGCCCGCCAGTCGGGATCGTACGGCAGGTGGCAGTGCATGAAGGTGTCGGCGGGGGTCAGCACGGTGACCGACGGGTGCACCACCACGTGCTCGTGGGCCGCCTGGGGCCCGCGCAGCCGCCGCCGCAGGGCGGGCACTTGATTCGCCGCGTGGGCCGCCGCCCACGTGCACAGGGCGTACACCCCCACCCCGTTGGCCTTGGCCGCCCGCAACAGCGGGCCCACCCGGACGGGCGCCGTCAAGCCCGCCCGCGGATCCAGGTAGCCCGCGAAGTGCGCGGCGTGGCTGGCGCGGGCGTCGCCGCGCAGGTCGATGGACCCGCTCACGAGTCCAGCGCCGCCGGGGTCCAGGCCCGGTGGGCCCGCCGGTCGGTCTCGAGCCGCACGAGCTGCTGGATGGCCGCCGCCGTCCACGGCTTGCCGCCCGCCGTCAGCACGCCCTCGCCCTGCAGCCGCGCGGCGATGTCGCGGGGGGCCACCCCCGCGTCGATCTGGCTCAAGATCCGGTCCACCAGCCGGGGCGCCTCGGCGGGCTGATCCGCCCGGCGCCGTCCGCCGCGCTGCCCCCCGCGCCGGTCCTGCCCCATCCGGCTGCCCGTGGTGAGCGCGCCGTCCCGGCGCACCAGCCGGCGCGCCTCGGCGGGCGCCAACCCGGGCGCCGGCTCGGTGGGCGCCTCGTCGCGGATCCGCTCGGCGTCCGCCAGGGCGTGCAGGCCCACCTGCAGGGCCTCGAGCACCAGCGGGCCCAGGGCCTCGGGGCTCTGGCCCCGGCTCACGGCCAGGCGGCGCAGGCGATCAGCCAGGCCGGTGGGGACCTCGAGGGCGACGTCGGGGGTGCGCGGGTTGGCCATGGCCGGCAGGATACGCGGCCGCTCGCGGGGCTGGCAACGCGCGCCGCCACCGGGGCATCCTCCCCGTCCACCGCCCGCGAGGACCCGTGCCCGACGCCCCCCCGCCGTCCCAGCAGTTCGAGTTCCAGCACGCCGTCTTCAACGTCGCCGCGGTCCTGGACGCCGAGCGCCTCATCGTGCGGGTGGGCATGAAGACGGTGGTGGCGCCCATCGCCCGGCTGCAGCACCTGCACGTGCTCAGCGGCGCCCGCGAGGACGCACAGGAGCTGCTGCTGACCTACGCGACGCCCAAGGGCAAGCTGAAGCGGGCGCGCATCTTCAGCGACCGGGGTGAGCCCGGCTTCGACCACCTGGTGGCGGCCCTGCTGGCCCGCCGGCCCGACATCGACATCCGCGGGCTGCCCCAGGCCGAGGTCTGGGAGCGCGTGGGCGCCAAGCCCCTGGAGTGGGTCGTGCTGCCGCTGGTGATGGCGGTGGGCTGGCTGGTGCTGGCGGTGCTGTTCGCCCCCATGCTGGTGCACGGTCTGGACGGCGGCCACGCCCAGGTGACGGTGGCCGAGCTCACCGCCGCGCACCCCGGCACCCGCAACCTCACGGTGATCGGCCGCCCCGTGCCCGAGGCGTCCGTGCAGGTCCAGGCCCCCGACACGGGCCAGACCCGGCTGTGGATGCCCCTGGTGGGCCCCGGCTGGCAGCCGGGGGACCCGGTGACCGTGGTGCTGCGGGCCAGGTACCTGACCGCCGCGCGCCTGGACGCCGTGCTGGCTGCCGACCGGCATGCGGGCATGCTGCGCGACCTGCTGTGGGAGGGGCTGGAGGGCAAGCGCCGCGCCGAGCTGCTGGCCAAGGGCGTGCGTCTGGCCCCCACAGTGCGGCTGGTGGAGCTGGGCGCCACGCCCCGCACCGATCTGCTGGCGGCCCTGGGCGTGCTGGGGTTCCTGGCGCTGATCATCGCGGGGGCCACCTGGGCGCTGTGGCGCCGCCGCAAGCCAGCGCCCACCCGGGCGTCGCTCGCAGGCCGTCCACCGGACGCCGCGACCTGACCCGACGCGCGGTCCGCCCCTGCTCGATCTACTTGATCTGCGCCTTCGCGAAGTGCCGCAGACGCTTGACCGAGGCGCGGGTGCGGATGAGCGAGCGGTGCTCGGCCATGTTCGTGAAGGGGTCCAGCAGCCGCAGCGCCTCGTCGTAGCGGGCCACCGCGCCGGCGAAGTCGCCCTGGGCCGCCTCGGCCTCGCCCAGGCGCCCGATGCGCCGGGCCAGCGCGTGGATCAGTTCGATGTCCGAGGGATTGGCCCGCACCAGCGCGCGGGTCTCGGTGACGGATTGGGCCAGCGCGGCGGTCGCCGCCTCGCCCTGCCCCTCCACCTGCATCAGCGCCAGCCCCAGATCGGCCCGGGTGTCGGCGAGCTGGGCCTGCAGGGCCCGATCGTCGGGGCTGGCCTCGGCCAGCGTGGTCCAGATCTCCACCGCCTTGCGGTGGTGATCCACCGCCGCCTGCGGATCGTCGGGCCCCTTGCGGGTGTTGCTGAGCAGGCGCCCCAGCCGGGTGTGGGCCTCGGCCTGGGCCCGCACGTACCGCTCGTCGGGCTCCAGGGCCACCAGCGCGTCGATGACCTCGGTGGCGGCCTCGTAGCTGGGCGCCGAGGCGCGGTGCTTGCCCTCGTCGGCGGCCAGATCCCCGATGAGCCCGTGCTGGCGCGCCAGCAGGTAGCGCAGCCGCCGGTTGTCGGGATCCTCCGCGAGCCGGGACTCCAGCCGGGCCCGCACGGCCTCGGCGTACATCCGCCGCGCGTACCTCCCGTCGTTGCCCGGGATGCGGCTGAAGTACTCGTCCGCCTCGACGGCGGCCTCCACGGCGAACATCAGCACCACGTCGGCGCTCTGCTCGGCCTTGGCGCCCTGGCGGTCCGCCGCCCGGCGCTCGTGCTCCGTGAGCCGGCGCTCCCGCTCCGCCGCCTTGCGCTGCTGCTCGGCGGCCAGATGCTTCGCCTCGGCGTCCCTCAGGGCCTCGACGGCCTGGGCCCGCTGCTGGCTGGCCCACTCCACCCGCTCGCGCATCTCGGCCTCGCGCCGCGTGGCGTCCAGCCCATACCACGCGGCCGCCCCGGCGCCGATGAAGCCCAGGGCCACGAACAGCCGAAGGCGTCGCACGTGAGCCCGGCTGGCGCGCTGCTCGGCGTCCCGGGCCTTCTCGGCGCGATCGCGGGCCGCCCGCTCGGCTGCCTTGGCGTCGGCCTCGCGCTGGCGCTGCGCCGCTTCGGCCTGCTCGACGTAGTGACGCGTGCGGGTGCGCAGCGAGGCCCGCAGGCGCCGCCGCTGATCCTCGGGCAGGTCGTCGCCGGCCTGCAGGGCCAAGAGCGGCCCTTGGGGCAGCGCCGCCGGATCCGCGCCCGCCCGCAGCCAGCCCCGGGCCGCCTGCTCCACGTCCGCCCGCCGCTCCAGGATGGCCCGATCGGCGGT
Source organism: Myxococcales bacterium (assembly GCA_020633555.1). GTDB lineage: Bacteria > Myxococcota_A > Bradymonadia > UBA7976 > UBA1532 > JACKDL01. Next base: position 5,315 of record JACKDL010000009.1, on the reverse strand, counting down.
GATCCAGGCGCTGAGGGTGGGCCAGTGGCTCAGCAGCGCGCTGTGGCCCAGGCGCACGTGATCCACCTGCCCATCGCGGGTGAGCTGCACCAGCGCGGGCGGCAAGGGCTCGCCGTCGGCGGCCTCGGGGCTGGCCAGACGCTGGATGAGCGCCTGCGCCCGGGGGCCCTCGCCCGCGGCCACCAGCGCCTCGTCCCACGTGATGGCCACCGGCAGGTCCGAGCGCCCCCGGCCGCTGGCCACCAGCGCCGTCAGCAGATCGCGGGTGCGCTGCCGATCATCGTCGCCGAGCTGGGCGAACCCCTGATCGAGGGCGCGGGCCACCCCACCGCCCAGGCCACCCAGCGCCTCGTAGCGCCCGACCGTGGGCCGCGGCCCGCGACACAGCGCCTGGAGCATCCACGACAGCCGCGCGGGCGCCGACACGAAGCGCTCGGCGTCCCGCCGAATCCGCTGGGCCAGATCGGCCGGCAGCGGCTTGCCCACCATGCGGGTGGGCCCCTCGATGACGTCCCGCAGGCCGCTGCGGCTCAGGCCACCCAGGGCCAGCACCGCCGCGTGGCGGCGGGCCACGTCGGCACAACGCGGCAGCGCCGCCAGGGTGGCGTCCACCAGATCGCTGCGGTTGGTGGTCACCAGCAGCAGGCGCTGGTCGAAGTCGTCCAGGGCGTCGGCCAGCAGCCCGTCAAAGGCGTCCAGCGACTCGGTGTCGGCCGCCGAGAGCACGTCCTCCAAGTGGTCCAGCACCACCAGCACCCCTTCGTCGGGTGCCAGGCCCTCGCGGATCAGGTCCGCCAGCCCCGCGGGCTGCGCCAGCAGGGTGCGCACCGCCTCGGGCCGCAGGTCGTTGAAGGTGGTGACCGCAGCCCCGGCGAAGGCCTCGAAGGGATCCTCGCTGGGGCGCATGGCGATGACCCGCCAGTCGCCGCGCCCGCCCGCGATGGCGCCGCGCACGATGGCCGGCGCCAGGCCCGCCCGGGCGAAGGAGGCCTTGCCCACGCCGGCCGGCCCCTCGACCCGCAGCCAGCGCACGAAGTCGCCGCCCGCCTGGGTGCCCAGCCGCGCGGTGGCCTCGACGGTCTCGCGCTCGCGCCCGAAGAAGCCCCGCCCGTCCGCCAGCCCGTAGGGGCGCAGGCCGGGGTACGGGTTGCCCTGCGGCGGCGGCGGCATGCTGGGCATGCCCTGGGGCACCGAGAGCCGGGCCACCAGCAGCTTCAGGTGGTCCTCCAGCAGCGCCTTGTCGCGGGGCAGCATCACCGGATCCAGCCGCTCGAGATCGACGGCGAAGTCGCCGGCGTCGAAGCCCTCGCGGATCACCGGCACCACCTCGACCTCGGGGTGGCGGGCCACGGTGCGGGCGGCGAAGTCGAACTCGGCGCGCAGCCAGGCGCGGGGGGTGGTCTCGGTGAGCAGGATCACCAGCCGACCCGCCTGGGCCACGCCGCGGGCCGCCGCGGCGAGCCACAGGGTGCCGGCCGGCACGTCGCGCTGGTCGAACCACACCGACAGGCCCGCCGATCGCAGGAAGCGATCGACGGCCTTGGCCAGGGTGGCGTTGTTGCGCGCGTAGGCCAGGAACACGTCCCGCTTGCCCCGCGCGATGGGCCCGGTCGCCACGCTTGTCCACCTCCCTCCGCGACGACTCTAGACCATGCGCGCGGCGGGGGCGACTTTCAGATCGGGCCCGCCGCGCCGCCCGCCGGCATGGGCAGATGGGGCTGAGCGGCCAGGCGGTGGGGCAGCGCGTCCGCCCGCAACCAGCGCAACTCCACGCTGGTACGCGGCCGCGTCATGGCCGCCGTGGCGTGGGTGCGGTGCAACACCCCGCCCCCGAAGACGAGCACGTCGCCGGGTGCCAGAGCGGGCCGCCAGCGGGCGCCGGGCGGGTGGATCCGATCCACCACCGGCGCCGTCAGCGCGGCCACGGGCCGCAGCGCCGGCTCATCGGCGGGCACCAGCTCCAGACCGGGCGCGTCCACGCCGCACGGGCCCAGGGGCGCCCAGGTGGTGATCATGGGCACCAGGCCCGGATCATCGGCGGGCGGATCGAGGAAGTCGTGGCCCAGCGCCCCGTCCTGGTGCCAGCCATGAGGGGCGTGCCAGCGGGGCCCCTGCCCCAGCGGGAACTGCCGCCGCAGCCAGGCGTTGGCCAGGTTGACGGCCACGGGCCCGCCCAAGGCCGCCTGAATGCTCGGGCCCAGCGCCGCCCAGACCGCGGCGATCACCGCCGCCCGATCGATGGCGGCCAGCGCCATGCTGCTGGCGGTGGGGACGAAGTGGTGGGCGCGGCGGACGGCTGGATCGGCGTACGCGTCGTCGGCCTGCGCGGCCCAGGCGGCCACGGCGTCGGCAGGCAGCGCGGCACGGGCGACCCGGGCAGGGTGGGCCATCACTCGATGAGGGCCTTGCCCACCACCGGGTTGATGACGGCGGCCAGCACCAGGGCCACGATGAAGCCGATGGTCACGTAGACCAGGTCGCGGCGGGCCAGGGCGATGGCGTCCTTGACCCCGCGCCCGGTGGTGTTGGCCTTGCGCATGGCCATGGCCAGCTCGCGGCCGGCCAGCAGGCCCACGAACACCCAGGTGGTGCTCATGGGCACCTGGGACACCACCTTGAAGACGTACAGGATCACCGCATAGATGGCGTTGATGACGGTGGCGGAGCGCACGTCCACCACGTCGGACTTCTCGTCCACCACCTCCTGGACCTTCTCGCCGCCCATCGAGAACAGCACGCCCAGGCCCAGGAAGATGGCGATGGCGAACACCAGGAACTGCGTCAGGTTCAGCGAGCGCGGCAGGTAGACGGCCACGTTGGCGGCGTCCTGCTGCAGCCACACCGACCACAAGAAGCCCGAGCTGATCCACTGGGCCCAACGCCACGCGGGGTGGGCCTCGCCCGTGAACCAGCGCTTCATGGCCTGCCCGAAGGCGAACCAGACGGCGAAGGCCACCACGATGGCGATCCCGTAGCCCGAGACGCTCTTCATGGTCACCGACATGATCGAGCCGCCGGTGGAGGCGAAGCACGAGAGCAGCAGGAAGGTGGTGCTCACCGGCATGCGCATGCGGGTGAGGATCATCAGGAACAGGGGCGCGGCGATGTGCAGGAAGTGGAACGACGTGGGCGCCGTCTCGAAGCCCTTGCTCATCAGGCGGCCGTAGCTGACGTCGCCGTCGTAGGCCCACCACGAGTACCAGACGGTCACCAGGAAGATGCCGCCGATGAAGAGCCAGAGCTGCCACCACTTCCGGTCGCGGTTCGACGCGATGAAGGTGCCGATGGTCTGGATGCTGTCGTTGGCCACCGCCGAGTAGCCCGCGAAGGCGAAGCCCACCCACATGGCGACCTGGGGGCGATCGTAGACGGCGCCCGCGACGAAGAAGCTGACCGCGAGCACCCCGAGGAACACCTTCTCGCGGGCGATGGCCTCGACGAAGTTGTCCCTCAAGCGGACGAGCAGCGGCCCCTGGGCGGTGGTCTGGCTCATGCAGCCTCCCATTCGGTGGGCGGATGCTAGCCGTGCTTCTTGACGGTTGTGTGTCGAAGCCCCAACGGAGCGGGGACGACCGGGGGTCGGACCGGGCGGGCCCTTTGGGCGCAGCGGATCCCGCCGCCTGCGTCGCTGCGGTCCCAGGGCGCTACAGGCCCCTGGGGCCTCGCGCCGAGGTCCAGAAGCCCACGACACGGGCCAGGCCGGGCCCGTAGGCTTGCGGGGAAGGGGCCAGGAGGACGGCATGCGGGCGACGGGGCGATGGACAGGGCGGGCCGCAGCGCTGGCTGCGGCGCTGGGGCTGTGGGGCTGCCAGCCCGGGGCAGAGCCGGTCGAGCCTGTGCCGGCCGTAGGGGCCAATCAGATCCCCATCGTGGGGGGCCTTGCCGAGCCCGGCCACCCCGCCGTGGGCGCCCTGGCCCAGGTGGTGGGCGGGCGCTACAACGGCCCCTTCTGTACCGCGACCCTCATCGCGCCCACCTGGGTGCTGACCGCGGCCCACTGCCTGGAGGGCCTGCGCCGCAGCGGCCAGCCCGCCGAGCCCGCCAACGTGGTGTTCGTGGTGGGCCCCGACGCCCGCGCCCGAGACAACGCGGCGCCCCGGGACGGCGTCACGCACCCGGTGGCGGCCTTCCATCAACACCCCGGCTTCATCTACGGCTCGGTGCTCCAGGTGGACGACCTGGCCCTGTACGCTTTGGCCGAGCCCGTGGCCGACGTGGCCCCCCTGCCCCTGTGGCGCCAGCCCATGGAGGCCCTGGGCCCCGGCACCGAGCTGCTGTACGTGGGCTACGGCGCCAATGACGGCGTGCGGCGCACCGGCACGGGGCTCAAGCGGGCGCGGACCCTGGCGCTCACCGGCGTGTTCCCCGCCCACTACCTCACCGACCAGCCCGAGGGGGGCACCTGCTACGGCGACTCGGGCGGCCCCGGGCTGCTGCTGGGCGACGGCCCGCCGGCGGTGGTGGGCGTGAACTCCACGGTGACGGGCACCACCCCCGCCGGGGCCCAGTGCATGGAGCTGTCGAGTCAGACCCGGGTGGACGCCTACCAGACGTGGATCGACCGGGTGATGGGGGGCGACGCCCCCTGCGCCGAGGTGCCCTGTGCCTGTGACGAGGCCTGCGCCGACGGGGTGTGCGATCCGCTGGGCTGCGACGCCCGCGGCTGCCGGGTGCTGGCGGAGTGCCTCTCGGGCTGCCAGGGGGCCCCGGCCTGCGTGCTGGGGTGCTGGGACGGCAGCCACCGCCAAGGGCACGGCCTGTACAACGCCGTCATCGCCTGTGGGCGCCTGCACTGCCCCCAAGGCGGCGACGCCTGCTTCAACGCGTCCTGCGCGACCGAGATCGCCGCCTGCAACGGCGACTACGATCCCGGCCCCGGCGGGGACGCCGCCTGCAGCGCCACCGTGGCCTGCGTCGAGGCCTGCGGCGCCGATCGCGCCTGCGCCCGCCTGTGCTACGAAGCCGCCAGCCTGCCCGAGCGCGTGACCTACGATGCCCTGGCGGCCTGCGCGAACGCGGAGTGCGCCGATCCGCGCGATCCGGCGGCCCAGCAGATCTGCCTGCAGACCGCGTGCGGCGCCCAGGTCGGCGCCTGCGCTGCCCTGCTGGGCTGTGACGTGCTGGCCGGCGACTGCCCCGAGGGTACCGCCTGTGTGTATGCCCGCTGGGCCCAGCCCGTGTGCGCGCCCAGCGGCGGCCGGGCGCAGGGTGCCCGCTGCCCCGTGGGTCCCGTGGCCTGCGAGGGCGCCCTGTGCGTGGCGGGTGATCCCTGCGCCGACGGTCTGGCCTGCGTGGATCTCGGCGGCGGCGCCACG
>JACKDL010000008.1 GCA_020633555.1 Myxococcales bacterium | reverse complement strand
TCGGCCAGCACCAGAGGGCCCAGGCCGGCGCCATCGCCGCGCAGGGTCACCCGGAAGCCGCGCTGCTTCAGCCCGCGCACCAGGTGGGCGGCGATGGTGGGGTCGTCCTCGACGACCAACACATGGACCGGGGCCTCGCTCATGGCGCCATGGTGCCAGCCCCGGCCCGCCAACGCGCGGTCCGTTGGCGACGCTCAACGGTTGCGCAACAATCCTCAGGCAGGGTGACATCGTCCCTGACTTCCAACCGAGGAGCGATCATGCGCAGACGACGCCCCCGGGGCGGCCCGGGGTGGCTGGCGGCCCTGCTCGTCGGGCCAGCCCTGCTCGCCGGCCCGGCCCTGGCCCTGCCGACGGCACCCCCCCTGGTGTGCGATCACCTGCCCGACGCGCCCGCCTGCGCGGGCGGCGCGGTGGACTGCGCGCTGTGCCACACCGTCCCACCGGCCCGCAGCGTCTACGGGGCCCAGCTCGAGGGGTTCCTCGCGCCGGGTGCCGTCCGGCCGCTGACCCCGGACGCCTTCGCCCAGGCCTTGCCCGACGCCCTGGACCTGGCGGGCGCCCTGGACGCAGACGGCGACGGGGCCAGCAACGGGGCAGAGCTGGCCGCGGGCAGCGATCCCAATGACACCGCCTCGGCGCCGGGGGCCGGCGGCGACCGCTGCGACGGGCCGGTGACGGGCGACTGGAACGTCTGCACCTACGACGCGGTGTACGTGCTGAAGAAGATCCACCTGGACGTGTGCGGGCAGAGCCCCACCCGCGCGCAGGTGGACGCGGTGCGCGCCGCGGGCGACGCCATGCCGCTGCTGCACGCCGCGCTGGACGCCTGCCTGGACAGCGAGAATTGGCGCGGCAAGGACGGCGTGGTGTGGCGCATGGCCCACACCAAGATCCGCCCGGTGCAGAGCATCAAGGCGGGCGAGGAGGATCCCGGCGACATCCCGCTGGGCGACTACTTCGACGACTACGCCTACTTCGTCTACCACCACACCGACGATCGCGACGCCCGCGATCTGCTGCTGGGCAACTACTTCGTGGCCCGCACCGAGGGGCCCGACGGCACGGTGTACGAGCCCTGGGACCGCAGCTTCCGCGAGGAGCTGGACGTGCGTGGCTTCGGGCCGGCTCAGCTCGTGGTGCGCAGCGCCCGGGTGGGCATGCTGACCCACCGCTGGTTCATCATGAGCAACACCATGTTCACGGCCATCCCCCGGACCACCGCGGCGCAGGCCTACCGGGCCTACCTGGGGCTGGACATCAGCAAGCTGGAGGGGCTGGAGCCGGGGCTGCCGCTGCCCGAGGACTACGACAACAAGGGCGTGCGGGCCGACGCCTGCGCGGTGTGCCACACCACCCTGGATCCGCTGACCTACCCCTTCACCCGGTACGAGGGGATCGTGGTGGGCAACTTCCGCGAGCAGCTTCCCTTCGCCTACAGCCCCAACCGCATGCAGCACTACGTGGACACCGACGGCCCGCGGGTGGCCGAGACCCCCGAGGCCGGGCGGATCCTGGGGCAGGACGTGGCCAACCTGCGCGAGTGGGCCCAGGTGGCGGCCAACAGCGACGCCTTCGCCCAGGCCACGGTGCGCGACTACTGGAAGGTGTTCATGGGCGAGGCCCCGCGCGACGCCGAGCAGGCCGAGTTCGTGGCGCTGTGGCAGGCCTTCCGGGGCGAGCACGAGTACCGCGTGGAGCGCATGCTGCACGCCCTGATCGAGACGGAGGCCTACGGTGTCCCGTGAGCGCGTGCTGCTGATGCTGGGCCTGGCCCTGGGGGCCGTGGCCTGCGACGACGAGCCGGCCGCCGAGCCGACCCCGGCGGCCGACATGGCCGTGGCGCCCGACGCGGCGGTGATGGCGCAGCCCATCGTGGCCAGCGACAAGGCCCGGGTGCAGTTCAAGGGCCCCCGCTGGGCCAACGACCTGGCGGTGGGGCTGAACCTGCCCAAGCGCGAGCTGTGCCGCGAGCTGGGGCAGGCGGACTGCATGGACGAGGTGCACCACATCGCCCTGGGCGGGGTGGAGGCCTACCGGCTGGGGGTGCGCGAGGCGCTGCCCGTGGCCCCGGCCACGGCGGCCATCGCCGCGGAGCGGATTGCCCTGTCGGCCTGCATCAAGCGGGTGGACCAGGATCTGGCCGATCCCGCCGAGGCGTGGATCTTCGGCCCGCTGGCGGACGCCAGCGGGCTGCCTGACGACGCCGCGCTCCTGCCCCTGGCGCAGGCGCTGTACGACAAGCTGCTGCGCCGAGACGCCACCCCCGCCGAAGCGCAGGCCCTGGTGGACTTCGCCGCCGAGGTGCGCGCGGACGGCGCGACGCAGGCCCCCGCCCGCGACTGGGCGGTGCTGACCTGCTTCGCGGTGGCCAGCAGCCTCGAGTCGCTCTTCTACTGAAAGGACCGGACATGACCCGCAAGACGTTGACGGCGGACCGGCGGCAGGTCCTGAAGGGCTTGGGGGCCGCGGGCGGCGCCGCCGCGGCGGCCAGCCTGGGCCTGCTGGGGCAGCCCCGGGCCCAGGTGCCCGAGGGCAGCGGCACCGATCCGCGCTTCCTGATCGTGATGGGCTGCTCGGGCGGCGCGTCGATCATCGACGGCGCCCTGGCCATCCGCGCGAGCGAGTGCAGCCAGCCCCAGGTGCTGAACACCTTCCCCGACGCCCTGGTGAGCCAGCCCGACGGCTCGCCCCTGCGGGCGGTGGACCAGGACTTCGACGCGCTCGGCAACATCCCGGCCGCCGTCCAGGCCCGCCAGGGCTGGTTCGTGCAGAAGCACCACGCGCAGATGGCGGTGGCCACGTGGGAGCGCACCAGCGTCAACCACGCCATCGGCCAGCGCCGCGCGGTGACGGGCAACGAGGCGTGGGCCGGGCGCACCCTGCAGGAGTGCGTGGCCCTGCAGCACGGGGCCGGCCGGCCGCTGCCCAACGTGCACCTCATGGGCGGCTCGGGCTTCACCGAGCGCGGCACCGACGCCAGCCTGCCCGCCTGGGCCTTCGGCGAGGCGGTCACCGATCCGCGCACCTGGCCCCTGTCGCTGGACGCGGTGAAGGGCATCCAGGGCGCCCCCGGCCGCGGGCTGTTCGACCGGGCCCGGGCCCTGCGCGACGGCCGGGTGGACGCCCTGTCGCGCTTCGCCCAGGTGTTCGACAAGTCCACGCGGCTGCGGCACTGGCGCCACATCCGCAGCGACGCCCGCCAGGGCATCGAGGCGCTGGACCTGATCAGCAAGCTGATGCTGAAGGTGCAAGGGCCCGACGCGCCCCTCGCCGAGCTCGGCCTGACCAGCTCGCCGGTGATCGGGCGGGTGCGCGAGGTGTTCCCCAACCTCGAGAACGACAAGCTCGAGGCGCAGGCGGCCCTTGCCTTCCTCCTCATCAAGTACGGCGTGTCGGTCACGGTGACCCTGGGGCCGGGCGGCGACTTCGTGCTGGACCCCGAGTTCGACGGCTTCTCGCTGGGCGCCATTGGCGGGGGCGGTGGGCCGGTGCTGCCCGTGGGCGCCGTGAAGAACCCGCCCATCGCCTTCGACTTCAGCCACAACGGGCACCGCTCGGTGCAGGCCTTCATGTGGGACCGGATGTACAAGGTGGCCGACGGGCTGATCACCCTGCTGGCCGAGGAGGAGTTCGGCGGCGGGCAGAGCTACTGGGACCGCTCGCTGATCTACTTCGCCAGCGACTTCGGCCGCGACAAGCACCGGCCCGAGGGCGCGCCCGAGTTCGGCACCGGCCACAGCGTGAACAACGGCGTGCTGGCGCTGAGCCCCCTGATCAAGGGGGACACGGTGCTGGGCGGGGTGGATCCCGAGACGGGGCTGACCTACGGGTGCGATCCACGCACCGGGGCCCCCGAGGCCGGCCGCAAGAACAGCGAGGCCGAGGTGTTCAGCGGGCTGCTGAGCGCCCTGAAGGTGGACACCGCCGGCAGCGGCCTGCCCGACTTCAGCGCCCTGCCCAGGGGCTGAGCGGGGCCCCTACCCTGCCACCAGCAGGTACTCGCCGAAGTACAGCCCGCCGCCCACCGCCAGCCACAGCGCCATGCGCATGCTCTGCTCCCAGTCGCGCTGCCACTCGCCGCGGAGCATCGACACGATGTCCGGCATGAGCGTGTACTTCACGGCCTCCAGGAAGCCCGCCAGGTCCTCGAACAGCCAGCGCCCCACCATCAGCAGGATCGGCACGTTCAGCGCGGTGAACAGCACCCACCACAGCGGGTTCATGGCAGCTCCCCCTGGAAAATCCGGCCCCGGCGGGGCAGGTTGCCCACGCTAACACAGCCGGGGGTCAGGCCATGCGCATCGTGGGCGGGATCTGGGCCGGGCGGCCGCTGACCTCGCCGGGGCGGCGGGTGCGGCCCACGCAGGAGGACGTGCGCGACGCCCTGATGGCGCTGCTGGGCGACCGGCTGCACGGCGCGCGGGTGCTGGACCTGTTCGCGGGCACCGGCGCGCTGGGGCTGGAGGCCCTGTCGCGGGGCGCCGCCAGCGCCGACTTCGTGGAGTTCGGCGGCGAGGCCCTGCACGCCCTGAAGGCCAACGTGGCGGCCCGCAAGCTGCGGCCCCTGGCGCGGGGCGAGCGGCCCAGCGCCGCACACAAGGCGGCCCGCATCTTCAAGCGCGACGCCCTGCCCTTCGCCGCGGGCCTGCCGGCGGGCGCCTACGACCTGGCCTTCGCCGATCCGCCCTACGGCTCGCTGAAGCTCGACCGGGTGGTCCAGGCCTGGCAGCGGGTGCCCTTCGCGCCGGTGCTGTGCGCCGAGCACGCCCCCGACCACGCGCTGCCGGCAGGGGCGCACACCCTGCGCTTCGAGGCCTGCGCGGTGACGGTGTACGGGCTGTGAGCCGGCTCGACGGGACCCGGCGGCTGGTGCACCAGGCGGTGCGCGGGGTGGTGGCGCTGGTCGAGGCCAGCCACGCCCAGGTGAGCGGGCAGGTGGCGGCCGCGGCCCGCCTGGCGGGCCTGGGCGAGGCGGCGCAGGCGGTGTCCGCCCTGGACCGGGCGGTGCTGAAGGCCAGCACGGCGGGGGTCCGGGGCCTGAACGCCCTGGTGGAGTCGCTGGGCGACGCCCTGGCCGACGCGCACCCGGTGCCGCCCCCGCTCATGCCGCTGCGCAGCGACCTGCTGGTGGGCCCCCAGGGCGCGCTGGATCAGTGGGTGGGCCTGCTGAACGGCCTGCTGGGCGACGGCCTGGCGGCCCAGGCCAACCCGTTGGATCTGAAACTGAATCTCCGACTGGGCGACGGGCTGCTGCCCACGGCGCCGGGCGCCCTGGAGACTGCGCTGCGGGCGGCCCCCGCGGGCACGGGCTGGGTGGTGCTGGTGCACGGCCTGGCCACCACAGAAGGCTCGTGGTGCGTGGGCGCCGAGGACCGGTTCGGCGATCCAGCGAGCACGTTGGGCGCCCGGCTGCAGGCCGAGCGGGGCTGGGTGCCGGTGTACGTGCGCTACAACACCGGCCGCACGGTGGCCGAGAACGGGGCCGCACTGGACCAGCGGCTGGCGCGGCTGGCGGCGGCCCTGGATCGGGTGGGCCGCGGCGCCGAGCCGTGGACGGTCATCGGCCACAGCATGGGCGGCCTGGTGGTGCGCGAGGCGCTGGGGCGGGCCGCGCCCGAAGGCTGGCGGGCCCGGGTGACCCACGCGGCCTGCCTGGGCAGCCCACACCACGGCGCGCCCCTGGCGAAGCTGGCGGATCTGGCCCACCAAGCGCTGGCCCAGGTGCCCACGCCGGGCGCCGGGGTGCCGGCGGCCCTGTTGGCCCTGCGATCGGCGGGGATCCGTGATCTGGGGCCGGGCGATCAGGGCGCGCCGGGGGCCGCCTGGCGGGGCCGGGCCCTGCCCGAGGGGCCCCGCTGGCTTCTGCTGAGCAGCACCCTGGCGGCCGATCCCGACAGCGCCGCCGGCCGGGCCCTGGGCGACGGGATGGTGCGCCCCGCCAGCGCCCTGCGGGACGCCGATCCGTGCCCGCGGGTGACCCGCGTGCGCCTGGGCGGCGTGGGCCACGTGGCCCTGTGCAACCACCCGGCCACCGACGGCGCCCTGCGCGCCTTCCTGGACGGCCGTTGAGGACCGATCGCCGCTGGGCTGCCGCCCTGGCGCTGACGGCCTTCGGCTTCTTCGGGCTCACGACGGGCGCCGAGCGCCCCTGGGGCGACGGCCACATCCAGTACCGGCTGGCCGAGCAGCTCTGGACCGCCGGGCGGGTGGACCTGCCCGAGGCGTGGTCGCGCTACGCGTTCCCGGGGCCCGATGGGCGGCACTACAGCACCTTCTCGCTGGGGGTGGCGCTGAGCCTGGGGCCCAGCGTGCTGGCCACGCGGGTGCTGGCGCCCGACGAGCACCCGCGCCCCTTGTGGGCCTTGGCCCACCGCACGGCGAACGGGCTGTGGGCGGCCCTGACGCTGGCGCTGTTCTTCCTGCTGGCCCGCACCCTGGCCGTGCCCCGGCGTCGGGCCCTGGGCGGCGCGGTGGTGCTGGGGGTGGCCACGCAGCTCTGGGTGTACGCCCACAGCGACTTCAGCGAGGCGTACCAGGCCTTCGCGCTGTTGCTGGCGGTGTTCACAGCGGTGCGCGCGGTGCACGGCGCCGGCCGGGGCCGCGACGTGGCCCTGGGCCTGGCCTGGGGGCACCTGCTGATCGCCAAGGTGGTGTACCTGGCCGTGGCGCCGTTGGGGCTGTGGTACGTGTGGCGCGGCCTGCGGGGTGACCCCCGGCGCCTGCGCCGGCTGGCGCTGGCGGTGGCGGTGAGTCTGCCCTTCGTGGCGGCGTTCTTCGGCTACAATCTGGTGCGCACCGGCGAGTGGCTGGGCACGGGGCGCCAGATGGACCACTTCGCCCACCCCATGGCCGGCTCGCTGCTGGTGGGCCTGTACGGCCTGCTCCTGAGCACGGGCAAGGGCGTTTTGTTCTTTGATCCCGCGCTCTTGCTGAGCCTTGCCGGCGCGCGCCCCTTCGCCCGGCAGTGGCCCGCCGAGGCCCGGTTCGTGGGCCTGCTGGCCGGCGCGCTGCTGCTCATCTACGCCAAATACGTGTTCTGGCACGGCGCCTGGAGCTATGGGCCGCGGTTCCTCACCTGCCTGATGCCGTTGGCGGTGCTGCCCCTGCTGTGGCGGCCGCCCGCCCCCACCCGCGCCCGGCGCTGGGCGGTGGGCGCGGTGCTGGCGGTGAGCGTGGGCGTGCAGGCCCTGGGCTGCGCCATCTACGAGGGGCACCACATCCACGCCAACACGCGGCTGCGGCGGGCGGTGTACGGCGAGGGGCCCCGCGACACCTGCGCCTGGTGCCACGAGAACCACTGGCTCGCGCACTTCGTGCCGCACGCCTCGCCCATCGCCGTGCACGCCTGGGCGGTGAAGCACGCCCTGCTGCGCAGCCCGCCTGCGACCCGAGCCGCCGACGCCCCCTGGGCCTGGGCCCTGCCCCCGAGGTTGGCGGCGCAGGTGGAGCCCATCGCGCCGCCCACCGACTTCGTGCTGCGCCGGCGCGAGGCCGGCCATCCCAAGGGGCTGGCGGCCCTGGGTCTGGCTCTGCTGTGCTTGCTGGCAGGCGCCGGCTGGTTGCGCCGGCAATGGGGGCGCGAGGGGCGCTCGGAGGGGGGCGGCGATGCCTAGTCTTCAGGAGTCTGCCAGGTGGCTCGGCCTGGTGTTCGTGGTGGGCTGCACAGCCGGCGGCGGGAGTGGCGACGACCCCCCGGCCGACGGCGGGCAGGCGCTGGACGGGGGCGCCGACATGGCCGCCGCCGCGCCGGGCTGCGCGCCCGAAGGCTACGAGCGGGGCGCCTGCTGCGAGCATCCGGCGGGCGGGGGCGCCGTGTGCACCGCGGCGGGCTGCACCCTGCCCGACCAGGAGCCCGAGTTCGACCTGCTGTGCCTGGCCCTGTGCGACGAGCAGTGCGCCCTGGGCGAGGGCCAGGTGGGCCCCTGCTGCCTGCTGGACGGCGGCGGCACCGGCATCTGCGCCGGGGCCGAGTGCCTGGGCCCGGCCGGCCCACAGGCCAGCCGGGTGTGCGCCGCCATCGCGGCGCTGCCCGAGGGCGTCGGCTGCGGCAGGCGCCAGATGGGGGTGCCCCTGGACGGGCCCTGCGTGCGCGACCGCGAGTGCGATCTGGACCTGCGCTGCGTGGACGACGGCTTCACCGACACCGCCTACTGCGCGCCGGGCTGCGGCGCCGCGGACGCCGTGTGCCCGCAGTTCTTCGAGTGCTACCAGGGCCTGTGCATCCGCGCCGGGCGCCTGGGCCAGATCTGCGCCATGCCCAGCGAGTGCCAGAGCACGCTGTGCATCCGGGTCGAGGACGACGGCCAGTACTGCAGCCAGCCGTGCAGCGACGACGTGCCCTGCCCCGGCGACTACGCCTGTGACGGGGCCGCCGGCGTCTGCCTGCGGGGCATGTAGGCGCGCCGGGCCCCTTGACGGTGGGGCCTGCAGGCGGTCTCCTGGGGGCGCTGCACCGCCTCGGGGGATGCCCATGCGCCTGTTCGCTCGCCGCTGCGTTTCGTTGGCCGGCCTGCTGGCACTGACCCTCACGGCCTGCGCAGACGCCGAGGCCCCCGCGCCCGCCGAGCCCTTCGCCGATCACGCCGAGGCCGCCGATCTGGTGCCCCACAGCGGCCCGGACGGGAAGGCGGACGGTCTGCCGCCGCGCTTCGACGCCGCCTACGTCATCGGCGACACGTTCTTCGTGGCCCACGACGCCGTGAGCGCGAGTGACATCCAGGCCTTCTTCGAGGCCACCCCCTACGACGGCCGCCGCTCGTGGCTCGCCGACGAGCAGATCCACGGCCGCAGCGCCGCCGAGGCCATCGCCGCCGTGGCCGCCGAGGTGGGCATCAACCCCATCGTGCTCATCGGCCGCATGCAGGTGGAGAAGAGCCTGATCAGCAAGGCCCGCCCCAGCCAGAACAGCATCGACTGGGCCTTCGGCTGCGGCTGCCCCGACGGCCGGGACTGCTACAGCCAGTTCGAGGGCCTGGACAACCAGCTTCGCTGCGCCGGAAAGACCCTGCGGGATCTGTACGACGCCTCGGTGAGCGGCGAGGGGCAGTGGCGGGTGGGCAAGGCGAAGCGCAGCCTGGATCCCGAGTGGATCACCCCGGCCAACCACGCCACGGCCGCCCTGTACGGCTACACCCCCTGGGTGCTGCGGGGCCGCGGCGGCAACTGGCTGGTGTGGAACATCACCCGCAAGTTCGCGGACGCCTTCGCCGACCGGGTCGAGCTGCGGCTGGGCGACGAGGCCTGCCTGAACCGGGGCGACCGGCCCTTCGTGGGCGACGCCTGCGGCTGCGCCGCGGACTGCGCTTTCTTCAGCGACGGCCAGTACGGCACCTGCCACCCGGCGGGCTTCTGCACCCTGGGCTGCTCGGGCTACTGCCCCGATCTGGCGGGGCGGGCGCCCACCTTCTGCGTGGCCGATCCCTACAGCCAGGCGCCCCACGGCATCTGCGTGTCACAAGCCCATGATCTGAATGGGGATTGCGCCGATCTACCGGGCACCCTGGACCGCCCCGCCGACCGCTACATCGGCGACAGCAGGGCCTCGGCGCGCACCGCCACGGTCTGCCTGCCCGCCGACGAGTAGCCGGCGTCGGGCCCGCTCAGCGGGTCTCGCGGCAGCGCCCGCCGCCCCCGCAGTCGCGGGTACACACCCAGGCCCCCGAGCCCGCGTCGCACTCGCAGCTCGACGGCGCGCACTGATCGGCATCCCGCACGCACTGCTGACCCTCGGGGCAGCCCACCTGAGTGCAGCCGGCGGGGTTCGGCCCGCAGGGCCCGTCGGGCTGGCAGATCCCCGGCGCGCAGTCGTCGGTGCACTGCCACGCGCCGGTGTCGCCGTCACACTCGCACTCGCTGGGCGCACAGCGCTGCGCCGGCAGGCAGCGGGCGCCGGCACCGCAGTCGCGGTCGGCCTCGCAGCCCTGGGCGGGCGGCGGCCCCTCGCACAACGGGGCCGGCTGGCAGACGCCGCCGCCGCAGTCGGGCAGGCACACCCACGCGCCGCCGTCGCACAGGCAGCCCGACGAACGGCAGCCCTCGGGATCGGGCACGCAGCGCTCGCCGTCGGCGCACTGGGCGTCCTCGGTGCAGCCCTGGGGGTTGGCCCCTTCGCAGGCCACCGGCGTCTGGCAGCGACCCCCGCACGCGGCGTCGCACACCCAGGTGCCCCGCTCGCACCGGCAGTTCACCGGCGGGCAGGTGGGATCGGGGGCGCAGACGTCCCCGGCGGGGCAGTCCGCGTCGCCTTCGCACCCCGAGGGATCGGGCCCGCAGGCGGGCACCGGCTCGCACACCGTCAGCAGGCAGCCCTCGGCGCAGGTCCAGCGCCCGGCCTCGCAGGCGCAGCAGGGCTGCTCCACGCAGCGGTCCCCCGGGGCGCAGTCGGCGTCGACGGCGCAGGTGGCCCGCACGTCGGCTGGATACGGGCCATCGCAGGGCCAGCCGGCGTCCGCGTCGGCGGCGCCGTCCTCCACCGCCGCGTCGGGGCTCGGCGCGACGTCGGGAGCCACCGCGTCGACGGCGGCAGCGTCCGGGCCCGCGGCGTCCACCGCCGCCGGCTCCGTCTCCCCCTGGCAGGCCACGAGGAGCGCCGCCAGCGGCAGCGCCCGGCGGATCAGGGGGTGCATTCAAACCCCGCGAGCAGCCCGCCGAGCAGGCCCGGGAGCGCCTGGCAGGTCGGCGCGATCTGGCAGAGGACAAGGCCCAAGTTGGGGTTGCAGCTCTCGATGCAGCCGCCCATCGCCGCGTCCAGATCGGCGCCGGCCCCGCGGTAGCACTCCTGCTCCACGCAGGCCTGCGCCCACTCACACTGCACGGCACACTGCTCGATGCCCTCGAGATCGCAGCCCGGCGCCACGTCGGGCACGCCGCCGCCGCCCGCGCCGCCCGCGCCGCCCTCGAAGCACTCGGCGGCCAGCGCCTCGTCCACCGTGGCCAGCAAGCCGGGCAGCTCCTCGCAGGCCGGGCGCAGGCTGCAGGCCACGTCGCCCACGTTGGCCTCCAGGCAGAGGCTCACGCAGTCGTTCAGGTTGATCTCGAGGTTGGTGGGGCAGTGCTCGGCCAGGCAGCCCTGCGCGAAGCCGCAGAAGGCCCGGCACTGCTCCACGCTGCCGTCGGGCAGATCGCAGCCGGGGTAGGCCGGGCCACCGCCACCGCCGGCACCGCCCGCGCCACCCGCACCGCCGCGCCGCCCCCCGGCGCCGCCGGGCGCCGCCCTGGCAGGCCGCGGCGAACTCGCGGTTCGCGCCGCTGACCACCGCCACCACCTGCCCACAGTCCTCGGTCTGGTTGATCACGGCGGCCAGGGCGGGGTTCTGCTCGCACTGCACCAGGCAGCTCCCCAGCACCTCACCCTGAGCCGTGGGGATCGATGCCCGGGCAGGCCGCGCCGCCCGCGCACAGGGCGAGCCGCCGGCAGGCGTCCACGCACGGCTGACCGCCGCCGCCACCGGCACCGCCCGCGCCGCCCGCGCCGCCCGCGCCGCCCGCGCCGCCCGCGCCACCGCCTTGACCGCCAGGCCCGACGGTGCCGCCCGCGCCGCCCTCGCCCCCCTGGCCGCCCGCGCCCATGTCACCGGGCGGCTGCAGAACCTGACCGTCGCTCTCGGCGCCGTCGCACATACAGGGGCCGAAGTTGCCGGTGTCCCGGCACAGACGGGTCCCGCGCTGGCTGGTCTCGATGCAGGTGCAGGCGGTGACCTCGCCCAGCTCGCAGTCGTCGCCTCCGCCGCCCCCGGCGATGCAGCTCGTCAGGCCCAGCCCCAGGGCGAACAGCCCGGCGATCGCGCGTCCCATCAGCACCTCCAGTTGCATGTGGCGGGGGGTTATCCAAAACCCGCACCCGATCGCAAGGCTACCCGCGGTGCCACGACCGATGCAGCGGATTATGCGGGGTCAGGGCGTCCGCGGCGCCCCCAACGTCTGGGCCTGGCCTCGCGCCGCCGCGGCCCCCTCCTTGTCCCCAAGCCCTTCCAGCACCTTCCCCCGGGCGGCCCAGGTGCGCGGATCCTGCGGCTCGAAGCGGGTCGCCGCCTCGATGGCCTGCCGGGCCAGGTCGTGCTCGCCCGCGGCCAGGTGCACCTGCGCCATCAGCCGGGGCAGCCCGGGCAGGGGCCGGCCCGCCTGGAGCAGGGCCATCCCCAGCGGGCGGGCCTGCGCGAACTGCTCCAGCGCCACCAGCGCCTCGAGCTGGCCCAGCTCGGCGAGCTGCGCCGCCTGTGCGTCGGCCCCCGCCTGGGCGCGGGCGGCGCGATAGGCCGCAAGGCTCGCGTCCCAGGCGCCGCGGGCGGCCTGCACCCGCCCCAGGTTCAGCCAGCCGCGCAGATCGCCGGGCTGCCAGGAGGTGGTGGCCTCCAGGGCCTCGGCTGCGCCGTCCCACTGGCCGGCCTGGGCTGCCAGCAGGCCGCGCGCCAGCCAGGCCTCGGCCGACGTGGGCTGCTGCTCGGTGGCCGCCTGGGCCGCGGCCGCCGCCTCACCCACGCGACCCAGGGCCTGCAGCGCCCGCGCCCGCAGGATCTGCACCTCGGCGTCGGCGCCCAGGGCCAGGGCCCGATCGAGCGCGGCCAACGCCCCCGCAGCCTCGCCCGCGTCCAGGCGCGCCCCGCCCGTGATCAGCGCCACCCGGCGGTCAGCGGGGGCCAGGGCGAAGGCCGCCTCGGCGGCCGCCTTCAGGCCCGCCCGATCGCCGCGCAGCCGGCGCAGGGTGGCCAGCTCGATCCAGCCGTCCACGCGACCCGGCAGCGCCGCCAGCCCCTTGCTGAGCCAGGCCTCGGCCCGCTCGGCGTCCCGGGGCTGGCCGTCGGCCCGGAAGGCCTCGACGTACGCCCGCCCCAGCAGGACCTGGTGATCGGCGTCCCGGGGGTGCGGCTGCGGATCGGCCGCCCACAGCAGGGGCGAGTCGTTGTTCTTGGGCGGGCGGGTCTGCGGCTTCGTGCGGATGAAGTGATCGGTGGCCGACACGTGGGGGATGTTCTGGGTCTGCCCCTTGTCCATGTGGCAGCGCACGCAGTCCTCGTCCGCGGGCCCCGCGCAGGCGTGCTGCGCGGCGTGGCCCTGCGGGCCGTGGCAGTCCCGGCAAGGTTTGGAGCGGTCGCCCACGGGTCCGGTGGGGTGCGGGCTGTGGCAGCCCACGCACTTCAGCCCGCCCGGCGTCTGCTTGAAGCACGCGCTCATCTGCAGGCGGTAGGTGTGGCTGATGGAGCCGAAGCCGTCGGGCGGCACCTCGCGCACGAACACGGCCGCGTGGTCCGCCAGGGGCTGCCCGGCCACGAAGTCGCGGCTGGTCTGCCCGTCGCGCAGGATCCGCGCGGCCCCGGGGAAGTGGCACAGCCCGCAGACGTCGTTGGCCAGGCCGGTGGGCAGCGCCTTGGGGCTGGTGATGGGGGCCTGGCCGCCGTCCAGGTGGGCCCGGCTGTGCGCACGCCCGTCGCCGTGGCAGCGGGCGCAGCCCATGCCGCGGTGGGGCGCGGTGGCGAAGAAGCTCCGGGTGCCCGGCTCGGGCTGCACCGGATCGGCGTGGCAGGCCACGCAGCCGTCGGTGACCGCCCGGAAGCTGCCCGGGTGGCCCCCCCGGTCGTAGCCCGGGCTCAGGTCCCAGGCCCGCCGGGTCTCGTACCAGGTCAGTGGGAGCTCGAAGAGGCGCGCCCCCTGCTGCCACAGGTAGGAGTGGGCGTGGCTGCCGCTGCCGATGACCACCGCGGCCGGCTGGCGGAAGGCCTGGGCGCCCGCCACCTCGCTGAAGCGCCCGCCCGTCTGCCGGTAGCCCAGGCCCGTGACCGGGTGCACCAGGGCCGCCGGCACCTTGAAGGGGTCGTGGCTCGCCGCCTCGATGGGCTTGAAGCTGCGGCCCATGGGCGACCTGGCCCAGGCCTCGGCCTCGTCCGGGTGGCAGTCGGCGCAGTTGTCGTCGCTGGCCTGCATGGCCGGCCAGTCCGGGGCGCTGGCGGGCGCCGCAGCCCGGGGCGGGGCCGACGGTGGGGCCACCGAGGGCGGGCTCGACGGCGCCGGCGAGGCGGGCGGTGCGGGCGGGGTCTTGCCCCCCTTGCAGGCGGTGAGCGCCAGCAGTAGCAGCCCCAGGATCCCCCCGCGCATCGCGGCCTCCTCGTCGCCGTGGCGGCCCCACGGTGACCGATTGGGGCCCGCGGTGCCACTGCCCCGCGGCGGCCCCCGCGCCGCCCACGCATCGCCCTCGACTCGCCAGCCCGCCCTGGGCGACGCTGCGGCATGGTCCGCTTCGTCCAGCTCGTCATGGCCCGCCCCCGCACCGTGCTGGCGGTGTGGCTGCTGCTCACCCTGGCGGCGGGCGCCGTGCTCACCCAGGCGGTGATCTCGTCGTCCATGGGCCGCCTGTTCTTCGGCGACAGCCCGGCCTACGCCGAGTACATCGAGCGGTCGCGCACCTTTGGCTACGACGAGGTGATCGTCGTGGGCCTGGAGGGCGTGGCGCCCCTGGCCCCCCAGACCCTGGACCGGTTGGAACAGGCTACGGCGGCGCTGACCGCTGGTGGGCAGTTCGACGCCCCGGCGGCCGACGACGGCTTCGGCGATGACGGCGTCGGCGGTGCCCCAGCGCCCGCCCAGCCCCCCGCCCCAGGCGCCCCAGAGCTGAGCTGGATCCGCCGGGTCCACAGCGTGCTCAGCGCCGAGCGCGTGCGCCGCGAGGGCCAGGCCCTGAAGGTCGAGCCCTACGCCGAGGCCGCCCGCCGCGACCCCGCCCAGGCCGCCGCCCTCACGCGAGCGCTGGCCGAAGACCCCCTGTACGGCGGCCGCATGACGGGCCGCGACGGGCAGCACACCGTGGTGGTGGTGGAGCTGAAGCCCAACCCCGACCGGGCCGAGGAGCGCACCCCCGCGCTGGTGGCCGCCGTGGTGAAGGCCTTCACCGACGCGGGCTTCGACCGCGATCGCATCCACCTCGCAGGCCACCCGGTGGTGATGTCCACCATGATCGCCCAGACCCAGCGCAACCTGCAGGCGGTGCTGCCGGTGACGGCGCTGGTGCTCCTGCTGACCGTGTTCGTGCTGTTCCGCCGGCTGTGGCCCGCGGCCATCGCGGGGGCCGTGGCCTTCACGGGCGTCATCTGGACCATGGCCGTGGCCGTGCTCATCGACCCGCGCATCAGCATCATGCACTCGGTGGCGCCGGGCGTGATCCTCATCGTGGCCTCCAGCGACGTCATCCACCTGTGCAGCGCCTACCTGAACGAGCTGGGCCACGGGCGCACCAAGACCCAGGCCATCCTGGCCAGCGCCGCCGACGTGGGCACCGCCTGCGTCTACACCTCGCTGACCACCCTGCTGGGCTTCGTGGCCCTGTCCTTCGTGCCCACGCCCGTGTTCCGCCAGCTCGGCATCATCCTGGGGGTGGGCGTGGCCTTCGCGCTGCTCATCGCCGTCACCGTGGCCCCGGCCCTGTTCGCCCTGATGCGCGAGCCCAAGCCGTGGCGCGAGGGCTCCACCAGCGCCGTGCAGCGCGGCCTGGACCGCGCCCTGGCTGCCTGCGCCCGCGCCGCCACCCGCCGCCCCATGGCCATGACCCTGGGCTGGCTGGCGCTGCTGGCGGTGAGCCTGGTGGGTTTGAGCCGCCTGGACATCGAGACCCGCCTGGCCGACCGCCTGGCCGAGGGCGATCCGGTGCGGGTGGATCAGCGCTGGTTCGCGCAAGCCTTTGCGCCCAACGCGCAGCTCGACCTGTTCGTCGACTCGGGCACCCCCCGCGGCGTCCTGGATGCGGGCTTCGTGCACCGGCTGGCCGACTTCGAGGCCCGCCTGGCCGCCCGCACCGACGTGGACTCGGTGTTCTCGATCACCGACGTCTGGTCGCGCATTCACGCGGTGCTGGGCGAGGACGGCCAGCGGCTGCCCCGCGCGGCCACGGCCTTCGCCGAGTACACCCTGCTGTTCGAGCTGGGCGGCGCCGACACCCTCTCGCGCCTGCTGGACTTCGAGCGTCGGCAGGCGGTGCTGCAGGTGCGCCTGCCCGACGAGGGCGTGCGCGCGGCCTGGCGCACGGCCAACGCCGCCGTGGCCCTGGCCCACGAGGTGCTGGGGCCCGCCGTGAAGGTGCAGCCCTCGGGCATCCAGTACCTGGTGGGCGAGTGGATCGGCGAGATCCTCGACGGGCAGAAGCAGGGCCTGCTGTTCAGCTTCCTGGTGATCGCGCTGATGATGACCCGCGCCCTGGGGAGCTGGAAGGCGGGCCTGTGGAGCATGCTGCCCAACCTGCTGCCTCTGTTCATGCTGGCGGGCCTGCTGGGCTTCACCCAGGACGCCACCGACAGCGACACCCTGATGCTGGCCATGCTGGCCATCGGCATCGGCGTGGACGACACCATCCACTTCCTGGTGCGCTTCCGCCTGGAGCGGCAGCGGGGCGTGGATCGCGAGACGGCCCTGGCGCGCACCTTCGACTTCGCCGGCCGCGCCATCGTGATGACCACCGTGGTGCTCACCCTGGGCTTCCTGCCCTTCGCGCTGACCGACTACTACTCCACCTGGGTGCTGGGCACGCTGCTGCCGCTGACCCTGGTGTTCGCCCTGGCCGCCGACGTGCTGCTGGTGCCCGCCATGGCCCTGCTGGGGCCCCTGGACCCGGGCGGCCCAAAGGGCTGAGCGCCTGGGGCTGGGGCGCGCCAAGGGTCGGATGGTCAACAACCTCCCATTTCAAACTCCCACACCCCTTCAACCGGCCACCGTGGAGCGGCCGCCCGCAGCCCAAGGGGTGAACCGGCGCCAGCCGGTTCACCCCGACAATCACCGCCACCGGGCACCTGGCCAACAGCACCGCGGTCCACCGCTGGAGCCCGCCGAAGGTCGGGGAGGGTTCAGGGCTTCGCTGCGGGCGCCTTCAAGTGGTGCACCACCAACACCAGCGGGCCGGCGCCGCTGGCGTTCACCGCGTGGGGGATGTCCTTGGGCAGGAACACCGCGCCGTGGGTGGGCAGCGGGGTGACCGCCTTGTCGATCACCACGCTCCCCTCGCCCGACAGCGCCACCACCGTGGCGTCCACGGGCGTGGTGTGGGCGGGCAGCACCCCGCCGGCCACCAGGGTGATCTTCACCACCTTCGCGGTGGGCTGATCCAGCAGCACCTCCACCTGGGGCTTGGGTGGGAGGGGCGGCGACAGGGCCAGGGCGGGCGCGGCCAACAGGCACTCACCCAGCAACAGCGTGGCCAACAGCGACAGGGTCCGCATGGGGCTTCCTCCGAGCAGAGGGCCGGGCGCGGCCCGGCCGAGACGACCCGCGCAGCCTACGCCCCTCCCGCCGGGGTCACCAGCCCGGGTGGGACCTGCACGTCTCGGGGCCAGTGACCCCACCGCCACGCCCCAAGGGGATTGGCGCAGGCCTCACATTTGCAACACCATGCCCCAGGGGACGAATGCAGGGGGTGTGCGATGCGACGGGTGAGGCTGTGGATCGGGTTGGGGGTGGCGGCAGCGATGGGCGCCACGCCGGGCTGCACCAGCGTGGACACCGAGGCGCCGGCCGCCGAGGGGCCGCACGTCCACGACGAGTTCGTCTACCCGGCGACGCCGGCCGACACCCCGCTGCCCCTGAAGAACGCCGAGTACCCCGGCGCCCGCTACCGGCAGGCCCGCTTCTACACGCCCGGGCGCCGGCGGGCCATCGACCGCATCATCATCCACACCACCGAGGGCCGATATAACGGCACCATCAACTGGTTCCGCGACCCCAACAACACCTACCGGACCTCGGCCCACTACGTCATCCAGTCGAGCGACGGCGAGATCACCCAGATGGTGCAGGAGGGCGACACCGCCCACCACGAGCGCACCAACAACGCCCGCAGCATCGGCATCGAGCACGAGGCCTTCGTGGCCCAGTCGCGCTGGTACACCGACGCCATGTACCGCAGCTCGGCGGCCCTGGTCCGCTACCTGTGCCGCAAGTACAACATCCCCATGGACCGCCAGCACATCCTGGCCCACAGCGAGACCGACCCCTCGCGGCGCAGCGATCCCGGCCGGCACTGGGACTGGGACAAGTACATGCGCATGGTGCGCGAGGGCGCCGATCCCACCCCCACCCCGGGCCCCGACGACGGCAGCCGCGGGGGCACCTGCGACCAGGGCAACCTGTGGCGCTGCAACTTCGCGCGCACCGCCCGGGAGCGCTGCGAGGGCGGGCAGATCGTGGCCAGCGAGGCCTGCTCGGCGGGCTGCCAGGTGATGGCCGTGGGCCGCGACGACGTGTGCCGCCCCACCGCCGGCAACGGCGGCCAGGACTGGGGCGCCTGCAACGCCCAAGGGCAGCCCGGCACCTGCATGGCGATCAGCGACTGCGAGGGCTACCCGGTGCCGGGCTTCTGCCCGGGGGGCAACGACATCCAGTGCTGCACGCGCCAGGGCCAGGCCGAGGAAGCGCCCGTCGATCCGGGGCCCGATCCCCAGCCGGACCCGGCCCCGTCGGTGAACGGCAACGCCTGCACCGTGGACGGCGCCCGGGGCCAGTGCGTGGATCTGAGCGGCGCCGCCGCCTGCCGGGCGCCCGCCGGGCTGGTGTACAGCGCGGCCTGCGGCGATCAGGGGGCGTGCTGTGTGGTGCTGCAGGGCAACGATCCCGCCGATCCACCGCCCGCCGATCCGGCGCCCGATCCGGCCCCCGCCGATCCCCCGCCCGCCCAAGGCGGCAACGTGGGCGCGGCGTGCGACGTCTGGGGCACCCCCGGCACCTGCCTGACGCCCGCCGACGCCCAGGCGCGCTGCGCCGGGGCCAACAACGAGCTGTACATCCACCCCACCTGCGGCGCTGAGCACGAGGCGCTGTGCTGCATCACCGTAGCCAGCGCGGGCGGCGGGGATCCCGATCCCAACGCCGAAGAGTGGGCCAACGCGCCGGAGTGCACCATCGCCGGCGAGGCTGGCCTGTGCGTTCGCACGGGCACGTGCGCGGCCGATGGCGGCTACTCCACACCGGGCTACTGCCCCGGGGCCGCCGACATCCAGTGCTGCCGCTGGCGCTGATCCGTCGCCCAGCGTCCGTTCGCACTGCAAGTTTGCGCCAACGCCGGGGCACTGATTACCTTCCCGCCGAACATGGACCGTGATCCGGGGGGAGACATGGGGCGCAAGCGTTGGTGGGTGATGGGCGCGCTTTGGAGCAGCGCAGCGCTGCTGGGCTGCGATCCGACCACCCTGCCCGAGAAGGACGCCGAAGTGGACGCCGAGGTGGACGCTGAGGTCGACATGGGCCCCAGCAACTGTGAGATCGCGTGCGGCGACATCGCCGACTGCGCGGCCCGACAGGCCCTGTGCCCCGGCATCTCGGATCAGGATCGCCAGGCGGTGATCGACCTGTGCCTGCCCCAGTGCAACCGGCAGGCGGCCCTGGCCTCCATTGTGAACGGCGAGATGCAGTGCGAGGGGAAGATCTCCTTCTTCTCGGGCGCCTCGGAGGCTTTCGAGCGCCTGTGCCTGACCGTCGGCGGTGCCGGCGGTGAAGGGGGCATGGGCGGTGAAGGCGGTGCCGGTGGGGCCGGCGGCGCGGGCGGTGCCGGCGGTGTCGGTGGCGCGGGCGGTGTCGGTGGCGCGGGCGGTGTCGGTGGCGCGGGCGGTGTCGGTGGCGTGGCGGTGGTCGGTGGCGGGTGGCGCCGGCGGCGACGGCGGCATGGGCGGCGCCGGTGCCGAGGGCGGCATGGGCGGCGCCGGTGCCGAGGGCGGCATGGGCGGCGAAGGCGGCGTCGGCGGGGCCGGCGCAGCCGGTGGCTCGGGTGGCGCGCCCGGGACCGGCGGCGCGGGCGGCGGTGGCTGAGCGCCCCGACTGGATCCCCTGCCCACCCAGCGCGTAGACCCGAGGCAGAACTCCACGGAGGTGCCCATGCGCGCGCTCACCCTGGCCGGCCTCCTCCTCACCGCCGGCTCGGCCCACGCCTTCCAATGCAAACCCGTCCACGAGGTGTGGGTGCCCGCTCAGGCGGTCGCGCCCCTGGCCTTCGTGGTGGTCGAGAGCAACGTGGGCCTGGATCCGCTGCTCGCCTCGCCCCCGCACTTCGTCGACGCCGAGGCGGCCCCCGTGCCCGCCCAGGTGGAGCGGCTGGGGCACCAGGCGGTGCTGCGGCCCACCCGCCCCCTCAAAGGCACCGCCCGGCTCGTCCTGCCCCAGGGCTGGCCCGCCCCGGCGCCTTGGCCCGTTGCCCCGGCGGCCAACCCGCCCCAGTGGGCCGCTGACCCGAAGCTCATCGATCAGGACGACCGCGACATGGGCCGCTACGGGCCAAGCTGGAGCCGCATCGTGCAGGTGGAGGCCCCCGGCGCGACCTTGGTGCAGATCACCGTCCCCCAGCCCTTGGGGCCGGCGGCCGTGCGCTACCTGGCGGTGTTGGACGGCACGGTGAACCTGGGCACCCACCCCTGCGCGGTGGGCCTGGGCAGCGTGCTCAAGCCGGGGCCGAACGCCGTGACCCTCCGCCCCGTGGGGGCCGGCGGCGCCCTGGGCGAGCCCCGCCCTTTGGCGATCCCTGGCCCGCGCGCCCCCCAGCCCTGACCCCGCCCCGGGTGGGGGTTTTTACGGACACAGGGAATTTAAAAGCTCCAAAACTTCTGTCGCTCTCACTTCCACGAACGTGTGCCCCCCTTTGGCGCGCGCAGTGGATCCCCGGTCGGACGGGACCGGAAGGAGGGAGCGATGCTCAAGACCAATCACAAGCAGGGCGACGGTGACTCACACCGTGCCTTCGCGAGCGACGCGGATCGCTCGGCCCGGCGGTGGGTGCGCGGCGCCCTCGTCGCGGCCCTCATCCTGCCTGCCGCAGGCCTGGCGCAGCCCATCGCGAGCACCGTGCCCTGGGTCCCCACCGCCCCGCGCGTGCCCCACGACATCCTGTCGGGGGTCGAGACCACGCTGAAGGGTGCCGAGTACGGCCCGAACTACAGCGCCACCACCTACAAGTGGGACTTCGGCGACGGGCAGAGCACCGGCTTCGTGGGTGTGGGCAACGCCCGGATCATCAGCGCCAATCACACCTACGAGGGCGCGCCCGGCTCGCCCTTCACCGCCACCCTCACCCTCTGCGACGCGCAGAATCAGTGCGACAGCGCCGAGTACCCGATGATCATCCGCGCGGCCGACACGCAGGCCCGGGTGAACGTCGCCATCGACAAGGGGCTCTGGTACGTCTACCAGTACGCCCAGGCGAACGGGCAGATCGTGGTGCCGGGCAGCTACGGCAACCGCGTGGGCGCCCAGGCCGCCGCCATCAACGCCTTCGAGGCCCACGGCCACCGCGCGAACCTGCCGGTGGGCCGCTCGCCCTACGCCCTGGCGGTGCAGGGGGGCCTGGACTACCTGTTCACCCAGATGGACGTCCGCGCCGCGGCCAACGGCCACGACTACAACAACAACGGCCTGATGGCCTCGGTGAACAGCAGCCAGTCCGTGTACGAGACCGGCATGGTGATGGACGCCATCATCGCGTCGGCCACGCCCAACGCCGTCGTCTCGGGCGGCGGGTTCGCGGGTCGCACCTACGCCGAGGCCATCCAGGACATGGTGGACGGCTACGCGTACGGGCAGATGGCGGCGAACGGGAGCTGGTACTACGGCCTCTTCGTCAGCAACAACGGCCACATGGACAACTCGTCCTCGGGCTGGGCCGCCGTGGGCATGATCCCCGCCGAGCGGCACTGGGGCGCCACGGTCCCCGATGGCCTCAAGCGCGCCAACTTCACCCTGGCGCTGGCCGGCACGAAGGCCGCCGACGGCACCTTCGGCTACTCCAGCACCGGCTGCATCTGGGGCTGCGCGGCCACCACGGCCAACGGCATGGCCCAGACCATCCTGTCGTGGGACAACTCGGGCAACGCCGACCGCGCCGGCGATCCCACCCAGCACAACTACTACGCCTCCGGCGCCCGCTGGCTGGTGGACAACTGGGGCAGCGGCGCGGGCGAGAGCAACACCAACTACCCGCTGGGTCAGACCTACGGCCTGTTCGCCACCGTGAAGGCCTTCCGGCTGGCCGAGCCCGCCATCGAGACGGTCACCAAGAGCGACGGCACCCAGTTCGACTGGTACAACGACGCCGCCAAGGGCGTGGCCACCGTGGCCATCACCCGCCAGGCCGCCAACGGGAGCTGGCCGGTCAACGGCTCGGGCGGCCAGAGCGGCATGTCCACCCAGTGGTACCTGATGATGCTGGCCGCCGATCTGTTCGTGCAGGCCCCCAAGGCCGTGGCCACCGCCGCGCCGAGCACCGCGGCCATCGGCCAGGCCATCACCTTCAGCCACGCCGACAGCTACCACCTGGATCCCAACCGGAACCTGGTGCGCTTCCAGTGGGACTTCGATGGGGACGGCGACTGGGACTTCGAGACCATCGACCCCGCTGAGGCCCCGGTCCACGCCTTCAACCCCGATCCGCACGGCGCCTTCCCGCAGCAGTACACCGTCACCCTGCGCGTGCAGGACGACAGCGCGCCGGCCCTGAGCTCCACCGTCCAGGTGGTGGTGACCGTGGACGTCAACAACGTGCCGCCCGTGGGCGTCATCACCCCGCTCAACCCCAGCACCGGCCAGGGCAGCAGCCTGATGCTGAGCGGCGAGACCAGCTTCGACCCGAACGCCGGCGCCCCCCTGAACGACAGCATCCAGGCCTACGCCTGGGACCTGGACGCCAGCAACGGCCTGAACCAGTTCGACCACGCCGGCGCCACCGTGGAGTACACCTGCGGCGATCCCGGCGAGTACCGCGTGGCCCTGCGCGTGACCGACGCCTTCGGCTCGACGCACGTGGCCTTCGCCACCGTGGAGTGCACCCCCGACAACGACGGCGACGGCGTGCTGCCCGCCGACGACAACTGCGTGGACGTGCCCAACCCCGACCAGGCCGACCTGGACGGCGACGGCGTGGGCGACGCCTGCGACGACGACGTGGACGGCGACGGCGTGGCCAACGCCGAGGACAACTGCCCCGTGCTGGCCAACGCCGGGCAGGGCAACGTGGACGGCGATGAGCTGGGCGACGCCTGCGATCCCGACGACGACGGCGACGGCCTTGCCGATGGCGACGACAACTGCCCGAGCCACGCGAACGCCGATCAGGCCGATCTGGACGGCGACGGCGCCGGCGACGCCTGCGATCCCGACGACGACGCCGACGGCGTGGCCGACGCGGTGGACAACTGCCCCCGCCTGGCCAACGCCGCGCAGGCCAACCTGGACGGCGACGCCCTGGGCGATCTGTGCGATCCCGACGACGACGGCGACGGCGTGGACGACGGCGCCGACAACTGCCCCCGCACCGCCAACGCCGATCAGGTGGACACCGACGGCGACGCCGCCGGCGACGCCTGTGACGTGGACGACGACGACGACGGCGTGCTGGACGGCGACGACAACTGCCGCGTGGTGGTCAACCCCGAGCAGGCCGATCTGGAAGGCGACGGCGTCGGCGATCTGTGCGATCCCGACGACGACAACGACGGCACCGCCGACGTGGCCGACAACTGCCCCCGCCAGGCGAACGCCGATCAGGCCGATCTGGACCAGGACGGCCTGGGCGACACCTGCGACCCCGATGACGACGGCGATGGCCTGAGCGACATGGACGAGGGGGCCGCCGATCCCGATCGCGACGGCATCCCCGCCCACCGCGACCTGGACAGCGACGGCGACGGCCTGCTCGACAGCTTCGAGGGCCTGGGCGACTTCGACGAGGACGGCAAGCCCGACTCGCAGGACGCCGACAGCGACGATGACGGCGTGGGCGACGACCGCGACACGGCCCGCCTGGACCGCTTCGTGTGCGCCGACGACGATCGCGACACCTGCGAGGACTGCAGCAGCGGCCACTACGACCGCTTCAACGACGGCCCCGATCTGGACGGTGACGCCCAGTGCGACGCCACGGATCCCGACGACGACGGCGACGGCCGCGACGACCAGTTCGACCCCTCCCCCCGCGACGGCACCACCTGCGGTGACACCGATCGCGACGGCTGCGATGACTGCAGCAGCGGCGTGTTCGAGCCCACGGCCGACGGCCTGGACAGCGACGGCGACGGCCTGTGCGACCTGGGCGATCGCGACGACGACAACGACGGCCTGCCCGACGAGCTCGAGGGCGACGGCGACGCGGACGGCGACGGCATCCCCGACCGCCTGGATCCCGACGCCGACAACGACGGCATCCCCGACGGCGAGGAGGGCGCGGGCGACGCCGACGGCGACGGCATCCCCGACGCGCTGGATCCCGACTCGGACAACGACGGCATCCCCGATGTGGACGAGGGCGAGGGCGACACCGACGGCGACGGCATCCCCGATCGCCTGGACACCGACAGCGACAACGACGGCCTGCCCGACGCCGACGAGGGCGACGCCGACAGCGACGACGACGGCCTGCCCGACCACCTGGATCTGGACAGCGACGACGACGGCCTGCCCGACGCCGACGAGGGCCTGAACGACGCCGACGACGACGGCCTGCCCGACGCGCAGGACCCCGACGCCGACGACGACGGCATCCCCGACGGCGAAGAGGGCATGGACGACCTGGACGGCGACGGCAAGCCCAACCACGTGGACGCCGACGCCGACGGCGACGGCATCCCCGACGGCGAGGACGGCGTAGGCGACGCCGACGACGACGGCCACCCGAACTTCCTGGACCCCGACGCCGACAATGACGGCATCCCCGATGGCGAAGAGGGCATGGGCGACACCGACGGCGACGGCATCCCCGACGCCCAGGACCCCGACGCCGACGGCGACGGCATCCCCGACGCCGACGAAGGCGCCGGCGACGAGGACGGCGACGGCATCCCCGACAACCAGGACCAGGACAGCGACAACGACGGCATCCCCGACGCCGATGAGGGCACCGGCGACGCCGACGGCGACGGCATCCCCGACAACCGGGACCGCGACAGCGACAACGACGGCATCCCCGACGCCGACGAGGGCCGCGAGGACAGCGACGGCGACGGCATCCCCGACGCCCTGGACCCCGACTCGGACAACGACGGCGTGCCCGACCGCGACGAGGGCCGCGAGGACAGCGACGGCGACGGCGTCCCGGACTACCTGGACGACGACAGCGACCAGGACGGCATCCTGGACGGCGCCGACAACTGCCGCGTCGAGGGCAACTTCGACCAGGAGGACCTGGACGAGGACGGCCTGGGCGACGCCTGCGACGACGACGTGGACGGCGACGACGTGGAGGACATCGAGGACAACTGCCCGGCGGTGGCCAACGAGGACCAGGCCGATCTGGACCGCGACCGCCGCGGCGACGCCTGCGACGACGACGACGACGGCGACGGCCTGGCCGACGCCGAGGACGGCTGCCCGCGCCTGTTCGAGGCCGAGCCGGTGGATCTGGACGGCGACGGCCTGAACGACGGCTGCGACTTCGACGACGACGGCGACGGCGTGGAGGACGCTGAGGATCTGTGCCCGCGCGTGGCCGACGATCAGGCGGATCTGGACCAGGACGGCCTGGGCGACGCCTGCGACAACGACGTGGACGGCGACGGCGTGGACGACGCCTTCGACGCCTGCCCGCGGCTGGTGGATCCCGGCCAGCTCGACACCGACGGCGACGGCATGGGCGATCCCTGCGACGCCGACGACGACGGCGACGGCGTGGACGACGCCGGCGACAACTGCCCGCTGCAGGCCAACGGCGATCAGGCGGACATGGATCAGGACGGCCGCGGCGACGTGTGCGACGGCGATCGCGATGGCGACGGCGTCCTGAACATCATCGACGGCTGCCCCGAGGTCTTCGAGGCGGTCCAGGCGGATCTGGATCATGACGGCCTGGGCGACCCCTGCGACGCCGACGACGACAACGACGGCGTGGCCGACGGCGACGACAACTGCCCGCGGGTGGCCAACGCCGATCAGGCGGATCTGGACCGCGACCTGAAGGGCGACGCCTGCGACAACGACGACGACGACGACGACATCAACGACGACGTGGATCTGTGCCCGCGCCACTTCGATCCGGCCCAGCCCGATCAGGATGAGGACGGCATCGGCGACTTCTGCGACGACGACCGCGACGGCGACGGCGTGCCCAACGCCGAGGACGTGTGCCCGCGCCTGGCCGACAACCAGAGCGACCTGGACGGCGACGGCCTGGGCGACGTCTGCGACGACGACCAGGACGGCGACGGCGTGGCCAACGGCGATGACAACTGCCCGAAGGTGGCCAACGCCGAGCAGGCCGATCTGGACGACGACGGCCGCGGCGACGCCTGCGACGCCGACGCCGACGGCGACGAGGTGCTGGACGACGAGGACAACTGCCTGCTGCTGGCCAACGCCGACCAGGCCGATCTGGACGGCGACGCCACCGGCGACGCCTGCGACGAGGACGACGACGCCGACGGCGTGCCCGACCTGGTGGACCTGTGCCCCCGCGACGCCGATCCGCTGCAGCCCGATCTGGACACGGACGGCCTGGGCGACGCCTGCGACCCCGACGACGACAACGACGGCACCCCCGACGTCAACGACCGCTGCCCGCTGCTGGCGGATCCCGCCCAGGTGGACAGCGACCGCGACGGCCGCGGCGACGCCTGCGACGCCGATGACGACAACGACGGCCTGGCGGATGTGCAGGACAACTGCCCGCTGGTGATCAACCTGGACCAGGCCGACCGCGACGGCGACGGCATCGGCGACGCCTGCGACGGCGACGTGGACGGCGACGGCGTGCCCGACGAGCACGACGTGTGCCCCGAGGCCGCGGACGCCGATCAGGCGGATCTGGACGAGGACGGCGTGGGCGACGCCTGCGACCCCGACGACGACGGCGACGACGTGGCCGACGGCCACGACAACTGCCCGACGCTGGCCAACGCCGATCAGGCCGACGCGGACGGCGACGGCGACGGCGACGCCTGCGACCTGGACGACGACGGCGACATGGTGCCCGACGACATGGACGCCTGTCCGCTGGTGTTCGACCCCGACCAGGCCGATCTGGACGGCGACGGCGTGGGCGACGCCTGCGACGGCGACCGCGACGGCGACGGTGTGGTGGACGCCATGGACGGCTGCCCCGATCTGGCCGATCCGGTGCAGATGGACCGCGACGGCGACGGCATCAACGACCCGTGCGATCCCGACGACGACGGCGACGGCGTGCCCGACGGCCGCGACAACTGCCCCACCGACGCCAACGGCCCGCAGGCCGATCTGGACCGCGACGGCGTGGGCGACGTCTGCGACCCCGACGACGACGGCGACCGGGTGCCCGACGCGGGCGACAACTGCCCGCGCACCGAGAACGCCGATCAGGCGGACCTGGACGATGACGGCCGCGGCGACGCCTGCGACGCCGACGTGGACGGCGACGGCGTGGCCGACGACGACGACGTGTGCCCCCTGGTGCCCGATCCGGCGCAGACCGACGGCGACCTGGACGGCATCGGCGACGCCTGCGAGGCCGACAGCGACGGCGACGGCTTCATCGACGAGCTGGACAACTGCCCGCAGCGCGCGAACCCCGGCCAGGCGGATCACGACCGCGACGGCCTGGGCGACGCCTGCGACGACGACGCCGACGGCGACGGCCTGTCCGCTGAGGAAGAGGCCCGGCTGGGCACCAGCGACCTGGACGCCGACAGCGACGACGACGGCCTGGACGACGGCGAAGAGGGCGAGATGGGCACCAACCCCATGCTCGGCGACTCGGACGGCGACGGCCTGAGCGACGGCGAAGAGGCCGGCCGCCGCATGGAGGACGTGGGCGAGGACACGGATCTGGGCTCCTTCGTGCCCTACTCCGGCGACTTCGACACCACCGATCCCGCGGACGCCGACAGCGACCACGACGGGCTGAGCGACGCCGACGAGCGCGCCGCCGGCACCGATCCGCACAACCCGGACTCGGACGGCGACGGCATCCTGGACGGCGAGGAGATGCTGCGCGGGAAGAACCCGATGGCCGCCGACTACAAGATCAGCGGCTCGAGCCCCTTGGACGGCTGCAGCCAGTCGCCCACCGACGGCACCCCCAGCGCCTGGCTGCTGGTGCTGCTGGCCCTGGGCCTGCGCCGCCGCCGCGACTGACCCCGCTTATTCAGCCTGGGCCGGGCCGTCCCGTCCGCTCCCTCTGGCCCGGCCCAGGCTGACCCTCTCCCCCGCCCCCCGCGACCCGAGCTCAGTAGTAGACGAGGCCCGCGAGGCCCGCCTCGACCCGACCCCCATTACCCAGCAACCCATTGAATCGAAAAGCGAAGTCTCGGGTGACCGTCCAGCTCTGGCCGAGGCGGGCGGTCCACTTCGGGCCGGCCTCGTGGCCCAGCAGGTCATACGTCAGCTCGCCCTCGGCCAGGAGCGACATGGGACCCAGCACCAGCCGCGCGCCCGCCAGCCCCCCCAGCCCCAACAGGCCGTAGTCGGCCAGGGGACCGAAGGCGCGGCCCCGGGCCTGCGCCAGCAGGTACACCGGGGCCAGGGGGCCGGCGCCCAGCGACACGCCCACGCCCCCGCGGCCGGCCAGGGTCAGACACTCCCAGCCCAGGCAGCCCAGGTCCACCGCCTCCTCGACGCCGACCTTTGCCTGCCACGCCGGCCGGAAGAGCCAGCGCTCGGCGGGCGTCACGCTCAGGATCTCCACCAGATCGGCCTGCTCCAGGTAGGGCAGGCGCCCCCCCTGGCTGCCGTCCCAGCGCAGGCGCAGGTCCAGCTTCTCCAGCACCTGCCCCGCCGGGTAGCCGTCGGGGGGATCCAGCAGGTCGTGCAGGGCGAAGCGCAGGCCCAGCCGGGTGAGCGCGCCCCGCTCGCTCACGCCGCCCCCCAGGCTCAGGCGAGCCGTGCCGTGGCCCGCCTCGGGGGGGGCCGAGCGGGGGGTGACCTGCAGCGGCGGCAGCCGCAGGCCCAGCGCCGCGCGGGCCCGCAGCACCGCCTGCTCGTGGGCGCGATCCAGGTCGCCGCCCTCGCGCTGGTAGCCGCCCCGCCAGCGCAACAGCAGGTGCCCGGCGTCCAGGATCCGCGCCTGGCGCTCGGCCGGCAGGCCCTCCAGGGGGGCCAGGTCGCCCTCGGCCACCGCCGCCGCCCGGTCTCGATCAGCCGGCGACAAGGCGTCGCGGTGCGCCTGGAGCGTGCTGAGGTGCGCCGGCCGCCAGGTGCGCTCGGCCACCAGCCCCGGCCGCGCCAGCACCGCCCGCAGGGTGTCGGCCGGGATCACCGCCAACGGGAAGTCGCCCGCCAGGGCCAGCGCGGGGCGGGCGGCGTCCAGCAGCGTGAGGAGCTGGTAGCTGCAGTTCTCGTCGAAGAAGTAGTAGTCGAAGGTGGTGCTGCCCAGCTCCCAGGCGTGGGCCACCAGGCGCTCCAGCTCGGCAGGGGCCAGCGCCAGGCGGTACTCCCACAGGTCCCGCGACTCCACGTTCGAGTACTCCTGCACCTTCATGTAGTAGGGCGTGGTGGAGTAGTAGCCGTCGAAGCCGCCGGTGAGGCCCAGCACGGCGTAGAGCAGGCCGCCCGTGTTGGCGGCCGCCGCCGAGAAGTTCACCGCGTAGCTCAGCAGCGGCGAGCCCTGCCGCCCCTGGTCCAGCCGCAGGAACGTGTGCCCGTACATGCTGGCGGGGCTGTTCAGGTAGGCGTCGGCGAACACCAGGGTGGCGCCGGTGGCGCCCAGAGCGTGCCGCCAGCGGTCATAGCCGGGGCAGGGCTGGCGGGGCAGCCGCGCGGGGTCGAAGCCCAGGCGCGCGTTCAGCCAGGCGAAGCGCGCCGGGAAGTTGCACTGCGGGTGCCGCTGCGCCGGGGGCGGGATGGCCTGCGGATCTCGAGGCGGCGCCACCGCCGGCCGGAACAAGGCCCGCAGCGTCGCGGCGAGCTCGGCGTGGGGGTCCCGGTGGCCCTCGGCCGCGAAGAAGAAGCCCCGCCCGTCGGCCTCGCTGTAGGGGCCGAAGGTGCCCTGCCGGTAGTGCAGCAGGGCCCACCACTGCGGGTCATCGGCCAGGCCGGCGCCCTCGGCGCGCTCGATCAGAGCGGCCGCATAGGCGGCCTCGGGCGCAGCGGCCGGGGTTGGGGGGGCCGGTGGCGCCGCCAGGGCGCCCACCAACCAGAGCAGGGCGGGGATCAACGGCGCGGTCGGATCGGCGGGGGGCCGCTCAGATCCGGCTGCACTGGGTGCGCAGGGTGGGGTGCACCGACAGGCCGCTCTTCATGGTGTAGAGCATGCCGTGGGGGCTCATCTCGGGGCCCGAGAAGTGCTCGAAGTTCTCCTGGGCGAAGCTGGCCAGGGCCGGGGTGGCGTCGTCGCTGCAGCCCAGCAGGCCCGAGAAGGCCGCCAGGTACTCGCCCTCGCCCGCCGCCAGATCGCGCTGCAGGCTCTCGAAGTTGGCCTCGACGAAGGCCTCCTGCTGCTTGTCGGCCTTCACGATGCCGCCCGCGGTGCAGTTCGAGGTGCCCGAGGTGATGGCGAAGGTCTGGATGCCGAAGATGCCGTTGGTGGTGGCCGCCAGGATCTGCTTCCCCTTGGTGTTGCCGTCGAAGAGCATCGAGCCCAGGCCGCAGCCCGCCGTGCCGTACTTGGCCATCGCCACGCCCGCGCCCGCACCAAACACCATCGCCACGGCCAGGCTGGCCCCCAGGAGCTTCTTCATTCCCACACCTCGTCGCTTGTCGCTTTGGTCTGCAGGCGCCCATCGCCCACAAGGGGATCGGTAACACCCACCCCCGAAGGGCCACAAGGGTCAGGGGCCCGCAAGGCCGCTCAGGGCGCGACGGCGCAGGTGCCTTCGCCGTCGCCCTCGGGATCCAGGCACTGCGCTGGGGCCCGGCAGCGGTTCTCGACCCCCAGCGGGTCGCACGGGAAGCCCGCGGGCACGCGCTCGTACACCCGGATGGCGTAGTCGAAGGCGAAGTCCGGCCGCGCCGCCTCGACCATGAACACGTAGAGCCCCGGGTTGCCCTGGTCGAGCTGCAGCGCGCTGCACCGCCCGGGCCCGCTGTCGTCGTCGCGCGCCACCGGCTGCAGCAGCGCCGTGGCCAGGCCGCGGGTCTCCAGCACCTGGGTGTCCAGCCGGGTGAGCACCGTGTCGCCCACACACTGGCCGTCGTGATCGGTGACCTCGACGGTGTACAGGCCCGCGCGGTCCAGCAGCAGGCCGTACAGGTCACGGAAGTCGCCCACGCAGGGGTCCAGCCGGCCGATCACCTGCATGTCGGGGCCCTCGAGCAGGGTGGTCAGGTCGTCGGGGCCGGCGTCGGGCTCGCGCTCGCCGTAGCCGATCCAGCGCTCGCCGCACTGGCCCACCCCGTCGTCCTCGGCCTCCAGCCGGCACACCAGGGTCTCCTCGCAGCGGTCGCGACCGCCCGTGGGATCGCAGCCCCCGCCCGCCGCCCGCACGGGCGCGTCGGCCCGGGCGATGACCACCACCGTGGCGGCGCTGGGGCACTGGGCGCTGGGGGCCGCGCGACCCGCGGCGCTCTCGACGGTCAGGTCGATCTCGTAGCGCCCCGGCTCGGGGATGGCCACCTGGGCCGTGGGCGTCGCCGGATCGTCCTCGGGCCCGCCCGCGCCGGGATCGCCGGGGAAGGCCTCGACCAGGCCCACCGGCACCGGCGCGCGCCGCACCGCCCAACGCCACGCCACCGCGCCGGTGCTGGGGCCGCCGTCCAGCAGCACCGCGCCGCCGGGGGCCACCTCGATCACGGGCTGGGCCACGCGGGCCACCGGGCACGGCGAGTTGGGGTCGCACATGCCGTACACCCCCGGCGCGCGGCTCGGGCGGCCGACGGCGTCGCCCAGGGGCGGCAGCACCCGCACCTCGAGCTGGGTGCTGGCCTGGTTGCCCGCGGCGTCCACCGCGAAGCCGCGCACCACCGATCGGCCAGCCACCGGGAACGGCACCTGAGCCACGTTGAACGCGTTCAGCGCGATGGGCACCCCGTCCCGCAGCAGGCCCCGGCTGGCCAGGTTCAGGTTGTCCTCGGCGCTCAGGCGGAACTCCAACGAGCCGCCCGCCACCACCGCGGCCACCACCGTGGTCAGGCCCACCGTGGGCGGGGTGATGTCGAAGTCGCAGCCGCGCTCGGGGAAGCACTCGTCGGGCAGCACGTCGTTGTTGCAGTCCCGGCTGCGGCCGGCGGCGATGTCGCACTCGTCGGGCACGCCGTTGCCGTTGCAGTCCGTCGAGCGCTGGCTGGCGATGTCGCAGGCGTCGCCAACGCCGTTCTCGTTGCAGTCGGGGCCGTCCTCGTCCACCAGGTTGTCGCAGTCGTCATCGATCTCGTTGCAGACCTCGACGGCCGGGGGCCCGGGCACGGCCGGGCACACCAGGAAGCCGCCCTGGCACACGGTGCGGCTCGCGCGGGCGCAGGCCCCCAGGCCCTCGGTGCAGGGCAGGTCGTCGTCGCCCACTTCCTCGTCGAAGGCGCCGTCGCAGTCGTTGTCGCGGCCGTCGCACACCTCGGGCCGCGGCTGCTCGGGCTCGGCGTCGCACACCAGCGACCCCCCGATGCAGAACTGGGTGCCCAGCACCCGGCACTGTCCCAGCCCGTCGGTGCAGGGCTCCCGATCGCCCACGGGCAGCTCGTCCACCGTGCCGTCGCAGTCGTTGTCCAGCCCGTCGCAGAGCTCGGGCCCGGCGCCCAGGAAGGGATCGCACTGGGCGATGACGCCGCCCTGGCAGCGGGGCAGCGCGCGGTTGCACACGCCACGGCCGCAG
Organism: Myxococcales bacterium; assembly: GCA_020633555.1. Classification (GTDB taxonomy): domain Bacteria; phylum Myxococcota_A; class Bradymonadia; order UBA7976; family UBA1532; genus JACKDL01. The sequence goes on along the minus strand of JACKDL010000008.1, from coordinate 188,039 downwards.
TCCAGCGTGCCCAGGTCCTCGTCCACCACGCCGTCGCAGTCGTTGTCGGCGCCGTCGCAGGCCTCGGCGGCGGCCCCGTCCAGCGGGTTGCAGGCCACGGCGTTGCCGTTGTCGCAGGCGGGCACCTCGCGCCGGCAGACGCCCAGGCCGCAGCTCAGCTCGCCCAGGGCCTCGTCGCTCAGCCCGTCGCAGTCGTCGTCCAGGCGGTTGCACACCTCGGCCACGGGGTCGCCGGCCACGGCCCCGCACACCACCCGGCCCCGGTCGCAGCTCAGGAAGCCGTTGCGGGCGCACAGGCCCTGGCCCCGGCTGCACTGCCCCTGGGCATCCACGGGGGCCTCGTCGGTGTTCCCGTCGCAGTCGTTGTCGCGGCCGTCGCAGAGCTCGGCCCCCGGGGCCGCCGGCGCGGCGTTGCAGCGCAGGCCGCCGTCCACGCACAGGGTCACCCCGTTGCGCCGGCACTCGCCCACGCCCTCGCCACAGGGCACGTCCACCCCGGGCACGCTCTCGTCGGTGCGCCCGTCGCAGTCGTCGTCCACGCCGTTGCAGGTCTCGGCCACGGCCCCCGCCAGCGGGTCGCACACGGGCGGCGCGCCGCCGGCGCAGTTGGCGATCTCGCGCCGGCAGCGGCCCACGCCGCAGAGCTGCTGGCCGAAGCCCTCGTCGGTGGTGCCGTCGCAGTCGTCATCCACGCCGTTGCACACCTCGGCGCCCGCCGCCGGCCCCGCCACCGCGGGGCAGCGGGTACGCCCGGCTTCGCAGACCACGAAGGCCTCGCGGCGGCAAACGCCCGCGCCGGCGCTGCACTGGCTGGCGGTCTCGATGGGGTCCTCGTCCACCCGCCCGTCGCAGTCGTCGTCCACCAGGTTGCAGCGCTCGAGCTGTGGCGCCCCCGGCTCCACGTCGCACACCGGCTGGCCCGCCTCGCAGCGGTAGGCGCCCACCCGCCCGCAGGCCCCCTGGCCCACGTCGCAGGGCTCGCCGATCTCCACCGCGTCCTCGTCGGTCCGGCCGTCGCAGTCGTCGTCCTCGCCGTTGCAGATCTCGGGCTGGGCCCCGGCCCGCGGATCGCAGATCGTGGGGGCGCCGTTCACGCAGGCGGGCAGGTCGCGGGCGCAGGCGCCCACGCCGCAGGGCGCGCCGCCCAGGCCCTCGTCGGTGCCGCCGTCGCAGTCGTTGTCCAGGCCGTCGCAGATGTCCTCGGCCGGCCCCACCCCGGGCAGGCAGCGCTCCTGGGCGTTCACGCAGGCCCGCACGCCCACCCCGCACACGCCGGGCGCGCCGGAGTCGCAGGGGCCCATGTCGGCCAGCCCCTCGTCGCTGCGGCCGTCGCAGTCGTTGTCCAGGCTGTCGCAGACCTCGGCTTCGCCCGCGGGCACGTTGCCGCGGCAGGTGGCGGTGCCGTCCGCAAGGCAGGTCACCCGGCCCAGCACCCGGCACTCGCCCACGCCCGTCTGGCAAAGGGAGCCGGCGCCAAAGTCCTCGTCGATGGAGCCGTCGCAGTCGTCGTCACGGTCGTTGCAGGTCTCGGCCTGGGGCTGCGCCTGGTCGGCCACGCACACCAGCGCGCCCTCGACGCAGTCCCGCTGGCCCACGGCCAGGCAGGCGCCGATGCCGATGAGGCAGTTGCTGCCCACCTGCGGGCTGTCCTCGTCCACCACGCCGTCGCAGTCCTCGTCCACGCCGTTGCACTGCTCGGCCACCGCCCCCTGGTTGGGCGCGCAGCGCGGTGGCGCGCCGTCCACGCACGAGGGCAGGTCCCGCTGGCACAGGCCCTGGCCGCACTGCACGGTGCCCAGGTCCTCGTCCACGTTGCCGTCGCAGTCGTCGTCGTCGCCGTTGCAGGCCTCGATGGCCGCGGCGCCGGGCTGCGCGTCGCAGCGCAGAGCGCCGTCCACGCAGATCCGCTGGCCGATGCGGGCGCAGATGCCCAGGCCCGCCGTGCAGCCCACGCCGGCGTCGGCGGGCGCGTCATCCACCACGCCGTCGCAGTCGTCGTCCAGGCCGTTGCAGGTCTCCTCGCGGCTCACATCGGGCACCGCGCAGCCCAGGCGCCCGCCCAGGCAGGCGGTCAGGCCGTCGCCCCGGCAGATGCCCTGCCCGCCCACGCAGGCCTGCCCGGTGCCCGGGCTGTCCTCGTCGGTGGCGCCGTCGCAGTCGTTGTCCAGGCCGTCGCACACCTCGGGGCTGGCCCCCAGCAGCGGCTCGCAGGCGGGCAGTTCACCACCCGCGCAGTTCGCCAGGATGCGCCGGCAGACCCCCACCCCGCACACCTGCTCGCCAAAGCCCTCGTCCGTGGTGCCGTCGCAGTCGTCGTCCACCCCGTTGCACACCTCGTCGCCGGGCGCGCCGGGCTCGCCGGCGCAGCCCAGAGCCCCCTGAAGGCAGGCGGGCTCACCGGGCCGGGCGCAGCCGCCCACGCCCACGGTGCAGGCGCCGCCCGGGGCCACCGAGTCTTCGTCGGTCGTGCCGTCGCAGTCGTCGTCCACCCCGTTGCACACCTCGGGGCCGGGCGCGCCGGGTACCGCGTCGCACTGCAGCGCACCGTCGGCGCACACGCCCACGCTCAGCCGCTCGCAGCCGCCCACGCCGTTGCCGCAGGGGGCGCCGTCGCCCAGGGCGGCCTCGTCCACGGCACCGTCGCAGTCGTCGTCCAGGCCGTTGCACAGCTCGCCGGGCTGCTGCCCCAGGAAGGGGTCGCACTCGCTGTCGGCGCCGTCGGTGCAGGCCTGGATCTCACGCCGGCAGATGCCCTGCCCGCACACCACCAGCGGCCGCTCGTCGATGGTGCCGTCGCAGTCGTCGTCCTCGCCGTTGCAGCTCTCGGCCACCGGATCCAGCACGGGCACGCAGACCCGGTTGCCGCCCACGCAGGTCTGCAGGCCGGGGCGGCAGATGCCGGGCACCACGCTCAGGCAGGGCTGGATGGCGGGGATCTCCTCGTCGGTCCGGCCGTCGCAGTCGTCGTCGAAGCCGTTGCACAGCTCCTCGCCCGGCTGCCCGGCCACCGCCGAGCAGGTGGCGGTGCCGTTGGGGCTGCAGCGGATCACGCCGGCGGTGGCGCAGATGCCCTCGCCCACCACGCAGCGCTCACCGCGGCCGAAGTCCTCGTCCGTGCGGCCATCGCAGTCGTCGTCCAGGCCGTTGCACAGCTCGCGCTGGGGCTCGCCGGGCAGCGCGTCGCAGGTGCTGGCGTCCTCGCCGTCGCAGATCCGCACGCCCTGCCGCCGGCAGATGCCCTCGCCCACCGAGCAGGCGAAGCCCACGTCGTAGTCCTCGTCGGCGCGACCGTCGCAGTCGTCGTCCACCCGGTTGCAGGTCTCGACCCCGGCGGCCCCCGCCTCGGCGTCGCACAGGATCTGCTCCTCGGGGGTGCACAGGGTCACGCCGGGCCGGCCGCAGGCGCCCACGCCGTTGGTGCAGGCCTGGCCCACCGGGAAGGCCTCGTCGCTCGACCCGTCACAATCGTCATCCTGGCCGTTGCACCGCTCGGCGGTGGGCGCCACGAACTCGGCGTCGCAGCGCAGGCCGCCCAAGATGGCGCAGGCGGTCACCCCATCCCGCGCGCACAGGCCCTGACCCAGGGTGCAGGGCTGGCCGGCGCCGGGCACCTCGTCGTCGCGCAGGCCGTTGCAGTCGTCGTCCCGGCGGTTGCAGGTCTCGGGCTCGGGCACCACCTGCCCCACGCAGGGGCCCCACAGGCCAGGCTCCACGCACACCTGGGTGCCGCCGCGGCAGGGGCCCACCCCCTCGGTGCCCTCGGCGCCGCCGTAGCAGGGCTGCTCAGCGCCCACGATGCACTCGCAGCCGCCCTCCACGTCGTCGTTGATGCCGTTGCAGTCGTTGTCTTCCTGATCGCACAGCTCGGCGAAGGGCAGGCGCTGGCCGCGGCAGGGGCCCCACACGCCCCCGACGCAGGTGCGGCTGCCGCCGCGGCAGGGCCCCACGCCCTGCGTGCCCGGGAAGCCCTCGTAGCAGGCCTCCGTCAACAGCAGCCCGGCGGCGTCGTCCACCTGCCGGTTGCAGTCGTTGTCCACCCCATCGCACACCTCGGGGGTGGGCAGCACCTGGCCCTCGCAGGCGCCCCAGGCGCCGTCCACGCAGGTGCGGGTGCCGGCCCGGCAGGCGCCCACGTCCCGGGTCACCAGCTCACCGTCGTAGCAGCCCTCGGCCAGCGCGCCGCCGTCCGGCGCCTCGTCCACCCGGCCGTCGCAGTCGTCGTCCACGCCGTTGCACTGCTCGTCCAGCGGCTCGCCGGGCGTCGCCCCGCAGCGGGTGCCCTCGCCGCCCTCGCGGCACACCTGGGCCCCCTCGCGGCGACACAGCCCCACCCCGGCCTCGCAGGGCGCGCCCAGCTCGGCGAAAGCCTCGTCTGTCTGGCCATCGCAGTCGTCGTCCAGGCCGTTGCACAGCTCGTCGGCGGGGGGCCGGGGCTCGGCGGCGCAGGCCACGCCCACGCCGTCCTCGGCGCAGGCCCAGGTGCCCTGCCCTGCGCACACCCCGGCGCCCACGTCGCAGGGCGTGCCCAGCTCGGCAAAGGCCTCGTCCGTGCGGCCATCGCAGTCGTCGTCCTGCCCGTCGCAGGCCTCGTCGCCGCCGGGCAGCGTCACCGGCGCGCAGGCCGCCGGGCCGGTGGGCATGGCGCAGGTGGTCTGGCCGCGGGCGCACACGCCGGGCAGCCCCGTCTCGCACTCGGCGTCGGCCACGCAGGCCGGCTCACAGCGGTGCGCGTCGGTGCAGATCTGCCCCGCGATGCAGTTGTCGGGATCCAGCCGGCAGCCCAGCCGGCAGATCCCGTCGGCGCAGTACTGATTGTCCAGGCAGGCGTCGTCTGTCCGGCAGCCCGTGTCGGCGTCGGGCGCCATGTCCACCGACGCGTCCACCGCCTGGTCGGGCGCGGCGTCCACCGCCAGATCGGGCTGGGCGTCCGGCGCGGCGTCCACCGCCCCGTCCATCGTCCGCTGCGCGTCCACGGCCCCAGGCGCCGGGCCGTCGTCACAGGCGGCCAGCACCCCCACCAGGGCCAAGGCCCAGCCGAGCCAAACGGCCCCCGCCATCCGCTGCATGATCACGTACCCCCGACGGACGGGCCGCCCGAGCGGGCAGCTCTCGGGGCGCACGGTAACTTGCGAGCGGTTAGCGGCGCCAGACGGCCCGCGGCCGGGTGGCTCAGCGCAGGGCGGGGTTCAGGGTGTAGGTGCCGGTGTAGCTGCCCTGGGCCAGCACGTGGCCCGCCATGGCCTTCAGGGCATCGGCGCCGCCAAAGCGGGCGGGCAGCGTGAGCTGCGCGTCCAGGGCGTACACCGTGAACACATAGTGGTGCAGGCGCGCGTCGTTCCACGGCGGGCAGGGGCCGTCGTAGCCGCCGTAGTCACCGGCCATGTCGGCGTCGCCCGCGAACCAGCCCGTGTAGTCGTTGTAGCCCCGCACGCCCAGCGCGGTGGGCCCGGTGGGCTTGCCGCGGGCGGTCACCCCGTCGCTCACCTCGCCGGCGGCGATGCCAGTGCGGTCGGCGGGGATGTTCACCAGCACCCAGTGGTAGAAGTCCACCCGGGGCAGGTCGGCGGGCACGGTGCGCCCTTCCTGATTCACGTCGTCGCCCACGCTGGGCACGTCGGGGTCGTGGCAGACGAGGGCGAAGGCCGCGGTGCCGGCGGGCGCCCCGGACCACGCGATGGCCGGGTTGCGGTTGGGCGCCAGGGTCACGTGGCCCTCGGCCGCGGGCACGCAGAAGGCGAACTCGCCGGGGATGGGGGCGCCGTCGGCGAAGCCGGCGACGGTGACGGTCAGCTTGGCGGGCATGGGCGTCCTCCGAGGATCAGCCTTGGGTCAGCGCGGGCATCGTGCGCCGGGCCCGGCAGCCTCGCAAGGGCGGTGGCCTCGGCTGGCGGCGCTGCCGTACGCTGTGCCCGCGATCGCCCGGATCAGGGACGACCGGGCGCGGAAGGGGGATCCCGATGAAGCAGACGAGGTGGTGGCAGTTCGCCGCCCTGTTGACGGTGACGCTGGGCCTGTACGGCTGTCCGCCCGAAGAGGCCGACAACGACCCGAACCCCGACGCGGGCGCCCAAGGCGGCGCCGGCGGGGTGGGCGGAGGCGCTGGCGGCGCCGGCGGCCAAGGCGGCGCTGGCGGCCAGGGCGGCGCTGGGGGTCAGGGGGGAGGGGTGCTGCCCCCGTGTACCTGGGGCAGCACCCGCTGGGACGCCTGCCGCTGGGCCCGCTGAGGGGTCACAGCGGCCTTCAGGGCCTCAGCCGCCGCACAGCACCCGGCGGAAGTCGTTGTCGGCCGGGATGCAGTACGGGTTCTGGGCCGCGGGCCCACCATCGCAGCACACGAACGCGTCCGGGCACAGCAGCGCGTCGCCGCAGGGCAGCACGCACACCCGACCGCCGAACCCGCTGTCGCGGCACTCCTCGTCCGGGGCGCAGTTGTCGTTGTTGCGGCACTGCGGCGCCTGGTTGCCGCCGTTGCCCCAATCGCTCACGGCGCGGTCCTGGCCCATGGGCTGCACGCACTCGTTGGCCGAGCACACCTCGCCGTCGGCGCAGTCGCCGTCGGCCAGGCAGGCCACGCACTCGCCGTTGGCCGGATCGCACACGCCCCCGTTGCAGTCGATGCCCGCGCACCGGTCCACCGGGGGCGCCTCGCACTGGTTCTGGGCGATGCAGGCGAACTCCCGGCGCCCGTTGCGCTGGATGGCCTGGCAGCCCGAGCCATCCGGGCACTGACCTCCGTTGCTGCAGTCCAGGCCGCAGGCGGGGTTGGCGCCGTTGTTGTAGCGCAGGCACCAGTAGCCGTCGCCGCAGTCGGCCTCGGCCTGGCAGGGCTGGCAGGTCATGTCGACGGGCGCGTCCAGGCACTCCCCGGTGGCCGGATCGCAGAACTGCCCATCGGCGCACATGGCCTCGGCGCACAGGTCCACGCACTCACCGGTGGCCGCGTCGCACTGGTTGCCCTCGGGGCAGGCCGAGCAGGCGCCCGCGTCGCAGTCCGCGCACTCGCAGTTGGTGCCGTTCTGGCAGACCAGGTCCCGCTGGGCCTCAATGGGCGTGATGCTGCAGTCGGCCGGGTTGAAGCGGGCCACCTCCCACAGGTTCCGATTGCCCCCGTTGCCCACCACCATCACCTCGGGGCCGAAGACCCGGGGCTCCGCGTCGCCGCAGTAGATGGTCACCGTGGCGCCGGCCTGATCGGGGCCGCTGAACAGGTCCACGCCGATGGTGTACAGCCCGGCCGCGGGCTCGCCCAGGCGCACCTGCTCCTGCAACTCGCCGTTGGGGCCGCGCTGGCGCGGCGCGTCGCGGACATAGCCCGGATCGCACCAGTCCGGGCTGCTGTTGCCCGCCCAGCAGTCGTCGGTCCGGCTGAAGTAATCGCCCTGGGCGTTCACCACGTGCAGGTCGAAGTCGAAGCGCTCGTCGCCCCAGGCCAGCTCCACGATCACGCGCGGGCTCAGCTCGTCACAGGCGTCGCCGATGCCGTCCCGATCACTGTCGGCCTGGTCGTTGTTCGGGGTCCCCGGGCAGTTGTCGCAGGCGTCCCCGATGCCGTCGTCGTCACCGTCGGTCTGCCGGTTGGGCTGGTTGGGGCAGTTGTCCACGCCGTCGGGCACGCCGTCCCCGTCGCGATCGGACTCCTCGCAGGCGTCGCCCACGCCGTCGCCGTTCATGTCGGCCTGGTCGTTGTTGGCGTCCTGCGGGCAGTTGTCGCAAGCGTCGCCGATGCCGTCATCGTCGCCGTCGCGCTGATCGCGGTTCGGGGTCTCGGGGCAGTTGTCCGAGGCGTCGGGCACCGTGTCCAGATCGGCGTCGTCGGCCACGTTGATGGTGCAGGCGTCGCCGATGCCGTCCCCGTTGCCGTCCGCCTGATCGGCGTTGGGATCCTCGGGGCAGTTGTCGCAGGCGTCGCCGCGGCCGTCCTCGTCGCGGTCCTGCTGGCGCGGGTTCGGGTCCTGGGGGCAGTTGTCCTCCAGATCCAGGATCCCGTCGCGATCCACGTCGCTGCAGACGTCGCCCTGGCCGTCGCCGTCGCCGTCGGCCTGGTCGGCGTTCGACACGCCCGGGCAGTTGTCGCAGCGGTCCCCGATGCCGTCTTCGTCGCCGTCGGTCTGGGAGTTGTTGGCGATGAACCGGCAGTTGTCGGCCTCGTCGGGCACGCCGTCGTTGTCCAGATCGCCGGCCGGGCCGTCGCACAGATCCCCGATGCCGTCGCCGTCGTCGTCGGCCTGATCGGGGTTGGGCGTGTCGGGGCAGTTGTCCATGTCGTCGGGCACGCCGTCGCGGTCGCGGTCCGGCGGGGGCGGGGGCTCGCCGCCCGCGCCGCCCATGCCGCCAGCGCCGCCCATGCCGCCAGCGCCGCCCATGCCGCCGGCGCCGCCCATGCCGCCAGCGCCGCCCATGCCGCCAGCGCCGCCCATGCCACTGGCACCGCCTGCGCTGCCCATGCCGCCGGCGCCGCCTGCGCCACCGCCGACGCCGCCTTCACCCCTGACGCCGCCCGCGCTGCTGCCGACACCGCCGGCGCCACCGCCTGCGCCGCCAGCGCCACCAGCGCTGCTTTCGCCGCCGGCGCGCCACCGGCGCCGCCGCCGCCCACCATGCCGCCGGCGCCGCCATCGGCGCCCGCGTCGGACTGGACGGGAACAGGGTTCTCCTCAATGCAGCCCGAGGCCGCCACCGCGGCAACCAGCCACAGGGCCTTCACCGCTGCCAAACGCGATCCGCGCATCATCTCTCCTTGGCGTCAGGTCAACCCGCCGGCCAGTGGCCTCCCCCAGGGTCGACGCATCACCATGCCCAGGATCCCCGGGCCAATTCCAAGAGCAAAAGTTCTCACCGCGACGGGGCGGCCAACCCGCGGTGACGCTCCACATCGTCCACGGCCCGTTGGACCATTCGGCGCTGGCGGGTGTCTCGGGGGCTCAGCATCAGGAAGATGCGCCAGGCGGCCGCCGCGCGCTCCCGCTGGCCCAGGCGCAGCCAGGCCTCGCCCAGCCCGTGGAAGGCCTCCGCCAGGTCGTCGTCCAGCGCCACGGCCGCCTCGAATCGGGCCACCGCGGCCTGGAAGTCGCCGGCGCGCAGCGCGGTCTCGCCCGCCGCCACTTGCTCGCGCGCCGCCTCGGTGGCTCGGGGGCGGGCCGGCGCCTCGCCCAGGGCATAGCCGGCCGCCACCACCACCGCTCGCAGCCGCGCCCGGTCCACCGCTTCGGGCCACCGGGCGTCGCGCAGCAGCGCCCACAGCGCCAGGTGGGCGTGTGGGTTGTGGGGCGCCTGCTCAATGACCTCCAGGTAGGCCGAGGCGGCCTCTGCGGGGCGCCCGGCGTCGCGAAACACGTCCGCCCGCACCAGCGCCACCCGCAGCGGGTGTGCCCCACGCGCCTGCGCCCGCCGCAGCCACATCAGGGCGTCGCGCACATGGCGCTCGCGCCCGAGCCCCTGGGCCAGCCGCAGGGCGTCCTCGGCCGTGGGGCTCAGCTCCAGGCGCTTCAGGTGCTGCGCGCGGCCGGTCTTGCCGCCCAGGTGCAGGGGCGGGCTGCTCAGGACGAGCCCCAGCGCCGCCATGCCGATGGACCACCACATGGACCGCAGCCTGCGGGCGGAGCACGGCGCCCGTCAACGGGCCGCACAGGCCCTTGCTCCCCCCTGGGGCCCATGCTACCTGCCGCCCATGCGCCCCCCGTTGGTCAAGGCCTGCCTCGTCGCCCTCGTGCTGCCTGGCTGCGGCTACCGCTTCGTACAGCCCCAGGGGGCCCAGCCCATCCAGGGCGTCGCGCTCGACCCGGTGGACGACACGTCAGCCGACCGAGGCGTCGGGCGGGCCGCCAGCGACGCCCTCCGCGCCGCGGGGGTCGCGCCCGGCGATGCGGGGCGGCGGCTCGGGGGCGTCGTCACCGTCGAGCCCGAGCACCCGGTCGCCTACGGCCCCCAGGCCACCGCCGCCTGGCGGGCGGACGTGGCGTTCACCCTTCGCCTCCGCGACGCCGATGGGATGGCGGTCCTGCGCGAAGCCCCCGTGGTCCGCCCGGCCGTCTGGCAGCGCGGCGCCACCCCCCTCGAGACCCGCGCCAACCGGCGCCGGGCCGTCCAGGCCGCCGCCGCGTGCGCCGCCCGCGACGCCCTGGCCGCCTGGCGCGCCAAGGAGACCCCATGAGCGCGCGCGCGTTGGACGGCAAGGCGCCGGTCTATCTCATCCACGGCGAAGAGGACTTCCTCGCCCGCCAGGTGGTCGATGGCCTGAAGGGCAAGGTGCTCGCGGGCGGCATCGAGGACTTCAACCTCGATCGCTTCGACGGCCGGGAGCGGCCCGATCCGGAGCGCATCGCGCAGGCCGCTCGCACCCTGCCCATGATGGCGCCGCGCCGGCTGGTGCTCGTTCGCAATGCCGAGGGCCTGTTCGCCGGGGGGAAGGGGACCGTCAAGCCGCTGCTGGCCTGGATCGAGGCCCCCGACGCCACGGCATGCATCGTCTTCCACGCCCACGGGCGCATGAAGCGGTCCACGGCCCTCTACAAGGCCATCGAGAAGGCTGGCGTCGTGCACGAGGCCGGCCCCCCCCGCGAGCACGAGCTGCCCGCGTGGATCACGGGCCGCTTCAAGGCCCGTGGCCGCCGGGTCGCCGCGGATGGCGCCGCCATGCTGGCCCAGGCCGTGGGCCGCGACCTCTCATCGCTCGACGCGGCCGTCGAGCGGCTGTGCCTGTTCGTCGAAGGCGATGGCGTCGTCCAGGCCGAGCACGTGGAGCAGACGGTGGCCCACACCCGCGCCCGCACGGTCTGGGAGCTGGTGGACGCCGTCGCTGATCGCGACGCCTCGCAGGCGCTCGCGCGGGCCCACGCGCTCCTGGACCAGGGCGAGCGTGCGCTCGGGCTCCTGAACCTGGTGGTGCGGCAGTTCCGCCAACTCCTGCTCGGGCGTGGCGCGCTGGTCAACGGCGCCTCGCCGGACCAGGCAGCGGCCGCAGCGGGCATCCCCAGCTTCCGGGTGCGTGCTTTCGTGCGTCAGGTGGAGCGCTACCAGGGCCGGGAGCTGCTGGACGCCTTGGACCGCCTGGCGGCGGCGGATCGGGCCCTCAAGGGCAGCAAAGTGCCCGAGGCCCTGATCTTCGAAGGGCTGATCCTGGATCTGTGCGCCCCGCGCTGAGCGGGGCGCCCGGAGGGCTCAGCTCAGGCCGTTGACCGACTGGGTCAGGCGGCCGATGCGCCGGCTGGCGTTGTTCCGGTGGATGATGCCCTTGTCAGCGGCGCGGCTCAGGGCGCGCACGGCGTCGGGCAGCAGGGCCTTGGCGGCCTCCCCGTTGTTCTCGTCGATGGCGACCCGGACCTTCTTGATCAGGGTGCGGACGTTGGACACCACCCGGCGGTTGCGCAGGCGGCGCTTCTCGTTCTGACGGACGCGCTTCGCGGCGGACTTGTGGTTGGCCACTTGAACCTCTCGAACTCTACTGAATCAGGTCACGCCCGGAGCCCCCGGGCACGAAAGCCGCGGGAAGCTAGCAGCGGTCCGGCGGCAAGTCAAACGCAGGGTGCGGGATCCGCGCCCTTGTGGGGCCATTGGCGGCCAGCGGGCTCACAGGCGGGTGCCGGTGAAGTCGCCCTGCAGCCCCTGCTCCCAGCGCCCGTCGTCGATGGTGTTGGGCGACCGGTCGCCGTCGGTGTCGTTGAGCCGGCAGGTGCCCGCCATTTCGAAAGCGTTCACGTTGAGCTGATCGGTCAGCAGGCCCGTGAGGTAGTTGCCGGCGGCCCGCATCCCGGCCTGGCAGGCCTCCTCCACGAAGGGCGCGACCGCGAAGCCGATGATCGACCCGCCGATGTAGTCCGCGGCGAGCTGCCCCACCGCGTCACACGGCAGCACCTGCTCCAGCAGCTCTCCGAAGTTGTTCACGTTGAAACGGCGCGGCAGGATCACGTTCTGCACGAACCAGATCACCGCTACCCCCAGATTGAGCTGAAGCTGGTGGGCCTCGATGGTCATCGTGGACCGGGGGCCCAGGGCAGGCACCAGCGACGCGTTGAACTGCGCCTCCGCCACGTTCGCCCCGAGCTGCTGCATGGGGATCTCGAACCGCCCGCAGTTGGGATCGTTGCCCTGGCAGCCGGCCCGCCAGTGGAACACCAGCGTGTCCCAGCGGTGGGTGCCCTGCAGCCGGCAGTCGGCGTCCGCTGTGCCCAGCACCATCGTCCCCTCGATCTCCAGCTCGGTCATCAGCCCGGTGATGTCCTCCACCAGCACCAGCATCCAGCGCGCCCACTCGGGCGCGTAGTTCTGCACCACGAACTCGTACAGGTAGTTGATCACCGGGCGGATGGCCCCACGGATCAGCGACCCCCAGATGCCGCCGATCCGGTCGCGGATCAGGTCGCCCACCAGGCCACCTGGATCCGACAGCGCCCGGCGGATGGTGTCCAGCGCCTGGAAGGGGCCGTCGCCCAGCAGGCGTGCCGGCTCGTACTGGTTCTTGATCGAGTAGTTGCCCGCCGGGTTGAGGCACTGCCCGGCGCCCACCAGCCCCGGCTCGCCCGGATCCACGGGATCCGCCGGGTCCTCTCCGGCGGGCCGCTGGATCACGTTCACCTGGTAGGTCAGATCGGTGCTGTTCTCCGACTGCATGTACAGGTGGAAGAAGGCCGGCCGGGGGCCACCGGTGACCTCCATGTGGGCCACGCCGAACTCGTTGGTGCTGGAGAACTGCGCGTTGATGGAGGCGCCCGAGGGATCCGCCCCCTCGATCTCCACGATCTCGAAGGCCACCCGCAGGCCCTCGACGGGTCGGCCCACGTTGTCGATGGCCCGCACGCCCACGCGAGCCGTCTCGTTCACGTAGACGTAGATCTTCCCGTCGCCCTCCTGGGTCAGGAAGTGCGCCGCCTGCGCCTCGATGTCCGAGTTGTCCAGGGTGGGATCCTCGAACTCGCCCTCGGGCTGTTCCAGGCTGCCCTCGGGGGCCTCGCCGATGGGCGGGATGCCGCAGACGTCGCCTTCGCCGACCTCGAGCCCCTCGGGGCACTCGGTGGGCGCGGTCTTCGGCGGATCGGCGCCGGGGGCCGGGGCCACCTCGGCGCAGGCGAGCACACCCAGCAAGGCGACGAACATCCAGCCAGTACGCAGGCGCAGCATAGGGACCCTCCTCCAAGGCAGGGCCATTCTCAGCAAACAGCGGGCCGGGCGCAAACCCAGCGGTTGCAAGCGGCTGGGGGGCAGAGACCCCGGCCCGCCAGGGGTCTGCGGTCCCCAGCGCCCGTGGACTTGCGCGCACTTGTGGTTTGATGTAGGTGTCTGTCAGGCCATGTGCCTGATGAGCACACGCGAGGTCCGCCATGTTCCGCTCCGAACCCGCCGATCACCGCCGCGCCGCCCGTCGGGCGCTGACCGTCACCGCCGAGATCCGTGAGCGCGGGCGCGGGGGCCTGGCGCTCCCGCTGGATCTGGCCGAGGTCAGCGAGGCGGGCGCCTTCATCGCCAGCGACCTCCTCCTGCCCGTGGGCCTGGAGCTGGACGTCGCCTTCCCGATCCCCGGCGGCCGCCGCGTGGAAGCGCAGGGCACCGTCGTCCGGGTCGACGAGCAGGTCGGCTCGGCGGGCATGGGCCTGCGCTTCGAGCAGATCAGCGACGCCGACCGGGCCACCCTGCGGGCTTTCGCGGCCGCCTGAGCCTGCTGCCTGAGCGCCCCGGCACCCGGCTGAGGCGTCGCCGAACGCGGCCCCACGAGGCGTCGTTGCCGGCCCCCGGACCCTGTGCTAGGGTCCGCCCCATCGTGTCGAGGGGGCGCCCGGAACCATGAGCATCACGCTCCGTTCGTTCATCTTCCTGGACAGCCTGCAGCCGCAGCTCACCAGTTACGTTGGCAAGACCTCGCGCGGCTTCCTGCCCGTGCCCGAGATGGCCTCGCTCTGGGTGGAGATCGCGCCAGGCATCGCCATCAACCGGGTGACCGACGTGGCGCTGAAGGCCACCTCGGTGCAGCCGGCGGTGCAGGTGGTCGAGCGCGCCTACGGGCTGCTCGAGGTCCACGCGTGGGACAAGGGCGAGGTCATGAGCGCCGGCGCGGCCATCCTGGACGCCCTCGGCTGCCGCGAGACCGAGCGCATGAAGCCCAAGGTGGTCTCCAGCCAGGTGCTGCGGGCCGTCGAGCCCTACCAGACCCAGATCATCAACCGGAACAGCCGCGGCAACATGATCCTGCCCGGCGAGTCGCTCTTCATCCTCGAGACCGTGCCCGCCGCGTACATCACGCTGGCGGCCAACGAGGCCGAGAAGGCGGCGAACATCAAGCTCATCGACATCCGGCCCTTCGGCGCCTTCGGGCGGCTGTACCTCAGCGGGCCCGAGTCCGAGATCGACTCCGCTCGGGACGCCGCCATTGCGGCCCTCGAGGGCATTGATGGTGTGGAGGCCCCGGGCTTCCGGGACGGGTGAGCCGTTCGGCTCGCGCGGTGACCTTTTCTTTGGACAACAACCCCTGACTGGCCCCGCCTGCGCCACGCGCTGGGGCGAAATTGGAGGATCCGATGGCTGACGCCCTGGGCATGATCGAGACCCGCGGCTTCGTCGCCATGGTCGAGGCGGCCGACGCGATGGTGAAGGCGGCCAAGGTCGAACTGGTGGGCTACGAGAAGATCGGCGGCGGGTACACCACGGCGGTGGTCCGTGGCGACGTGGCGGCGGTCAAGGCCGCCACCGAGGCCGGCGCCCGCGCCGCCGAGCGCGTGGGCGAGCTCGTCAGCGTGCACGTCATCCCGCGGCCGCACGGCAACATCGACCTGCGCCTGCCCCTCGGTCGCACGCCCGAGGGCGAGTAAGGCCGGCCGATGGTCATCGGCAAGGTGGTCGGCACCGTCGTCGCCTCCCAGAAGGAGGCGGAGCTCGTGGGGCTGAAGTTCCTCGCGGTGCAGCCCCTTGATCTCGCCACGGGCGAGGTCAAGGACGGCGGGGTCATCGCGGTGGACGCGGTGGGCGCCGGCGTCGGCGAGATCGTGCTCTACGCCAGCGGCTCCTCGGCTCGCCAGACCACCGTCACCCAGAACCGCCCGGTGGACGCCACCATCATGGCCATCGTCGACACCTTCGAGGTCGGCGGTGAGGTGCGTTACCGCAAGTAATCGCGCCCGCCCGGGGTGCGCTCAGGGGGAAGACGCGTGGACGAGCGTCGCATCGCGCACATCGTCGATCAGGTGGTCGCTCGCCTCGCCACCGACGGCAAGGCCCCGGCGGTCCTGAAGCATGGGCTCGGCACGCCGGCCCACGGCGGCCGCGGCGTCCACCCCACGGTGGACGCGGCGGTCACCGCCGCCACCCGGGCCTTCAAGGCCCTTCAGCAGACCTCGCTGGCCGATCGGGAGCGCTACATCGCGGCGCTCCGCCGCACCACCCTGGGCATGCTCGAGGACATCTCGCGCATGGCGGTCGAGGAGACCGGCCTGGGCCGCTACGGCGACAAGCTGGTGAAGAACCGGCTGGTGGCCGACAAGACCCCGGGCACCGAGATCCTGCGCCCGGAGGCCTGGACCGGCGATCACGGCCTGACCTTGGTGGAGTGGGCGCCCTACGGGGTCATCGGCAGCATCACCCCCTGCACCAACCCCACCGAGACCATCCTCAACAACGGCATCGGCATGTTGGCGGCCGGCAACGCGGTGGTGTTCAACACCCACCCGCAGGCCAAGGCCGTCAGCGCCTTCTTCATCGACGCCCTCAACGCCGCCATCGAGGCCGAGGGCGGGCCCAGCGAGGTCTTCAACTGCGTCGCGACGCCCACCATCGAGTCCGCCCAGGGCCTGATGAAGCACCCGGGCGTGCGGTTGCTCACCGTGACCGGCGGCGGTGGCGTGGTGAAGGCGGCCATGACCAGCGGCAAGCGCACCATCGCTGCGGGGCCCGGCAACCCGCCGGTGGTGGTGGATGAGACCGCCGACATCGAACAGGCAGCGCGGGACGTGGTCTTCGGGGCCAGCCTCGACAACAACATCATCTGCATCGTCGAGAAGGAGATCATCGCCGTCGCCGACATCGCCGACGCGCTCAAGCGCAAGATGAAGGCGCACGACGCGGTGGAGCTGACGGGGCGCGACATCAAGCGCCTGGAGCAGCTCATCATCACCCCCGACAACCACGTGAACCGGAAGTACATCGGCAAGGATCCGCACCTCATCGCGGCCGACGCCGGCATCCGGATCCCCGAGTCCACCCGCCTCATCTTCTGCGAGGTCGAGGAGGCGCACC
This sequence comes from Myxococcales bacterium, assembly GCA_020633555.1. GTDB lineage: Bacteria > Myxococcota_A > Bradymonadia > UBA7976 > UBA1532 > JACKDL01. The sequence goes on along the minus strand of JACKDL010000008.1, from coordinate 171,824 downwards.
CCTTCGTCCAGCACGAGATGCTCATGCCCGTGGTGGGCCTCGTGCGGGTGCCCGACGTGGACAGCGCCATCGACTGCGCGGTCCGGGTGGAGCACGGCTACGGCCACACCGCCGTCATGCACTCCACCAACATCCGCGCCCTCAGCCGAATGGCCCGCGCGGTGAACTGCAGCATCTTCGTGAAGAACGCCCCCAGCGCGGCGGGCACCGGGCTCAACGGCGAAGGCTACACCTCGTGGACCATCGCCAGCCCCACGGGCGAAGGCATGACGTGCGCGCGCCACTTCGCCCGTGCGCGGCGCTGCGTCCTCCACGACGCCTTCCGGATCGTCTGAGGGCCCTTTGCCCGATCGCACCCCAGCCTCGACCCTGAACACCGGGATCCCGGCCGGCCCGGCGCTGGGCGTGCTGGAGCTGTGCGCCGTCTCTCGGGGCTTGCTCGCCCTGGACGCTGCGGTCAAGAAGGCGCCCGTGCACGTCGTCGAGGCCGCAGCGATCATGCCGGGGAAGTACCTGCTGAGGCTCAACGGCGGCGTGGACGAGGTGGCCGAGGCGCTCGACGCCGCGCGTCGGGTCGCGGGAGACACCGTCGTCGATCACGTGCTCCTCCCGTTCCCGCACGACCAGCTCGTCGAGACCCTGGCTGGCCCGCGCACGCCCTCCATCGACGGCCTGGCCGTGGTTGAGACCTACAGCATCGCCGCCGCGATCCGGGCCGCCGACGCGGCCCTCAAGGCGACGGCCGTTGAGGCCCTCCGCCTCGACCGTGGCATGGTGCTGGGGGGCAAGGCGGCCTTCTACTTCACCGGGCCACTCCACGACCTCGAGGCGGCCATCGAGCGCGCCCTGAGCGCTGCGGGCCCGGGCCTCCTGGTGGGCCACGAGATCATCCCGAACCCCCACCCGCAGACCCACGCCTGACGGGGCGCGGCCCTTGGGTCGCCCCAACCGCCGGTCGGCTGCCGCTCACAGCCCGTTGATCAACGCATCCAGCCGTTTGTCCTGTCGGGTCAGCTTCCGTGCGGGCCGCCTTCGGAGAGGGCGCTGCGACCGCTTCGCTCGCTCAGGACGGGTCACCAGGAGACCGCCGCGGGTGCGACCCACCTGCCGACGCCGCTTGACCTTGGTCTCCTGAACAGGGGCGGCGGCGGGCTCCGGCTTCGACGCCACCGACGCTGCCTGCAACTCGGCGACCGTCGCCTGCAGCCCGTGTGCCCGGGCCCGGGCGGCCGACAACTCTGACTCCAGCCGCGCCACGGTCGCCTCCTGGACCGACCCCCGGTGGGTCGAAACCACGCTCGCCACGGCGTCGTCTGCGGCGCGCACCAGCGGGGCCACCGACGTGGCCGGCGGCCGAAGATCGGCGACCACCCAGCCGCCGGCGCCCGCAGTGGCCAACAAGCCCAGGGCCAAGAGCACGCGGAAGACGCCCCCTGTTCGCCTGCGCCCCCCAACCACAGGGGTGACGGCGGCCTCCTCGGCCCAGCGGGCCGCCCGGCTGGCCTCGACCTCTGCAGCCGTAGGCACCGCCAGGTTGGGCAGCACGTCCAGATCGCTGGGCTCGTCGCTGGCGCGATAGCCCGCCCGGTGGGTGATCTGAGTGGCCGCCTCCGGTGGGAGCGCCAGCTCGGCGGGCGGAGAAGGCCTCACCTCATCCCGCAGCATCGCCTGCACCTGATCGATGCTGGCGATCACCGAGTCTTCCGAGTGGCGACGGGCCATGGGGGGGTCCGGGCGGTGGCTGAACCGTCAGCCTACCAGAGGCGAGGTCCATCTGCCCGGTTGAGCGAGGGGAGGGCGGGCGCAGCGCCCTGAAGGGCGCCCGGTCTTACTCGCCGTCAGCCGCCGAGTCGTCCGCGGGCTCGCCGGCCGCGTCGGCCGCCGAGCCGGGCATGGTGGGCTGCAGCGGCTTGGGGTCGAGCGTGACGTCGGGCAGCATCACCTCGATCTTCGCGCCGTCCTTCAGCTTCTTGAGGAGCTCGCTCTTCGCCTTCCGGCTGTTCTTGTTGCGCAGCAGCTTGGCGATGGACTCCTTCACCTCGTCGAAGGAGCGCTGCTTGCCCTCCTTCTTGTCGGTGATCTTGATGATGTGCCAGCCAAACTGGGTCTTCACGGGCTTCGAGATCTCGCCCACCTTCAGGGCGAAGGCGGCCTTCTCGAACTCAGGCACCATGCGCCCGCGCGAGAAGTAGCTCAGGTCACCCCCGCGAGGCGCCGTGGGGCCCTCCGAGTTCTTCTTCGCCAGCTCGGCGAAGTCCGCACCCTTCTTCGAGGCCTCGGCGTAGATCTTGTCCGCCTTGTCCTTGGCGGCCTTCACGGCGGCCTCGTCAGCGCTCTTGTCCACCTTCAGGAGGATGTGGCTCGCGCGCACCTGCTCCTTGATCTCGTACCGCGCCTGGTTCTTGTCGTAGTACGCCTTGATCTCCTCATCCGAGACCTTCAGGTCGCCCCCGTCCTCCAGCAGCTTGGTCACCGCCAGGTTATGGGAGATGTTCTCCTTGATCTGCGCCTCGGTGATGTCCGAGCTCTTCAGGTACCGGTCGAAGTTCTCGTCGGTGCGGAACATCTTCTTGTAGTCGGCGAACTCGGTCTCCAGATCCGCAGCGGGGACCTGGATGTTGCGCTTCTTCACCTCGGCCGACAGCAGCTCCTTGTCCACGAGCTGCTTCAGGATCGACTGCTTGTAGCGCTTGGCCAGGCCCTCGGGGATCTCCTTCTTCCGGGTCGTGAAGGCCTTGGTCATCTTGCTGTACTTCTTCACGAACTCTTCGCGGTCGACCTCGACCCCGTTGACCTTCGCGATGGGCCCCGCCGGCAAATCGAGCTCGGCCGCGGGCGCCGCGTCCCCCTTCTGAGCAGCGGCCGAGGCGGCCGCGCTGTCGGGCGCCGCCGAGGCGGCAGCCGACTTGGCCGCAGACGCGGGCGCCGCACCCTTGCTCCCCTCGCCATCCGTCTTCTTGCCGCACGCCGCCACGGCGAGCACCAGGCTGACGAAAAGCCCAACGCGCTTCATGTGCATGAACATCCTGTCGACTCCTTCGCTCAGCCGGACCCCCCGGCTTTGAACCGCAGTTCCCTAGCACCGGTCATCGTTTGGGTCAACCCGGCCACCCGTCCACGACAATATGCTCCTCGCGCGCGCGAGACGGCCCTCCCCAGGCCAGCCTGTCGCCGGGTGAACCTGCGGCGGACATCGGCCACCCCGCGGGGCGGCCCACCTGCGCCCCTCGCGCGCGCGAGGAAGTACCGACTGGGGACCGCGCTGGCCCACCACGACTTGGGGCGCCGACCGCAGAGCGGGCCCCTGAAACCAGCCCATATGGCGCTCGATGCCCCAGCGCTGACCCTCACCGGCGCCCTCCGCCGTCCAAACGGGCGCTCTGGAGCCCCAATCTGGGGCAATCGGTGCCCAAATCGGGCCCGCTTTTGGCGCTGATATCGAAATCCGGTTCCTGAAGGGCCCCTCCAAGAGCCCATCTCAGCCCCCAAAACGGGCAGCGTCGGGAAAAACGCACTCCGGAGATGAACGAAATAATGCGTGCCAGATCGGCACTTGCGAACCCCGCTGCCCAAAAACGACGGCACAGCCAAAAAAAGAACTTGCTGCCCACAATGGGGCCACGTATAAAGCGCTCCCGCTGCCGCTGAGCAGCAAACAGCCGCCGGCTTCGGTGGCGGTTCTTTGAAAAGCGAATTGAGCAGAACGCTAGAGAGCGCGAGCCCAAGTCAATTCGGCGACCAGCCTTCGGGTTGGGCCGGTCCTCGGACCGGTAGCCAAACTTCAGTTCTACAACTGGAGAGTTTGATCCTGGCTCAGAACGAACGCTGGCGGCGTGCTTAACACATGCAAGTCGAGCGCGAAAGCCTTCGGGTGAGTAGAGCGGCGCACGGGTGAGTAACGCGTGGGTAATCTGCCCTCGGGTGGGGGATAACTTCTCGAAAGGGGAGCTAATACCGCATGAGACCACAGGCCTACGGGCTGGTGGGAAAAGATGGGGATCTTCGGACCTGTCGCCTGAGGATGAGCCCGCGTACCATTAGGTAGTTGGTGAGGTAATGGCTCACCAAGCCCAAGATGGTTAGCTGGTCTGAGAGGATGATCAGCCACACTGGGACTGAGACACGGCCCAGACTCCTACGGGAGGCAGCAGTGGGGAATATTGCGCAATGGGCGAAAGCCTGACGCAGCAACGCCGCGTGTGTGAAGAAGGCCTCGGGTCGTAAAGCACTGTTGAGTGGAACGAGCCGGTGTCAGTTAATACCTGGCACTCCGACGGTACCACTTTAGAAAGCACCGGCTAACTCCGTGCCAGCAGCCGCGGTAATACGGAGGGTGCAAGCGTTGTTCGGAATTATTGGGCGTAAGCGCGCGCAGGCGGGTTGTTAAGTCTGATGTGAAATCCTCGCTCAACCGAGGACGTGCATTGATACTGGCAATCTTGAATCCCGGAGAGGGTGGCGGAATTCCCAGTGTAGAGGTGAAATTCGTAGATATTGGGAGGAACACCAGTGGCGAAGGCGGCCACCTGGACGGTGATTGACGCTGAGGCGCGGAAAGCGTGGGTAGCAAACAGGATTAGATACCCTGGTAGTCCACGCCGTAAACGATGGGTACCAGTTGGTGCGGGTATTGACCCCTGCGCTGACGCAGCTAACGCATTAAGTACCCGCCTGGGGAGTACGGCCGCAAGGCTAAAACTCAAAGGAATTGACGGGGCCCGCACAAGCGGTGGAGCATGTGGATTAATTCGAAGCAACGCGCAGAACCTTACCGCCTTGACATCCTGAGAAGCCTCCTGAAAAGGAGGTGTGCCCTTCGGGGAACTCAGTGACAGGTGCTGCATGGCTGTCGTCAGCTCGTGTCGAGATGTTGGGTTAGTCCCGCAACGAGCGCAACCCCTGTCTTTAGTTGCCAGCACTTCGGTGGGCACTCTAGAGACTGCCGGTGTCAAGCCGGAGGAAGGTGGGGACGACGTCAAGTCCTCATGGCCCTTACGGTCGGGGCTTCACACGTGCTACAATGGACGGTACAAAGGGTTGCGAAGCCGCGAGGTGGAGCCAATCTCAAAAAACCGTTCTCAGTTCGGATTGGAGTCTGCAACTCGACTCCATGAAGTCGGAATCGCTAGTAATCGTGGATCAGCATGCCACGGTGAATACGTTCCCGGGCCTTGTACACACCGCCCGTCACACCATGGGAGTTGATTGGACCAGAAGCCGGTGAGCTAACCTTCGGGAGGCAGCCGTCCAAGGTCTGATCAGCGACTGGGGTGAAGTCGTAACAAGGTAGCCGTAGGGGAACCTGCGGCTGGATCACCTCCTTTCTAAGGAGCTTCGTTACCGCACTTCGGTGCAAAAGGTGACAAGACTCTGGTCAATCCCCAGCCTCAGTGAGGTTGAGGGAGTGGGCCGCGCTCAAAGTAATCTGCTCAATTCGCTTTTGAGGGAATCGCACCAAACGGGGCGACCTCCTGATCTTTGACAATCGAGCGAGTGTGAATGTAGCTGTGGCGCTGCATTGCGACCTGGTGTCGACCAGGCCGCGGGCGGCGTGAACAGGCGTCTTTGGGTAAGAGAAGGCCAAGCTACTAAGGGCACACGGTGGATGCCTAGGTACCAAGAGGCGATGAAGGACGTAGGTAGCTGCGATAAGCTACGGGGAGCCGCTACACAGGCGTTGAGCCGTAGATTTCCGAATGGGACAACCCATGCCCTGAAGAGGGCTACCACACGCTGAATACATAGGCGTGCTGGGGCAAACCCGGGGAACTGAAACATCTAAGTACCCGGAGGAAAAGAAAACAACAGTGATTCCCGAAGTAGCGGCGAGCGAACCGGGAAGAGCCTAAACCGATGCTGTGTAAGGCTGCTTCCGTTGCAGCATCGGGGTCGTGGGACCATCTGGTCGGTCGAGCAGGGCCGGTCACGAGGAGTTAGAAAGGGAAGGGTTAGCGGAACGCTCTGGAAAGGGCGGCCGAAGAGGGTGAAAGCCCCGTATGCGAAAACCTCTCCCCTCCGAGCGTACCCCGAGTAGGGCGGGACACGAGGAACCCTGCCTGAAGATGGGAGGACCACCTTCCAAGGCTAAGTACTACCTGGCGACCGATAGTGAACAAGTACCGTGAGGGAAAGGTGAAAAGCACCCCTGCTAGGGGAGTGAAATAGTACCTGAAACCGAGAGTCTACAAGCAGTAGGAGCTCCATGGTTCGTCCGGAGCGACTGCGTGCCTTTTGCATAATGAGTCGGCGAGTTATTCTACGTGGCAAGCTTAAGCCGTGAGGCGTAGGCGCAGCGAAAGCGAGTCTTAACCGGCGTCCAGTCGCGTGGAGTAGACCCGAAACGGGGTGATCTACCCATGGCCAGGATGAAGCGCGAGTAAAATCGCGTGGAGGTCCGAACCCACCAAAGTTGAAAATTTGGGGGATGAGCTGTGGGTAGGGGTGAAAGGCCAATCAAACTCCGAGATAGCTGGTTCTCCCCGAAACATATTTAGGTATGGCCTTGCATGATTACCACCGGAGGTAGAGCACTGAATCGGCTAGGGGCCCCACCAGGTTACCAACCCGAATCAAACTCCGAATGCCGGTGAGTAGAGTGTGGGAGTCAGACTGCGGGTGATAAGGTCCGTGGTCGAGAGGGAAACAGCCCAGACCGCCAGCTAAGGTCCCCAAGCACGTGCTAAGTGGAAAAGGTTGTGGAAGCACCCAGACAACCAGGAGGTTGGCTTAGAAGCAGCCATCCTTTAAAGAAAGCGTAATAGCTCACTGGTCGAGTGAATCTGCGCCGAAAATTCAACGGGGCTCAAGCACGTCACCGAAGCTGCGGATTTCTTCATGGTTCGCCATGAAGGAGTGGTAGGGGAGCATTCCAGCGGCGTTGAAGCATGACCGTAAGGACGTGTGGAGCTTCTGGAAGAGCAGATGCCGACATGAGTAGCGAAAAAGCAGGTGAGAAACCTGCTCGCCGTAAGCCTAAGGTTTCCTGGGCAAGGTTCATCCGCTCAGGGTAAGTCGGGTCCTAAGCCGAGGCCGTCTGGCGTAGGCGATGGAAAGCAGGTCAAGATTCCTGCACCGGCGTGTTCATGTTGAAGCTAGCGGGGACGGAGAAGGATAGCTCATCCAGGAGTTGGTTCCTGGTTCAAACCGGTAGGTGGGTGTCGTAGGACCCGAAGGGACAAACGCGATGCCACAACACCGAGAGGTGATGAGAGACGGAAGGCTCTGCCGGAAGTCGAACTGAGTGATTCCATGCTTCCAAGAAAAGCCGCGAGTCGAGTGGACATGCCGTCCGTACCGTAAACCGACACAGGTAGGCAGGGAGAGTATCCCAAGGCGCTTGAGAGAACTACGGTTAAGGAACTAGGCAAATTGGCACCGTAACTTCGGGAGAAGGTGTGCCTCTGGTGGTGACGGACCTCGCGTCCTGAGCTTCTGGAGGTCGCAGTGACCAGGGGGTAGCGACTGTTTACTAAAAACATAGGTCTGTGCGAAGTCGCAAGACGACGTATACGGACTGACGCCTGCCCGGTGCCGGAAGGTTAAGAGGAGGGGTCAGCCTTCGGGCGAAGCTCTGAATCGAAGCCCCGGTAAACGGCGGCCGTAACTATAACGGTCCTAAGGTAGCGAAATTCCTTGTCGGGTAAGTTCCGACCTGCACGAATGGCGTAACGACTTCCCCACTGTCTCAACCGTAGACTCAGCGAAATTGAATTCTCGGTGAAGATGCCGAGTACCCGCGACAGGACGGAAAGACCCCGTGAACCTTTACTATAGCTTGGCAGTGGTATTCGGGTTAGTCTGTGTAGGATAGGTGGGAGGCTGAGAAGCCGGAGCGCCAGCTTCGGTGGAGCCATCCTTGAAATACCACCCTGGCTAGCCTGGATGCCTAACCTCGGTCCGTGAAGCCGGGCCAGGGACACTGTCTGGTGGGTAGTTTGACTGGGGCGGTCGCCTCCCAAAAAGTAACGGAGGCGCGCAAAGGTTCCCTCAGGCTGATTGGAAACCAGCCGTAGAGTGCAAAGGCAGAAGGGAGCTTGACTGCGAGACCGACAGGTCGAGCAGGTGCGAAAGCAGGTCTTAGTGATCCGGCGATTCTGAGTGGAAGGGTCGTCGCTCAACGGATAAAAGGTACTCCGGGGATAACAGGCTTATCTCCCCCAAGAGTTCACATCGACGGGGAGGTTTGGCACCTCGATGTCGGCTCATCGCATCCTGGGGCTGGAGCAGGTCCCAAGGGTTTGGCTGTTCGCCAATTAAAGCGGTACGCGAGCTGGGTTTAGAACGTCGTGAGACAGTTCGGTCCCTATCCGTCGCGGGCGCAGGAGTCTTGAGAGGAGCTGTCCCTAGTACGAGAGGACCGGGATGGACCGACCGCTGGTGTTCCAGTTGTCTCGCCAGAGGCATCGCTGGGTAGCTAAGTCGGGAAAGGATAACCGCTGAAAGCATCTAAGCGGGAAGCCAACCTCGAGATTAGGACTCCCGGGCTCAACGCCCCTGAAGGCCCCTCGTAGACTACGAGGTCGATAGGCAGGATGTGTACGCGCAGCAATGCGTTCAGCTAACCTGTACTAATAGGCCGTGAGGCTTGACCTCACCCCTCCCTCTCTCCCTCTTCCATCACGACCAGAAATCCCTCTCCGGACCGCCGCTCACACTCGCTCCAGATCCTCCCACCCCGTCACTTTTCCGGTGGCTATCGCAGAGGGGCCACACCCGATCTCATCCCGAACTCGGAAGTTAAGACCTCTTGCGCCAATGGTACTGCAGGTTTGCCTGTGGGAGAGTAGGTCGCCGCCGGAGCTTACGCCCGGGCCGCGTTACGCGCGGCCCGGGCGTTCCCTTCCCACACCGAGGTGTGGGCAACGATCGCGCTCGAGAACGCTCGAGTGTCTGGCTCCTTGAGAACTGGATAGCAGGAAGAGAGCAGGGTCCTTGCCAGCCAGTCGAATCGGCGCGACTCGCTACGCCGCCGCCCTGCCCCCGCGTGTTGGGTCGAGGGCGCAGGGTTGGTCTTCGAGCGGCTGGCGGCGTTGGCGTCCTGTAGCGCTGTTACGGCTGCAGGGCCGCATTGCCGACGCCACTCAGATCCGCCCGACTTCGCCGCTTAACGCCGCCGCCTCACCTCCGCGCGTTGGGTGGCGTTCGCATGTCGCCGAGCGGCTGGCGGCGTTGGCCGTCTCGCCTTTTGGCTGCTCGGCTGCGGTGGCTGCCATTGCCAGCCACTCGAATCCCGGCCCGACTCGCCCACGCCGCCGCCCTCACCCCTCCGCGCGTTGGGTCGCGCGTTCGTATGGTCGCCGAGCGGCTGGCGGCGTTGGCCGATCTCGCCTTTTGGCTGCTGCGACTGCGGTGGCTGCCTTGCCAGCCACTCGAATCCTGCGCGACTCGCTGACGCCGCCGCCGCTCACCCTTCCGCTGCAGTGGCCGGCTTGCCCGCCAGTCGAATCTCTGCGCAGCTCGCCCCACTGGTCTACGGTGCGGGTTTGAGGATCTCGTCGTCGATCAAGCGTTGCAGCAGTTGGGGCGCGGCGTCGTCGGTGTCCAGGCTGGATTGGAGCGCACCGGCGAGCTCGGCCAGGGTGCCGTCGCGCCAGCGCGTCACCAAATGGGCGGTGTCGGGTGAGACGGAGAGGGCGGCGAAGCGAAGGTAGCCGCTGAGGCGGTGCTGGCCCGATGTTTCGCGGTGCGTACCGGCAAACGTGTAGCGAGTCTCGGACGGCGGGGGGGTGTGGCGCTGGAACTGCGCGTCCTGTACGGCCTCGACGAGCGGCAGCGTGAGTGTAGGGTCCAGACGGAGCAGGGCTTCCCAGTCCAGCGCAGCGAGGTGATCGGCGGTCGCCCGGTAGTAGCCTTCGATGTCCGTGATCCAGTCGTCCCATTCGCCGCGCAGGATCGCGGCCTCGGCGTGGGCCCGGTCGCGGGGGCGGCCGAAACGGGTGCGCACCGCCAGGTGAAGGGCGGCGGTGTGTTCCAGGTGCTTCAGGAGGGCCTCGACGGCCTGCCAGAAGCGGTGCCCTCGGGCGCCCTGGTCGTGGCGGCAGTACCACGTGGAGCAGGTGGCGTTGCGGTGGCGCCAGATGCTGCACAGGCCACCGTCGGTGATGAACCAAGGGCACTTCAGGTCGGTCGCCTGGCCGAATAGACCGGCCTCGACGAGCAGCTCGTAGGCGATCTGCTCGCGATCGTCGACGACCATCCCCATGGGGTGCACACCGATGCCACGGCGGAGGCGGTCGAGGAGGATGGCCTTGCCCCTTGCCATGGCGGGGTCTTCATCGGCCAGGATGCGGCCCACCAGGAAGTTGGGCAGGCGGGGGACGTAGGTGCAGCACTTCGTCTCGGCGCGGAAGCGTTCTTCTTCCGGGACGGCCGGCTTGCAGAGGACACAGTCCCCGCAGGTTGCCCGGTGTTCGGGTGCGGGCGGCGCGGGGAGCGCCTCGCCGAGCCAGTCGGCATACAACGGCGGGAGCGCGTCGTCGCTCATGGAGCGGGCGCCAGGGCGGTGTGGACCAACGCGGTCCAGTACTGGATGCCCGGGGCCAGGATGGCGTCGTTGAAGTCGTAGCGAGGGTTGTGGAGCGGCGGACGGTCACGGCCAATGCCCATCCAGATGTAGCAGCCGGGGCGGCGCTGGAGCATGAAGGCGAAGTCTTCGCTGCCCATGCTCGGCGCGTGGTCGGTGATGACTGCCTCGTGGCCGAAGGTGCCGCGGGCGACCTGCTGGGCCAAGGCGGTCTCGGCCACCGAGTTCACCGTGGGCGGGTAGCGCCGCTCGTAGCGGATGTCAGCCCGGCAGCCGTGGGCGGCCGCGATGCCATGGGTGATCTGGCGCAGACGTGGTTCGACGGCTTCGTGCACCGCGGGGTCGAGGGCGCGCACGGTGCCGCGCAGGGTGACGGTCTGGGGGATGACGTTCCAGGTGTCGCCGCCGTGGATCTGAGTGACGCTCACGACGACGGCCTGCGTGGGGTCGGTGTGGCGGCTTGCGATGGTCTGGAGCGCAAGGACGAGCTGGGCTGCCGGGATCATGGGGTCGATGCCCTGGTGGGGCTTGGCGGCGTGGGTGCCCTGACCCTCCAAGGTGATCTCGAAGGTGTCGAAGGCCGCCATGATGGGTCCGGGGCGGACGACGATGTGACCCTCGGGGAGGCCCGGCCAGTTGTGCAGGCCGAAGACGGCGTCGCATGGAAACTGGTCGAACAGACCCTCGTCGACCATCACGCGGCCACCGCCCTCGTTCTCTTCGGCGGGTTGGAAGATGAAGTGTACGCTCCCCGCGAAGTCGGGCTTTGCCGCGAGGGCATGGGCGGCCCCCAGGAGCATGGCAGTGTGGCCGTCGTGGCCACAGGCGTGCATGCGTCCCCGTTGGGTGGAGGCGTAGGGGAGATCCGTCTGCTCGTGGATGTGAAGGGCGTCCAGGTCGGCCCTGAGGCCGATGGCGCGGCCGGTGGGATCGGGGTGGCTCCCCTGGAGGCTGGCCACGACGCCGGTGCCCGCCAGGCCCGTGCTCACGGTGACGCCGGGGAGCGCGCGCAGCCGGTCGGCCACGAAGGCCGCGGTCTGGTGCTCTTCGAAGGCGGTCTCGGGGTGCCGGTGCAAGGCGCGGCGCCAGGCGCGGACCTGGGCGAGGAGGTCGTCATCGAGGTGGACGGGTGTGCTCATGGGCCCATGGTCCCACGGTTGCGGGTGGGCTCCAAGGGTGGGTTTCGCGCGGGGTGGCAAGGGCGTATGTAACTGCTCAGTCGATCGGGGAGAGGAGCCACGGAGTGAGCGGAGCGCAGACGGTGCTGGCCAAGGTGAAGGCCTTGCTCGGCGGAGGGGGTGGGGGCGGCAAGGCTGGCCTGAAGGGCTGGATCCTGCCGGGCATCGCCATGCTGGTCTTGCTGGGGTTCTTGTTCTCGGACTCGGGCGGGTTCGTGGAGGTGGAGCCCGGCGAGGTGGCGGTGAAGTACAACAACACCGGCCTGGGCTTCCTGGGCGCAGCGGCGCAGGTGATCAAGGAGCAGGGGGTGGTGACCTTCCTGCCCGTGCTTCAGCGGGTGGAGAAGCTGGACGCGCGGCCGCAGATCTTCGTGATGGAGGGCGACAGCGATGTGGATCACAACCACACGCGCCGCCTGACCGTGCGGGCCAATGACGGTTCCAACTTCTACTTCGACCGGCTCGAGATTCACTAACAGCTCATCCCGAGTGAGGCGGCGAACGTCATCGCCAACAATGGCCCCGGGGACGAGTACAAGTGGCGGGCGATCCAGGTACATGCCCGCGAGGTGCTGCGCGATGAGTTCGGGCGACACTCGTTCCTGGAGATCGCTGATCCGCGGACCTATGGGCAGGCCACGAGCCGCGCCAAGGAAGCGCTGAACGACCGGCTCAAGCCCCTGGGGCTGGAGGTGACCAACATTCCGCCGCCCAAGCCGAAGTTCGATCAGCGGGTGGAGACCGCCATCGAGGAGCGGCAGAACGCCGAGCAGGAGGTGGAGGTCCAGGAGGAGAAGCGCAACAAGCCGAAGCAGGAGAGCGGGCGGCGCGTGCAGCAGGTCGAGCAGGAGAAGAACGCCGAGTACCAGCAGCTTCTGGGCGAGCTGGAGGCGCGCAAGCAGCAGGCGAGCAACGGGCTGATCGCCGCAAAGCGCGGGGCCGACAAGTACTTCATCGAGCGGGAGGCCGCCGGCATCGCCTACCGCGACGAGAAGGTGACCCGCGCGAAGGCCAACGAGGTGGCCTACCGGCAGCAGGCCGAGGCCATGGTGGCGAAGATCCGCGCGGTGGGGGAGCAGGGCCCCGACGTGCTCAACCGCGAGATCGCTGAGCATGTGTTCCCACAGCTCGAGAACATCTCGGCGAGCCCGTATGTGATGCCCGCGACGCCCATGGACATCCGCTACCTGGAGCGGCAGGAGCAGCAGCCATGAAGCGCACGCTGAACATCATCGCCGGGGTGATCCTGTTCATCTTCCTGGCGCCGTCCATGTGCATGGAGCGCATCGAGCCCGGCAAGATCGGCGTGCGGCGCAGTCTCGAGGGGGGCGTCGCGGAGCAGGACTTCAAGGTGGGCTACCATCTGAGCCTGCCGTTCTGGCACTCCTGGTACCAGCTCGACGGGACGATTCACTATTTGGAGTACAACAGCGCGCAGAACACGGCGCTGGACGTGCGCACCAAGGAGAACAACGTCATCTTCATCGATCTGACGATCCCGTACCGGATCCGGACCGACGAGGCGTGGCGGATCGTCCGAGAGGGTTTCGTCGAGAGCTATGACGACAAGGTGAAGTCCACCGCCACGGGCATTCTGCGCGAGGCGCTGGCCGAGCTCTCGAGCCTGGACGTGCAGCAGCCAGAGAAGCGGGTCGAGGTGGGTCGCAAGGCCCTGCCACAGCTCAACAAGGCCCTGGAGCAGTACCACGTGGAGGCCACCCACATGGTGCTCCGCTCGATCCGCTTCCGCGACCAGTACGAGGCCAAGCTGCAGAACAAGCAGTATTACATCGTGCAGGGCCGGCTGGATGAGGCGCGGCAGCAGGAGCTGGCGGCGAAGCAGGAGACGGAGACGCTGGAGAAGGTGATCGTCAAGGACATCGCCCTGAAGGCCGAGGAGTGGAACAAGAAGATCGAGGAGGTCAAGAGCCGCTACGAGCTGGAGATCGCCGAGATCGACGCCGAGGCGACCCGCTACGGGCGGGCCAAGCGGGCGGAGGCGGACGCGAAGTTCGCCGAGCTGAAGTCCGAGGGCGATCTGGCGGAGGCGAAGGCCGAGGCGCTCGGTGAGAAGCTGAAGGCGGAGGCGCTGGCCACCAAGGCCGGGCGCACCTTCAGCGCCATCGAGGCGGTGCGTCGCTTCAAGCTGGGCAACGTGCGGCTGAACTCGACCGATCCGCAGTTCCTGTATCGGTTCGGGAGCATGGGTGCCTGGCGGCGCTTCTTCCTGGGGGAGTGATCGGTGCTGAGGCGGCTGCTGCTCCTGCTGGTGGTGGGGGCCTTGTCGTGGGCGGGGCTGCAGGTGTGGCGGCGGTTTCGGCTGCTCGCGCCGCCCACCGTGCCGCAGGCGTGGCGGGCGCTGGCCGAGCGGGACCCCGTGCTGGCCGACGCGCTGGACCTTCGGGATCGGTTGAGCCGCTTGGCCAAGCGGGCGGCGCCTGGACGGCGGGCCTCGCTGCTGCGCGAGGTGCACCGGAGCCTGGAGGCGCTGGTGGGGCTGGTGCAGGTGCGGCTGGACCTGACGGACTACCTGGCAGGGGCGAAGGACGGCGACGCGCAGGTGTTGGCGCCGCGGGTGGCGGGGCTTGCGACGTCGGCCGAGGCCGCGCGGGATGGGCTGCGGGCGGTGTACGGGGAGCTGCTGGCGGCCTACGAGCAGCGCGATGACGGCGGCGAGGCCGCGGTGAGCCGAACGCAGGGGATTCTGGAGGACCTTCGGGATCAGGCGGCGGCGGAGCACGAGGTGCGCGCCTGGCTCGCTGAGCGCGCCGGCTGAGAGGTGCCCCGCGCCCGGGCGGGTGCCTCAGCGCTCTCGTCAGAACTCGCCCGCGGCGAGCGTCAGACCAAATTGGTAGCCGCCGTCGGGCGTGGGCGCCAGACCGCCGCCCGGGGTGCTCAGGCGCAGGCCGTGGGCGGGATCGTAGTCCAGCAGGCCGCCGTGGGCCACGGGGCCGTCGCCAGGGCCGACCGTGAGGCTGTAGCCGATGCTGGCGCCGATGGCCTGACTGGCGACGGTGATCCCGAGGCCGAGCCCGCACAGGGCGGCCTGGTCGAGGTTGCACAGGCCCAGGCCGATGAGGCCGCCGCCGAGCTGGCCGATGGCGCTGCCGGCCAGGGCGCCGCCGAAGGCGCCGTCATGGTCCTGGGCGGCACCGTAGATGCCGACCCCCAGGCCAGCGCCCAGGTTGCTGAGGGCGATCCCGCCGATCATGGCGCCCCCGATGGTGGGGCCCAGGCAGCCAAGGAACTCCTCCCGGTCGGCGTCGGTGCAGCTCGCCCGGCCCGCCAGCAGGCCGACGTAGCCGCCCGCGAGGCCGCCCACGAGGGCGCCGCCGGCAGCGGCGAAGGCGCCCGCGACGGTGTCGCCGGCGGTCCAGGTCGTGTGCGCCGGGGCCTGAATCAGCGTGGGTGGGCTGGCGAGCAGGGCGGTGAGCAGCAGAGGGGTGGCAGGCATGGCAGGCTCCGCAGGCTGTGGTCACGGGTTGGGAGTGCAGCGGCCGTGCCAGCGCTGAAGGCCCACGGGGGCAGGGCCTTCGGGGCACCGGCGCCAGCGGATGGAGCAGCGCCGCTCCACCCGGCCCGTGGGCTGGGGTAGGGTCGCCCCATGCGGATGTGCTTGCTTGTCCTGTGGAGTGCGTTGGGCTTCGGGTGTCGGGCACCGGCGGACGTGGACGCGTCGCCAAGCCCGGCACCCCCGAAGTTGGGGCCGGTGGTGCTGGATGGCCACTGGCAGGTGACCGAGCCCGACGGCACCGTCGCCGAGTGGGTGATCAGCGGGGGGACCGAGCTGACGCGGGGGTACGGGGGCCAGCAGGAGCGGGGGTGGATCGAGCAGCCCGCGCCCGGGCGGCTCATCGTGCGGCTGCCGAAGGGGCGGGTGTGGTTCATGGGCGTGGCGCACGACGGCGCTCGCCTGTGGATCGGGGCCGGCCGCGGAGGGCAGCGCCTGCCCGACGGGGGCTGGGTGGTGGCCGACAACGGCCTGGTGGTGGCCCGGCCCTCGGGGGTGTGCCAGTGGTTTCGGCAGAAGGTGAAGGGGGGCTACCACCCCCCGCTGGCCGTGGACTGCGCCGTGACGGGCTTGAGCTGGCGCTACACGTTGCCGCGCCGCACCGGGGCCGGGGCGGAGGCGCCGCGGACGGTGCGGTTGGAAGGGCAGGCGGTGCTGGGAGAGGGGCTGAGGCCGGCGGTGCCGCTGCCGTGAGCCCAGGGGTGTTCCCGGGGGCCTACAGGGCCTCGAGCTCGAGGGTGTAGCGGCCGCCCTGGGCGCCGAGGAAGCCGGCCACGCCCAGGGTGGCGGGGCCACGGTGCTCGAAGGTCTCGACGTCCTCGTTGGTGTCGCTGCCGATGAGGCCGCTGCGGCCGTTGGGCGCGGGCTCGAAGCCACGGCCGTCGGCGCGGCGCTGGTAGACGTACAGGCTGAGGTCGCCGTCGGTGTGGGTGAAGCGCAGGGTGGCGCGCCACGGGCCGTCGATGTTCACGCGGTAGTAGTCGTAGTTCTCGTTGCACAGGGCACCGGCGTGGGTGCCGGGCTCGATGACGGGGGCCTGATCGAAGAAGTCGTTCTGGCCGTCCGTGGGCTCCTCGTCCGCCTCGCCACAGTCCGCGTTGAACTGCAGGCCCCGGGGCCGGCGGTAGTCGGCCTCGGGATCGCGGGCGATGTCCGACAGCGGCAGGATCTGTCCAGGGGCCTGCAGGCTGTCGGTGATGACCCGCATGTCGCGCTTGCGCACCACCCAGTTGGTGGGGAAGAACTCAACGAAGTCCTGGAAGTGGATGAAGTTGTCCATCGGGGTGTCCTCGATGAACGTGCCGACGCCGCCGACCCGGATGCCGTGGTGGTCGCCGATGAGGCGGCTGACGTGCTGCTGGGCGTAGTCGGCCGTGGCGTTGTTGCCACCGTCAGCGGTCTGGCTGACCACGTAGAGGATCTGCATGCCCTCGAGCTGGGGCAGCCACTTGTCGAGCAGCAGCTTCCACTGGGTGCAGGCGGGGCACCAGCCGGCGGTCATGACGATGAGCAGCGTGTCCTTGTCCTGGTAGTCCGCGAAGCAGCGGAAGTCGTCCAGGCTGAAGTGGAACTGCGTGCCGTCGGGGCGGTAGGCGTCGGGCCAGTTCAGGGGCGGCGCGTTGGACCCGTAGCGCAGGATGTCCTGGTAGAACGGGTACTCGCCGCACTTCACGGTGCCGCTCCAGGTGCCGGTGACGCCGTCCACCGTGGTCGAGACCTCGATGGGGCCACCGGCCACGGCGGTGAACTGCTCGCCCTCGATGGCGAAGATGCGCTCGTCGTTGACGGCGAACTGCGGCGTCGCCACCGGCTGGGTGCTGCCGTCGGAGTAGCGGGCCGTGGCGGTGAAGGTCACCACGTCATCCACGTTCAGCGCGGCCTTGCTGGGGGTGATCTCGACCGCGTCGAGGGTCACCTGGGCCTGGCCGCCCTCGCCGCCGGCCCCGCCGGCCCCGCCCGCGCCACCCACGCCACCGGCACCTCCACCCGCGCCGCCGGCGGCGGCGTCGGCCGGATCGGCCGCGGCCTCTTCTTTGCTGCAGCCCACGGCAAGGGCCAGGGCGAGCAGGCCGGTGACCCACAAGCTGGTCGCGCGCATCGATCGTCTCCGTCTGATGAAGCTGAAGGCTCAGGGTGCCCAGGCGCGGGGGTCGCCGCAAGCGGGCGGCGAGCAGCGCCCTACTGGCGGCGGACCGAGAGGGTGTAGGCGCCGGCCCAGCCGCCGTTGTAGCCGCCCACGAAGATCACCACCGACTGGTCGCGGGTGAGGTTCAGGGTGAAGGCGCTGAGCCGGCCCACGCCGCCGTCGTCATCACAGGCCAGGTTGGCGCCGTCGGTGCAGGTGGCCTTGGCGAACATCACCGTGTCGCCGCCCGCCTCGGTGACCTCGAAGCGGTAGGCGCCCGTCTGGGGGGCGGTGAAGTACACGGCCTCCTCGACGCCGGTGGCGTTGCAGGTGTTGTGGTGGTCGGGATCGCCCGCCACGTCGCCGCGGTAGATCCAGGCGGCGTCGCCCAGGGGCCAGCGGTTGATGAAGTCGGGCTCCGCCGGGGGCGCGCAGGCGGTGCAAGGCTTGAACGGGATGCGCAGGACGTTGTCGTCCTCGCGGCACTCGGCGGTGACGCCGCCGCCGCCCTGGCCGTCGTCGTCCAGGCGCAGCTCGTAGCGGGCGTAGTTGCCGATGGCCGCCTGGGGCACCCGCAGCTCGATGGCGGGCGAGGCGCGCTCCACGGGGACGCCGGCGGCCAGCACGTCGCTGACCAGGGCGGTGGCTGTGCCGTTGGCGGCGATGCCGTAGAGGGTGTACGGCACGCCCGCGGGGGCGTCGTTGGCGCCGCGGTTCTCGGCGTGGAAGTAGATGCGGCTGGTGGCCGGGCACTGGTCCTCGCACTGCATGGCGAGCACCGGCACCAGGTTGGGCGCGGCGTTGGCGCCGGCCAGCGAGTAGCCGCCCTGCCGGAAGCTGTTCTGGCCGCGGGTGCTCTCGGAGCGGTCGGCGATGCCCGCGCAGTCGGGATCGCTCAGCCAGTCGAGCAGGCCGTCGCCGTCGTTGTCGACGCCGTCGTTGCACTCCGGCGTGAGGTTGCCCGGGTTGGCCTTGGCCCAGTGGGGCACCGGGTTGCGGGGCAGCCGCAGGTCGTCGTTGATGTTGGTGATGTGATAGGCGTGCTGGTTCCACACCTCGCGGCCCGAGGTCCAGTCGCCGCGGGTGGCGCCCAGGGCGGTGATGCCCCGCCACGGGCCGTTCTGCCGGCCGTAGTAGCCGCTGCCCAGCACGATCTCCACGGCGCCGTCGCCGTCCACGTCCACGATGACGGGGTACTCGCGCAGGGTGGCCGAGGCGTGCTGGCTCGACAGGTCCTCGCGCAGCTTCATCTCGAGGCGGAAGCCGCCGCCGTCGTTGTTCGGGTCGTTGTCGGCCAGCACCGGGGGCACGCCCCAGACGAACAGGTGCTGCTCGTCGGCGTAGACCACCTCGGCCCAGCCGTCACCCTGGAAGTCGTAGACGGAGGAGCCCGTGCTGTACGAGCTGCAGTCGTGGGTGGCGTCGGACTCCCACAGGCGGCGCAGGGTGCCGTCGTCGAAGTCCCAGATGACGTAGTGGGTGCGGCCCGCCACGCCGATCTCGGGGCGGCCGTCGTTGTCGAAGTCGGCCACGGTGGGCGGGCCGCCGCCGCCGAACTGGTCGCCCGGGCAGCGGCCGTTGACGAAGGGCATGACCGCCGAGTCCAGCAGGTTGCCGGTGCGGCCGTCGCGCACATAGACCGTGCTGTTCTGGTAGCGCACGGTGATGACGTCGGGATCGCCGTCCAGGTCCATGTCGGCCACGGCGCTGCGGCCGCCCAGGGCGGTCTGCCAGACAACGCTGCCGTCCACGGTGGAGCTGACGCCGGCGCCCGAGACCATCTCCATGCGGCCGTCGCCGTCCATGTCCATGAAGTAGCCGTTGGTCCAGTGATCCACCTGGGCGGTGAGCAGGTGGTTGCCCAGGTGGTCGCACAGCACGTTGCCCACCATGATCTCGCCGTCGCCGTCGCCGTCGATGTCGGCCACCGAGGGGTAGCCGAAGCGGCTGTCGGTCTGCGGGGCGCAGCGCCACAGCCGCTCGCCGCGGTTGTTGAAGGCCACGATGCGGCGGTCGCCGTCGAGGGTGAAGATCTCGGGGCCGGGGTTGGCCGGATCGGCGTCGGCGATGGCCACGCCGGCGGTGTTCGCGATGCCGCGGCCGCCGTTGGCCAGGTTGGTCACGTTGAAGTGCTCGCCGGCGCCGCCGGGCAGGCGGCGGCCGTCGCCGCTGATGGCCCGCAGGTAGCCCGTGTTCTGGTAGTCCGGGTACTGGAAGGTGGTGAAGACCACGTCCGGGATGTCCAGATCGCTGCCGATGGTGCCGTCGCCGTCGTCGTCGTTCAGGTGGCCGACGGCGGGCATCATCATCACGTCCTTGTAGGTCTCGCTGGCGACGCTGAAGGGCCGGCACTCGAAGTCGGGATCGGCGGGGCAGTTGATGTTGCCCACCTGCCACTCGATGCGGGTCTCGAACTCGCTGTTCACCGGCGGCTCGTAGACGCAGGCGTCCTCGGGGGCCACGGTGTAGCCGGGGGGCGGCGCCAGGCAGCGGGGCGGGGGCGGGCAGTCGATGCGCGTCACGTCCGAGGCCCGCCGGTTGTTGCCCTCGTCGCACTCGGTGACCGTGTGGTTGCCGGCGCCGTCGTCGTCCACGCTGACCACCAGGGCCGAGTAGGCGTACAGGTCGGCGAAGGCGCCCAGCTCCAGGGTCAGCGCGGCGCTGCTGCGGCCCGCGGGGATGGCGGGCAGGAGCCACTCGCCCAGCTCGTCGTACACGCCGTTCGCCTGGCCGAAGACCACCATGCGGGTGCCCGCCGGGCTCTGCTGGTTGCCGCGGTTGTCGACCTGCAGGATCACCCGCACGTCGTCATCGCAGCTCACCTCGCAGAAGCCGTAGATCACGGGCGCCAGATCCACGCCGCAGCCCACGGTGCGGGGCACCACCCGGACGGGCGGCGGGACCACGCACGGATCGGGATCGGGGTCGCCGTCGCAGTCCCAGTCGGTGCCGTCCCAGCGCTCGGGGGCGCCCCGGAAGATCTGCGGGTTCTCGTCGTGGCAGTCGCCCTGGTCCTCGGTCTGGCCGTCGCCGTCGAGGTCGTGGCAGTCGGCGCGGCCGATGCCGTCCACGTCGGGGAAGATCTCGTCGACGCGGCCATCGCAGTCGTCGTCGAGGTTGTTGCAGGCCTCGGCGGGCAGGGCGCCGCACTGGCCACAGCGGTTGCGCACGCCCTCGTCGGTGCGGCCGTCGCAGTCGTTGTCCAGGTTGTCGCAGACCTCGGCGGGCTCGGGGCCGCAGCCGCCGCAGCGGTTGGCCACGCCCTCGTCGGTGCGGCCGTCGCAGTCGTTGTCCTGGCCGTCGCACACGTCGGCGGGCAGGGCGCCGCACTGGCCACAGCGGTTGCGCACGCCCTCGTCGGTGCGGCCGTCGCAGTCGTTGTCGCGGTTGTCGCAGACCTCGGCAGGCACGTTGCCGCAGCCGCCGCAGGCGTTGCGCACGCCCTCGTCGGTGTCGCCGTCGCAGTCGTTGTCCTGGCCGTCGCAGACCTCGGCCGGGACGTTGCCGCACCCGCCACACGCGTTGCTCACGCCCTCGTCGGTGCGGCCGTCGCAGTCGTTGTCGGCGCCGTCGCAGACCTCAGCGGGCACGTTGCCGCAGCCGCCGCAGGCGTTGCGCACGCCCTCGTCGGTGCGGCCGTCGCAGTCGTTGTCGGCGTTGTCGCAGGTCTCGATGCGCGGCCAGACGGCGCCCTGGCAGGCGCCCCACTGGTTGTTCACGCAGGTCTCGGTGCCCGCCACGCAGGCGCCCGTGTTCTGCCCGCAGCCGCGGGTCTGGCCGTTCTGGCAGACGCAGCCCTCGTCCACGACCCCGTCGCAGTCCTCGTCGCGGTTGTTGCCGTCGCAGGCCTCGGGGGGCACGGGGCCGCAGCCGCCGCAGCGGTTGGCCACGCCCTCGTCCACCACGCCGTCGCCGTCGTTGTCGATCTGGTCACAGGTCTCGGTGTCGCAGGCGTCGCCGACGCCGTCCTCGTCGCGGTCCCACTGCCAGCCCTGCGGGTTGAGGTCGCCCGGGCCCGTGTTGGCCGTACAGGCGCAGTTGTCGCAGACGTCGCCCCAGCCGTCGTTGTCGCAGTCGGCCTGATCGGCGTTGAAGGTGAACCAGCAGTTGTCGCAGGCGTCGCCGTAGCCGTCGCGGTCCCAGTCGCGCTGGTAGCCCTCCTCGTCCAGGTGGTTGGCCGAGGTGTTCTGCACGAAGACGCAGTTGTCGCAGACGTCGCCCCAGCCGTCGCCGTCCTGGTCGGTCTGGTCGCTGTTGTGGGTGAACCAGCAGTTGTCGCAGGCGTCGCCGAAGCCGTCGTTGTCCCAGTCGCGCTGGAAGCCCTGCTCGGTGAGGTGCACCCCGCTGCCGTTGGCCACGGTGTCGCAGTTGTCGCAGGCGTCGCCCCACAGATCGCCGTCGGTGTCGAGCTGGTCGGGGTTCGGCGTCAGGTAGCAGGTGTCGCAGACGTCGCCCCACAGATCGCCGTCCAGGTCGCTCTGGTTGGCGTTGGGGGTGAGGAAGCAGTTGTCGCACCAGTCGCCCACGCCGTCGCCGTCGGTGTCGAGCTGGAAGCCGTCCTGGTCCAGGGCCTCGGGCACGGTGTTGGGCACGTCGGCGCAGTTGTCGCAGGCGTCGCCCCAGAAGTCGCCGTCGGTGTCGGTCTGGTCGGGGTTGGCGGTCTGCCAGCAGTTGTCGCACCAGTCGCCCACGCCGTCCTGGTCCCAGTCGCGCTGGAAGCCGTTCTCGTCCAGCGCGGCGGCGCTGGTGTTCTGCACTTCGGGGCAGTTGTCGCAGGCGTCGCCCCAGTAGTCCTCGTCGGTGTCGGTCTGATCGGGGTTGGCGGTCTGCCAGCAGTTGTCGCACCAGTCGCCCACGCCGTCGGCGTCCACGTCGGCCTGATCGGTGTTGAACACGCCCACGCAGTTGTCGCGGCAGTCGGGGATGCCGTCCTCGTCGCCGTCGGCCAGGCCCTCGTCGGCCACGCCGTCGCAGTCGTTGTCGGCGCCATCGCAGAGCTCGGCGGGCGGGGCGCCGCACTGGCCGCAGGCGTTCTGCACGCCCTCGTCCACGGTGCCGTCGCAGTCGTCGTCGGCCAGGTTGCAGATCTCGGCGGGCACCGGGCCGCAGCGGCCGCAGGCGTTGAGCACGCCCTCGTCGGTGCGGCCGTCGCAGTCGTCGTCGAGCCCATTGCAGCGCTCGGCGCCGCCCTCGTCGCCGGTGCAGGCGCCCCAGCCGTTCTCGGTGCAGGTCTGGGTCCCCGGCGTGCACTCGCCCACCGCGCTGCCGCAGTCGCGGACGTCGCCGATGATGCAGACGCAGGCCACCTCCTCATCGGCTACGCCGTCGCAGTCGTCGTCCTGGCGGTTGCACAGCTCCTCGGGATCGGGGCCGCAGTCGCCGCACTGGTTGCTCACGCCCTCGTCGGTGTTGCCGTCGCAGTCGTTGTCGGCGCCGTCGCAGATCTCGGCGGGCACGGCGCCGCACTGGCCGCAGGCGTTGGCCACGCCCTCGTCGGTGCGGCCGTCGCAGTCGTTGTCCTGGCCATCGCAAGCCTCGGCGGGCACGGCGCCGCACTGGCCGCAGGCGTTGAGCACGCCCTCGTCGGTGCGGCCGTCGCAGTCGTCGTCCAGGGTGTTGCAGGCCTCGGCGCCGCCCACCACCGCGTCGCAGTCCACCCAGGCGCCGGCCACGCAGCGCTCGGTGCCGGCCGCGCACACGCCCACGTCGGTGCCGCAGGCGCGGGTGTCGCCCTGCACGCAGGCGCAGCCCTCATCGCGCTGGCCGTCGCAGTCGTTGTCCACGCCGTCGCAGATCTCGGCGGGCACGGCGCCGCACTGGCCGCAGGCGTTGAGCACGCCCTCGTCGGTGGTGCCGTCGCAGTCGTCGTCCTGGCCGTCACACACCTCGGGGGTGGGACCGGCGCCGTTGCACTCGGTCCAACCGCCGGCCTGGCAGGTCTGGGTGCCGCGCTGGCACTCGCCGGTGTCGATGCCGCAGGGCCGGGTGTTGCCGACGCCGCCGCAGTCGCAGCCGGGAGCCTCGTCGGTGCTGCCATCACAGTCGTTGTCCAGGCCGTCGCAGATCTCGACGGGGACGGCGCCGCACTGGCCGCAGGCGTTGAGCACGCCCTCGTCGGTGCGGCCGTCGCAGTCGTTGTCCTGGGCATCGCAAGCCTCGGCGGGGACGGCGCCGCACTGGCCGCAGGCGTTGAGCACGCCCTCGTCGGTGCGGCCGTCGCAGTCGTCGTCCTGGCCGTCGCAGGCCTCGGGGCCGCCGATCACGGCGGTGCAGTTCACCCACTGGCCGGCCTGGCAGGTCTCCTGGCCCGCCACGCACTCGCCCACGTCGGTGCCACACGGGCGCACCGCGCCGCCCACGCAGCCGCAGCCCTCGTCGGTGGTGCCGTCGCAGTCGTTGTCCACGCCGTCACAGATCTCGACGGGGACGGCGCCGCACTGGCCGCAGGCGTTGAGCACGCCCTCGTCGGTGCGGCCGTCGCAGTCGTCATCCTGGCCGTCGCAGATCTCGGGCGTGGCGCCCTGGCCCGAGCACGCGCCCCAGCCGTCGGGGGTGCAGCGCTCCAGGCCCGCCGTGCACTCACCCACGTCGGTGCCGCAGGGGCGCTCCTGGCCCACGCGGCAGTCGCAGCCCTCGTCGGTGGCGCCGTCGCAGTCGTTGTCCTGGCCGTCACAGGTCTCGGCGGGCACTGCGCCGCAGCGGCCGCACGCGTTCAGCACGCCCTCGTCGATGGCGCCGTCGCAGTCGTCGTCCTGGCCGTCGCAGACCTCGGGCGTGGGGCCCTGGCCGGTGCAGGCGCCCCAGCCGTCAGGCGTGCAGGTCTCGAGCCCGGGGGTGCACTCGCCGGTGTCCTGGCCGCAGCCGCGCTGCTCGCCCACCACGCAGGCGCAGCCCTCGTCGCGCTGGCCGTCGCAGTCGTTGTCCACGCCGTCGCAGACCTCGGCGGGCACGGCGCCGCACTGGCCGCAGGCGTTGAGCACGCCCTCGTCGGTGCGGCCGTCGCAGTCGTCGTCCTCGCCGTCGCAGGCCTCGGGGGTCGCGGCCTGGCCGTCGCAGGGGGTCCAGCCGCCGGGGGTGCAGCGCTCCACGCCCACGGTGCACTGGCCGGTGGCCACGCCGCAGGCGCGCTCTTCGCCCACCACGCAGGCGCAGCCCTCATCGGTGTCGCCGTCGCAGTCGTTGTCCTGGCCGTCGCAGCTCTCGGCGGGCACGGGGCCGCACTGGCCGCAGGCGTTGCGCACGCCCTCGTCGGTGCGGCCGTCGCAGTCGTCGTCCTCGCCGTTGCAGGCCTCGGCGGCCGGGCCGGTGCCCGAGCAGGGGCCCCAGCCCTGCGGGGTGCAGGCCTCGACGCCGGCCACGCAGGCGCCCGTGTCGTCGCCGCAGGCGCGCTCCTGGCCCACCACACAGGGGCAGCCCTCGTCGGTGGCACCGTCGCAGTCGTCATCGCGCCCGTTGCAGGCCTCGGCGGGCACGGCGCCGCACTGGCCGCAGGCGTTCAGCGTGCCCTCGTCGGTGGCACCGTCGCAGTCGTCGTCGGCGCCGTTGCAGACCTCGGCCCCGGCGGCCTGGCCTGAGCAGGCGCCCCAGCCGTCGGGGGTGCAGGTCTCGACGCCGGCGGTGCAGATGCCCACGTCGCGGCCGCAGGCACGCTCCCGACCCACCACGCACGGGCAGCCCTCGTCGGTGGCCAGATCGCAGTCGTTGTCGCGGCCGTCGCAGATCTCGGCGGGCACGGCGCCACAGGCGCCGCAGGCGTTCAGCAGGCCCTCGTCGGTCTGGCCGTCACAGTCCTGGTCCTCGCCGTCACAGATCTCGGGCACGGGGCCCTGGCCATCGCAGTCGCCCCAGTGGCCGCCCACGCACACCTGCTCGCCGCGGGCACACAGGCCGGTGTCGCGGCCGCAGGGCTGGCGGGCACCCTCCACGCAGTCGCAGCCGGCGGCCTCGTCGGTGCGGCCGTCGCAGTCGTCGTCCTCGCCATTGCACTGCTCGGCGGGCACGGCGCCGCAGGCGCCGCAGGCGTTGCGCACGCCCTCGTCGGTGCGGCCGTCGCAGTCGTTGTCGGCGTCGTCGCACTGCTCGTCCACCGGGCCCTGGCCGTCACAGGCGCCCCAGGTGCCGTCGGGCAGGCAGGCCTCCTCACCCACAGCGCAGGCGCCTACGTCCACCCCACAGGGGCGGCGCTGGCCCACCTGGCAGTCGCAGGTCTCGTCGAAGCGGCCGTCGCAGTCGTCATCCAGGCCGTTGCAGGCCTCGTCGGGCACGGCCCCACAGCGGCCGCAGGCGTTGCGCACGCCCTCGTCGGTGCGGCCGTCGCAGTCGTTGTCGGCGTCGTCGCAGACCTCGGCCGCCGGCCCGGTGGCGGTGCACGCGCCCCAGCCCTCTGCGCCGCAGGTCTCCACGCCGGCCACGCACGCGCCCACGTCCGTGCCGCACGGGCGCTCGGCGCCCACCGGGCAGGCGCAGCCCTCATCGGTCTGGCCGTCGCAGTCGTCGTCCTGGCCGTTGCAGGCCTCGGCGGGCACGGCGCCGCACTGGCCGCAGGCGTTCAGCACGGCCTCGTCGGTCTGGCCGTCGCAGTCGTTGTCGGCCCCGTCGCAGGCCTCGGCCACGGGGCCCTGCCCGTCGCAAGCGCCCCACGCGCCGCCCTCGCAACGCTGGGTGCCGGCGGTACAGGTGCCCACGTCGCTGCCGCAGGGCCGCTCGGCGCCGGCCACGCAGCCGCAGCCCTCGTCGATGCGCCCGTCGCAGTTGTCGTCGGTGCCGTTGCAGGCCTCGGCGGGCACGGGGCCGCACTGGTCGCAGGCGTTGCGCACGCCCTCGTCGGTGCGGCCGTCGCAGTCGTTGTCGCGGTCGTCGCACCGCTCGTCCACCGGGCCCTGGCCGTCGCAGGCCGACCAGCCTTGGGCGGTGCAGCGGCGCACGCCGGCGGTGCACTCGCCCACGTCGCTACCGCAGGCGGCCTGCACGCCCAAGGCTCCGCAGTCGGCGCAGCCCTCGTCGATCTGGCCGTCACAGTCGTTGTCGCGCTGGTCGCCGCAGCGCTCGTCGGGCTCGGGGCCGCAGCCGTCGCAGCGGTTGCGGGTGCCCTCGTCGGTGCGGCCGTCGCAGTCGTCGTCGGCCAGGTTGCACACCTCGTTCACGGGGCCCTGGCCGGTGCACGGCCCCCAGCCCCCGGCCACGCACCGCTGGGTGCCGGTGCGGCAGGCGCCCACGTTCACCCCGCAGGGCTGCACGTCGCCGTCAACGCACGCCCCGCAGCCCTCGTCGATCTGGCCGTCGCAGTCGTTGTCCACGCCGTCGCCACAGATCTCCTGGGGCTCGGGGCCGCAGGCGCCGCAGGCGTTGAGCACGCCCTCGTCGGTGCGGCCGTCGCAGTCGTCATCCACGCCGTCACAGCGCTCGGCCTGGGGCCCCACGGCGTCGCAGGCGCCCCACCCGTCGGGGCCGCAGGTGCGCTGGCCCGGCTCGCAGCGCCCCTGGGCGGTGCCGCAGGCCTGCACGTCGCCCAGCAGGCAGGGGCAGCCCTCGTCGCGCTCGCCGTCGCAGTCGTCGTCCAGGCCGTTGCAGATCTCGGGG
Organism: Myxococcales bacterium; assembly: GCA_020633555.1. GTDB lineage: Bacteria > Myxococcota_A > Bradymonadia > UBA7976 > UBA1532 > JACKDL01. The sequence goes on along the minus strand of JACKDL010000008.1, from coordinate 144,909 downwards.
GTGGGCGGCGTGCAGTGGCCGCAGGCGTTGAGCACGCCCTCGTCGGTGCGGCCGTCGCAGTCGTCGTCCAGGTTGTTGCAGGCCTCGGCCGCCGCGCCCTGGGCCTCGCAGGCGCTCCAGGTGCCGTCGGGCTGGCAGATCTGCACCCCGCTGCGGCACTCGCCCACGTCGATGCCGCAGCCGCGGGTGCGGCCCACCAGGCAGCGGCCGGCAGGCTCGTCATCGGGGAACAGGTCGCACATGTCGCCCACGCCGTCGCCCTCGCGATCGGCCTGATCGGGGTTGGCGGTGAGCGGGCAGTTGTCGTCGCCGCTGCAGATCCCGTCGCCGTCGGGGTCGTTGCGGGGGTCGTCGGGGCAGGCGTCGCAGGCGTCGCCTTCGCCGTCGCCGTCGCGATCGGCCTGATCGGGGTTGGCCACGTTGACGCAGTTGTCTTCCAGCGCGGGGATGTCGTCGCCGTCGCCGTCCAGATCCTCGCCGTCCACATACAGGTCGCACAGATCGCCGACGCCGTCGCCGTCGCGGTCGGCCTGATCGGGATCGGGCACGCGGGGGCAGGTGTCCACGTCGCCGCACACGCCGTCGCCGTCCACGTCGTTGTCGGGATCGTCGGGGCACACGTCGCAGGCATCGCCCACGCCGTCGCCGTCCACGTCGTACTGCTCGGGGTTGGGGGTGTAGGCGCAGTTGTCCTCGTAGGCGTGCAGCCCGTCGCCGTCGTCGTCGTGGTCCTCGCCGTCGGGGTACAGGTCGCACAGATCGCCGACGCCGTCGCCGTCGCGGTCGGCCTGATCGGGGTCGGCCAGGCCAGGGCATGTGTCCTCGTCGCCGCACACGCCGTCGCCGTCGCCGTCGTTCTCGGCGTCACCCGGGCAGGGGTCGCACAGGTCGCCCTGGCCATCGCCGTCGCCGTCGGTCTGCATGGGGTTGGCGATCTGGGGGCAGTTGTCCTGGCCGTCGGGCACGCCGTCGCGATCGCCGTCGCCGCCGGCCTGGCCGCGGGTGGCCAGGGTGGCCCACACGCCCAGGCCGCCGTGGGCGCGCAGCTCGGCCTGGTGCTGGCCGGCCTCGCTCGGGCGGTAGTTCAGCACCAGCGAGCGGCGGCGGCCGTACTCCAGCCGCATGGGCGTGGGATCTTCCGCCAGGCTGAACCAGCGCGCGTCGGCGCCGCGCAGCTCCAGGCGGTCCACCTGGCAGACGGCGGTGTCGCCCGCCTGCAGCACCACGGTGGCCTGGCTGTGACCGCCCGGCGCGGTGGCGGGGAGCGCCAACTCGGCGGGCACGAAGGCCAGGGTGCAGGTGGGGGGGCAGAAGGCGCCAAAGCCCGTCACGGCCTCGCTCGCCTGGTCCAGCACCGACCCGCACGAGGCGCCCTCGGTGAGGGCCGCGGCCAGGTCGGGCTGGCCCTCGCAGGCCGCCTCGCAGGCCGCGCGCAGTGGCGCCGAGGGCTCGGCCCCGGTGCACCGGGCGTCCTGCGCCGCACACTCCAGCACCCGGCGGCAGGCCACCGCGCAAGCCCCATCCCCGCCGTCCTGACCGCCCGCGACGCCCTGATCCGGGCCCGCGTCTCCCGTGGTCAGGCCCGTGTCGCAGGCCCCCAGCGTCAGCGTGAGCAGCAGCCACGCGGCCCGGCGGGCCCAGCGCTTCGGTTCGTCCACCATCTTGTCCCTCGAGTGGGGCCGAGCCGTCGGCGATGTCCCCAGCGTTCGCCGACGTCGACCCGGCCCCCAAGATCCATGACGGCGGGGTCCAGCACAAACCCACCAGCCAGGAAGTTGGCGGGACCGCTGTGGGGCGACGCACTTGCGCCCGGCCCGCGCCCTTGGTGAGGTGGGGCCATGGCCGACGATCCACTCTCCCCGTTCGCCCCGCGCGCCTTCGGCTGGCGAGCCGGCCGGCAGGCCGCCCAGGCCGTGCGCGCGGCCACCGACGCCCTCGTGAAGGCCGACGACCCCGCCTCGGCGGTCGGTCTGGTGAGCCGCCTGTGGCCGGCGTGCATGCAGGTCAACCGCGCCCACGGCGATCTGGATGACGCCGTGGAGCGCGCTGCCGAGGTGCTGACCCCCCTGTGGTTGGCCCATGCCGCCGATCCGGCGGCCCACGACGCCCGGCTGGAGGCCTTGTGGGCCGCCATCGAGGCCGATCGGGGCGGCCTGACGGACCCCTTCGCCGAGCGGTGGGGGACGCTGTGCGCCGAGCGCGCCCGCGCCGACGCCTGGGCGAAGCGGCTGTTGCCCGAGGTGCGCAAGGCGTGGGCCCGGGATCCGGCGGCGCGGGCCCCCGCGGCGTTACCCTGCCTGTCGGCGCTGGCGGCGGCCCGCAAGGGCGCGCAGCTCCTGGCCATGTTCGCGGTGGGCGGCCCCCAGGCGTGGCGGCTGCGCCACTTCGCGGCGCCCTTCGTGGCCCGCCGCGATGGGGCGGACGCGGCCGTCGCGTTCGCCCAGGCCAGCACGGCCCGCACCCACGCCGAGCAGCGCGACCGGGCGGCCTTCTGCGAGCGCCTGCTGGTGAAGGACGGCCGCCCCGACGAGGCCTGGGCACAGTTTGCGGTGCAGGCGCACCAGGCCAACACCCACCGGCACACCTTCGACGCCCTGCGCCAGGCCTGGCCACACAGGTCGCCGGCCCAGGTGCTGGACGCGCTGCTGGCGGCCCACCCCGGCGACGAGGGCAAGCTCTTCGCCACCGCCCGGGCCATGGGCGATCCGGCGCGGGCCACCGCCCTCATCGAGGCCAGCCCCGGCGATCCGAAGGTGGTGCTGCATGCCGCCGAGGAGGAGGCCGCCGTCCACCCGGCGCGGGCCGAGCGCTGGCTGTTCATCGCGCTGGGCTGGCTGGCCGACGGCCGGGCCTACAAGGTCACCCGGCCCATCGTGGCGCAGGCCTGCCGGCTGGCCGACGCGTTGGGGGCGCAGACGGGCGAGCGGGAGCGGCTGCGGGCGCGGCTGGCCGAGGTGGCGGCCAAGGCCCGCACCGCCGGGGTGCACAACTGGGTTGCCTTGTACCTGGAGGGCGCGGATGAGTGAGCCGCGGATCCACCCCCAGAACGTGCAGTGAGGGCGCCGGCGTCCGCGGCCCCCGGTCAGTCGATGCGGTAGCCCACCGCGAGCCCCACGGTGGGGTAGTGCAGGTACTGGCCGATGATGTCATCCAGGGTGGCTGCCGCCCTGTCGCCGAAGGCCCGGGCGCGCCGCGGGTTGAAGCCGCCGAAGGCCGGATCCACCGCGCTGCGCGACGCCAGCGTGAGCTCGGCGCCCAGCCGGGCGGCCACCGACCAGGCACCGTCCGCGCCCAGCCACCAGGTGTACTCCAGGCCCACGCGCAGCCGGTGGGCGGTGACCGAGATGTCGAAGGCGTCGGCGATGGGCTCATCGTCGGTGGACGTGTCGGTGGCGATGGCGATCAGATCCTGCCCGGTGGCCGATCCGCCCAGCGTCAGCAGCTGGTAGCCCACCTCAAACTGGACGCCCCAGGCCGCCCACGGCTGCCAGCCAAGCGTGGTCTGCCACACCAGAGAGTCCTCGAGGGCGGCGGCCACGGCGTCCGCCTGGGCGTCGGTGTAGCTGTCGCTCAGGCGGGTGGCGGCCGCGTTCGCGAGCGCCACATAGCCCGCGGGCATCCAGCCCAGGCCCGTGCGCAGGGTCAGCCGTCCGGGGGCCGTGACCTGCAGCAGCGCGCCGAGCTGCGTGGGCACATCGGTGTAGGCCGCGCCCCAGGTGCGCCAGTCGTCGGCGGGGCGTGGCGGAGCCGTCAGCCCCAGCACGACCAGCAGCCCGGCGATCACTGCGCAAAGGCCTCGGCGGCCGGCAAGATCGTGATCTGCTCGGCGGTGAAGCCCAGGGGCCAGGTGGCAATGACGGCGTCTTCCTGCACGATGGCCTCGGGCTTGGGTGACGCGTAGGTCTTCGGGCTCGCCGCCTCGGCCAGCACGGCCTGCTTGAAGGCTTGGGCGTCGGGGGTCACCACCACCACCGTGAAGCGCTCGGGGTGCAGGTGGGCGCGCAGCGCGGCGTTCACCTTCGCGGCGTCGAGCGCCGCCCAGCCCGCCCGCAGCCACTCGGCCGAGGGGGTCTGCAACCCGTAGAAGGCGTCGTCGATGGCGAAGCCCAGCCGGCGCAGGTCGGTCTGGCGCTTCAGGGCCAGGTAGCCGTCCAGGAACTTCGCGGTGGCCTTCACCTGATCGGCCGTCAGCCCGTCCTTCAGGAGGCCGTCGGTGAGCCACAGGGCCAGCCGGGTGGCGAAGTGCTTGTCGGCGTTGGGCACCGGGCGGATCCACACGCTGAAGTGCTGATGGCTGCGGGCGATGTTGGGCACGGGCAGTCGCCCCCAGCCCTCCTGGATGAAGGCCTCGGCGTAGGCGTAGTCGCCGTAGTTCATGCCGCGGGCCTCGCGCACGCGCTGGAACAGCTCCCCATGGAACTGGCGGTGCTCGCCGAAGTAGCTGGCCACCAGGCTCAGCGCCGGGAAGTCGGCGTGGCCGCGGCGCACGGGCAGGTGCTGCCCGAAGGCGATGGCGGTGGCGGGGCCCTGGGGCTGGTCCACGATGATCAGGCGGCGGGCGTCGGCGGGGGGGCTCGGCAGGTCGATGGGGCGCTCGCCCGCCTCGGGCAGCGCGGCGAAGGCGCCCGCCACGCGGTCCGCCAGCGCCTCGTCCACGGCGCCCGCCAGGCCCACGGTGATCCGGTCGCGGGTCCACAGGGCCGCGCGGTGGGCCTTCACGTCGGCCAGGGTCACCGCCTTCAGGCCGGCCTCGGTGCCCAGGGGCGGGTGTGCCAGCGGGTGGCCCTGGAACAGCACCGCCTGCAGCACCTCCTTCACCAGCTCCTCGTCGTTGGCCGTGCGCGCCTCGACCCGCTGCGCCAGGGCCTGCTTGTGCAGCCGCTGGAAGTCCTCCTCGGCCAGCCGCGGCTTCAAGATCACGTCCAGGAACACCGGCACGAACCGCGCGGCGTGATCCCGATGACAGCGGCCGATGAAGGTGAGCTGCTCGCGGTCCACCTGCACCGCGATCTGGGCGGCCCAGGGGTGCAGCAGCGCCTGCAGCTCGGGGTAGCTGAGCACCTCGGTGCCGCCCTCGGCGCTGGCGTGGCCCAGCAGCCAGGCCAGGCCCTCTTTGCCTTGGGGGTCGTAGGCGCTGCCGGCGCGCAGCACCACCCGCAACTCCACGGCGGGGCTCGCGCTGGGCCGCACGATGGTGGCCACGGGGCGGGCCGCGAGCAGGCCCGGCTGGGGCTCGGTGATCAGGGCGTCGGGCGTACCCCCGCAGCCCGCAAGGGCCAGCAGGGCGCCTGCGATCGGCAGCAGCAGTGCAATCGGGCGGCGCATCACTTGGCCTCCTCGGCGGGCTGGTGGGCCACGCTGGCCACGGTCTCGCGCTCCAGCGTCAGGAAGGTGCGCGCCACGCGCTGCACGTCCTCAGCGGTCACGGCGGCGATGTTCGCCAGGTGGGCCTCGGCGGCTTCGGGGTCACCGGTCACGCCGATGAACCCCGCCAGCAGGTCGCCCACGTCGGTGACGGCCTGCAGCCCCAGGAGCTGGCCGTAGCGCAGGTGGTCGCGGGTGGCGGCCAGCCGCTCGGCGTCCACGGGCCCCTGGGCCAGCGCGGCCACCGCGGCCTCGACGTCGGCCACCAGGGCGTCGCGATCCGCGGCGTTCGTGTGCTTGATGCCCACGGTGAGCAGGTGCTCGTCGGCGTCATGCCAGCTACCCGTGTGGCTCAGCCCCAGGGCACGCTGCTCCTGGATCACGAGCCGCTGGTACAGGGGGCTCGTCTCGCCGAACAGCAGCGCCGCGGTCACCTCGACGGCGGCCGCGTCGCGGTTGGCCGTGGTGAAGGCGGGCACCTTCCAGGCCACGTTCAGGTGGGCCGGCGTGGGGCTGGGCCAGCCCACGTGGGCGGTGCGCTTCTCGGTCTGCGGTGGCTCGGCGGGGATCTGCGAGGCGTGGCGCTTGCCCTGCCACGGGCCGTAGGCGGCCTGCACCTTGGCCAGCACCTCGGCGTGATCCACGTCGCCCACCACCAGCACCGTGCAGTTGTCGGGGGTGTAGAAGCGCTGGAAGAACTGCCGGGCGTAGTCGAAGCCCTCGGGCATGGCCTTGATGTCGTCCACGAAGCCGATGGTGCTGTGCCGATAGGTGTGGGTGGTGAAGGCGGTGGCCAGCAGCGTCTCGTAGAGCTTCATCTGCGGGCTGCCGTAGGCCTTGTTGTACTCGCCCAGCACGGCGCCGGCCTCGGTCTTGAAGCTCGCCTCGTCGTAGGCCAGGTGCTGGAAGCGATCGGCGTCCAGGCGCATGAAGTCGTCCAACGCGGCCTTGGGCCCCACGGTGAAGTAGGCCGTGAAGTCCTGGGTGGTGTAGGCGTTGTTGTCGGCCCCGTGCCGGGCCAGCGTGGCGCTGAACTCGTCGGGGCTGACGGTGGGCGTGCCCCGGAACATCATGTGCTCGAAGAAGTGGGCGTAGCCCGAGCGGCCCGCCTCCACCTCGTCGCGGGCGCCCACCCTCACCACCGTGTAGAACATCACCAGGCCAGCGTGATCCGTCTTCACGGTCACCACCTTCAGCCCGTTGGGCAGGGTGCTCTGCTGCGGCGCGAAGGGCAGGGTGCGCGCGAGCGACGGCGCGGCCCCGAGCAGGGCCAGCGCGACGGCCAGCCTCAAGATGGACATGGGCTCCTCCAGCGGGTGAACAGGGGCCGGCCGTTTGCGTCGGGCGGCGCCGCCCGTGCTATACCGACTCAACTCCAAGGAGGGAATGATGCTGCTGCGCCTGGCCTTGTCGCTGGCGTGCCTGACGGCGTTCGCGCCGCTGGCCCACGCCGAGAAGCCCTACCTGAACCGCCTGCAGAAGCAGATGCTCGAGGACGAGAAGGTCATCGTCAGCCCCATGAAGCCCACGAACGACTCGGGGGTGGCGGCGATGGCGGTGGCGGTCCTGAAGGCGCCGGTGGACAAGGTCTGGCCGGTGGTGCGCGACTGCGAGCACTTCCACAAGTTCATGCCGCGTGCCAAGAAGAGCGAGATGCGCCGGAAGCTCAGCGACACCCAGATGGTGTGCTTCCTGGAGGTGTCGATGCCCTTCCCGCTGAGCAACCTGCACAGCGAGGTGCTGTCCACCATCAAGCAGGCCGAGGGCGGCTGGCAGCGCTCGTGGACGCTGCGCGAGGGCAACTACAAGCGCAACAACGGCTCGTGGGAGGTCTACCCCTACGGCGACGGCGGCGCCTGGTCGCTGCTGGTCTACAACATCGACGTGGATCCCGACATGTCGATCCCCGACGCCATCCTGCGCAAGGCGCAGACCGGGTCGCTGCCCGACGTTTTCACCGCCATCCGCAAGCGGGTGGGGGGCTGACGGATCGCGGGCCGATCGGCCCGGGGTGCCGCCCGTGACAACGGGGTGTCAACCCCGCGCCGTCGCCTGATAACCTGGGCGGCGAGAGGGGCACGGGAGGACGCGCCATGGCCAGCCCGCCGGACCGCCGCGCCCACGCTCGGCGCCACATCGACCCCGGCCTGGGGGTCCACGCCACCTTCCGCGACAGCCGCATCGACGCCCGGGTCATCGACATCAGCCTGGTGGGCGTGCTGGTGGAGGTCCCGGCGGCCGACGTCGACGCGCTGCCCGGCCTGAACGCGCCCATCGGCATCGAGCTGCGCCTCGGCGCCGGCGCGCCGCTGGAGTGCGACGGCCGCGTGGCCTGGCTGGGCGGGCACCACCGCCACGGCGAGCGCCACTACCGCGCCGGCCTGGCCTTTGGCACCTGCGACGAAGCCCAGCAGGCCCGCCTCACCGCCTTCATCGACGCCTTGCCCGAGTGATGCGCGCCCGCTGGTTGGTGGTGGCCGGGCTGTGCCTGGCCTGCGGCCCGGCGCCGGTGGCGCTCACCCCCGACGACGCGAGCCACCCGGGCGACGCCTGGTTCGGCCACCGCGCCCAGAGCCTGGGCATCTCGGCCGCGGCCGCGCGCACCCGCGACGGGCTGCTCCCCGCGGGCCCAGAGGCGGGCCCACCCGCGCTGGACGAGCTGGCCGCCCGCGAGGGCGCCGCCCTGTGGCGCGACCTGTGCGCCCGGTGCCACGGCGTGGACGGCGAGCCCCCGCCGGTGCCCGAGGGGCAGATCGAGCCCAAGGCCTGGGGCGGCATGGGCCCGGCCATGGGCTTCACCTTCGGGGGCGACAAGATGCGCCGCGGCATCTACCGCAGCATCGCCGAGGGCAAGGGCGCCGCCATGCCCGCCTGGGGCACGCGCCTGGCCCGTGAGCAGATCTGGGCGCTGGTGCGCCACATCGAGGCCCTGTAGCCAGGGCGTCGGGGGGTCGCTCAGTCGGTCAGCACCGCCTGCAGGCTGTCGGCGGTGAGGATCCGGGCGCTCATGGCCTCGAGCTCGGCCACGCTGGCCTGCGCGATCCGCTGCTGCACAGCCGGCCCGATCTCGCCGAAGCGCAGCCGGAGCTGGGTCAGCAGCACCCGGGCGGCCCCTTCGGTCAGGCCGGCCGCCCGGCCCTCTGCCCGGCCCTCTGCCCTCAAGATCTCTGCGCCCGTCATGAAGGCCTCCTTCCCGCTCGGCGACAGCGCCGGCTCGATCTCCTGCACCAGAGCGGCGAGGACGTCCTCCCCGCCTACCTGAAGACAATAGCGAACGACGGCGGCCAGCGCGCCCAGGCCTGACGCGCTGGCCTCCACGGCCAGGAACAGCCGCTTGGCGCCGCGGATCCCTGCGGACAGGTCCGTGCGGGCGTCGCGGAGCATCCGCAGGCCCAGCTCGGCCGCCACCGTCAAGCTGCGCGCCCGCAGCGCGTCGTCGAGGCTGGCCGGCAGGTCATCCAGCACGAAGCGACCGTCGAAGTAGTGGGGAGCGATGGCCTCCAGCACCTTGCACGGGGCGGCCTGGAGCTCGCCAAGCGAGCGCGGTCCCCGCCACGGGTGGCGGCCGTTGTGGACCACCAGGGGCACCACCAGGGGCAGCCGGCGCGCCTTGGGATCATCCCGCCGGGCACGGTGCCAGATCCCCAGCGCGTACTCGATCAGGCGCATGGGCATCCAGCGGTCGGCCTGGCTCTGGTGTTCACACAAGAGGATGACGTTCGCGGCCGGCGCCGTCCGGGCCCGCCAGGGCACCTCGAAGACCAGATCGGCGGTGCGGGGGCCATCCGCCAGGCCTGGCAGGCTGCTGGCGCGCAGGCTCAGGCGATCCAGGTCCAGGGCGGCGACCAGCGCCGGTGGCAACAGGCTGGCCACCAGCGAGGCGGCGTTCGCGGGCTGGGCGAACAGGGACTGGAACAGGTGGTCATGGGGGGTCACGGGGGCTCCGGCGGCGAAGGGGCTCCCCCTACCCATCGGCGGCCCGCCGGCTGTGTAGCGTCAAAATCGTCAGATGGCCGGATCGTCGCCCTTGAAGCTGGACGGGCGCAGGTCGATGGGCAGGTGCTTGGCCAGCAGCGGCAGCAGGATCGAGCCCCCGGGCGCGGCGAAGATGGCCAGCGCGGGCACCACGCGGGCCAGGTCCTTCAGTTGCGCCATGGCCCGCTCGCGCTGCTCGGGGCTGCCCGGCTCGCCCGCGGCCTCGCGCAGCAGGAGCTGGGCCAGCTCGCCCGTCTCCTTGACCTCGTCCCAGATGCGCACGGCGTTGCTCTGCAGCAGCCCCTCGAGCCGGCCGGTCAGGCGGCGGCGAGCGCGGGCGATCAGGCCGCTGAGCGACAGCCCCACCGGCAGCGCCGCGAAGGCCTGGTAGCTGCCCAGCGCCTCGTACTCGGCCCGCTGGGTCACCGCCGGATCGTGGCCGAAGGCCGCGGCAAGCCCCTCCACGAAGGCCCGCTCGGCATCGTCCAGATCGCCGTTGATGAAGGCGGTGAGGAACAGCAGCCGCACCACGAAGGCCTGCTGGGCGGGGTCGCTGATCTGGGCGGCCAGCGCCTCCACCGTGGGCGGATCGGCGACCTCGCCCTTCAACATGGCCCGCTCGGTGTCGTCCAGTCCGGCGGCCTCGGTCAGGGCGTCCAGCAGGCGGCGCTCGTCCCCGTCCACCCGGCCGTCCGCGGCGGCCAGGGCTACGCACGCGCTGATGGCCTCGTATACCGTCACGCCGGCCTCGCCCTGGGCGCGCACCAGCGCAGCCTCGTCCACCTCGCCGTGTGGCGCCAGCGCCACAGGCCAGGCGATCTCGGTGAACAGCCAGGCGTCGCCGTACAGCAAAAGCTGGTGGAAGGGGTGGCCCAGCAGCGGGTGGCCCGGCTCCAGGGCGCGCTCGGCCAGCCGGCCGCCCAGGCTCACCACCACCGTGCGCGTGTCGCCGTCGTCGGTGCCGCGATCAAGCCGCTCCAGCGCCTCGCGGGCGCCGGGGTCGTCCACCAGCCAGGCCAGCATGTCCAGCAGGCGGTGGGCCCGGTGCAGCCGGGGCAGGCCCGGCTGGCTGCCGCGCACCAGCGCGTCGCCCAGGCTCAGCAGGTGGGCGGTGGCGTTCAGCAGGCAATAGTCGGCGAAGCCCTGCGCCCGCCCGCTCCAGCCCAGCGGGGCCAGGGCGTCGGTGAGCGCCCCCGCGGCGAAGCCGCGCTGCGCCAGCTCGGCCGCCTGCCAGGCCTTGAACGCCGCGTGATCGCCCAGGGCCACGGGCGCGCGCTCGGCCTCGGTGACGGCCCGGATGAGCTGGGCCAGCCAGGTCTTGTCGGCACGGGGCTTCACGGGGATTCACCTCCGGGGATGAGGGTCGTCGCGCGGGCCCCGGCGGGTCAATAGTGGGGCGGCGCATCCACCGCGGCGTCGGCGGCGTCGGGCCCGTCATTCTGCAGGCGCTTCACCAGCTGCTCTACGGCGGTGCGCAGCCGCTGCAGCTCGTCGCCCTGCTCGCGCACCAGGTCGCTGAGCTGCTGGGCGAAGTCCTCCAGGTGGGCGTAGCGGATCTCCAACTCGGTCATGCGCTCGGCGTCGGTCATGGCGTCACCACAGGGTCCGCACGCGGATGGTCTCGGGCACCGCCAGCAGGCGGTCCTTCAGGGCCTCGCCGTGCTCGGGGCTGATGTCGATGATCAGGTAGCCGTGCTTTGCGTCCGTGCGCAGGTACTGGCTCGAGATGTTGGCGCCCATCTCCGCGATCAGGCTGTTGATCTTGCCCAGCACGCCCGGCCGGTTGTGGTGGAAGTGGATCACCCGGTGGGCGTCCTCCTCCAGCTTGGGCAGGGTCACGTGGGGCACGTTCACGGCCGTCGCGGTGCTGCCGTTGTTCATCAGCTTCGCCAGCCGCGCCGACACGCTCTGGCCGATGTTGATCTGGGCCTCGACGGTGCTGCCGCCGATGTGCGGCGTGAGGATGACGTTGGGCAGCCCGCGCAGGGGGCTGTCGAACTCATCGCTGATGTTCTTGCCCGGCTCCCGGGGGAACACATCCACGGCCGCGCCGCCCAGGTGCCCGTCCTTCAGCGCGGCGGCCAGCGCTTCCACGTCCACCACGTCGCCGCGGGCGTTGTTCAGCAGGTAGGCGCCGCGCTTCATCAGGGCGAGCTGCTCGGCGCGGATCATGTTCTTCGTCTGTTCGGTGGCCGGCACGTGCAGGGTCACCACGTCGGCCTCGGCCAGCAGCGCCTCGAGGCTGTCGGCCTTGGTGGCGGTGCCCATGGGCAGCACGTCCACCACGTCGTGGTAGATGACCTTCATGCCCATGGCCTCGGCCAGCACCGAGGTCTGCGAGCCGATGCGCCCGTAGCCCACGATCCCCATGGTCTTGCCGCGGATCTCGTGGGCGCCGGTGGCGGTCTTGCGCCACTGCCCCAGGTGCATGCCCGCGCTGCGATCACACAGGCTGCGGTGCAGGGCGACGGTCTCGGCGATCACCAGCTCGGCCACCGAGCGGGTGTTGCTGAAGGCCTCGTTGAACACCGGCACGCCGTGGCAGGCGGCGGCCTGCAGGTCGATCTGGTTGGTGCCGATGCAGAAGGCCCCCACGCCCCACAGGCGGGTGGCGCCCTGGAAGAACTCTTCGGTCAGCCGGGTCTTCGAGCGGATGCCGATCAGGTGGGCGTCGCCGGCCACCGCCAGCAGCTCGGCGCCCTGGTAGGCGCGGTCGTGCAGCTCGACGGTGAAGCCGGCCGCCTCCAGGTTGGCCACGGCCACCGGGTGGATGTTCTCGAGGAGCACCACCTTGATCTTGTGCAGCGGGTACGACGTGCTCACGGGCACCTCCGGTTCGAATTTCGGCGGGAGCATACGCCGGCGCGGGCGGGCTCGGCTACCGCCCGCCGAAGGCCCGGTCCACGCCGCGGGTGGGCAGGGGCGACGCCTTGCCCATCAGCCAGGCGTCCACGCCGCGGGCGGCCTCTCGGCCCTCGCTGATGGCCCATACGATGAGGCTGGCGCCGCGCTGGGCGTCGCCGGCGGCGAACACACCGGGCACGGTGCTCTGGAAGTCGGGGCCCACGGCGATGGCGCCGCGGTCGGTCAGCGCCAGGCCCAGCGCGTCGGTGAGGCCCGACACGTCGGGGCCCACGAAGCCCATGGCCAGCAGCAACAGATCCACCTCGAGGATCTGTTCGCTGCCTTCGATGGGGGTGGGCCGGCCGCCCGCGATCTCCACCTGGCGGGCGTGCAGGCGCTGCAGCTTGCCCTTGCCGCTCAGCTTCTCGGTCATCAGCGCGAAGTCGCGGGCGCCGCCTTCGCGGTGGCTGCTCGACGTGCGCAGCACCAGGGGCCACTGGGGCCACGGGTTCTGGGTGTCGCGGGCCTGGGGCGGCGCGGGGAACAGCTCGATCTGGCGCACGTCCTTGGCGCCCTGGCGCAGGCTGGTGCCCAGGCAGTCGCTGCCGGTGTCGCCGCCGCCCAGGATGATCACCCGCTTGCCCTCGGCCGAGATGGCGGGGGCTCCACCCAGCTCCACGGCGTCGTTCTGGGCGGCCAGGAAGTCCATGGCCAGGTGCACGCCGGGCAGATCGGCGCCGGGCAGGCCGGCCAGGGTGCGGGGCCGGGCGGCCCCAATGGCCAGCACCACCGCGTCGTGCTGGGCCTTCAGAGCGCCCCACGAGGGATCCTGGCCCACGTTCACGCCGGTGCGGAAGCGCACGCCCTCGGCGGTCATCAGGTCGATGCGCCGGTCGATCACCCACTTCTCGAGCTTGAAGTCGGGGATGCCATAGCGCAGCAGGCCGCCCAGGCGATCGGCCTTCTCGTACACGGTGACGGTGTGGCCGGCGCGGTTGAGCTGCACGGCGGCGGCGAGGCCGGCGGGGCCCGAGCCCACCACCGCCACGGTCTTGCCGGTGCGGCGGGCGGGCGGGCGTGGCTGCACCCAGCCTTCAGCGAAGGCGCGCTCGACGATCTCCTTCTCGATCTGCTCGATGGTGACCGCGTCGTCGTTGATGTTCAGCGTGCAGGCGGCCTCGCAGGGGGCGGGGCAGAGCCGGCCGGTGAACTCGGGGAAGTTGTTGGTGCTGTCCAGGGCGAAGAAGGCCTCGGCGAAGCGCCCCCTGGCCACGGCCGCGTTGAAGTCGGGGATGGGGTTGCCCAGCGGGCAGCCCTGGTGACAGAAGGGGATGCCGCAGCCCATGCAGCGCCCGGCCTGCCGGCTGAGCTGGGCCGGGGGCATGGGCTCCACGAACTCGCCCGCGTCCTTCAGGCGGGTGGGCACGGGCCGCTCGGGGGCGGGCTCGCGGGGCCAGATCAAGAAGCCGTCGTTGCGCTTGCTCATGCTCAATCCCCTCAAGCCGCCTGGTCGCGGCGCGCCATGAGCACCCGCTTGTATTCGGTGGGCATGACCTTCACGAACTGCCCCAGCGCCTTGGGCCACACGTCCAGCAGGCCCTTGGCGGTGCTGCTGCCCGTGCGCTCCCAGTGGGCGGTGATCAGGCCGTGCAGGGCCTCGACGTCTTCGGGATCGCGCACGGCCTCCAGCTCCACCTGCGCCAGGTTGCACAGCGGGGCGAAGCGCCGCTCGGGGTCGAGCACGTAGGCCACGCCGCCGCTCATGCCGGCGGCGAAGTTGCGGCCGGTGGGGCCCAGCACCACCACCGTGCCCCCGGTCATGTACTCACAGCCGTGGTCGCCCACGCCCTCGACCACGGCCTGGGCGCCCGAGTTGCGCACGGCGAAGCGCTCGCCGGCGCGGCCGCGGATGAAGACCTGGCCGCCGGTGGCCCCGTACAGCGCCACGTTGCCGGTGATGATGTTGGCGTGGGCGGCGTAGCGCACGCCCGCGGGCGGCGTGAGCACGATGCGCCCGCCCGACAGGCCCTTGCCCAGGTAGTCGTTGGTCTCGCCGTGCAGCAGGAAGGTGACCCCGGGCGCCAGCCAGGCGCCGAAGCTCTGGCCCGCCGAGCCCTGGAAGGTCACGTGCACCGAGTCGTCGGGCAGGCCCTGGCCGCCCAGGCGGCGGGCGATCTCGCCCGAGATGCGCGCGCCCACCGAGCGATCGGTGTTGCGGATGGTGCGGCTGAGGCGCACGGGGCCGCGGCCGGCCAGGGTGCGCGCCGAGGCCGCGATGAGGCCGTGGTCCAGGTGGTCGGGATCCACCGCCTCGCGGAAGCCCTGGCAGCGGGCCGGCACCAGGTCGGCGTTGGGCGCCCGGGCCAGCAGGGGCTGCAGGTCCAGGGTGCGGGCCTTCCAGTCGTCCTCGGCCAGCGAGCCGGGCTCCAGCCGGTCCACCCGGCCGATGAGGGCGTCGATGCTGCGGAAGCCCAGCTCGGCCATGCGCCGGCGCACCTGCTCGGCGAGGAGCAGGAAGAAGTTCACCACGTGATCGGCGTCGCCCGCGAAGCGCTTGCGCAGACGGGGATCCTGCGTGGCCACGCCCACGGAGCAGGTGTTGGTGTGGCACTTGCGCAGCAGCACGCAGCCCTCCACCACCAGGGCGGCGGTGGCGAAGCCGAACTCCTCGGCGCCCATGGCCGCCGCCAGCACCACGTCGCGGCTGGTGCGGAAGCCGCCGTCCACCTGCAGGATCACGTGCTGACGCAGGTCGTTGAGCACCAGCACCTGGTGGGCCTCGCTCAGGCCCATCTCCCAGGGCACGCCGGCGTGCTTCAGGCTCGACAGGGGCGAGGCGCCCGTGCCGCCGCTGGCGCCGGCGATGACGATGACGTCGGCGCCCGCCTTGGCCACGCCCGCGGCCACCGTGCCCACCCCGGCCTGGGCCACCAGCTTCACGCTGATGCGGGCTCGCGGGTTCACGGCCTTCAGGTCGTAGATGAGCTGCTTCAGATCCTCGATGGAGTAGATGTCGTGGTGGGGCGGCGGCGAGATCAGGGTCACGCCGGGGGTGCTGCAGCGCACCTTGGCGATGCGCTCGTCCACCTTGTCGCCGGGGAGCTGGCCGCCCTCGCCGGGCTTGGCGCCCTGGGCCACCTTGATCTGCAGGTCGTCGGCGTTCACCAGGTACTCCACGGTGACGCCGAAGCGCCCCGAGGCCACCTGCTTGATGGCGCTGCGCCGCAGATCCCCATTGGCGTCGGGCACATAGCGGCGCGTCTCCTCGCCGCCCTCGCCGCTGTTGCTCTTGCCGCCCAGCCGGTTCATGGCGATGGCCAGCGTCTCGTGGGCCTCGGCGCTGATGCTGCCGAAGCTCATGGCGCCCGTGACAAAGCGCCGGGCGATGGCGGCGGCGGACTCCACCTCGTCCAGGGCCACGGGCTCGCTGGCCTTGAAGCGCAGCAGGTGGCGCAGGTTGGGCACCTGGCCGTCGACCTCGTCCACGGCGGCCTCGTACTCGGCGAAGACGGCGGCGTCGTTGCGACGGGCGGCGTCCTGCAGCAGGGCGACGGTGCGCGGGTTCCACTGGTGGTGCTCGCCCCGGCGGCGCCAGCGGTACTGGCCGCCCACGGGCAGCAGCGCCAGCTCGCCGGCGGGCACGGCGCCGAAGGCGCGCTCGTGGCGGGTGGCCACCTCGCGGCCCAGCTCGGCCAGGCCCACACCGCCCAGGCGGCTGGTGGTGCCCGTGAACCGCTTCTTGATCAGGGCGTCGCTGAGCCCCACGGCCTCGAAGATCTGGGCGCCCCGGTAGCTGGCCAGGGTGCTGATGCCCATCTTGCTCATGATCTTGAGCAGGCCCTTCTCGACGGCCTTCACGTAGCGCTTCTTGGCCTCGGCCGCCGTCACCGGCAGCTCGGGGGTGGGGCCGTCGCTGCCGCGCTCGCTCAGGGTGTCCATGACCAGCCAGGGGTTCACGGCGGCGGCGCCGTAGCCCAGCAACAGGGCGAAGTGGTGCACCTCACGGGCCTCGCCCGTCTCGATGACCAGGCCGGTCTGCAGCCGGGTGCCCTCGCGCACCAGGTGCTGGTGCACGGCGCTCAGGGCCAGCAGGGCGGGGATGGGCGCGTGGCGGGCGTCGACGCCGCGGTCGCTCAGCACCAGCACGTTGTAGCCGTCGTCCACGGCCTCTTCGGCGGCTCGGCACAGCCGCTCCACCGCGCGCTCCAGGGCGTGGGGGTCGTTCGTGTCCGCCGGGCACAGGATGGACAGGGTGGTCGGGGCGAAGGCGCCCACCTTGAGCTGGCGGATGCGGGCCAGCTCCTCGTTGGTGAGGATGGGGCCGTCCGCCACGATGCGGTGGCACTGCTCGGGGGTCTCTTCGAAGGTGTTGCCGTCCTGGCCGATGGCCGTGTTCAGGCTCATCACCAGGTGCTCGCGGATGGGATCGATGGCCGGGTTGGTGACCTGGGCGAACTGCTGGTGGAAGTAGTCGTACAGGCTGGGCGCCTGCCGGCTCAGCACCGCCAGCGGCGCGTCGTTGCCCATGCTGCCCACGGGCTCGGCGCCCTGCTCGGCCATGGGCAGGATGAGCAGATCCAGGTCCTCGTCGGTGTAGCCGAAGGCGCGCATGGTCAGGCGCTGCTCGCTGCCCAGCAGGGGCACGGGGGTGCGGGCCGCCGGCTGGTCCGCCAGACGGAACACGTTGCGCTTCAACCACTTGGCGTAGGGCCAGCGGCTGACGATGTCCTTCTTCACCGCGTCGTCTTCGAGGATCAGGCCCACCTCGGTGTCGACGATGAACATGCGCCCGGGGCTCAGCCGGCCCTTCTGGCGGATGGCCTCGGGGGGCAGATCCACCACGCCCGCTTCGCTGGCGAGGACCACCCGGTCATCCTGGGTCTCCACCCAGCGCAGGGGGCGCAGCCCGTTGCGGTCCAGGGTGGCGCCGATGAGCGTGCCGTCCGAGAAGCAGATGCCCGCGGGGCCATCCCAGGGCTCCATGAGCGAGCCGGCGTACTCGTAGAAGGCCAGCCGGGCCTCGTCCATCTGGGCGTGCTGCTCCCAGGCCTCGGGGATCATCAGCATCATCGCGTGGGGCAGCGAGCGCCCGCCCAGGTGCAGCAGCTCGAGCATGTTGTCGAACTGCCCCGAGTCGCTGGAGCCGGGCACGACGATGGGGAACAGCCGGTCCAGGGGGCCGCCGAACTTGGCGGACTGCAGCAGGCTGCGCCGCGCGTTGGTCCAGTTGCGGTTGCCCTGCAGCGTGTTGATCTCGCCGTTGTGGGCGATGAAGCGCATGGGCTGGGCCAGCGGCCAGCTCGGGAAGGTGTTGGTGCTGAAGCGGCTGTGCACCAGCGCGATGGCGCTCTCGAGCTCGGGATCGCCCAGGTCGGGGTAGAAGGCCGGGAGCTGCTCGGGCAGCAGCATGCCCTTGTAGACGATGGTCTCGGCCGACAGGCTCGCCACGTGGAACTGGCGGGCCGGATCCAGGCCCTCGGCCGTCACCCGGTTCTCCACCAGCTTGCGGATGATGAACAGCCGCCGCTCGAAGGCGCTGGGCACCGAGCGGCGCCGGCCCACGAAGAACTGGCGGATGGTGGGCATGGCCGCCCGGGCCTGGGGCCCGATGGCGGTGGGCACGCAGGGCACGTCCCGCCAGCCCAGCAGGCGCTGGCCCTCGGCCTCGACCACCTGGGCGATGATGGCCTCGCAGGCGGCGCGGGCCTCGGGCTCGGCGGGCAGGAACACCATGCCCACCGCCCAGGCGCCCCGGCGGGGCAGGCGCAGACCCTTGCGATCCGCCTGCACCTCGAAGAAGCGGTGGGGGAGCTGCAGCAGGATGCCCGCGCCGTCGCCGGTGAGCTTGTCGGCGCCGGTGGCGCCTCGGTGGCGCAGCCGCCGCAGGACGTCCAGGCCCTCCTCGACGATGGCGTGGGTCTTGACGCCCTTGAGGTGGGCCACGAAGCCGACCCCGCAGGCGTCGTGCTCGTGGGCGGGGTCGTACAGGCCGAAGGCGGCGGGCTGGAGCATGGTGCGAGACCTCTCTGGGATCGCCGCGCGCGCGGGGCGGGTCGGCGTCTTGGCTGCGTCGCGCCGATAATATGGCGCACCGCGTCAAGTTGCCAAACCACCAGATTGGCGGCCGGCCGCGGGGAGGGCCTACCCTGCGGCCATGCTGCAGGGGGGGCGACAGCTCGGCGCGACGGAGCGGGCGGTGCTGGCCATCGGCCGGCGGGCGTCGGTGAACCTGGCAGTGGCGGCAGAGCTGTCGGGCACGCTGTCGTTGGAGCGGGTGCAGCGGGCCGTTGAGGCCGTCAGCCGGCAGCACCCGCTCGTGGGCGCCCGGGTCGAGGGCGATCGCCTGGTGTTCCTGGGGCCGCCGCCCGTGACGCGGCGCGTGGCCCCGGCCGAGGGCCTGTGGTCGGCCCTGGCCCCCGAGCTGGACGCCCGCTTCGATCCCAGCAAGGGGCTGGCCCGGGTGATCTTCGTGCGCCACGGGCAGGCCCACGCGAGCCTGGCGGTGATCACCCACCCCCTGCTGGGCGACGTGGCCGCGGTGGGCTGGCTGCTGCGGCACCTGCTGCGCGCGCTGGTGGCCAACCCGAAGGTGCAGGGCGGCTGGCCCGTGCCGGTGGAGGAGGCGGCGCCGGCGGCGACGCGCGGACTTCGGGGGCTGTGGCGGTTCTGGCGCGCGCGCTCGCGGCTGAACCGGGCGCGGCCCCTCGGGTTGCCCCTGCGCACCGTCCCGGCGGTGAAGCGGGTGGCGCCCGAGGCCCGCACCACCCGGGTGGTGGCGCGCGCGCTGACCCCGGCCCAGACCAAGGCGCTGACGGCCGCCGCGGGGCAGGCGGGGGTGTCCCTCTACAGCGCAGTGGCGGCGGCGCTGCTGTTTGCGCTGCGGCAGGTGAACGCGGTGGATCACGCGGTGCTGTTGCGGCACCCGGTGGACCGGCGCGACGCCCTGCGGCCTCACCCCAAGGACGCCGTGGGTCTGTACCCCGCCCAGATGAGCACGGTGCACGCCCTGACGCTGGACAGCGGCTTCTGGGGCATGGCCCGGGAGGTCCAGGGGCAGCTCGACGCGGCCAAGGCGCGCGGCGACGCCGAGCTGGATCAGCCGTACCGTTGGCGGCTGATGGGGCGGGTGCTCGGCGTGCTGGGGGTGGGGATCGTGGGACGCCTGCTGCGGCGGTGCACCCCCGGGATCCGCCTGGCGCTGCCGACCCTGGAGGTGCCCGCCGCCCTCGGCTCGCTGACCGTCCAGCGGCTGACCGTGGCCGCGGCCGTGGCGCCCTGGGCGGATCTGGGCCTGTTCGCGGCGGCCCACGGCGGGGCGCTGGCCTTGACGATCTGCGCCTCAGCGCCCGCGGTGAGCGCGGCCATGCTCGAGGCCGTGGCGGACGGCCTGCTGGCGCGGGCCACGGGGTTCCCAGGCCCGAAGCAGTGACACTCCTGAAGTGAAAATCTGATTCAAAACAGGCGTTTCGAGGCGACCTGAGGGCGGTGTCACCGATCGGGGAACACCCCGTCACCGCGGCCGGTGGGCGTTAACCACAAACGTTAAGCAGCGTCGTTAACCCCGGCGGAGCGGTTAACGGCGGCCAGCGCCCGCGCGTTGGCGATGTCGCAGTTCAAGTACCCGAAAACGGGAGGGTTTCTGGCGTCAGCAGCCGCGCAGTCGGGGGGCTGGCCTGCCCGTTGCTTTGTCAGGGAGCGACGTGGGACGGCCGGCGCACGCCGGCGTGACTGAAAGGAGCTTGGGATGTTGAGCCTGAAGTGGCGCCTGAGCCTGATGACCGCCCTGTTGGCAGGGCTGACCTTGACCGCTTGCGACGACGACGACGACAAGACCCCCGTCGCCGACAGCGGCGTCGTCGTGGCGTGTACCCCCGAGTGCGGGGCGTGCGAGGTGTGCGACACCACCGGGGAGGCGCCCATGTGCGTGAGCACGTGCGGCGAGGGCACGACGTGCCAGGACGGGGCCTGTGTGGCTGAAGGCGGGGGCGAGGTGACCTGCGAGCCCGGCTGCGGCCCCTGTCAGGTCTGCGACAACATGGGCGCGTGCGTGGACACCTGCGGCGTGGGCAGCGAGTGCGTCGACGGCGCCTGCCAGGCGCTCCCGCCGCCGCCCACCTGTGATCCTGCCTGCGGCGCCTGTCAGGCGTGCGACACCAGCGGCGACGCCCCGGCCTGCATCGACCTGTGCGGCGCCGGCGCCGAGTGCCAGGACGGCTTGTGCGTGCCCAGCGCCCCGCCCGCGGCCTGCGATCCGGCCTGCGGCGCCTGCGAGGCCTGCGACACCAGCGGCGAGAACCCCGTGTGCGTGCCCCTGTGCGGCGACGGCGCCCAGTGCACCGACGGCGTGTGCACGCCCATCCCGGCGCCCACCTGCGATCCGGGCTGCAGCCCCTGCCAGCGCTGCGATGTCAGCGGCGAGACGCCGGTGTGCGTGGACAACTGCGGTGACGGCCTGGAGTGCGCCGAGGGCGTGTGCCAGGCGGTGCCCGAGGTCTGCGATCCCGAGTGTGGCCCCTGCCAGCGCTGCATCGGCGGCGCCTGCGAGAGCACCTGCGGCGGCAGCGAGGTCTGCATCGAGGGCGTGTGCGTGCGTGACAGCGTCCACGCCGGCATGGAGGCGTTGGCGGGCCCGTTCGCGACCGGCCCGGCCGTCACCGCCGCCTGCCTGAACTGCCACCAGGAGCAGGCCGATCACTTCCTGAACTCGGCGCACTGGAAGTGGGCCGGCCCGAGCCCCGGTCTGGTGGGCGCCGAGGGGCAGAACAACATCGGCAAGACCAACCTGATCAACAACTTCTGCATCGCCGTGCCCAGCAACGAGGCCCGGTGCACCCAGTGCCACGCCGGCTATGACTGGCGCGGTGAGGACTACGACTTCCAGGACCAGACCAAGATGGACTGCCTGACCTGCCACGCGCAGCCGGGCACGTACGCCAAGGCCCCCACCACCGCCGGCAACCCCACCGACAACACCAACCTGCTGGTGGCGGCGCGCAGCGTGGGCGAGAGCAAGGTCGCGAACTGCGGCTCCTGCCACTTCAGCGCGGGCGGCGGCGACAACGTGAAGAAGGGCGATCTGGGCAGCCACCTGCTGCAGGCCACCCGCAACGACGACGTGCACATGGGCAGCGGCATGGAGTGCGCCAACTGCCACGCCGGCCAGGATCATCAGATCATGGGCCGCAGCGTGCACAACGTGGCCACCAACGGCCCGGTGAACTGCACCGACTGCCACGGCGAGGCGGGCTTCCACGCCAACCCGATGATGGACAACCACGCCCAGGACATCGCCTGCCAGACCTGCCACATCCCGGCCTTCAGCCGGAACCAGCCCACCAAGATGAACTGGGACTGGTCCACGGCCGGCAACCGGACCCTGGGCGAGAACGGCGTGGTCCGCGCGGCTCTGGATGACGGCACCATGGTGACCGCGTACGACGCGATGAAGGGCGACTTCGTGTGGATGAAGGATGTGCGGCCCGAGTACGGCTGGTGGGACGGCCGCGCCACCCGCATGACCATCACCGACCAGTTCCCCGAGGGCGTCGGCGGCGAGGGCAACCCCATCGTGCTCGGCAAGCCCGTGGCCACCCACGAAGACCTGGGCGCCAAGATCTGGCCCTTCAAGGTCATGCGCGGCCGCCAGGCGGTGGATCCGGCCCGCCGGCTCGTCATCGTGCCCAAGCTGTTCGGCCCCGGCGGCTTCTGGGGTGCCATCCCCGCGGCGGATGCCTACACGGCCGAGGGCGTGGAGGCGCTGTGGGCCTCGTCGCTGACCGCGGGTGCGCAGTACAGCGGCCAGATCGACGCCAACACCAGCTACGCCGCGGGCGACTGGGCGTGGGGCTACACCGAGATGTGGATGGGCATCAACCACGAGGTGGCGCCGCCCGCCATGGCTCTGGGCTGCAACGACTGCCACAACGGCGGCGCGTTCGACTGGGAGGCCCTGGGCTACAACTGTGACCCGATGATGGGGGCCAACTGCGGCAGCCGGCACTGATCTCCCACCCGCGCCGCCCGGGGTGGGGCCCCGCGTCCCATGCCAGGCTCCATTCCGAGTCCCGGGGCCCTCCGGGCGGCGTCTGATCCTCCCCGCCCCCTCTCCTGACCCCTCACACCTCTGGCAGGGCGGGTTGGGCCTTCGCGGCCGGTGCCCCGCGGGCATGCACCGCCAGCCACACCGTGCCCTCCTCGGTGGCCAACACCCGGTGCGGCTCGTCGGCGGGCAGCAGCAGGTGGTCGCCCGGCTTCAGGCTGACCAGCTCGCCGGCCACCTGCAGGCGGGCGCCACCCTTCAGCAGCACCACCCACTCGGCATGGGCCTGGCGGTACTCGCCCGGCTCGGGGTGGCTGGAGCTGACGATGCGCTCCACCTCGCAGCCGCCCAGGCGGGCCAGGACCTCAAAGACCTCGCCCGTGGCGGGCGGCGGGCGGTCGAACAGGTTGCCGTCAGGCGCGCGCATGTCAGCCGCACTCCTCGTCCGTAGGGGGATCCAGGCGGAAGCCAAGGGTGGCCAAGGCCAGCAGGGGCTCGTCGTGCACCGAGTCACCCAGGGCCACCGCCGGCGCGGCGTGGCCCGCGGCCTGCCAGGCCAGCGCCTTTCCGGGTCCCACGGGGGCGGGCTCCACCACGGCGCCGTCGCGGACCGTGATGCCCAGGGCGGGCCAGGGCAGGCCGAAGTGGGCGAGCGCCTCGCGGGCCGAGTCCAGCGGGGCTGCCGTGACCACCACCACCGCGGCGCCGCGGCCCTCGGCGGCCTGCAGGGCCTGCACCAGCCAGCCCCGCAGCCGCAGGCGGGTGGCCAGGAACGCGCGCAGGCCGGGGGTGAGGCCCAGGCGGGCCAGGTGTTCGGCGGACTCCCGGCAGGCGCCGGCGTAGTCCACCTGCTCGCGGGCCAGGTAGGCGGCCACGTCCAGGCCGGGCTCGCGCGCGGCCTTCAGCCAGCGCATGGCGTCGTCGCCGCAGTCGCCGGCCCACAGGGTGTTGTCGGCGTCGGTGGCCACGAGGTCGCCGGGGCCCAGGGCCGCCAGGGCCGCCTCGACGGTGGCCCGCAGGGGGCGTCGCTCGATCATCGGTCCAGCTCCAGATCCATCAGCGCCAGGGCGGCCCGGCCGCGATCGTTCAGCCGCACGTGGGCCTTGCCGGTGGAAACCTGCACCGCGCGGCACCGGCGCAGCTCCTTGACCGCCCGCTCGAACCAGCCGCGGGCCTTGTCGTCCACTTCGGCCATGCGCGCCCGGTTCACCGGCTCGGGATCCAGCGCGGCGCAGCGGCGCAGCACAGCCTGGCCCTGCGCCGAGGCGCGGGCGGGATCCCAGACGACACGCAGCACGCGCACCACGTCCAGGGCGTCGCTCAGGGCGCGGTGCGGGCGCTCGCCCGGGGGCAGCCCCAGGGCTTGCAGGGCCTGCGCCTGCCCGAAGCGGGCGCTCTTGCCGGTGGTCCAGCGCAGCCAGTCGCTGCAGTGCACCTTGATGTTGTGGGGCGTCCAGCCGGGGGCCTCGGCGCCCAGCTCGGCGGCCTGCCGCTCGAGCTGGCGGTGGTCGAAGATCCCCCAGGCCGCCAGATCCACCGCCTGGGTGGGCCCCATCCAGGCCATGAGCTCGGCATAGGCCTGCGCAAAGGGCACGCCCTCGGCGTCCACCAGGGCCTGCGAGATCCCCGTGAGTTGGGTGCAGAAGGCCGACAAGGTGGGGTGACGCACCGGCCGCACCAGCCGCTCGAAGCGATCCACCTCAGTCAGCGTGTGGGGGTCGAGCCGCACGGCGCCGATCTCGATGATCTCGGCTTCATCGCGCTGCCGGGCGGCCAGCTCGGGGTGCTCGTCGGCCCGCCAGCAGGTGGCCTCCAGGTCGCACACCACCAGGGTGCGTGGCGAGTCGGGCGGGAAGACGAGTGGGTGCAGGGCGCTAGCCCTTCAGCGCGGCGGTGAGCAGGTCGCGCACGGCCTTGGGGTCGGCCGCGCCGCCGGTGGCCTGCATCACCTGCCCGATGAAGAAGCCGAACAGCTTCTGCTCGCCGCCCCGGAAGCGCTCCACCATGGCCCCGTGCTTCGCCAGCACGCCGGCGATGGCGTCGGCCAGCGCGTCGGTGTCGGCCACCGCCTCCAGGCCCAGCGCGGCCACCAGCCCGTCGGGGTCTCCGCCGTCGCGCAGCAGGACCTCGAGCAGGTCCTTCGAGGCCCGCGAGGTGACGGTGCCCTCGTCCACCAGGGTGAGCACGCGGGCCAGCGCCGCGCCGTCGGTGGGCAGCTCGGCGGGCGCGCGGTCGCCCAGGGCGCCCGACAGGTCGTTGACGAACCACTTGGCCAGCCCGGCCACGTCGCCCGCGTAGCTCGCCCGGGCGGCGTCGAACAGGTCCGCCATGTCGGCCTCGCCGGCCAGCAGGTCGGCGGTGTCCTCGTCCAGGCCCAGCGCGGCCTGGTAGGCCTGGAAGCGGGCCTCCAGGGCGGGGTCCGCGGCGCGGTTGTGGGTGCGGATCTGCGCCTTGGTGCGCTTGGCGGGGCGGGCCTTCTGGGCCTTCGGCGCGGCGCTGGGCTCGGTGGCCTCGCCCGGCAGGGCGTCGGCGGCGTCAGCGGCCTTGTCCTGCAGCTTCGCCCAGGTGTCGCGCAGGGTGACGATGCGGTTGAACACCAGGGCGCCGGGCTTGGAGTCCGTCGTGTCGCTGACGAAGTAGCCGGTGCGCTCGAACTGGTAGCGGGTGCCCGCGGGGTGCGCGGCCACGCTGGGCTCGATGAAGCCGCGCTTCACCACCAGGCTCTCGGGGTTCAGGTCGTCCAAGGGATCGCCCGTGCGGGCGCCCGGGGTGGGCTCGCTGAACAGCCGGTCGTAGATGCGCAGCTCGGCGGGCAGCGCGCCGTGGGCGGCCACCCAGTGCAGGGTGCCCTTCACCTTGCGCCCGTCGGGGGCGGCGCCGCCGCGGGTCTCGGGGTCGTAGGTGCACTCCAGGCGCACCACATGGCCGTCGGCGTCCTTGATGACCTTGTGGCAGGTCACGAAGTAGGCGTAGCGCAGCCGCACCTCGACGCCGGGCGCCAGCCGTTTCCAGCCCTTCGGCGCGGCCTCGGCGAAGTCGCTGCGGTCGATGTACAGCGTGCGCCCGAAGGGCACCGGCCGGCTGCCCTCGGTGGGTTGGCCGTGCATGGGGTGGTCGTGCGGGTACAGCGCGCAGTCCAAGGTCTCGGTCTGGCCCTCGGGGTAGTTGGTGATCACCACCTCCAGGGGGTCCACCACCGCCATCACCCGCGACACCGTGTGGTTCAGGTCGTCGCGGATGGCGTACTCGAGCCGGCCGATGTCGATGACGGTGTTGGCCTTGGTCACGCCCACCATCTCGGCGAAGTTGCGCAGGCTGGCCGGCGTGAAGCCGCGGCGGCGCATGCCGGCCACGGTGGGCATGCGGGGGTCGTCCCAGCCCGCCACGTGCCCCTCTTCCACGAGCTGGCGCAGCTTGCGCTTGCTCATGACCGTGTAGTCCAGGTTCAGCCGGGCGAACTCGTACTGGCGGGGCCGGGCGGCCACGTCGGCGTGCTCGACGAACCAGTCGTACAGCTCGCGGTTGTTCTCGAACTCCAGCGTGCAGATGGAGTGGGTGATGTCCTCGATGGCGTCGCTGAGGCCGTGGGCGAAGTCGTACATCGGGTAGATGCACCAGTCGTCGCCCGTGCGGTGATGGTGCGCGTGGCGGATGCGGTACATGAGCGGATCGCGCATGAGGATGTTGCGCGCCGCCATGTCGATCCTGGCCCGCAGCACCTTGCTGCCGTCGGCGAACTCGCCCGCCCGCATGCCCGCGAACAGGGCCAGGTTCTCGGCCACCGTGCGGTCGCGCCACGGGCTGGGCGTGCCCGGCTCGGTCAGCGTGCCCCGGTTGACGCGGATCTGCTCGACGGTCTGGTCGTCGACGTAGGCCAGCCCCTTCTCGATGAGGCCCACGGCCAACTGGTACAGCCGCTCGTAGTAGTCGCTGGCGAAGAAGCGGTGCTCCCCCCACTCGAAGCCCAGCCAGCGCACGTCATCCTGGATGGACTCGACGAACTCCGTCTCCTCGGCGAGCGGGTTGGTGTCGTCGAAGCGCAGGTGGCAGACGCCGCCGTACTTCTGGGCGATGCCGAAGTTCAGGCAGATGCTCTTGGCGTGCCCGATGTGCAGGTAGCCGTTGGGCTCGGGCGGGAACCGGGTGACCACCCGCCCGCCGTGGGTGCCTTGGGCCAGGTGGCCCTCGACGATCTGCTCGAGGAAGTTGCGGGGGGGCTCGCGCTCGCTCACGGATCCGCCTCGGGGGCTGGAGGATGAAGCCCGGTATTGAACGGCAACGGGCAGGTCGCCGCAAGCGTGGGCGGCGCGAGCCGGGGTGCGGCGAGCGTCGGCGGCGCCTCACCCCTTGGGCGCCGGGCGGGGGGCGCCGATGGCCGGGGCAGATTGCAGGAGCCGCCGTGCCGCCACCGCCGCCCGCCCACCACCCCACCCATCAGGTCTTGGACGCCCTGGCCGCCCTGGACGCCACGCAGGTGCTGGCGGACGCCCTGGACACCCTGCCGGGGGGCCTGTTCACGGTGAACGCCGAGCGGGTGATCACGAGCTGGAACGCCGAGATGGCGGCGCTGACGGGCTACCGCGCCGACGAGATCATCGGGCGGTCCTGCGGCGTGCTGCAGGCCGACGCGTGCTTCTCGAGTAGCTGCGTGCGGCCGGGGGATCCCTGCGGGCTATGGGAGCAGGGCGCGGTGTTTCAGAAGCGCTGCACCCTGAAGCGCAAGGACGGCCAGCGCATCGCGGTGGTGAAGAACGCCCGGCTCCTCTACGACCGCGAGGGCCGCTTGCACGGGGCCCTGGAGTCGGCGCTGGACGTGTCCGACGTCATGCGGCTGGAGGCCGAGGTGGCGGCCCTGCAGCGCGAGGTGGATCAGGCCCGTCCGTACCCGCGCATCGTCGGCGAGCACCCGCTGATGCAGCAGCTCTACAACCGCATCACCCTGGCGGCCGAGGGCCAGGCGCCGGTGCTCGTCACCGGTGAGACCGGCGCCGGCAAGGGTCTGGTGGTCGAGGCCATCCACGAGGCCAGCGCGCGTCGCCACGGGCCCCTGGTGTGGGTGAACTGTGGGACGCTGCCCGAAGGCGTCCTGCTGCGGGAGCTGTTCGGACACGTCCGGGGCGCTTTCGCGGGGGCGCTGGCGGACCGCAAGGGCCGCATCGAGGCCGCCGACGGCGGGACGCTGGTGCTCGACGACTTCGGCGCGCTGCCCGACGAGGTGCAGATCCGCTTGCTGCGCCTGGTGCGCGACGGCGAGCTGGTGCGCCTGGGTGAGTCTCAGAGTCGGCGGGTGGACGTGCGCCTGATCAGCGCCAGCAACCAGGACCTGCGCGCCCTGATGGACGAGGACCTGCTGCGCGAAGACCTGTACTACCGGCTGGCGGTGGTGCCCATCGAGGTGCCTCCGCTGCGGGCGCGCATGAGCGACATCCCCGAGCTGGCCAGCCACGTGCTGGCCCGCACGGCGCGGCGGCGGCGGGACCTGGCGAAGCAGCTCTCCGCCGAGACGCTGACCCGCCTGCAGGGCCACGACTGGCCGGGGAACGTGCGCGAGCTGGAGCAGAGCCTGGAGTACGCCACCGTCCTCACCCGCGGGTTGGTGGTGGAGCCGTGCAGCCTGCCGCCCGATCTGGCGGATCCGGCCTGCGAACCCCGGGGCCCCAAGCGCAAGCCGCGGCCGGCGCTCGACGCCCGGCGCATCCACGCCGCGTTGGAGGCCACCGACGGCCACAAGGCGCGGGCGGCGGAGCGGCTGGGGGTCAGCCGGGTGACGCTGTGGAAGTGGATGAAGCGCCTGGGGCTCGACGACTAGCCCCTGGCCGGGACCCGGATCGCGTCCGGCGCCCAAGCCTGCTAGCGTCGCGCCCATGCGTACCCTGCTCCTCTGTCTGTTGGCGCTGCCTTGGGCGGCGATGGCCCACCAGGACCCCCTGCTGGACTCGGTGGAGATCGTCACCGGCGGCGCCGCGAAGGACGCCCGGCTGCCGCTGCTGATCGCCGTCCATGGCCTGGGGGATCGCCCCGAGGCCTTCGTGCGCCTGTTCGAAGATCTGCCCCTCCAGGTGCGGGTGGTGGCCCCGCGCGGCAAGCGCCCCTACGGCCGGGGGCACACCTGGTTCGCGCTCGCCCAGGACGAGGGCCAGGATCGCATCGCCGACATGCGCGACTCGGCCCGGCGCCTGGCCCACCTGGCCGAGACCCTGCGCCAGCGCCGGCCCACGGTGGGCAAGCCGGTGATCACCGGCTTCAGCCAGGGGGGGATGTTGAGTTTCCTGGCGTGCGCCGAGCACCCGGAGCGGTTCGCAGCGTGCGTGCCCATCGCGGGCCTGCTGCCCCGCGAGCTGTACCCCAAGGCGGCCCATGCCGGGGCGCCCCCGGTGATCGCCCTGCACGGCGACGCCGATGATCGCCTGCCCGTCGCCGGCGCCCGCGCTACGGTGGAGGCCTTCCGGGCGGTGAAGCGGCCGGCCGATCTCACCGAGTTCCCCAAGGTGCGCCACCGGATCCCCGGGCCCGTGCGCAGCGCGCTGTTCGACGCTCTCGCTCGGGCCCTGCCGACCCCATGAGCAAGCTCACGCCCGATGCCCCCTGGATCGTCCTGGGCCTGCGCGGCCCGGCGCTGCTCACGCCCGCCGCCTGGCATGTCCTGACCGGCGCCGTGGCGGCCCACGGCCGCGAGGGCCGGCGGGTGGCCGTGGCCCTGGCGAGCCCGGTGCTGGGCGCGCCCCTCGCTCAGGCAGCGCTGCGCGGGGCAGGGGCCGAGGCCCTCGCGCCCGTCTTCGAGGACCACCGCGCGCTGGCCCGGGGGCTCCAGGTGGACGAGGCCCGCCTCGCCCCCGCGGCGCAGACGCTGCGCGGGCTGCTGGAGGGCCTGCACCTCACCGGCGAGCTCACCGATCGGCTCGCAGCGCGCATCGGTCTGGCGCTGGTGCAGCTCCTGGCGGCCGCCGCCGGCCCCGCGCTGGCCGTGCAGACGCTTGCCGAGCCCGACGCGCCGCCCGGCGATGCCCCGGTGCAGATCTGGCCCGCCGCGTACGGCGCGGGGCCCCGCCACCTGGGCCCCGGCGCCGCCGATCTGGGCGCCGCCGAGCTGGCGGTGCGCCTGGGCGCCGAGCGCTGCGTCCTGTGGTCCGAGACCCCGGGCCTGTTCACGGCCGATCCCACCGAGGTGCCCTTCGCCCGGCTGGTGCTCCGGCTGGATCCCCACGAGGCCCAGGAGCTGGCCACGGCCGGCGCCCCGGGCCTGCACCCGCGCTGCGTGCGCCCGCTGGCGGCCGCGGGGATCCCCCTGCAGATCATGGGGTTGGGCGCTCCGGAAGGGGCGGGGACCCTCATCGAGGCCGGGGCCGCGCTGGCCCCCTCCGTGAAGGCGGTGGCCTGCCGCCGCGGCGTGGCCCTGATCAGCATGGACACCCTGGGCATGTGGCAGCAGGTGGGGTTCCTGGCCACGGCGTTCCAGGCCTTCGCCCGGCACGGCGTGAGCGTGGACCTGGTGAGCACCAGCGAGGCCAACGTCACGGTGTCCTTCGACCCCGAGGGCGTCGACACGGGCGCCTTGTTGGACGCGCTGGCCGCCCATTGCAAGGCTCGGCTCATCCCCGACGTGGCGGCCGTGAGCCTGGTGGGGCGGGGCATCCGGGCCATCCTCCACCGGCTG
Source organism: Myxococcales bacterium (assembly GCA_020633555.1). Classification (GTDB taxonomy): domain Bacteria; phylum Myxococcota_A; class Bradymonadia; order UBA7976; family UBA1532; genus JACKDL01. Next base: position 115,033 of record JACKDL010000008.1, on the reverse strand, counting down.
GGACCCGCGCTGCAGGCCTTCGAGGAGCACCGCATCCACCTGGTGAGCCAGGCGGCCAGCGACGTGAACTTCACCGTGGTGGTGGACGCCGATCAGGCCGACCGCCTGGTGCGGGCGCTGCACACCCGGTTCTTCGCCGAGCCCTCGCCGGTGGTGGGCCAGGCCAGCCTGCCGGAAGAGGGCCCCACGCCTTGGTGGCACACCCGGCGCGCCGACCTGCTGGCCGTGGCCGCGCAGGGTACGCCGGCGTATGTCTACGAGCAGGCCACCATCGAGGCGCGGGCCCGGGTGCTGAAGGCCATGGCGCCCATCGACCACCGCCTGTATGCCGTGAAGGCCAACGACCACCCGCAGGTGCTCGAGACCTTGCGGGCGGTGGGCTTCGGCTTCGAGTGCGTGAGCATCGACGAGGTGCGCCACGTGCGGGGGCTGTTCCCCCGGATGGATCCGCAGCGCCTGCTGTTCACGCCCAACTTCGCTCCCATGGGCGAGTACGCGGCGGGCCTGGCGGCGGGCGTGAACGTCACCCTGGACAGCCTGTATCCGCTGGAGGCGTGGCCCGAGCTGTTCAAGGGGCAGCGGGTCTTCCTGCGCCTGGATCCGGGGCAGGGGCGGGGGCACCACCAGCACGTGCGCACCGCCGGGGCACGCAGCAAGTTCGGCATCGTGCCCGAGCGGCTGGCCGAGGCCGCCGCGCTGGCCGAGCGGGCCGGCGCGACGGTGGTGGGCCTGCACGCCCACGCCGGCAGCGGCATCCGCACCCCTGACGCCTGGGGCGAGACGGCCGCCTTCCTGGCCGACTGTGCCCGGCACTTCCCGCAGGTGCAGACCCTGGACCTGGGCGGCGGGCTGGGGGTGGTCGAGAAGCCGGGCCAGACGCCGCTGGACCTGGCGGCCGTTGCGGCGCGGCTGGCGGACTTCAAGGCCGCGCACCCCCAGTTCACCCTGTGGATGGAGCCGGGCCGCTACCTCATCGCCGAGGCGGGCGTGCTGCTGGCCACGGTCACCCAGGTGAAGGCGAAGGGCGAGCGCCGCTACGTCGGCGTGGATGCGGGGATGCACACCCTGATCCGGCCGGCGCTGTACGGCGCCTGGCACGCCATCGCGAACCTCACCCGGCTGGGCGAGCCGCCGGTGGCGCCGGTGGACGTCGTGGGCCCCATCTGCGAGACGGGCGACACGCTGGGCCGCGACCGCTGGCTGCCCGAGACCCGCGAGGGCGACGTGCTGCTGATCGCCACGGCGGGCGCCTACGGGCGGGTGATGGGCAGCCAATACAACCGGCGCCCGCCGCCGCGCGAAGTGCTGCTGTAGGGCGTGCGCCCACTTGCCCCGCCCCGCTCAGCGGGCCGGGGAAACTCCGCAACACCAACCCCGCGACGGCCCGTACTGCCGGCCGCGACTTGCTGCGACCCCGTGGCCTGTCGCAGGATGGCGCGCCGCTGAGGGGACCTGGCGGCGCGGAGAGCGCTGGGTGAGCGCCGGCTTCGGCGCCGAACACGCCCGGCTCCCCTGGAACAACGGTGTGGCGTTCGCCCCCCGTCAACGTGGTGGTGGAGAGAGTTTCGCGATGAGCATGAAGGCACTTCTGACGACGGCGGCCCTGAGCGCCCCCCTGGCGTTCTTTGCGTGTACTGCGGGCGGCGGCGGCGGTGGCGGCGGCAACGGCAGCATCGGCGCGGCTTGCGATGACGGCGGTGACTGCGCGTCGGGCCTCTGCATCAACCTGGGCGGCACCCAGGGCCTGGTCTGCAGCCAGGACTGCAGCAGCAGCGGCTGCCCCAACGCCTACCTGTGCGTGGCTGCCGGCGGCGGCCAGCAGGTCTGTGTGCCCGATCCCAACAGCAACGGTGGCGGCGCGGGCGGCGCAGGGGGCGGCGGCAACAACGACAGCGACATGGGCCCCGGCCAGGGCGGCGCGGGCGGCGGCGGCCAGGGCGGCGCGGGCGGCGGCGGCCAGGGCGGCGCGGGCGGCGGCGCCGGCGGCGGCGGTGGCGCGGCTGATCTGAGCTGCACCGAGATCTTCCAGTGCCTGGGCAACTGCGCCGATCAGGCCTGCGCGCAGGCCTGCCTGGCCGACGGCAGCCCCGCGGCCCAGGGCCAGTTCAACGCCGTGCAGCAGTGCATCGTGCAGAACAACTGCGCCGGGCCGGACGGCTCGGTGGACCAGGCCTGCGCTGAGGCGGCCTGTGGCAACGAGATCAACGCCTGCTTCGGCGGCGGCGGTGGCGGCGGCCCCATGGGCAACCTGAGCTGCTCCGAGTTCCTGCAGTGCCTGAACACCTGCCCGCCCAACGACCAGGCCTGCCAGCAGGGCTGCGTCGAGGACACCTCGGCCGAGGGCTTCAACGCCTACAACGCCGTGGTGGAGTGCGCGCAGGTCAACAACTGCTTCGGCGCCGACGGCAGCGCCGACACCGCCTGCCTCGAGGCCAACTGCGGCGGCGAGGTCGAGGCCTGCTTCGGCGAGCAGGTCGAGCCCATGGGCACCGACAACTGCGGTGAGTTCGTGCAGTGCCTCGGCAACTGCCAGGATCAGGCCTGCCAGCAGCGCTGCGTGAGCAACGTCTCGGCGCAGGGCTTCGACGACTACAACGCCATCATCGAGTGCGGCCAGACCAACATGTGCTTCGACGCCCAGGGTCGCGCCGATCAGGCCTGCCTCGAGGGTAGCTGCGGCGGCCAGCTCGAGGCCTGCTTCGGCGCCCAGCCCGAGCCCATGGGTGACGCCACCTGCCAGGAGACCCTGCAGTGCATCCTGGGCTGCCAGGACGAGGCGTGCGCCAACACCTGCGTCGAGGGCTCCTCGCCGGCGGGCTTCGAGCAGTTCGTGCCCCTGTACAACTGCATCTTCGAGAACATGTGCCAGGTGCCCGACTGCGCGGCCTGCATCGAGCAGTTCGACGCCTGCCTGTAATCCACCGGCCCTGCGGGGCGCGGTGAGCGCCCCGACCTGCCATTGAACCTCGCCAACCTCCCCATCCCGCACCGGCTGCGCCCCTTCTTCACGCCGCGCTTCATCAAGTTCGGCCTGGTGGGGGCCAGCGGGGTGGTGGTGAACCTGGGCGCCCTGTGGCTGGGCCTGCGGCTGGGGCTGCGCTCCACCGCCGCCAGCGCTCTGGCCATCCAGCTCAGCATCCTGAGCAACTTCGCGGTCAACGAGCTGTGGACCTTCGCCGAGCTGCGGCCGGGCACCCGCTTGGGTCGCATCGTGCGCTTCCAGCTCGTGTCTCTGGTGGGCGCCGCCGTGCAGTTCGGGGTGTTCGTGGGGGCCAACCTGGCCGCACTGCGCTGGCAGGGCGGGCCCGGCAGCCTGGCGGCCTACTTCGCGCAAGCGCAGCCGGGCGTGCTCGGCTGGCTGCAGCACCCCGTGCTCGATCCGCCGGACGTGGGCCTGTGGGTGTATGTCAGCCAGCTCGTCGGCATTGGGGTCGCGACGGCGTGGAACTTCCTCGCCAACATGAAGTGGACCTGGGGCGAACGGTAGCGGCGGGGGTGGGCCCCCCGGACCTCCCCGGGGCCCGGGTGAGGCGTGCGGCCGCCGGCCTCGCGCCGCAATCTCGTTTGGTGCTGCACGGGGTGATCGACTCGCTGCATTTGAGCGCAGCGGGGCAGGGGTCTGCGAGGTTGGCTCAGATCGCGGCGATGCGCTTGGGTGCGAGGTCGCGGTCCAATGCCAGGTTGAGGTGCATCCCGTGGCGTTGACTCGCCACGGGATGCACCTCCGTGCTGTCCGTGGGACCGCGGGCCCTGTGCGGCTCGGATTGCCGCTCGCAAGCGGCCTGGGGCCGCGGTCGAGCCCGTGGCGCCGTCCGTCGCTGCGAGCTCCACCCGGCCAGTCGCTTCGCTGCCTGACTGGCTCTCGGCGCCAGGGACGCTGTCCCTGGGACCCTGCCGAGGGGGAGGCCCCCCTCGGACACCCCCCGCTTCGACGAAAAGCTGTGGAGCGGCCACCGAAGCGGACTTGCCCGCGCCCGTTGCCTTGTGCCGCGTGCTCCTGCGCTTCTTCTTCGGCATCGGCTGACCCTCGACCACGCGCCTGGCCCTCTCAGCTCGAACCCAGTCGCGCAGCGTCCAGTGATTGATGCCGAGAGCATAGGCCACTTCGGTCAGCGTGCGTTCGCCGTCGAAGACCTGCCGAACCGCGTGCTCGCAGAGTTCTTGGTCGTAGGTGCGGGTCTGGCGCTTCTCACCCATCGGGATTCCTCCGTCTGGGTGTCCACCAATTCGGGGGAGGTCCAGCCGGCCTGCGGCCGGCTCCCCTGATCTGGCGCTCTGTTCCGAGGTCGCGGCGGATCGACTGGCGCTCTGCTCCGAGGCTGCGGCGGATCGGCGGGCGCTCCACCTTGAGGTGGCGGCGGCTCGGCGGGCGCTCCGCTCCGAGGCGGCGGCTGGGCAGGCGCGCTGCTCCGAGGTGGCGGGCCGATGTGGTGGCGGATCGGCGGGTGCATCGCTCTGCGGTCACGGCGGGTCGCCTCGCGATCCGGTCCGAGGCCACCAGCTGGCGCGCGGATCGAGCGGTCAGGCGGCGGCGCGGTTCACCACCTGATCCAGGGCCTGCACCAGGTCGGTGCGCAGATCGGCCAGGGTCTCGACGCCCACGGACAGCCGCAGCAGCCCGGGGGTGATGCCGCCCTCGGCGCGGGCGGCGTCGCTCAGCACCTTGTGCGTCAGCCCCGCGGGGTGCTGGATGAGGGTGTCCACGCTGCCCAGGCTGACGGCCGGCGTGCACAGGCGCACGGCGTTCATGACGGCGGCGGCACGGGCGGCGTCGCCCACGTCGAAGGCGATGAGGCTGCCGGGGCCCTGCATCTGGTGCCGGATGCGGGGCCACATGGGATCCAGCTCGGGGTAGGCGAGCCCCTGCACGGCGGGGTGCTCCTGGAGCACGCGCACGAGCACCCGGGCGTTGGCCTGCGCCGCCCGCACCCGCAAGGGCAGGGTCTGCAGGCCGCGGTGCAGCAGGTAGGCGGCCATGGGGTGCAGGATGCCGCCCGTGGCGATGCGCACCCGGCGTACGGCGGCGGCCCAGTCGGCGGTTGTGGCCACGACCCCGGCCACCACGTCGCCGTGGCCGCCGATGAACTTCGTCGCGCTGTGGACCACGATCTTCGCGCCCTGCAGCACAGGGCGCTGCAGCACCGGCGTAGCGAAGGTGTTGTCCACCATCACCGGCACGCGCCCAGCGGCGCGCACCACCTGCGCCAGGTCCACCAGCGCCAGGGTGGGGTTGGCCGGGGTCTCGACGATCACCAGCGCGGTGTCGTCGCGCACGGCGTCGCCCACCTCGTGGGCCTGCGCCCAGGTGACCGTGAGCCCGAAGGGGTTGTCGGTGAGCAGGTGGTCGGTACCGCCGTAGACCGGTCGCACCGCCACCACGTGGCCGCCCCGCTCACGGGCGGCCATCAGGCAGGCGGCGATGGCGGCCATGCCCGACCCGAAGCCCACCGCCTCGGGCAGCCCCTCCAGATCGGCCAAGGCCTGCTCGAAGCGGGCGACGGTGGGGTTGTACAGCCGGGCGTAGATGGGGTTCTCGGCCTCGGCGGCGCCCTGCGCCAGCGCCGAGATGGACGCGGTGCCCACCTCGGCGTCCTGCAGCGGGTTGGTGGTGGACAGGTCGATGGGCGGTACGTGGGCGGTGCCCAGCCCGTGGCGGCCGTTGTGCACTGCGCGGGTCTCGAAGCCGTGGGTCCCCATCGCTCACCTCCTGATCCTTGGCCGGGTCTGTCCTGGATCATCGGCAGGTGCGCCCCGGATCTGTACCGAATACACTGCGGAACATGAGCGACTTGCCCGAGTTGGACCGAATCGACTTCGGCATCATTGCTGCCTTGCAGAAGAATGCGCGCCTGTCGAACAAGGAGCTGGCCGCCCGGGTGGGGCTGGCGCCGTCGAGCTGCCTGACCCGCGTGCGCCGGCTGCGCCAGGCCGGCGTGCTGGGCAGCGCCCACTGGCGGGTGGATCCGCACGCGCTCGGCATCGGGTTGCAGGCCATGCTGGCGGTGCGGCTGCGCCGACACGGGCGGGCCGACTTCGACGCCTTCCACCAGCACGCGCTGGCTCTGCCCGAGACGGTGGCGCTGTACCACATCACCGGCGATGACGACTTCCTGATCCATGTGGCCGTGCGGGACGCCGATCACCTGCGGGACCTGGCCCTGGACGCCTTCACCACCCGGCCCGAGGTGGATCGGCTGCGCACCTCGCTGGTGTATGACCACCAGGCCCAACCCGGGCTGCCCTGCTACGCTTGCGACGACGCGCCCTGAGGAGAGCCCCCATGTCTTCGACCGACGACCTGCGCGCCCGGCTGGCCGCGGATGTGGGCCCCGTGCCCCTGCGGGACCTGGCCATCCACCATGTGACGGGCGCGTTGTTCGTGGTGCACCGGCGCCTGGCCCTGGCCGACGCCGCCGTGGCCCTGGTGCGCGATGACGCCGCCGCCGTTGGGGCGTGGCTGCAGGAGGGCACCCTGCGCAAGAGCGCCGACGCCGATTTGGCAAGCTGGCCCCAGACCGCCGAGTACCGGGTGGTGGTGATCCACCCGTATGTGCTGGTGCAGGCCCCGCCGGACGCGTGAGGCCAGGCCCGCGAACCAGGCGGGCTCGGCGGTCCACAGGTGCACCACCAGCATGCCCAGCGTGAGCTCGGCGAAGGGGATGCTGGTGAGGATCCCCAGGTGCAAGGCGACCATGCTGGCCCAGGCCCAGGGGCGGGCGCGGCGGTGGAGCGCCAACGGGGCCACGGCGATCTCGGCGGCCAGCGTGGCCCAGGTGAGGGCGCGGGTGAGGTCGGCGTGGGCACCCAGCCACGCCACCCAGGCCGAGGGCCGCGCGAGCGGGCCGGTGAGGATGAGGCCCAGGGCCTCACCGCTGCGCCAGGTTGGGCTGGCCAGCTTGGTGAGCCCCGAGTAGCTGTAGCCCACCGCGAGTACGGCCCAGAGCACGCGCTTCACGTCCCGCGGCACCGGGCCGCGGGCGGGCAGAGCCAGGTTGGCCAGCAGCAGCAGACCGATGAAGGGCACCGAGGGGTTCAGGGTGAACACGTTGCGGTGCCACAGGGCCGCCCAGAGCGCCCACAGCACCAGGCCGGCGGCTCGAGGGGCCTTGCCCAGCGCCAAGGCCACCCCGAGCCCGGCACCGAGTCCGCAGAGTGCGGTGGGCACACCCGGGGCGCCCAGCCAGGTCAGCAGCGCGAGGGGCACGGTCCCCGCAGTGGGGTTCATGGCCGGATCGGCCAGCACCCCGTGCGCCCCGTATAGCTCCGCGGCCCAGGGCAGCCGCAGGGCAAACACCGTGGCCAGGTACACCCCCAGCCCGACGCGGGCCAGGCCCACTTCGTCGAGGCGGTTCATGAGGCCTCCCGGCAGCGGACATGCACCGGAGGCACGGCGGGGCCAACCCCACGAGACGCCGTGTGGACGGTGACGGCGCGCACCCCTGCCTGGCCCACCGCGGTGGCGAGCACGCCGTCGCAGAAGCCGTGGCGTAGCACGGCCTGTACCGTGGCGGGGGGCAGCAGCGGCCCGAAGGCGAACATGGCGCCGTAGACGTTGCGGGCGGGGTAGGGCCCGGGCACCCGCCCGTATGCGCGCGCGTCCAGCGGGATCCGCCGCAGGGTGCCGGCGGTGGTCTCCACTTCGACGGTCCAGGCGAACGCGAAGGGCTCGTGTGGGCCGGCAGCGGTGAAGACCTTGGGCTTGGGCGAGGCCACCGTCAGCGCGCCCAGGCCCGCGACGGCGCGGCCGGCCGCGGGCCACACCCGGCCCAGGCCGTCGCCGACCATCTGCAGCAACCCCAGCGTCAGCAGGGCGGCCAGGCCCACCCGCCGCGCGCGGCCCGGCCGAGGGGGCCGGTGTAGGTCCTCGAAGGCGAGCATGGCGCCCAGCCGCGCCTCGCGCTCGGGCTCGAAGCCACACTCGACCTCGTGACCGGCGGCCGGGTTGTGGAAGGTGCCGAACAGCAGGTCCCACACGGGCAAGTCGGCGTAGTTGCCCCGGTGGCGGCCCCGCTCGTGGTGCACCCGGTGCATCTCGGGGCGCTGGATCAGGTAGCCCAGCCACACGGGGGTCCGCAGGTTGACGTGGTAGACGAACTCGGCCAGGCCGCACAGCAGGGTGTTCACGGCGGCGGCTTCCAGGCTCAGCCCGAGCAGGGGGAACACGATGATGGCGGTGAGGACCCCGTTGGCCACCTGCTCCAGGGGGTGCTTGTAGAACGAGGTGATGATCTCGAGCCGCGCCGGGCTGTGGTGCACCTGGTGCAGGGTCCGCCAGAGCCAGCCCCACTCGTGCCGGGCGCGGTGCCACCAGTAGTAGACGAAGGTGCTGACGAGGTAGGCCACGCCGCCGGCGGCCCAGGGGGGCCAGCCGGACAGGTCCATCAGCCCGTCGCCCCGGAACCAGCGGTCCCAGGTCAGGGCGCCCAGGAACACGGCGCCGAGCTGGGTGGCGTTCAAGACGAGGGCGCGGGCCCACCACCCGCGCACCGGGGGCAGCCCGCGGGCGGGGCGAGCTCTCTCGAGGGCGATGAGGGTCAGGCCAACGCCGATGATGATCCAGAGGGTCATGGGTGCTCCGAGGGTGAACCGGTCGCCCGGCCTCAGTGCGATGGGCGTGCCAGCCCTGGACCCTTGCGGGTTCTGCCCGGGTGACGGCGGGTGGGCGTCCAGTGTGTGCAGGGTGTTCAGAATTTGGACAGGTGCTCCGCCTTGAGCAGCCCGCCCGGTTCGGGGACTCTGGAGGCCTGCTCCAGGAGGCGCGATGACCCATCGCATCAACACGCGGTTGGCTGGGCTGGCCCTGGCCGCCGGCGCATCGCTGATCGGCCCCCACGCCCTGGCCGCCCCTGCGGTGCTCGGGCAGCCGGGGCGTCCGGCCGCCCAGGCCAACGTGGTGTTGCGCCAGCTCGCCGTGTTCCTGGCCGAGCTGGGCGTCGACGCGGATCTGGCGGCGGCCCGGGTGCGCCTGGGCCTGACGGACGAGCTGGCCGATCGCTGCGCGCCAGCGGCCCGCGCCTGCGAGCGGGGCGACGACGGGTGCCGTGAGGCGGCCGTCGAGGACGTGCTGTCGTGCGCCCGCGACGCCGGCCTGACCGAGCCCGAGGACCACGTGTTCCGGGCCACGGGCAAGACGGGCGACGGCGGGCGGGTGGTGCTCTACGGGACCTTGGGGGCGCCCATCGGCCGGCCCGCCTTGGCGAGCGTGGCGCGGTCGGTGGAGCGCTGAGCGGGCCCTGAGCCGGCCGAGCGGGTCAGCCCACCTCGAGGCGGTGGTCGAGCATGGCGTCGTCGGCGAAGGTGGACCACAGCTTGAAGGGCCGCTCGGCGAGCAGGGCCGGCAGCCAGAAGCGGTCGTCGGCCCACATCTCGGCGTAGGGCACCGCGTCCACGGGCGTCCACAGCGGGATCGCCTCGGGGGTCTCGACGGCCTCGCCTTCGCAGCCGTCGGCACGGAATACGGTGCAGTGGATGCGCAGGCCGTCCACGAACTCGAACCAGAGCTGCCCCGCCTCACGCACGCCGGTGGCCCGCACGCGCAGCTCTTCGAAGGTCTCGCGCACCGCGCACTGCAGCGGCGTCTCGCCCGGATCCAGCTTGCCGCCGGGGCCGTTGATCTTGCCGGCGCCCAGGCCGCGCTTCTTGCGGATGAGCAGCACCTGGCCGTCGCGCACGACGAACAGCAGGGTGGCGCGCACGGTGGGCGTCCAGGCGGCCCAGTCCACGGTGTCGACGGTCAGCATGGGGCCATGATGCCGGCCGCGGGCGCGAGTTGCGAGCCCGCCGCGGGGCCCCTATCCTCGCGCGGTTCCAAGTGGAACCTCACCGACAGGAGGCCGCCGTGGCGGGCAACCCGACCCCGCAGGACGACAGCTCACACGAGTCGTTCTGGACCCAGCTCAAGAGCTTTGACGGCGTGTACTGGATCGCCAACTGGATGGAGCTCGTCGAGCGCTTCGCCTACTACGGGGTGCGGGTGGTGTTGCCCGTCTTCATGGTGGCGGCCATCGAGGCGGGCGGGCCCCAGCTCACCCACATCCAGAAGGGCACCATCTACGCCGTCTGGGCCATCGTGCAGAGCTTCGTGCCGATCCTCTCGGGGGGCTTCGCCGACCGCTACGGCTACAAGGTGAACATCGCCATCAGCACCGTGCTGAAGATCATCGGCTACCTGCTGATGGGCTACTGCATCGTGCTGGCCGAGAAGCTGGCGGGGATGCCGCTGGCTGCGGCCCGTGAGGCGGGCAGCGACAAGGTCTATGAGATCTTCTTCGCCGGGGCCATGTTCCTGGCGCTGGGCACGGCCATCTTCAAGCCGGGCGTGCAGGGCCTGATCGCCAACCTCATGCCCAAGAGCGCGGCCTCGCTGGGTTGGGGCCTGTTCTATCAGATGGTGAACATCGGCGGGTTCCTGGGGCCGTTCCTGGCGGGCTACCTGCGGGTGCTGGACTGGAACTACGTGTTCCTGGCCTGCGCCGCCGGCATCGCCCTGAACTTCATCCCGCTGTTCTTCTTCAAGGAGCCCGACCACCACGCCCGTAAGGCCGCGGACGTGGGACCCATGAAGCTGCTCTATGACGCCATGCGGGGCCTGCTGGAGCCGCGACTGTTCTTCTTCACCATCAGCTTCGCGGGCTTCTGGCTGATGTTCTATCAGCTCTTCGACATCCTCCCGAACTTCATCGACGACTGGGTGGACACCCGCGCGGTGGCCACGTCGCTCATCGGGATCCTGGGCGAGTCGGCGGTGCCCACCATCAACGGCGGCAACCTCACCCAGGAGTGGGTGCTGAACTTCAACGCCCTGCTGATCAGCTTCTTCGCCTTCGCGATGGGCTACGTGACCGGCAAGGTGGAGTCGCTCACGGCCATCATGGTGGGCATCGCCATCTCGGCGGTGGGCATCTTCATGCTCGGCACCATGAACGGCTGGACCATCCTGATGGCCATCGGGATGTTCTCCATCGGCGAGATGAGCGCCAGCCCCACCAAGATGCGCTTCCTGGCCAACCTGGCGCCCCCCGGCAAGAGCGGGCAGTACATGGGCTACGCCAACTTCACCGTGGGCATCGGCTGGTCCATCGGCAGCGTGGTGGCGGGCGATCTGTACGAGAAGGGCGGCGATAAGCTGAACCTGGCCGCGAAGTACCTGCAGGAGAAGATCGGCATGTCGGCCGAGGCGGTGGGCGCCATCAAGCGGGCCGATCTGCAGCAGGCCTTCATGGACAAGGTGGGGGTGGACGCCTGGGAGATGCGCCAGCTCCTGTGGGACACCTACTCGCCGCAGTCCATGTGGATCGTCTTCATGATCATCGGCCTGGCGGCCGGCGGGGCGATCTTCCTCTACAACTTCGTGGTGTCGCGGGCGAACGCGAACCCCCAGCACAGCTTCAACCTGCGCGGCGAGCACTTCGTGCGCATGGCGCTGGTGCCCATCATGCTGCTGTTCCTGTACTTCACGGGCTTGGGGGTCCAGGAGTGGATGAACGCGGCCGAGGGCAAGGGCGTGTTCCCGCTGGGCCTGAGCCTGAACGCCGCGTTCTTCGGCGTGATGACCGTGATCGCCTTCGTGGATCGCAGCGCCCTGGACAACGGCGCCGCCGAGGGCTGATCCGGCCGGGGGACCGCCACCCGCACCGGTACGGTTGACCCGCCCTTCCCGCCTCGCCTATGCAGCCCTCGGAGACGAACTCCGGGGGGTAGCCATGAACCGACACCACGGCTGGTGGTTGAGCGCCTTGCTGGCGGGCTGCGTGCCCGCGGGCGGCGGCGGATCGAAGTCCGAGCTGGGCGAGGACTGCGTGCGCTCGGCGGACTGTGTTCAGGGCGCCGCGTGCGTCGGCGGCGTGTGCGTGGAGCGCGAGGCGGACGCCGGGATTGGGGGCCAGGGTGGCGGGGGCCAGGGCGGCTTCGGCGGAGTCGGCGGCCAAGGGGGCGGTGCTGGCGGCCAGGGCGGGTTCGGCGGCTTCGGCGGCCAGGGTGGCGGTGCCGGCGGCCAAGGCGGGCTCGGCGGACAGGGCGGTCAGGGCGGCGACGGTGGGTTCGGCGGCGACGGCGGGTTCGGCGGCGACGGCGGGTTCGGCGGCGACGGCGGGTTCGGCGGCGACGGCGGGTTCGGCGGGTTCGGTGGGTCCGGGGGCAGTGGCGGGTTCGGCGGGTTCGGCGGGTTCGGCGGGGGCGGTGGGTCAGGCGGCTCGGGCGGCGCCGGCGGCTTCGGCGGTGCCGGCGGCTTCGGCGGCGCGGTGGGCTGCGACCTGGGCGACTTCGACGGCCAGATCGACGATCCGTTGCCCGGCGGTGGGGCCTGGCGGGACGCCCCGTGGCCCCTGGCCTTCGACAGCGGCCTTTCGGACGTGATGGCGCTGGCGCCCCGCGAAGGCGCCGCGATCCCGGTGGACCTGTGGGTGGTGGGCGTGGCCGTCACGGCCACGGCGCCGCCTTTGCCGGTGGAAAACCCCCGCAGCCAGACGCGGTTCTGGCTGGGCGACGGGCGGGCCAGCGGCGAGCTGGTGTTGCCCTTCAACGGGGCGCTGGCCGTGCCGGGCTTCAACGTGCAGGTGGGCCAGCGGCTCACCTTCCACGTCACCGAGCTGGGCCATTACAACGGCAAACCTCAGATCTCGGCGGCCGACATGTACGCGGTGGAGGCGCGCTTTGGCGACGTGGCCGTCTGGACGCCCAACCGGCCCATCGCGCTCCAGGATCTGCACCGGAACGTGGCGGTGGCGGGGACCATCCAGGGCGGCGGCGAGGGCTGTGGCGCGGCCAACCTGTGCTGGGACCTGGCCTACGACCAGGGGGTCATCACCTTCCGCACCGATCGGCCGGTGGGCCTGGGGGACTGCGTACGCTGGGTCGGCCCGGTGGGCGCCTTCGGCGCGGAGCCGCAGCTCGACCTGTTCAACGAGGCCTGGGTCGAGATCGACCGGGTGCCCTGACCCTCGACGCTGAGCGGGGCTCAGGCCTGTGGGTGCAGGGCCCGCACCAGCGCGGCGATGAGCTCGGCGGCGGCGTGGGGCGGCACCCGCTCGGTGTTGATGACCGCGTGGTAGAGCCCCGGATCGGCCACGTCGCGGTCGAAGTGCTTGCGCAGGTAGCGCTGCCGGGCCCGATCGGTGCGCTGCACCAGATCACGGGCGGCCGCGAAGTCCAGCCCATCGCGGGCCATCATCCGCCGTACGCGCTCGTCGACAGAGGCCACCAGCCGCACGTGCACCGCGTTGGGCATGCCAGCCGTGATGATGTTGGCGCCTCGGCCCACGAGGACGCAGCGGCCCATGGTGGCCAGCTTCAGCACCGTGTTGCTCGTCTGCTCGAAGAGCTGCCACGCGGGCGGTCGCACCCCCAGCACCTCTTCCAGGAACTCGCTCACGGGGGGATCGGCCTCCTCGCGCATGAACTCGGCGAGCTGCCCGGGCAGGTCGTGATCCTCCAGGATGTGCTCCACCAGGTTCTTGTCGAAGGCCGTCCACGGCGCCTCCCCAGGCGGGGCGTGGGCCTGCAGCCGGGCGCAGACGGCCTGGGCGATGGTCAACCCGCCGGCGCCCACCTCGCGGGACAGCGTCACCACGGGGGGTCGGGTTTTGCGCTGCTTGTGGAGCGGGCCGAGCTGGGCGCTGACGAAGGCGCGGCAGGAGGTGAGGGTCTGTTGGCGCATGGGGCCTCCTCAGGATGGGCCACCCCGCAGCATCGACCCCGGCCGGGCGCCCCTCAAGCGGGGGGTCGCGCGGCGCGCCGCAGCAGGGCGCGCACCCGCAGCTCCAGCTCCTCGGGGTCGAAGGGCTTGGGCAGGTAGTCGTCGGCGCCGCGGCGCAGCCCCTCTTTCACGTGGCCGCGCTGGCCGCGGGCCGAGAGCATGATCACGGGCAGCGTGGCCGTGGCGGGATCGGCCTTGAGCCGATCGCACACGTCGTAGCCCGACAGGCGGGGCATCATGACGTCCAGCACCATCAGGTCGGGGGCGTGGATCCGCACCGCCTCCAAGGCCTCGACGCCGTCGGTGGCGGTGACGATGCGGTAGTCGTCCTCCAAGGTCACCGAGACGAGCTGCCGGATCTCCTCGGCGTCGTCCACCACCAGGATGAGCGGGCGGGTGTCGCCGGGTGCCGCCGTGGGCGTCACCGGCTCAGCGGTGGGGGCGTCGATGCGCACCACCCGGCGGCGGCTGCCCTCGGGGCTCGGAGTGGGCACAGTGGGCGGGGGCGCGGTGGGGGCCTCGGCGTCGGCCACCCGATCCGCACGGGTGGTCTCCGGCCGCGTGGGCCGCGGGGTCACCGGGCTCAGGGGCTGGGTGCCCGCGAAGGGGTTCACGGCGGCCTCACCCTGGCGCCAGGGGTCCACCGGGACCACGCGGGCCACCTCTTCCAAGGTGGTCAGGCCCTGCGCCACCTTGGTGAGCGCGTCGTCGAAGAGGGTGGTCAGCCCCTGCTCGCGGGCCAGGGCCCACAGCTTGCGCTCATCGAGCCCGTCCAGGATCTGGGAGCGCACGTCGTCGGAGATGGTGAGCACCTCGAAGACGCCCACGCGGCCCCGGTAGCCCACGTAGTCGCACGCGCTGCAGCCGGGGCCCACCCGCCGGACCCGGTCGCCGATGGGCTCGGGGGGGATGCCGAAGCGCTCCCAGTCCTCGGCCTCGGGCGGGCCCTCGATGCTGCAGTCGGGGCAGACGCGGCGCAGCAGCCGCTGGGCCACCACGCCGCTGAGCGCGTCGCCCAGCAGGTAGGGGGGCACGCCCAGCTCCAGCAGGCGCACCACCGTCGAGACGGTCTGCGTGGTGTGCAGGGTCGAGAGCACCAGGTGGCCCGTGGTGGCCGCCTGCACCGCGGCCAGGGCCGTCTCGGCGTCGCGCACCTCGCCCACCACCACCACGTTCGCGTCCTGGCGCAGCAGTGACCGGATGGCTTTGGCGAAGGTCAGCCCGCTGCGCTCGTGGACCTCGAGCTGCACCACCCCGTCCAGGGTGTACTCGATGGGATCTTCCACCGTGACGATGCTGGCGGTGTCGTTCCGCAGGCGGTGGATGGTGGCGTACAGCGTGGTGGTCTTGCCGCTGCCGGTGGGGCCGACGCACAGCACCAGCCCACGGGGCCGCGAGACCATGTGGTAGTACTGCTGCAAGGCCCGCGGCTCCCAGCCCAGGGTCCCCAGATCCGTCTGGAGCATGCGCGGATCGAGCAGGCGGATGACCACCTTCTCGCCGAACTGGCTGGGCACCACGGCCACCCGCAGGTCGACACGGCGGCCCTGCACATGGACCCGGAACTTGCCGTCCTGGGGGGTGCGGTGGTTGGCCACGTCCAGCTCGGCCAGCACCTTGATGCGGCTCACCAGCGGCCCGGCCGACCAGCGGGGGAGGCTCAGGACCACACGCAGCATGCCGTCGGTGCGCATGCGCACCCGCAGGCCGTCGCTCTGGGGCTCCAAGTGGATGTCACTGGCGCCGCGGTTGGCCGCCTGCACGATGAGCAGCGAGGCCAGGTCCACGTAGGGGCGCTGGCCGCCCGCCTCCAGCCGGCGCACGATCTCGGCTTCGTCCAGCCGCAGCACTTCGTCGCCGTCCACCTCGCCCAGGGGGCGGACGCCCGCCAGCATCCGCTGGGCGTGAGGGGCCAGATCGCCCTCGCGGTCGAAGGCCCGGCGCAGCTTGCTGGGGGCGGCGACCTGGGCCTTCACCCGGGCGTGGAAGATGAACTGGAGGTCGTCCACCAGGGACAGGTTCAGGGGATCCGAGACGGCGACGGTGAGGACGCCGTCGTCCAGGGTCAGGGGCAGCACCCGGCGCCCGCTGATCATGGGCTGGGGCAGGCGCCGCAGCAGGCTGTGATCCACCCGGGCCTGCAGGGGGTCCACGTAGGGGAGGCCGAGCTGCCGGGCCAGGGCGCGGGCCACCGCCTCGTCGGCCACCACGCCCATGTCCACCAGGCGCTCGCCGATGCGGGTCTCGCCGGGCTGGCTCAGGGCCTCGTCCAGGTGGGCGCGGGCGACGGCGCCCTCCTCGACCAGCAGCTCACCCAGCTTCTTGCGTGCCATCCCTCAAGCCCCCCGCGCATGGCAGCCAGACGTCGAAGCGGGTCCCCACGCCGACGGTGGACCGCACGTCGATGCGGCCTTGATGAGCCTCCACGATGTGGCGGCTGATGAACAGGCCCAGGCCGGCGCCGCCAGCGAGCCGGGTGTCGCTGCGCTCCACCTGGAAGAACTTCTCGAACAGGTGGGGCAGCGCCGTCGAGGGGATGCCGCGGCCGCTGTCCTCCACCGAGACGCGCACGCCGTCGCCCTCGGCCGCGGCCAGCACCCGCACTCGGCCCCCGCGAGCGGTGAACTTCAGGGCGTTGCCCACCAGGTTGGCGAACACCTGACCCAAGCGCACGGGATCGGCGTGCACCGTGAGGGCCGCCGCCGGGCCGGGATCCACCGCCAGGGCCACGCCGGCCTGCTCAGCGGGGCCAGCCTGGCTCTGGGCCAGGTCCTCCAGCAGATCGCTCACCGCCACGGGCTCGAGGGTCACGGGGAAGCCGCCGGCCTCCAGGCGGGTGATGTCCAAGAGGTCCTGGATCATCCGTTGCAGCTTGCTGGCCTCGCCCTTGATGATGCCCACGAACTCCTCGCCTCGGGGCGCCAGGGGGCCGCCTTTGCCCCGCAGCAGCAGGCTGGCGTAGCCCCCGATGCTCGTGAGGGGGGTCTTCAGCTCGTGGGTCACCATCGACAGGAAGGTGCGCTCCATGGCCTCGAGCTCACGCTCGCGGGTCACGTCGTGCAGCACCCAGACCTGGCCACCCCCGGGCACGGGTTGCCGTTGGACCTGCAGCGAGAGCTGGGCGCCGGGCAGCTCGAAGCGGTGCTCGAACTCGGTGCCGCTCTGCCCGGCCAAGGCGGGGAAGACCTCGCCCAGCGGGACCTCGGGCGCCGGCGGCCGACCCAGGGCGCCCACGGCGAGCCACAGGGCGCGGACCCGCTCGTTGTAGAGCCGCAGCCGGCCCTGGGCGTCCACCAGCAGGACCCCATCGGTCATGTGGGCCAGCACGGTGGCCAGCTCGGCCCGGCTGGCGTCCAGGCTGGCGATGGTGCCCGACAGCCGCACCCGCGCCGCTTCGAGGCTGTCGCGCAGGCTCAGGATCTCGGAGCCGCGGGTGAACTCGGGCATGGGCTGGCCCAGGGCCCCGCGCCCCACCCGGGCGGCGGCCTCGGCCAGCTCGGCCATGGGGCCCGAGAACAGACGCTCCAGGCGCCAGGCCAGCCACACCGCCAGGCCCGCCAGGGCGACGATCCAAGCCGCGCCCCAGGGCACCCACGGGAGAAAAGCCTCGACCCAGTCGGGCCGCGCGGACTGCGTGGCGAAGGCCAGTCCGGCGAGCACGCGGCTCTCGGCCTCGGTGAAGGCCTGCAGGCGGGCGTCCTCGGGCAGCGGCTGATCGGGGTGGGCCTGGCGGGCCTCCACCAGGTCGAACAGGCTGGTGCTCCAGGCCGGTGCGTCCCGGCGCAGTGAGGCGGCCGCGCGCCCCGGCAAGCCCTCGATGAGCTCCAGGGCCTCGGTGCGCGCGTCGAGGGTCAGGGCGACCGCTGCGTCGTCGAAGGGCTCGGCCGCCAGGACGGTCACACCCGCGGTGCGCACGGCGCGGGTCGCGCGCACCACCTCGGCGCCGGGGCCGCCCGCCAGGGCACCAAACAGCAGCACCGTCAGGGCCGCCAGCACCACCGCAGTGACGGCGACGGCCACCAGCACGAGGGTCAGCTCGCGGCGCAGGCTGCGGGGGGGGCGGGTGCTCACCGGGCGATTACAGCAGGCGGATGGATCAGGCACAATGCACCGACCGGGCGGTCTCGCCCGCCCCGCACCCCCCGGGAGGGTCGATGAGCCGCGCCGGCGACCTGGAGCTGTGGTCCGCTCAAGACGCCGCCGATCTGCGTCGCCTGTACGCGGCCCTGGAGGACGAGGACCTCACCGGCGCGCTCCTGGCCGTCGAGGGCGCGGCCCGCGACCTGGTGGAGCCGGTGCGGCGGCGCCTGGACCGCTGGGCGGTGGCAGTGGCCGATCGGCTGGAGGGGGAGGTCCACGGCCCCGCTGCCGCGCAGGCTCTGCGGGCGGTGCTGGTGGACGAGGTGCAGCTCAAGGGCGAGACCGAGGACTACTATCGGCCGCGCACCTGCCACCTGAGCGCCGTGGTCCAGATCCGCCGGGGCATGCCCATCCTGGTGTCGGCGGTGTGGTTGATCGTGGCGCGGCGGGCGGGCCTGGAGGCCGAGGGCGTGGGGCTGCCGGGGCACTTCATCGCCCGCGTGGGGGCGCCGCGGCCCGCGCTGGTGGATCCCTTCGAGCGGGGCCGGCCGCTGGACGAGGCGGCGTGCAAGACGCTGGTGGCCGAGCTCACGGGCGGCCAGCTCCCCTGGGAGGACGACTTCCTGGCCCCGGTGAGCGACGTGGCGCTGGTGCAGCGGGTGCTGCGCAACCTGCTGAACATCGCCGAGAAGACCAACGACGGGCGGCTGCTGTACCGCGCCGCCCATATGCTGGCGCGCCTGGCCCCCGAGCAGCCCGAGGATCAGCTCCGGCTGTGCGCCGTGATGGAGGCCATTGGCGCCACGCCCAGTGCCATGCGGGCCTACGGCCGGGTGATGCGGCGCTTTGCGGGCCATGAGGCCGCCGAGAAGGCCCGTGAGCGCCTGGAGCGGCTGCGGCGGGACCCGCCCACGGAGCACTGACAGGCTTCTGCGGGACGGCCTACCAGGGCTCGATGTCGTTGGGGGCGCGCGAGGTCGGGGCGGCGGGCGCCGGGCTGGCGCGGGTGGCTGGCGCGGCGGTGGCGGGGGCGGCACTGGCCGGCGCGGCGGTGGCTGGCGCGGCAGGGATAGGTGCGCTGGGCGGCGGCAGCTCCACGGCGACGTGCAGATCGGCGCGCGGGATCACCTGCAGCGAGCCGGGCACCCGGCCCGGGGCGTCGTAGCGCAGCACCACCGGGGCCTCTCCGCGGGGCAACACCAGCGGCTGGCCCGCGGGCTGAGCCCCCGCGGGGCCGTACACGGTGGCGTCTGGCGGGAGCCCGGCAAGCTGAACCGTGACCGTCGGCGGTGCCACCGGCGCGGAGGTCGCGGGCGCGGGGGCGTCGGCGGGCGCTGCGGCGGTCGGGCCGTCGCTCGCCACGGCCTGCGTCGGCGCCTGGGCAGGGGCCACCTCGGCCGGCGAGCGGCTGAGCCACCAGCCACCAGCGGCCGCCACGGCGGCCACGGCGAACGCCACCGCCGGCGTGGGCCAGCCGCGGGGCTTGGGCTCGGCAAAGGCCGGGCGGGGCACGGTGAGCTGCCCCGAGGACAGCACCTCGCGCACGGGATCACCGGCCCCGGCCGCAGCGGCGCGCAGGTGATCGGCGACGGCCGTCAGCGGGGCGGGGCGGTCCCCGGGATCCTTGGCCAGCAGCGCGTCGATGAGCCGCACCGCGGCGTCGGGCAGCGCGGGGTTCAGGGTGTCCAGCCGGGGCGCCTGGGCGTGGATGTGCTGGGACATCAGCTCGAAGGCCGATGTCCCGGTGAAGGGCAGGGCGCCCCCCAGCACCTCGTAGGCCACCACCCCGAAGGCGTATAGATCGGCGCGGGTGTCCACGTCGCGGCCCAGGCACTGCTCGGGGGCCATGTAGGCGGGCGTGCCCACCGGGGCCCCGGTGGCGGTGCCGTGGGCCACGTCGTCATCGTGCAGCAGCTTCGCGACGCCGAAGTCCAGGAGCTTGGGGCGCCAGCCGCGCTGCGCATCGCCCCGCAGGAAGATGTTGTCGGGCTTCAGGTCCCGGTGGGCGATGCCGTGGGCGTGGGCCGCGTCCAGGGCCTCGGCGATGGGCGCCAGGATCTGCACGGCCTCGGCCAGCCCCAAGGCGCCGCGCGCGGCCAGCTCGTCGCGCAGGGCGCGCCCCTCCAGCAGCTCCATGACGTAGTACTGCCGGCCGTCGGGCAGGGCGCCGAAGGCGAAGATGTCGACGATGTGCGGGTGCTGGATGGTGTTGACCGCGCGGGCCTCGGCCACGAAGCGCGACACGATCTCGGGATCCACCGAGTAGCGCATCTTCAGGACCTTGACGGCCACCACCTTGCCGATGAGCGGGTGGCTGGCGCGGTACACGTCGCCGAAGGCGCCCTCGCCGATGCGGGCCTCGATGACGTACTCGCCCGCTTCGGCCCCGGGGGCCAGCGCGACGTCGAACCCCGACAGGCTGTCCTGGGCGCCGAGCGGGGCGGTCTCGGCGTGGGCCGGTCTGACCCCGGGGGCAGTGGGGCGTACGGCGCCCGGGACGGGCGTGGGCGGCGCCACGGTCTCGTCCAGGCCGACGTCGGCGGGCACTGCGGGGTCGCGGGGCGATGGGGGTTTGGGGTGCGTCACGGCCAGAGGATGCTGACGAGAGACGGTGCGCCGCGCAAGGCCGGGCGCGGGCTCAGGCGCCGCCGGGCCCGGGCTGCTCGCGGTGGAGGATGGCGGGCGGCGCCACACCGGCCTCGCGCAGGCCGATGAGCACCCGCTCGGTCACGTCGCTGACCAGCGCCTTCTCGTACTTCACGTCGAGCACGTAGACCTTGGCCCGCAGGCGGACGGCCAGGGCGTTGTTCAGCACCTCCTGGCTCACCATGACCGCCCAGGGCTTGTCCAGGTACGCATAGCGGCAGGTGGTCAGCGCGTCGCGCACCACCCGCTTGCCGGCGGCCACGTCCTGATCCACCCCGATGTGGAAGTCCATCTGCACCAGCATGTCCAGGGCGCCGGCGTTGCCCGAGGACACGATGTCGGTGAGGAACTTGTTGTTGGGGATGGTCACCAGGTTGTCGTCCAGGGTCACCAGCCGCACCGAGCGCAGACCGATCTTGGCGATCTCGCCGTAGAAGCCCCCGAAGCTGACCCGATCGCCCACCTGGAAGGGGCGGTCGAACAGGATCATCAGCCCCGCCAGCACCGACGCGGCCAGGTCCTTCATCGCGATGCCCACGGCGACCGCGATGGTGCCGCCCAAGGCCAGCAGCATCTGCTCGCTGAGCTTGAACATGAACAGGATGGCGGCGGTGATGCCCGCGATGGACACCGCGAAGCGCAGCACCGTGCTGACCTGCTGGATCAGCAGGCGGCGCTCGGCGAAGCGGGAGCCCAGGCGGTCGGTGGTGCGCCCGATGACGCTCACCAGCAGCCACACCATCGCAAGCACCAGCGACGCCGGCAGCACCCCGCTGAGGCGCACGAACTGCACGATGTTGACCGAGCCTTCCATGGGGCCTCCCTACACGTGCAGCAGGTTCTTGCGGCGCAGGAACCGGAGCGCCGCGGGGTACCAGTCGTCGGGCACGAACCAGCGGCCGTCCGCCGGGTCGATCTCCAGGCAGCCCAGCGCCTCGAGCTGCTCCAGGGTGGCCCGGGCCTCCAGGGCGGGGAGCTGGAGCACCGAGGGCGCCTCGTGGCCGTCGAGCCCGTCGTGCAGGACCACGGCGTTGAGCACGAAGCGCCCCAGATCGCCCAGGTTCTCCAGGTCGTCGGCCCGGGGGTGCTCGAACAGCCGCACGCGCACCTGGCCCGGCACGTCGGCCACCAGGGACCGGGCGAAGAAGTGCAGGGCCGTGCCCGGCACCCCATCCACGTGGTCCCACAGCAGCCGCAGGTAGCGCTCGCGGGTGCGGGCCCGCTGCTCCTCACGCTCGTAGGTGCGCTCGGGCTCGATCATCAGGTCATCCCACACGGCGGTCAGCCCGGCGTCCTCCAGCCGCTTGTCCACGAGCTCGGCCAGCCCGTCCTCGCTCCAGCCGTGCAGGGTGTGGACGGCCCGGAACACGTCCACGCCGCGCAGCGCGAACCGCTGGTAGGCCGCCATGTATCGGGCCTGGGCCCACACCCAGAAGACCCGGCGCGCGCTGCGCCGGAGCACCGAAAGCACCGCGCTCAGCACCTCGATCCCGCCGGGCGCCCGGCGCAGGAAGTGGTGGGCGTCGTCCACCAGCACCACCCGCCGGGGCCCCTCGCGCAGCGACTGGGCCAGGGCGTTCGGATCCGAGGTGTGGGGCAGCCCCAGGCCCTCGGCGAGCCAGGCCACCGCCGCGCCGGCGGTCTGGGGCGCGTGGCTCATACGCAGCAGGGTTGCCTCGGGATGGCGTGCCTTGAGCTCGGCCAGCCAGGTGGACTTGCCAATGCCCCGGGCGCCCACCACGGCCACAGGGCCGCCGGCCTCACCCTCGCGCCACTCCGCGATGGAGGTCAGCGTCTCGGCCAGGCCGGGGAAGCGCTCGATGCGGGTGTTGGCGCTGACCGGGGCCACGAGCCGCGCCCGCGTCTCGGCCGGCAGGGCGGGGCCCGCCGAGGCCACCACCCGCGAGCCGGCGGCGCGCTCGAGCCGGCGCCGGAACAGGTAGGCCAGCGCGCGCCGGATGCGCCCCACGCGCAGCGACAGGCGCACCACGTTGCGGGCCAGCACGCCGATGGCCACGTGCACGAAGGCGGGTGCGGCGAAGATCAGGCGCCACCAGCGGCCCTCGCTGCGGCGGATCCAGGGCACCAGCCAGCCGTTCGGCGACCGCCCCTCGTAGGCCGCCACCAGGTCCGGGTGCCAATGCCGCAGCAGCCACAGCCCGATGGGGAAGCCGCCGATCCACGCGAACTCCTCGACGACGGTGTACAGGTAGCCCCGCCCCAGGATGACCTCGGCGACGGTCAGGAAGGCCTGCACCACCAGGATGTAGCGCCCCACGATGCGCACGCTGCGGAGCAACCGCTGCGAGATCTCGGGGTCCACGGGCGTCAGCGGCGTGCCCGCCAGCCACACCATGGCCCGGTGCACCACGGCGATGATCAGCCGGTAGGTGGCCACCATGACGGCCACCTCGCCCAGCACGCGCACCTCGGTGTCGGGCAGGATCCGGTTGGCGGCCGCGAAGCCCCACACCGTCACCGCCCACATCACCCCGGCGGGCACCAGCGCGCGGGCGTGGGGCCAGGCGCGGGCGGCCCAGCGGCGCTCCGACAGCCCCCCGCGCCAGCGCGCCACCGAGCCGTCCAGCAACTCCAGCCAGTGGCGGCGGCGGATCGCGAAGACCAGGCCGAGCAGGAAGAGGCCCACCGCCTGGAAGGCCTCCCAGCGCAGCTTCTTGTGGCCCAGCGCGTCCAGGAGCTGACCGGGGATCTCGGCGAGCCGCACCGGGCGGTGGTGCAGGTACCAGCGGGTGCTGAGCTGCAGGTGCGAGAGCTCACGGGCGAGCTGCTCGAGGCCCTCGCTGCCCAGCCCCAGCACCCGCGCGCGCTTGTCGACGCTCAGGCGAGGCAGCAGCCCCAGGCGGCCGGTGTTCAGGCCCTCGACGTCCAGAGCCAGGCGGATGACGTCGGCGCTGCGCCCGTCCTCGATCTGCCGGGCCAGCGCCTTGCGCTCCTCGACGAGGGCCTGGCGGGCCTGGATCACCGCGTCACGCTCGGCCGAGAGCACCCGGAAGCGACCCTCGTCCACGTCAAGCGGCAGGTTCACCTTGGGCAGGCCAGCGGGCTCGCCCATGTCGTCCATGGCCCGGTTGAACCGCAGGCGAGCCTCGATGAGGGCCGCCACCAGCTCGTCGTAGAGCCGATCGGCCTCGTCGACCGGCAGGCCCGGATCCTCGAGCCGGGCCGCGGCCCGCTGCGCCAGCGCCCGCCACGCGGTGCTGTCGCGGGCGGCGGTCACCCGGGCGGCGGCCCACACTGCGCGACGATCCGCCACGGCGCCGCGCTGCTCCTCGGCCGAGGCGCGTGACTCGGCCAGCAGCCGCTCGGCCTCGGAGCGGGCCTGCGCGGCCTCCACGAGGGCCGCCTGGCGGGCCTGCTCGGCGCGCACGGCGGCGGCCTCGGCGGCCTTGCGGGCTTGCTCTGCGGCGGCCTCCTCGCTGGCCAGCCGGCGGCGCTCGTTCTCGGCGTCCACCAGGGCCTTTCGGGCCGCCAGGGGGCGCGTGAGGATGTCCAGCAGCAGGGTGTCGCGGGCCAGGAGCGCCGGGACTCGATCGAGCTCGGCCCGCTCGGCGTCGGTCAGCTTTGGCTCGGCCGGGTCCGCGGCCGCTGGCGGCGGGGGCGGCCCGTCGGGGTTCTCGCCGTCGGCCGGGGCGGACGGCGGGGCCGAGCCCGGCGCGCCGGCGGTCGGGGGAGCGGCCGCGGAGGCGGCGCTGCCAACTTGGGGGCCGCCGCCGACTTGGGGCCGCCGCCGACTTGGGGCCGCCGCCGACTTGGGGGCCGCCGCCGACTTGGGGGCCGCCGCCGACTTGGGGGCCGCCGCCGACTTGGGGGCCGCCGCCGACTTGGGGGCCGCCGCCGACTTGGGCGAGGCGCCCGGCGCAGCGCCCGCAGGTCCGGCATCCGCTGGGTCGGCCCCGCCGTCACCGGCGTCCGGGCCCGCGTCCTCCGACGGTGCGCCGGCGTCGACCGGCGGGGGGGGCGGCGGCGGGGGTGGGGGTGGGTTCAGCTTCGCGTGCAGCCAGTCCCGGCGGGCTTTGATGCCGTCCACCCGGGCGCGGAGCACCCCCACGCGGGCGGTGACCGCGGCCTCGTCCAGCAGGTCCACCGTGAACAGGTCCGAGACCTTGTTCTCCAGCGGCAGCTTGCCCGCCAGCAGGGCCTTGAGCTGCTCGATGTGCCGGGCCACCGCCTCCAGATCCGCCTCGGGTACGGGCGGGGGAATCACCGGCTCGGGTGGGGGCGGCGGCGGGGGCGGCGGCGCGGGGGGCGGGACGGGGGCGGCGTCCGGTCCCCCATCGCTGGGCACGCCGCCGTCGAGCGGGCCGCCATCGTCTGCCGCGGGTGCCGCGGTCGAGCCGCCATCGACCGTGCCGTCGGGGGCGTCGGCCCAGGCGACACCCAGCACCAGCCAGGCCAGGATCAGGGCGCCGAGAGTGGAGCGGCTGGGGCGGACCATGACGAGCCTTGCGGGTTCGGGGGACCGATCCTAACCGCCTTGGGCGGGGGGCGCGAGCCTGCCCGCTTGACCGGACCGCCCCCGCCCGCCGACGCTGTGCCCTCACGCAAGCGGGGGAACTCCATGAAGCGCCTGTCCTTCTTGATCCTGACCTGTGCCCTGGCCGTCGGGTGCTCCGAGAGCGAGGCCGACGGCCCGGCTGCCGTCGACGCCGGTGGCGCGGGCGGCGGCGCCGGTGGCGCAGGGGGTGCCGGTGGGGCCGGCGGGGGCGCGGGCGGCGTGGGCGGCGGTGAGGACCCCTGCGCCCCCGCCTGTGATCGCTTCGTGGAGTGCGCGCTGACCGAGTGCCCCGACTACGAAGGGGCCGAGGACGCCAACCGGCTGCGGGCGAGCTGCCTGCAGACCTGCGCGGCCACCCCGGCCCTGGCCACGGCGGTGGGCAGCTTCGGCTCGTGTGCGCAGGTGGTGCAGTTCGGCCGCTCCTCCAGCGCAGACTTCGCGGCGGGCTGCGATGGCGGCGGCGCGGGCGGCATGGGTGGCGCGGGCGGCATGGGCGGCGCCGGCGGTGAGGGCGGCATGGGCGGCGCCGGGGGGGCCATGGGCACCCTGAACCAGCCGTGCTTCAGCAACTTCGACTGCGACGCCGGTGAGCGCTGCGCCAACCAGGCGGCCGCCGGTGAGGTGGAGGATCCCCGCTGTGAGATCGGCGAGCGGGGTCAGGTGGCCACGAGCGGCGATTGTGCGGGCGACGACGGCGAGCTGATGTGCGCCTCGGGGGTCTGCGTGGACGAGTTCTGCTCCACCCAGTGCGAGGCCGATGAGGACTGCCCGGCGCCCTTCGTGCGCTGCTTCCCGATCATCACCGAGTGGGGCGACGCTGGGAACTGGTGTCTCTGATCGCGGAAACGCGAACGCCCGGGCCGCTCGCGCGACCCGGGCGTCGGGTTGATCCGGCAGCGCGCGGTCAGTTGCGGGCCACGTAGTCCCGGTCGCCCCGCCGCGGCGCCAGCGCCAGCACCTCGCGCTCGCCGTGGCTCAGCCGCACGCGGTGCTGGGTCGACCGGCCGCGCCCTTCCACGATGGTCACGCGGTGCATGCCGGGGCGCAGGCCGGTGAAGGTCCGGCTCTCGCCGCCCGCCAGGCGCCCCATGTGCCGCCCGTCGATGACCACCTCCACCGACTGCCGGCGATCGTTGCGCACCTGCAGCTCGGGCTCCAGGGCGCGGGGCTGCACCGTCTCGCGCTCGCCCGGGGCCAGGTCGATCTCGGCGCGGGCCAGCAGGCGGCCGTGGGGGCCCCGCAGCTCCACCGTGTGGCGGCCCGGCTCCACCCGGTCCAGCCGCTCGGTGCGGCCCGGGCGGGCGCGGTCCATCTCCCGGCCGTCCAGGTAGATGCGGGCGGGCTGACCCGTGGTGTTGCGCACCACCACCGAGGCGTGCCAGTCGCCCAGGCGCACCCGGCTCTCGTCGCCGGCCTCGACCACCACGCTGCGCACGATGGGGTACAGGCTGCCGCGGCCCACCGGCGTGGCCACCACCTTGTGGGCCCCGGGGCGCAGGCCGTCGGCCAGCAGCCGCTGGCCGGGGCTCGCCAGGCCGAAGGGCCGGCCGTCCACGGCGATGCGCATGGGCACGCCGCTGTCGTTCAGCACCGCCGCCGCGCCCCGCAGGGCCTCGATCTCGTAGCGGGCGGTGCCGCGGACGGGCACGTGCAGCTCGTGGCTCAGGGCCGGGCCCCGGTGGCCGCGCACCTCGAGGAAGCGCACGCCGTTGGGGATGTGGCTGAGCACCCGGGTCTGCCCGGGGTCCAGGCGGACGGTCTCTTCGCCGTCGATGGTCACTTGCACCGGTCGATGTCGGTCGTTGTGCAGGCTGATGCGCCCGTCGAGGGGGCTGTGGGCCTGGGCGGCGGCGGCGCTCAGCAGCAGGGTGGCGGCGGCGGCGGCGGCGATGCGGGGGGCGTGGGTGTGCGCGAACATCTTGAAACTCCTTGTGATTCTGCCGATGGCTCGTTGGCCTCGGGGTTCGCGCCGGTCGACCGCGCCGGGCGGGGATGCATTCAGGGCGAGATCAATTCGGTGGCGACGCCCTGGCGCCCCGCTGGCCCGTGGATGGCCGTGAACGCTTTGATCACAGGGGGTTACGGCGAGCGGTGCCGTAGGGGGAACTACGGGGTCGGGGCCCCGCCGGCGAGCAGGAGCCCGTCGTTCGCCAGGTCGCCCAGCAGCTCCCGGGCCTCGGCCGGGTCCAGGTCGTGGCCGGCCAGCCACTCGACGGTGGCGGCCACGGTGCGGGGGGACTGACACCAGCGCAGGAGCTGCACCAGCGCCGCAGGGCTCTCCTCGACGGCCGCGCCCTGGGCCGAGCGCTCCACCAGCACCGTGGCGGTCCCGGTGACCGCGGGCTGGGGGGGCAGGGGCTGCTGCCCATCGAGCACGAGCGCGGTGCCGCCCTGCGCCAGGACGGGCCGGCAGGCCAGGTAGCGCTGCAGACCCGCCTGGGTGGTGACGAAGGCGTCGATCCAGGGGGCGGTGTGCACCGTCCCCTGGGCATCCAGCGGCGGCAACGCGCCCGGCTCGGCGGCTCGCCGCACCCGGGCGAGGGCGAGCTCAACGCGGGCGGCTGCGGCCACGTCCACCGTGAAGTCCGCCGCGAGCCAGCGACCGAAACTCAAGGCCAGCACCCCGCGGTCCTGGATGCACCGGTGGAAGGCCGGATCCGAGAAGTAGGCGTCCAGGGCCTGCACGCCCCCGGCCTCGCGGATCACCAGGGCCCCGGCCACCGGATACTCCTCGAGCAGGGCCTGCAGGGCGCGGTAGCGGCGCAGGGGGTCGGCCCGCCAGCGCCGTTTGTCGGGCTGCACCAGCCAGGCGCGCTCGGCGTCCGTCAGGTCCACCTCGGGCAGGGCGCCCGCCGGATCGGCGTACACCCGATCCACCAGGTGTTCGTCGAACAGCATGCGCACCACCACCCGCTGCAGGGCCAGGGCGCTCACCGGGCACCTCGCTGGCCATAGGGGGTGTGGGCCAGGGTGGCCTGGATCCGCTCCAGCCCGGGGCGGATGCTGGCCAGCGGGTTGCGCTCGCACTCGAAGATCACCGCCCGCAGGTTGCGGGCCACGGGGCCCAGCGCGTCCAGGATGGCCCAGGTGTCGTCCAGCACGGCGGGGGTGTGATCGTCCTCGACGATGGGCAGCCCCTCGACCTCCCGCTCGGTGGCGCCGGCCACGTGCAGCTCCAGCACCCGCTCGGCGGGGAAGCCGTCCAGCCCGGTGGTGGGGGCGTGGCCGCAGACCCGCTGGTAGATGGCCAGGTGGGCGGCGTCCAGCAGCAGGCCGGTGTCGGCGTAGTCGGCCACCTTCGCGAAGAAGTCCAGCAGGTGCAGATCGCCCAGGAAGACCTGCCCGGGGGGGTTCTCGGGCATCACCTCGAGCCCGGTGGCCTCCCGCAGGGTCACGATGCCCTCGGCCATGGCCTTCGCGGCGTCGTCGGTGAGGATGGGCGGCAGCAGCAGCATGTGGTTGCGGTCGCGGGGGCCGAAGTGCCACAGGCCGGCGTCGCCGCACAGCCAGGCGGGCTTGAGCACGTCGATGAGGCCGCGCACCTCGTCCAGCCAGCGGGGCTCGCCCACGTCCTGGGGCTCGTCCAGGTTCACGTCGAGGAAGTGGTAGGTGGTGGGCCACCCCTGGGCGGCCCACCACCGGGCGTGGCGGTCCAGGCCCTTGGCCGTCTCGACGCCCACCTCGAGGAATGCCGCCCACTCGGGGTGCTCGGCGCGCAGGGCCGGCAGATCAAGCGCGCCGGGCGCGTCGGGCGCGCCGTATTCGGTGCTCACCCCCAGGCCCAGGTGGGGCAGGGCGTGCACGCGGCGAGAGAGGAAGTCGGACATGGCGCCCCCAGCGGGTCGACGTGACGGCGCACTGGTAGCGGGCGGGGCCAGGCGGGTCAACCGCCCCCGCGCAGCAGCCCGATCACGTCCTCGAAGGGCGCGTCGCCGGGTGCCCCGCGGGCAAACCGGTACTGCGCCACGCCGCTCGGGATCAGGGCCACCGCCGTGGCCGAGACGGTGCCGTAGAGGGGGGTGATCACCCGCAGGGCGTGCAGCGGCCCCCGAAAGGCCTTCGGCAGCCGGTTCAGGGGCTCATCAGGGAGGGGCGACGGCACCTGGGTGTCCGCCAGGGCGCGCTGCATGGCCGGGAACAGCTCGCCTGGCGGCACCTCGGCCAGCAGCGCCTGGGCGCGGGCAACCTTCGGGAAGTCCGGGCTGTCGAGCCGGTCGTTGGGCAGCACGTGCAGGCCGGGCGGCACCGGCTCGAAGCGGACCGCCGCCTCGCCGGGCCACGCGTAGGCCACCCACAGGTCCGTGGCGGTGCCGAACAGCAGGTTGAAGGGGTTGTAGTCGTCGGGCCGCAGGGTCGCCAGCCAGGCGCAGACGACCGCCACGTCGGCCCGCGCCAGGGCCCCGGCGACCACCTCGCCCCGGGAGCGGCGCGCCGGATCGGCCCGGGTGTAGGTGCGCTGGTTGGTGAGGCCGGCGAAGAACCCTGTGGCGGTGGCACCCATCCAGGTGCCGCCGGCCTTCAGGTCCAGCCCGCCGATGGCGCGCGGCGTCTCTTGGAGCACTCGGGGTCCGGCGCTGGGGCGAGCCTTGAACTCGTCGCGGTTGGCGGCGATGCACACAGGCCAGTCCGGGTGCAGGTCCCGGGCGACGAGGATGACGCACACGGCGGCTACCCGTCGGCGGCCAGCAGCGCCGGCAGCTTGGCCAGGGCGCGGTGGTTGGCCGCGTCGGAGCCGGGCAGGGCGGCCAGCTCGGCCAGGGTGAACCAGCGCAGGGCGTGGCTCTCGTCGCTGCGGGCGATGGCCTCGGGCTGCGCTGTGCGCAGCGCGTAGCGCACGTCCAGGTGGTCGTGGGCGGCGTCGGCCTTGCGGGCCGGGATGATGTGGATGTCCAGGTCCAGGGGCACGGGCGGCCCCAGGAAGGTCAGGTCGGGCAGCCCGCTCTCCTCGCGGGCCTCGCGCAGGGCCGTCTGGGCCGGATCGTGCTCGTGGGGCTCGCTGTGGCCGCCCACCTGCAGCCAGCGGTTCAGCTTGGCGTGGTGGGTCATGAGCACCCGCCCGGCGGGGTCGACCACGAAGGCCGAGCCGGTGATGTGGCCGGTGGGGTTGGCCTTGCCGAAGCAGTCGGGGTTGGCCTGCACGAAGGCGATCATCCGCGCCCGATCCGCCGCCTCGGCGGCGTCGGCGGGCGCGTGGGCGGCCAGCAGGTCCAGCAGGCGCTGGCGGTGGGGCATGGGATCTCCGGGGGCCGGGGCGTCAGCGCAGCCGCTCGGGGCTGAGCAGGGCGTCGAAGAAGCTCTGGCTCTCGCCGCCCGTGAAGTCGATGCGGGCGCCATTGAACCACTCGCCGGCCGGGCCCACCAGGGTCGAGACCAGCCGCCCGAGGGCGGCGGGATCCATCAGGCGATCGGCGGGGGTCCCCCGCCGCATCACCGCCGTCAGTCGGGCCAGGCGCTCCGGCCCGAAGGTGGCCTCGGCGGCGGGGGTGGGCACGAAGCTGAAGTCCACCAGGTTCACCCGGTGCCCCTGAGGGCCCAGCTCGAAGGCCAGGTGGCGCACGTACTGGTGCAGGGCGGCCTTGCTGGCGGCGATGAGCGGCGTCTGCCGCACCACCACGTCGGGCATGATGTTGCCCAGCGCGAGCAGCCGCGCCCCCTGCGGCGCCAGCAGCTCGGCGGCGTGCAGGGCCTGCACCCACCACGGGAAGGAGTGGGCCATGCGGGCGAAGGTGGCGGCGTACTGCTTGGGGTGCAGCGGGGGATCGCCGCACACCAAGGCGCCCACGCTGGCGCTCGCCAGGCTGTGAACCAGCACGGCCACCTTGCCGTCGGCGCCCAGGGCGGCCTGCATGCGGCCGACGCCCTCGGCGGGAGCGTCGGCGGTGCCCCCGTCGGCGCGCCACTCCACGTATTCGCGGCCGAGGGCGTTCACCGCCCGGCGGACCTGGGCCGCGCCCTCCGGCCAGTTGCCGCGGTGGATGGCGAAGACGTTCAGGCCGGGATCCGCCGCCAGGGCCTCGGCGATGCGGGCGCCGACCCCGGCGGAGGCACCCAGTACGACGGCCCACTGCCCGTGTGCGCTCATGGCGGGAGCATAGCGCGGCTGACGCGGTGCGTCAGTACAGGCGCTTACGCAGGCTCTCGCGCAAGTAGAAGCGGAAGGTGGCGCGGCGGTTGTCCTTCGAGCGGTCGTACTCCCGCCGGAGGTAGTCGCGGGCGAACTCGCTGTCGATCTGCGACAGGACGTACGCCGCCTCCTGGAAGATGACCTGCTCGTCGCTGCCGATGACCCGGTCCATGATGGGCCAGAAGTCGGCCTCGTCGCGCAGCGCGGTCGTCGCCAGGATCCCCATGCCCACCACGTAGGCGTGCTGATCATCCAGCGCGGCCTGGATGGCCTTCACCGCCTCGGCGTGGCCGTACAGCGCGATGGCCCACACGGCCATGCCCCGGACGTACTCGCTGGGATCGGTCACCGCGCGCCACATCAGGGGCAGGGCGTCGGGCCCGCCGTGCTCGATGAGCGCCGACAGCGCCATCTCGCGCACCGCCTGGGGCTGGTCGTGGAACTGCGCCCTGGCGATCACGTCCAGGGCCTCGGGCAGCCGCCGCCGCCCGATGCTGACCAGGGCGTGCTCGCGATCGGGCCCGACGGCTTCGGCGGCGCGGCGCAGCATCTCGGCGTTCGTGACGGCTCGCAGCGGGCCGGGATCGGGGTGCCCCGTGCCGTTCCACCGCTCGCTCCCCCAGGGGAACTCCTCCGTCATCGTGCGGATGCTCTTGAAGGCCGCCACGTCCTCGTTCAGGCAGCCGCCCTCGTTCTCCTCGAGCCGCTGGGCGTCCTCGACGCTGATGCCGTTCTCTTCGGTCGCACGCACGACGGGGGCGCGTCGGGCCGACGCCCTCAAGACCCCGGCGGCGCTGCCTGGCGCGGCAGACGTGGCGGTGCTCGCAGGGGGATCGGCCGGTTGGACGCGAGGCGAGACGAGCAGCGCCTGGATCCGGGCGCTGCGTGCCGCGTCCTGATCGGCGTTCTCACACCCGGCCGCCGCCGCACAGAGCAGGCCCAAGGCGACCGGGAGGCGGAGCCTGGCCCAGGTCATCAGCGCGAGCGGCAGCAGTACGCGGCGCGGGAGTCGCCCTTGTTGGCGCCGCCGTCGTGGTTGTACCAGTAGCCGCTGCAGTTGCAGTTGTGGAACAGGGCGCCGTCGTCGGTGTAGGCGTCGGCGTACCAGAAGTTGCCGCCGAACCAGCCGCGCCAACCGCGGATGCCCGACACCTCGGCGTCGGTGCACATGTGGCCGCCCACCTGGGCGCGGCACCAGTAGTCACCCACGCCCCAGTTGTGCGAGCCGCGGCGGCTGTCGAGGAAGCACAGGTCGCCGTAGGGGATCCAGCCGCCAGGGCAGGTGGCGTCGCCCGAGGTGCCGCCCACCGGCCGCGCCTCGAGGTTGGCGACCCGGGTGTTGATGGTGTTCTTCCAGCCGTCCATCCACGTGCCGTTGACATACACGTCGCGGAAGATCGCCTGGTCGCCGCGGATGTCCTGGCTGCCGTAGGTGCCCTGGGGCTCACCGATGTAGGTGTTCCCGCCCTGGGAGCCGATGGCCAGGTTGCGGCCGCCCTCGGCGTAGATGCCCGGGTGGCTCCACACCGCGCCCACCCGCAGCGGGCCGGCGTTCTCGGCGTCCTCGAAGTAGTTCCGGCCGTTGCGCCCCTGGATGTACGTCGACCACTCAGCGCTGCCGAAGTACATGGTGTTGTAGCTGTAGGTCCGGGTGTTCTGCAGGTAGACGTTGTCGCCGCGGGTGTAGACCCGCCCGTCCAGGTAGGTGGAGCCGTTGAAGTCCACCGTGCTGTGGCCCTGCAGCGTGCCGTAGGTGTTCAGCGTGCTGCGCATGTTGGTGACGCTGCGGAAGTCGGCGGTGCCGGTCATGTCCATGCCCCGCAGGCCGTACAGCTCGCCGTTGTTCAGGTACAGGCCCTGCGTCCGGACGCCGCCGTTGTCGTAGTAGAAGCGGTGGTACTGGCCGCCGGTGAACACCAGCGAGCTGGACTCGACGCCCATGGAGTAGTTCCAGCGGTTCCCGTACAGCATGAGCTTGCGGTAGTAGGGGTCGCTGCAGCAGGTGGCCGGCATCTCGATGGTGCCGTTGTTGCGGATGTACAGGCCGCCGGTCTGGAAGCCCGCGCCGCCGTTCACCCAGCGGCCGGCGTTCACGTCACGGCTGGCCGTCAGATCGGTGGCCGACAGGGCGCCGGCGATGGACAGGTTGCGGTCCACCCGCAGATCGCGCCGCACCCGCAGGTCGTAGAGCACGTCGGCGCTGCCGTTCACGTCCAGGTTGCGGGTGACGTACATGTCGCGGCCGGCGTAGACGTCCACGTCGCCGCGCAGGGTGCTGGTGACCGTCATGGCGCCCGAGACGCTGGTGTTGCCGTTCAGGGCGCTGGCGCCCGAGACCGTCAGCCGGTTGGTGATGGTCACGCCGCCGGTGGCGTTCAACAGCATGTCGTCATTGCTGTCGTTGCTGATGCCGATGTGCAGCCGGCTGTTGTTGCTGCCCTCGCTCTCGTAGCGGATCCAGGCGGTGCCGCTGGAGTCGAAGCGGTTGGCCTGGAACTGGAAACCGATGGGGTTCGAGCCGGGGCCCGCGATGTTGATCATCGCGTTGCTGTAGAGCTCGATGTCGTCGTCGCTGTCGTCGTAGTTGGCGATGCGCAGCTTGGTGTTCGTGCCGCTCTCGCTGAAGTAGTAGATGTGCGCCCGGTCGTTGCCGCCGTAGTAGGCGTCGCGGAACCGGAAGCCCAGCGTGCCGCCCCCGGGGCCGTCGAGCTGCACCGGCGCGCGGGCGTAGAGCTCGATCTCGTCGTCGGTGTCGTTGTTGACGCCGATCTGGAGCTGGTGGTTGGTGCCGCCCTCGCTGAAGTAGCGGATCCAGGCGTCATCGCTGCCGGCCTGGTTGGGGAAGACGATGCCGTTGTCGCCCGTGCCGAAGCTGGCATAGATGGGCTTGTAGCCACCCGCCGCCGGGTTCTCGCAGCCCACGCAGTTGCCGCGCACCACGAGGTTGCGGTTGACCACCAGATCGCCGTTGCCGGCGATGGTCACCCCGCCCGAGGCGTTGAGGATGAGGTTGTCGTCGGCCTCGTTGCCGATGCCGATCTCGAGCGCGGTGTTCTCGCCGCCCTCGCTGTAGTAGCGGATCCAGGCGTCGTCGCCGGTGCCGCCCCAGCGGTTGTCGGGGAACTCGATGCGCATGGGGGTCTGGCCGGGCGCGGCCAGGGTGAGGCCGCCGGGCGCGTAGATCTCGACGTCGTCGTCCACGTCGTTGCCCACGCCGAGCTGCAGGGCCCGGTTGTCGCCGCCCTGATCCACGAACCGCAGCCAGGCGTAGTCGTCGCCGGCGTTCGGGAAGTTGTAGCCCGAGCCGTTGCGGCCTGCGGTGACCCGCCCGTTGGCCGACACGTTGCCGCTGGCGTTCACGTTGCGCGAGGCGTTCAGGTCCCGGTTGGCCTGGATGTCGCGCCCACCGCGGATGTCGCTGGTGGTGCGGAGCTGGCCCGAGCCGACCACGTCCACGCCGCCGGCGGCGTTCAGGCGGATGTTGTCGTCGGCATCGTTGCTGATGCCGATCTCGAGGGCCAGGTTCTCGCCACCCTCGGAGTAGGTGCGGATCCACGAGATGTCGCCGGAGCCGCCGCCGGGGTTGGCAGGGAAGATGATGCCGTTGTTGCCGTTGCCGGCGCTGGGCTGGATGAAGCCGTCGACCGTGGCGTTGCCGGTGGTGGCCTGGCTGCCGTTGACGCGCAGGCTGCCGTTGCGGATCTCGAGGTCGGTGACGCTGGCGGCCGACCAGCCACCGCCGGGCACCGCGTCGCTGCGCGAGGCGTCCTCGACGAACAGGGTGCGGATGCCGTCGAAGCGGATGGCCGCGTGCTTGGTGCCGTCGTTGCGGAAGCGCAGGCCGGTCTCACCGGTGCGACCCAGGTCGGTGTGATCGCCCATGACATGGAGCCGGCTGGTGACGTTGGGCTTCGACGTGGCCGCCAGGTCGCGGCGGAGGAAGGACCCCGAGCTCAGCCCGTCCAGCAGGTCGGCGTCGATGCCCGAGCCCGCGCCGTCCACCTGCACGAGCTTGGCGCGCACCTCGGCCGGCGTGTCGGGGCTGCCGTCCGCGCCGTTCGCGCCGTTCGCGCCGTCGGCGCCGGTGAGGCCGCGGGGGCCCTGCGGCCCCTGGGGGCCGACGGGGCCGGCGGGGCCCTGGGGCCCGACGGGACCCTGCGCACCCTGCGGGCCCTGCGGGCCCTGTGCACCCTGCGGGCCGCGGGGCCCGATGAGGCCGGTGGGATCGCCGATCCAGCGGCCGCGGTCGTCGATGACGCCCTGGGCCCCGATGGTCAGGCTGTTCACGGTCAGGTCGGTCCGGGGGTCGACCGTCCGCGCGACCAGGGCGAAGGGCACCGAGGCGAACTCGACGCGGGGCTGCAGCTCCTGGCCGCCGTCCACGGTGATGCCCAGGTGCTGCGCGCGGTCGATGATCGCGGGGGTGATGGCGATGGTCGACCCGAGCTGCACGGCGTAGTAGCCGTCGAAGAGCTCGACGCCGGCGTGGGTCTCCTCCCACACGGCGACGCCGCCGGCGGCGGCCTCGTAGAGCCGGAAGGTGAGCTGCACCGGGCCGTCGAGCGGGAAGCCCTGCGCGTCGTACAGCAGGCCCTCTTGGTGGACGATGCCCGGCACGTCGGCAACGGCCGGCAGCGCCCACGCACACAGCGCCAGCACGATCATCATCGCGCGATTCTTCACGGCGAACCCCCCCTGACTCAGGTCGACGGCCGTGCCTTTCCCCCCCGGGGCGGGCACCTCCGTCATCGCAACATAGCAAGTGGATGGGGTCGCGTCAGGTTCATTTTTCCAATATGGGTCCGCCCAAGGTTGCTGCGGCCCGCGGCCGTTACCGATACTGCGCTGGCTGTCGGCCGCGGCCGGGGGTGTGGACCTTGGGGGGAACTCGGTGGAACGAATGGCTTTGCGGCTGTGGATCCTGTTGGGGCTGCTGGCCCTCTTCGGGTGCGATGACGGCGGCTCAGAGGGGGGCGGCGGCGGGAGCGGCGGCGGGATCACCACCGACGGCGGGGTCGAAGTCGACGAGGGGGCGCCCTGTGTCACCTTCGACAACTGCGCCGCCGGCGAGGTGTGCCGGGCCGGTCTGTGCGCCGCGATGGTGGCCGGGGACTGCCGGACGAACGCCGACTGCGAGGGGGCGCAGATCTGCGACGCCGCGGCCCGCTGCGCGGAGCCCGACACCTGCACCCGCGACGCCGACTGCCTGGGGGATCGCTACTGCGACCTGGGCCTGTGCGCGGACGCCTGCGTGAGCGAGCTGGACTGCGGCGGCCGCGCCTGCACCGAGGGCCGCTGCGAGGGCGGCGCGGGGGGCTGCCAGACCAACGACGACTGCGCCGCGGACGAGGCCTGCCAGGGCGGCGAGTGCGTGCCCCGGGCCGCGTGCAGCGACCAGATGCCTTGTCCGGGCAGCCAGGTGTGCACCCTGGAGGGGTGCATCGAGGCGAGCCCGTGCTTCCAGGATGACGGCTGCTTTACCGGGCGCATCTGCGAGAACGAGGGCTGCCAGGACGGCTGTGATCCCGCCAACGACGCCTGCCCGGGGAACACCCGGTGTGGCGCGGATCTGCGCTGCGCCGTGGTGAGCTGCCAGGGCGACGGGGACTGCCCCGAGAGCTGGACCTGCGAGGAGAACCAGTGTGTGCCCGGTGAGGCCGTGGGCTGCGGCGGGGACGCCGACTGCCCGGGCAACCAGGTCTGCGATGTGGTTGACCAGCGCTGCGCCGAGCCGCCGGTGTGCCAGGGCGATCTGGACTGCCTGGGAGAGCGTGGTTGCGTCGAGGGCTTCTGCTACGACCCCTGCGGCGGTGGCGGCGCGTGCCCCGAGGGCCTGCTGTGCGACGGCCGCGTCTGCCTGCCCAACGACCAGCCCGACCCCTGCGCGGACGACGTGGACTGCGTGCCGCCGCTGGTGTGCACCGCCGGCAACGTCTGCGGGATGCCCATGTTCGAGTGCCAGGGCGACCAGGACTGCCCCGGGCGCCAGAGCTGTGTGGCGAACCGCTGCAGCGAGCCCGGGGTCTGCGAGGCCGACGTGGACTGCCTGGCGGGGCGGATCTGCGACGGCGGTGCTTGCACCGCGGCCTGCATGGCCGACGGCGACTGCGGCGGCGGCCAGATCTGCGACATGGGGCGCTGCCGGCTGCCCGAGCTGCCCCCCGGCGACTGCCGGGTGGACGACGACTGCCCCGGCAACCAGTTCTGCGGCGGCGACGGCAACTGCCAGGAGCCCGTGTTCTGCGGCAGCAACGAGGACTGCATCGGCGAGCGGCTGTGCGACGACGGGCTGTGCATCAACCCGTGCCGGGGCGACGACGAGTGCCTGAACGGGCAGTGCATCGCCGGGCTGTGCGTCGAGGACATCAACTGCGAGGCCGACATCGAGTGCCCGGGCGGCCAGCTCTGCGCCGACGGCGACTGCGTGGAGCCCGAGATCTGCGGGGGGGATCTGGACTGCTTCGGCGACCGCATCTGCGACGCCGAGGCCTGCACCGATCCCTGCCGGCAGGATCTGGACTGCGGGCAGGACGAGATCTGCGACACGGGCCGCTGCCTGCCAGCGCCCAACTGCATGGCCGACGCCGAGTGCCCAGGCAACCAGATCTGCAGCGACGGCCGCTGCGCCGAGCCGGCCTTCTGCGCCGCCGACCTCGACTGCGCCGGGGCGCGGATCTGCGAGTTCGGCCTGTGCCTGGACGGCTGCGAGGCCGACGCCGACTGCGCGGGCGAGTTCGTGTGCGACGCCGGCCGCTGTGAGGATCCGGCGGTGGCGCAGTGCGCGGTCGATGGCGACTGCCCCGCCGGCCTGATCTGCGAGGACGGGTTCTGCGCCGAGCCGGTTATGATGGGCTGCGCGAGCTTCCTGGATTGCCCGCCCGGGCAGGACTGCGTGGACGGGCAGTGCCAGGTGCCGGTGGGCATGGGCTGCGGCGTGGACGCCGACTGCCCGGCGGGCCAGGTGTGCGCCTTCGGGGAGTGTGTGGCGCGCCAGGGCTGTGCCGTGGACGCCGACTGCCCCGGGCGCCAGACCTGCCTGTTCGGCGAGTGCGCCGAGCCCAACCTGTGTGCGGGCAACGACGACTGCCTGGGGGATCGGATCTGCGTGAACGGCGGCTGCCAGGATCGCTGCGCGCCCCAGGATTGCGTGGCGCCCCAGGTGTGCCGGGTGGACGGCCTGTGTGGGCCGCCCGGGGCGGCGGCCTGCGTGAACGCCGCCGACTGCGCCGGGGGCCTGCCCTGCGTGTTCGGGTTCTGCGCCGAGGCCGATCCCTGCAACGTCGACCAGGAGTGCGCGGCGGGCCGGGTGTGCGTCGAGGCGAGCTGCCAGGACGCCTGCCTGCTGGACGCCGACTGCGGCGGCGGTGAGGTCTGCCGCGGCGGGCGCTGCGTGCCGCCGGCGGTGGACTGCGGCGTGGACGCTGACTGCCCCCAGGGGCAGGCCTGCCGCGAGGGGCAGTGCGTGGCCGTGGATCTGCCCTGCGCCGGGGATGGCGACTGTCCGGGGAACACCGTCTGCGTGGCCGGCGCCTGCGCCGAGGCCGGCGCCTGCTTCGGGCCCGAGGACTGCCTGCCCGGGCGGCAGTGCCTGAACGCCCTGTGCCAGCCGGCCTGCCAGAACAACGGCGACTGCCCCGGCGGCTTCGAGTGCGCCGCCGGGCAGTGCGTGGAGGCGGCCGGGGGCTGCGCGGTGAACGCCGACTGTGCGCCGGCCGAGCGCTGCGTGGCGGGCGTCTGCGTGCTGAACGGGGTGGGCGATCCCTGCGGCGGCGACGCCGACTGCGACGCCGGGCTGCTGTGCGTGGAGGGCCTGTGTGCCGAGCCCTTCTTCTGCATGGACGATCAGGCGTGCGATCAGGGCCTGGTGTGCGTGCTGGGGGCCTGTGTGTCCGGCTGCCGGGCCGATGGAGATTGCCCGGGCAACCAGACCTGCGACGTGGCCAACCACGGCTGTCAGGAGGCCAACCCGTGCGCTGAGAACCTGGACTGCTTCCCCGGCAACCTGTGCCGGGACGGCCTGTGCGTGCTCGACCAGCAGTTCTGCGCGGTGGACGGCGACTGCCCCGAGGGCGAGGCGTGCATCGCGCAGGTGTGTCGGGTGCCGCAGGCGTGCGTGGGCGACCCGGACTGTGGCCCGGGCGACATCTGCCTGAACGGCGCCTGCGTGGCCGGCTGCCGGGTGGCGGCCGACTGCGGCCCGGGCTTCCTGTGCGAGGCGAACGCCTGCGTCGCGGGCAACGGGCAGTGCGTGGACAACGCCGGCTGCTTCCCCGGCGAGGTCTGCCAGGCCGGCGAGTGCCTGGCCGAGGCCTGCGCCAACGCGCCGCTGCTTCAGCTCGGCCAGGCCGCAGCCGGCAACATCGTGGCCGGGGTCGGGAGCGCCGCGCTGGCCTGCATGCCCGCCAACGACGGGGGCGCGGGCGACGTGGTCTACCGGCTCGAGCTGGCGGGGGCGACGGTGCTCAGCTTCGCGGTCCAGGGGCTGCCCGGCTTCGTGTTCGTCACGGACGCCTGCCCGGCGAACCAGCCGGCGCCGCTGGCCTGTGGGCCCACCGCGAACCTGGGGGCGGTGAACCTGCCCGCCGGGGGCTACTACGTGGTGGTTGAGGGGGTGGGCGGGGCTGCCGGCGCCTTCACGGTCACGGCCAGCGCGGCCAACTGACCCCGCCTGGGGTGGGTCCGGCGACCCCAGCGGTGCGCCGCTGGGGGCCGCGGGCCGGCCCCGCGCAGATCCCTCGACGCTGGCCTGCCGCTTGCTAAGCTGGCGGGCATGCGACGCCTAGCCCTGCTCTGCCTCACCGCCCTGGGGGTGCTCGCCTGCGGCGAGGCCACCCTGAAGCCCACCCGCGAAGGCCCCGTGCCCGCGCCCGGCAGCGACCGCCAGGAGACGCCGCAGGCGGACGCGGGCCTGGCGCCCGCCGACGCCGCGCCCCCTGGGGTGGTGCCGGACATGGCGCCGCCACCCCCGCCGCCGGATCCGCTGGTGCTGGTCATCGACGCCCCCGCCCGCGGCGCCCGGGTGGACGGCGACCGGGTGGCGGTGACGGGCCGGCTGACCGGCGGCGCGGCCCCCACGCTCACCGTGGGCGGGCAGGTGGTTGTGCCCGGGCCCGACGGGCGCTTCTCGACGGATCTACCCAGCCCGCAGGGGCTCACCCGGATCATCACCGAGGCCCGCGACGGCGACACGGCGCTGCAGGACGTGCGGGCGGTGCTGCGCGGGGCCGACGCCGATCCCGCGGCGCCCGTGGACGATGCGGTGCGGGCGCTGGTGGGCCCCGAGGGGCTGGCGACCCTGGGCGAGGTGGTGGCGGCCTACGTGGAGGGGCTGGACCTCACGGAGCTGGTGGGCGACACGGGCGAGCTGGAGATCGAGTCGCTCACCTACGAGGGCGTCGAGGTGGAGCTGGTGCCCCGCGACGGGTACCTGGCGGTGCGGCTCATCGTGAAGCAGCTCCGGGTGCGGGTGCGGGCCGAGGTGGATCTGGTGTTCACCGTGACCATCCGCGGCTCGGCCACCGCGCGGCGGGCCATCATCGACGCTCGGCTCCGCCTGCGCCCCACGGCCGAGGGGGGGCTGGACGTACAGCTCGACGGGGGCGACGTGACCCTGGAGGGCTTCGACTACGACATCAACAACGTGCCCGACTTCGCGGAGAACTGGTTCACCGATCGGGTGCGCCGCACCGCCGAGGGGCTGCTGGAGGACGCGCTGGCGGACTTCGTGATCCCGGCGCTGTTCGACCCGAGCGCGCTGGACCAGTCCCTGGCCATCCTGGGCACCACCATCGATCTGGGGCTGCGGGTGCAGGCGGCCGACGTGACGCCCGCCGGGCTGGCGCTGGGCCTGTCGGGCCGCGCGGTGGCGCCCCAGGTGGTGCGGGCCGGCCGCGCCCTGCCGCCCACACCGGGGCAGGGCCGGTTCGGCGGCGCCCACGCCGACGTGGGGGCCCGCGACGGCTTCGTGGGGCGGCTGCTGCACGCGGCCTGGGCGGGCGGGGTGCTGGATCTCACCGTCGGGCCCGGCGGCGTGGCCGAGCTGCCCGCCGGGGTGGGCTTCGGCCTGTTCCGCGGGGCCCTGGGCGAGGCGGCCGAGGGCCTGGCCCGCGACGCCGAGATGGTGCTGCGCACGCGCCCGCTGCTGCCGCCGGTGGTGACGGTGGTGCCCGACGACCGCCCGCTGCGGGTGGCCATCGGCGACATGCTGCTGGACATCGAGGTGGACGGGCGCGTGCTGGCCACGGTGTCGCTGCACCTGGACGTGGCCGTGGCGCTGACGGTGGTGGTGGCGGCCGACGGGGGCATCGAGCTCGAGCCCGACCTGGC
Source organism: Myxococcales bacterium (assembly GCA_020633555.1). Taxonomy (GTDB): domain Bacteria; phylum Myxococcota_A; class Bradymonadia; order UBA7976; family UBA1532; genus JACKDL01. The sequence goes on along the minus strand of JACKDL010000008.1, from coordinate 73,648 downwards.
GGTCGAGGTGTGGACGGACACGGCGGAGGCGCCGGTGGCGCCCGTGGATGAGGCGGCCCTGGAGCAGCGGGTGGCCACCTTCGCCAACCTGCTGCCTGGGCTGATCGCGGGGCAGACCTTTGCCGTGGGGGCCGACGCCCTGCCCATCCCCGTGGGGCTGCAGGACGCTCGGGTCGAGGCCGAGGACGCGGCCTGGCTGCACGTGCGGGCGGATCTGGCGCCGCCCTGAGCCGGGTCGGCGCTCAGACGGGCTCGGCCACCAGGTCGTAGTCGGTGACCTGGGTGATCACGGCCTTCACCAGGGCGCCCGGGTAGACGTCGTCCGACAGGCCCAGGTAGGTCACGCCGTCGATCTCGGGGGCCTGCTGGGCGGTGCGACCCACCATCACCAGGTCGCTCTCTTCGCTGGGGCGCTCCACGAGCACCTCCACCTCGCGATCGAGCAGGGCCTCGTTGTGGGCCCGGCTGATCTCGCGCTGGGCGAACATGATCTCGTCGGCGCGGCGCTGGGCCACCTCGGGATCCACCTGGTCGGGCAGGTCGTGGGCGGGGGTGCCCTCCTCGCGGCTGAAGGGGAACACGCCCAGGCGCTCGAAGCGGGCCTCCTGCACGAACTCCAGCAGGCGCTTGTGGTCGTCCTCGGTCTCGCCGGGGAAGCCGCTGATGAAAGTGGTGCGCAGGGCGGCGTGGGGCAGCTTCTCGCGCAGCTCGGCCACCCGGCGGCGGATGGTCTCGCCGTTGGTGCCGCGCTTCATGGCCTTCAGCACCGGATCGCTGATGTGCTGCAGGGGCATGTCCAGGTACGGGACGATCTTCGGCTCGCGGGCCATGATCTCCACCAGCCCCTTGGGGAAGCTGCGCGGGTAGGCGTACAGCAGCCGGATCCACTTCACGTCCACCTGCACCAGGTTCTCGAGCAGGGCCGTGAGGTTGGTGCGCGGGGTCTGGTCGTAGCCGTAGGCCGTGAGGTCCTGGGCCACCAGGTTCAGCTCCTTGACCCCCTGGGCCGACAGGCGCAGGGCCTCGGCCACCACCGACTCGATGTTGCGGCTGCGCTGGGGTCCCCGCAGCGTCGGGATGATGCAGAAGGCGCAGGTGTTCGAGCAGCCCTCGCTGACCTTCAGGTAGGCGGTGTGCCCGCCGGCCATGGAGTTGTAGCGGGGCGCCTCCCAGTCGAAGTCCTTGCGGTCGGGGCTGCCCACGGTGATGCGGTCGGCGGCCCGGCCTTGCAGGATGGCCGGCACGGCGCCCAGGTCGTTGGTGCCCACGAAGTGATCCACCTCGGGCAGCTCGGCGGCGAGCTCCTCGGGGTAGCGCTGGGCCAGGCAGCCGGTGACCACCAGGCGCTTCAGATCGCCCGACGTGCGCCGCTCGGAGAACTCGAGGATGGTGTCGACGCTCTCCTGCTTGGCCGAGTCCACGAAGGCGCAGGTGTTCACCACCACCACGTCCGCCGCGTCGGCGTCGGGGGTGATCTCGAAGCGCTCGCCGGGCAGGCCCGCCAGCATCGTCTCGGTGTCAATGCGGTTCTTCGGGCAGCCCAGGGACACGAAGTGGACCCGGGTGGGGCGCGCCGTGCTCATCTGGCACCTCCAATGCGAGGGGGTCGAAGCGAAGCGCGGCAGGGTAGCAGCGGGATCGGGAGCCGTCCAACGGCGCCGGGGGCAGGGGCTACTCGGTCTTGCTCAGATCGAAGTCGATCTGCAGGCCCGGGGGGCCGGCGGGCTTGGCCGGCTTGGGCCGGGGCTTGGGCCGGGCGGGCCGGGGTCGCGACGGGGGCGTGGCCTTGGCGGCCTCGCTCGTCGGGGCGCGGGTGGGCGCCGTGGCGGCGACCGTGGGGGCGGTGGCCGGCGCGCTGACGGGGGTGACCTGCACCGGCGCCCGCGGGGCCAGGCTGGCCACCCGCAGCTCGGGCCGCGCCACGGGGATCGGCCGGGCCGTGGGCGCGGTGGCCTGCCGGTGCTGGGTGTACAGCCAGGTGCCTGCGATCGCCGTCAGGCACAAGCACGGCAGGCCCACCACGGCGAACCAGAAGCCGGTGCCGCGGCCCGGGGCGGTGAGGTCGGTGGGGAGGGCGACGGAGCTGAGAGCGGCCGGGCGCGGGGTGAGAGCCGGGGTGACGGTCGCGGCGGGCTGGGGCGGGGCCTGGCGGGCCGCCAGGGCCTCAGCGGCCAGGCGCCGGCGGGCGGCCTCGGCCTCCAGCCGGGCGTCCACCTCGGCCTGGGCGGGGCCTGGGCCGCGGCGGCGGCGCGGGCCTGGCGGCCTGGCGCTCGGCCTCGGCGGCGGCGAGCCGCCGGGCCTCGGCGCGGGCGTCGGCGGCCACCTCGGCGAGCACGTCGGCCAGGGGCGAGGGGCGGCGATCGGCGTCGGAAGGGCGGGGCATGGGCGTCTCCGGGGCAGGGGGTGGCACGGGTTTGAACGCGCGACCCCCCGCGAGGTTCTGCCATCACGAACCTTTGACGATCCGCTGACCGGCCGTGTACGAGGCGCCCCGTGAACGCTGTGCTGCTCGCCCTGCTGCTGGCCGCGCCCCCGGTGCGCGGCGTGGCCCTCGCGCCCCACTTCGAGGGCGAGCGCACGGTCGCCCAGGTGCAGGCCCGCGTGGACGAGATCGCCGCCACCGGCGCCAACTGGGTGCAGCTCGTGGTGCAGTGGGGGCAGCGCGAGGTGCGCAGCGTCGACATCGCCCCGTACCGCTGGGGCACCGACGACGGCGAGATCCGCGCGCTGGCCCGGCATGCCCGCGCCAAAGGCCTGAAAGTCTTCATCTTTCCGGTTCTGCGCCTGGAGACCCTGGGCCCCGGCGACTGGCGGGGCACGCTGCGGCCGGCGGACCGGGCGGCCTGGTGGGCCGCCTATCGGCGCTTCATCCTGCACTACGCGGCGCTGGCCCGGGACGTGGGGGCCGAGCTGTTCAGCGTGGGCAGTGAGCTGGGCAGCCTGGAGGGCGATCTGGCGCGCTGGACCGGCCTGGTGGCGGCGGTGCGGGCGGTATACCCGGGCCGGCTGACCTACTCGGCCAACTGGGACCACTTCCACGAGGTGGGCTTCTGGCCCGCTCTGGATGTGGTGGGCATCAACGGCTACTTCCCGCTGAGCCGCCGCGACGACGCCTCCGAGGCCGAGCTGCGCGCCACCTGGGCCTTCATCCGCGATCGCATCCTGGCCTGGCGTCCCAAGGACAAGCCGTTGATGTTCACCGAGATCGGCTACCCCAGCGTGGTGGGCGCCGCCCGCCGCCCCTACCACTACGGCGGCGACGGCGCCCTGGACCTGGAGGCGCAGCGGCGCGCCTACGCGGCCTTCGTCTCGGCCTGGGGGGAAGAGCCGGCGCTGGCAGGCGTGTTCGTCTGGGCGTGGACCGGGCCGGGTGGGCCCCAGGACAAGGGCTACGGCCTGCGCGGCAAGCCGGCGCTGGGGATCCTGAGGGCCTGGTTCGGGCGCTGAGGCGCCCGGCGTCAACCGCCTGCCGGCCGAAGTTTCGTCGGCGCGCGGCATGGGGTACGGTCGTCCGGTCGTCGGTGACGTGGGAGCGTGGGGCCCGTGTGGTACGCCCTGGTCCAGGATGAGCAGCTCGGCCCGATGTCCATGCAGGAGCTGGGCGAGCTGTTCACCCAAGGGGTGGTGACGGTCGACACGTTCATCTGGCGCGAGGGGATGGCCGAGTGGAAGCCCCTGACCCAGGTGGACGAGTTCCTCGAGATCACCAACGCCGTGGTGATGGACCTGGCCGATCACGGCGGGCCCATCGCCGAGCCGGGTGACGAGGACGACGAGGACGACGACGCCGCCACGGTGATGATCGGCGCGGGGCAGGGCGGCCAGTGGGCCGGCTACCTCGACGAGCTGGCGGCCAAGGCCCCCAACATGGCGTCGGATCCGGCGGCCCCGGCCCCGCAGGCGCGCGGGCCTCAGCCGGCCGCGCCCAAGCCTGCGCCGCCCCCGGCCGTCTCGCCCCTGGAGGCGCCACCGGCGCCGGTCTTCACGCCGCCCCCCGGGCCCTTCAAGCCGCCCGAGCTCGCCGCGCCGCCCGAGTTCGCCCAGGAGTTCTCGTCGCCGTCCTTCGCGGCGCCTGCCCCCGCGGCGGCCCCGCCGGCGGCAGGCAAGGGGAAGCTGGTCGCCATCATCGGCGGGCTGCTGGCCGTGGCCGGGCTGGCCGTGCTGTTCCTGGGCGGAGACGGGGGCGAGGTGAAGCCGGGGACGACGCCGTCCACCCAGGCGGCCACCGCCGGGACCCTGGCGCCGGCCACCGCGGCCGCGCCCGTCACCGAGGCCGCCCCGGCCACCGAAGCGGCGCCCGCCACCGAGGCCGCGCCCGACGCCGAGGTCCCGCTGGACGCGGGGGTGGCCGAGGACGAGTCCGACGCGATGGTCTTTGAGTTCATCGACGTGCGGCCCGACGAGGGCCCACCGGACGCCGCCGCCCCGACGCCGCGGCAGCTCACCCCCGAAGAGATCGCCGCGCGGAAGAAGGCCCGCGAGGAGCGCATGAAGCGCTACCTGGAGGCCAAGAAGGCGGCCGAGGCCAAGAAGGCCGCCGCCGCCGAGGCCGCCGCCGACAAGGGCAAGCCCAAGCAGCTCAGCCGCGACGACATCCAAGAGGTCATCCGGTCGAACACGGGCAAGTTCGACGCTTGCGCCAAGCAGGACGAGAAGGCCAAGGGCACCGTGGTCATCGCCATGCGCATCCAGCGCGACGGCACGGTGCCCTTCGCCAAGGTGGCCACCGCGCGCCTGCGGGGATCCGAGGCGGGCAAGTGCCTGGAGGGCGCCATGCGGGGCCTGAAGTTCAAGGCCTTCGCGGGCGATCCCATGCGGATCAACCTGCCCCTGAAGCTGTGAGCCCACCGGCCCAGCCGCCGGTGCGCGTGGCCCGGGACGGGCCCGTCTGGACCGTCACCCTCGACCGCCCCACTGTGCGCAACGCCGTGGATCGCCCCACGGCCGAGGCGCTGCTCGCCGCCTTCGAGGCCTTCGCCGCCGCCGACGACGCCCACGTGGCGGTGCTCACGGGCGGTGGGGGCACCTTCTGCGCCGGCGCTGACCTGAAGGCCGTGGCGGCGGGCCAGCCCAACCGGCTGGCGCCGGACGGGCCGGGGCCCATGGGCATCAGCCGCTACGTCTGCCCCAAGCCGGTCATCGCGGCCGTCGAAGGCCACGCCGTGGCCGGAGGGCTCGAGCTGGCCCTGTGGTGCGATCTGCGCGTGGTGGCCGAGGACGCCGTGCTGGGCGTGTTCTGCCGGCGCTGGGGCGTGCCGCTCATCGACGGGGGCACCGCGCGGCTGCCGCGGCTGATCGGGCTGGGGCGGGCGCTGGACCTGATCCTCACCGGGCGCCCGGTGGGGGCCGCCGAGGCCCTGGCCATGGGCCTGGCCGATCGGGTGGCGCCACCGGGGCAGGCGCTTGCGTCCGCGCAGGCCCTGGGCCGCCTGATCGCTGCGTTCCCCCAGGTGTGCCTGCGCGGCGACCTGGAGAGCGCGCGGGCGGCCTTCGACGGGGACCTGGCCGAGGCCATGGCCCGCGAGTTCCAGAACGGCCAGCGGGCGCTGGCCGCCGAGACTGTGGCCGGCGCGCGGCGGTTCGCCGCCGGCGCGGGCCGCCACGGGGCCTTCGAGGGGTGAGCCGATGTCGAACACCGTGACCCGCGGCGTGCGGGTGCGCGTGCGCAGCCAGTTTGTGCCCGAGCGCTCCGATCCCGCCGAGCCGCGCTGGTTCTTCGCCTACGAGGTGCGCATCGAGAACCTGGGCGCCGAGACCGTGCAGCTCAGGAGCCGCCACTGGGTGATCACCGACGGCGACGGGCGCGTAGAGCACGTGCGCGGCCCGGGGGTGGTGGGCGAGCAGCCCCGGCTGAGCCCCGGGCAGGGTTTCCGCTACAGCAGCGCCTGCCCGCTGCCGACGCCCGTGGGCACCATGCACGGCAGCTACGAGATGGAGACCGAGGCGGGGGACCGCTTCGAGGCCGCCATCGCGCCCTTTCGGCTGGCGGTGGACGAGCTGATCCACTGATCCGGCGCCTCCGGGCGCACCGCCGGGCACGCCGCCTTGACCGGCCGCGCCGATGCGGGGACCTTGGGCGCACAAGACTCGCGGAGGGGACCATGGGGCTGCGTGCCTGGGCGGTGTGGAGTGTGATCGGGCTGGCGCTGGGCTGCACCGGCGGCGGCGGCGGCGGGGGGGGCGGCGAGCCCGAAGACATGGGCCCGTCGGCCGAGGCGATGGCTGCCGCCGAAGGCCTGACGGGCATCGTGCTCGCGCCGGCGTCGGCCCGCCTGACCCCGGGCGTCCCGCGCCAGTTCACCGCCTATGGCGAGTACGAGGGCGGCGAGCCACGGGACATCACCGCCCTGGCCACCTGGACCAGCACGGCGCCCGAGGTGGCCGAGATCTCCAACGAGCCAGGCAGCAAGGGCCTGGCCACGGTGCACGGCACCGGGGCGGTCACCTTCCGCGCCACGCTGGGTGAGGTGCACGGCGAGCTGAGCTTCGGGGGCGGCTGCGACTACCCCGAGGAGTTCGACGCCCACTTCGCCCTGGGCGAGGTGGTGGCCCCCTTCGGCTTCGAGCCCGCCTACGGCGCCAACGGCGAGGCGGTGCCCTTCGACATGCGGGCCCTGCACTGCGACGAGAGCGTGCGCACCTTCGTGTTCATGTTCGGCACCGGCTGGTGCGGGGCCTGCTCGGCCATGGCCCAGCGGCTGTCCCAGGAGAACGCGGCCATCGAGGCCGCCGGGGGCAAGGTCATCCTGGTGGAGCTGGAGGACGCCGACTCGGCGCCGGTAGACAGCGACGGCGCCCGGCAGCACTGGGACCGCCTCATCGGCGCCGGCTCCACCATCGTGCGGGTGGGCGATCAGAGCAGCACACCGGGCAGCAACTTCGTCACCAGCGCCGCCCGCAACATCATCAGCGGCTACCCCACCACCATGATCGTGCGTCGCAGCGACATGCGGATCATCGCCGTGAACCAGCCCATCATGCCGGTGGTGAGCGATCCCGAGGCCGACTGGACCGAGCCCTTCATCCCGCCGTTCACGGCCAACTGCGGGCCCGCGCAGGAGGAGCCCGGGGAGCCCAACGACACCCCCGAGCAGGCCACGCCCATTGCCGCGGGTGAGTTCAACGGCGGCATCTGCACCCCCGCGCCGGACTTCTTCCAGGTGGACATCGACGGGCCCTGGCGGCTGACCCTGAACTTCACCCACTCCCGCGGCGATCTGGATGTGTTCGTGTGGGACGTGACCACCGAGGGGCCCCTGCAGCAGAACGGGCAGCCGGTGGGCAGCGCCAACATCGCCAACCAGGAGCAGTTCGAGTTCGCGGGCCCCGCGCTGGTGCAGGTGGCCGGCTACCAGAACGCCTCGGCGGAGTACCGGCTGACCCTCGAGGCCCTTTGACCCGGGCCGCGCCGACCTCGACAGCACCCGGGGGAGGGGGCAAGCTGATCCCATGAGCAACCCGCTCCAAGACTTCTTCAGCAAGATCCCGCTGTTCGCCTCGCTCACCGCGGAGGAGCTGGGGGAGTTCCTGCGGGCGGTGCAGCCCCTTGCGCTCACCCAGGGCGAGCTGCTGTTCAAGGCCGGTGAGCCCGGCGACGCGGCCTACGTCATCCAGGAGGGCGAGGTGGAGGTCACCAGCCGCGGGGGGCGGCCCATCGCCACGCTGGGGCCGGGCCAGGTCATCGGCGAGCTGTCGTTGCTCGACGGTGCCCCCCGCAGCGCCACCATCCGCGCCTCCACCCCCACGCAGCTCTTCCGCATCGACAAGCAGGAGTTCGACTACCAGCGGCGCAACCTGCGCACGCCGGCCTACAAGATCATGCGGACCATGGCCATGACGCTGTCGGGTCGCATCCGCGAGACCAACGCCCAGATCGGGGAGCTGCTGGCGCCCGCGCCGCACACCCCGCCCGCCGACGCGGCCAAGGACGGCGGCGGCTTCTTCAAGAAGGTGTTCGGATGGATCGGCGGGTGAGGCGGCCGGCGTCGGTGCTCGAACAGATCCCCCTGTTCGATGGGCTGACACGGCGGGAGATCGAAGTCCTGAAGGCGCACATGCGCCGGGTGAAGCTGGGCCCGGGCGTGCGGCTGTTCACCGAGGGCGAGCGCGGCGCGAGCTGCTTCGTGATCATCCAGGGCACCATCGAGGTGCACAAGGAGCTGGGGCTGACGGGGGTGGAGCGGCTGGCCACCCTGAAGGCGGGCGCCCTGGTGGGGCACCTGGCCCTCATCGACCACAAGCCCCGCAGCGCCACCTGCCGGGCCGGGGAGGAGGGGGCGCTGCTGCTGGAGCTGGGCCGCGCCGAGTTCGACCGGCTGTTCCAGGCCAAGAGCCCCTTCACCTACAAGCTGCTCGATCGCATCACCATGGATCTGGTGGCCCGCCTGCGGGCGGCCACCCAGCAGCTCGTGGCCACCCATGACGAGGCCCCGGAGCGGCGGCGCCGCGCGGCGCGGGCCGCCGCCGAAGAACTCTCGGGCTACCGGGGGGCCATGGATCTGGGCGACATCGATCTGGACCAGATCACCGTCGAGGTCCCCGACGAGGTGGCGCGCCTGCGCCGCACGCCCCCACCCATCAAGGGCTGATCCGGCGCTGCTTTGCGGCGAGCCGCGCCCTCAGTAGGATGCTCCCTGTTCGACACGGGGGAGTGTCCATGATGCGCGTTCTGAAGGCCGCGGCGGTGTGCCTCGGGTTGGCGGTGGCGCCGGCCGCGGCGCAGATCCCGGCGGTGATCCACCAAGAGGGGCTGCTGAATGACGCCGCGGGGATCCCGCTGGCGGGGCCGGTGGATCTGACCTTCCGGTTCTACGCCGCGGCCGCCGGGGGCGTCGCGCTGTGGACCGAGGACCACGGCGACGTGGATCTGTACGACGGCTACTACAGTGTGCTGCTGGGCAGCGTGCGGGCCCTGGATCCGTCGGTGGTGGCTCAGGCGCGGTTCGTGACCATCGAGGTGGATCGCCGCGGGGAGCTGGTGCCCCGGGTGCCGCTGGCCGCGGTGCCCTTCGCCTTCATCGCCCGCGACGTGGCGGGCGGCAAGGTGGACGCCGGCAGCGTGCGCATCCAGGGCAACCTGGTCATCGACGACCAGGGCCGTTGGGTGGGTGATCCCACCGGCTTGCAGGGTCCGCAGGGTCCCCGCGGCGCGGTGGGGCCTGCCGGCGCGGCCGGGCCCCAGGGCCCCCAGGGCCCGGCGGGGCCCGCGGGCGGCGACGGCAGCCCCGACACCCCGGCGCAGGTGCGCGACAAGCTGCTGCAGGTGGACGGTGCGGGCTCGAACATCGACGCCGACCGGGTGGATGGCCTGAGCGCCAACCAGTTCATGCGGGCCGACTCCGACACCGGGACCACCGGGCGGGTGACCGTGGGCAACGGCCTGGCCGTGACCGCGGGCGGGCAGCTCGTGGCCGAGGTCACCGGTGGCCCGGCGGGCAGCCCCGACACCAACCGCCTGCTGCGCCTGAGCGCCCAGGACGGCGCCGCCGAGGGCGGGCACCTGGAGCTGGCGGGGGCCGGCACGAAGCAGGACTGGGCGGTGGACAACCAGAACGGCAACCTGCGCTTCTACGAGCCCGGGCCGTCCGAGGCCGCCAACAAGACCCATGGCAACGTGCTGTTCTTCCGGCCCGGCGGCACGGTCTCGGTGAACATCACCGGTGATCTGACGGCGCAGGGGCTGGCGGGCAGCGGCCTGACCATTGGCGGTCGCCCGGTGATCGGCGCCGACGGCAAGCTCAACCAGGCCCAGTGGGACCTGTACGCCGAGATGCGGGTGCTCACCAACACCGTGGGCGCGCCCGACCACAACATGTACCTGAACTACCCCACCCGGGCGGACTCGCGGACCTACCTGTACAACGACCCGGTGGTGAACGGGACGCTCACGGTCAACGGCAACGTGCTGCTGGGCGGCGCGCGGATCTACGACGTGGGCACCACCGACACCTGCGAGGCCAACGGCGGCGCCTTGGGCACCTGCGCCCGCGGCGGCCAGTGGCGCTTCGGCAAGATCGTGGTGGAAGATGACGCGGGCGCGGTGGCCGGGCGCATGGGCGCGCTGCCGGCCGAGTCCATCGGCGTGGCGGGCGAGGTGCGCGCCGACGGTGAGATCCGCACCGCGAGCCACATGCGCGTGGGCGGCAACCTGCACTTCGGCAGCGCCACCATCTACGCCGACGGCACGGTGTTCACCTGCGAGCGCAGCGGCGGCGTGTGCCCCAACAGCGGGCACTGGACCTTCGACAAGATCGTGCTGGAGCACAACCACGCGGACGTGGCGGCGCGCATGGCGGCCACGCCCAACGGCTCGATGAACATCGAGGGCCAGATCCGCGCCGATGGCGACATCGTGAGCGGGTCGAACATCATCGCCGCGGGCCAGGTGCAGGTGGGCACCTCGGCACTGCGCAACGGCGAGCTGCGCCTGGGTGCGGCGGCGGGCCAGCAGCTCAGCGCGGCCCAACTCGCCACCCTGGTGGGCGGCGGCAACGCCGATGGGCTGCACACCCACGCGGGCCTGGGGGCCAACCCCTGGGTGCACATCGGCAACCTGAACGACTACTGGGGGGTCGCGGCGCAGTACCCGCACACCGAGTTCGAGTTCGGCGTCACCTACAACACCAGCAGCATCCTGCCGGTGACCTTCACGGGCTGGAACGGCGGCACCCGGGTGATCGGCAAGCACGACTACCTGATCGGCGACCGCTTCCCCTGGGAGGGCGGCAACTACTTCAACATGGGCGGCGCCATCTGGCTGTGGGGCACCCAGTCGGGCACCGACAACGGCTGCAACGCCGGGAACCAGTGGTACCACCAGTACTACCACTGGGTGGACGGCACGCTGTACTGGGTGGGCAGCAACGGCTGCAGCGTGCCCAGTCTGTACGTGAGGCGCTTCTGATGCGGTGGGCGGTGATCGGGGTCGTCTGCGCGGCCCTGGCGGGCTTCGGGTGTGACGACGGTGGCGGTGAGCCCGGTGGGGCGGGCGGCGGCGCGGGTGGCGCCGGCGGCGGGGCCGGCGGGGCCGGCGGATCGGGCGGGGCACCGCCCCTGGACCTGGGCGCGGGCGGCGCGGGCGGCGCGGGCGGTGCTGATCAGGGCGCAGGCGGAGCCGGCGGCGCGCCCGCCGACATGGCCCCCGCCGAGGATCTGGCGGCCCCCGATCTGGGGCCCGACGCCGAGCCCCCGCCGGACGGCGACGGCGACGGCGTGCCCGACGGCAGCGACAACTGCCCCCAGGTGCCCAACGCCGCGCAGCGCGACGGCGACGGGGACGGGGTGGGCGACGACTGCGATCGGTGCGCCGACGGCGCCGACACCTCGGACAGCGACGGCGACGGGGTGCCCGACGCCTGCGACAACTGCCCGGCAGCGGCCAACCCCGAGCAGGCCGACGGCAACGGCGACGGGGTGGGCGACGCCTGCACCGCGGCGCCCATGGACACCGACGGCGACGGCGTGCTGGACGGCGCCGACAACTGCCCGGCGATCCCCAACCCCGATCAGGCGGACGGCGACGGCGACGGGGTGGGTGACGCCTGCGCCGTGCCCGACAGCGACGGCGACGGGGTGCCCGATCCCAACGACAACTGCCCCAACGTGCCCAACGCCGATCAGGCCGACGCCGATCAGGACGGGGTGGGCGACGCCTGCGTGCCCGTGGGGCCCGCCGATCGCGACCGCGACGGGGTGCCCGACGCCCAGGACAACTGCCCCGACGTGCGCAACCCGGCCCAGGGCGACCGCGACGGCGACGGGGTGGGCGACGCCTGCGAGGCGGTGGATCCGGGCCAGGATCTGGACGGCGACGGGGTGCCCGACGCCCAGGACAACTGCCCCCGGGTGCAGAATCCGCAGCAGAGCGACCTGGACGGCGATGGGGTGGGGGACGCCTGCGAGCAGAACGCGGGCGACGTGGACGGCGACGGCGCGCCCGACATGACCGACAACTGCCTGTTCGAGCCCAACCCCGACCAGGCGGACGCCGACGGCGACGGCATCGGCGACGCGTGCGACCCCGACAACCCGGTGGATCCGCCCCAGGACGACGCCGACGGCGATCTGGTGCCCGACGCCCGCGACAACTGCCCGCAGGTGGTCAACCCGGCCCAGTTCGACCTGGACGGCGACGGCGTCGGTGACCTGTGTGACAACTGCCGCGGCATCGCCAACCCCGATCAGGCCGACGCCGATCGCGACGGCGAGGGCGACGCCTGCGAGGGCGGCGGCCCCGATCTGGACGGCGACGGGGTGCTCGACGGGCAGGACAACTGCCCCATGGTGCCCAACCCCGACCAGGCGGACCGCGACGGCGACGGGGTGGGCGACGCCTGCAGCGGCCAGGGTGACGCCGACCAGGACGGGGTGCTCGATGGGGCCGACAACTGCCCGCGGATCCCCAACGCCGACCAGACCGACAGCAACGGCGACGGGGTGGGCGACGCCTGCAGCGGCGACCAGGACGGCGACGGGGTGCCCGACGGGCAGGACAACTGCCCGCTGGTGCCCAACCCCGATCAGGCCGACGAGGACCTGAGCGGCGTGGGTGATGTGTGCGATCCCGGGGCCGATCCCGATGACGACGGGATCATCAACTTCAACGACAACTGCCCCGACGTGCAGAACCCCGACCAGGCCGACACGGACGGCGACGGCGTGGGCGACGCCTGCGATCCGGGGTGAACGCGGCCCTGACGTGGGCGCTGGCCCTGTGGCTGGCGCCGCCCACGGCGAGCGTTCCGGTCGAGTTCGTGGCCCAGGGCCGGGCGCCCTGGTGCAGCGCCGCGGCGGTGGCCATGGCCGCCAACGCCCGGGGCGCCAGTCTCCGCCTCTTGCCGCTGGTGCGGGCGCTGCCGGTGGCCGCTGAGGGCATCGCCTGGGTGGATCTGCGTGAGCACCTGGCGCCCACGGTGGAGGTGCTGCCGTTCCAGGGCTCGCGGGCCGACCTGATGGCGGCCGTGGCCGCAGGCGCGCCGGCCGTGGTGAGCGTGCGCCGGGGGGCCGGCCGGCACGCCCTGGTGATCACCGGCTACGACGGGCAGGGGGTGCAGGCCCTGGATCCCGGCAGCAGGCAAATGGCGCTGACGTGGGCCGCGCTGGAGGGCATCTGGGGCCCGGATCACCCGACGGTGCTGGCCTGGCCGTTGGACGCGGCGCCCGCCGGGCTGCCGCTGGACCGGTGGCGGGGGGCCGCGCGGCGCCATTCTGCCGAGGCCTGGGCCCGGCGGGCGCTGGCGGCGGCCGAGCCGGTGCAGGCGCTGGCGCTCTACGACCGGGCGGTGGCGGCGGATCCGGCCTTCGGGGCGCTGCGCTACGACCGGGCGGTGCGCTGGGGGCAGGCCGGGCGACCGCGCAGCGAAGTGTGCGCCGAGCTCGCCCAGTCCCGCCAAGACGGGGCGCCCGCGGCCGCGGTGGCGGCCGCGGAGGGCGCGTTCACTTGTCCAGCGCCAGCTCCACCAGGCGCTTCTGGGCCGTCGCCACTCGCTTCGCCTCGTCGGGGTGGCCCGCGGCCAGGGCCAGGTAGCCCTGGTAGGCAGCCTTCGCGTCGGCCGGGCGGCTCAGCCGCTCCTTGAGCACCGCCTCGTGGAAGGCGATCTCGGGCAGCCGCTCGGCCTGCGGCCGGATCTCCTCGATGATGGCCAGGGCCTCGGCCCACGCCTGGGCCCCCTGCAGGGCGATCACCGCGCTGATCAAGGTGCGGGGCTGGGGCTCCAGCCGCCACGCCTTGCGGTAGGTGTCTGCGGCCAGGCGGTAGCGCTTGAGCTGGTAGTGGGCCGCGCCCAACAGCCGCAGGGCCTCGGCGTCGCCGGGATCGCCCCGCAGCACCGTCTCGAGGTGGGTGGTGGCCTCGGCCCACATCTGCCGCCCCAGGAAGGCCCGGGCCAGGTCCCGCGAGGCCTCGGGGCCGGCGCCCTTGGCCAGGGCCCGCTGCAGCGCCGAGATACCCGCCTCGGGGCGCTCGGCCCCCAGATAGGCCAGCCCCAGCCGGTGGAAGCCGTCGGCGAACTCGGGCGCCGCCTGCACCACCTTCTCGAGCTGCTCGATGGCCTCGGCGAAGCGGTCGGCGTGCATGAGCAGGGTGGCATGCTGCCAGCGGATCCACACCCCGTGGGGCCGGTCCTGAGCGGCCTTGGCGGCCTCTGCCTTCTCGAAGGCGCCGCCGATGAGCCCGCGGCCGCGCAGCAGGGCGATGTCGAGGGCGTCGGCCACCACGGTGTCGCCGGCGGCGCGCAGGGCGGCGGCCACGCCGGCCAGCGGGCGCTGCTCGGCGGGGCCGGGGGCGTCTGGGCGCTGCACGGTGGCCAGGGCCAGGCAGCGGCGGGCGCCGTCGAGCCAGCCCTCGGCCTGGGGCAGGTGGCCCGCCAGGCGGGTGGCGCGCTCATAGGCGAGCTGGGCCTCGACGAAGCGGTGGGCGGCCTCGTGGGCCTGCGCGGCCTGGGCGTGGGCGTCGGCGCGAGCGACCTGGGCGGCGGTGGCCTGCGCGGCGCCCTGCCGGTCGACGATCAGCCAGCCGATCCCGGCGGCGGCCGCGAGCTGCAGCCCCAGAAGGGCGGTGAGGAGGGTACGCATGGCGCGGAGTGTAGTCGCCCACGGGGGAGGGGACCACGGCCGATGTGGCATCGGTCGACGGGACCGCGGGCTTCGTGTGACAGTCAGGTGCCATGCCAAACCGGGGAGGGGCGATGCGCCGCTGGATCTGGGTGTTGGGCCTGACCGGCCTGTGGGGCTGCGACGATGGGGGCCCCGCGGTCGACGGGGCGATCCCGGCCGATGGGGCCACGCTGGACGGTGGCCTGGACCGGGGGGCGCTGCCTGACCGGGCCGTCCCCGATCTGGCCCTGCGGGACATGACGGCGCGGGACGCCGCCGCGCAGGACCTGGCTGCGCCCGATCTCGCCCCGCTCGACATGGCCGAGGCGGACCAGGGGCTCCCCGACATGGCCGAGCTGGACCTGGCGATCCCCGATCAGGCCGTCCCTGATCTGGCGGCGCCCGACCAGGCCCTCCCCGACCAGGCCCTCCCCGACCAGGCCATCCCCGACCAGGCCATCCCCGACCAGGCCATCCCCGACCTGGCCATCCCCGATATGGCCATCCCCGACATGGCCCTCCCCGACATGGCGCCGCCGCCCCTGGTGCCGGTGCTCAACGAGCTGCACTGCGCCGAGGGGTGGGCCGAGCTGGCGACGGTGGACGGCCGCGGCGGCGTGCTGGAGGGCTGGTGGCTGAGCGATCGCGCGGTGGCGCCCGACCGGCGGGTGGATCTCACCGGGTTGGCGCTGCCCGCGGGCGGCTTCGTCACCGTGGACGTCCAGGCGACCCTGCCCGGCTGGTGCGACAGCGGCTTCGTCTACCTGGGCGATCCCGCCGGTGTCCCGCGGGCCGAGGTGGACGTGCGCGGCCTGCCCGCCGTGGGGAGCTGGGGGCGCCTGCCCGATCGCGACGGCCCGTGGCAGGCCACGGCGCCCACCCCCGGGGCGCCCAACCGGCCCGTGCAGCTCGGCCGACCCGTGCTCAACGAGGTCGACTGCCAGGGCCGCGATTGGATCGAGCTGTACAACCCCACCGAGGCCCCGGTGGATCTGGCGGGCTGGGCGGTGACGGACGATCCGGCGCGGCCCGAGCGGGCCTACCCGCTGGCCGGCGCGCTGGCCCCGGGCGCCTTCGCGTCCGTGCGGCAGGCCGACGGCGGCGAGGGCTTCGAGTTCGGCATCGGCTGCGGCGGCGAGCGCGTCGTGCTGCTGGACCCCCAGGGCGCCGAGGCCGACGGGGTGGAGGTGCCGGCGCTGCTGGACGACACCACCTGGGGCCGGCTGCCCGACGGGCTGGGGGACTGGGCCGTCACCGCGCCCACCCGCGGCGAGCCCAACGTCCGCCACGTGGATCCCACCGACGCGTTCTTCGATCCCTTGGTGATGCACACCCTTGCCATCGAGGTGGGCGCCGCGGGGCGCACGCGCCTGGACGCGGATCCGCGCCAGTACGTGGGCGGCCTGGTGACCATCGACGGCGGCGAGCCGCTGCCCGCCGGGGTGCGGCTGAAGGGGCGCATCGGCAGCTTCCGGCCGCTGGACCGCAAGTCGGGCTTCAAGCTCAACTTCGACTTCGGCCTGAACGGCGGCCGCTTCCTGGGCATCGAGAAGCTGGCGGTCAACAACATGGTGCAGGACCGCTCCAAGACCCATGAGTTCGCCGCCTACGCCTTGTTCCGCGCCATGGGCGTAGCCTCGCCGCGGGTGAGCTACGCCCGGGTGACCTTCAACGGCGAAGACTTCGGGCTGTATCTGCTGCTCGAGATCATCGACGGCCCGGCCTTGGACCGCTGGTTCCCCAGCACCACCCACATGTACGAGGGCGCCTACGGTCAGGACCTGTTCGCCCAGCACGTGCCCGATCTGGACAAGGATCAGGGCGATCTGGACCGTGGGCAGCTCTGGCGGCTGGTGGACCTGCTGGACGAGACGCCGCTGGACGAGGCCTTCGAGGCCACGCTGGACCTGATCCACTGGCCGCAGGTGGTCAACATGATGGCCACCGAGCTGTGGATCGCCCACTGGGACGGCTACGCGCCCACCCGCAACAACTACTACCTGCACTTCGACGGCGACGAGCGGCTGAGCCTGATGCCCTGGGGCACCGACCAGACCTTCGTGCGCAACATGACCTTTTACGAGGGCCGCGGCCGCCTGAAGGACGTGTGCCTGGCCGACGCGGACTGCCGCGCCCTGTGGGATCAGGCCCTGGTCGAGGTGGCCATCCTGGTGGGGGCCCTGGAGTTGGAGGCGCAGGTGGGGGCCCTGGGTGCCTGGTTGCGGCCCCACTTCGAGGCGGATCCGCGCCGGGAGCACTCCCCCGAGCAGATGGACAGCGAGGTCACGCGCACCCAGACCTTCCTGCGCAACCGGGGCGCCAGCCTGCAGCCCCTGATCGACTGCGTGCTGGCCGAGGATCAGGACGCCGACGATGACGGGGCGAGCTGCCTGGTGGACTGCGACGACCAGGATCCCAGCCGCTTCCCCGGCGCCCTGGACGTCTGCGGAGACGGCGTGGACCAGGACTGCAGCGGCTTCGCGGACGACCACCCCGACTGCCCGGACTGCCAGCCCGTGCTGCGGGGCGCCCACCGCTACCTGGTCTGCCCCACGCCGCGCACCTGGGAGGAGGCCCAGGCCCGCTGCCTCGCCGAGAACTCGCAGGTGCTCATCCTGGACACCGACGAGGAGGCCCGCTGGATCCACGGCGAGGCCCAGCGGCGCCGCGGGCAGCCCTACTGGATCGGTCTGACGGACGGCGCCGTGGACGGCGACTTCCGCTGGGTGGACGGCACGCGGCCCGGGCTGACCCGCTGGCTGAACGGACAGCCCAACGGCGGCGCCGACGAGGCCTGCGTGGTGATGAGTCAGGGCGACGCCGGGGCCTGGCAGGATCGCGCCTGCGACGAGCGCCGGGGCACCGTCTGCGAGGACGTCTGCCTGGGCGATCCCGACCCCGACGGCGACGGCGTGACCGCCTGCGCGGGGGACTGCGCCCCCGAGGACCCCACCGCCTTCCCCGGCGCACAGGAGCTCTGCGGCAACGCGGTGGACGAGGACTGCGACGACGAGGTGGACGACGGCGATCGCTGCCCGCAGTGCGAGATCTTCGAGACCCGGGGCCGCACCTACCGGGTGTGCCGCTCGGGGCGCGACTGGGCGCAGGCCCGGGCCGAGTGTCAGGCGTTGGGCCAGGATCTGGTGGTGCTGAACAACCGGCAGGAGCACGACGACGTGCTGGGCATCGCCTTCGCCCGGGCGAACCCGGTGTGGATCGGCCTGGGGGACCACGCCGAGGAGGGGCACTTCGTCTGGCTCGACGGCACGGATCCGGTGTGGGCGCCCTGGCGGCCCAACGAGCCCAACGACTTCCAGACCGGGGAGGACTGCACGCAGGCCTACCCCAACGGCTGGAACGACCTGTGGTGCGATCGCCCGCTGGCCTTCGTCTGCGAGACCCCGTGTGATCCGGCCACCGACGCCGACGGCGACGGGATCATGGGCTGCGGGGCCGACTGCGATGACGGCGACCCCCTGGTGGGCGCCGAGTGCCCCCCCGCGCCCTGATCCGGGCGGCCGCGGGGCTCAGTCCGCCTCGAGGATGATCCGCCGGACCACCGGTGGCGGGCCCGACTCGCGGCGCAGCACCACCTTGAACTGCACCGCGGGGTAGAGCCGGGGCAGGGCGTCCATCCAGAAGCCGGGGCCGCCGGGCTGCTCCGCCAGCCGCGCGAAGGGCTGGTCGCCGCAGTCGTCGGTGGAGGGGCAGCCGCGGGCCCACAGCTCGGCGCGCCCCAGGCCCCGCGCCGACAGGGCCGCGATCTCGCCCGGGCTCAGGGCGCGGGCCCAGATCGCCAGCTCCTCCACCGAGGCCGTCAGCGGGTAGCCCCCGTCGAAGGCGCCGATCTGGAAGAACCCGTCCAGGTTGAAGTCACCGCTCAGGTCGGGGTTGGCCTCGTGGGCGAGCGCCCCGTCCATGAAGAAGCGCAGGCGGTTCGCCTGCTTGATCACCGCCAGGTGGTGCCAGCGATCGTCGTCGGGCAGGGCGCCGGCGCACTCGTCCGCTGACGAGCCCAGGCGGGGGCGGAAGGTGCCGCCCAGGCCCGGGCCGGGGCAGGGGTCATCGGCCTGGCAGCCGAGCCAGGCGTGGGCGGGCAGGCGAGCGACGCCTTCGCCCCCCAGCAGCACCCCGTTGCGGCCCGCGCAGGGGGTGATCTTCGCGAAGGTGGCCCAGGTGAAGTCCTGCGCGCCGAAGCGCACCGCCTCGGCCGGCACGGTGATCCGGTCGGTGCCGGGCAGATGCCAGGCGTCGCGGAACAGGCCCGCCACCTCGTGCCCGCCCACGACCTGCACCGGCAGGTCCAGCGGGCCGGCGTCCCACACGTCGGGATCGTCCAGGTGGAGCAGCAGCCGCAGGCCGGCCTGTGACACCTGGCCTTCGGGAAAGTCCACCAGCGGCGCCCCGGCGTTCGCCAGCGCGTGGCCATAGGGCACGGCGGGCGCCCAGCGCAGGCGCGCCCAGCCCTGGTCGGGCGGAGTGGGCCGTGGGGCGCTGACGAACTCGCCGGCGTCCACGCCCGGCGCCAGCGTCAGGCCCTCGGCGGCCCACACTGTGCCCTGGTGTTCGCCCGGGGTGGCGGGGCCTTCTTCCAGGGGCGACATGACGCCGGCGTCGGGCGGGAGGGCGGCGTCGGGCAGGTGGGCGTCGAGGGCCGCGTCGGCAGGCCGGCCGTGGTCGACCGGTGCCGCCAGATCCGCGAGGTGCTGGGCATCGGGCAGGATCCAGCCGTCTGGGGGGGACCAGTCCGAGGGGCCGCCGTCCATGCCCCCGTCTGGTGCATCCGCGCGGGCGTCGCCGGCGGAGGCGTCGGGGGGCGCGGTCAGCTCGAGGGTGGGCGAGCAGCCACCGGCCAGCAGGATGAAGGGGATGAGTGGGCGCACGCCGCCGATGATGGCAGGCGGCGCCCGAACAGGCTACTCGCCCGCCGGTGCGCCGCCCCCGGCGCCGCCGGAGCGGCGGCGGCGCCGACGGCGCCGGGCCTGGCCCTCACCGCCCTGGGCCGGACCGCCCTGACCGCCCTGACCGCCCTGGCCGCCCTGGCCCTGGCTCCCCGGGCGCTGACCCTGGGGGCGGGGCTCCGCGGCGCCTGGGCGGGCGCCTGGGCAGCGCCCTCGCCCCCACCGCCACCGCCGCCCCGACGACGCCGGCGGCGCCGCTTCGGCGCCTCGCCGTCGCCCTCGGCCGAGGGTGCGGCCTGGGGCGCCTGGGCGGGCCGCTCGGGCGGCGTGGACCGGCCCCGCGGCGCCTCCACCGGCGGCTTGCTGCGCCCATGGTGCGCGCCCTTGCCGCCTTGGTGGGGCGTGGGCTTGCGGGCGGTGGGCACGGCGCCGGGGAAGTGCCAGGGGTGGTCCATCACCCGCTCGATGGGCTCGCCGGTGAGCTTCTCGATGTCGAGCAGGTACTCGCCCTCGGTGTCGTCGCACAGGGCGATGGCGATCCCGTCGCGGCCCGCCCGGCCCGTGCGGCCGATGCGGTGCACGTAGCTCTCGGCGATGTTCGGCAGCTCGTAGTTGAAGACGTGGCTCACGCCCTCCACGTCGATGCCGCGGGCGGCCACGTCGGTGGCGATCAGCACCTTGACGCTGCCGTCCTTGAAGCCGTCCAGCGCGCGCACGCGGGCGTTCTGGCTCTTGTTGCCGTGGATGGCCGCGGCGCTGAAGCCGTCCTGCACCATCTGCTTGGTCAGCCGGTTGGCCCCGTGCTTGGTGCGGGTGAACACCAGCGCCCGGTCGATCTCGTCGTCCCGCAGCAGGGCCGCCAGCAGCGCGCGCTTGTCGTTCTTCTGGCAGAACCACACCGACTGCTCGATGCGCTCCACCGTGGTGGCCTGGGGGGTGACCTCGACGCGCACCGGGTCGTGGATGAAGCCCCGGGCCAGCTTGACGATGGCCGACGGCATGGTGGCCGAGAACAGCAGGTTCTGCCGCTCGGGGGGCAACACCGCGAGCACCTTGCGGATGTCGTGGATGAAGCCCATGTCGAGCATGCGGTCGGCCTCGTCGAGCACGAAGTACTCGACCCGGGACAGGTCCAGGTGCCCCTGACCGTGCAGGTCGAGCAAACGGCCGGGGGTGGCCACCAGGATGTCCACGCCGCCGTGCAGGCTCTTGACCTGGGCGCCCTGCTTCACGCCGCCGAAGATCACCATGCTGCGCAGATCCACGTGCTTCGAGTAGGCGTCGAAGCGCTCCTGGATCTGGGCCGCGAGCTCGCGGGTGGGGCTCAGGATGAGCGCCCGGATGTGCCGGCGGCCCTTGGGGATGCCTTGCCGGATGAGGTGGTGGAGCACGGGCAGCGAGAACGCCGCGGTCTTGCCGGTGCCGGTCTGCGCCACCCCGACCATGTCACGGCCGGCCAGCAGGGCGGGGATCGCCTGGAGCTGGATGGGGGTGGGCGTGGTGTAGCCCTCAGCGGCGACCGCGCGCAGCAGAGGCTCGGCGAGGCCCAGCGCGGCGAAGGTGCCGGGGGCCGTTGCGGATTGGGTCTGACTCAAAAGGAGGGTCCTGCCATGGGGTGCGCCGCCTCAAACGCAGGCAGCGCGCGGCGCGGACCATAGTGGGAAGGGGCGGGCGAGTAAAGCCGCGCCGCCCCGGGGGGATCACATCTGGGCGAAGGCGTCGGTGTAGAAGCCGTCGAGGATGTCCATGTGCTTCTGCTCGACCACCTTGCGCTTCACCTTCAGCGAGGCGGTCAGCTCGCCGTCCTCCACGGTCCAGTCCTTGGGCAGGATGTGGAACTTCTTGATGGTCTCGAACCGCGCCAGCGTGCCGTTGAGCTGGTCGAAGGCCTTCTGGAACTCGCCGATGACCTTCTCGTGCTTGCTCAGATCGGCGTAGCTCAGGTCGCCCAGGTCGTTGTCCTTCGCCCACGCCACGATGGACTCCTCGTCCATGGTGATGAGCGCGCTGCAGAAGTTGCGGCGGTTGCCGTGCACCAGGATCTGGCTGACCAGCGGGCAGATGGCCTTGAAGGCGCCCTCGATGGCCGCGGGGGCCACGTACTTGCCGCCCGAGGTCTTGATCAGGTTCTTGATGCGGTCGGTGATCCGCAGGTAGCCGTCGGCGTCCAGCTCGCCCTTGTCGCCGGTGCACAGCCAGCCGTCCTTCAGGGTCTCGGCGGTGACCTCGGGCAGGTTGTAGTAGCCGCGCATGACGCCGCGGCTCTTGAACTGGATCTCGCCCGTCTCGTCGTCGATGCGCACCTCGCCGCCCGCCAGGATGGGGCCGACGGTGCCGAACTTGTTGGCGGTGGGCGGGTTGACGAAGCTGGCGGCGCTGGACTCGGTGAGGCCGTAGCCCTCGAGGATCAGCAGGCCGGCGGCGTGGAAGAACTCGGCGATGTCGCGGTTGAGCGGCGCCGAGCCCGAGATGAAGAAGCGGATGCGGCCGCCGAAGCGGGCCTGCAGCTTCGAGAACACGAGCTTGGTGGCCAGGCCGTACTTCATGGCCAGCAGGCCGGTGGGCTCCTTGCCCGCCTGCTTGATCTTGCTGACCTCCTTGCCGATGCCCATGGACCACTTGAAGATCTTGAACTTCAGGCCGCCGGCCTCCTTCGCGCCGGCGATGACCTTGTTGTAGACCTTCTCGAAGATCCGGGGCGCCGCCGCCATGAAGGTGGGCTGCACCACCGCCAGGTTCTCGATGATCTTCGGGATGCGGCCGTCGACGGCCGTGGGCACGCCCAGGTGCACGGCGATGGTCTCGAGCACCTTGCCGAAGCTGTGGGACAGGGGCAGCCACAGGTACTGCTTGTCGGAGGGCCCGAGGATGTTCATCTCCTCGAGGGCCTCGCCGGTGTAGAGCCAGCAGTCGTGCAGCAGCTCGACGCCCTTGGGCTTGCCGGTGGTGCCCGAGGTGTAGATCAGGGTGGCCAGCCGATCGGGGGTGATCCGGTCGATGACCGCCTTGTACTGGTCGGGCGTGGCCTTGTCGTACTCGGCGCCCTTGGCCTCCAGATCGGCCAGGGTCATCACGAAGCCGTCGCCGCTCGCCTTCCCGTCGAAGGTGATGATGTGCTTCAGCTCGGGGAGCTGGTCCTTCTGCGACAGGAGCTTGGCCACCTGGCCGTCATCGGCGGCGAAGCAGAGCACCGAGCCCGAGTCCTCGAGGATGTACTGGACCTCCGACGGGGTGCTGTTGGGGTAGATGGTGGTGCAGGCGCCGCCGGCACACATGATGCCGAGATCGGCGTAGAGCCACTCCACCCGGGTGCCGCTGACGATGGCCACGCGGGCCTCGTCTTCGAGGCCCAGCGCCCGCAGGCCGCTGGCGATCTTGCGCACCCGCTCCCCCACCTGCGTCCAGGTGGTCTTCTGCCACTGCTCGCTGGCGTCCGGGTAGCTGAAGGCCTCAGCGTTCGGGGTGTTCTGCACCCGGCTGATGAACATGTCGGCGACGGAGCGGTAACCCACCGGAAGTCTCCCTTCCCCTCATCGGTTGACGACCAAGAATCAACGGTACTTAGCGCGCTCAAGCCGCCCCGGCAAGCCGAACGGCTGGCAGCCCGAGGCACGGCGCGCTACACCACCGTCACACACCGGCCAGAGGGGGAGCGTGCGCATGCGGCCGCTGCTGAAGGGCGAGAAGGTGGTCATCGACCGCGCCCACGATCTGTTGGGACAGGGGGCCGCGCTCGAGACGCTGGAGCAGGCCATCGCGCGCGTGCCGGCGCCGGCGTGCGTGGCGGTGTACGGGCCCTGGGGCAGCGGCAAGACCACGCTGATGCACTCGGCCTTCGCTGCCCGGCCCCAGGACACGGTGTGGTTCGATCCCTGGCCGTACGAGCGCACCAAAGACATCGTGGGGCCGTTGCTGTACGCCGTGGCCGCCGGCCCGGCCCGCAGCGAAGAGCGCAAGCGCAAGCTGCTGGACCTGGCCGAGGCGCTGGTGAAGTTCATCGCGCTGGTGGGCATCCGGGTGGGCGCCGTGTCGCTGCTGGGCGGCGATCTGGACAAGCTGCTGGGCCGCATCGACGTGGGCAAGGAGCTCAAGCAGCTCACCAAGAGCACGGGCGGCGGCGATCCCGTGGCGCTGGTGCGGCGCCGCTTCAAGGCGCTGGTGGACGAGTGCCTGGCCGACAGCCCCCAGGGGCGGCTGGTGGTGTTCCTGGATGACCTGGATCGCTGCCTGCCCGACAGCGTGGTGGAGCTCATCGAGGCGGTGAAGCTGCTGATGTGCGGCGAGCCCGACACCCGCGCCGTGTTCGTGTTCGCCGTCGACCGGCACATCGTGGGCGAGGCCATCCGCCAGCGCTACCCGGGGAGCACGGGGTTCACGGGCGAGAACTACCTGGAGAAGATCTTCGACCTGGCGCTGGAGGTGCCGCCCGTCGAGCACGGGGATCTGAAGCAGTTCGTGGTCAACCAGATGGGTTCGGATCTGGACCGGCTGACGGCGCCCTTCGGCACCTCGAGCAGCGACGGGCTGCTCACGGCCCTGGAGGTGCTGGGCCAGCCCATGTTCGCCAACCCGCGGGTGATCACCCGGGTGCTGAACCGCCTGGATCTGCTGGTGGCCAGCGACCGGCGCCGCGACGCGCTGGCGGCGGTGGACGACCCGGTGCGGCTGCGCCGCTGGCTGCTGTGGGTGGCGGGGGCCGAGCGCTACCGGGGCTTCCGCTATTACGTGCGCCGGGCGTCGGACGTGGAGCTGGGCGCGCTGCAGCGCACGCTGGTGGGGCAGGCCGGCGAGTTGAGCCACGAGGGGCAGCTCCTGGCCGACATGCCCGGCTTCGGGCGGTTCGTGGGCGAGCTGTTCCGCGGGGTGCAGATCAAGGCTGAGCTCACGCGATCGCCGGCGGGCACCCTGGCCACGGTGGCGGACTTCGACCACCTGCTGCGCAGCGCGGGCCTGTGACGGCGCCCACCCGGCCGCGGCTGCGCTGGCTGCACCTGGGCCAGTTGGCCGTCGGGGTCGGCGGCCCCCCGCCGGCCTTCCACGGCCTGCTGAAGGCGCTGGCGCCCGGGGGCGAGCTGGCCCACCTGCGTCCCGATCTGGTGCTGCTGACGGGCGATCTGGCCCGCACCGGGGCCGAGGGCGAGTACGCCGAGGTCGAGGCGGCGCTGAACGCGCTGGCGCGGGCCACCCAGCTCCCCATGGGGCGGCTGGTGGCGGTGCCGGGCAACCGCGACGTGGATCGCGGGCGGGTGAGCCGGCGCTTCGTGCTGAACGTGCCCGACGCCCAGGCGGCCGCCGAGTTCTTCGCCGAGCGCGAGGACGTGGCGGTGGCGCTGCGGCGCTTCAAGCCCTTCCTGCAGTTCCACAAGCGGGTGTTCAACAGCCTGCCCGACGCCGATCACCCCTTCCTGGCCCGCCGGCTGACGGTGGCGGGCGTGAGCGTGGGCCTGGCGGGCATCAACAGCGCCTGGCTGGCCCACGAGGACGCGGCCGTGGGGCACCTGGTGGTGGGGCGCGCGCCCCTGGCGGCCGCGCTGACCGAGCTGACCGCCGAGGGGCGCCCCGATCTGGTGCTGGGCCTGGTGCATCACCCGCCCGCGCTGTGGGCCGACTTCGAGCAGGCCGACGTGCAGCCCCGCTTCGAGGCGGGCTGCGACCTGCTGCTGCACGGGCCCGGGGCGCCGGACGCGGGGCGCTGGATCGGCGCGCCGGGGGTGAACCACGGGGCGGTCTGGGCCGATCTGCACGCCGATCACGTGGCGCTGACGCCGCTGACGCCGGGCCCCGACGGGCGTTGGGTCGAGGGACCCCGCCGGGCCGTCGCGCTGCCCCGGGCGCTGCCCACCGCCGAGCGCCTGAGCGCCAGCCCGTCGATGGCCAGTCGCCGGCCCCCCGACCTGGAGGGCTACCTGCGCCACGTGGAGGACGAGTGGGGCTACGTGCTGCTCACCGGCCTGCTGAAGGACCGGGCGCAGGCGGCGGTGAGCGTGCGGTCCATCTACGTGTCGCTGCACAGCCAGCACCCCCAGGCGCAGGGGCCCAGCGACCACCGCACCGTGGATGTGCTGCGGCGGCGGCTGCTGAGCACCCCGCCCGACGCAACCGCCGACGGGCCGATCCTGGCCGAGGTGCGCGCGGCGCTGCAGGCGGTGGGCGTGCCCGACAGCGCCATCACCGACCGGGCGGCCCACCACTCGTGGCAGCGGCTGCAGGCGGCCCCCGAGCGGGACTTCGACGCGGTGGTGCGCGGGCTGCAGACCCTGGACCTGGAGCTGGCCATCGCCCGGGGCCGCAAGGTGCTGGTGCAGGGCGATCCGGGCACGGGCAAGAGCACCACCCTGCAGCACGTGGCCGTGGCGCTGGTGGACGCCTGCCGGGGCAAGCCCGAGGTGGCCGAAGCGCTGGGCTTCGAGCACCCGTTCCCCCTGCCGGTGCTGGTGCCCATGCGCCGATTCTGGGCCTGGCTGACCCACCGCCCCGAGCGCTTCGCGCAGGGGGGCGCCGAGCTGCTGCTGGACTACCTGCGCGCCAGTCTGGCCCACCACGCGGGGGGCGACGGGTGGATCGAGCCCGCGCTGGCCGCGGGCGAGGTGGCCGTGCTCCTGGACGGCCTGGACGAGGTGCCCGTGGCCCTGGAGCGCGAGCGGGCGGCCCGCTGTGTGCGCGACTTCGTCCACCGCTTCGATGAGTGCTGGTACGGCGTCACCAGCCGGCCGGCGGGCCTGGGCCCGGCCGAGCGGCTCGCCTTCGAGCGGGCGGGGCTGACGACGGTGCGGGTCCAGCCCCTGGAGCCCGATCAGATCGAGCGGTTCGTGCAGGCGTGGTACGGCGCGCTCATCCCCGACGCCCGCGACGCGAAGCGCAAGGCCCGCGACCTGCTGGATCGCATTGCCGACAACCCGCTGACCCGCACGCCCATCACGCTCATCGCCACCGCCATCGTCCACCACACCCTGGGGGATCTGCCCGAGCGCCGGGCCGAGCTGTACGAGCACTGCGTGCAGGCCCTGAGCGGGCGCTGGGACGACGCCAAGGAGGAGGCCGGCGCCCGCCTGGCGGGGGGGCTGTCGCGGGCGAAGAAGGTGCGCCTGCTGCAGCGGCTGGCCCACGAGATCCACCAGCAGGGCGAGGCGGGCGGGCAGACCCTGGAGCGGGGCCCCGCCATCGCCCGCATCCGCGAGGCCTTCCCCGATCACGAGCGCCCCGATCAGGAGGGCGCCGAGGCCCTGCTGGACCTGCTGGGGGGCCGCTCGGGGCTGCTGGTGCCCGAGGGGCAGCGGGCCTGGCGCTTCCGCCACCTGACCTTCCAGGAGTACCTGACCGCCCGGCACCTGTGCGACGAGCGCGAGGACGCCGCCCAGGTGCTGGCGGCCCGCCTGCACGACCCCTGGTGGCGCGAGGTGGTGCTGCTGGCGGTGGGCTACAAAGCCAAGGACGCCGGGGTGCAGGGCCGCAAGCTGGTGGCTCACCTGGCCGACGCCGCCGATCAGCGCCGGACCCCCGAGGACCGGGCCCGGGCGCACGGTGTGGTGGCCCAGGCGCTGCTGGATCTGAAGGCCTACCAGATCGCCGATCTGGCCGAGCTGGCGGCGGCGGTGGCGCCCCGGCTGGTGGCCCTGCTGGGCGACCCCGCCCAGCCCGGCGGGGTGGAGCCCCGCGCCTGGATGGGCGAGGCCCTGGGGGCCTATGGGGATCCGCGGCTGGGCTGGACGGACGACGCGCACCTGCTGGCGGTGCCCGCCGGGCCTTTCACCCGCGGCGATCCGGGCGGCGCCCACGAGGCGCCGCTGCAGGCCTGGCACCTGCCGTTCTTCCGGGTGGCGCGGTTCCCGGTCACTCGGGGGCAGTTCGCGGCCTTCATGGATGCCGGGGGCTACGACGATCCGAGCCTGTGGCGGGCCGGCGCGCCCCCGCAGCGCGGGCTGACCCAGTACCGGCGGCAGCTCGACGCGCACCGCAACCACCCGGTGACCGAGGTGGACTGGTACGAGGCCTGCGCCTTCTGCGCGTGGCTCAACCGTGAGCAGCCCCGCCGCGACGGGCTGGTGTGGCGGCTGCCCACCACGGACGAGTGGGAGAAGGCCGCCCGAGGCGGCCAGACCCTGGCGGACGGCCGCCGCAACCCCGCGCCCACGCGGCGCTACCCGTGGGGCGACGCCTGGCGGGGCGACGCCGCCAACTGGTGGCGCCTGCGGGCCCGCGACGGCACCACGCCGGTCGGTTGCTTCCCGGCGGGCCAGGGCCCCTACGGCGCGCTCGATCAGGCCGGCAACGTGGACGAGTGGTGCCTGGACCCCGATCCCGACACGGGCGGGCGGGCCCTGCGCGGCGGCTACTTCCTGGGCAGCAAAGAGGTGCTGCAGGTGTGGTGGCACTCCAGCGAGGAGCCGGCCTGGCACAGCGACGGGGTGGGCTTCCGGGTGGTGGCGGGGCCGCCGGTGGATCTGGACGATCCCTCGGGCCTCAGCGAGCCCTCGGAGGTGATCTGAGGCGCGCGCTCAGAACGTGCCGGCGGCCGTGAGCATGCCGGGGGCCACGGCCAGGTTCATGGTGGCGCCCTCGCTGCGGCGCTTGCGGCTGCGGGGCTTGCCCTGGCCGTCGAAGAGCCAGAAGTACCAGGCGGCGGCCATTCCGACGCCAATGGCGCCCCCGGTCACCACGTCGCTGGGGTTGTGCCAGTGGTCGTCCACCCGGGTCCACGCGACGTAGCTGGCCCCTGCCAGCAGGCCGGCGGCCGCGGCGCCGGCCCCGATGCGGGCGTAGGTGGGGCTGTCGTCCCGCCAGATGAAGCGCCCGCCCAGCCGCAGCGACAGCCAGGTGGCCGCCGCAAAGGCCGTGGACGAGTGGCCCGACGGGAAGCTCTTGCGGCCGTCCGCCAGCAGGCTGCCGTCCTCACAGGCGCCCGCGGTGGGGTGGGCGGCGCAGTGCCGCACCCGGCCCGCGTAGTCGGGCCGCAGCCGCCCCACGGCGTTCTTCGCCACCTCGGTGATGGCCAGGGTGCTCACCACGGTGCCCACGAAGCCCAGGGCGCCATCGTGCGCGACCCACCAGGCGTCGTCCTCGCCCACGGCGAGCAGGGGGCTGGCCAGGAAGCTGATGCCCAGGCCCAGCGCCAGGGCCTCCTTCGACACCTGCTCGCCGGCCGTGTAGTCGTGGTCGATGTCGGCGTGCGGGGCATCGGCGGTGTAGCCCGGACCGATCAGCGGGTGCAGCCCGCCGTCCACCTGTTGCGCCGCGAGAAACAGGCCCGCCCCGCCGACGGTGAGGCCGATGGGCATGCCGTAGGTCTGCAGGTAGGGCTCGGGCTCGGGCTCGGCGTGGGCGGGGCCCGCGGCGCACAGGCCAGTGGCGATCAGGAGGGCAAGGGCTCGGCGCATTGGGGGGTCCTCGGCGGGTGTCGCGCGGACCCTACCCCAGGCGGCGTTCGGGGGAGAAGGGCGGGGGCCTCAGCCGAGCCGGGGCAGGATCAGCGGCACTGAGCGTGGGGGTGGCGCGGGTCGCCGCCGGCGGGCTGCGCGCAGCTCCAGCTCCCGTCGTCGCAGCGGGCGTAGCGGCAGGCGCCGCCGCAGGCGTCGTAGGCCATCTGCACATACTCGCCGTCCGGCACGTTGCGGCCCAGGGTGCGGCTCCAGCACGGATCGCCGCTGGGGGCGGGCTGGGGGGCGCAGGCGGCGTGGGGGTGCTCCTCGCCGCAGGTGGCCGTGCAGGTCCAGCCGCCGTCGTCGCAGCGGGCCCAGCGGCAGGTGCCGCCGCAGGCGTCGTAGGCCATCTGCACGCACTGCCCGTCGGGCACGTCCTGGCCCAGGGTGCGGCTGTAGCAGCTCGCCCCGGCGGGCGCAGGTGCGGGCGGCGCAGGCTCGGCCGGCGCGGGATCGGCGAGCGCGGGGGCCGGCGCGCAGGCGCCGTTGCCGTGCAGCTCGCCGCAGTCGCCGATGTCGGTGCACTGCCAGCTCCCGTCGGTGCAGCGCGCCCAGTTGCAGGTGCCCCCGCAGCGCTCGTAGGCCATCTGCACGCACTGGCCGTCGGGGATGCTGCGGCCCAGGGTGGCGCTGTTGCAGGCGGCCGGACCGGCCCCCCCGCCGCCCGCGGGCGGGCTGACGTTGCCGCCGAAGAAGCGGGTGGCGCGCCGGGCGGCCTCGGGGGTCAGCTCGATGTGCAGGTGGTCGTGGTGGGGGTGGGCGCCGCTGTAGTAGCGGGCCTTGCTGCCCGGGCTGCGGCTGCCGCTCCAGATGGTGCGGTCCCAGATGATGAGCTGGATGCCGATCTCGTCGGCGTGCTCGATGAGCCAGTTGCCGATGGGATCGCCCAGGTCGTTGTCGGCCTCACCGCCGCTGAGCGGCACGAACACGTCGATGGCCCGGCCGGTGCCGTGCACGCTCATGCCCGAGCTGCCGCGGATCTGGCGGCACGCGTAGCCCTGGAACGAGCGGGCCCCCTGGAAGTGGTCCACCAGGTAGCGGCCCACCTCCCGGGCGCCGGCGGTGAGGCCGCCGGTGCAGTTGCGGCCCCCACTCCACGAGGGCGCGCCGGTGTAGGGCACGTAGGCGCTGCCGCCGTTGGCCGGGGGCTGCCAGCGCCCGGCGCGGGCGCGCTTGTCGGCGAACTCGTCGGTGACCGTGGCGGTCTCGTCCTCGTGATCCTCGGCGAAGTGGGGGTCGTCGTCGTGGCCCGGGTGGGCCCCCTCGGGCCGGTACTCCGCGAAGAACTCCATGCGGGCGAACTCGAGGCTGCCGGGGCCCCGCAGCCCCAGCGCGCGGGCGGGTCGCTCGGTGGTGAGCACGGCGGCCACATCGGGCACGTCGCCCTGCAGCGCCGGCAGCGGCTGCCACGGGGTGGCGGTGCCATCGGGGAACTCGGCGCGCCAGGTCAGCGCCTCGGGGGCCTGGGTGCGCAGGGCCAGATCCACGGTGGTCCAGGTGCGGGTGGGCTCGAAGCGGGCGGGCCCGGCGGCGAAGCGGGCCTGCACGGCGGCCGGATCCACCAGGTACATCAGCTCGCCGGCGCTGGCCTCGGCGCTGGCCTCGCGGATGCTGCCTTGCCCGGCGTCCAGGACCGCGTCGTCACAGGCCACGCCGGTCAGACCAGCCAGCAGAGCGAGGGCGGTCAGGCGCCCGCGGATCGTCGACATGAAGCTCCCCCCTTCAAGGTCGCCCCCGGTTCAGCAAGGGCCGTGCCGAGCTGCGGATCCCCGGTCGCGGGGCCCTGGGGCGCCGCTGGGTGTGACCGACCCCGCCCCATGTGACCTGGGCGCCTCACCCGCGGGCCCCACCGCCGCCGGTTGCGCCCACCCCGGCCGGCGGCGCACCCTCGCGCCATGGTCAGGGCGGGCACATGGCGAGGAGGGTGGGGGCGGCTCGCGGCGCTGGCGCTGCTCGCGTGGCTGGTGCTGGCCTGTGAGCCCGTCACGCTGGCCCCCGATCCCGACGCCGCCCTGGCGACGGACGGCGAACTGC
The DNA here is from genome assembly GCA_020633555.1 of Myxococcales bacterium. GTDB lineage: Bacteria > Myxococcota_A > Bradymonadia > UBA7976 > UBA1532 > JACKDL01. Next base: position 42,705 of record JACKDL010000008.1, on the reverse strand, counting down.
CCGTGGATGCCACCGGGCCCGCGCTCGACGTCGGCCGGCCGCCCGACGCGGCGCCCGATGCCCTGGCCGACGCGGCGCCCGACGAGGGGCCCGCCATCACCTGCGCCGTCACGCCCGAGCTGGCCGAGGTGGCCCCCCTCACGCCCCTGGTGCTCGCCGGCCCTCCCGGCGACGCCATCCGCCGCTGGACCTGGCAGATCACCGAGCGGCCCGCCGGGGCCCGCCCCGTGCTCGCCGAGTTCTTCGAGGGCGGCGCTGCCCGCCCCGACTTCGTCGAGACGCCCCAGATCACCTTCCGCGGTGATCGGGCGGGGACGTACGGGCTCACCCTGCAGGTGGTGGGGCAGGGGGGCGCGGCGCTGTGCCCGCCCCTCCAGGTGGCCGTGCGGGTGCGCCCACCCGAGGGGCTCTACGCGCAGCTCACCTGGACCTCGCCCTTCGACCCCTGCGAGGCCTGCGACGACGGCGTCGATCTGGATCTGGTCATGGCCCCCCGCGACCGCGCCTGCTGGGGCAGCGGCTCGACCTGGACGGCCCGCCCGGGGGACGCCCGCGATTGGCCGCCCGAGGGTTCGCCCGAGGGCGATCCGGGCGGGGTGTCCATCGTCGAGGACGGCGCGGGCCTCGAGGCCATGGGCGTGCCGACGGCGCCGGGGCTCATGGTCTATGCCTTGGGGGTGCTGGCCTTCGACCTCACCGTCGACAACGGCCTGCCGGGCCCGCCCGCCGAGTGGCCCGCGGACGCGGTGCTCGCGCTGTACTGGGATGGCCTGTGGCTGGGCGAGTTCGAGACGCAGCTCAGCAGCACCGGGCAGGTCCAGCACCTGGTGGATGTGTTCACCTGTGTCGGGGCAGGGTGCCGGCCCGACGTGCAGGTGGTCGGGCGGGCGGGAGTGTGGGGGACCTGCGCGGAGTGATCCGCGCCGATCTGGGCACGCCGGACGGCGGGCCGATCAGAACCGGGCTTCCAGGTTCCGCAGGCGACCCACCTGGGTCTGGGTGTTGCGCAGGTGGCGCTGGAGCACCCCGTTGATGGACAGCCCCTCCGTGGTCTGCACCGCCGCCTGGTAGATCGAGGCCAGCCGGTCCTCGGTCTGCTGCAGCTCACGGATGAGCCGGGCGTGGGTGCTCTCGTCGTCGGCCACCACCTGCTCGAGGACCTCGAGCGTGTTCTCCAGGTGGTTCTCGCCGTCGCCGCGCTCGTAGTCGACAAAGCGCTGCAGCTCGTTCGCCTGCCGCTGCCGCTGGCCCGCGATGGTGCGCAGGGTGGCCGCGATGGTCAGGTCCTCGACGTCGCCCGCCAGGCCCTTCAGGGCGTCGCGGCTGGCCACGTTGACCTCGATGACATCGTGCAGGGCCTTGACGACGCGCTGCTCTTCTTCGGCGCTGATGCCGTTGTCGTACGTCGGGTTGGAGGGGATCACATCATTCATGGGCACTCCTCTGTGTGGGCAGAAACGCCGACCCCAAGGTCAGCGGCCCGGAGAGTACCTTTTCTGTACAAAGAATTCCAGCGTTCAGGGCGGACCCGCTGCCCTCAGGGGGGACCCACGGCGCCAAACACCACCGAGAGCTGCTCCACCACGTGGGCCTGCTCGGCGTCGGTGAGGGTGGGAAACAGGGGCAGCGCCAGCGACAGGCCCTCGGCGGCCCGAGCCCCGGGGAAATCCAGGGGGTCAACCCCCAGGCGCTCGCGGTACAGGGCCAACCCGCTCACGGCGTGGGTGCCCGGCCGGGTCGAGACCCCGGCCGCCTCCAGGGCCAGCATCAGCCGGTCCCGCCAGGCGATCAGCGTGTCCAGGTCGCGCCCGGGGAAGGCCTCGGGCCGGATGCGCACCACGTACGACTGCCAACCGTGGGTGACGCCCGCGGGCACGGCCGGGCACGCCAGCCAGTCCAGCCCCTGCAGGGCCGCCGTGTACGCCTCGGCGCGGGCCTGGCGCAGGGTCTGGATCCGCGCGGCCTTGCGCATCTGCCCCACCCCCAGCGCGGCCTGCAGATCCGTCAGCCGGTAGTTGAAGCCCAACAGGTCGTACTCGATGCGCAGGAACTCGGGCATCGGCCGCGACGCCGGCGTGCTGGGCGGCCGGGCACCGTGGGCGCGGAGCTGGCGCAGGGTGTCGGCCAGGCCGGCGTCCTCGCACACCACCATGCCGCCCTCGCCGGTGGTCACGGCCTTGCGCGGGTGGAAGCTGAACACCCCGCACGCGCCGAACCGGCCCACGTGGGTGCCGTCCAGCACCGCGCCCAGGCCACAGGCGGCGTCCTCCACCACGTGCAGCCCATGGCTGGCCGCCCAGTCGAGCAGCGGCCCCATGGCCACGGGCAGCCCGAACAGGTGCACGGGGATCACCGCCTTCGTGCGCGCCGTGCGGCGGGCCTCCAGCGCGGCCAGCGTCACGTTGAAGTCGTGCGGATCCACGTCGCACAGCACCGGCGTCGCCCCCTGGAACAGCGCCGAGTTGGCCGTGGACACCCAGGTGAACGCGGGGACCAGCACCTCGTCGCCGGGGCCCACGCCCAGGGCCGCCAGGGCCAGGTGCAGCCCCGTGGTGGCGCTGGTGCAGGCCACCGCATGGGCCGCCCCCGTGAACTCGGCCACGGCGGCTTCGAAGCGAGCCACGAAGGGGCCTTGGGCGATCCAGCCCGTCTCCAGAGGCTCGCGGATGAGCGCGAAGTCCTCGTCGTCGAACCAGGGGCGGGTGATGGGCACGTACATCAGGGGGCCTTCGTAGGGCTGTGGGCCAGGCCGCCGTCGGCGGCGCGGATCGCGAGAGTCACGCTGCGGGTCGCCGGATCGCGCACGGCGGTGATCTCACGTCCGGCGCCCGCCCAGCGGTGGACGCCCCCGCTCACGGTCGGCGCGCCGCGGCCCCGGGCAAGGGCCTGAAACAGGGCGGGGTGGGTGCGCGCGTCGCGCTCGTGGTCCAGCACCGCCGTGAAGCTGGCGATCCGACCCCCGGCCCACTCCACGGTGATCACGGTGGGCCCGGCCCCATGCTCGGTGGGCGGCAGCAGCAGCGGCCCCTCGGGCGCGGTCCACGCCGCGCCAAAGGCGGCGGCCACGCTGGCGGCGTCGGCCCCCAAGAGCGAGAGCTGCGCTTCGAAGCCGAAGCGACCGTTCAGACGGGCCAGAGCCTCGGCGGCGGGCAGGTAGCGCTCGAACACCAGGTTGCGGCGGCCGGCGAAGGGCGCCGTCAGGGTGGCCCGCAGCCCGACATCGGGCGCCCACCACAGGTCCACCACGCGTCCCAGCGCGTCTTCGCCCGCCGTGGGCGCGCCCCAGGCGGCCGCCAGGGGCGCGTCGGCGCCCAGGGGCAGCTCCACACTCACCCGGGCCACCTGGTCGCCCGCGCGATCGGCGGTGAACCGCAGCCCGGGCCAGGCGGGATCCACGAGCGCCCCCTCGCGGGCCAGGGCGGGCGCGCGGGCCACGGCGTCGGCCCAGCGCATGCCCGGCTCGACCCCTTGGAAGGGCGCGGGCAGGCGCACCGGCCCCTGGGGGAACAGCGGCTGCAACGCCGCGGGCGCCGGAGGCGGCGGCGGCGCAGGGGGCGGCGAATAGGCCTCGTCCGTGCCCCCGCGGTTGCACGCCCCTGCGGCCAGCGCCAAGGCCAACAGCAGCGCCCGCCTCACGGGCACCGCTCCAGGCTGCGGATCCAGGCTTCCAAGAGCAGCACCCCTTCCAGGTCGAACACGTTGCTCCCCAGCGGGGGCATCTGGTCCTCGCCCCGGCGGCTGGTGCGCTGCAGGATCAAGCTCCGCTGCGGATCGCCCGGCGCCAGCAGCCGGGCTCCGGGGATGCCCAGATCGCCCTGGCTGGGCTCCACCCCGCACACCCCCGTCTCGGCCAGCGGCGTGATGGCCCGCAGGTCCAGGTTGGCGTTGGCGGCCCCCCCGGGCAGGTGGCAGCTCCCGCAGTTCGTGTCCAGGTAGGCCCGGGCGCGGGCGTCCAGATCCGCTTGTGGATCAAAGGGATCCACGAAGGCCGGCAGCGCCTCGGGCGGGCCCGGCAGGTTCAGGTAGCCCGCCTCGGCCAGCGCGGCGAGCTGGTTGGCCCGCTGCCCGCTCGGGTAGGCCCACTCGAAGTTGAGCTGGCGGGCGGTCGTGCCCAAGGCGTAGCGGGCCTCGGGCGTGTGGCAGGCGTTGCACTGGCTGCGCGAGGGGTAGTCCCACGCCTGCACCGTCTGCGGCCCCTGGATCATCCGGGTCTGAGGCCCGTCCAGCAGCACGGCGTCGGTCTGCTCGTCGTTCCATCGATAGCTGTAGCCGATCCACCCCACGTTGCTCTTGTGCAGGATGCGGGTCTCGAACCGCAGCGCCGAGCCGTCCGGCTGCGGCATGTCGAAGTTCTTGATGAGCACGGCGCCCACGGGGAAGTCGAAGCTGTCGTCATCGCGCCAGCCCAACCGCGTCCCGGGCGGCAGCGCGAAGTAGCGCGGCTTGCGGGCGTTGTCGCTCCAGAAGGGCGCCCGGGGCTCATAGGGCACCACCCCCGGCGCCAGCTCATCCCGCGCCGTGTCGGTGAAACAGCCCGTCTGGGAGAGCTGCCGGGGCACCGGGGTGACCGGCGGCGCGTCGGCGCGCCGCTGCAGGCGGTACAGGCCGCTGCCGTTGAAGGCGGTCACGAAGACCTCCCCGTCCGGATCGGTGCCAAAGGCGGTGATCCGCAGGCCGGTCTGGGCCAGCAGGGTGATCTCGGGGGCCTGCCCCGTCTGCTGCCTCAGCGCCCAAAGGGCGCCCGACTGGTAGTCCGCGAACAGGTAGGCCCCCCACAGTTCGGGGTACTGCGCGCCGCGGTACACCAGGCCGCCGGTGATGGACTCGCCCTGGTCATGGCCGTAGGTGTGGACCGGCGGCAGAAACGCGCTGGGATCGCAGCCCGCCACGTAGCAGCGGTCGCCCTCCACCGGCTTCCAGCCGTAGTTGCCGCCGCGCACCAGGATGTTGATCTCCTCCACCTCGTCCTGGCCCACGTCGGCGCCCCACAGCGCCCCCGAGCCCGGATCGAAGCTCATGCGCCAGGTGTTGCGCAGGCCCCAGGCCCACACCTCGGGCTGGCCCGCCACCTCGCCGCCCTGGCAACGCCCCTGGGCGAAGGGGTTGTCGGCGGGCACGCCATAGGGGGTTCCGCACACCGGATCGGGGCGGTCCACGTCGATGCGCAGCACGGCGCCGAGCACCGTCTCGGGCCGCTGGGCGTGGTTCTGGGGATCGCCCCCCGAGCCCCCGTCCCCCAGGCTCACGTACAGGTAGCCGTCGGGCCCGAAGTGCACGTCCCCGCCGTTGTGGTTGCTGTACGGCTGGGGGATCTCCATGAGCACCCGCTCGCTGCCCGGATCCACCGACCACGCATCGACGGCCGTGAACTCGCTGAGCACCGACCGGCGGGGGTTGGCGGCGGAGTAGTACAGGTACAGCTTGCGGTTGCGCGCGTGCCCGGGGTGGAAGGCCATGCCCAGCAGGCCCTCCTCGTTGCCGGCGCGGCTCACGGCCAGATCGAAGAAGGTGCGTGCGCCGGCGGGCTCGGCGGCGTCGAACACCACGACGCGCCCGCCCTGCTCGATGACGTAGCGCAGGCCTGGGGCCCCCGGGGCGTGGCCAAACCACAGCGGGCGGGTGAGCCGAACGTCGCCGTAGGCGGGCACCAGCTCCATGTTGCCCGGCCGGGGCGGATCGGGCAGCGCGCAGGTGGTGTTCTCCACCCGCGGCGTCAGCGGCCCGGGCCCCGCGTCCGAGTCGCCGGCGTCCCAGGGGGTCCCCAGATCCGTGATCGCGGCGTCGGCGGGCAACACCGCGCCGGGGCCGCGATCACCGCCCTCTTCGGCGGGGGGCACCTGGCCGGCGCAGCCTGCGGCCAGCAGCACGGCGACCAGCCAGGGGCCGGGCAGACGGTGGGTGCGGACCGGGCGCTGCATCGTCAAGCCACCTCGCGAGCGGGAAACCACAGCAGAGTAACGGGAACGGGGGCGGCGATCAGCGCCGCTCCAGCGGGGCGTCCTGGCCGGGGGCCGGCAGGTTCAGCCGGGGGCGCGCCTCGCCCCGCAGCAGCGGCCCAGGCCGGTTGTACGGCTGGCCGCGCAGCTTGTTGATGGCCTGGCGCGTTCGCATCGACATGTAGGCGCTGGTGAACAGCACCGCGTTGCTCGGCTCGTAGTAGGGGTTCTTCAGCTTGCCCAGGCTCACCAGCGCCAGCACGTGCTCGGCCACGCTCACCGGGCAGCCCTTCAGGCGGATGACATCCTTCGCCACCTTGGCCTGGCGCATGTCGATGCCCACCTTCAGCATCTTGGCGAAGATGTCGGTGCCCTTTGCCTGCAGCGGATCATGCCGGCTGCGATCCACATACAGGTTCTCGATCACCACGTCCTGCTCGGCGATGCGCCCGTCGAACTGCGCGCAGTCGCCGATGAACACCACCGTCTCGCCCGGGTTCGCGTCGATGCGCCCGTCGTACTTGCCGAAGACGATGTGCGTGGGGGGCATCTTGGTGTCGGTGGCGCTGTCGAAGATCCGCAGGATCTCGATGGCCTCCTCCAGCGCGCCGGGGCAGCCCCCCCAACAGTAGTCGTGGCCGCCGTCGCTGGGTGGGGGCCCGCTGTACGCGTGGATGTTGGTGCCCTGGAAGTAGTCCTCCACCCGGATGAGCCCGCTGCGGAAGCCGGCGGCCCTCTCCTTGGCCTCTTCGAGCGACACGTCGCCCACCACGTCGATGTGCTTCAGGTCCACCGGCCCGAAGCCCCGCTCGTGGGCCATGCGGATGTGATCCACGCTCAGGGGATCGATGCCGATGATGTGGCAGCACACGGCGTCGAAGGCCACCTGGTTGTTCCCCATGATCATGAGCTTCAGATCGAAGGGGATGGGCGTCAGCATCCGGCCCTCGCCGGCGATGATGCCGTCGATGGCGATGAACTGCGGCTGCACGATGTACTGCAGATCCGCCACCTTCTCGTTCAGCCGGTGGTCGTGATCGATGAGCCGGTGCCGGTCGTCCTGGATGCCGATGTAGTTCTTCATCGAGAACGTCACCGTCGTCCAGGGGTGGGCCTTGAACTTCGGGCAGTTCACGAAGAAGTCGGCCGTGGCCACGGGCTCGGGGGTGAACAGCGAGTCCCGCAGCCGCTCGGGGTGGTACATGGGGATCTCGACCTGGGCCACCTCGTCGAAGTGGTGCAGCGTCACCCCGCCCACCCGGCGGGCCATGGCGTAGTAGCCCGCGCCGCGGTAGGCGAAGCGGGTGGGCATGGTGATCCCGCAGCGCTCGCCCACCGCCAGCTCGGTGATGCCCTGCCCCTTGCGCCGCAGGGCTTTCAGCACCCCCTCCATGAACTCGGCCCGGGTGTGGGCGTGGGGGAAGTGCTTGCCGGAGGCCACCACGTTGGGCTTGCACAGCACGCGCCCGTGGGGGGTGAGCCCCAGGGTCTCCAGCCCCTCGAAGGCGAGCCGCTCGATGCGCTCCACGTCGTAGTCCGGGCAGGCGCGGAGAATGACGGTGGGGCGCATGGGGGGCTCCTGCGGTGGACGGTGACTCAGCGGGCTTGGCACCCAGCATAGCCCCGGCTCGCCGATGAGGCGAACGGGCAACCGCGGACTGCAGGCATAAAAAAACCCCCCAGGTTTTGTGGTGGCAAGCCACCCCTGGGGGGCAAGCCATGACCGGACGGGCACCGGGCATGGCACCGCCCTCGAATGAGGACGGCCGCCGGTGCAGTCGGGCATTCCACACCGGCTATGGGCACACACCGTGTCCGAAGACACGATGTGCCGGCGACCACGGGCAATGGCCGCCGGAACGGGAGACGCTCCGAAGAGCGTCACGCCAGGGGAACGGGCAGGAAACCCCTGACGCCCTCGCAGAAGACCACTGACGATGATCCGCCGTCAAGCCGAAATGACCATCAAGCGTCGCAGAGGCAGCCGTGGCGGGCCCCGCAGGGCCCGGCGCACAACAGACGGAGGCGGGGGAGGGGGGCGGCGGGCCCGTGGGGGCCCGCCCATCGGCTCAGGGGCCGGTGGGGCCGAAGCAGGCCGAGAGCTGGTCCGGGCAGTTCTCGGCCATGCAGTCCAGGTCGTAGTTGCCCTGGAGGTCGGCGCAGCCGTTGTTGGCGGCGCACACGGCCACGGCCTGGAAGGGCGCCAGCCCCTGCGGGTTCTGCTGGGTACAGAGGCCCTGGCAGAACGCGTCGCCGTTGCAGCCCAGCAGACAGACCGCCATGGCCTCGCAGGCGGCGTTGCCGTCCGAGATGTCCACCGACAGGGTGTAGGGCCCCACCGGCGCGCCGCCGAAGCCGCGCACCTGCACCAGGTAGGTGCCCGGGCCGACGTCGGCCGACAGGTTCGAGCACGGGCTGTTGGCGCCGTCGTCGTTGTTGGCGATCTGCTGGGGATCACCGTTGGCGTCCACCTCGAACAGGGTGAGCACGGTGTCGCCGGGGCAGCCGCCCGCGCCGTCGCTGGTGGCCAGCGCCATCTGGCCCGGGCCGTACAGGGTCACGGCGAACCAGTCGTTGCCGTTCTCGGGGAAGCTGGCCTCGTAGGTGGCCGCGGCGTCGTCCGGGTTGGCCTGGGCGTCGTACACCAGGGTGAACTCCAGGCTGTAGGCCAGCGGAGCGCCGTTGGCGTCGGTGATCACCAGCGCGTGGTCGCCGATGGGCGCGGCGACGGTGAGCGCGGGGCAGCCGCCGACGCCGCCGTCGGCGGCCGCAGCCACCACCTGCCCCTGAGCGTCCACCACGGCGATCTCGGGATCGCCGGCGCAGCCACCGTTCCCGTCCGTGATCACCACCGACAGGGTGCCGTCCAGATCGCCCGTGAAGGCGAACCGGTCCTCGGAGCCGGCGATGATGGCGCCGTCGGCCTGGAAGCGCGCGGTGCGGATCTCGAAGCGCTCGATGCCGCACTCGGCGTCGCAGCCGTCGAGGTTGTCGTTGTTGCCGTCGTCGCAGGCCTCGCCGGCGTTGACCTCGCCGTCGCCGCAGAAGGGCTCGATCTGGCAGGCCGCGTCGCAGCCGTCGCCAACCTCCACGTTGCCGTCGTCGCACTGCTCGTCGCCCTGGACCTCGCCGTCGCCGCACAGGGGCAGGGTCTCGACGGTCAGGGTGTAGGCCCCGGTGGCCACGGCGCCGCCGAAGGTGGTGGCCACGATCACCAGGGTCTCACCGGCCGCGATGGGCAGGTCGGTGATCTGGCTGCCCCGGCTGAGGCCGTCGCCCAGGTTGAAGTCGTCGTTGCCCGCCAGGCAGGTGTCGAGCATGGCCTCGGCGCCGGGCTCGAAGGGCTGCCGGAACACGAACAGGTAGCCGTCGCCGCCCCAGTTGGCCCGGATGGCCAGGGACTCGGCGGTGGCGCCGGTGTTCGTGACGACCACGGTCTCGTAGTAGTGGTCGGCGTCGGCGTCCAGATCCGCCGCGCACTGCGCGTTCGGGCGGTTCCACTGGGGGTCGCCCACGTCGATGACGCCCTGAAGCTGCAGGCTGGCGCCCCGGGCCTCGATGGGCAGCGGCTCGCGGGTGCACTCGGCCGAGCAGCCGTCGCCGTTGTCCAGGTTGCCGTCGTCGCAGCCCTCGCCCGCGTCGATCTGCCCGTTGCCGCAGGCGGCCTCCACGGTGCAGTCGGCCGCGCAGCCGTCGCCGTCCACGTTGTTGCCGTCGTCGCAGGCCTCGCCGTCCTCGACGGCGCCGTTGCCACACTGGCCACCGAACACCAGGTCCAGGGTGTAGCTTTCGATGGCCCGGCCCCCGAAGCCCGCCACACGCACCCGGTAGAAGGCGGGCTGCAGCAGGCCCGAGATCTCCGAGCAGCGGCCCACGCCGCTGTCGTCGTCTTCGGCGATCTGGGCGTTGACCTGGAACAGGGTCATCACGGTGTCATCCGGGCAGCCGCCTGCGCCGTTGCCGGTGCTGATGGTCACCTGGGTGGGCACGTCGACGCGGAAGCCGAAGTAGTCGTCGCCGCCGGCGAAGAAGCCGGCCGGGGTCTGGCCCGGGCCGTCGAGGATCACGTCCATGAAGAACTGGACGTTGTAGTCCTGGGCCGCGCCCTCCTTGGTGTTGATCTCGAGCTCGTAGTCGCCCGCCGGGTAGGTCCGGTTGGGGATGCGCGAGCACAGCCCGGCGCCGCCGTCGTCGTCGGCGTCCACCTGGACGCGGCCGCCGGCCTCCAGGCGGTACAGGGTCATCACGGTGTCGCCGGCGCAGTTGCCGACCGAGCGCGCGATGGCCTGCAGGCGGGTGTCGCTCTCGAAGCGGAACTCGAAGATGTCCGGGTAGCCGCGCAGCGTGCTGTCGTACATCGCCCGGCTCGAGGCCACCCGCACCCGGTCGATGGTGCATGCCTGGTCACAGCCGTCGCCGTTGACGTCGTTGCCGTCGTCGCACTCCTCGCCGGCGTCGAGCTGGCCGTTGCCACAGCCCGCCTCGAGGGTGCAGTCGGCGGCGCAGCCGTCGCCGTCGTCGAGGTTGCCGTCGTCGCACTGCTCGCCCAGATCCACGCTGCCGTCGCCGCAGACGCCGGCCCGGGTCACGTCGAGGACGTAGCCGTCGATGGCGCGGCCACCGAAGCCGCGGACCACCACGGTGTGGGTCCCGGCGGGCAGCACCTGATCGATGCGCGAGCAGGTGCCCACGCCGTCGTCGTCGTTGGTGATCGCCGCGCCCCCGCCCTCGGGCAGCACGTCGATGAGGGTGTCGCCCGGGCAGCCGCCCTGGCCATCGCCAGTCTCGAGCACCACCTGGGTGTCCTGGCCCAGCGTCAGCGTGTAGCGGTCGTCACCCTGGGCCACGAAGGCACCGGGGAACGCGCCGCCGGCGCTCACGTCGGTGCGCAGGGCGAAGTCGAGCTGATACTCGCCGACAGCGGCGTCCTGGAAGGCGCCGACCACCAGCAGGTAGTCGCCGCCGAGGAGGTCGAAGCTCAGGGCCGAGCAGCGATCGTCCGCGCCCGCCGCGTCGTCGTTGGCGGCGAGCTCGATGGGCGCCCCGCCGTCACCCGGCACGCTGTACAGCGTGAGGATGGTGTCGATGGTGCCGGGCGCACACGCGGCGCCGGCCAGGCTCGTGTTGGCGGTGACGGTGCCGGGGCCGTCCGCGGTGAAGCGGAAGGTGTCGCTGGCGCCCGCAGGGAACCCGCCCGCGCGCTGCTCGTCGCCGCGCACCAGGTCGAACAGGTCCACCGTGCAGCCGCTGTCGCAGCCGTCGCCGTTGTCCAGGTTGCCGTCATCGCACTGCTCGGTGCCCTCAACCTCGCCGTTGCCGCACGCCTGCTCGAAGGCGCACTCGGCCGAGCAGCCGTCGCCGTTGTCCAGGTTGCCGTCGTCGCACTGCTCGCCGGCGTCCACCTGGCCGTTGCCGCAGCCCGGCTCGACGGTGCAGTCGGCGGCGCAGCCGTCGCCGGCGTCCAGGTTGCCGTCGTCGCAGGCCTCGCCGGCCTCGACGGCGCCGTTGCCACACACCGGGATGGTCACGTCCAGGGTGTAGGCGTCGATGGCGCGGCCGTTGAAGCCGTCCACCTTCACCTCGTAGGTGCCGGGCATCAGGTCGATGGTGAGCTGCGGGCACAGGCCCACGCCGTCATCGTCGTCGAAGCCCACCTGCTGCCCCTCGGCGAACACGAACAGCCGGGTGTCGCCCGGGCAGCCCGCCGCGCCGACCTCGAAGGTCACCGTCTTGGGGGCGTCCAGGGTCAGGGTGTACAGGTCGTCGCCGCTCTGCACGAAGGCGCCGGTGAAGGCACCGCCGGCGCTCACATCGCGGGTCAGGGCGAAGTCGAGCTGGTAGGCGTCGATGGCGGCGTTCTCGCCGAAGTCGATCACCCGCAGCCAGTGGTCGCCGGCCGGGACCTCCAGGTCCAGCGCCGAGCAGCGGCCCTGGGCCGCGTCGTCGTCGTTGCGGGCCACCTCGACCACGTTCCCGCCCTCGTCCAGGGTCTCGAGGATCAGGATGGTGTCGATGCTGCCGGGCGCGCAGGGGGCGCCGCCCAGGCTGGTGGTGGCGCGCAGGCGGGCGGGGCCGTCGGCGGTGAACCGGAAGGTGTCGCTCGAGTCCACGGCGAAGCCGCCCTGGCGCACGGCGCGGCCGGTCACGATGTCGAAGACCTCGACGGTGCAGGCGCTGTCGCACCCGTCGCCGCTGTCCACGTTGCCGTCGTCGCAGGCCTCGCCGACCTCGAGCTCGCCGTTGCCGCACACCTGCTCGAAGGCGCACTCGGGCGAGCAGCCGTCGCCGGCGTCCAGGTTGCCGTCGTCGCAGGCCTCGCCCTCGTCGAGCTGGCCGTTGCCGCAGCCCGGCTCGATGGTGCAGTCGGCAGCGCAGCCGTCGCCGTCCTCCAGGTTGCCGTCGTCGCAGGTCTCGTCACGCTCGATGGTGCCGTTGCCGCAGGCGGGGTAGCCCAAGGTCAGGGTGTAGCCGGCCAGGGGGTTCCCACCGAAGCCGTCCACCTTCACGGTGTAGGCGCCGGCCGGCAGATCGGTGTCGATGAGCGAGCAGGTGCCCACGCCGCCGTCGTCGTTGAAGGCCACCTGGGCCCCCTCGGCGTCGAAGATCCACAGCCGGGTGTCGCCGGGGCAGCCGCCCGCGCCGTCGCCGGTCTCCAGGCGCAGGGCGCCGTCGGCCTCCAGGGCCACCGTGTACAGGTCGTCGCCGCCACGCACCGTGGCGCCGGCGTAGCCGCCGGGCTCGGCGATGGGCTGCACCAGCCGGTAGGTCAGGGTGTAGCCGGCCAGCGCGCCGCCCAGGTCGCCGCTGGCAACGGTGAGGGCGTGGGTGCCGGCGGGCACCGGGCCGGTCAGGGCCGGGCAGCCCTCGCCGTCCGCGTCGATGAGCGCGGGCTCGCCGCCCTCGGGCACCAGCGCCGCGCTGATGGCCGGCAGCGCGCAGCCGCCCTCGGCGTCGGTGATCCGCACCGCCAGGGTGCTGGGGCCGTCCGCCACGAAGGTGTAGGTGTCGGTGCCGTCGGGACCGGTGCGGCCGTCGCGGCTCTCCTCGCCCCGGATCAGGTCGAAGGCCTCCAGGGTGCAGCCGGCGTCGCAGCCGTCGCCGTTGACGTTGTTGCCGTCATCGCACTCCTCGCCCTCGTCCACGCGACCCGTGCCGCAGCCCACCTCGATCTGGCAGGCGGCGTCGCAGCCGTCGCCTGCCTCGGCGTTGCCGTCGTCGCAGGTCTCACCCTCGTCGAGCTGGCCGTTGCCGCAGCCGGGGATGATCTGGCACTCGGCGTCGCAGAAGTCGTCGGGCACGTCGGCGCCCACGTCGCACTGCTCGCCCAGGTTCAGGGTGCCGTCACCGCACTCGCCGCTGAGCATGACGTGGAGCACGTAGGGGGGCAGCACGCGGCCGCCGAAGCCCTCGACGCGCACCTGGTAGGTGCCCGGCTCGTAGGCCTGCTCCAGCAGCGGGCAGAGGCCCACGCCCTCGTCGTCGCTGCTGCCGATCTCCTCGCCGTCCAGGGTCACGAAGAAGCGGCTGTCCGCGCCGCAGGCGCCGTTCCCGTTGTCCACGGCCAGGCGCACGCTGGTGGCCGCCTCGAGGGTGAAGACGTACACGTCGTCGCCGCCCTGGGCGGTGGCGCCGGTGAAGGCGCCGCCGGCGCTCACATCGCGGGTCAGGCTGAAGTCGAGCTGGTAGCTGGCGATGGCGTCGTTCTCACCAAAGTCGATGACCTCCAGCCAGTAGTCGCCGGCCTCGATGTCACGCTCGATGAGCGAGCAGCGGCCGAAGGCGGCCGAGTCGTCGTTGCGAGCGACCACCACCTCGGCGCCCTCGGCGTCCAGGGTCTTCAGGGTGACCACGGTGTCGAAGCTGCCCGCGGGGCAGCTCTCGCCCGCGTCACTGGTGTTCACGCGGAGCTGGCTGGGCCCGTCGACGGTGAAGTCGTAGCGGTCCATGCCGGCAGCGCCGATGCCGTCGGTGTTCTGGTAGGCGCCGGTGAGGATGTCGAACTGCTCCTCGGTGCAGACGCCGTCGCAGCCGTCGCCGTTGTCCAGGTTGCCGTCGTCGCAGGCCTCGGTGCCCTCGAGCTCGCCGTTGCCACAGACCTGCTCGAAGCCGCAGACCGCCGAGCAGCCGTCGCCGTCGACGGTGTTGCCGTCGTCGCACTGCTCGCCGTCGTCCAGGGCGCCGTTGCCGCAGCCCGCGATGAGCTGGCACTCGGCGTCGCAGAAGTCGCCCTCCACGTCCGGGCCGTTGTCGCAGGTCTCGCCGGCGTCCACCTGGCCGTTGCCGCAGCCGGGCAGGACCTGGCAGACGGGCGAGCAGAAGTCGCCCTCCACGTCGGGCCCGTTGTCGCAGGCCTCGCCCTCGTCCACCTGCCCGTCGCCGCAGACGGCGCCCAGGGTCGTGGTCAGGGTGTAGCCGGGGATGGCTCGGCCGCCGAAGCCGTCCACCTGCACCCGGTGCGTGCCGGCGGGCAGGATCAGGCTCAAGGTGGAGCAGGGGCGGTTGGCCGCGTCGTCGTTGCGGGCCACCTGCTCGCCGGCCGCGAAGGGCGCGGCGGGATCGTGGCTGAAGACGGTGATCACCGTGTCGCCGGGGCAGCCGCCCTCGCCGTCGCTGGTGATCAGGGTCACCGCCTGGGCCTGCGCCAGGGTCAGCGCGAACTGGTCGTTGCCGCCCTGCACGAAGGCGCCGGCGACGTCGCCGCCCGCGCTGATGTCGCGCACCAGGAAGAAGTCCAGGCGGTAGGCGGCCAGCGCGCCGCCCTGGCCCTCGGCCACCACCAGCTCGTAGTCGCCGGCCATGACCGGGGCGGTGAGCACCGCGCAGGTGCCCTCGCCATCGGCGTCGTCGGCCTGCTGCACCTGGGCCAGGTTGCCCTCGGCGTCGCGCATGTACAGCGTGATGCGGGTGTCGATCTCGCAGACACCGCCGCCGTTGGTGGCCGCCGCGATCAGGGTGGCGTCGCCGTCCGCGGTGAAGCGGAAGGTGTCGGTCGCGCCCTCGGCCACCACGCCGTCCACGCCGTCCAGGCCGCGGGGCAGGTCGAAGGTGTCCAGGGTGCAGCCGCTGTCGCAGCCGTCACCGTTCTCCAGGTTGCCGTCGTCGCAGGCCTCGGTGCCCTCGACCTCGCCGTTGCCGCACACCTGCTCGAAGTTGCACTCGGCGTCGCAGCCGTCGCCGGCGTCCAGGTTGCCGTCGTCGCACTGCTCGGGCGCGTCGACGAAGCCGTCGCCGCAGACCGGCTCACGCTGGCAGGCAGCGTCGCAGCCGTCGCCGGCCTCGGCGTTGCTGTCGTCGCACTCCTCGCCCGCGTCGATGCGGCCGTTGCCGCAGCCGGGCAGGAAGGCGCACTCGGCGCTGCAGAAGTCGTCGGCGATGTCCTCGCCCGGATCGCAGTCCTCGCCCAGCTCGATCTCGCCGTTGCCGCAGACGGGCTCGATGCGGCAGCGGGCGTCGCAGCCGTCTCCGCCGTCGGTGTTGCCGTCGTCGCAGGCCTCGCCGGCGTCCAGGATCTCGTCGCCGCAGGTGCCGTAGGTGACCTGCAGGCGGTAGCCGTCGTGGGCACGGCCTGCGAAGCCCTGCACCCGCAGCTCGTAGGTGCCGGGCTCGAGATCGGCGGCGATCAGCGAGCACAGGCCCGCGCCGCCGTCGTCGTTGTCGGTCACGGCCTCGGGGCCCTCGGCGGTGATCCGGGTGAGGTAGATGCGGGTGTCGCCGGCGGGGCAGCCGCCCAGGCCGTCGCCAGTCTCGAAGGTCACCCGGTTGGCCTCATCGAGGGCCAGGGTGAACACGTCGTCGCCGCTCTGGGGGAAGCCGCCCAGGAAGTCGCCGCCGCCCGTCACGTCCTTGGTCAGCGAGGTCACCAGGCTCAGCCCGCGCACGGGCGGGCCCTCGGCCGCCACCACCAGGGTGTAGGCGCCGGCGTCCAGATCCGTGAAGAGGGCGGCGCAGTCACCCTCGCCGGCGGCCTGGGCCACCGCCGCGCCTTCGGCATCCAGCACGGACAGGGTGGTGGCCCCGGCGCAGCCGTCGGCGCCGTCGCCGGTGGCCGCCACGAAGCGGCTGCCGTCGTTCTCGACGGTGAAGGTGAAGCGATCGCCGTCGGCGGTCACCGCCCGGTCCAGCAGGGTCTCGCGGGCCCGGACCAGCACGCCCAGGTCCGGGGTGCACAGGGTGTCGCAGCCGTCGCCGCCGATGGCGTTGCCGTCATCGCAGAGCTCGAAGCCGCCAACCTCGCCGTCGCCACAGACCGCCTCGAAGGTGCACTCGGCGCTGCAACCGTCGCCGCCGATGGCGTTGCCGTCGTCGCACTCTTCGGGCGCGTCCACGAAGCCGTCGCCGCACACGGGCTCGCGCTGGCAGGTGGCGTCGCAGCCGTCGCCGGCCTCGACGTTGCCGTCGTCGCACTCCTCGGCGCCGACGATGAAGCCGTCACCGCACAGCTCCTCGCGCACGCAGTTCTCGTCGCAGCCGTCGCCCGCGTCCACGTTGCCGTCGTCGCAGATCTCGCCGCGCTCCAGCTCGCCGTTGCCGCAGACGGGCTCGATGCGGCAGCGGGCGTCGCAGCCGTCGCCGTCTTCCGCGTTGCCGTCATCGCAGGTCTCGCCGGCGTCCAGGTTCTCGTCGCCGCAGGTGCCGTAGGTGACCTGCAGGACGTAGCCGTCGTGGGCGCGGCCCGCGAAGCCGTCCACCTCGATCTCGTAGCGGCCCGCTTCGAGCTCGGCCACCACCTGCGAGCACAGGCCGTTGCTGTCGTCGTTGGTGTCCAGGGCCACGTCGATGAACTCGCCGTTCTCGTCGAAGCCGTACAGGTAGATCCGGGTGTCGCCGGGGGGGCAGCCGCCCAGGCCGTCGCCCGTCTCGAAGGTCACCCGGCCGGCCTCATCGAGGATCAGGCCGTAGCGGTCGTCGCCGCCCGCGGGGAAGCGGCCGTCGAAGTCACCGCCGCCGGTGACGTCGCGGCTGAGGATCCAGTCGGCGTACACGCCGTCCAGGGCCTGGCCCGCGTCGCCGGTGATCTCGACCCGCCAGGTGCCGGCCTCGGGCAGCGCGGCGCTGGCCTCGCCGGCGCCCTCGCCGGCCACGCCCACGAAGCGCACGGTGGCGCCCTGGAAGGGCTCGTCGTCGATGGTGAAGGTGGCCACGCGCAGGGTGGCCGCGCCGTCCGCCTCGAAGATCACCGCGTCGGCGGCGCCGGCCGCGGTGTCCAGGGGGCCCACGCGGCCGCGGCCCAGGGCCACGGGGTAGGCGTCGGGGGTGCAGCGGGTGTCACAGCCGTCGCCGTTGGCCTGGTTGCCATCGTCGCACTGCTCACCCTCTTCCACCTCGCCGTTGCCGCAGGCCACGCCCTCGAAGCGGCAGTCGGCGTCGCAGCCGTCGCCAGCGTCCAGGTTGCCGTCGTCGCACTGCTCGCCGTCCTCGAGCTCGCCGTTGCCGCAGACGGGCTGGGGGATCTCGATCTGGCAGTCGGCGTCACAGCCGTCGCCCGCGTCCAGGTTGCCGTCGTCGCAGGCCTCGCCGGCCTCGAGCTGGCCGTTGCCGCAGACGGGCGCCACCTCGATCTGGCAGTCGGCGTCGCAGCCGTCGCCCGCGTCCCGGTTGCCGTCGTCACAGGCCTCATCGCCCGCCAGGAAGCCGTCGCCGCAGGCGTTGACCACGCACTGCCGCTCACCGGCGGCGTTGGCCAGGCACTCGCCCTCGGCGCAGAACTCGGCGCCGGCCGGATCGCAGGCGTCGCCCAGGGCACGCACGGCCCGGAAGGCCACGTCCAGGGTGTAGGCCTCCAGGCCCATCTCGTCGAAGTCGGTGACGATCAGCTCGTAGTCACCGGCCTCCACGATGCGCAGCATGTAGGAGCACAGGTTCTCGTCGGTGTCGTCGGCCTCCTCCAGGAAGAGCCGCTCACCGTTCGCGAGCTGGAACAGCGCCATCACGGTGTCGCCGGGGCAGCCGCCCATGCCGTCCGAGGTGAACAGGGTCACCTCGGTGGGGCCGGCCACCGAGAACACGTAGCGGTCGAAGCTGCCGGCCTGGAAGCCGCCGGGGAACTGGCCGCCCTCGCTGACGTCGACGGGCTCGACGGCGCACAGATCCGAGCAGCCGTCACCGGCCTCGGCGTTGCCGTCATCGCACTCCTCGCCCGCGTCCAGCGTGCCGTTGCCGCAGAGATCGCCGCCCTCTTCCTGGCAGTTCTCGTCGCAGCCGTCGCCGTTCTCGCGGTTGCCGTCGTCGCACTGCTCGCCGTCGTCGAGGTTGCCGTCGCCGCACTCGGGCACGGCGCCGCCCATGCCGCCCTGGCCGCCCATGCCACCGGCGCCGCCCTGGCCGCCCATGCCGCCCTGGCCACCGGCGCCGCCCATGCCGCCTTCGCCGCCGACGCCGCCAGCGCCGCCCATGCCGCCCTGGCCCCCGGCGCCGCCCTGGCCGCCTGCACCGCCCTGGCCGCCTGCGCCGCCCTGGCCGCCAGCGCCGGCCGCGCCGTCGGTGCCGCCGCCGTCCAGCACGGCGCCGCTGTCCGCGGTCCCGCTGGGGTTGTTCTCGTCATCGTCACAGCCCGTGAAGGCCGCAACCGCCAGCGCCAGGACCAACCCGGTCCGGCGACGCCAGAGCGCTCGCTTCATCGACATCGTTCCCCCCTGCGCCCGCACGGCGCGCGGATCGGCCCACTCCCCAGCGGGCATTCGCGCGCAGTGTGCCTCCAGGGCCCGTCCGATGCCACCCTCCTGGGTGCGTGGCGTTGTCCGCCGCACCGGCTGGGCCTACACTCGGCCCCGATGCGAACCGCCGCCCCCTTGCTGCTCGTGGCGCTCCTGGCGGCCTGTGGCGCCGCCCCGACGGCCGCCGTGGCGCCGCCCCACGGCGAGTGGATCTCGGCCCGGGGGGCGCACCACCCGCTGGCCGGTCGGATCTGGGCGGTGGCGGACGGCGCCTGGATCGAGCCGGCGGCGCTGGTCCAGCGGCTGCGCCAGGCCCCCTTCGTGTTCCTGGGCGAGAAGCACGACAACCCCGATCACCACCGCCTGCAGGCCTGGATCATCGGGGAGCTCTTCGCCGGCGGCCGCCATGGGGCGGTGGCCTTCGAGATGCTCGACGAGGACGACGTGGCGCCGCTGGCCGCGCTGGATCGGCCCACGGCCACGGACGTGGCCCGCGCAGTGGACTGGGCCCGCTCCGGGTGGCCGCCCTTCGCGATCTATCGGCCCGTGTTCGAGGCCGCCCTGGCGGCCGGCGCCCGCCTGGTGGCCGCCCACCCCAGCCGCGACACCCTGCGGGTGGCCATGACCGAGGGGGTGGACGGCTGGCCCGCCACGCGCCGTGCCCGGCTGGGCCTCGACCGGCCGCTGCCCCCCGAGGCGCAGGCCGCCCTGAGGCAGCGCATCATCGAGACCCACTGTGGCCACGCCCCGGCGCACATCATCGAGCCCATGGCGCTGGCCCAGCGGGTGAAAGACGGGTGGATGGCCTCCCGGCTGCTGCAGGCCACGGACGACCGGGGCAGCGTCCTGGTGGCGGGGGGCGAGCACACCCGGCGGGACCGCGGGGTGCCGTGGGCGTTGGCGCTGCAGGATGACCGCCCCGTGGCCAGCGTGCTGTTCGCCGAGGTCACCGACGGGCAGCTCTCACCGCCCGGGGACTCGGCCCACGACTACGTGTGGTTCACCCCCCGGCTCGACGATCTGGATCCCTGCGAGACGTTCCGCGAGCAGCTCGAGCGCATGAAGGCCGCGCACGCCCGCTGACCGCCTGCGGTCAGGTCGTGGCGACCTTGGGCCGGGTGGCCAGGGCCGCCAGCAGGCCGGCCACCGGCACCGCCAGGATGCCCCAGGCCGCGGTGTTGCCCGGGTTGGGGTGGAAGCCCGCCAGGTAGAGCGCGAAGTGCACGGCGGGCCCGGCCACGGCCATCGCCCAGGCGACGGGACGCCAGCGCGGGCCCGAGCGGCCGCTCACGCCCAGCACCACCGGGCCCACCGCCGCCGTGAACAGCCCGTACACGCCGAGCTGCCCGAAGATGCCCAGGAACCGCGGCGGCTCGAAGCTGCAGATCAGGTACGCCACCAGGCCCATGGCCACCAGCACGCCCTGGCCCACCCGGTAGGCCACCTGCTGCTGGTCCTGGGTGGACCTGCCCTTCAGCAGCGTGTTGCGGGCCAGCGGCAGGAACAGGTCATTGCTGGCGATGGTGCTCATGGCCACCAGGATCCCGTCCAGGGTGCTCATGCCCGCGGCCACCAGGGCCACGCTGATGAGCACGTAGGGCACGTCGTCGAACTGGGCCTGCAGCCAGGTGGCCATGATGCGATCCTGACGCACGGTGCCCGGGTCGATGGTGCCGTGGGCGGCCAGCCCCGCCAGCAGCAGCGAGAAGAAGATGGCCGTGACCGCCATGGTGATGATCACGTAGCGCGGCACGTCCCGATCTTCCTTCAAATACAAGGACTTCATCAGCAGGTGGGGCTGGCACACCACCGCGAAGCCCACCAGGCCACCGGCGACGTAGACGCTGAACACGTCCCCGAACAGCGCGGGGATGCCTTTGCCCACGGGCACCGGCTGGGGGTTCACCCACGCCGTGAGCTGGGGGGTCTCGGCGGTCAGCTTCGCCCACAGCGTGCCGTCGCCCAGCACGGCGGCGGTCTTCACGGCGATGGCCAGGGCCACCCCCACCATCAGCACGCCCTGCAGGCTGTTCGTGTAGGTGTGGGCGTAGGTGCCGCCCACCAGGATGTAGCTGAAGACGAAGCCGATGGTGAGGATCAGCGCCCCCTGCGGCGACATGCCCAGGGTGTCCTCGAGCATGATCTGCACCCCGCCCACGATCAGCACCACGAAGGTGATGCTCAGGAGGCTGAAGGCGCCGAAAAGCACCCGCAGGCCCGTGCTGCCGAACCGGGCGCCGATCCAGTGGGGCAGGCTCAGGGACCCGTCCTGCACGCCCACCCGCCGGAACCCCAGCGAGAGGGAGAACAGCGCCACCGCGATGCCGAGGCCGATGGCCACCCCGAAGTGCATGAAGGCCGCCAGGCCGTGGGTGTAGACGAAGCCGGGGTTGATGATGAACGTGGCCGTGGAGCTCATGGCCGCGGCCATGGTGATGCCCACGAGCAGGGGCCCCATGTCGCGCTTGCCCAGGGCGAAGGACTCCAGCCCGTCCGTCTTCTTGTGGCCCAGCCAGGCCAGCCAGGCCGTCACCGCGAGGTACGCCCCAAAGGCGATCCAGGCCAGGATGCTGCGGTCCATCGGTCCCTCCTGCCGGCGCGACGCCTCCATGGATGGCCCGGAAGGCTAGGGGGCGGGCCGGGAACCGTCAAGGCGCATTGTGCAGCGCACAAATGTCCTCAGCGGCTATGAAAACGGGTGTTCCGTCGTGATGTTGGGTGCGATGCACAGGCCGCCACGGACAGCGCGCTTTCGGCCGCTGGCCCGACCCGTGCAAAATGCCGCGCCATGACCACCCTCCACCCCCGCCGGCGCCGCTTCGCCGCCGTCGCCCTGCGCTGGGCCCGCCGCCTGGTCCCCGGAGGCGCGGTGGTGGCCGCGGGCGTGTCGGCCACGCCGCTGCTCACCCAGGGGCCCCGCACCAGCCGCGAGGTGCACCATCAGATCGACGGCATCCCCCGCCACCTGGACGGCCCGCCGGGCCGCCTGCGGGTGATGACGCTGAACCTGGCCCACGGGCGCAGCGACGGCTTCCACCAGGTCCTGCAGTCGAAGCAGCGCATCGTGACCAACCTCAGCCGGGTGGCCCGCGTCATCGACCGCGAGGCGCCCGACGTGGTGGCGCTGCAAGAGGCCGACGGGCCGTCGCTGTGGAGCGGGCAGTTCGATCACGTGCGGTTCGTGGCGGCCGAGACGGGCTTCGCCGACTACGTGCGCGGCGAGCACGTGGTGGGCCTGCGCACCCGGTACGGCACCGCCCTCATGAGCCGGGTGGGGCTCACCGACGCGCGATCCATCACCTTCCGGCCGTCCCCCCCCACGCTGAGCAAGGGCTTCGTGCTCGCCACCGTGCCCGTGCCCGGCAAGCCGGGGGTGGCGGTGGATGTGGTTTCGGTGCACCTGGACTTCGCCCGGCAGGGCGTGCGTCGGCGGCAGGTGCAAGAGCTGGTCAACACGCTGGTGGAGCGCCCCAACCCCCGCCTGATCCTCGGCGACTTCAACGCCACCTGGGGTGGCGAGGAGACGCTGCAGGCCCTGGTGGACGGGCTGGAGCTCGTGGCCTGGCAGCCCGACGCCGGCGACCAGGCCACCTTCCCCTTCAACGGCAAGCGGCTGGACTGGATCCTGGCCTCGCCGCGGCTGAGCTTCCTGGACTACCGGGTGCTCGACGACACGGTGAGCGACCACCGCCCGGTGGTGGCCTTGCTGGCCCTGGCCGACGACTGACGTTCACGATCGGGCCCCCCAACGCCCGTTCACACTCCGTCGATGAACTGAATGAATTCAGGTGCTTGGGCGGTGGCATGCCGTGCGCAATGGGGAGCGGTGCAACCCAAGGGAGGACCCCATGCGCCGCCAACTCTGGACCCTCAGCCTGCTGCTCCTGGCCGCCTGCTCCGGCGATCTGGCCATGGAGGGCGCCGCCTACGAGCCGGGCGGCGGTGAGTACCAGCCGCCCGCCCCGCAGGCCGGCGAGACCTACGCCCACTACGGCGTCAACGACTTCACCGATCCCGCCGAGGACGACCTGATCACGTTCGGCGCCGACGTGGACACGGGCAGCTACACCCTGATGCGCAGCGACGTCATGGCGGGCCGCCGGCCGGTGCCTGCCGGCGTGCGGGTCGAGGAGTACCTGAACTACTTCGATTACGGCCTCGAACCCCCGCGCGACCCCGACGGGGTGCCCTTCGCGGTGCACACCGAGGCGGCCCCCAGCCCCTTCGGCGAGGACCTCCACCTGCTGCGCGTGGCCCTGAAGGGCCGCGAGGTGGCCGCCGAGGACCGCCCCCCGGTCAACCTGGTCTTCCTGGTGGACGTGAGCGGCAGCATGAGCAGCGCAGGCAAGCTGGACCTGGTGACCTACGGCCTGCAGCGCCTGATCACGGCGCTGCGCCCCGACGACACCCTGGGCATCGTGGTGTATGCGGGCGCCGACGGCGTGGTGCTGGAGCCCACCCCGGTGCGCGAGCGCGGCGTGATCCTGGCGGCGCTGCAGGGCCTGCAGGCGGGCGGCAGCACCAACGGCGAGGCCGGCATCCGGACCGCCTACGATCTGGCCCAGGGGGCTTGGCGCGAGGGCGGCATCAACCGGGTCATCCTGTGCAGTGACGGCGACTTCAACGTCGGGCTCACCGGGCAGGCCCTCATCGACTTCATCGACAGCCAGCGCGAGCGCGGCCTGTCGCTGAGCGTATTCGGCTTCGGCCGCGGCAACTACAACGACCGTGACATGGAGCAGATGGCCGATCACGGCAATGGCAACTACGCCTTCATCGACGGGCGAGCCGAGGCCGACCGGGTGATGGTCGAGGGCCTGGGCGGCGTGCTTCACACCATCGCGAAGGACGTGAAGATCCAGGTGCAGGTGGATCCCGCCCACGTGGTCCGCTACCGCCTCATCGGCTACGAGAACCGCGACATCGCCGACGAGGACTTCCGCGACGACGCCGTGGACTCCGGCGAGATCGGGGCAGGGCACAGCGTCACGGCGCTCATCGAGCTGGAGCTGCGCGACGGCGAGCTGCCCGAGGGCGCGGCGCTGGCCCGGGTGCGGGTGCGCTACAAGGCGCCCGACGCCGGCGCCCAGGATGCGGCCGAGGAGATCGCGCACACCGTGGGCGCCGACGCGCTGCGCGGCGAAATGCCCGAGGCGTCGCCGGCCCTGCGGTTCGCTGCCGCGGTGGCCGAGTTCGCCGAGATCCTGCGCGAGAGCCCTCACGTCGGGCAGGCGGACCTGGCCGCGGTGCGGGCCCTGGCCGTCGAGGCGGCCCGCCCGGGCGACGCCACCATGGCCGAGTTCATCGAGCTGGTGGACCGCGTGTCGCATCTCGGGAACGGCATCTGACATCGGCGGGGCGGGGCGTTCCCCCCTCGTAACGTGCCTGGAAAATCGCCGTTCCCGCTCTGGCCCCCTGGCGGACGTGACCCGCCCGCAACCCGCCGACCTCACGAACCGGACATCGTTGGCGCGCCCTTTGCAAACCCTCTCCCGTGGCATGTGCCGCGATGAGGACGCCCCGATGACCGACTTCAAGCGAATCCTGGTGCCCGTCGACTTCTCGGAGTGCTCCCGCGTGGCTGTACGTCAGGCCATCGACCTGGCCCAGAAGTACGGCGCCACGCTCGAGCTCTTCCATGCCTACGAGCCGCCGTACTACGTGGGCGACGTCCTCATTCAGATCCCCGACAAGCCGGCGCTGAGCGTGCACGACTACATCCGTCAGTCCGCGCAGAAGCTGCTGGACGAGATGCTGGCGGGCATCGAGGGCCTCGACCAGGTGCCCTACACCAGCGATCTCATCGCCGGTGTGCCCGCCGACGCCATCCTCGAGAAGTGCCAGGGCGCCGACTACGACCTCATCATCATGGGCACCCACGGGCGACGGGGCCTCTCACACCTGCTGATGGGCAGCGTGGCCGAGCGGGTCATCCGCCAGGCCTCTTGCCCGGTGCTGGTCCTCCGAGACGCCTACCCGGCCCGCTGAACCGGCCACTCCCACCCAGACGAACCCAAACGAGGAAGCGATGGAAATCCTCTTCATTCTTCTGCCTGTCGCGCTGGGCTTCGTCCTGGCCACCGTCTTCGTCTTCAGCTGGGCGGTGCGGGGCGGGCAATTCGACGACATGGAAACCCCGGCGCTCCGAATGCTGCTGGATGAAACCGCCACCGCCGACGCTGCCCGAAAGGAGCGCCGATGAAACTCGAAGCCTTCCGTGAGGATGATCCCGGAACCCACGCGTCGGTGGGCCAGGACGCAGCCCTCGAGCACTTTGAATACGACGACAAGATCGTCCGGGACTTCGTTTGGGCGACGGTGCTCTGGGGCGTGGTCGGCATGCTGGTGGGGCTCATCATCGCCTACCAGTTGGTGTCGCATCAGGTGAACTTCGACACCTCGTTTCTGACCTTCGGCCGCCTGCGCCCGCTGCACACCAACGCGGTGATCTTCGCTTTCGTGGGCAACGCCATCTTTGCCGGCGTCTACTGGTCGACCCAGCGCCTGGTGAAGGCGCGCATCTTCAGCGACCTGCTGAGCAAGGTGCACTTCTGGGGCTGGCAGCTCATCATCGTCTCGGCGGCGCTGACGCTGCCGCTGGGCATCTCCACCAGCAAGGAGTACGCCGAGCTGGAGTGGCCCATCGACATCGCCATCGCGCTGGTGTGGGTGGTCTTCGCCATCAACTTCTTCGGCACCCTGGCCAAGCGCCGCGAGCGGCACCTGTACGTGGCCCTGTGGTTCTACATCGCCTCCATCGTGGCGGTGGCCCTGCTGCACATCTTCAACTCGCTGGCCATGCCCGTGGCCCTGCTGAAGAGCTACTCCGCCTACGCGGGCGTGCAGGACGCGCTGGTGCAGTGGTGGTACGGCCACAACGCGGTGGCCTTCTTCCTGACCACCCCCTACCTGGGCCTGATGTACTACTACATGCCCAAGGCGGCGCAGCGCCCGGTGTACAGCTACCGGCTGTCCATCGTGCACTTCTGGTCGCTGGTCTTCATCTACATGTGGGCCGGCCCCCACCACCTGCTCTACACCTCGCTGCCCGAGTGGGCGCAGACCCTGGGCACCACCTTCTCGATCATGCTCATCGCCCCGAGCTGGGGTGGCATGATCAACGGCCTGCTGACCCTGCGCGGCGCGTGGGACAAGCTGCGCACCGACCCCGTGCTGAAGTTCATGGTGGCGGCGATCACCTTCTACGGGATGTCCACCTTCGAGGGGCCGATGATGTCCCTGAAGTCGGTCAACTCCATGAGCCACTACACCAACTGGACCATCGGCCACGTGCACAGCGGGGCCCTGGGCTGGAACGGCTTCCTGACCTTCTCGATGCTGTATTGGATGGTGCCGCGGCTCTACAAGCGCGAGCTGTACAGCGTGAAGCTGGCCACCGCCCACTTCTGGATCGGCCTGGTGGGCATCGGCATGTACGTCATGAGCATGTGGTCGGCCGGCGTGGCCGAGGGCCTCATGTGGAAGGAGTTCAAGGCGGACGGCTCCCTGGCGTACAGCCAGTGGACCGACACCCTGCCCACCCTGTTCCCGATGTACATCGTGCGCGCCGTGGGCGGCACCCTGTTCTTCGTCGGTCTGTTGCTCATGGTCTACAACCTGATCAAGACCGTGCAGGGCGCCAAGGTCGAGAACACGCAGGCCAGCGCGCCGCCCATGAAGGCGGCGGCCACCAAGGGCGCGTTCCACTACCTGCTCGAGGGCAAGCCCCTGGCCTTCACGGTGCTGACCACCGTGGCCGTGGCCGCCGGTGGCGCCTTCGAGATCATCCCGACCATCGCCATCAAGTCGAACGTGCCCACCATCGAAGAGGTCAAGCCGTACACGCCGCTGGAGCTCGAGGGCCGCGACATCTACATCGCCGAGGGTTGCTACAACTGCCACTCCCAGATGATCCGTCCCTTCCGGTCGGAGACGGTGCGGTACGGCGACTACAGCAAGCCCGGCGAGTTCGTGTACGACCGCCCCTTCCAGTTCGGCTCCCGGCGCATCGGCCCGGATCTGCACCGCATCGGCGTGAAGATGCCCGGCATCGGCGGCGCGGCGTGGCACTACCGGCACATGCTGAACCCGCGGGAGACGTCCAAGGGCTCGATCATGCCGAGCTACCCCTGGCTGTTCGAGAACAAGCTGGATCTGTCGCTGACGCAGAACAAGATTGCGACGTTCCGCGACGTGTTCGGTGCGCCCTACACCCAGGAAGAGGTGGAGAACGCTGTGAAGCTGGCGGAGACGCAGGCGGCTGAGATCGCCGACGGCCTCATGGCACAGAAGTTGGATGACATCCGGGACAAGAAGATCGTCGCGCTGATCGCCTACATGCTGCGGTTGGGCACGGACATCAACCAGGGAGGCCAGTGAGCGATGAAGCAGCTGGTGCTCTCGGCGATTGATGGCGAGACCTTGGTCTTTCCCCTGATCGCGGTGGTGCTCTTCGTGTCGATCTTCCTGGGCTTCGTCGCCTGGATTCTTCGGCCCGGGGCAAAGCAGGTCTACGCCAAGCGCAGCCTGATGGTGTTCGAAGATGGAGGCGAGCGGTGAGCAACAAGGTTGAAGACAAGGTCCTGGACCACGATTTCGACGGGATCCAGGAGTACGACAACCCGCTGCCGCGGTGGTGGCTGATGCTGTTCTACGGCTGCATCGCCTTCGCCGTGGTGTACATCCCCTACTATCACTTCGGCCCCGGGCCGCTGATGCAGGAGGAGTACGCAGCGGAGATGGAGGCCGCCAACAAGGCGCTCACGGCCCACGCGGCTGAAGAGGCCAAGCAGGAGGCGGCGGCGCCCAAGGAGGACTGGTCCAAGTTCGAGCAGGACCAGGCCCGCGTGGCGGCCGGCAAGGAAGTGTTCGCCACCCGGTGCGCCGCGTGCCACCTGGCGGACGGGGGCGGCTCGGTGGGGCCGAACCTGACGGACAACCACTGGAAGAATGGCCGGGGCGACATGGCCTCGCTGGTGAAGATCATCAAGAAGGGTGTGCCGGGCACGGCCATGGTGGCCTGGGAGTCGCAGCTGTCGAAGGACGAGCTGATCAACTCCGCCGTGTTCGTGCGCAGCTTGAAGGGGACCAAGCCCGCCGTGGCGAAGGCCCCCGAAGGCGACCTGGTCGAGGACTGATCTCGCCCCTGTGACGGGCGGCGTCGGGCTGACGCCGCCCGCCCCGCCCCGGCCCGGATCTGCGGTCCCACGGATGGACCGCCTGGCGGCCGACGCCGGCCCAGAGGGTCGACGCCGCTCAGACAAGGAGCTGACGCATGGCCCTCGTGGACAACGACGCGCTGAGCACCATCGGTGAGAAGGGCAAGCGCATCTGGCTGTACCCGCTGCGGGTGGTGGGGCGCTTCGTGCGCGCCCGCACCCTGGTGGCGTGGGGCCTGATCATCGCCCTGTTCATCGCGCCCTGGATCGACGTGGCCGGGCACCCGGCGATGTTCTTCGACTTCCCCCACCGGCGCTTCTACTTCTGGGGCCTGACCCTGTTCGCCACCGACGCGAACTACCTGCTGTTCCTCGCGGGGACGCTCGTCTTCGGAGTGTTCCTGTTCACGGCGGTCTTCGGGCGGGTGTGGTGCGGCTGGGCGTGTCCGCAGACAGTGTTCCTGGAGTCGGTGATCCGGCCCATCGAGGAGCTCATCGAGGGCAAGCCCAGCCAGCGCAAGAAGCTGGACGCCGCGCCGTGGACGCCGGGGAAGGTCCTGAAGAAGGGGTTGAAGCTCAGCGCCTTCCTCGCGGTGTCGGGCATGGTGTCCACCACGCTGGTGGCCTACTTCCTGGGCCGCGACGGGGTCATCGAGGCGCAGTTCGACCCGGCCAGCCACCCGATCGGCACGGCCTTCTTCGTGGCCATGACCGGCATCATGCTTTTTGATTTCACGTGGTTCCGTGAGCAGACCTGCGTGGTGGTGTGCCCCTACGGCCGCTTCCAGTCGGTGCTCATGGACGGTGACTCGCTGGCCATCGGGTACGACTACGCCCGCGGCGAGCCCCGGGGGAAGGCGGCGAAGGGCGGGGAGTCGACCGAGAAGCTCGGCGACTGCGTGGACTGCAAGAAGTGCGTGCAGGTCTGTCCGACGGGCATCGACATCCGCAAGGGCAACCAGCTCGAGTGCGTGAACTGCACCGCCTGCATCGACGCCTGCGACAGCATCATGGACAAGCTGGGCCGAGAGCGGGGGCTGATTCGCTACAGCTCCGAGAACTCGCTCAAGGGTGAGAAGACGCGGATCATTCGGCCCCGGGTGGTCTTCTACAGCGTGGCCCTCACGGCGGTCCTCATCGGCTTCTTCACCGCCGTCACCCTGCGCCAGCCGGTGGAGATCGCCCTGAACCGCCTGGTGGGGGCGCCCTTCGTCCAACTGCCGGACGGGCGCTACCAGAACCAGGTTGAGCTGCGCATCGCCAACAAGTCGGGCGCCGACAAGACCTTCTCGGTGAAGCTGGTGGCGCCGGCGGACGCCGAGCTGTTCTCGCCCTTCCCCGAGTTCAAGGTCACCCACAACCAGGTGACCAAGTTCCCCATCCTCATCCGCCAGAAGCACCCGGGGCAGCGCACCAGCGGCTTCGCGCTGCAGGTCTCCGACGGCGAGAAGTTCCAGGAGCGCATCGACGGGGTCTTCCTGGCGCCCGATCGCGAGTAGGATGCGCGCCCCGCACACCCCCCAGGAGGCGACGCCCATGGCCGGGCCCGACCAGCCCCCGAAGAAGCGCCTGAGCCCCTGGCCCATCGCCATCGGCGTGGGCCTGTCGGTGGTCATCGTCGTGAACGTGGTGTTCCTGGTGGTGGCCAGCCGAAACCCGCCGGTGATCGAGACCAGCGAGTACTACGACAAGGCGCTGCACCATCAGACCACCATCGAGGAGCGCAAGGCGAGCGCCGCCCTGGGCTGGTCCGCCGAGGTCACCCTGGCTGGCGGGACGCTGCGCTACGCCCTGAAGGGGGCCGACGGGCAGCCCGTGGCGGGCCTGAAGGGCAAGGTGGGGCTGAAGCGCAACGAGACCACCGCGTTGGACGGGGTGGTGGCGCTCACCGAGGCGGGCCCGGGGATCTACGAGGCGCAGCCGCCCAACGCCAAGGCGGGCCTCTGGCGGCTGGAGGCCCGCTTCGAGGGCGGCCCGGCGCCCTGGCTGGACGCGCGCACCGTCCGCGTCGAATGACCGCGGCCGCCGCTGACCGGCCGGACACCGCCTGCACCCACTGCGGCCTGCCGGTGCCCGGTGAGCCCGCGGGCGACGGGCCCCACTTCTGCTGCAGCGGGTGCCGCACGGCGTTTCAGATCCTGCAGGGCACGGGTCTGGCCGACTACTACGCGCTGCGCGAGGCCACCGGGGCCGGCCCCTCGCGGCAGGCGGTGCAGGCGGCGGCGCCCGGGCGCTACGCCCACTTCGACGACCCGGGGTTCATCGAGCGCTTCGGTGAGCAGGACGGCAGCTTGGAGCTGCACGTCGAGGGCATGCACTGCGCGGCCTGCGTGTGGGTGCTCGAGCAGCTCCCGGGCACGGTGGCGGGCATCGAGGAGGCCCGGGTGGACTTCGGGCGGTCGCGGATCCGCCTGACCGTCGACCGCGACCAGGCGCGCCTGAGCGACGTCGCCGACTTCATGCACCGGCTGGGCTATCGCACCAGCCCGCTGGGCACCGAGGCCGAGAAGGCCCGCCGCCAGAGCCAGCGGGCCGAGCTGCTGCGGCTGGGGGTCATGGCCGCCCTCACCGGCAACATCATGCTCGTGGCCTTCGCCCTGTACGCCGGGGCCGGCGGCACCTGGCGGGCCTTCTTCGAGTGGGTCAGCCTGGGGCTGGCCATCCCCGCGGTGACCTACGGCGCCTGGCCCTTCTACCGCTCGGCCTGGGGCGGCCTGAAGGTGCGCATGGCGCACATCGACCTGCCCATCACCCTGGGCATCCTGGCCGGCTTCTCGGCCAGCGTGGTCGCCACCATCCAAGGCTCCGGGCAGATCTACTTCGACTCGGTGTCGGCGCTGGTGTTCCTGCTCTTGGTGGGGCGCTTTGTGCAGGGGCGTGGGCAGCGCGCGGCCATGAACCAGGCCGAGCTGCTGGCGGCGCTGACGCCCGGCACTGCCTGGCGCAGGGGCGCCGACGGCGAGTTCGTGGCCGTGCCCGCCAACGCCCTGCAGGAGGGCGACGTGGTGCGGGTGCGCTCGGGCGAGACCTTCCCCGCGGACGGGGTGGTGGTCGCGGGGGCGAGCCACGTGGATCTGAGCCTGCTCACCGGCGAGTCCCGCCCCGTGCCGGTGGGGGAGGGCGGCCCCGTCTACGCGGGCACCGTGGCCCTGGGCGAGGCCGTCCAGGTGCGCATCACCGCCGTGGCCTCGGCCAGCCGCCTGGGCAAGCTGGTGCGGCTCATCGAGTCGGTGGACGCCGACAAGGCCCCCATCGCCCAGCTCGCCGACCGCATCAGCGGGCGCTTCGTGGTGGGCATCATCTCGCTCGCGGTGGTGGGCGGCATCGCCTGGTGGGGCTACGACCCGGATCGCGTCTTCGACGTGGTGGTGTCGCTGCTGGTGGTGACCTGCCCGTGCGCCTTGGGGTTGGCCACGCCGGTGGCCCTGGCCGTGGCCCGCGGGCGGGCCGCGAGCGCGGGCGTGCTGGTGCGCTCCAGCGCGGCCATCGAGCGGCTGGCCACCGTGTCGCAGATCTGGTTCGACAAGACGGGCACCCTCACCGAGGGCAAGCTGGCCGTCACCGAGGTCATCGGCGTGCCGGACGCCCTGAGGCCGGCCATCGGCTCGCTGGAGCGGCGCTCGGTGCACCCGGTGGCGCAGGCCATCGCGGCGTGGGCCGGCGCCGGTGAGCCGGCCCTGCGGGACGTGGTGGACACCCCGGGGACGGGCATCGCGGCCACTTTGCCCGACGGCGCCCGCCTGGAGCTCGGCAGCCCCGCCCACTGGTCCGCGGGGCCCTTCGCCGACGACCTGGCGGCCATCCTGGCCCGGGGCGACACGCCCGTGGTCGTGCGGCGCGACATGCAGGCGGTGGGGCTCATCGCGCTGGGCGACCGGCTGCGCGACGACAGCGAGGCGGCGGTGGCGCGGCTGCAGGCCATGGGCATCGAGCTGGGCCTGCTGTCGGGCGATCACCCCGCGGTGGTCGAGGCCGTGGGCCGGCGGTTGGGCCTGGCGCGGGCCCTGGGCGGCCAGGCCCCCGAGGCCAAGGCCCAGGTGCTCAAGCAGGCGCCCGCCGCCATGGTCGGCGACGGCTTCAACGACGCGGCGGCCCTGCGCGCGGCGGCGGTGGGCGTGGCGGTGCACGGCGGGGCCGAGGTGGCCATGCAGGTGGCCGACCTGTTCCTCAACCGGCCCGGCGCCATGGCGGTGGTGGACGCCGTCGAGGGGGCGCGGCGGGCGCTCGGCATCATCAAGCGCAACCTGCGTTTCTCGCTGCTCTACAATCTGGTGTTCGCCAGCCTGGCGCTCGCGGGCCAGATCTCGCCCCTGGCTGCGGCCGTGCTCATGCCCCTCAGCTCGCTGACGGTCATCGGCTCATCGGTGGTGGGTCGCAGCTTCGTGGCCCCCAAGGGCGGGGCCTGAGCGCGGGCGGCGCCTGCGGGCAAAGGCGCTGTCGCAGCGCTTTGCAGATCACCGTGCGCCGGACGCTGCTTGCGTTGCGTGGGCTGTGGTACAACCAACGGTGGACCGTCAGGCCCATGGTCTGAGGGTTTGTGCGTGGGTCGCGCAATCGCGACCTTTGGGGCTCCGGGTCAGCGGCCCATGCCGGCGACTTCGAGGGCCATGTACCAATCGGCGGGCCGGGGGCCAGTTGCCCGTGGCGGCGCGTGATTGCGAGCAGGGGTCATGTCGAAAAACTTCACCCAACAGAACGTCGGACTGAGCGTCACGGCGCCCGTTGGCGAGGATGTCCTGATCCTGCAGACGCTCAACGGCGAGGACCGGATCTCGGGGCTGTTCCTGTACCAGCTCGAGATGATCTCCGAAGACCCCGAAGTGGACATGGACGCCATGGTCGGGGAGTCGGTCACCGCCAAGCTCGCCCACGGCGACAACGAGTTCTGCTTCAACGGCGTCTGCGCCCGCTTCGTGCAAGCGGGCACCAACGAGCGTTTCACCACCTACTTCGCCGAGCTGCGTCCCTGGCTGTGGGAGCTGACGCTCACCAGCGACAGCCGGATCTTCCAGGAGATGTCGGCCGTCGACATCATCAAGCAGGTCTTCGACGAGGGCGGCTACAGCGACTACCGGGTGGACGCCACCGGGGGCACGGCGACGCGGGTCTACACCGTCCAGTACCAGGAGACGGACTTCAACTTCGTCACCCGGCTCATGGAGGATGAGGGCATCTGCTACTTCTTCGAGCACGAAGAGGGCAAGCACACGCTGGTGCTCGCGGACGCGCCCGACCACTTCCAGCCCCGCGAGGGCGTCGAGACGGCGCCCGTGAAGGGCCAGGACAACACCGCCAAGGGCGACGAGATCGTCTACCGGATGGCCCTGGAGCAGCAGGTCATCGTGGGCGGCTACGCCATGGCCGACTACAACTTCGAGAAGCCGTCCACGGCCCTCGACGCCAACGTCAGCGGTGAGGACGCCGCCAAGGAGGTGTTCGAGTACCCGGGCGGCTACATGGTGAAGGGCGACGGCGACAGCCGCTCCAAGCTGCGCATCGAGGCCGCCGAGGCGCCGAAGGTGCTGGTGAAGGGGCAGAGCTACATCCGCGGCTTCATCAGCGGCGCGAAGGTGGAGTTCACCGACCACGTGCGGGCCGATCTGAACGGCGAGTACGTGATGAAGTGGGTGAGCCACCAGGCCACCACCACCCGCTACCAGAACACCTTCGAGTGCTTCCCTGCGGACATCCCGTTCCGGCCACCGAGAGTGACCCGGCGCCCGGTGATCCACGGCCAGCAGTCGGCCATGGTCACCGGCAAGAGCGGCGAAGAGATCTACACGGACAAGTACGGCCGCATCAAAGTCCACTTCTACTGGGACCGCGAGTCGAAGAAGGACGAGAACACCACCTGCTGGATCCGCGTGGCCCAGGGCTGGGCGGGCAAGGGCTGGGGCATGTGGTTCCTGCCCCGCATCGGGCAGGAGGTGCTCGTCAGCTTCCTGGACGGTGATCCCGATCGGCCCATCGTCACCGGCTCGGTCTACAACGCCGAGCAGACGGTGCCGTACAGCCTGCCCGGCGACATGACCAAGTCGACCATCAAGTCCGACAGCTCGAAGGGCAGCGACGGCTTCAACGAGATCCGCTTCGAGGACAAGAAGGGCGAGGAGGAGATCTACATCTTTGCCGAGAAGGACATGAACGTCCTGATCGACAACGACTCCACCCGCACGGTCATGAACGACGAGACGGTCACGGTGGAGATGAACCGGACCACCATCGTCAAGCAGGAGAACGAGACCCACACCATCGAGAAGGGCGACCGGGCCTTCGAGATCTCGAAGGGCAAGGAGACCTACAAGGTCAAGGCCACCCGCGATGTGAAGGTGGACGACAACGAGACCCACGAGAACGGGGCCGACTTCACCCACAAGGTGAAGGGCAACTACAAGCTCAGCGTGGGCGGGAACCTCACCATCGAGGTGAAGGGGAAGATCTCGATCGTCAGCACCGGCGAGTTCAAGGCCGAGTCGAAGCAGGGCATGGACCTGAAGGCGGCCATGGACCTGAAGATGAAGGCCGGCATGAACTGGAAGGCGGAAGGGGGGATCAACGCCGAGGTCAAGGGCGGCGTTGCGTTCAAGGCCAAGGGCGGCGCGATGGCTGAGGTCGTCGGCGGCGGGATGCTCACCCTCAAGGGCGGAATTGTGAAGATCAACTGATGGGCATCAAGGACGCACTGGGGAAGCTGAAGGACGGCGCCGTCGGCGTCGGCGAGGTGGCCGCGCAGGGCGGCGACGCCAAGGGCGCCGCGGCGCTGCGGGCCGAGAGCGCGGCCAAGAGCGCCGGACGCAACGCGGTGCCGGGCCAGGCCCGGGGCGCCAAGGCCAAGGCCGAGGAGCTGAAGGCCCGCTTCGGCAGCGTCGACAGCCTCAAGATGCAGGCCGAGCGCAAGGTCGAGAGCCTGGTGGGCCGGCGCATCTCGGGGCGGGCCCGGCTGTACGCCACGGGCGCAGCGGGCGCGGCGGCGGCGGCGCTGGTGGGCAAGGCGGCCGCCAAGATCGGCGGCAAGGCCGGCGAGGCGGCGCAGAAGGCGGCCGAGGGCCAGGAGGGCGACGCCCAGGCTCAAGGGGCAGCGCCGGGGGCCATCCCCGGGGCGCCGCCCGGGGCACCCGCGCAGGCGGCCGCCGGCGCGCCCGGGGCCGAGGGGCAAGGGACCGAGGGGCTGGCCGAGGGCGAGGGGGGCGACTCCGAGCTCGCGGCCGACGGCTGGACCAAGCCGGTCGATGAGATCCCCCCCAAGAAGTACGAGGTCGTCGAGAACGCCGACGAGGACGGCAATGTGCTGTCCAAGTCCGAGATGGAGAACGGCGAGCTCCACGGCTGCACCGAGAGCTACGACGCCGACGGGCGGGTGATCGACCAGCAGTTCTTCGAGAACGGCACGCTTGTCGGCCCGGTGAAGAGCTTTGACGCCCAGGGCAACGAGCTGTGCAGCCTGGACTTCGACGAGGGCATGCCCAACGGCAAGGGCATGATCCTCGATGACCAGGGGCGGCGCATCCAGGACGCCAAGTTCCGCCAGGGCGCGCTGGACGGCGAGTGCTTGTTCTACGCCGAGGGCAAGCTGGTCTCGAAGATGACCTACACGGTGGGGATCCTGAACGGACCGTCGGTGGTGTACGACGCCAACGAGAACCCGGTGCAGGAGGTCTACTACGTCAACGGGAAGCTCAACGGCCCCGCGAAGTGGCACGACAAGGCCGGCCTGCTGGTGCGCACGGCCAGCTACTTCGAGGACAAGCTGCACGGCGAGATGACCGACTACTACGGGACCGGCCAGCCCATGCGCGTGGCGCAGTACGTGTTGGGCAAGCTGAACGGCTCGGTCACCGAGTACTACGAGGACGGCTCGCTGCGGCGCGAGGAGCGCTACGTCAACGACCTGCAGGAGGGCGAGGCCGTCGGCTACCACACCAACGGCGAGATCTCTGACAAGGCCGTGTTCCGCGAGGGGCGCCGCAAGGGCGATCTGGAGCGGTTCGACACCAAGGGTCACGCAATGGACACCGGCGGCGGCGGGGGCGGGGGAGACGCCGCCGGGCTCAAGAAGTTCGTCAAGAAGTTCGTGAGCTGATCCATGGGGTTCCAGGTCGTCAACGGGGCCATGCTGCAGTGCACCTTCGGGGCCGCCCCCGGCACCCTGATGGTGCTGCCCA
This sequence comes from Myxococcales bacterium, assembly GCA_020633555.1. Classification (GTDB taxonomy): domain Bacteria; phylum Myxococcota_A; class Bradymonadia; order UBA7976; family UBA1532; genus JACKDL01. The sequence continues at coordinate 6,796 of JACKDL010000008.1, read as the reverse complement.
CGTCCATGACCATGGCGGTGAACCAGCCGGCGGCCACCATCATGGACAACAAGCCCATGGTGAACATCCTGCCGTTTGGCGTGTGCATGTCCATCGCCAACCCGACGGTGGCGGCGGCCACGGCCGCCGCGCTGGGGGTGCTGACGCCCATGCCGTGCATCCCGAACACGGCGGCGCCGTGGGTGGTGGGTGCGCCCACGGTCATGGTGGCCAACATGCCCGGGCTGAATGACTCGTCGATGCTGATGTGCAACTGGGCCGGGGTGATCAAGGTGGTCATGCCGGGGCAGTTCACGACGATGATTCCGTAGGCCCGGCGGCCTTTGGCCGCCGGCGGGAGGGGGCCTGATGCCCCCTCCCCACTGCCGCCTTCGGCGGCACCCACCCCCATGCCGGCCCTCGTCACGCGCCCGCTCTGCGGGCTGCGCCTCGGGCGACACCTGCGCTGCGTTGTCGGTGCGTCCTCGGGCGCTTCGCGCCCTGTGGGCGCCCTCCGCCTTGCTCCGGGTCGCACGGGCGAGCCCGCACCTGGCACCCCGGGCCCTTGGCCCGGGATCCTGTGGCTCTTGGGCGGGGGGTTGGGGTCCATGACCTCTGGCAGCGCGGCGTCCTGGCGGGCCTGCTATGGTGGGGGTCTGGGTCTCGGGGGAGTCCATGCGACGGTTCTGGTGGGGCGCGCTGGTGGCGCTGGCGCTTGGGTGCGCGGAGCAGGCGGAGCTGGGGCCGGCGGGCGCGGGGGACGCGCAGGTCGGGGCCGGCGGGGCCGGTGGCGGCGCAGGTGGGGCGGCCGGGGCAGGGGGTTCGGCGGGCGCCGACGGGGCGGGCGGGCAGGGCGGCGCGTCCATGCCGCCGCCCGAGACCTGCGCGGTCCAGGCGGTGGAGGCGCCGGCGCGGCTGCTGACGCGGTTCGAGTGGGACAACACAGTGCGGGATCTGTTGGGGGACAGCCGACGCCTGGCCACGGCGCGGCTGCCGGCGGAGAACGAGGTGCTGGGGCTGGACAACAGCGCCCGGTACCACCAGGCCACGCCGGTGCTGGTGGAAGGGTTCATGGGGCTGGCCGAGGACGTGGCCATCGCGGCCGTGGCCGAGCGGCGGGACCGGCTGCTGATGGGGTGCGAGCCCCAGGTGGACGGGGTGGCGGGGTGTGGTCGTCGGTTTGCCAGTGAGTTCGGGCGGTTGGCGTTTCGTCGGGCGCTGTCGGCGGACGAGGTGCAGGTGTTCGCCGACGCCTTCGAGGCGGGGCGCGCCGTGGGCGGGTTGGACGAGGGGCTGCGGGTGGCGCTGGCGGCGATGCTGCAGTCGCCGCAGTTCCTGTACCGCCTGACGGCGCCCACGCCCGATGAGGTCGAGGGGGCGGCGGTGCCCCTGGCGGGCTGGGTGCGGGCGAGCCGGCTGAGCTACTTCCTGTGGGGATCCACGCCCGACGAGGCGCTGCTGGCGGCGGCCGAGGCGGGGGCGCTGGGCACGGTTGAGGGCGTGGCGGCGCAGGTGCGGCGGATACTGCCCGATCCGCGCACCCGGGCGACGGTGCAGCACTTCCACCGGCAGTGGCTGGGGCTGGACGCCCTGGCGCGCATGGAGAAGGACCACCCGTACCCGGGGGGCGTCGAGGCGCTGCGGGCGGTGCTGGCGCGCAGCGTCGAGGCGCTGGTGGACGAGGCATTTGTTCAGGGCGTGGACGCGCTGCTGTCGGGGCCGAGCCTGCATGTGGACGGGGATCTGGCCGCGCTGCTGGGGCTGCCGGCGCCGGCGGGCGACTTCGGGCCCGTGGCGGCGCCGGCGGATCAGCGGGCGGGGCTGCTGACCCACCCGGCGGTGCTGGCGAAGCTGGCCCACCCGGATCAGACCTCGCCCATCCACCGGGGGATCTTCGTGCGCGAGCGGCTGCTGTGCCAGACGCTGCCGCCGCCGCCCGCCGATCTGATCATCGAGCCGCCCGATCCGGATCCCCGCGCCACCACCCGGCAGCGGTTCGCCCAACACACGGCGGATCCGGCCTGCGCGGGGTGCCACACGCTGATGGATCCGGTGGGCTTCGGCTTCGAGAACTACGACGAGCTGGGGCGGTTCCGGCAGACCGAGAACGGGCTGCCCGTGGACGCCTCGGGCGAGCTGGTGGCGCCGCCCACGCCCGATCTGGCGGGGCCCTTCGACGGGGCGGTTGCCTTGGCGGAACGGCTGGCGCAGAGCCCGGCGGTGAAGCAGTGCGTGGCCACCTGGTGGTTCCGCTACGCCCTGGCCCGCGGCGAGCTGCCGGTGGACGCCTGCGCCCGGGCGCGCATCGAGGACGCCTTCATCGACAGCGGCGGCGACTTCACGGCGCTGCTGGTGGCGCTGGCGACGAGCGGGGCCTTCACCCACCGGGCGGGCACGCCGAGCGATCCGGCCGTGGGCCCGCTCGCGGAGCCCGAGCCCGAACCCGAGCCGGGCATGGGCCAGCCGCCCCGGGGCTTCCTGGACGGGGTGCGACCCGCCGGGATCGCCCACGGCTGGGCCTTCGACCCCGACGCCCCCGCGCAGGTGGCGGCGGTGGATCTGTACCTGGACGGGGGGCCCGGCGACGGCCTGTATCTGGGCAGCTTTCGGGCGGATCAGCCGCGGCCGGACGTGACCGCGGCCTTCCCCGAGGCGGTGGGGGATCACGGCTTCGAGGTGACGCTGCCCGAGGTGGCCCGGGACGGCCGGCCGCACAGCCTGCACGCGCTGGCGCTGGACGACCGCAGCGGTGAGCCCACGGCCCTGCAGGGCTCGGGGGCGGTGTTCCGGGCGGGCTTGAACGCCGACGCGGCGGTGAACCCCTCGTACGACGACGCGCACCGGCCCGAGGGGTTCGTGGACAGCGTGAGCGCCGACGGGGTGGTGTCGGGCTGGGCGCTGGACCGGGACGTGGTGCCGGCGAACGTCGAGGTGCATGTGTATGTGGACGGGCCAGCGCTGCTGGGCGGCGAGTTTGCCGGCTCCACGCCCACGGGGCGGGCCCGGCCCGACGTGAACAACGCCCTGGGCGTGCCCGGGGATCACGGTTTCGGGGTGCGGCTGCCCGACCGCTTCATGGACGGCCAGCCCCACGTCATCTACGTCTACGCCTTCAACGGCGGGCACCCCGGCAACGCGATGCTGGCCCACTCACCCTACGAGTTCGCGGGAGGTCGCCGATGAGCGCCCGGCACCTGGGCCGCGGGCTGGACCGCCGCCGTTTCCTGCAGGCGGGCGCGGGCTCGCTGCTCGCCCTGCCGCTGCTGCAGGCGGGTCGGGCCTTCGGGCAGCCGGCCACGCCGCCACGGCGGCTGCTGGTCTGGTTCACGCCGAATGGGGTCAACCCCGAGACGTGGTTCCCTGCGCCGGGCTCGACGGAGCGGGACTTCACGCTGGGGCAGGTGCTCACGCCCCTGCGCCGGCACCAGCAGCGGCTCATCGTCACCCAGGGCATCGACATGCTGTCGCCCGCGATGGGCCCCGGCGAGCCCCACCAGGCGGGCATGGGGGCGGTGCTCACGGGGACCCACCTGCAGCCGGGCGACTTCGTGGGGGGTGACGGTACGCTGGCGGGCTGGGCCGACGGGGTGAGCGTGGATCAGCTCATCGCGCGGCAGATCGGGGCCGACACCCGGGTGCCCAGCCTGGAGCTGGGGGTGCGCGTGGCAGGCAGCGAGGTGCGCCACCGCATCAATTATGCCGGGCCGGCGAACCCGCTGCCGCCCAACGAGGTGCCCCGGGCGGTGTACGCGCGGCTGTTCAGCGCGCTGGATCCTGCCGATCCGGCGCTGGCGGCGCGCCTGAACAGTCGGCGCAGCGCGCTGGACGCGGTGCGGCGGCAGTTCGCCCTGGTGCGGGGGCAGGTGGGGGCCGCGGATCGGGCCCGGCTGGACGCCCACGCCTCCTTGGTGCGCGACATCGAGCGGCGCCTGTCCGCCGAGGCCGCCGCCTGTGTCGCGCCCGATCAGCCGCCGCTGTTCAACCCGGGCGACGAGGATCACATGGCCCAGGCCACCGAGCTGATGGTGGACCTGGCGGTGGCGGCATTGGCCTGCGACCAGACGCGGGTGATTACGCTGCAGCTCTCGAGCGGGGCGAACAACATCCGCTTCCCCCACCTGAGCAGCACCCAGGACGACCACCAGCTCTCCCACGCGGGGCCGGGTGACGCCATGGCCCGGGCCGAGTGGGCGCGCCGGAAGGTCTGGTACGCCACGCAGTTCGCGCGGCTGCTCGATCTGCTGGAGGCGATCCCCGAGGGGGACGGCACCCTGCTCGACCACACCCAGATCCTGTGGTGCTCGGAGTTGGCGCAGGGCAACAGCCACAGCCACGCCAACATGCCCTTCCTGTTGGCCGGCGGCGGGGCGGGCTGGGCCACGGGGCGCTATCTGCGCTTCGAGGGCCGCGCCCACAACGACCTGCTGCTCAGCCTGGCCCGGGCCTTCGGCGTGGGCGTGGACGCCGTGGGCCGCCGCGAGCTCGTCCGTGGGCCGCTGCCGGGCCTGGAGGCCTGAGGGCCCTCCCTTCGGGAGCCCAACAACGGCCGGTGAGAGCCGTTTTCATTGTGCCGGACCCGGGGCAAAGGTTTATGTCACCGCGGCCGTATTTGTGTACGGTCAAGGTCCGGATCGACTGGGGGGTCGAGCTCATGAACCGATGGATGTGGGCGGCCGTGGCCGCCGCTGTGGGTTTCGTTGTACCCGGCGTGGCCGCGGCTCAAGTCGCGGATCCACAAGTGGTGCTGGTGCCCTACGCGCCCAACAACCCACAGCTTCCGCACCCAGCCCACAGCGAGGCCCGCATCACCCTGAAGGGGATGCTGCGCAACGCGAACTGCGCCCAGGGCTACGAGGTGCGGTGGGACGTCAACCGCAACGGGCGGTATGACGACGACGCCGCCCGGGTGGTGACCCCCAGCGGGGGTGTGGTGCGCGACATCGGGCGCACCTACACCGTGCCAGCGGTAGGCAACGATCAGAGCACGAACATCGACGTGCGGGTGCTGAACCGCTGCACCAACGGCGAGGCCTTCGGCACCTTCCGGCTCTTCACCTACACGTGGTCCCCCAGCCCCGACCCCCGGCAGTGGACTGCGGATCAGATCGACACCCTGGACCAGATGGCCATCCAGGAGGCCCTCTGGTACATCCACCGCAACCAGACGGGCCACGCCAACGCCGGCGCCACCATCAAGAGCTACATGGGCGCGGGCGGCAACGCCCAGGCCGGCGCGCCGTTGGCCATCTGGGCCATGGCGCTGAACGGCCACCTGGCCGCCTACCCCCCCGGGACCATCGACCGCCAGGGCGTGGTGCTCCCCGACGGGTGGGAGGCGGCGAACGATCGCCGCTGGAACACCACGCCGTACGCCGAAGACGCCATCCGCATGCTCAACTACGTGCTGGAGCAGGGCACGGGCTGGCAGAACATCGAGGCGGAGGACGAGGACAACAGCTGCGGCTACAACGGCCAGGACGTGCGCCGCTGCAACCGGGTGGTGGCCCCGAACAACCAGGGGATGTACACCAACGGCGTCAGCAACAACACGTACTACCAGGGCGTGACCCTGGGCGGCCTGGCGCCGCTCATGGACGCGCTGGCAGGCACCCCCCTGCAGACCGGCGGCGTGGCCCGCGGCATGCGCTACGAGGTCTTCATCCAGGAGCTCACCGACTGGTTGGGCGGGATGCAGATCGACAGCGGGTGCGGGCGCGGTGGCTGGTACTACTCGCGCATCGACGGCAACGGCTCGTGCAGCCAGATGGACGCCTCGACGGCGCAGTGGGGCTACATCGGGCTCGAGAGCGCCGAGGCGAAGGGCCGCCCCTACGGCGTCTTCGTCAACAACCACCACAAGTACTCGCTCGCCGACAACCTGGTGGCCAACCAGGGCAACCGGGGTGGCTCGAACTACCGCTCCAGCGGCAGCTACGCCAACAACCTGCAGCTCACCGGCGGCGCCTTCGTGGCCGCCCGTTGGCTGGGCATCCACACCCTGCAGCGCGGCGACAACAGCCGGCCGTTCCCCACCGAGACCAACCTGACGGCCGATCGGCTGCGGCGCACCTTCGACGACTACCTGAACTTCACCGCCACCGACTGGACCACCGGCTCGGGCGGTTGGAACAACGGGGCCATCTTCTGGAGCGGCGGCGACTACCTGTGCGGCAACACCAACGCCGTCTATAGCTGGGGCAACGGCGCGCAGTGCGGGAACATGTACTCCATCTACTCGCACCAGAAGGGCTACCGCACCACGGGCCCCGACGGGCAGGAGCAGGGGAACATCGGCGGCCGGAACTGGCAGCGTGAGTTCAGCATCTACGCGATGCGCTCCCAGGACCGCAACGTGGCGGATTACGCCAACTTCGGGCGCATCAGCGACTGTGGCGTCGCGCCCTCGGCGGTGTGCAACTACGGCGGCAACGCCTTCGGCACCCCGGTGGGGGCCCTGGTGCTCACGCCCACGCTGTTCAACCCCAAGCCCGTGGCCATCGGCCGCGCGAGCCCGTCCCGCGTGGTCGAGGGCTGCGCCGGCGGCAACAACGGCCTCGTGACCTTCCGCCACGCCGACAGCTTCCACCCGGGCGCCGAGAGCACGATCACCGCCTACCGCTGGGACGCGAACACCGCCAACGGCCTGTGGTGGGAGCAGGGCAACAACCCCGATCCCAACCGCGGTGAGTTCATCACCGACGACCGCAACCAGACCTTCACGTTCCGCTACCCCGAGGCCGGCACCTATCAGGTGACCTTGCAGGTGGTGGACAACCTGGGCCAGACCCGCACGTCGTCGATGACGGTGGTGGTGGAC
>JACKDL010000070.1 GCA_020633555.1 Myxococcales bacterium | reverse complement strand
CGCTGGTCCGGCGACAACGCCACCCAGCTCGGCATGCGCACCCAGCTCGACGACCGCCACACCATCTACGCCCAGCAGCGCTTCGCCCAGGAGGACGACCGCACCGTCGCCACCACGGTGGTGGGCGGCGAGGAGCGCTTCGGCGCCAAGAACTCGGGGCGGGCCTTCGGTGAGTACCAGCTCGAGACGGGCACCCAGGGCGGCCGCAACCGCGCCGTCATGGGCGTCGGCAAGCGCACGAAGGTGGTCACGGGCCTGCACGTCGACACCGCCTACCAGCGCAGCCAGGTGCTCGCCGGCGGGGCGGGGGAGTTCAGCCAGGACGCCATCTCCCTGGGCCTGGAGTGGCTCGACAGCGACAAGGTGAAGGTCAGCGGCCGCTACGAGCTGCGCTACGACGACAACGACGAGACGGTGGGCCGCCGCGACCTGATGCAGATCCTGGCCCTGAACGCGGCGAGCGTGAAGCTGCACCCCGACCTGACGCTGCTGCTGCGCTTCAACTACAGCCACAGCCTGGACCTCGTCTACGAGGCGACGGCGGCCGAGATGCTGGAGTCCAGCGCCGGCCTGGCCTTCCGGCCGATCAGCTACGACTGGATCGCCGTGCTCCTGAAGTACGGCAAGCGCTACGCCCAGAACCCCATCGACGTGGCCCTGGAGCTGCCCGAGCGGGAGGAGATCGACGTCGTCTCGCTGACGCCCATCCTCGATCTGCCCCCGGGCATCCAGCTCGTGACCAAGCTGGCCTGGAAGCGCTCGGCCCTGCGCGTCGCCCAGCTCCCGACGGTGGAGGACACCAACCTGCTGCTGCTGCTGCGGGTGAACTACCACCTGACGAACAGCTGGGACGCCGGCGCGGAGTACCGCTGGCTGACGACGGAGCTGGCCCAGACCACCCTGCACGGGGCCTTGTTCGAGGTGAACTACATCATCGAGAAGACGGTGCGGCTGGGCGTCGGCTACAACTTCACCCAGTTCAGCGACGAGGAGTTCTCGACGCTGAACGAGGACCACGGCGGCGCCTTCTTCCGGGTCATCGCCAACTACTAGCAGGCGTAACTATTTGGAATCGAAGGATGTTTCGGTTGATCTGCCGGGCGACGCCCTCGGGGACGGCCCCCAGGGGCTGACGCTGGACGGGGCGGCCCTGGCCCCGCTGGCGGCCCGCCTGGGTACGCCGCTCTACGTCTACGGTGGCCACACCCTGCGGCGGCGCTTCGCGGCGCTGCGCCAGGCCCTCGGCCACGCCGGCCGGCCGGCCCAGATCCGCTACGCGATGAAGGCCAACCGGTACGGGCCGGTGCTCGACCGCGTCCGCGCCGAGGGCGACCTGCGCATCGACGCCTGCTCGCCGCGGGAGGTGGAGCGGGCGCTGCAGCACGGCTTCGAGCCCCACGAGGTCTCGCTCACGGCCGGGATGCTCTCCAACCGCGACCTGGCGACCGTGGCCCGCTACGGCGTGCGGCCCAACCTCGACACCTTCTCCGCCCTGCGCCGCTGGGCGGCGACGCCCGACCGGGGGGCGGCCATCGGCCTGCGGCTCAACCCCGAGGTCTCGGTGGGCTGGGGCCAGGAGCCCAAGCTGGCCTATGGCAACTCCAAGTTCGGCTTCGACCAGGCGGCCCTGCCGGCGGCCGTGGCCGAGGCGCGCGCCCTGGGCCTGGTGGTGGAGGAGGTGCACATGCACCTGGGCTGGGGCCTGCAGCGCGGCCAGGCCGACCTGCTGCGGCAGGCCTTCTCCCGGCTGGCGGCGCTGGCGGGCACCATCGACACGCTGCGGACGGTGAACGTCGGCGGCGGCCTGGGCTGGCCGCACCGCCGCCAGGATGACCCGCTGCCGCTGGACGCCTGGGGCGCCCTGGTGGGGGAGGCCCTGGCGCCCCTCGATCCGGCCATCGCCGTGGCCTGCGAGCCCGGCACCTACGTCGCCGCCGCCGCGGGCGTGCTCGTGGTCGAGGTGAACACCGTCGAGACGCGGCAGAGCGGGCGCTGGGTCGGCGTGGACGCCGGGCACGGCATCAACGTCTTCGCCGCCCACTACGGCATCCCGCTCATCACCGTGCCCGTCCGGGGGCCCCGCCGCGCGCCCACCGAGGTCATCCACCTGGCCGGCAACATCAACGAGGCCAACGACATCTTCGCCCGGGACCTGCCCCTGCCCGAGGTGGCGGAGGGCGACCTGCTGGCCTTCTGGCCCGCCGGCGCCTACGGGGCCTCCATGGCCAGCGACCACTGCCTGCGTGGGCGCCCCGCCGAGGTCCTGGTGGAGCCGCCGCGCCCGGCCGCGCGCTGATGGACGCCGAAAAGACCAGCGAGAACGAGGGGTTGCCCGCGCCGCTGCCGCGCTGCCCGGCGTGCGCCCTGCACCTGCCGCACTGCCTCTGCGACGAGGTCGAGGCGCGCCCGACCCGCACGGCCGTCCGCCTGATCGTCCACGATCGAGAGCTCAGCAAGAGCAGCAACTCGGCGCGGCTGCTGCCCCTGCTGCTGGCGCGGGCGCGCATCGAGCTGCGGGGCGGCCTGGGCATGGCGCCGACGCCGCTGGATGTGGAGGGCCCCGCGTACGTGCTCTTCCCGAGCCCGGGCGCGCTGCCCGTGGCCGAGCTCGCCGGCGGCGCGGCGGTGACGCTCATCGTGCCGGATGGGAACTGGCGCCAGGCGACGCGGGCCATCCGCCGGGCGCCGGGGCTGGCCGACCTGCCCCGCG
>JACKDL010000007.1 GCA_020633555.1 Myxococcales bacterium | reverse complement strand
CCGCCGCGTCCTGAACCGCCGCGTCCTGAACCGCCGCGCCCTGAACCGCCGCGTCGCCGCCGGCGATCACCGGACCACGGTGGTCGGGCTCGGCCTCACAGCCAGCCAGGGCCAGGGCCAGCACCAGCGCCCGGCCCGCCCGGCTCACAGCTCGACCGACGGCAGCGACATCAGGGCCGGCGTGCCCTCCTCCAGCCGCTCGGGGGTCATCTCGCCCGCCAGATCCACGGTCATGCGCCGCGCCACTTCGGTCGGCGACAGCCCCTGCCCCAGAAGGCAGTAGAGCTTGGTCAGCGCCGCCTCGGCGGTCATGTCCGCGCCGCTGACCACGCCGATGCGGTCCAGGGCGGTGCCTGTGCCGTAGGTGCGCTGCGACACCCGCCCGCGGTGGCACTGGCTGATGTTCACCACCACCACGCCCCGGGCGATGCCCTCGGCCAGGGCGTCCAGCAGCGCCTGGTCGTTGCTGGGGAAGTTGCCGGTGCCGTACGTGGCCATCACCACGCCCTCGGTGGGCTGCCGCAGCACCCGCTCCACCAGCTTGGCGCTGATGCCCGGGAACACCCGCAGCGCCACCACCTCGGGCTGGCGCACCAGGTTGCGCAGCCGCACCGGGCCGGGCCGCGGGACGCGCACCAGCCCGTGGTTCACCTTGATGCGGGCGCCGATGTGGGCCAGCGGGGGCAGGTTGCCGCTCTCGAAGGCCATGAACTCGTCGTTGCTGACCTTCTGCGCCCGGTTGCCCCGCAGCAGCACGCTGCCGAACAGGATGCACACCTCGGGCACCTGCGCCTGGCCCGCCAGCACCAGGGCCGTCACCAGGTGGTCGCGCCCGTCGCTCATGACGTGCTCGAGGCTGAGCTGCGCCCCGGTGAGGATCACCGGCTTGTTCAGGCCGTCGAGCAGGAAGCTCAGCGCCGACGCGGTGTAGGCCATGGTGTCGGTGCCGTGCAGCACCACGAAGGCGTCGAACTCGGCGTCGTGGGCCACGATGGACGCGGCCAGCTCCACCCAATCCTCGGGCCGGGTGTTGCTGGAGTCCAGCAGCGGCTCATGGCGGATGACCTGGAAGTCGGGCACATCGGGGTGGGTCAGCAGCGGGGTCGCCGCCAGGAAGCGCTCGAGCACCGCCGGATCGGGCACCCAGCCGTCGTTCGTCAGCGACATGCCGATGGTGCCGCCCACGTGGAGCACCGCCACCTTGGGCTTGCGCCCCCCCTGCCTCAGGTTGACCAACCGCCCCCCCTCACCGTCGCGCCTGCCGGGCCAGGGCCAGCAGCCGCCGACCCGCCCACAGGATGGGCCCCGCGGCGCCCAGCCAGGCGCCCACCGTGGGCCAGAAGATGTCCGGGTGGGCCAGCGCGCCCCCCTCGAAGCAGCGGATCCAGCCCGAGACGCTGGTGCTCAGGCCGCCGAAGGCCAGTACGGCGAGCATGGCCAGCGCCCCGGGCGCCGTGCGCGGCCGCTTGACCCGCAGGCCCAGCGTCAGCGCGAACAGGGCGACGGCCACCGCGTAGCCCGCCAGCGTCCAGGTGACGGCCGGCCCCATCAGAACACCGCCACCGTGATGGTCACCATGAGCGCGCAGAAGCCCGGGGCCAGCAGCCGCAACAGGGTCGCGCCCAGCCCCGGGGCCAGCCAGCGGCCCTGAGCGTCGTTGTCCACCGCGTCGGGCAGCGCGTCCACCAGCAGCATCGACTCGGGCCGCTCGGGCAGGTACAGCAGCCCCTCCTGCGGATCGTCGGTGACCTCGTCCAGGTCCAGCGTGCGGGTGGTGGCGCGGTGGGCCCGCCCCCGGTCGTCGGTGAACTCCACCGTGACCTCCCACTGGATGTCTTCGTTGATGCGCACGCCCGTGTCGCGGCGGCCCACCACCTGCCCATAGCCCGCGCGCCCGTGGCGCAGCAGCCGCACGGTGCGCCCGCCGCTGCGGTACCCGAGGAAGGCGAACACGCCGCCGATGATGAGGAAGGGCGCCAGGATGAGCATGACCCACCAGGGCACGGTGGAGGCGTCCATGCCCACGATGCGGCAGATGTGCGGCTGGCCCGCCAGGTGCTCCACCATCACCGGCTCATCGGGGGCCAGGCCCTCGCCCACCGCGTAGCTGGTGCACTCGTGCTCGCGGCCCTCGGCGCTGAACCGCGCGTGGTTGGCGATGACGGGCTCCTCGTTGACGGTGGTGTTCGTCTCGGACCAGCCCAGCATGACCCCCGGCGTCGCCTTCAGCGTGCCGAACTGGAGCTGCAGGGCCTCGCTGTAGTTGGCGAACGAGGCCACCCCCGCCACGAAGGCCAGGGCGAAGGCCAGGAAGACCCACCCGATCAACGCGCCGGTGCCGCCGAAGCGCAACACCAGCGCCAGCCGCAGGGGCACGCCCCGGGGCGGTTCGCGCAGCCGTTCGAGCCAGGGATCAGTCACCACGCCCTCGCAAGCCAATCACCGCCCGGCCGGATGGACCACCACCCGCCACGGGGCGGCGATGCTATCACGGCGGGGCGGGATCCAGGGCGTCCACCGCGACCACCCGAGCGCCCTCGTCGGCGACCTCCACCCGGGCCACCGTCCAGAACTGCTCGTGGTCGGTCAACGTGCGCCGCCAGGCGGCGGCCTCCACCCCGTCCAGGAAGATTCGCACGGTGGCCTCCGTGGGCTGCACCCGCCCCACCGGATCGGCGTAGAGGCGGAAGGCGTGCACGCCCACCTCGTAGGGGGCGCCGGCGGCGTCGGGGGCCAACACGTTGATGTTCTCGGGGCCCTGCCCATCCACGTCGTCGATGTCCAGGGTGGCGTCGCCCACGGCCCCTGCCGGGGGCCAGGCGGCGGCGCGCTGCGCGTAGAAGCAGTCCCCCTCCCCGCCCCACTGCCCGCCAGCGCGGCGCAGGTGCAGGTCCAGATCGCTCCCGTCGATGTCGGCCTCGTCGGGATCCCCCGGCGTGTGCCACACGAGCTGCACGTGGAGCGCCGCGTCCGGCACGGCGTCCACCACCCAGCCCGGCCCCGCGGGGCAGGTGGGGCCCGGCGCCTCGGCGCCCTGGGCGTCGGTGACGGTCAGGCCCAGCCGGTAGCGCCCGGCCAGGTCGAGGAACACCGCGGCGCCCGGGGTGGCCGGATCGTCGGCGGGCCCGCCCCGCTGGGGCCAGGCCGCGTCGGCGATGCGCTCCACCACGTGGGCGGTGGATCCCGGCGGGCGATCGAGGATGGTCCAGCGCCAGCCGGCCAGCGGGGCTCCCGCGCCGTCCACGGCGGCCCAGGCGGCCCCGTCCAGGGTCAGTACGTCCAGCGGATGAACGCCCCCCGGCGAGGGCGGCGGCTGGATGAGCGGGCACCCGCGCCCGGCGTCGGGCCCCAGCAGGGGCACCCGCAGGGGCTGCTCGGCGCCCTCGGCCAGCACCCACAGCACCTCGTGGGCGGCGGCCGGGCCGGCGAAGCCCACGGTGATCTCACGGCCCCAGCTCGGCACCTTGAAGGGCGTGTCGGGGGCCGCCACGGCGAAGGCCGCGGTGTCGCCGCCCAGCCCCAGGCCCACCACCGTGCCCGGCCCCGCCCCGCAGCCGCTCAGGGTCACGGTACGGGCCTCGCCCACCGCCTCGAAGCGGACCTCCGCGGGCTCGGCCATGACGCAGCCCGGGGGCGCCAGCGGCTCGGCGGGATCCAGGGTGGGCTCGCGCGCGTCGCAGCCGGCGGCCAGCACCAAGAGCATCAGCGGGGTGGGGGCTCGCAGCACGGGGGACCTCGGGGCGCCTCGCCCGTGGGAACGACGGGCGGACCCGCGGGCCAAACGGTGGGGGTCCCGGGGGACCCCGATCCGATCAGATGCCGCTCTCGATGTTGATGGTGAACACCGTCAGCTCGTAGTCCTCGCGCAGCGGCACGGTGAAGCCCGCCCGCAGGATCCCGTGGCCCACCGAGAAGGTGAAGGCGTGCAGGAAGCCGCTGCCCAAAAACTGCTTGATGTTCAAGGTGTTGACGAACTCACCCGTGAGGATGATCCAGTCGAAGTCGGCGCCCACGCCCAGGTTTCCGCGGGGCACGATGGTCAGATCGGCGCCGCTGGGCAGCACGAAGTCCACGCCGAAGTCCGCCCGGAAGAACACCGCCCCACCGCGCACATACGGTGAGGCCGACAGGCGCAGCGCCGTCATCTTGGGCACGGCGACCGTCATGTCCGACAGGCGGCCCCAGGCGTTCTGCACCAGGGCGTGCTTGCCCGTGCCGTCGTCGTCCTGGGCGGTGGGCAGCACCAGCCCCACCCGCAGGATGACGTTGTTGCCCGTGAACCGCCGGGTCATGAAGCCGCCGAGCTCGATGTTGCTCAGCACGGTCTGGTTCTCGCCGTCCTCGGGCAGCCAGTGGGCCAGGTGCAGGTGGCCGTAGTAGCCGATGAGCTGGCCCGTGTACTGGCCGTAGATCTCGGTGCGGATGTAGGTGTCGCTGTTGCCGCCGTAGTTGTTGGACTGCCCGCGGATGTCGTCATAGACGCTCAGATCCGCGCGCACCCCCATCAGGCTGGCCCCGCGCTGGCGGTCCATGGACAAGAACTGGGCGTGGGCGGCGCTGACCCCGAGCAGGCACAGGGCCCCCAGGGTCAGGGCGAGAAAGTGCTGGCGGCGCATCCGGTCGACTCCTTCGAGCCCGCGAGTTGGCCGAAGCCTTCCATACCCGGGGGCTCAAAGGCCACTTCGACGGCGCAACCGTGCGGGGTCTACTGGACGGTGACCACCACGTCGGTGACCCCGGCGCGGGCGCCGAAGCCATCGATGAAGATGAAGTACGTGCCCGCCTGAAGCTGCTGCGAGATGCGCGAGGCCACGCCCACCCCGCCGTCGTCGTTGCAGGCGATCTCGCTGCCCTGATCGTCGCAGTCCGAGCGGATGTGGATCAGCGTGTCGAACTGGTTGTTCGTGGTCTCGACGGTCAGGTTGGCCGCCCGCTGGAGGGTGATGGCCAGCACCGCCTGGGGGCCGCCACCGCCGCAGTTGGCCCGCTGACCCTGGGGCCAGTCGGCCGTGTTCACGTTCAGCCGACCGCCGTTGCCGGGCAGCACGATCACGCGGTCCACGTTCTCGCACAGGGGCACCTCGAAGCACTCCCGGGCGGCGGCCGCGTCGCAGACGCCCATGCCGTCGAAGGCCGCCTCGATGCACGCCGGGATCTGGGCCGCCCAGCCCTCGGGGGTGCGGGGCGCAGCCTCGCGGCCGGTGCAGACGGCCATGCAGCTCGCCAGATCAGGGAAGGCCCCACACTCCACCGCCCCCTGGCAGGGCGCCTCGCAGGCGGGGTTGGCGTTGGCGTCCAGCGCCAGACAGCCGGGCAGCTCGGCGCACACGGCCACGTCGGCGCAGGCCCGCTGCACCGGCAACCGCGGCGGCGTGGGGGTGCAGTCCAGCCGGCACAGGTAGGGGTCCAGATCCGCCTCGCAGCGGCGGCGGGCGTCGCACAGGGCCGTGCAGTCCTCGCCGGCCGCCTCGGGGCGGTGATCCACGCAGGCCGCCACGCCGCCGCAGGCCGTGCCCACGCGCAGGGCGTCGGCCACGCAGCCGGCCACGTCGGCGTCGGGGGCGTCGTTGCAGGCGTCCTCGCAGTCGGCGGCGGGGATGCGGCAGTCGGTCTGCGCGCCGCAGAAGGCGGGGCAGTCCACGGGCGGCTGCTCGGCGGGCAGGCAGGCGCGCACGGCGTCGCAGGCGGCGTCGGGCGCCGCGGCGTCGAAGCAAGCGGCGCCGGCCGCATAGATCAGCCCCCGGGCGTCGCCGAAGCCCTGCACGCACTCGGTCAGACACTGGACGATGCTGTCGTCGTTGCCGGGATCGCAGTCGGTGACCGCGCGGCAGTAGTTGTAGCAGCCGCTGCCCTGGGCCCCCGGATCCGCCAGGCACGCCGCCACGCTGCGGGCGCCGGCGGGGGCCTCGCAGACCCCGGCCGACAGCGCACAGGCGACCCCCAGGGTGATGTTCAGCGGATCGCCGAAGTGGGCGTCATCGCACTCGTTGGGGCAGTAGGCGCTCACGGCGTTGCCGCAGTCGGCCAGCGTCTGGCAGTAGCGGTCACAGGGCACCTGGGGGGCGATGGCGCAGGCGGCCATGGCCGCGCAGTCGTCGCCGGCCTCGGCCACACACTCGCGGTAGGCCGCGTGCCGATCGCGGGGCCACTGGGCGTCGCAGGCCTCCAGGCAGGCCCCGTCGGCCAGCTCACAGGCCGCCAGGCTGTTGCACAGGGCCGCGCACTCGCCGCCCGGGCCCACGTTCTCCAGGCAGTCGGTCAGATCGCCGCAGCTCGCGGCGTCGCCGCAGGTGAGCTCGGCGTCGTTGCGCTCGGCCTGATCGGGGTCCACCTGCTGGGCCCCGTTGCAGACGTTCACGCAGGTGGGGCGGTCGCCCTCGAGGACCTCGCAGATGTCCTGCGCCTCGCAGTAGCGCGAGCAGGCGCGCAGCCGCGGATCCACCTGGCCTGCCCCCTGGCACTCCTGCAGCAGGGCGTTCTCGTCGAAGGGGCAGCCGCGGCGCATCGAGGCCGCCGCGCAGGCCACCCCCCCCGCCCCCAGGCGGTTGAAGATGACCTCGCAGGGCTGCTGCTGGCCCAGCCGGCATTCGGCGTAGAGGGCGCAGAACTCGAGCTGGCTGGTGCCGCTGGGATCGTAGGGCACCGGGTTGATGCAGGCGTCGACCGCCTCACAGGCGCCCTGGGCCTGGGCCACACAGGTGCGGCGCTGCAGCAGGCGGGTCTGCACCAGCGGATCGGGATCCAGGTGCCGCCCGATGCAGCCCTGCTCACAGGTGGCGCGGTCGCTCAGGTTGCAGTTCACCACGGCCGTGCACTCGGCCTCGCAGGCCTCGAACACGTCGCGGGCCAGGCAGCGTTGGAAGCCCTCGTTGTCGCAGCGCCCGAAGATGGACTCCGCGCAGCCCACGAAGCCCTCCTCGGCGGCCTCGCAGGCGGCGGCGCAATCGGGCACCGGCAGATCCACGGCGCACTCGTCGAAGCGCTCGCACGACTCGGCGCAGGTGAGCGCCTCGACCCGGGGCACCGGGCACAGCCGCAGCAGGTTGCAGGTCTCGAGCTCGACGCACCCGAACCACTGCTCGGGCGGGCCGCTGCGCGACACGCGCTCGCACTGGGCCAGGCAAGCGTCGTAGTCGCCGAAGGTACCCACGAGCTGCTCGCACTCCGCGTAGCGGTCGCAGGCCGCCTCGCAGGTCTCGACGGTCAGCGGCGCCATCATGTCGGGGCGGGGTCCCATGTCCGCGGGCGCGCCGCCGGCGCCGCCCATGCCCCCGGCGCCGCCCATGCCGCCCATGCCGCCCATGCCGCCCATGCCGCCCATGTCGGCCGCGCCGCCCATGCCCCCGGCGCCGCCCATGCCGCCCATACCGCTGTCGGCGGGCCGCATGTCGGTGATCAGGCCCCCCCGATCGGCCGTCATGTCGGCCATCGGACCGCCCTCGCTCTCTTCCTGCACGCAGCCAGTGACCAGCGCGACCGCCGCCATCACGGCCCAACGCGTCCCCTGCAGTCGGGTCATCATCCCACCCCCGGTGAAGCTCTGCTGTCGATGGACCGAACCATACACTCGCCCCCGCAGCGAACGCATCCAGCCGTTGTTCGGCGGCTGCGGCGGGGGGACGCTGATCCGGGGCCCGGCCCCCTGCGACAGGAGCACGCCATGCAGCTCGATGAGACCCTCGCCGCCTCGCGTTCCATGAAGGGCCCCCTCGGCGCGGCCGCCTTCGTGGTGTTGCAAGGTTTGCGGCAGGCGGGCGCCCCCCCGGGCGAGGTGGACAGCATCGCCACGATCCTCCACCGCTGGCTCCCCGCCCTGCCCAGCGCCGACGCCGACGTGCTGATCCAGGTGCTCACCCGCCGGGTGGACGAGGCCCGCGAGTCCGACGCCTACGCCGAGATGGTGCGCCTGGGCGGCCGCCTCACCATGGTCGAGGCCCACATCCTCCACGACGCGCTGAACCAGCAGGGCCTGTTCAGCCGGCTGAAGCACGAGCACCTGTCCTCGGCCGACATCCCCTACCCCAACACCGACGTCGAGGTGTGGGTGCGCGCGGGGGATCTGGACCGGGCCAAGGCCATCTGCGAGGCGGTCCAGACCGACGATGGCGCTGCGCCGGTGGCCTGCAACCACTGCAACGAGGAGAACCCCGCCCACTTCGCCTACTGCTGGGCGTGCGGCCGGGCCATCGATCTGCCCGCCGAGGGCTGAGCAGGGGCGCCGCGGGATCAGGCCGCGATCAGCGTCGTGATCCCGGCCGCCAGGCAGTACCAGCCGAAGTGGCGGAACCAGCCGCGGCGCACCACGGCCATCACCAGCCACAGCGCCCCCAGGCCCGCCACGAAGCTCACCCCCGCGCCCACCCCCAGCGCCACCATCAGGTCCGACGCGGGCGGCGCTTCGGCCAGGTCCTTCGCCTTCAGCAGGGTGGCCCCCGCCACCACCGGTAGCGACAACAGGAAGCTGTAGCGGGCGGCGCTGTCGCGCTCGACCCCCAGGAACAGGCCGGCGGCGATGGTGCTGCCCGAGCGCGAGATGCCGGGCAGGATCGCCAGCGCTTGCGCCCACCCGATGAGGACACCGCGCTTCAAGGTCACGGCCCCGTCGCCGTCGGGCGCCAGGCGGGTGCTCAGCAGCACCAGGCCGGTGAAGATCAGCGCGCCCCCCACCAAGGTCACGCTCCCGAAGGCCGCCTCCAGCTCATCCTTGAACAGCACGCCGATGACGCCCGCCGGCAGGCAGCCGACGGCGATGGCGCCCAGCAGCCGCAGGGCCGGATCCTGGCCCCAGCGGGCGCCGATCTGCCCGGGCGCCCGCAGGGCCCGCAGCAGCGCGCCGGTGAGCTCGATCACCTCGGCCCGGAACAGCAACAGCACGCTGAGCAGGGTGCCGAAGTGCACCGCCACCTCGAAGGCGGCGCCCCCCGTCGGGGTGACCCCCAGCAAGGCCTGCCCCAGCACCAGGTGGCCGCTGGAGGACACCGGCAGGAACTCGGTGAGGGCTTGCACCAGGCCCAGCAGGGCCGCCGACCACAGGTCCATTCAGGGCGCGCTTTCCGCGGCGATGGCCGCTGCCTTTGGCGCCAGCCCGGGCCAGCCGCCGGTGTGAACGAAGACGACATGGTCGTCGGGGCCGTAGCGCCCGGCCCGCACCGCGGCCGCCAGGCCCGCCATGGCCTTGCCCGTGTACACCGGGTCCAGCACCAGGCCCTCGGTGCGCAGCGCCAGGGCCATGGCGGCCACGGCCGCGGGGGTGACGGCGCCGTACTGGGCCCCCACGTGATCCTCGTCAATGGCGGCGGGCGGCACGTCCAGGGGGGTGCCCAGCAGCGCCGCCATCTCGGCGAAGAAGCCCTGGGGCGGGCCGACCCCGAAGCCCGCCCGCTCGGCGGGCGTGGCCACCGCCACCCCGTGGGCCGCCACCGGCCAACGGGCCAGCGCCGCCCCGGCCCGCAGCCCCCGCCAGGTGCCCTCGGTGCCCACGGCGCACACCATCGCCGCCGGGCGGATGCCCTCGGCCTCGCACTGAGCCCGCAGCTCGAGCGCGGCGCGCACGTACCCCATGGCGCCCAAGGGCGTGGTGCCGCCGCCGGGGATCCAGGCCGCCCGCCGGCCCGCACGGGCCAGCTCGGCCTTCAGGTCCGCCACCAGCGCGTCCCGGCCGGCGCCGTAGTCGGGGGCCCACTCGATGCGCGCCCCCGCCAGGTGATCCAGCAGCAGATTGCCCACCGGCGGGTCCAGCGGCGTCCCCGTGAGCACCAGGATGGGCTCCAGGCCCAGCATGCGCGCCGCCACGGCGGTCATCCGCGCGTGGTTGCTGTGCGCTCCGCCGAAGGTGATCACCGTGTCGGCCCCGTCGGCGCGGGCCGCCGCCAGCAGGTACTCCAGCTTGCGGGCCTTGTTGCCCCCGCCGCCCAGCGCGGTCAGGTCGTCGCGCTTGCACCACAGGGTGGGGCCGCCCAGGGCAGCCGACAGCCGCGGCAGGGCCTGCAGGGGCGTGGGCCCGCCGGCCAGGGGCACCCGCGGCAGGGCGTAGAGGAGGTTCACGGGGTGGCCGCGGCCGAGCCCGGAGGCTGGGTCTGCAGCAGGTAGTAGATCCCGCCCCCGATGGCCCCGGCGCACAGGGCGATGAAGGCCAGCACCACCCAGCCGGGCAGGCGCCCGGCCTCGCGGGGGGCGCTCACTGTGCGGGCTCTTCGGGCGCGTCCGGCGTCTCGGTCCCCTCGGCCGGCGGCGGCGGCGAGCTCTCCACGGGGACCAGGCGCCCCTGGGCGTCACAGTCCACAATGGGCAGGCCCAGCGCCTTCAGGGGCTCGCGCAGCTTCGCGGCGTCGCCGGCCACCACGATGGCGAAGCCCTTGGGATCGGTGAGCCGCTTCGCCTCGGCCCGGGCCTCGGCCAGGGTGACCTTGGCCAGGGACTGGGGCCACTTGCGGAACCACTCGGCGTCGTGGCCCTCGAGCCGCACGCCGGCATACTGCCCCGCGACCGCCGCGAGCTGCTCGAAGCGCCCCGGGAAGCTCAGCAGCAGGTTGCCCAGCGCCTGCTCGCGCTCGTCGGCGGTGAGCGGCTTGTCGCCGAACATGCCCGCCAGCTCCTTCAGGGTCTCCTGCAGGCTCGCCAGCGTGGTGTCGGCCTTCACCGCCGCGCCCAGCATGTACATGCCCGCGCCGCGCCAGCGGTAGAGGCCGCCGCGGGCGCCGTAGGTGTAGCCCTTCTCTTCGCGCAGGTTCAGGTTCAGCCGGCTGGTGAAGGTGCCCGCCAGGCCCCAGTTGAACACGGTGCCCGGGAAGACGGCGTCGCCGGCGGCGTCGTGCCCCTCGATGCGGCGGGCCACCCCGATGGCCGACTGGGTGGCCCCGGGGAAGTGCACCAGGTACAGCGCGGGCGCCGGAGCCTCGGCCTCCACGGCCATGGGCGTGAGCGTCGCGGCGCCCGTCCACTCGCCCAGGTGCCGCTCCAGCACCGGCGTGAGCGTCGCCTTGTCGACGGCACCCACCACCACCAGCGTGGCGCCCTGCGGCTTGATGAGCGCCGCGTACTGGGCCTTGACGTCGCCGTGGGTGATGGGCTCCAGGGTCGAGCGCAGCCCACCCGCCGGCCACGCCCCGTAGCCCTTCCCGTACAGCGCGCGGCGCACCACCACGGTGCGGGCGCTGTCGGGATCGGCCTCGGCGGCCAGCGCCTGGGCCAGCCGCTGGGCCTTGCGGCGCTCGAACTCCTCGGCGGTCAGGCGGGGGCGCAGCAGGATGTCGGCCAGCAGGGCCAGCGACGGATCGAGCTTGTCGGCCAGCAGCTCCATCGAGACCGTGATCCCGTCGGTGCTGGTGGTGGCCGTGTAGTCGGTGGCCAGGCGCTGGAGCGCCTCGCCCAGGGCCAGGGCGTCCTTGTCGCCTGCGCCCTCGTCCAGCAGGTCCACCATCAGGTCGGTGAGCCCGGCCTTGCCGGCGGGATCGGTGGCGGCGCCGCGGGGCAGCACCAGCTCCATCGCCACCAGCGGCGCCTGGCGCTGCTCCACCAGCCACACCTCGATGCCGTTCGGCAGCGTCCAGGTGGTGACGGGCGGCGGCGTCCAGGGCGCCTCCTCGGCGGCGGGCGCGGGCAGCTTCGACCGATCCACGGGGGCCAGCGGCGCCCCGCCGCAGGCGGCCAGGCCCAGCGCCAGCGTCGCGGTCAGCAGGGCGTTCAGGGGGGCGGCCAGGGTCTGCAGGCGGCTCACTGGGCACCCTCCACGGCGGTCAGGGTCTCGGACTGCGCGCCCGGCTCGATGTCGATGCGCAAGGCCTTGTCCAGCGGCAGCCACCGCAGGGCCGCGGCGTGCACGGTGGCGGCATCGAGCTCGGTGTAGCGGGCCAGATCCTCGGCCAGGTAGTCGGCCTTGCCGGTGGCGTGCCAGTAGCCGCTCAGGAGCTGCGCGCGGCTGAGCACCGACTCCACCCGCCCGTAGAAGGACTTCCGCCAGCCATTCACCACGCGGGCCATCTCATCGGCGGTGGGCGGCGTGGCCAGGGCCGCCTTCAGGGCGGCGCTCAACGCCGCCTCCAGCTCGGCCACCGTCCGGTCAGGCGCCACGGTGGCCTGGATGATGAACACCGAGCCCAGCCCCCGGCTGAGCTGGAAGGCCGCCACGTCCTTGGCCACCTTCTGCTCGTAGACCAGCGGCTTGTAGAGCCGGCTCGACTTCCCGTCGGTGAGCACGCTGGCCAGGATGTCCATCTCGGCGTCGCCCGCGGCGTACAGCGCCGGGGTGGGCCAGGCCAGGTGGACTCGGGCCAGCTTCACGTCGTCGGTGGTCTTGAGGTGCTTCGCGGTCGGGCTGGGCAGCGCCGCCTGGGGCGTGGGCGCCCGCTCACCCGCCGGGAGCGGCCCGAAGTAGCGGGCCACCAGCGCCTTCGTGGCGTCGGGCTCGAAGTCGCCCACAATCGTCAGCACCGCGTTCGCGGGCGCGTAGTACTGCCGGAAGAAGCCCTTCACGTCCGCCAGGCTGGCCGCGGTCAGGTCCTCGTGGCTGCCGATGGTGGTGTGGTGGTACGGGTGCCCCTCGGGGTGCAGCTCGTGCTGCACGTGCTTCCAGAACAGGCCGTAGGGCGTGTTCTCGTAGCGCTGGCGGCGCTCGTTCTTCACCACGTCCCGCTGGTTGTCCAGCTTGGCCTGAGTGAGCACGTCGGGCAGCCCGGCCATGCGGTCGGACTCCATCCACAGCGCCAGCTCCAGGTACCCCTTCGGCACGCGCTCGTAGTAGTTCGTGCGGTCGGTGTTCGTGGTGCCGTTCACCATGCCGCCGATGGGCGCAAAGGGCTTGAAGTACTCGTCATCAAAGGACTTCGAGCCCTGGAACATCAGGTGTTCGAACAGGTGGGCGAAGCCGCTGCGCCCCTTGGGTTCGTGGGCCGAGCCCACCAGATAGCGCAGCTCGACGGCCACCACGGGCAGCCGGTCGTCGCGGCTGAGGATCACCGTCAGGCCGTTGTCGAGGGTGTAGGTCTCGACGGGGATCTCGGGGGCCGGCGCGGCGGCCAGCGAGGCCAACGCCAGCAACAGGATCAGGACTCTCACGGGACCTCCGGGCGGCTCGGTTGGGCGCACTTTGGAACAGCGGGGGTGCCCGGTCAATGCCGCCCACCGCAGGATCCGGGGGCGGATCGTGCCTGCAGGTTTGCATCGCGGGCCCCGATCGGGTATCAACCCGCGCTTGTCGGCTCAGAGGCCTCCTATTTCCGGCGGCCACGCCCATCAGGAGATCGAGAAATGAAGGACGGGATCCACCCCCAGTACAACCCGGTCGTGTTCATCGACGGGGAGCACCAGATCGTCACCAAGTCCGTGCTGTCCAGCAAGGAGCGCATGGACATCGATGGCGTCGAGCACCACGTCATCCACATCGAGGTGAGCAGCTACACCCACCCGTTCTTCACCGGCAAGCAGCGCCTGGTGGACACCGAGGGCCGCGTGGAGCGCTTCCGCAAGCGCTGGAACATGGGCTGAGGATCCCGGAGGCCGCCTTGGCCCTCCGCCCTCGCCGATCCCCTCTGCTGGTGGCCCTGCTGGCCGTCGGCTGCGCCTCCGAAGACCTGGCGTCGGATGCCGCCGCCCCTGTGGACCAGGGGCAGGCCTTCGACGCCTTGCGCTTCGATCGCGGCGCCCTGCCCCCTGACCGGGGGGTCGCCCCCATCGATCAAGGTCGTCCCCAGGACGCCGCCCTCCCTGAGGACGCGGCGCCCCGGCTCGATCTGGCCCCGCCCGGCGAAGCCTGCGACGGCCTCGACGACGACGGCGATGGCCAGGTGGACGAGGACCGCGCCTGCGGCCCGTACATCCAGGCGCAGTGCCGGCTGTACCTGGGCTGGGGCCAGGGCGGCGCCGTGGAGTACCTGGCGCCCAGCCCCACCTGGGGTACCTGCCCCGCCGAAGACCGCGACCGCGACGGCCTGCGCCAGCGCTGCAGCGGCACCCGCGGCGATGGCGCCTTCGCCCGGCTGAACCTGCCGCAAGACGTGGACGACGACGACTGGTTGGCGGTGGCCCTGCGCTGCGCCGATCCCGACGGGGATCCCGCGCTGGCCGCGTACATCCAGAGCCACTGCGCCGTGTTCCTGGGCTGGGACGCCACCGCCCGCGTGCAGGACGGCGCGGCCGCCTGGAGCGCCTGCCCGGCGTCGCTGTCCAGCTCCAGCGGCAACCTGCGCTGCACCAGCACCGGCTTCGACGGACGCTTCCTGGCCATGAACTTCGCGGGGGACGTGGGCGACGGCCACGCCTTGGGGGTGGCCTGGATCTGCCAGGACGCCGCAGATCCCGACCGGGCCGCCCACCTCACCGAGGCCGCCGCGGTCTACCTGGGCTGGGCCGATCTCACCCAGGGCGCCCTGGACGACAGCCCCACCTGGGGCCCCTGCCCCGCGGCCGACGGGGGCGAGGCGGCCGGCCAGCGCTGCGTGGGGACCCGCGGCGACGGCGCCTTCCGCCGCCTCGAGCTGGGCGGCGACGTGGCCGACGACGACAACCTGGGCGTGGCGCTCAGGCGGCGCTGACAGCCGCCCGCCCGGCCGCCTCACTCCGGGGGCAGCGCCAGCTCCAACACCGTGACCTGGAAGGACTTCGGGTGCATGCCCACGGCCAGCCGCTGGCCGTCGGCGCTGAAGCGGCCCGAGCTGTACTCGTGCGGGCTGGCCCCGGTGATGGCGCTGAGCGCCTGCTTGCGCCCGGTGGGCACGTGGATCAGCAGGGGGTCCAGCCCCAGCCGGAAGTGGAACATCCACTGGCCGTCGGTGGTGATGTCCAGGGCCGAGGGCACGCTGGGCGACCACCCGGCGCCGGCGGTGTCCAGCTCGATGCGGGTCTGGGCAGGCCCGCCCGTGACCGGCAGCAGCTCGACGATGCAACGGGCCGCGCCGCAGGTCTCGCGCAGCAGGAGCTGCGGGTTCACCGGGAAGGCCTGCACCACCTGGCCGTCGGCCGACTCGTAGATGGTGGGCACCTGGTGAATCACCGTGGGGCCCTCGCGGAGCTCCTCGACGTCCACCAGCCCCAGAGCGCTCGGCAGGGGCAACGCCAGCCAGCCGCCCCGCACCCGCATGCCGCGGCGATCCATGCGCCCGCGGGCCTCGGTGCTGGCCTTCTGCGTGCCGGCACCGGCGTCGTGCCAGGTGACCTGGCCGTTGAAGTCATCGCTGACGTACCACTGGCCCGAGCCCGACAGGCCGCTCATCCAGCCGTGGCCGTGGTCGATGCGCACGGTCTGCGTCCAGCCCTTGCCCTTGCGGTCGAACACGAAGGCCCGGCCCCCGTAGACCCTTGCCGCCAGGCGGCCCTGCGGGCTGGTGTGCAAGGCCTCGACGTCCTTGCCCAGGCTCTTCGAGATCCACAGCCGCTTGCCCGTGGCCAGGTCGAACACCCGCACCTTGTCGTCGTTGCCGCCGACGGCCAGCAGGGTGCCGGCGGCGTCGGCGAAGGCCACCCGATCGGCCGTGCCGTCGCGCAGGCTGCCCGAGGTGCGGGCCTTCTTCGGGTGGGCGTCCAGGGTGGTCAGCACCCGCCACGGCAGGGGCTGCGCCGTGGGCTCGGGGGTGGCCATGGCCTGCGGCGCCACCGCCTGACGCTCCGCGGGCGCCGCGCCGGGGCGCACCAGCCCGAAGGCGTAGATCGTGCCGTCGTAGCTGGCCACGTAGGCCCGCTTGCCGTCTGCCGCCAGGGCCGTGGGGGCCTTCTTCAGGTCCAGGCGCCCCAGGGAGCTGCCGTCGGCGGGGTCCAGCAGGCGGGCCACGTCCTGGGCCCCGGTGCTGCCAAAGGCCACCAAGAGCTGCTCGCCTGCCGCCACGGGGTCCAGCGACGCCGTCAGCGGGGCGCTCCGCCACTGGATCTGCCCGCCGTCCAGCGCCCGGGCGAACAGCCAGCTATCCGGCTCGGGGTTCAGGTTGTGGGCCTCCATGTGGTGGGTGGCGAACAGCAGCCGCTCACCCACCAGGGCGGCGCCGCCCAACAGGTAGGCGGGCACCTCGCCGTCCGATGCCTTGAAGCAGTCGCGAGCCTGCCCCTCGTCCAGGGTCGTGACGCAGATCTCGGCGGGGTTGAAGCCCATCTCGAAGTGCCAGGTGGCCACCCGGCCGGCGCCAGCGGCCAGGAACATGGCGAAGGTGCGCTCGTGGCTCGGCAGCATGGCCTTGTGGCCGTCGGCGCAGGCCACCGCCTCGACCCCCGAGAGCAGCCGGCCGGTCCCGCTGTCCAGGCCCAGGAAGACGTGGCCGGCGCCGGCCCCCACGAGGTGCCCGCCCACGGGGGTCTGCCACAGCGGGCGCCCGGTGGCGGGCTCGTAGGCCGCCGCCACCAGCGTGCCCTGGGCCCGGTGGGTGGCCACCGCCGCATGGTGGCCGTCGCAGCCCACCAGCGACGGCGCAGCCGCCGGCAGCTTGCGGGTCCAACGGGTCGTACCGGTCTTGGCCTCGTAGCCCAGCAGCTCGGCCTGGCCCGGCCAAGCGGCCACCACCACGTCGCCGTCCACGGCCACCTGCACCCGCTCGATGGCGTCGGCCTTGGGCGCGGCCTTGCGCCACAGGCGCTTGCCCGTCTCGGGCTCGAAGGCCACCAGATCGCCCTCCCAGGTGACCGTGACGAGCGCGCCGTCGGCCACCGCCAGGAAGCGCGGCCCGGCGTCCTTGCCCGCCTGGGCCGTCCAGACGGCCCGCAGGGCGGGCTCGGCGGTCGGGGACGCCGCGATGGCGAGGGTGGGCTCGGCGGCCGCCGGGCTCGCCAGAGCCAGCGCGACGAGGATCTTCAGAAGCTTGGACATGGGCGTTCTCTCCGTGGACCGGGCGCAGGGTAGTGCCTTCGAGGTCGCCGGCGAACCCCCTTGCCGGGGATCGGGGTGCGAGCGACAGTGGGCGCGAAGGGAGGGCGACGGCATGAGCAAGGGTGGATTCAGCCGCATCCCAGCGGACGCGGGCGCGAGCGGCGTGGGCCTGCTCATGCAGGGGGTGGGGCGCGTGCTGTTCTGGCTGGCGCTCTACCTGTTCATCAGCCTGCTGCTGGCGGGGCGCCACGCCCCCCTGGCCTTCCTCGTGTTGGCCGGCCTCAGCGCGGTGCGCTCGTGGGTCCACGACCGCGCCGGGCGCAAGGTGGCCAAGGGCGACGTGAAGGCCCTGAACCTGTACCTGGGCGTCGCCGTGGCCCACACGGCCGCCGTGGTGGCCATCCTGCTCAGCCAGGAGCAGCCGGTGGCCGGGGCGCTGTGGCCGCTGGCCACCACCCTCATCGCCTGGCCCGTTACGGCCCTGCTCATCCTGCGCCGGTCGGCGGCCCGCGAGCGCCTGGAGGGCGGGGCGGTCTTCGCCGAGGACCGCGGCCTCACCGGCCTGGCGGCCCTGATGACGGGCTTCGGCGCCCTGGGCGTGCTGTTCTCGGGGTCCATGCTGGCCCTGCTGCTGCTGGGCAAGCGCACGCCGGTGCTGCTGCTCATCGTCGGGCTGGCGCTGGTGGGCTCGCTGGTGGCCCGCTCCATCATCCACACCCGCGCCGGCTGGCGGATGTTGAAGGACTTCAACCCCGAGCAGTTCCGCCGTGATCGCGAGCAGTATCAGGTATTTGCCGCCGTCTCGACGGGCCTGTTCGCCGTGCTGCTGGTGTTCGTGGCGCTCATGCAGACCGTGCTGCTCGCCTTCATCGCAGCGCCCCTGGTGGGCATGCTCATGGCCTGGCCCAACGTGGTGCGCGACTTCGGGGCGCTCGAGCTCGACGAGTGGGACGAGCACGCCGACACGGCGCTGCGCCTCGCGCCCGACGCCGGGCTCTCGACCCTGGGGGTGATGCTGGTGGCTACGGCCAGCTTCGCGGCCGCCACCGTGGTGGCCGCCTTCTTCGGCGCATCCCACGGCGCCGGCACCCTGGCGGTGCTCGCCCGGGCGTTTCAGACGGGGCCGGGCTGGATCGCGGCGGCGCTGCTGGCGGTGAACCTGTGGGCAGGGCTGGAGCTGCTGCACGTCACCCCGCGGGTCCGCACCGCCGCCTGGTCCAGCGTGGGGGTGGTGGCCACCCTGACGCTGCTTCAGACCTACAACCTGTGGCAGGACCTGCCGCCCATGCGCCACGTCATGTCGCAGCCGGCGCTGTTCTGGATCCCGGCGCTGCAGACCCTGGCGCCGCTGGTGCTGCCGGTGGTGGCGCTGATGCAGACCTACCGCCTGCCACCCGAGTCGGCCCTGCGCCGTCTCGAGGATGTTTTTTGAGGCGCCGCCGGGGGCGTCAGAAGGGCTGCCCGATGGCCCCGCAGAGGAAGCCACAGAAGTCGTAGCCCGAGTCGTACCAGCCCATCATCCGGTCGAGCAGGCCGGGGGCGGTGACGTCTTCCACCTGCAAGTCGCGCACGGCGATGAAGTCCTTGCGCTTGATGTGCTCGATGGCCGGGTGGTCCTTCTCGAAGCCCTTGGGGGCGCGGGTCAGCGCCTCGCCGCCCAGCCGCCAGGCGCCGGCGAAGTCGGGATCCTCCACCACCGCCAGGTAGTCCTCAGGCGCCTCGGCGATGGCCTCGCGGATGGCCTGCAGGGGCACCTTGTCGGGCCGCCACATGCCGATGCCGCAGAAGATCTCGCCGGGCGAGAGGTGCAGGTAGAAGCCGGGCGCGTGCACGTCCTTGCCCGCCGCGTGACGGAACTGGATGCCCACGTTGGTCTTGTAGGGCGTCTTGTCCTTGCTGAACCGCGTGTCGCGGAACACCCGCATCAGGCTGCCGCCCACCTTGCCGTCATCGGCGGTGAGGAAGCTCTCGGCCGCCTCGAGCCGGGCGCCCATGGCGCGGATGAACGCCCGGGCCGGCTCGCGCACCTCGGCCTCGTAGCGGCCCTTGTTGGCCTGGAACCACTCGCGGTTGTTGTTCAGCGTCAGCTCATCGAGGAACTGGAACAGGCTCGGCTGGAAGTGGCTGAAGTCCGCCATCGACTCGACTCCGTTCTGGGGGCTCGGGGTTTCTGACAGCCTGACGCATGGGCACCCGGCAGATCGACCGTCAACCGCCGAATCCCTGCGCCCAGCCCACGCCGAGCCAGACGCTGTAGGCGGGGCGATCGGCCCGCTCGCTCACCCCCGGCGACCAGCCGCCGCGCAGATCCACCTGCCACGGGCCCCGCCGCCAGTCCACCAGGGCGCCTACGCCGTACAGCGCGCCCACGTCCTCCACGGCGCCCGTCCGGTCGGGATCCACCAGCACCACGCCGTTGGCCAGCGGCCCCAACTCCAGGTCGTCCCACACGCGCACGTGCCAGCTCCACTGCACGGCAGCGTACTTCTCGCTCAGCCAGCTCGCCCACGGCGCCCCGGCCAGCGGGCTGACGTAGGGGTTCATCCCGCCGATGCGGTCGCGGGTCAGGTCGTCCTCGCCGGCCCCCAGGGCGGCGAACTCCAGCACCTCGGTGCGCACCCGCCCGTGGAGCTGCCAGCCCGCCCGCAGCCACTGCCGCGCCCGCACAATGGCCTGCCCGGGGTCGTTGCGCGGATCCGGCGGATCCAGGGTGCGCGCCCCCCAGGGCCGGGCGGTGGCCCGCATGTCCAGGCCCAGCTCGGCGCCGGCGGCGATGCCCCGGTGCCGGGCATAGCTGCGATGGCGCTCGCCCCAGGCGGCGTCGGGGGCCAGCCACCAGCCGGTGTAGCGCAGCCGGGGCTCGAACACCCACGTCTCGGGGGGCAGCACCAGCGCTGGATCGGTCTTGTCGTTGGCCTCGAAGATCCAGCGCCGGCCGCCCAGCTCCAGCTCCATGTAGACCGCCGGCGCCACCTCGAACTTGGTGTTCACCAGCGCCTGCACCCAGCCGGCGTTGAAGCCGCGGCCCAGGTCCCGCAGGCCATCGCGGTAGTAGTCGGGCAGCAGCCCGGCGAAGCCGTACTCGGCGCCCACCAGCGCGTTCAGCCACACCTTCTCGCCCAGGCGGGCGTTGTTGAAGGTCAGGCGCAGCGTCTCGGTGTTGTACTCGGCCCCGAAGGTGCCGCCGTGCCACAGCGGGGGGCTGTCATAGGCCAGCAGCAGCGCCCCGTGCAGGCTGGTCTCGTTGTCGTTCCAGCCCTCGACGCCCAGCATCGCGCTCACGCGGTGCTGGGCCAGGGCGGGGGTGATTCCCGCTGCGGACAACGTGCAGATCGCGAGGGACAGGCCGACCACAAGGCGACGCATGGCAGCTCCAGACCAGGAGGGGTCTGTGTCGCCTACACAGTCTGCGCTGACGTGGCAAGGGGTCAGGGCGTAGCGCCCGAGGGGGGGCGCGGCCGACGAGGGCCGGCCGCGCAGGGGGGCAGGGGCCGCAGGCGTGGCGCCTGCGGGCGGCTTACTTCTTGCCGCCCTTCTTGCCCGGGTTGCCCGGGGTGCCGGTGCCGTCGCTCGAGGGCTCGTCGTTGGTGTTGTCCGGGTTGCCCTGGTTCGAGTTGCCCGGATCGCAGCCCTCCTCCCCGTTGCCCACGCCCTGGTTGCAGCCGACGTTGTCGCCGTTGCCGTTGGGGTGCAGGCCGGTGATGCCGCACTCGGTGGTGGTGCTGTTGCCGCTGCCGTCCACCGTCACGACGGTCCAGTCGATGTGGGTGCCCACGCCGCCGACGTCGTTGATGGTGATGGTGTCGCCGTCGATGGCGACCTCGCAGGACTCCAGCTTGCTCATGCGCTTGCCGGCCCCGTTGATCTTCCAGCAGTCGTAGGCCACCACCGTGATGCTCTCCACCGAGCAGTTGTCGGTGGCGGTGGCGGTGAAGGCCGTGGGCGCCTGGTTGGGCGCGATGTCGAAGGCGTTGCAGGCCGCGGTGGGGGCCGTGTCGTCGATGACGGTCACGGCGGTCTCGCAGCTCGCCCCGTTGCCGCTGGAGTCGGCGGTGGTGTGGGTGACCGCGGTGGTGCCCAGCGCCCACTCCCCCTGGTCGGGGTTGGCGGCGGTGGCCAGATCGCCCTCGCAGATGTCGCTGGCGGTGGCGCCCGGGGTCGCCACGAGGCCCACGCAGCGGTCCGCCTCGGCCGAGACGGTCACCGGCGCGGCGCACTCGATGCTGGGGGCCAGGGTGTCGGCGATCAGCACGGCACACTCGATGGCGTCGCTGTTGCCGGCCGCGTCCACGGCGCCACAGGTGAAGCTGTGGTTGCCCAGGGCGTAGGCCGCCTCGGCGTCGCTCTGGGCGGCGATCTCGCCGCCCGCGCACAGGTCCTCGGCGGTGCAGGTGGTGACCACGGCGGTCAGCGCGCCGGTGCACTCCTGCACGTCGCCGGTGCAGGCGGCGGTGGGCGCGGTGCTGTCGATGACCTCCACCGTGCAGAACTCGGTGGTGCTGTTGCCGGCCGCGTCGGTGGCGGTGCAGTCGAAGCTGTGGCTGCCGGGGCCGTAGGTGCCCTGCGCGGTGCTGGTCACGGTGGGGGCGCCGCAGTTGTCGCTGCCGGTGCAGGCGGTGTTCACGGCGGTGGCCGGGCCACCACACTCCACGCGGTCACCCTGGCAGGTCGCCGTGGGGGCGCTGGCGTCCACCACGGTCACGGTGGCGGTGCAGGTGTCCTGCAGCTTGCCGTCGCTGACCGTCAGGGTCACCTGGGTGCTGCCCAGGGGGAAGTCGCAGCCGGGCTCGGCGGTGATGGTCAGGGCGTCGCCGTCCGGATCGCTGGAGCCGGCGTTGATGTCCACGCAGGCGCCGCACTGGGCGTCGGCGTCGATGGTCACGTCCTGGCAGCGCGCCACGGGCGGCTGGTTGCAACGGGGATCCGCCGCCGACAGCACCTCGAAGCTGGCGAACTCGAAGGCGTGCTCGCCGTCGGTGTCGGTGACCCGCAGGCCCACGTCGTAGACGCCGGGGGCCGCGAACAGCGCGGTGGCGTCCACCTGGGCGCCGCTGGCGTCGATGGCGGCGAAGTTCAGGGGCAGGGTGTAGTCCCAGTCGTAGGCGACGATGCCGCCGTCCTCACCCAGATCGCGCGAGGCGCTGCCGTCGAGGGTGATGGTGTCGCCCTCGCAGTAGGTGTAGGGGCGCGCGATCTCGGCGTTGGGCGGGATGTTGTTGCGCCGCACGTCGATGGGGCACAGGGCGCTGTCGGTCAGGCCGTTGGCGTCGGTGACGGTCAGGCGGGCCTGGTAGATGCCCTCAGCCGCGTAGGCGTGGCTGACGATCTGGCCGTTGGCCGTGGCGCCGTCGCCGAAGGTCCAGCTGTAGCTGACGATCTCGCCGATGGGATCCAGGTGGAACGAGCCGCTGCCGTCGAACTCGGCGTTGCCGCCCAGGTCGAGGGTGCCGTCGATGGACGGGTCGCTCTCGCACTGGGCCACGGGGCCCTGCTCGAAGAGCTGCGAGGCCAGCATGATCAGCGACCACTGCGAGGCCAGGCCGGTGACGTCCGCCGAGCGGTTGCGCGGGGCGAAGGCGCCGGTGGTGCGGTTCTGCAGGCTGATCAGGGTGCGGGCGACGCCCTTGGTGTCGTCGCTGTACCAGTCGAACTGCACGTCCTGGCCGTTGCCGTTGCAGCCGCCGGTGTTGTCGGTCAGGAAGTCCACGCCCGCCAGGCGCAGGGCCTTGACCGCCGCAAACAGGCCGTAGGTGTAGCCCGTGACGTGGTTCGAGTCGGTGGGCGCCGGGCCGTTGCCCCAGTACTCGGCCACCCAGCGGGCGGCCTTGTCGAAGGCCTGGATGCCGCGGAAGGCCGGCACGCCCGGGCCCTTGCCGTCCATGACGAGCTGCACCATGCCCGAGGGGGTCACCGCGGCGCAGCCCCAGGGGCAGTAGCCCCGCGAGCTGTAGCCGAAGGTGCCGCACTCGGCGCCGTTGGCGCCGTCCTGGAAGGTGTAGTCCATGGCGTTGAGGTTCTGGTCCTTCACCCACTGCGGGATGATGGCGCCCCACTGCCGCTCGGCCGGGATCATGCCGATGGCCGCCCACTGCGACGCCGAGTTGTCGGCGTGGCCGCCGGCGCTGTTGTTGCCCACGCCGTAGGTGTAGTACCAGCTACCGCGGCGGGCCAGGTCGCCCGCGTTGTGCTCCATCTGACCGTAGGCGTAGCCGTCGATCAGGTCCTGCACGATGTTCAGGTAGGTGTCGCCGTTCGCCACACCCACCGTGGCCACCGCGTTCGGGTTGCCCGAGGCGACGATGGCGTCCATCACCATGCCGTTCTCGTAGACCTCCTGGCCGCTGGCGACGGACAGGTAGCGGCCGTTCCCGTTGCTGTCGGGGTTGCCGGCCGCCTGGTTGCCCAGGCCGCGGGACTGCAGGGTGCCCAGCACCCAGTTCAGGCCGCCACCGACGCTGTCCACGTAGGGGTTGGTCTCGCGGTCGCCCGAAGGCAGGTGGCCGTGCACCTCGAAGGCGTTCACGGCCGCGGCCGTGGCCGAGATGCGGGTGTTGTAGCCGCCGCTGGGGATGATCTGGCCGTTGGTGCGCGCGTTGACGTGCAGGTACCAGAGGCCGTCATCGATGGCGATGTTGGTCTCGACCTCCAGCGTGCGCTGGCGGACCGCGAGGCGATAGATGGCGCTGTCGCAGTCGCCGCCGGCGTCGCACACGGTCAGCCGCGCCGTGATCAGCGAGCCGTCGGGGGCGTTGTAGGTGTGGTCCATGGCCATCAGCCGCTTGTCGGCCGGGGCCGGGCGCACGCCGCTGGTGGTGCCGTCGCCGAAGTCCCACTCATAGGTGGCGGCGGTGTAGACCTTGTTGCCCGCGACGATGGCGGGGATCTCACCACCCTTCAGCCGGGTCGCCTGACCCGAGATGATGTCGTGCGGGATATTGGGGTTCGTGGCCACCCACGGCACGGTGGCCGCGTTCGGGGCCGCGAAGGCCAGCCCGGGCAGGGCCAGCACGGCGGTCGAGATAATGCGCTTCACTGGTTGGCCCCCCGCAGCTCCATGAGCCGCAGCGCCGCCATCGACACCTCGATGGGGAGGTCAGCGGACAGGTTGGCCGAACCACCGTCGGCCAAGGCCTCGATGTCGGCGGCCGTGTAGGTCACGCCGTCGTGCGTGAACGAGCCCGTCACCTGCGGCCCCGCCGGGGTCGCCTCGACGACGAACCCGGTCGTCTGCGCGTGCGCCGCGGTGGCACACAGGACCAGCACCAGGGCCGCGGCCCCGCGCATCAGCTTCGAATACATCTGGGTCATCCCCTCTTACGACATGCGGGCCCGCCAAAACCCGCCGCGCCGTCGCCAGCGCAAAAAGGCACCGTCATCCGTGGGGGAAACTACCCATGGCCCTACCCAAAGAAAAGGGGATTCCGCGACCGCATCCTGGCAGACAGCAACCCACTGTTTTTACAAATCAATTCACAAATACACCCCACGGAATTGAGAACGAATGTGACGCGGATGGGTTCTTCACGAGGCCCGTGAACGCCCACGGTGGCACACTATGGCACACCCGTCGGCTCCGTTTCGCGCCGGGCCCGCCGCCGCTATGCTCGGCGCGTCTGCAGGGGGAATCATGGACGCACGTCATCTGCCGTGGGCCGCGCTGGTCTTGGCCTTGGGCTGCAACCCCGCCGGCCGGGACCAGCACGCCTCCGCCCCCGAGTCGGCGGCTCCGCCGGCGAGCCCCCGGCCAGCCGCGCCGCCTGCCCCGAGCGACGGGCAGCCCCTCCCGGGGCGTGAGGCCTCGGCCTCGCCCACTCGGTTCGAGGCGGTGGATCCCGCGGCGGCCGGGCTGAGCTTCACCCACCGCTGGAACCGCGAGGCGAAGCACCGTTGGGAGTTCGCCAACGCCTTCGCCGGCGGTGGCGTGGCCTTGGGCGACTACGATGGAGACGGCAAGGTCGACGTGTACCTGACCCGGCCGTCGGGCGGCGGGCGCCTGTACCGGAACCTGGGCGGCTGGCGCTTCCAGGACGTCACGGAAGCGGCCGGCCTGGCCGAGGACGGCTGGACCACCGGGCCCAGCTTCGTGGATCTGGACGGCGACGGGGACCTGGACCTGTTCGTGGGCGTCTACCGTGGCCCTTGCCGGGCCTACATCAACACCGGGGGGCGCTTCGAGGACCGCGCCGCCGCGCTGGGGTTGGACTTCTCGGGCGCCACGGTGACGGCGGCGTTCGCCGACTATGATCGCGACGGCGATCTGGACGCCTACCTGGTGACCAACCGCGAGCCCCCGCCCGGCAAGCTCGAGGGCCAGGCTCAGCGGGTGGGCGGCGCGGTGCAGGTGCCCGAGGCGGACCGCCCGTACATCATGGCCATGGAGCGGGCCCCCAACGACGTGGTGTTCGGCAACGCCGGCCAGCGGGACCTGCTGCTGCGCAACGACGACGGGGTCTTCGTGGACGCCAGCGAGCAGATGGGCATCGCCGGCTACGACATGGGCCTCTCCGTGCGCTGGTGGGACTTCGACGACGACGGCTGGCTCGACCTGTACGTCTCCAACGACTTCTTCACCGCCGATCGGCTGTACCGCAACGCCGAGGGCATGCGGTTCGTGGAGGTCACCGGCCTGGCCCTGCCCCACACGCCCTGGTTCAGCATGGGCGCCGAGGCCGGCGATCTGGACGGGGACGGCTGGCTCGACCTGCTCGCCACCGACATGAGCGGCACCACCCACTTCAAGCAGAAGCTGTCCATGGGCGACATGAGCGACGACGGCTGGTTTCTGCAGTGGGCCGAGCCCCGGCAGTACATGCGCAACGCCCTGTACCTGAACACGGGCACCGGGCGGTTCGCCGAGGCCGCCTACCTCACCGGCATGGCCAACACCGACTGGACCTGGTCGCCGCGCTTCGCCGACTTCGACGAGGACGGGCGGCTGGATGTCTTCGTCACCAACGGCATGACCCGCGACTTCTCCGACAGCGACCTGCGCCAGCGGCTGAAGGACGCCGGGCGTTGGCAGGACGGCGATCTGGAGTTCTGGAACGAGGCCCCCCGCCGCGACGAGGCCAACCTGGCCTTCCGCAACCGCGGCGATCTGGACTTCGAGCCGGTGGGCGTGCGCTGGGGACTAGGCGCCATGGGCATCAGCTTTGGCGCCGCGGTGGGCGATCTGGACGGCGACGGCGATCCCGATCTGGTGGTGAACGACTTCGAGGCGCCGCCGCGGCTGTACCGCAACACCACCCATGGCACCCGCCGCCTGCAGGTGGCCCTGGTGGGGCCACCAGGCAACCCGGGCGCCGTGGGGGCCCAGGTGCGGATCACCTCGGGTGAGCGCATCTGGCTGCGCGATCGGCCCACCAGCAGCGGCTTCATGTCGGCCGACGACGGGCTGATTCACGTAGGGCTGGGCGACGTGGCGCAGGTGGACGACATCCGGGTGCGCTGGCCGGACGGCCGGGTCACCCACACCGGCCCGCGACCCGCCGATTACCGCTACACCATCCGCTGGGCCGCCGACGCCCCCGCTGACGAGCCCCCGCCGCTCACCCTGACCTTCCAGCGGCCCACCCCCCTGCGGCGCGCCCCCCACCAGGAGCGGCCCTTCGACGACTTCGCGCGGCAACCGCTGCTGCCCATGCAGCACAGCCAGCTCGGGCCTGGCGTGGCCGTGGGCGACGTGAACGGCGACGGCCACGAGGATCTGTGGATCGGGGGGGCGAGCGGCCAGCCCGGCGCCCTGCTGATCAACCAGGTGGGCGGCTTCTCGCGCCCGGCCGTGCCTGCCCTGGAGCCCGACGCGGCCGCCGAGGACCTGGGCGGGCTGTTCTTCGACGCCGACGGCGACGGCGATCTGGACCTGTATGTGGTGAGCGGCAGCGTCGAGGGCGAGCCCGGCGACGCCCGCTACCGCGACCGGCTGTACCTGAACGATGGGGCTGGCCGGCTCACGCGTGCCGAGGAGGCGCTGCCCGATCTGCGCGACAGCGGGGCCGCCGTCACCGCCGGTGACGTGGACGGCGACGGTGATCTGGACCTGTTCGTGGGCGGCCGGGTGGTGCCCGGCGCCTGGCCCACCACGCCCGCCTCGCGGGTGCTGCTCAACGAGGGCGGGCGGTTCAGCGACGGCACCGCCGCGGTGGCCCCCGCGCTGGGCCAGGCCGGGCTGGTGACCGCGGCCGTCTGGGTGGACCTGGACCGGGACGGCGATCAGGACCTGCTGCTGGCCCGCGAGTGGGGCGGCCTGCAGCTCTGGCGCAACGCCCACGGCAAGCTCACCGACGACAGCGCGAGCGTGGGCCTGGACCGCCACCGGGGCTGGTGGAACGCGGTGGTGCCCGCCGACGTGGACGGCGACGGCGATCTGGACCTGGTGGCGGGCAACCTGGGCCTGAACACCAAGTATCACGCCAGCCGCGAGCACCCGACCCGGCTGTACTACGGCCCCTTCGGCCCCGACGGCCGGCACCACATCATCGAGGCCGAGTTCGAGGGCGAGACCCTGTTCCCCGTGCGCGGGCGCTCCTGCTCCTCGGCGGCCATGCCCGTGCTCGCCGAGCGCTTCCCCACCTATACCGACTTCGCCAAGGCGCCCCTGGACGACATCTACGGGCAGCTCGGCCTGAAGGACGCCCTGACCCTCGAGGCCGACACCCTTGAGTCGGGTATTTTCTACAATGAATCCGGCCAGTTCAACTTCCGCGCCCTGCCCCGGCGGGCGCAGATCGCGCCCACCTTCGGCCTGGCCGTCGAGGACTTCGACGGCGACGGACGCCTCGATGCCTACCTGGCGCAGAACTTCTTCGGCCCGCAGCGCGAGACCGGCCGCTTCGACGGCGGCGTGGGCCAGCTCCTCAACGGCAGCCCCCAGGGGCTGGTGCCGGTGCCCGTGGAGCGCAGCGGGCTGCTCATGCCCTTCGACGCCACGGCCGCCGTGGCCGCCGATCTGAACCGCGACGGGGTGCCCGATCTGCTGGTGGCGGCCAACCACTCGCTGCCGGTAATCTTCCACCGCAGCCAGCCCGCCCCGCCCCGCCTCGCCGTGCGCCTGAAGGGCCCCAAGGGCAACCCCACCGGCGTGGGCGCGTGGATCACGCTCAGCTTCGACGACGACAGCGCCGCCCACCGGCCGGTGCTGGCGGGCGGCGGCTATCTGAGCCAGCCGTCACCCATCGCCCGGTTCGCGCTGCCCGAGGGGCGCACCGCCAAGACCGTCACCGTGCTGTGGCCCGGCGGCCAGCGCAGCGAGGCGCCCGCCGCCGGCCCCGAGGTGGTGGTCCCCCACCCCGGCTGATCCTCGGGGCGAGCGGCGCGCGGGCCCGTCGACCGACCCGGTCAGCCTTCGCCGAAGCGATAGCCCACCCCCCACACCGTCTGGACATAGCGGGGCCGCTGGGGATCCGGCTCGATCTTCCGGCGCAGCCGGTTGATGTGGCTGTTCACCGTGTGCTCGTAGCCTTCGTAGCCCGCGCCCCACACATGATCGAGGAGCTGCGCTCGGCTGTACACCCGCCCCGGGTGCCGGGCGAAGAAGGCCAGCAGGTCGAACTCCCGGGCCGTGAGATCCAGCAGGGCGTCGCCGCGGTGCACGGTGCGCCGGGCCGGATCGATGCGCAGATCCTGGGCCGCCAACGCGGCCACCTGGGGGGCCGGCGCCGACGCCGTCACCGTCAGCGCCGCGCGCCGAAGCTGCGCCTTGACGCGGGCCATCAGCTCGCGCACCGAGAAGGGCTTGGTGAGGTAGTCGTCGGCGCCCAGCTCCAGGCCGAGCACGCGATCGATCTCCCCCGTGCGGCTGGTGAGCATCAGGATCGGGGTGTGGATCCCTTCGGCCCGCAGGGTGCGGGTGATGTCCAGGCCGTCCATGCGCGGCAGGTTCAGATCCAGGATGATCAGGTCGTGCTCGCCATCGCGGGCCGCGGCCAGGGCCTCCAGGCCGTCCGCCACATGCTCATGGGCGTGGCCCATATGGCCCAGGTGCAGGCCGATCAGCTCCGCGATGTCGGCCTCGTCCTCCACCACCAGGATCTGCGCCACCCCGTCCTTCACCACCGCCTCCGTCGAGCTCCGCCACCAGTCGGCGCCGCCGCCACCCTATCAGGTTGGCTGGGCGGCCGGGGCGAGCACAGACGACCTCGGCTGCGGGCTCAGGACATGTAGTGGATGCGCACCGGGATGTGGATCTCGCCGCCCTCGAAGTCGAAGGAGGCGGCGTCGAAGCCGGGCCGCCGAAACGCCAGCGTCGAGAAGTTGGACATGCCCAGCCCATCGGTGGGGATGCCCAGCACGTTGGTGCTCAGCTCGCCGTCGTCGTCCTCGTCATGGAGCACCGTGACGGCGTAGCGCCCAGGGGGCAGGTCCTCGAAGTACACCTCGACTTCGTCGTCGTCGATGATCTCGGTCAGCCGCCGGACGGCCCCGCCCGGGTCGTGCGGGAACCCCTCGGCCGACGCGTAGACCGCCGCCAATACGTGGCCCCGGCGCGAGCGCAGGCCCACCACGTCGACAACGATCGTGCCGTTCGGGCTTGGGATCATCGGGCTGCCTCCACGCTGAGGTTTCTCAGCCCTACACGCAACAGCCGTGCCCACCTGTTGCGAGCGGCGCCGAAGGCGGTCTGGGCGACCGCCGCATGGGGCCCGGCGGGGCGCCGTCGCCCGATCCGCTGTGTGGCGAGCGCCACAGGGGGCGCCCCCGGGCGGTTTCCGTCGCGTAACGCTCTGGCCCACTGGCGGACCGCCGCGGCTGACCGACCCGGCCCGACACAATTCGCAGGGTCGGGTGCGGGGTCTGGCCGCGGTTGTCGCCTTGTGGGATATCCGTTGGACACCCAGGAGGGACCCGCATGCCCGTCGCTCGAAGCGCCTTGTGCCTGATCGCAGCCGCTGCCCTCGCCGGGTGCGGCGGCGGCAACATCAACGCCAAGGCCATGGCGGCAGCAGAGGACCGGGCCGCCGCCAGCACCGCCGACCGCATCGCCACCGCGTACGCCGGCCCCAAGCTGCGGGTGGCGGTGGGCCGGTTCACCGTGCTCGAGGCGGCGCAGGCGCTGTTCGAGGAGTTCGGCTGGGCCGACCTGGGACCGCTCATGGGTGAGCAGGTCCTCACCGGCCTGGTGCAAACCAACCGGGTCGCAGTGCTCGAACGGGCCCAGCTCGACAAGGTGGTGGCCAACCTCAACACCGAGACCCAGGGCGACATGGCCCAGTACTTCGATCAGGAGACCACCGCCGAGACGGGCAAGCTCCTGGGCGCGCAGGCCGTCCTGGTGGGGTCGATCACCGACTTCCAGCCCAACGTCTCGGGGGCCGACGCCACCATCGCCATGCCCCTGCTGGCCAACCTCACCTGGCACAAGGAGAAGGCCGTGGTCGCCGTCGAGATGCGGCTGGTGGAGCAGCAGACGGGGCGCATCATCGTGGCGGCCAGCGGCCGCGGCGAGATGACCACCAACGAGGCCGGGGCCGACATCAGCTACAAGGACCTGAAGGTGGGCACCAGCACCTTCGGCAACACGCCCATCGGCGAGGCCACCCGCATGGCCGCCCGCGAGGCCCTCGAGGGGCTGGTGGGCCAGCTCCAGAAGACCCCGTGGGAGGGCGACATCGCCTCGGTGGACGCCA
Organism: Myxococcales bacterium; assembly: GCA_020633555.1. Lineage (GTDB taxonomy): Bacteria > Myxococcota_A > Bradymonadia > UBA7976 > UBA1532 > JACKDL01. Next base: position 194,834 of record JACKDL010000007.1, on the reverse strand, counting down.
GCGGGAAGGTCTACATCCAGGCGGGCGCCGATCTGAGCCTGAAGAAGGGCGACGTGTTCGAGGCCCTGCGCCGGGGCGAGCCCATCACCGATCCCGACGGCAACGTCCTGGGCTACCAGGAGGAGCGCCTGGGTACGGTCGAGATCCAGGCCGTGCTGCCCAAGCTGAGCGTGGCGGCGGTGATCGAGGGCGAGGCCCCGGCCGCCGGCGACCGCGTCCGGCTGGCCCAGTAGGAGACGTCATGCGCCCCATTACCTCCCTGCTCGTCCTCAGCCTGTGCGCCGGCTCGGCCCTGGCCCAGACCCCGAGCCAGATCCCCGGGAAGATCGGCCAGCGGGCGAAGAACGCAGCCGGCGCCGCCGCCGCGGCGGCGGGCGAGGCGGCCGTCGAGGCGGCGATCCCCGCGGCTCCGGTCGTCGCCGCTCGGCCCGCGGCTGAGCCGTCGGGCAACCCCATTCAGCGGGGCGTCGGCCGCCTGGCGCAGCAGATCGCCCAGACCGTCGGGGGCCAGCAGGACGCCGTCGACGGCTTCAAGCGCATCGCGGTGCTGCCCTTCGACGCCATCGACGACACCGCCCGGGAGCTCAAGCTGGGCCGCATCAGCAGTGAGCTGCTGGGCAGCCGCCTGGCCCTCGATCCGGCCATCCTGCAGGTGGAGCGCAGCCGTCTGGACGCGCTGGTCGAGGAGCTCGAGCGGCAGAAGAAGGACGTGGCCAAGGGGGCCGCGTCGGTGGGGCGCCTGCTGGGTGCCTCGTCGGTGGTCCTGGGCAGCGTCAGCACCGTGGGCAGCGACTTCGTGGTGGCCGCCCGCGTGGTCGACACCCGCACGGGCCGCATCCTGACCGCGGCGGATCAGAACTTCCCCCGCGCCGGCATGGTGGCCCTGTCGAAGGATGTCATCGAGGTGAAGAGCAAGGGCGGCGCGGCGGCGCGCTCGGCGGCCCTCCCGGGCTGGGGGCAGCTCTACAACGGGGACACCGCCCGGGGGGTCACCTACCTGGCCCTGTTCGGGGGGCTGGCTGCGGGGGCCATCACCTCAGCCGTCCTGGGGAAGACCGCCGCCGACGAGTACAACGAGAACCGAGCCGACACCGTGGACCGTCGCGAAGACGCCAACGCCCACTTCGAGCGCACCAACTGGATGCTCGCCGGGCTGGGCGCGGTGTGGCTGGTGAGCGTGGTGGACGCCTACGTGACCGGGGTGGACGCCGAGACCATCAACCTGGATCTGGCGCCCGCCGTCGGCGGGGGCGCCACCGCGGGGCTGTCGGGCACCTTCTGAGCGGGGCTACCAGCGCAGCGCCACCGCCGTCGCCACCAGCCCAGCGCCCAACCCGCAGAGCACCATCGAGTCCCCCGGGGCGAACCGGCCCCGATGGGCGTGGAGCGCCAGGGGGATGCTCGCGGCGCTGGTATTGCCCACCTCCGCCAGGTGCGCGATCACCCGCTCCGGGGCCAGCCCCAGCCGGCGGGAGAGCGCTGCGCTGACCCGGGCGTTGGCCTGATGGGGCACCCACCACTGCACGGCCCCCACGGGCCAGCCCAGGGCGCCGCAGGCGGCGCGCGCGGCCTGGGCCACGTCCCGGGCCGCCCGCCGGTAGACCACGCCGCCGTTCATGTGCAGCCGCGGCCGCGCCTGGGGATCCAGCCCGCCCCCGCCCACCGTCGCCAGGACGCCCGCGGCGCTGCCATCCACCACGCTGTGGTGCGCCAGCAGCCCCCGCTCACCCGGCGCAGCCACCAGCACCACCGCGCCCGCCCCGTCGGCGAAGAGCACCTGGGTGTCGCGATCCTCCGGGGCCAGCCAGGCGCTCGGCCGGTCGGCCCCCACCAGCAGCACCGTCTGCGCCAGGCCAGCCTCGATCTGACCGCGCGCGAGCTGCAGCCCCGCCAGGAAACCCGTGCAGGCCGCCGCCAGATCCACCGCCCCACCGGTGGGCCGGGCCCCCAGGGCGGCCTGCAGGCGCGGCGCCAGGCCCGGGGTCAGCTCGTCGGGGGTGGTGGTGGCCGCCAGGATCAGGTCGACCTCAGACGGTGTGCGGTGGGCCGCAGCCAGCGCCTCGTGGGCGGCCGCAGTGGCCAGATCCGACAGCCGCGCCCCCGGGGCCAGGCGCCCCCGCCGCTCGATCCCGGTGCGGCGGCGGATCCAGGCGGGATCCACCCCCAGCCGGGCGGCCAGCGTGACGTTGTCTTCAAAGTCAGGGGGGCAGGCCGCACCCAGGCCCGCGAACACCGCGCGCGGCCGCTCGGCGGTCATTCCTCGCGGGTGACCGTGTCGAAGACGCCGCTCGCTCGGGCCAAGGGCAGCTCGGAGGTGCTCGTGGTGTCGTCGGTCAGGCCCATCTCGGCCAGGCCGGCCTTCAGGCGGCTGGCCAGATCGAAGGCCGCGGTCTGCCGACAGGCCCCGATGGCGGCCGCGATGGCGTCGGGGCCGGAGCCGCCGTGCGCCACCACCGCCAGCCCTTCCAGGCCCAGCAGCGGGGCGCCGCCGATGTTCTTCCAGTCCAGCTCGGCGCTCAGCTTCTTCAGGGCGCGCCGCATGAGCGCGGCCCCCAGCGTGCCCAGCCAGTCGCCCTTCAGGGTCTCGCGCACGCGGTCGAGCAGCGCCAGGGCGATGCCCTCGGCCAGCTTCAGCACCACGTTGCCCACGAAGCCGTCCGTCACCACCACGTCCACGTCGCCCATCAAGAGGTCGCGCCCCTCGATGTAGCCCACGTAGCGCAGATCGGTGGCGCTCAGCAGGCGGTGGGCCTCGCGCAGGGTCTCGGTGCCTTTGGTGGGTTCCGTGCCGTTGCTCAGCAAGGCCACCGTGGGGCGGTCCTTGCCCAGCCGGGCTTCGGCGTAGGCCGCGCCCATGAGCGCGAACTGCGCCAGGTGGCTGGCGCGGCAGTCCACGTTGGCGCCCATGTCGAGCAGCACCACGTGGCCTTTGGCCGTGGGCAGACAGCTCGCGATGGCCGGCCGGTCGCAGCCGGGCAGGCGACGCAGGGTCAGCAAGCCCACCGCCATCATGGCGCCGGTGTTGCCCGCCGACACGAAGCCCGCCGCCTGGCCATCCTTGACCAGCCGGAAGCCCACGTGCATGGAGCTGTCGCGCTTGGTGCGGGCGGCCCGCCCCGGGTGCTCGGCCATGCCGATCACCTCGCTGGCGTGGACGATCCGGATCGGCGCGTCGCCGCCACCGGCCTCGGCCAGGGCCGCCTGAATGCGCGCCTCGTCGCCGACCAGGAGCAGCGGCCCCAAGCCCTCGCCGCACGCGCGCAGCGCCCCGGCCACCACAGCCTCGACGCCGCGGTCACCGCCCATGGCGTCCACCGCCACCGGCAGGACCGGCGCGGCCGCCTGGGCCTCAGGGGGCGGAGTGGTCACCGAGGGCGCTCAGCGCCTCAGGCCTCGACTTCGACCACCGGCAGGACGTAGCGGTCCTTGTACCAGCCGCAGCTGGTGCAGACCCGGTGGGCCTCCTTCGAAGCGCCGCACTTCTCGCACTCGTTGTAGGCCTTGGCGCTGATCTTGTGGGTCGCACGCCGGCTGTCGCGCTTGGCCTTGCTCTTGCGTCGCTTGGGAACGGCCATTTGGTCAACCTCGTCTGGCTGCCAGCGGGCTTGAACCCACTGGAATCATTGAAAATCAGGGTCTCAGGTCAGCTTCTTCTTCAGCTCGAGCAGAGGCGCCCACCGGGGATCGATGGTCTCCTCGGGCGACTGCTCGGGCAAGGCCGGGCCCTGGCACTCCACGTCCGCGACGTCCTCGCAGGTGGGGTTCATGGGCATGGCCAGGACCAGATCCTCGCGGATCAGGTCGGTCAGATCGATGTGCTCGCCGTCGTAGCCTTCCACGTCCGGCTCGTCGAGCAGGTCGTCCTCGACCACCAGCTCGTTCTCGGCGTCCACCTTGGCGCCCTTCTTGCGCTTCACCAGCAGGTGGTTGAAAGCGGCGCTCACCGCCAGCACCCGCTCGTTCAGGCAGCGCCCGCAGTCGAAGCCGACCTCGGTCGCCAGGCTGCCGTGGATGACCACCTCGTCGCCCTGCACCCGGTACGCTGTACCGGTCACCTGGGCGACCTTCAGGGCGCGGTAACCCAGCGCACCCACAAGCCCCTCGACCGCCTCGGCCACGTCGGCCTGGGCGATCTCGTCCTCAAAGGCGCGACCCTCCTGGGTCAGCTCCTCGAGGCGGAACTTGAAGCTGAGCGCGTGACGCGCCATGGGTCCCCCGAGTGGCGGGTGGGCAAACGGACGCGGAGACTAGCGGCGGCCCCTGCGGGTGTCAATTGCGCAAAGGCCCGCGGACCCGCGGGCCCGGCGCATCAAAGCGACGGCGTGGGCGCGGCCGCCATGATGGCCACCAGGTCGTCGTCGGTGAAGCGCACACCGGCCCCGATGAACCAGTCGCGCAGGTCGTCGTTGAACACGTCGTCGATGCCGCCGGTGATGTACAGATGCGTGAAGAACCGCACCGCCCCCATGGCCCGCACCCGCGGGTTGGCCGCGGCGTCCAGGTCGAACACGTCGGCCGACAGCTCCAGGGCGTCGTCGAAGAGGAAGAAGTCCATCCCCACGCCGCCGCTGCTCTCGATGATCCCGATGCGCCCCTGGAAGAACCACATGCGCTTGGCGAACTGCAGCGACAGGCGGAAGCGGTCCTCGGTGACGCGCTCCTGCTCGCTGACCAGGGGGTCGGTGTCGCTGGCGCTGCTGGTACGCACCCGGCGCACGAAGCTCGACCGGCCCCGCGGATCGTCCACGAGCTGCAGGCTGTAGTACTTGTCGGGCCGCGGCTGCAGCCGCACCTCGAAGAAGGTCTTGGCGTCGGCCTGGTTGACGTACCAGTCGGCGCGCATGGCCACCACCACCTGCAGCCGGGTGAGCCGGCGCAGGAAGCGGCCCGACTCGTCCACCAGCTCGTTGACGCTCTCCACCAGGCGATCGTCGTTGACCAACTTGCCCAGGGTGCCCTGGCCGTTGTCGATCTTCGCGGCGATGCTCTGGGTGCTCGTCAGGGCCCCGTCCAGCTTGTCCAGCGCCCCCTGCAGCCGGCCCACCGCGCCCTTGATGCCGTCGAAGCTGCCTTCGACCTCGGGCGCGTTGCGGCCCACCAGCTCACGGACGTTGCCGGTGATGGCCTTGGCGTCACTGGTCACCTGGCGCGCGTCGGCCATGATCACCCGCGCGTCGCGGCGGAACTCGGCGGTGAACTGCTCGGCCTGCTTCGTGGCCGACAGCACGTTGTCCACCATCCGGTCGATCTTGGGCCCGTTCTCGCCAATGGCCCGGTTCAGCTCGGCCACGCTCTGGCGGACGTCCTCGAGGATGTCTTTGATCTTCTGCTCGCCGCCGTCGACGGTCACCACCCGGTTCAGGGCGTCGGTGATGTCCTTGACGTTCTTGGTGATGGCCTGGACCTCGTTCATCAGCTCGGACGTCGAGGCGTCGTAGATGACGTTCTTGATCTCGTCGCCATCCTTCAGCGGCGTGCCCATGTAGCCCGGGGTGAGCTCCAGGTAGAACTCGCCCAGCAGGCCGGCGGAGCGCTTGGCGATCTGGGCGTCGCTCTTCAGCGGCGTGTTGACCAGCAGCCACACGCGGGCCTGGTTGCCCTCGAGCTCGATGCGGTCGATCTGGCCCACGTTGATGCCGGCGATGACCACCCGCGACTTCTCGGCCAGCCCGGTGACGTCCTTGAAGACCGCCGAGACCTTGTAGCCGGCGCCGTCCTCGTCGATGCCGCCCTTGATCTGGCCGAACATCCACAGGTAGCCCACCAGCCCGCCGATGACGAGCAGCCCGACCGTGAAGGGGGTGAAGATGGACCTCATTCGAACATCAGCGCGGTCAGGAAGTAGTCGGAGATCAGGATGAGCACGCTCGAGACCACCACCGACTGGGTGGTCGCGAGCCCGACGCCACGGGCTCCCCCGCTGGCGTAGAAGCCCTTATAGCATCCCACCATGGTCAGGATGCCCCCGAACACGAAGGCCTTGAGGATCCCGCTGAACAGGTCGGGCGGATCCACATACAGCTTCACCTTCTCCACGAAGATGCCCTCGTCGATGCCCAGCAGCACCACGCCCACGAAGTAGGCGCCCACCATGCCCACCAGGGTGAACAGCACGCTCAGGGCGGGCACCACGATGAGGCCCGCCACGAAGCGCGGCACCACCAGGTACTGCACGGGGTTGACCGCCATGGTGTACAGCGCGTCGATCTGCTCGGTGACGCGCATGGTGCCCAGCTCGGTGGCGATGCCGCTGCCGGCCCGGCCGGTCACCATCAACCCCGTGAGCACGGGCGACAGCTCGCGGGCCAGCGAGATGGCCACGGTGGAGCCCACCAGGCTCTCGGCGTTGAACAGCCGGAAGGCGATGGCCCCCTGCAGGGCGAAGACCGCGCCCGTGAAGATGCCCGTGAGCAGCACGATGAACAGGCTACCGACGCCCACGAACTCCATGGCGTTGAACAGGATCTTGATGCGGTAGGGCGGCCGGATGGCCCACACCAGGGTCTCGGCGAAGAGCTGGGTGGCCTTGCCCACGCCCTCGATCACGTCGATGACGCGCTGACCGACGGCCTCGATGGGTTTGCGGACGGACAAGGGCACTCCACAGGCGGCGCACAGGGCCGGCCTGCGGTGTCGCAGGGGGGCGGGGGCCCTGTCAACCGCGGCCCCGCCGCCGTTGCCGTCGCGCGGCGCCCATGCTACTCCCGCGCCGATCTGGCTGCGCGGAGGACGGCGTGAAGATCCTCATCATCGGGGCCGGGCAGGTGGGCTACAACATCGCCGCCCGCCTGGTGGAGGAGGGCCACGACGTGGTCCTGATCGAGCGCGACGAGGCCCTGCTCGCCCGCGCCACCGAGAGCCTGGACATCCAGGGCCTGCGCGGCCACGGCGCCCGCCCCACGGTGCTCGAAGAGGCCGGCGTCGCCCAGGCCGACATGCTGGTGGCGGTCACCAACGTGGACGAGGTGAACATGGTGGCCTGCCTGACGGCGGCCATCCTGGGGCCCTCAGGCATGATCAAGATCGCCCGCGTGCGCGACCCCAGCTACATGGACGAGCGCATCTTCGGCGATGAGCGGGTGGCCATTGATCTGGCCATCAACCCCGAGCGCGAAGCGGCGGACAAGATCCTCCAGCTCCTGCGCTACCCCGCGGTGACCGAGGTGGTGGACTTCGCCGACGGGCGGGTGAAGCTCATGGGCCTGCAGGTGGACGACCTGAGCCCGCTGGCCGGCATGCGCTTCATGGATCTGGGCGAGCGCTTCACCGCCATCCAGCTCCTCATCGCCGCCATCCACCGCGGCGACCAGGTGATCATCCCTCGGGGCGACGATGTCATCCTGCCCGGCGACGAGGTCTACCTCGTGACCCCCGCCGGCGAGGAGGAGCAGCTCCTGCGCGCCGTGGGGGTGAAGGTCACGCCCGTCAGCCGGGTGCTGCTGGCCGGGGGCTCGAAGATCAACCGCTTCGTGGCCGCCGAGCTGCAGGCCCGCGGCGTGCGGCCCAAGCTGCTGGAGCAGGATCAGCGGCTGGCCCGCTGGATCGGCGAGGAGCTGTCGCGCACGGTGGTGCTCGAGGGCAACCCCACCGACGCCCACCTCTTGAGCGAAGAGAACGTGGGCGAGATGCAGGCCTTCGTCGCCGCCGGCAAGGACGAAGAGGCCAACGTCATGAGCGCCCTGCTCGCCAAGCGCATGGGCGCCGCGCGGGTCATCGCCACCACCAACCGGGGCGACTACGTGCCGGTGATGAAGGGCGTGGGCATCGACGTGTGCATCAGCCCGCGCCTGCTGGCGGTGGGCAGCATCCTGCACTTCATCCGCAAGGGCCGGGTGGTGGCCGCCCGCTCGCTGGGCGAGGAGGACGCCGCCGAGGCCATCGAGTTCGAGGCCGAGCTCACCAGCGAGGCCTGCGACACGCCCCTGTACGCCCTGGGCCTGCCGCGCAACGCGCTGGTGGCCTGCATCATCCGCGAGGGCACGGTGCTCATCCCCAGCGGGAAGACCACCATCCAGGCGGGCGACCACGTGGTCATCGTGGCGCTGCGCTCGGCGGTGCCCGAGGTGGAGCGGTTGCTGCGGCGCCGCAACGAGACGGGCTGATGATCCGCCACCTCACCTGGACCCTGCGCCTGGCGCTGCTGGGGCACCTGACCGGGGTGGTCATGGCCATCCTGGGCGTGTCCATGCTGCCCAGCGCCCTCATCGCCGAGTTCGATGGCACCCCCGACGCCCCCGGCCACTGGGCCGCCCTGGGCCTGTCCGTGGTGGTGGGCCTGCTGCTGTTCCTGGTGACGCGGCGGGCGGCCCGGCACACGCAGCTCGGGCACCGCGAGGGCTTCCTCATCGTGGCCGTGGGCTGGGCGGTGGCCGGCGTGGTGGGCGCCCTGCCCTACTACCTGTACGCCCACCTGTCGCCCACCGACATCTGCGGGGTGGCAGCGGCGCTGCCGGCCGGGGCGAAGCTGCCCATCGGCGTGGAGTTCTGTTCGTTCACCAACGGCGTCTTCGAGTCGGCCAGCGGCTTCACCACCACGGGCGCCAGCATCATCAGCGACGGCCTGTGGACCGACTACGGCTTCACGGCGGACGGGCGCCCGGGCCTGCCCCGGGGCATCCTGTTCTGGCGCTCCATGAGCCACTTCCTGGGCGGCATGGGCATCGTCGTGCTGGGCGTGGCCATCCTCCCCCTGCTGGGCGTGGGCGGCATGCAGCTCTTCAAGGCCGAGGTGCCCGGCCCCACCACCGACAAGCTGGCGCCCCGGGTGGCCGAGACGGCGCGGCTGCTGTGGGAGGTCTACCTGCTGCTCTCGGCGGTGCTGTTCGTGCTGCTCATGCTGGGCGGCATGGACGCCTTCGAGTCCGCCTGCCACACCATGGCCACCATGGCCACCGGCGGCTTCAGCACCCGGGCGGCCAGCGTCGCGGGCTTCGACAGCGGCTACATCGAGTGGGTCATCACCCTGTTCATGTTCCTCGCCGGCGTGAACTTCACCCTGCACTGGGCGGCGCGGAAGGGCGACCTGCGCCCCATGTGGCGCGACCCCGAGTTCCGGGTCTACACCGCCCTGTGCGTGGGCGGCACCGCGGTCATCGCCGGCGCCCTGCTGTTCGCCGACAAGGGCTTCGCCTTCTTCGAGGCCCTGCGCATCGCCGCCTTCCAGGTGCTGTCGCTGGTGACCACCACCGGCTACGCCAGCCACGACTTCGAGACCTGGACCTACGCCCCGGTGGCCCTGCTGCTGGTGGTGGTGTTCCTGTTCAGCGGCGGCATGGCCGGCTCCACCGGCGGCGGCATCAAAATCGTGCGCCACGTCATCATGGTGAAGCTGTGGGTGCGGGAGCTGTTCCTGCTGGCCCATCCCCGCGCCGTGCGCCCCGTGCGCCTGGGCGGCAACCCGGTCTCGCCCGACGTGCTGCGTGCCGTGGCCGCCTTCATCGGCGCCTACCTGGCCCTGGTGATGCTGGGCACCGGCTACTTCACCCTGGAGGGCCACGACGCGCTCACCGCCTTCACCTGCGCCGCCAGCAGCCTGGGCAACGTGGGCCCGGGCCTGGGCGAGGTGGGCCCCTACGACAACTACGCCGTGCTCACGCCCTTCGGGAAGTGGGTCAGCGCGTTCCTCATGATCATGGGGCGGCTCGAGATCTACACGGTGCTGGTGCTGTTCCACCCCAGCTTCTGGCGGCGCTGATCACCGGCTTGGAGGCTGACCCCGCGCATGCAAGAGCAATGGGCAGCGCGCTTCGCCGAGCGCGCCCGCGAATACTGGACCGAGGCGCGCACCCACGCGCTCATCGGTGACAAGCGCCCCGCGATCCTGCCCGGCGAGGCGCCCGTGCTGCTGCGCGCCCTGGGGCTGCTGCACCGGGACGGCTCCATGCCGCCCCCGCAGGTCCGCAAGTACCGCCAGATCAACCACATGATCGCCGTGCTCCAGCCGTCCTTCCGCGGCCTGTGCGCGCGCCACCCCACCGTCCGCATCCTCGACGCCGCCTGCGGCCGCTCCTACCTGAGCACGCTGCTCGCCTGGCACTTCCGCCAGAACTGGCAGCACCCAGTCCAGGTCCTGGGCGTGGATCGCAACCCGGCGCTGGTCGAGGAGAGCAGCCGCCGTGCGGCCCTCGTCGGTCTGGACGACGTGCTGCGGTTCGCGTCCGGCTCGCTCGCCGACTTCGACGTCGCGCGCGGCTGGGCCGACGCCTTCGGCGAGCCCGGCGGCCCGCTCCACGGACTGCTCTCACTGCACGGCTGCGACACCGCCACCGATGACGCGCTGGCGCTGGGCATCACCCAGGGGGCCGAGGCGATCGCCGTGGTGCCCTGTTGCCAGGCCGAGCTCTCCACGGGCTGGTCGGCGCTGTCCGCGGGGGGTGCGCCGTTCTCGCCGCTGTGGGGCGCGCCGCACCTGCGCCGGGCCACGGCCGCGCACATGACCGACGTCTTCCGCCTGCTGCTTCTGCGCGGCGCCGGCTACGAGGCCTCGGCCATCGAGTTCGTCCCGTCGGAGCACACGCCCAAGAACACCCTGATCCGCGGCCTGCGTCGCCCCGACGGCGATCCCGCGGCCCGCGCGCAGTACGACGCGCTGAAGGCGGCGACGGGCGGCGTCGGCATCCGCCTGGAGCGGCTGCTGGCCCCGTAGCTCCACGCGCAGGGGGTGTCAGGGCCTGCGCCGGAGCGCCGCGCGACCCACAATCATCATCGACGCGCACAGCAGCAGGCCGCCCAGGGGGGCGGGCAGGACGCCGTAGCCGGGGTCGCCGCCGCGGATCCAGACGCCGCCGAGCAGGAAGCCGCCGGGCAGGAGCAGGGTGGCGCTCTTGAGCAGGCGCGAGGCCAGATCGGGGCCCCTGGGGCCCCAGGCCAGGTGGGGTTGGCTGAGGGCGAAGGCCACGTTCAGGCCGCCGAGCAGGGCGCCGTGGGCGTGGGCGAGCTGGAACATCAGGCGGCGGGGCTCCATGCCCACGTCGAGGTACCAGGGGACCTTGAACGCGTGCAGGGCCTCCAGGCCCAGGCCGGCGAGCACCCAGAAGGCCAGGGAGGCCCAGCCCCAGGCCAGGTGGGCGGCGCGGATCGCGGACGGGGCGGCGGGGGCGGGGGTCGGCTCAGGCATGGCTCACTCGGCGATGTGGACGGGCGCGCGGTCGCGGGCGGCCCGCAGGCGGTCGATGGCGGCCTGGTCGGGCCCGCGGGCGTCGCGGAGCACCGCGGGGCCCTGGCGATCGGGTGTCAGGCCGGCCGCCAGGGCCCGGGCCTCGGCCTGGGCGACGCGGCGGGCCGCCGGCGGCGCCACGTAGTCATAGGCCCAGGCGGCGAAGCCGGGCAAGGGGCGCAGGGCGCGCTCGGCCACGGTGCGCACGGCGGCGTAGTCGTCGTCGAGCAGGGCGGCCAGCACGGGGGCGGTCCAGGCGGCGCCGCCGGTTTGTCGCGCGGGGGGCCAGCCCAGGGCCCAGGCCGTAACGCCGCGCTGGGCGCCGTCGCCCTTCAGCGCCCACAGTGCGGCGGCCGAGGTGGTGTCCCAGGGCGGGGGCAGGGCCTCCAGCGAAGGCTGGCCGTACCAGCGGGTCAGGTGCGCGGCGGTCCAAGCCAGCGGGCGGTCGATGTGGCAAAGGCTGCAGGCGTCGGGGCGGCCGGTCTGCCAGGCGCGGACCGCGCTGGGGCTGTCCACCCGGTGGCTGCGGATGGCGCCCAGCAGGCCGAAGGTGGTGTGGGGCATGTGGCAGTTCTGGCAGGCAGCGCCCGCGCTCCCCGCGGGGTGGTGGCTGTGGGCGGCGGCGTCGGGGACATCGGCGGCGTGGCACTGCAGGCAGGCGGCGTCGCCGTCCACACCCGGCTTGAGCATGTCGGCGCGCTCCACGTAGCCGTGCATGGCGTGGCAGCTCGAGCAGGTCAGGTCGCCGCGGGTGGCGCAGCCGGTGGTGGCCAGCGCGTTGGTCTCGCGGCCGGTGGTGCGCACGGTGCCGTCGGGCCAGAAGGCCGACAGGTCGAAGAAGGTGGGGGTCTGGCCCCGCCAGCCCATGAGCCGGGCCACGTGGGCGAGCGGATCGTTCGACCAGCGAGGATCCAGGGGGATGCGCACCACGCCATCGACCACGGGGACTGACGGGCCGGGCGCGATGAAGGCCGGCGCGCCGTCAGCGGCCGGGATGGTGGCCTCGATCGGGCCGGTCGGGGCCTGGGGCAGGCGCAGGTACAGGCCGTCGGCGGCCAGACCCAGCAGGGCCCCGGTCCAGCGGTCGCCCCCCTGGGTCACGGTGACCTGCGGCGGCGTGCCCCAGGGCGGCACCAGCAGCGGGCCGCCCGGCCGGGGGTTGGGCTGCGGCACTAGGAGCTGCCGGCTGTCGCTCAGCGCGTCGCCCGGGCGGAAGCGGTCGGCCTGGGCGTGGGTGGCCGCCAGATCGGTGCGCATGAAGATGCCGTGGCACTGGCCGCACACGGCCTGCTCCAGCGCCGGGCTCAGCGCGCTGGGCACCCGGATGGGATCGTGGGCGTCGGCGCGGCCCAGGTAGCGGGCCACGGGGTCGCGGTGGTGGGCCACGTGGGCCTGTCCCGGGCCATGGCAGGCCTCGCAGGCCACCCCCAGCTCGGCCACCCGGGGGTCGCTCTGGGGGCCGAGCCGCCCCGCGTGGCCCACGCTGTGGCAGTAGCCGCAGTTGCCGTTCCAGGCCGCGGGCGGCTGGGGCTCGGCGCGGTCCAGGTGCAGGAAGCTGTCTTGCACGGGGATCCACCGGCGATCGTCCAGGCGCCACAGGAACGGGAGCTGCACGTACCAGCCGCCGTCCTCGGCCACCCAGTAGTTCTGAAAGTGGTGGGAGCCGGTGGTCATCACCACCCGCCGGGTGCGCTGGACCTCATTGGCCGGCCCCAGCAGATGGGCCAGGAAGGCGTCGCCGTCCCGGCTCAGGCGCAGGCGGGTGCCGCGGTCGCTCAGCACCAAGCCGCCGAAGTCGCCGGCCACCGTCTCGGGCGTGGCTGGCTGGGTCATGGTGCGGTGGTAGCTGGCCTGCCAGCTCGCGTAGGCGGCGGGGTGGCAGGCCCGGCAGGCGGCGCTGGTCACCAGCGCGGGGTCGGGGCTCGGGCCGGGCAAGCCCGGCGGGCCGGGCGCGATCCCCTCGGCTGACGGCGCGGTCCGCCACAGCGTCAAGGCGGCCGCGCCCAGCGCCCCCAGGATCACCGCCGCCCGCGCCGCCCGCCCCCGCCCCAGGCCCCACAGCCCGACGGCCAGCAACAGCCCGAGGGCGGCGGCCTCCACCTCAGTAGACGTCGCGCAGGTAGCGGCCGGCCTGGCGCATGGCCTCCAGGTAGGCCTCGGCCTCGGCCTCGGTCTGCCCCCCGTACATCGAGATGATTTGCTTGAGCATGGCGTGCACGTCCTTGGCCATGCGCGCCGCGTCGCCGCAGATGTAGATGTGGCTGCCGGCGTCGATCCAGGCCCACAGATCGGGCGCGTTCTCCCACATGCGGTCCTGCACATAGACCTTCTCGGCCTGGTCGCGGCTGAAGGCCAGGTCCAGGCGGGTCAGGATGTGCCGGTGGTGCCAGTCGAGCACCTGCTCGCGGTACAGGAAGTCGTGGGCCTGCTTGCGGGCGCCGTAGAACAGCCACGAGTAGCCCTGGGCGCCGCGGGCCTCGCGCTCCTCCAGGAAGGCGCGGAAGGGCGCGATGCCGGTGCCCGGGCCGATCATGATGATGGGGGCCAGGTCGTCATCGGTGAGGTGGAAGTCCGCCGAGGGCTGCACGTAGACGGGCGCCTGAGCGCCGGGCACCAGCCGCTCGGCGATGAAGCATGAGCTGATGCCCTTCCGGTCCAGGCCGTGCAGGTGGTAGCGCACCACGTCCACGGTCAGGTGCACTTCGCCCGGGTGGGCCTTCGGGCTCGACGAGATGCTGTACAGCCGCGGGGCCAGCGGGCGCAGGGCCTTCACCAGCTCGTCGGGGGTGGGGCGCATGGCCGCCGCCGCCAGGATGTCGATGACGTGGTGATCGGTCAGGTAGCGCTTGCGGGCCTCGCCGTCCTCGGCCAGCCGGGTGAAGGCCGCCGCCCCCGCGCCGCCCCCCGTGGCCGCCAGCTTGATGAGCTTGGCGTCGGCCCAGGTCACGTCCAGCCGGTAGATCAGCGCGTCGCGCAGGTACAGCCACTCGCCCGAGACCTCCACCGCCTCGGTGCCCTGCAGGCCCGTGGCCCACAGCACGCGGTACACCAGCTCGGGATCGTTGCGGGGGAACAGGCCCAGGGCGTCGCCCACCCGGTAGGTGATGCCCGAGCCCGCCAGCGACAGGGCCAGGTGCCGGGTCTCCTTGGCGCTGCGGGGATCGTTCAGGTTGTGGTTGTCCACCACGGTGGCAAAGAAGGGGTTCTTGCGGGTGCCCAGGGCCGCCGGCTGCTTCGCGCGGGCCGGCGCCGGGGCCGCGCCCCCCGTGATCGCGGGGGCCTGGGCCGCCTGCGCGCTGGGCGCCGGGTACGCCGGCAGCGCCGTCAGCACGCCCGCCAGCCATGCCTCCCACGCGGGCTCGTAGTCCGTGTCGCAGTCCTGCCGAGGCGCGATGCGGGTGGCCCCCAGGGCCTCGAGCCGGGCGTCGAAGTCCTTCCCGCACTGGCAGAAGTCGGGGTAGCTGGTGTCGCCCAGCCCGCACACGCTGAAGTGCAGCCCGGGCAGCGGCCCCGACTGGTCCATCACGAACTCGTGCAGCAGCTCGGCGTTGGCCGGCGGCTCCCCTGCCCCGAAGGTGCTGGTGACGATGAGGACGGTGTGGAGCTGCCCCAGCCGGGCGGGCTCGAAGTCGTCCATGTCCAGCACCACCACCGCCCGCCCTGTGGCGGCGATGGCCTCACCGGTGCGCTCGGCCAGGTCCTGGCTGTTGTAGGTTTCGGTGCCGTAGAGCACGTGCACCGCGGGATCGACCCCTCCGGGCCCGCCCCCCCCTGCCGCCGGCGCCACCAACGCGTGCTCCGCAGGGCCGTGAGCCGGCGCCCCTACGGCCGCCGCGGCCGCCGCCAGATCCATGCCCTGCAGCGCGCCCTGCACCCGCGCCAGCCAGGCCTGCCAGGCGGGCTCATAGTCGGTGTCGCAGTCCTGCCGGGGCGCGATGCGGCGAGCGCCCAGGGCCTCGAGCCGGGCGTCGAAGTCCTTCCCGCACTGGCAGAAGTCGGGGTAGCTCGAGTCACCCAGGCCACACACGCTGAAGTGCAGCGCGGGCAGGGCCGGCGCCCCCTCCATCAGGTAGTCGTACAGGTCCTCGGCGTTGGCGGGCGGCTCGCCGGCCCCGTAGGTGCTGGTGATGACCAGCAAGGTGTGCAGCCCGGCGAGCCCGGCGGGCTCGAGCTCGTCCATGCCCAGGACCACGGCTGGCAGCCCCAGCGCCTCCAGGGCCTCGCCCGTGCGATCCGCGAGGTCCTGGCTGTTGTAGGTCTCGGTGCCGTAGAGGATGTGGATGGGCTGCATGGTGCGGCTGGCCGACCCTTGGCGAACAAGGCGAACAAGAGTATCGGTGGGTCGCCGGGGTCACAAGGCGGGCGACGATTCTGCTCGGCCCGCCGGCGCCGAGCGGCGCGCGGGCGTCAGTGCAGCTCAGGCACGCCCAGGTCGCGGTGCTCGGCCAGCATGCACTTGTCCTGCACCACCACGATGCCGCGCTCGCGCAGCTTGTGGGCCACGTCCTCGTTGCGCACGCCCTCTTGCATCCACACCACCTTGGGCGGGGGCTGCATGGCCAGGATCTCGTCCAGGTGGCCGGCCACCGCCTCGCTGTTGCGGAACACGTCCACCACGTCCACCTCTTCGCGCAGGTCGTTCAGGTGGGCGAGGGCGCAGGGGGCGTCGTGGCCGAAGAAGCACTCACCGGCCTTGGTGACGTTGACGGGCAGGACTCGATAGCCCTTCTCGATCAGGTACTTGGGCACGAAGTGAGCCGGCCGCGCCGGATCGGGGTGGGCGCCCAGCACGGCCACGGTGCGCGCCTGCTCCAGGATGGCGCGGCGATCGGCGGCGGTGGGCTCGATGGGGGGGTTCAGCATGGGAGCGCTCCGGTGAAACCAGCCCCCTCGGGGGCGGCCTTGTAGGGTCAGTCCTTGTGGGGCGGAGCCCCGAAGTGCCCGTGGCACTTCACGCAGGTGATCGACAAGCGGTCGAAGGCCTGCTCGGCGGCCTCGACATCCTGGGCCTTGGCCGCGGCCGCCAGGGCCGTGGCCTCGGCGCTCAGCGCGTCCTGGTGCTCATAGAACTCGGCGGGCAGGGCCGCGTTCAGGGTGTCGGTGGCGCCCTCCACGGGCCGGGCGATGCGCGGCTCATCGGCGATGGCCT
Source organism: Myxococcales bacterium (assembly GCA_020633555.1). Classification (GTDB taxonomy): domain Bacteria; phylum Myxococcota_A; class Bradymonadia; order UBA7976; family UBA1532; genus JACKDL01. The sequence goes on along the minus strand of JACKDL010000007.1, from coordinate 178,530 downwards.
TCGCCCGGTGCCACACGTCCGCCCAGTCCGCGGCCTGCACCTTGCCCCGCAGAGCCTTCAGGTCGCGGATGTGTCGCCCCATGCGTGGCTTCAGCAGCGTGCGCACCTCGGCGGGCAGGGCGTCTACCAGCCCCACGGCCTTCGCCGGGCCCGAGACGGGTGCCGTGGCGGGTGCCGCCGGGGGGGACTTCGGGGGCGCGGCCAGCGCCAGACCGGCGCTGAGGATCAGCAGCGTGCTCGGCAGCGTGAGTCGGCCCATGGCGCACCTCCGCCCCGGGTTCTTCTCAAGACCCGTGCCACCCTGGATCCGGGCCTGCGCAGGGGCGCCGTCACCGGCAGGTGACCGCGGGCCGCCCGGCCGCTACTCCCAGCGGAGCGTGTAGCGCACCTGACAGGCCTCGGGGGGGAAGGCCAGCGGCTCCACCTGCTTGACCAGGCAGGCCACCAGCCGGGCGTCATCGTCGGGGGTCACCCCCACGCCGGTGACCCGCCCGTCGCCACCCACCTGCCAGCGGAGCTGTACGGCCCCCGCCTCGGGTGGCGGCCAGGGGCGGCTCGCCTTCACGCAACGGATCAGCCCCGCCCGGGCCGGGTTCAGGGCCGGCCGCAGCGGCTTCGCCTGGCAGTGGCCCAGGGTGGTCAGCTCGTCCTGGAAGCCGCTCTTGGGCCGAAACCGGAACACGCGCTTCGCGGGGATGCTGCGGCCCGGCGCGGGCAGGCGCATGGCGGCCACCGCGTCGATGAGGCAGGCGCTCAGGGGGCCCGGCGGCAGGCTCCCGCCGGCCACCTTCACGTCGGCGGTGCCCCCGGCGGGATCCACCTGCCAGTGCAGCTCCACGCTGCCGGCCAGCTCGGGCTGGACCTTGCGCGCCTCGCGGTAGCAGCGGGCGCTCTCCACCTCCAGGCCCTTCAGCGCCTCCTCGATCTCGATCTGCGGTTGCAGCAGCGGGCAGTCGCCGTCGCACATCAGAAACCGGCCCTGATCGTAGCTGCCCGCGCTGGCCCCCCCGTCGGCGCCGTACCACACCCAGCGGCCGTCCCGGGCGCCGGCCTTGTAGCTGCCCTCGGCCCGCTTGCGCCCCTGGTCGTCGGTCACGGTCCAGGGCCCCTCGAAGCGGTCGGCCTCGATGGCACCCTCGCGCTTCCAGCCGCCGCCGTCGAAGTAGGCCCAGGTGCCCACCCGCTGGCCGGCCTTGAAGTTGCCCTTCACCCGGGTGGGCCCCATGGGGTACCAGGCCTCGAACGGGCCCTCGCGGCGGCCGTTCACGTAGCTCGCCTGAGCCGCCGGCGCGCCGTTGGGGTGCCAGCGCGCCCAGGGGCCCACCCGCAAGCCGTCAGCGCCCTCGCACCACTGCGCCTTGCCCCCCTCGTCGGGCGCGGTCTGTGCCGTCGTGCCGGGGGGGCAGGTCACGGTGAGGGCGGCCGGCGCGGCCAGGGCCACCGCCAGGCTGGTCAGCAAGAGCATCGGGGACCTCCGGGGGGTGCCAGTGCCGTGCAGGGTGGCGTCAACCCGGGCGGGCGGTCAATCTGAGGGCATGCGCCCCCGCCGCTCCGGCACCGCTCTGAGCCTCGCCTGCGCCCTCGCGCTCCTGGGGGCCTGCGCCGACGACGCCGCCCCGGCCCTGCCGTCCAACTACGAGCCCCTGGCCCCCAGCCCCGCGGCCCCCCTCGAGCCCCTGTGCCCCGCGCTGCGCGACGTGCCCGACGCCGGCGCCACGTGGGTGGTCTTCGGCGACGTGGGCTGCTTCTACTGCCGAGAATGGCTGAAGACCCTGGACCAGGAGCGGGCGCTGCTCGACGCCGCCGGCGTGCGGGTCGTGTACTACGTGGGCGACGCCGAGGGGTGCCCGCAGGCCGAGCAGACCGCCCGGCACGTGGACTTCGCCGTGGGGCTGGGCGCCCGCCGCCTCTCGGCCGCCTACGGCATCAGCCCCACGCCGGCCACGGTGTTCTTGAAGGACGGCCAGCTCATCGGCCGCATGGTGGCGGCCACCAACCCCCAGGGGGTCCGGGCGTTGGTGGCGCGGCTCTACTGAGCACACGGGGCGGCTCGAACGCGGGCGTCGCGCCCCCCGGCCGCGCCGCCGGGCTCACAGGTTGTTGATGGTGTCGCAGATGGTCTTGGCGGTCTCGAAGTCGCCCGCGTCGAAGGCGTCCTTGGCGGCGCCCCAGAAGCTGAACAGGTAGGCCGCGCCGTCGCCCAGATCCAGGGGGGTGGCCCAGCCCAGCTCGCTGGAGGCCACGTTCAGCCGGGTGGCCAGGCACTGCTGCACGGCGCGCAGCTCCATGGGCGCGTTCTTCAGCCACAGCGCGGTCTCCATGGCCTCGACGGTCTCGAAGGTCTCGCCCAGCACCGTCAGGGGCAGCCAGCTCTCCAGGGTCTCGGCCGACACGTGGATGCGGCCCTTGCCGCGCACCTGGTGCTTCCAGAAGCCGATGGTGCGGGGATCGCCGAAGCCGTCCTCGCCGAAGCCGTAGGGGAAGCTGGGATCGTACTCGCAGATGCCCAGGGCGGTGACCAGGCGCTGGAAGGTCTGGGGATCCGCGTCCAAGGTCACCACCCGGGTGCCCTCGGTGGCGAAGCTGATCTCGATGGGCAGCGCGGCGCCGGTGGCGTCCACCACCACCGTGGCGCGGCCGTCGGCGTCGGTGGTGAAGGTGCCGTCGCCCACGAAGGCGCCCGCGCTGATGTTGGCCCAGCCGGCCTGGAAGGGGATGGCGCTGCCGTCCGCCCGGGTCAGGCTCACCTCCACATGCAGCAGGCCGTCCTCATCGAAGGTGCCCGCCGAGTCCCACGCGATCTGCTCGCCGCACAGCAGCGGGCAGTCGCCCGCCACGCTCTCGATCAGGGCCTGTGCGGCCGCGGTGATGTCCGCGGGGAAGGCGGTCACCCGGTCGCCGTAGGTGAGCATCCACACGGCGGCCTGGCGGGCGGCGCTCTCCAGGGCGGTGCCCGGCGCGTCCAGCAGAAGGATGCTGCTGATGCTGCACCACGGCCCCTCGGCGGGCACGTCGGTGGGATCGACGGTGTAGTTCACGCCGCCGCGGATGGTGTGATCCAGGTCGACGCAATAGGCCTGAGTGGGCGCGCCGTCCACCAGCACGTCCATGGTGCCACCCCGGACGCTCTTCCCCTGGCCGTCATAGCGGAAGCTGAAGTTGCGCCCCGGATCGATGCCCACATACCGCAGCACCTCGGCCTGCGCCGCCCCCGCCACCAGACCCGCCGCCATCGCGGCCATCCACACGCTCTTGCGCACCATCGGATCATCCTCCCCGCGCCCCACAGGCTCACAAAGCCACCAAAGGGCACATAAAATATGGAAACTCCCTGGCTTCCACTGCGCTTCCAATGGCTCCAGGGTGACTGCAACTTGATGGAGGGATCCGGGGACGGCAAAGGCCCACGAGGCAAAGCGTATTCAGCCGGAATACACCCTCTCAACCCCCGAAGAACTCTTCACTTTTTCAGCCAGCATGGACCCGGGCGAGGGAACGCCGGCCCCGGGGCCCCGCCCGCGGTTGACCCACCAGCGCCCCGGGGGCCCTGCGCCGGGCTCACTGGCCGCGGATCATCGCCGCCATCATGTCCAGACTCAGCGCGGTCATGCCCTGGTTGTCCTGCCAATCCAGGTCCACGGCCCAGACCCGGCCGCCGCCCAGATCGCGGTAGCCAATCGACACCTGATCGGCCGCCCAGCCGCCCAGGGGCACCAGCCCCGCGAACTGGCCCACCTCGTAGCCGCAGCCCGTCTGCCCAGCGGGCACGGGCTCGAACGCCAGCGCCTGCCAGAAGGGGTCCTGGGGGCTGAGCTGCACCGCCGGCTGGACGTTGTCCTGGCAGTCGCCGCGCCGCGGCCCCTGGGCCGTGGGCACCTCGAAGGCCACCGTCCACAGCCGGTGGGTGTTGCTGAACTCGCCGATGAGCTGCCCGCCGTCGGCCACCCACGCGCGGACGCCGGCGGCCGCCTGCTCCACCTGGGCGATGCCGTTGCGGGTCACCAGCAGGGCCTGGGTCTGGTCGTCGGGGTCGCAGCCGGGCACCACCTGCACCTCAGCCTGGGCCAGCTCACCGCGGATGAACTGGGTCACGTCGCGGCTGCTGGCGCCGCACAGCTTCACCACCGGGCGCAGATCGCCGCAGCGGCCGTCCTGGCACGCGACGCCCTCGGCGCACACCCGACCGCAGCGCCCGCAGTTCTGCGGATCGGCGTCCACCGGGATGCAGCCGCCCGCGCACAGGCGCCAGCCCGGCTGCTCACAGGCGTCGCCCGCAGCCTCGCAGCCGTCGTCCGCCGGGAAGTCCACCGCGCCGTCGCCGTCGTCGTCGGCGCCGTTCCCGCACGCCGGCGGCACGTCGGGATCGACCTCGTCATCATCCAGCGCCGTCACGCAGCCGGGATCGGCCACGTCCACCCGCCCGTCCTGGTCGTTGTCCACGCCGTCGGCGCAGCGGGCCGGGGGCGGGTTGGGGCCGGCCTCCACGGGCTCGGCCGCGTAGGCACAGCCGGGGTCGTCGGGGAAGTCCACGCGCCCGTTGCCGTCGTTGTCCACGCCGTCCGCGCAGGCCGGTGGGTCGAGGAAGGCGTCGACCTCATCGCCGTCCGCCGCGAAGTCGCAGCCGGGATCCAGCGGGAAGTCCGTCAGCCCGTCGCCGTCGTCGTCGGCGTCGTTGCTGCAGGCCGGCAGGGGCCCGCCCAGGGCCTCGCTGAGATCACCGGCGGCCGTGCAGCCGGGCGCGAAGGGGAAGTCGGTGCGGCCGTCGCCGTCCTGGTCCACCCCGTCGCTGCACTCGGGCAGCCCGTTGGGATCGTGGGCCTCGTCGCCGTCTTCCAGGGACTCACAGCCCGGATCCCAGCGGTCCACCAGGCCGTCGCCGTCGTTGTCCAGCCCATCGCCGCAGGCCGGCAGCAGCGCGACCGTCAGCGTGTAGGCGCCCACCCGGGGCGCGTCGTCCTCCAACAACAGCAGGTCGTCGGCCAGGGCCGCCACCACGTCCGCCGCGGCGCCGCCGCCCACGGCCACGTACAAGGTGAAGCCCCCGGCCAGGCGCCCGCTCCAGGTCACCCCGTCGCCGTCGAGCTGGTAGGCCAGCGCGTCGAGCTGATCGAGGGCCGCGGGCACGAGCAGGGCCACCACCTGCGGATCGCCGCCTGCGTCATCCAGACCGCCGTCGTTGGTCACCCGGGCCACCAGCTCGGCGCCGGCGAAGGGCACGGGCACGGCAAAGCCCTGGGTGGCCCCGTCGCTGCCCAGGTTGCCGGTCACCGCCACCTGCGCAGGGGCGCCGCCGTAGCCGACGACGAGCCGCCACACGTCCTCGCTGGCCCACTCCGAGCGCACCTGCACCTGGCGGTCGCCGAGCTGCACCTGGCGCACGCCCTCCGACACATCCACCGCCTGCTCGTCCAGCCGCACGGCGCCGAAGCCGTCGAAGGCGTCATTGCAGCCGTCGCCGATGCCGTTGTTGCCCAGATCGGCGCGGCCCTGCACGTCGCAGTCGGGGTCGTCCAGGGGCACCGGCCGGCCCCGGCTGCTCAACCCGCTCTGGTCGGGCCGGGGGCCCACGAACAGGTACCAGGTCTGCGCCCCGGCGGGGCTGACCCGCGCCTCGGCCTCGTCCCCCGGGCGCGCCGGGCCGCAGGCCGCGAAGGTTGCCGCCCGCTCGCAGGCGCCGCGGATCTCCACCGTCGCGGCCACCTCGGTGTCGGGGTGCGCCAGGCTGGCCCGCAGCACCCCCGGCTGCGCCAGGGTGTACTGGTAGACGTGCTCGCCGGTGCCCTCGGCGGCGCAGGCCAGGCGGAAGCGATCCACGTCAGCCGCCGCCAGGTTGCCCACCACGCGGCCCGTGGCCGTCAGGTCCTGGGGCACCAGCCCCGGGCGGCAGGCGTCGTCCTCCACCAGCGCGCCGGCGGCCGTGCACTCCGGGTCCTGCGGGTAATCCACCCGCCCATCGCCGTCGTCATCCTCGCCGTTGCCACAGGCGGGCAGCACGGGGGGATCGGCCTCGTCGTCATCGGCGGGATCGGTGCAGCCGGGGTCGAACAGATCCACCCGCCCGTCGCCGTCATTGTCGCCACCGTCGGCGCAGCGCGGGTTGAGGTTGGCCGGCCCCTCGCGGGTGTCGCCGCGATCGGCGCACTCGGGGTCATCGGGGAAGTCCACCCGGCCGTCGCCGTCGTCGTCGATGTCGTTGCCGCACTGGGGCGGCGGCGTGCCGCGGATGGCCACGTGCAGCGCGTAGGCCGTGGCCTCGCCGCGGGTCTCCACCTGCACCAGGTACACGCCGGGCAGCAGCCGCAGCCGCAGGCTCGACCAGGCCGCCGCGCCCGGCAGCTCGTCGTCGCTGCAGCCCAGGGCGGGGCCGTCGCAGGCGCGGCGCAGGCTCAGCAGTGTGTCGGCCACCCGGTCAGCGTCGCGGGTGCTCAGGCTCACCTCGCTGGGCCGCTCGATGAGCAGGAGCCACAGGTCGTCGCCCGCCGCCCCATCGTCGCAGCTCGGGGCCACGTCGGGCCGGCCCGCCGTGTCGCCCAACAGCCGGCCGTCGCCCAGGATGCGGCGCCCCATCGCCAGCCCCTCGCCGCAGGCGAAGTCCTCGCGGTCCTGCGCCGCGAACAGGCACTGCGGATCGGCCCCGAAGTCGGTCAGGCCGTCCTCGTCATCGTCCACGCCGTTGGCGCACACGGGGGCGTCGGCGGGATCCGCCTCGTCGTCGTCCAACAGGTCGGCGCAGCCCGGATCACCGGGGAAGTCGACCACGCCGTCGCCGTCGTCATCGGCCCCGTTGCCGCAGGCCGGGTCCGCCTCGTCGTCGTCCAGCGGCTGGGCACAGCCGGGGTCCTGCGGGAAGTCGGTGCGGCCGTCGTCGTCGTCGTCCACGAAGTTGCTGCACGCCGGCAGCCGCTCCTCGAACAGGCCGCAGGCGAAGGGGCAGTCGGGATCGTCGTTGTCGATTCGCCCATCGCCGTCGTTGTCCACGCCGTCGGCGCACTGCGGATCCTCTTCGCCCGGGCGGATGATGTCATCGGTGACCACGCCGCCCAGCGACGCCGACAGGGTCAGCACCGCGAACACATGCGCGCTGCCCGGCTGCCAGCTCGCCGGCGCCCCGTTCACCTGGCCGAACTGCCCCGTCTCGGGGTGCTGCCACTGCAGGAGCTGCCAGGCGTAGTCATAGGTGTGGCTGCGCCGCTGCAGCGGGTAGCCGTCGTCGGCCGGCACCCGAACGCCGAACTGGTCGCGGAACACGCCGTCGTTGCCGTCGGGCTCGCAGGCGTAGATGGCCTTCTCGGCCGCCCAGCGCCCGTACCAGTTGCTGCTCCAGCCCGACAGCGGGGCCATGCCGACGTACTCGTAGTTCGCCCGCAGGTAGCGCAGGTGCGCCTGCACCCGCGGATCGCTGCAAGGCACGCCGAGCTGGCGCCAGGCCCAGGTGCTCACCGCCGTCATCTGGAAGCTGGGGTTCTGCACCGCCGCGCCGGCAGCCGCCCCCGGCCGGTAGCCGCTGGCGCCGTCCTCGGCCTGGGTCTGCCAGGCGAGCTGGTTCGTCAGCCGGCGCGCCATGTCGGGGTTGGCCGCCGTGGGCACAAACTCGCTGGCCGCCATCAGCCCGCTCACCACGAACACCGTGGTGCTCATGTCGGCGTCGATGGCTGGCTGGTTGTAGTTCCAACCGCCCCGGAAGTTCTCGGCGGGGCCACAGTTCTCGGCCAGCGGGTTGCCTTCCGCCGGCCGCGGCGGGATCTCGCAGCCCTCCAGGCCCTCGTCCCACTGCCCGTTGCAGTTGTTGTCCAGCCCGTCGCACACCTCGTCCTGGGCCGCCAACAGCGCCGGATCCGCCGGGTAATGTCCCTGGTGCCACAGCAGGCTCTCGGCCAGGTTGGCCAGGCACTGGGTGGCCGTGACCTCCAGCCCCAGGTCGTCGGGGCCGCCGCCCCGCAGCCACGCGCCCAGCAGCATGCCGAAGCTGCCCGTGCGGTAGGTGTACGGCACCCCCGCCCGCCCCAGGCGGCAGGGGTCGTCACGCTGCACCGTGTAGCGGATCATCTGCCAGACCCGCACCTTGTCGGCCGGGGACAGGCCCGCATACCCCCGCGGCGGGCCGCCGGGCACCGCGGGCGCCTCCAGGAAGGCCAGGGCCGCCAGCGGGGTCAGATCGCCGTCGATCTGGAGCTGGTTGTCGCCCGCACCTCGGGCACGGGCGCGCAACCACTCCAGCCCGAACTCGATGGCGTCGAACACCCGCAGGGCGAAGGCGTCGGCCAGGGCGCCGCCCGCGTCGCCGGGGCGCACGTCATCCACGTCGCCGTTCAGATCGTTGTCGAGCCCATCGCAGATCTCCTGCAGCCGGGGCACGCCCTCGTTCAGTGGGTCCTGCGGCGCGGGATCGCACACGTCGCCGAGGCGGTCGCCGTCACCGTCCGCCTGATCGGCGTTCACCTGCCGCACGCAGTTGTCGCAGGCGTCCCCCACCCCGTCACCGTCGAAGTCGTACTGGGGCGTGTTCGGCGTGTCGGGGCAGTTGTCCCGCTCGTCGGGCACCCGGTCCTCGTCCCGATCACCGGCCTCGCACACGTCGCCGTAGCCGTCGCCGTCGCTGTCGGCCTGATCGGGGTTGGGCAGCTCGCAGTTGTCGCAGCGGTCGCCCACCCCGTCGCCGTCCGCGTCGGGCTGCGCCGGGTTGATCAGCGTCGGGCAGTTGTCGCAGGCGTCGCCCACCCCGTCGCCGTCGCCGTCCGCCTGATCGGGGTTGGCCACCCGCGGGCAGTTGTCGTCGGCGTTCAGCACGCCGTCCTCGTCCTCGTCACCGTTGGCGCATGCGTCGCCGATGCCATCGCCGTCACCGTCGGCCTGATCGGGGTTGGCGTCGCCCGGGCAGTTGTCGCAAAGGTCGCCGACCCCGTCGGTGTCCCCGTCGGCCTGGTCCTCGTTGGGCACGTCCACGCAGTTGTCGCCCGCGTCGGGCACCCCGTCGGCGTCGGCGTCGGGGGGCGGCGGGCAGGCGTCACCCACCCCGTTGCCATCCCCGTCCGCCTGATCGGCGTTCTCCACGTCCACGCAGTTGTCGCAGGCGTCGCCCACCCCGTCGCCGTCCCGGTCGAGCTGCTCGGGGTTGGGGTTCGCCGCGCAGTTGTCGGCGTCGTCGGGGATCCCATCCCCGTCCTGGTCCGGGCCACCCTGGCAAGCGTCCCCCACGCCGTCCCGGTCCCCGTCGGCCTGATCGGGGTTGGCCACGGCGGGGCAGTTGTCGCAGACGTCGCCCAGGCCGTCACCGTCCCCGTCGAGCTGGTCGCCGTTGGCCTCGGTGGGGCAGTTGTCCTGCGCGTCCGCCACCCCGTCGAAGTCGCCGTCCACCGAGGCGCCGCCGCTGTCGGCCTCGCCGGAGCTGCCCCCGTCGTCGGGGCACCCCGCCAGGGCCAGGGCCGCCACCAACGCCGCCCACTTCACTGCGCTGCGAAATACGAACATCTCCCAGTCTCCTTCCGTGGAGCCAAAGCCCAGCAACGGCCCCTGCGGATTGGGCGATGCCCCCCGGGTCCCAGGGGACAGGGGCCCTGGCTGGGAACCTTGGCCCGCGCCCGCGGTCGAACCCCACACCCAACCCCGGAGGCCCCCATGGCTCGCACCGCTGCCCCTGCCGTCGACGACGGCCTGAACCTCGTGCCGCTGATGAACCTGGTGGTCTGCCTGATCCCCATGGTGCTCGCCGGCGCCGCCCTGACGAAGGTGGGCGTCGTCGAGACCCAGGCCCCGAAGATCTGCAGCTTCGGCTGCGACGGCGTGCCCGCCCAGCCCGGCCTGATGCTGCATGTGGCGGTGGACGCCGACGGCTTCACCCTCACCGGCGATGGGGTCGCCGAGGCGCTGGCGGCCCAGGCCGCGCCCGGCCCGCGCATCCTGCGGGCCGGCGACGGCGGCTACGATCACCCCAAGCTGTATGGGGCGCTCACCGCCCTGAAGGCCGAGTTCCCGGGCACCACTGGCTTCACCCTGAGCGCCGCGCCGGGCCTGCCGTACCACCACATCATCACGGTGATGGACCTGGCCCAGCACCGCCTGACCGAGGATGACTACCCCGATCGCGCCAGCCTGCGGACGGCCACCCGCCGGGTCGGGCCGGAGGGCGCGCCCGAGCCGCTCATGCCCGCGGTCACCCTGGCGGTGACCCACTGACCGGGGGTCAGCACCGACCCCCGGCCTTCGTGCATGCCCCGCGGCCGCCGATGGGGCATTTGACGGGCCGAGGACGGCCATGGCTGCGCGCACCTACCAGACCCTGTCCCCGAGCGACCCGCTACCACCAGATCATCCGGGGCTGCTGGCGGATCCCCAGCGCCTGATCGAGCTCGTGCCGGGCGCGGCTTTTGCCATCCGCCCTCTGCCCGACGGCGACTGGGAGCTGGCCGGGCTCAACCGACGTCACGCCGACATGACCGGCCTCCAGGCGTTCGTGGGCGTGCCCATCTCCACCTGGGCCCCCCCCGAGCTGCTGGCCGATCTCTCCACCAACTACGGGCACGCCGCCGCCGAGCGCGCGCAGATCACCTACGTCGAGACGCTGCACCTGCCCTCAGGCTCCGAGATCTGGCGCACGCACTTGCTGCCCCTGTTCGATGACAGCGGCGCCTGTCGACTCCTGATCGGCACGGGATTCCCCGTCGGCGAGCAGATCGCCGCCGAGCACCGCGCGCAGGCCCTCACCGAGGCCCTGCGCCGGCAAGCCATGACCGATGAGCTCACGGGGCTGCCGAACCGGCGCGCGTTCACCGAGCAGCTCGTCGGCCGTCAGGCGCGGGCCCGGCGGCGGCCGCATCCCTTCTTCGTGGCGTTGCTCGACGTCGACGCCCTCAAGGCCATCAACGACAACGGGGGGCACGCCGCCGGTGATGGGGTGCTGCGCGAGGTCGGCCGAGCCCTCGCGGCAGAGATCCGCGCCGAGGACTTCGTGGCGCGCCTGGGTGGCGACGAGTTCGCCCTGCTCCTCGAAGGCGACGATCCCCAGACCCCCGAGCGCTTCCATGCACGGGTCATGGCGGCGCTGGCGCAGGCGGCGCTGTGCTGCCCGGTGACCTTGTCCATGGGGTTCACGATGGCGCGCGCCGACGACTACGGCGTGGACGCCCCCCTGCGACGGGCCGATCGCGCGCTGTACCAGGCGAAGGACCACGCGCGCGGCCAGGTGGTCGGGCAGGACACGCCGGTCGACACCGACGAGGCCTTCAAGAGCGTCTACGCCAGCCCGCCCCCCGAGGACTGACGGCCGACGCACGGTGGTGAGGGGGGGGCGCGCGGGCGGTCACTGGCGCCGCCCGCGAAGGGAACATCAGTCCGGCTGGACGATCTTGAACTCGATCCGCCGGTTCTTGGCGCGGGCCTTCTTCGAGGTGCCCTTCATGGCGGGCTTGGTCTCACCGAAGCCGGTGGCCTTCATCCGATCGGCCTTCACACCGCGTTCGGTCAGCGCCTGCTTCACGGCGTCGGCGCGGTCCTGGCTGAGCTTCAGGTTGGCGTCATCCTTGCCCACGTCGTCGGTGTGCCCGTCGATCTCCAGCTTCAGATCGCCGAACTTGTTCATCACCTCAGCGGCCTCATCGAGGATCTTGTTCGACTCGGCCTTCAGCTCGGCGCTGCCGGTCTCGAAGAAGATGCCCTCGATGCTGCCCGAGAACTTCTCCTGGATCTCCTTGGGCGGGGGCGGGCAGCCCTTGCGATCCTTCGGGCCCTGCACCTTCGGGCACAGGTCGTCGGGATCGGGCACCTCGTCGCCGTCCATGTCGCCGCAGCCCTTCCACTGGGCCTTGCCCTTCTTCTCGGGGCAGCGGTCCTCGTGGTCCAGGACGCCGTCGCCGTCCTTGTCGCTGCAGCCCTTCAGCTCGGCGGTGCCGGCCACGTCGGGGCACTGATCCTCGTCGTCGATGATGCCGTCGCCGTCGCTGTCGGGGCAGCCCGCCAGGCTCTGGGTGCCCTTGTCGTCGGGGCACTTGTCCTCGGCGTCGATGATGCCGTCGCCGTCCTTGTCGCCCGGGCAGCCCGCGTTGGCCTTGTCGCCCGGCTGATCGACGCACTTGTCGTCCGCGTCGGGCACGCCGTCGCCGTCCTTGTCGGCCGGGGGCGGCGGGGGCGGCTCGCCCCCCCCGAACAGGAAGTCCACGCCCAGCGACACCTCGAAGTTGCTGGCGATGCTGGGGCCGTCGGGCTCCAGGCCGTCGGTGTAGATGTGGCGGATGTCGCCGCGCACGGCGAACCAGTCGGTGGCCATCGCCCGCAGACCCAGGCCGTACCAGAGCATGGGGTCGATGTCCGACTCGTCCTTGATGGTGGCGAAGCGGGTGTCCCCGATGGGATCGCGCATCTCGCCGTCGGGGAAGTGGTACACGCCGGCGCCCACGCCGAAGAAGGGCCGCCAGGTGCCGTTGCTGAAGAACAGCAACACGCCCAGATCGTACTCGAGGGCCGTGTGGTCTTCGCCGGCCGCCGAGATGGGCAGGTAGCCCACCGAGGCCTCGATGCCCACCAGATCCGAGAACTGGCCGCCGAACCGCAGCCGCCCGATGAACGAGTGGTCGGCCGACTCATACAGCCCGGTGTCCTCGTTGGCCGTCGCCGAGCCCCAATCGGTGATCACCAGGTGCCCACCCAGCGACACACCCACGTGCCAGGCCGGCCACTGGCCGCCCGCGGCCTTGGCCTCGTCATCGGCCCAGGCCGGGCCCGCCCCGACCACGCTGGCCAGGGTCGCTGCGGCGATCGCCGTCTTGAACTTCATGTCTGCTCCTCCAGCGCGTCGAGTCCTGGTCGTCGCGCTCCCTTGACCCGTGGGCGCGCGGGAAGTCACCCCACGCGCAGATCTTCTCGCTCAGCCGCGGCCCACCGCGGCCTCGACCTCGGCCACCGTCTTCGGCGCCGCCTCGGTCAGCACCCTCGGCCCGCCCGAGGTGATCAGCACATCGTCTTCAATGCGGATGCCGCGCACGTCGGCGAACTCCGCCAGCCGGCTGCGCACCAGCCGGTCGCCCGCCTTCGCCGTCCGCGTCGGATCCTCGAGCAGGGCGGGCACCTGGTAGAAGCCCGGCTCGATGGTGACGGCCATGCCCGGCTCGAGGTCGCGGTCCAGCCGCAAGTAGCCCAGCCCGAAGCGGTCACTGCGGGTGCGCCCCGGCGCGTAGCCGGCGCGGTCCCCCAGATCCTCCATGTCGTGCACGTCCAGCCCGATCAGGTGCCCGATGCCGTGGGGGAAGAACAGGGCGTGCACGTCGTCGGCCACCAGCCCGTCCACGTCGCCCCGCAGGATCCCCAGGTCCTTCAGCCCCTGCGCGATGACCCGCGCCGCGGTCAGGTGGATGTGCCGGTAGCGGGTGCCGGGCCGGCACTCGGCGATGCAGGCCGCCTGGGCCGCCAGCACCACCTCGTAGATGGCCTGCTGGCTCTTGCTGAAGCGGCCGCTCACCGGCCAGGTGCGGGTCACGTCGCCCGCCCAGCCGCCGCGCGTCTCGGCGCCCACGTCGGCCAGCAGCAGATCGCCGGCGGCCAGCACGTCGTGGTGGGCGTGGTTGTGCAGCACCTCGCCGCGGGGGCTGACGATGGGCGGGTAGCTGGTGCCCATGCCGCGGTGGGCCAGATCGGCCATCATGGCGCCCACCACCTGCCACGCGGGGATGCCCGGGCGGGTGGCGGCCATGCCCACCCGGTGGGCGGCCACGGTGGCCTCGGCGGCCCGCTCCAAGCCGCCCACCGCCGCGGCGTCATGGCGCAGCCTCAGGTCGATGATGGCGTCGGCGACCTGGGCGTCGGCGGCCCGCGGCCCCAACGCCTCCAGGGCCGCCTGCCCCTGGGCGTCGGGCGGCGGCAGCGCGCCCACCGTGCGGCCCTTCAGCAGCGCCGGCAGCTCGGCCAGGGGCGCGACGCCCAGCCCCAGCCCATGGGCCAGGTGGCTCATGCTCGGCGGCGCCCCGTGCCACAGCGCGTCCTCGGCCGTGGCCTGAGGCAGGCACAGGGTGCTCTCGCCCCGGTGCACCACCAGCACCGCGTCTTCGATGGAGGCGCCCACCAGGTACAGGAAGTGGCTGGAGGCCCGGAACGGCCAGTGGGGGTTCGCCGGATAATTCCGCGGCACCGGCCGGCCCGCGGGGATCACCGCCGTCACGCCGCCCAGGCGGGCGGCGAGGTTGGAGCGGCGAGCGACGCAGGCGTCGCGCAGAGTCTCGGCGGGCAGCTCCATCGGCGCCTCCGGGGCAACGTGGGCGCCCGAGTCTACCCCGTGCGACGCCGCAGGGCCACCTGACGCGCGCGACGGCTCAGCGGCCCCGCTCGCAGGCGTTCAGGCGCTGCTCCAGCCGGTCGAGCTGCTCTTGCAGCCGCTCGATCTGCGCGGCCTGGGCCTGCACGGCGGCCACGGTCAGGCTGGTGTAGCCGTACAGGTCCACGTGCCGCCCGTCCGGCTGCACCGCTGCCGGGTGGGGGTGGTCGTCGATGATGAAGCCCAGCGAGGGCCGGTCCGCGGGCGCGGCCTTGTAGCGCCAGGTGGCCAGCTTGATCTGGCGCACCGCCGTGGCCGCCGCGGCCACCTCGGCCGGCCCCAGGTAGGCGATCTCCTGCTTGAACTCGGCCTTGCTGATGGGGCACGGCCCCGCCCGCGGATCCTCATCGGCGCACACCACCAGCGCGTTGCAGGCGTCGATGGGATCGCACAGCGCGCCGGGGTCGGCACACACCTCGCCGGGGCGCTGGCCGTCGCAGGGCGGCACCCCGTCGCGGGGGGTGTGGCCGCGGCACACGGGGTCGCCGCAGGTCAGGTAGTACCGGAACGCTTGCGCGGGCACGCAGCACTGGCCGCTGCGGCCCAGGGGGCAGTCGGCGGCGAAGCCGCTCTCGAAGCCGGGCGCGCAGTCGTCCATCCAGTGCGCGCAATAGCCCGCCTGGGCCGCACAGTCAGGCGAGCTCTGGGCGCAGTCCATGGGGCAGTTGCAGGCGTTCTCGCCCGCGCCGCAGCGCCCGTCACCGCAGGCGGCGCAGACGCTGGCGCCCACGCAGCCGCCCTGGCAGCGGCCGTCGGCGTCGGGCCGATCGCAGCCGATGGGCGTCAGGCCCGCGCAGCACTCCGGCGCGTTGGGGATCACCGGCACCGCGCCGCCCTCTTCCACGCACATGGCCTGGGCCGGGCAGTCGCGCGGGCAGTTGCACTGGTTCTCACCCACCCCGCACACCCCGTCGCCGCAGGCGACGCAGACGCTGGCGCCCACACACGGCTCGCACTGCCCGTCGGCCCCCGGGCCGCCACAGGCTACGGGGGTCAGCCCGGGGCAGCACTGCGGCGCGTCGGGCACCACAGGCACGTTGCCGCCCTCGGCCACGCAGTTGGGATCGGGGGCGGCGCAGTCCGCCGGGCAGTTGCAGGGGTTCTCACCGGGCCCGCAGGCGCCGTCGCCGCACGCCGCGCAAACGAACGCGCCGTCACAGCCCCCGGGGCAGACCCCCTCGGCGTCCGGGGCGTCACAGCCGATGGGGCTCAGCCCCGCACAGCACGGCAGGGCCCCCGGCACCACCGCGCCACCCTCGCCCGCCCCCAGGCAGGCGGGCGGATCGACCGGCTGGCAGTCGTCCAGGCCCACGCAGACCCAGCAGCCGCCCTGCACCACCGCCACCGCGCCGGCGGCGCAGTCGGGGCGCGCCGCGTCGCAGGCGGGCTCGGGTTCCGTCGGGCACGGGTGGACCGCGCAGCCGGCCAGGCAGTCGTCGCACTCCGGGCACGAGGATCGGGCGCACGGATCACAGCGGGTGGCCGGCGGGCAGTCGGCGTCGCGCACGCACTGGTCGGTGCAGTCCACCGGGCACGAGGCCGGGCTCTCGCCCAGGGCGGGCTCGCAGCGCCGGTCGCCGCAGTCCTCGTCGCAGTGCTCGATGCACACAGTGTTCTCGCAAGCCCAGCGCCCCAGGCAGCGGATGTTCCACGGGTGGCCCAGGCAGTCGGCCGCCACGGCGCACTCGCCCGGCACGCCGCCCGAGCCTGCGGATCCGCCCGCACCGGCCTGGCCGCCCGCGCCACCCTGACCACCTGCGCCGCCCTGACCGCCCGCGCCACCCTGACCGCCTGCGCCGGCTTCGCCCCCTGCGCCGCCTTGGCCGCCCCCGGCGCCGGCGCTGCCGTCCACCGAGGCGCCCTGATCGGCGCTCACGCCCCCGTCGTCGTCGCTGTCGCAGGCCCACAGGCCCAGGGTCAGCAGGGCCGCCAGGGCCCCGATGCAGTGCCGGCTGAGTCGCATGGCGCGCCTCCCCACATGAGTCGTGGGGGCAGGATCCTGAAAGAAGCGTGCCAGCGAAAAGGCTTGTGTTTTCTGGAGTTCCGTTACCGGCCGGTGCCGCGACGGCGCCGCAGCGCCAGCAGCAGGAGCGCCCAGACGCCCCCCTGGACGCCGCCGCCGACGGCGCGGCAGCCGCCGCCACCGCCCTGAGCGCGGGCGCCCGCGTCCGCTACACCGCGGTCCAAGGCGGCGCCATCGGCCAGACCAAGGTCACCCACCGTCGCGTCGGGCTTTCCGGCGTCGGCGCCCACGTCGGCCAGGGCCTGATCCAGCGTGCCCTCGGACGGCGCGGCGTCGGGCTGCGCCTGATCGGCGGGCGTCGCGTCCGCCGCCGCCTGATCGAGCCCCCGGTCGGCGTCACCCTGATCGGGCGGGCCCAGGTCGGCCTCGGCCACACAGACGCCATCCACACAAGCCGCCCGACCGCAGGGCACCGGCTCGCCCCACGCCGGGCACCCGTCCCCCTCGGCGGGGGCGCAGCCCTGCACCCCGTCGTCCACGCAGCGAGCCTCGCCCGGCACACAGGCCACCGGCTCGCAGGGGCTCTCGCCGAAGGCCACCTCGAGGGTGTAGGCGCCGCCGGCGCTGTAGCTGTCGACGAAGAGCTGGTAGACCCCCGGCGCAAGGTCGGCCTGGATCTGCGAGCCCCGATCCCCCGGCGGATCGCTGTCGTCCACGCAGGCCACCTCGAAGTCGTCGCAGCCGCGCCGCAGGTGCAGCACCGTGTCGAAGCCCGTGACCGTGGCGGTGAAGGGGCGGGGGCGGTCCAGGGTGAAGCCGTAGACCACCTCCGGGCCGCGGCCCGCGCACGAGCCCTGGGCAAAGGCGCCGAAGCCGCCCGCCACCAGATCGCCTTCGATGATCTGATCCGCCACCGCCAGGGCGATGGGGGCCCCGCACCGATCGCCCGGCGGCGCGGGGTGGCAGGCCGCCTCGCCCGCCACCACCGCGCAACGCTGGTCCTCGGGGCAGGCCATTACGGGCGCCACGTTGCGCCCGCACGCCTCGCGGACCCAGACATCGGGGCCGACACAGGCCGGGCCCAGCCGCGGCGTGCAGCCCCCCTCCGCACAGGCGTGATCGGCGCGGCAGTCCCCGTCCTCCGCGCAGGGGGCACGGCAGAACTTCAGGCGCGCGTTCTGGGCGAAGCCCCCGCAGGTCCAGCCCGCGCGGCAGTCGGCGTCGGCCTCGCAGGGAAAGCACCAGGTCTGATCCCCCGGCACACACAGGTGCTCGCCGCGGTAGCCCTGCAGGCACAGGTCCTCCACCGCGCGGGCGGCGTAGGTGATGTCCTCGGCCCCCTCCTCGGCGGTGCGCTCGCCGTCGAGCACGTTCACCACATCGCAGCCGGCGTCTGTCTCGGCGTAGTCCTGCTCGCCGCGCACCAGCACGCCGGCCAGCCGCCCTTGGTCGTCGTAGACCCCCGAGCCCGAGTTGCCGCCGAAGGCGTCCACCGTGGCCTCGAAGAAGTCGCGCACGTCCGCCCGCGGGTTCACCACCGCCCCGTTGGCGGCCACCTTCACGGGCAGCCCGTTGGGGAAGCCGATGAGGGTCACCGGGGTCCCCTCGGGCAGCGCCCCGTCGTCGGGCCGCAGCGGCGCGGGCTCATAGGGTGCGGGCGGCGGCCGGTCCAGGCGGATGAAGGCGAAGTCCAGCCGGCGGCCCCCGAAGGTGCCGTCCACGGTGCGCACGATCTCGGCGCACTCGTAGATGTCGGCCGGCGTCAGGGTCGGCACCTCGCCCTCGGCCTCAACCGCCCACTCGAACACAAAGCGACGATCGTCGCAGCGCGCCTGGTTGGGGACGCAGTGCCCCGCGGTGAGCACCAGATCCGTGTCCACCAGGGTGCCCGAGCAGCGGCCCAGCCGGAGCTGCTCGAAGAAGCGCTGCCCCTCGCACAGCCCGAAGTGCTCGCCGTAGACGCTGGCCTCGAGACCCACCGTGCCCGCCGCTTCGTCCACCGCCAGCCGATCGGGCGGCACCAGCGCCATGGCTGAGCGGGTGGCGCGGGCCCGCCAGACCGGATCCGCCACGGCGAAGACGTCCTGCCGGTCGTCCTGCCCGTACACCACCGGGTCCCGCCGCTCAGCGACGTCCAGCGAGGGATCGGCGCAGGCCAGCAGCACCGTCAGGGGGGCCAGCGAGGCCGGCACCGACCCACGCAGTCGGATCACAAGACCTCCGCAGCGAACGCCTGCACGGCGGCGATCATCGCCGGGTTGGCCGGCTCGTCATGGCCCCCGGCGTAGCGCTGCGCGCGCACGGTGGCGCCCCCGGCGGCCGCCATGCGATCGGCAGCGTCCGGGGTGACCAGGGTGTCGGCGTCACCGTGCAGCAGCCGGACCGGCACCGGGATGCTCGCCACCCCGTCGATGGGCCGCACCGCCCAGGGGTCGTACCCGTTCAGGCGCCCGGTGAGCCCCAGCGCGCTGCGTCGCACATACCCGGGCAGGGCGCGACCGGCGTGATCCACCACCTCGCTGAAGGCCGCGAAGGCCCCGTCGGTGATCACCCCGCGCACCGCCGGGTGGGGCGCCCGCCCTTGGCTGATGAGGGCCGCCGCGCCCCCCATGCTGCACCCGTACAGCACCACCCGCTCGACCCCGTGCGCCACC
The DNA here is from genome assembly GCA_020633555.1 of Myxococcales bacterium. Lineage (GTDB taxonomy): Bacteria > Myxococcota_A > Bradymonadia > UBA7976 > UBA1532 > JACKDL01. Next base: position 159,617 of record JACKDL010000007.1, on the reverse strand, counting down.
AAGGCGTCCACCGCGTGGTTCACCGAGGCAGCCTCCCGATCGCCCAGCGTGGTGGGCGCGTAGCGGTTGTCGCCGTGACCGGGGAAGTCGAAGGCCAGCACGGTGTGCGCGGCCGCCAGCGCCTTGATCAGGGGGCGCTCCCAGGCCTTGCTGCGCGAGCGGCCGTGGCAGATCACCACCCCGGTCGGCCGGATGGGCGCCGTGATCCAGGCCGCACAGCCATCGGCCAGGCACACCGCCTGGAAGGGCACCCCGTCGTCGCCCGGCGTGCCCCGGGCCCGGGTCAGCCGCAGCCAGGGGTTCGGCAGGGCCAGGGCCACGGCGCCGCCCCCCACCAGCAGCCCGTGCGCCCCCGCCAGCGCCCCCAGGGCGAGGCCGATCATGCGGCGGCGCCCATCATCGCAAGGTCACCGCCAGCCCCGCCGGCAGCACGAACCAGCCCCGGCGCACCAGCGGCCCCACCGGGAAGTCCGGCGCCACCTCGATGCCCCGGATGCCAGGCGCATAGTCGGCGTACAGGTCGGCCCCGATGGCCACCGGGTCGATGGCCAGATCCAGGCCCTCGCCCACCGCGTTGCGCACCTCGCCCCACACGATGGGCTCCAGAATCTGCTGCAACAGATCGGCCTCGAAGGCCGGCCGCTCACCGAAGAACTCCAGCAGCGCCACCCGGATGTCCGCCGACTCGGCCACGTTGAACCGGATGCCGCCGTCGCCCACCTCCAGCAGCAGCCCCGCGCGCAGCGACAGCACGTAGTGGTCGGGCTGCTCGCCGCTGCGGGGCCCCTTCAGGTACAGGTCCAGCTCGCCGAGCTGCAGCTCGAACAGCGCCGGGCTCCCCGGCGGCGTGGCCACCACCAGCGGCGGCAGCCGCGCCTCGATGCGCCCCTCGCGGATCAGCGCCCGGAGCTGCTCGGGGATGACGTCGGCCAGGTCCAGGTTCAGCGCCCCCTGCTGCCACACGCCGTGGGCCAGCGCGTTCACCGTGCTCAGGCGCACGCCGATGGCCAGCCCGGCCGCGGCGGGCCAGGGCGGCTCCGAGTCCAGCGACTCCACCGGGATGCCGGCGATGGGGAACGGGGGCGGCGTGGGCGCCCGCTGCCGCACGCGCCCTGACAGGCCCAGGCTCAGCCCGTTGCGGGCCTCCACCACCGGGGCGCTCAGGTCGAAGCCCAGGTCCAAGGCGATGGCCGGCAGCGGGGGCGACGCCGCCACATCCAGCGGGATCTGCCGCAGCGGATCCAGCGCGTCGCCCAGCCCCAGCTCCAGGAAGTCGGGCACCGCCTGCGCCACCACGTCGTTCACCAGGTTGCGGGCCGCGCCCTCGATGAGGGTGCGCACCAGGCTCCCGAAGGTGTCCAGCAGCGCCTGCGCCGTGCTGTCGCCCATGATGCCGCTCAGCCGCTCCAGGGCCACGTCCACGTTCTCCAGGCGCAAGCGCGGCGCGCCATCGGGCCCGGCCTCCACCGCCAGCGAGGCGATGGCCGCCGCCGTCAGCCGGATCTGCCCGCCCAGGTCGATGGGCAGCCCCTCCAGCACCAGCCCGCCTTCGGTGTCGATCCGCAGGTCCTGCAGCCGCAGGAACACCTCGATGCCGGTGTCGGTGAACAGCAGCGTGGCGTCCGGCTCACCCGGGTTGACCCCGGTGATGCGCAAGGTCAGCTCATCGTTCTGGCTGACCGGATCGGGCACCAGCGGCAGCAGCTCCAGCCGGGCCAGGAAGGCCTCGACCACGCCGGCCAGATCGAGCAGCCGCACCACGCCCATCTCGTCGGCCGGCGGCACCCCCTCGCCCGTGTCCAGCAGCCGCTGATCGATGCGCACCCGGATGGCGTCGTTCAGATCGACGCCGCGGTCGTCCACCGCCAGCAGCTCGGGGGCCTGGATCACCTCCATCACCACCCGGGCCGGCGGCCGGCGCACCCGGTCGTCGGCCACCACGTCGATGCGGTTGTAGCCGAACGCCGCGGGCACCTCCGCGGTGAAGGTCCCGTCGGCCTGGACCTGGGCCGGCTGGTCGTTGACGAACACCGCCGCGCCGGGATCGGCCCGGCCCGCCACCTGGATCACCGGCTCGCCCGCCAGCACTGCCCCGCGCTGGGGCTGGGTCACCTCCAGGCCGGGCGCCCCGTCGTCCACGTAGAAGGTCGCGCGCCCGCAGAGATCGGTGCCCCGCACGCAGGCGCGCACCGCCCCCTGCCCCTCCTGGGCAAAGGTCACCGTACCGTCGGCGGCCACCTGACCCATGGCGGCCGGCTGCACGTCGAAGCGCAGATCCACCTGCGCCGCCGGGATCTCACGGCCGATCCGGTCGTACACCGCGGCCACCGCCCGCGGCGCCTCGGCGCGGGTGTAGAGGGGCCGCCGCGGCTCCAGCGCCAGCTCGATGAACGCAGGCCGAGCCATCGGGCCAGCCATGTCCGGCGCGGCCATGTCGGGCGCCCCACCGCCCCCGCCCCCGCCGCCGGCGCCCGCGCCGCCCAGGTCCTGGAGGGGCAACGCGTCGCCCCCGCCGGGGGCCTCGCCGCTCGGCGCCGCGTCGTCGCAAGCCACCAGGGCCAGCAGCCCCAGGCCCAGCAGAATCGTCGTGCGCATGCTCACTCCCCGAAGTTCCCGTCGAGGATCCAGCGGGCCTCGGTGCCCGAGAGCCGCGGCTGCCGCAGCCCCAAGCCCCGCCCGGCGGGCAGGTCGAAGCGCCCCAGGTCGTCGGGGATCACGAAGTCGGGCAGCGGGAGCACCGGCAGCCCGTCATTCAGGGCGTTGTCGATGATGGCCTGGAGGATCCGCGTCAGCGTGTTCTCCAGCACCTGCCGTGACCGCTGGGGGACGTCGGTGCCCAGGCCAAGGTGCAGCGCCTCCACCGTCACCCCTTCGAACTCCAGGTCCCGCTCCCCCACCAGCCGCACCGTCGCCGACAGCTCAGCCGCCACCCGCAGGCGGAACGGCTCCACGAAGAAGCCGGGGTAGACCACGCCCGCCGACATGGGACCGATGAAGATCCGCACGGTGGCCTCATCGGCCACCCCGATCACCGCCGGCGCCTGGGGCAGGCTCAGGAACACCTCGGCGCCCTCGGGCAGGTCCTCCGCCAGCTCCCCCACCAGGCCCCCGGCCTCGGCCTCGAAGTACCCCGCCCGCCACAGGCCGTGCAGCACCTGGTTCACAATGCCGAGCTGCACCGCGGCGCCCACCGTCCGATCCCCGGGCAGCTCCATGAAGCCCGAGCCCGGCGGCAGCGGCACACCGGGCGAGCGCTGCGCCAGCCGGTCGGGCCCGTCCACCTTGGTCTTCACCCCCACCATCATCCGGCCGCCGCCCAGGTCCATCCGGTCAAGGCCCACCGAGAAGGTCAGCGGCACCGACGCGCCGCCCGTCAAGCTGGGCACGTCCACACCCTGGCTCAGCTCGCCGATGTCCACGTTGCCCAACAGGTCCGTCAGCACCGCGTCGATCTCGTCCTGCAGGAAGTCGCGGATGGCGTCGGTGATGGTGTCGCGGATCAGCCCCTCGAAGGCCCAGAAGGCCAGCTCCAGGATCGCCCCGGTGATGAACCCGCTGAAGTCGCTGTGCAGGTCGCCCACGCTCACCTGGTCCACCGAGCGCAGGCGCAGATCGGGGCTGCCGTTGCCCCGCAGGCCCACATCGAAGGTCAGCGCGATGGTCACGTGATCGGCGTCGATGCGCGCCCGGTTGCCCAGCGTGCCCCGCAGCCGCGCCCGCACCGAGATGTTGCGCACGCTCACCCGGAACTGCAGGCCGCCGTCCACGATGCTCATGCCCAGCGTGTTGCGCCCGCCGATGGCCAGCCCCTCGTACTCGGCCCCGAAGCGGAACAGGCAGACACCCAGCACCCGCACCCGGCACTCGGTGGGCACGATGGGGTTCTGCGCCCGGGCCGCCTCATCCACCGTCTGCACCAGGCCCTGGCTGTTGATCACCCGGCGGATCACGTCGCCCAGGCTGCTCAGGGGGCGGTCGGGATCCCCGTCGTCCACCGCCCCCTGCCCCATGCGGAGCTGGATGGCGCTGCTCAGGAACTGGTTCTCGTTCAGGTAGTCGCCGGCCGCGAAGTACGCGCAGAACGTGCTGTTCTCGGCGTCCACGGCGTCACCGGCCACCACCTCGTGCACGTTCAGGCCCCAGGCCTGCGCCACGTCGGCCCGCCAAGACCCGTCGGGCTGCAGGTCCACCGGCACCTCATCCACCGACACCGAGCGCACCCCGGCCACGTCGCGCACCGTGCCGCGCAGCTCGCCGTGCCCGCCCTCGGGCAGCACGATGAACTCGCCCTCCAGCGGATCATCGCAGGTGATCCCGGGCCCCCCGAAGTCCACCAGGATGTCGGCGTCGGCGCGCAGCGCCCGATCCTGGAAGGTCTCGCCGTCCACCGACACGGTCAGGGCGTAGCGGCCCTCGGGCGCACAGCGCAGGCGCGCCGCCCCGAACTGCTCCAGCGGCGGGTCGCTCTCGAACACCAAGGGGGCGTCGGGGATCGGGTTGTCGTACTGGTCGCTCACCACCGGCACGATCTCGACCACGTCGCCCACCCGATATACCGGGCGATCGGGGAACAGGCTCATCACCAGCCGTGCCGGCAGCCCGGGGGCCACGCTCAGGGTGCGGCCCGGCGCCGCCTCGGCCCCGGCCAGCTCGCAGCGGACCTCGAACTCCCCGGCCGACCGGAAGCGCAGCGTGCTGCCCAGCACGTCCAGCGCGGGCGGCTGGGGATCCACGCGGATCGTGAACTGCCCTGGGTTCGCCACCGGGTTGCCGTAGGCGTCGAAGGCCCGGCAGCCCACCTCCACCTCACCGCCCGCCTCGATGGCGTCGGTGGCCAGGGCCGTGGTCACCGTCGCCGCTCGGCCGGGCAGCACCGTCCACAATGCCGGCGTAGCGTCCCGCAGGCCCAGACTCGGGGCGAAGCACGTGATCTCGTAGTCGCGGGCGAGGCCGCCCACCAGGCCCACCTCGGTGCGCTCGAAGCCGTTGTCGGGCAGCACCTCCACCACCGTGGCCACCCCGCCGATGGGCTCGCCCACCTGGTCCAGCACCTCGCAGGTCACCCGGTTCTCCAGGCCCGCCACCGTGTTGCGGTCGCCCACCCGGGTCTGCACATCGAACGCGATGGGGGCGAAGGTGGCCGAGTCCACCTCCATGTCGGGGGCCTGGTCGGGCACCTGCGCGTCCTGTGCCCCCCCGTCCAGATCGCCCGCACCGCCGGATCCGCCACCCCCGCCGCCCCGATCGGGTCGCGGGGCCGCGTCCTGCAGACCGATGTTGGGCTGCGCGTTGGGGTCGAAGTACGGCGGTGGCTCGTGATCGCAGGCCGCCAGGGCCAGCGACGCCAGCAGCGCCAGCAGCGTGAGAGTGCGCATGGGGATCCCCCGAGTCGACGTCGGGGAGTCTAGCAGGTTGTTGAAATTCGCGGACCGAGCGAACGGCCCCGTGGGGCCGCGGATCCAAGGCGGCGGCCCGCAGGCGATGCCAGAGCATCGTCGAGGAGACGGCAACGCAGGAGCCGCGGATTCCACGGGGTCGGCTCGCGACGGGAGCGATTTTCAACAGCCTGCTCGCAGGCCAGTGGGCCGAGAGCCCCCCGTGCGACACGCGCGGTGCCTGGGGGGCGACTTCGCCGGAGGGCGTCTGTGGCGGGGACCGCCGCGGAGGCGGTGGGCGTCAGGGCCGCGAGGGCCCCAACGGCGTCAGCTCACAGGGAGTTGACGTAGTGCAGGATGGCCTCGGCCTCCTCGTCGCTGACGGGCAGCACGGGCATGGCGGGCGGGAAGTCCTTCACCACCTTGGCGTTGGGCGTCTTGATGGACTCCAGCCAGTAGGCCTGATCGACGATGACCTCGCTGCCGTCGGCCATGACCTCCTTGCGGCCCCAGATGCCCTTCATCGTCGGCCCCACCAGCTTGCTGCCGTCGAGGCTGTGGCACGCCGCGCAGGTCTTGCTGGCGAACAGCGCCTTGCCCTGCTCGGCCTTGGCGGGATCGACGGCGAAGGCCGGCTTGGGGGCCTCCTCGGGCGCCGCGATCACGTTGCCCTCGGCGTCGGTGGCCGGGGCAGCAGGGGGCGCGGGCGGCGGCGGCGGCGCGGGCGGGTTGACCCGCTCGTCCTCGGCCACCGGGTAGTCCTCGCCGATGGTCTTCTTCGGGTACTGGGCCGGCAGGTCCTGCTGCGCCTCGGCGGCCAGCTTGAGCTGGGCCACCTGCTCGTCGCGCAGGTAGTGGTTGTCCCGCACCGGGTCGATGAACCCGCGCGTGTACACGTCGGTCAGCGTGAAGATGAAGAACAGCGCCACGAAGAGCAGCCCGAACAGGAAGGTCAGGCTGTTCAGGCGATCGTCGTACAGCAGGTGCATGAAGATCAGGGCCACCAGGCTGGCCTTGATCGTCGCCACCAGCATGGCGATCAGGGTGTTGGCCGCGCCGAAGTGGAACTGCGCGATCCAGACGGTCACCGCGGTGAGCACCAACAGGGCGCCGAAGACGGCGAAGTAGTGGCTCAGCGGGGTGATGTGGTGGTGGTGGCCCTCACCGTGGGCCGTGTGCTCGGCACTCATCGGAAGACCTCCCTTAGACCAGGTAGAGCAGGGGGAAGAGGTAGATCCAGATCAGATCCACCAGGTGCCAGTACAGGCCGCCGAGCTCCACGGGGGTGTAGTAGTCCTCGTAGAAGTGGCCCTTCATGGCGCGCAGCATGACCCAGGTCAGCACGATCATCCCGATGACCACGTGGATGCCGTGCAGGCCCGTCATCAGGAAGTAGACCCCGAAGAACAGGTGCGGGTTGGCGGCGTCGATCCCGTTGTAGAAGTAGTGGGTGCCCGGCAGGAGCCCCATGTGGATCTTGTGGCTGTACTCGAAGTACTTCACCACCAGGAAGCAGCCGGCCAGGAGGACGGTCGCCGCCAGCAAGCCGACGAGCTGACCGTTCTTCTCCCCCTTCTTGTTGGTCTGCGCCACGCGGGTCGCGAGCGCCACCGTGAACGAGCTGGTGATCAGCACCAGGGTGTTCACCGTGCCCATGGTCACGTCGAGGGTCTTCGACGCCTCGGCCCACATGACCGGGTTGATGGACTTGATGACCGTGTAGGCCACGAAGAGCCCGCTGAACAGCAGGACCTCGGTGACCAGGAACAGCCACATCCCCAGCTTCGCGGAGGATGACTCCTGATCCGCGGAGTGGAAGTGATGGGCGACTTCGTGTCGAACGAGCGTGCTCATGTGCGTGTCAGCTCCGTCGCCTCAGGCCTTGGCCCCGGCCTTGGGGTACTCGTACGGCCCCTCGACCACCGTCGGGATCTCGTGGAAGTTGTGCTCGATGGGCGGCGACTGGATCGACCACTCCAGGGAGCGGGCGCCCCAGGGGTTGGCCGGCGCCTTCTCGCCCTTCTTCAGCGAGCTGAAGAGGTAGCCGATCATCATCAGCACGGCCACGCCCAGGAACCACGTCCCCGAGGTCGAGATCTTGTGCAGGGTCTCGAACTCCGGGAGGTAGTCGTAGTAGCGCCGGGGCATGCCGCGGCTGCCCAGAACGAACTGGGTGAAGAAGGTGATGTTGAAGCCGATGAAGACGAGCCAGGCCGCGATCTTCGCGAGCTTCTCGTTGTACATGCGGCCGAACATCTTGGGCCACCAGTAGTGCAGGGCCCCGAAGAAGGCCATGACCGTGCCGCCCATCATCACGTAGTGGAAGTGGGCCACCACGAAGTAGGTGTCGTGCAGGTGCACGTCGGTGCCCATGGTGCCCAGGAAGATCCCGGTCAGGCCGCCGATGGTGAACAGGATGAGGAACCAGATGGCGTAGAGCATCGGCGTCTCGAGGCTGATGCTGCCGCCGTAGAGGGTGGCCACCCAGTTCAGGACCTTGATGGCCGAGGGGATGGCCACCAGGAAGGTCAGGAAGCTGAAGATCATCCCCGCGTAGGCCGACTGGCCCGACACGAACATGTGGTGGCCCCACACCAGGAAGCTGATGACCGCGATGGCGATGGACGACAGCGCGATGGCCCGGTAGCCGAAGATGGTCTTGCGGGCGAAGGTGGTGATGAGCTCACTCATCACGCCCATGCCGGGCAGGATCATCACGTACACGGCGGGGTGGCTGTAGAACCAGAAGAAGTGCTGGAACAGCACGGGATCGCCGCCGAGCTGCGGGTCGAAGATGCCCACGCCCAGTGCGCGCTCCATGGCCAGCAGCAGCAGGGTGATGCCCAGCACCGGGGTGGCCATCACCTGGATGATCGCCGTGGCGTAGAAGGCCCACACCGCCAGGGGCAGGCGGTCCCAGGTCATGCCCGGGGCGCGCATCTTGTGCACGGTGACGATGAAGTTCAGCCCCGTGAAGATGGACGAGAAGCCCAGCACGAAGGCGGCCAGGGTCATCATCATGACCGAGCCGCTCACGCCCGTGCTGTACGGGGTGTAGAAGGTCCAGCCCGTGTCCACGCCGCCGGCGATGATGGCCCACAGCGCCATGACCGAGCCCACCACGTAGACGTAGAAGCTGGCCAGGTTCAGCCGGGGGAAGGCCACATCCTTCGCGCCGAGCATGAGCGGCAGCACGAAGTTGCCGAAGGCCGCCGGGATGCCGGGGATGATGAAGAGGAACACCATCGCCAGGCCGTGCAGCGTGAACACCCGGTTGTAGGTGTCCGGGCCCATGATGGTCTCGCCGGGGCCCCACAGCTCGGCCCGGATGAGCAGCGCGAGCACGCCACCCAGCAGGAACGAGGCGATCACCGACCACAGGTACATCACGCCGATGCGCTTGTGGTCGACGGTGATCAGCCAGTGGCGGATCCCCTTCTTGCAGTTCAGGTAGTCGACCTCGTACGGAGCGTCCGCGTGGTCGACAGCGGCCTGGGTCGTCGTCGCGTTCATGTGCGCAGAACCCCGTTACTTGAGCGTCTTGATGTATTCGATGATGGCGTCGATCTTCGCGTCGTCCAGCTGCCCCTTGTACGAGGGCATGGCGGGCGCGAAGCCTTCGACGATCTTGGCCTGCGGGTCCATGATGGACTCGCGCAGGTAGTTCTCGTCGACCATCACCGGGTCCTGGCCCTGGATCTTCTCTTCACGGCCGAACAGGCCCTTGAAGCTCGGACCCACCAGCTTGCTGCCGTCCACGCTGTGGCAGGCCTTGCAGCCGACCTTGTTGTAGAGGTCGCCGCCCCAGTCGGCGACGCTCATCCCTTCGGGCGGCTTGCTGACCTTCCACTTGCCGGCGTCGAACTCCTCCTCGCTGAGGACGAGCACCTTCGCCAGCATGGCCGAGTGGTCCTTGCCGCAGTACTCGGTGCAGAACACCTGATGCTCACCCGCCGCCTTCGCCTGGAACCAGGCGGTGGTGTAGCGGCCGGGCACGGCGTCCTGCTTGATGCGGAAGTCCGGCACGAAGAAGGAGTGGATCACGTCGCGGGAGCTGAGCAGCAGCTTCACCGGGCGGTTCGCCGGCACGTGCAGCTCGCCGGTGTTCACCGTCCCGTCGGGGTGGGTGAAGTTCCAGCTCCACTTCTGCCCCGTGACCTTCACCTGGTAGGCCCCTTCGGGGGCCACCGTCAGGTTCAGGTAGGTGCGGAAGCCCCACGCGAAGATGACGATCACCAGGATCAAGGGCACGAAGGTCCAGGTGGCCTCCATGAGGGTGTTGTGCCCCACCTGTGAGGTCGCGAGCTGGTCGTCGCTCTTCCGCTTGTACTTCATCACGAAGTACACGACCGCGCCCGTGATGAGCACGAAGAAGAACACGTTCAGCCAGTAGATGAAGTCGAAGAGACCGTCGACCCCACCCGCGGCCGTGGATCCCTGGGGAGGCAGCCAGAAGCCGCCTTCGCTACCGCTCGCCATCACACTCTCCGTGGCCCCCTCAGGCCCGCGTCGCGTCCAGCAGATCGCCGGCCCTATGCGGGGCTGACGACCGTGCCGCGGCGGCGCTCGCGCCGCCAGAAAACCAAAAGCATGAACCCGATGATCAGGACGGTCAGCAGACCGCCCATGCGCATGACGCCCCAGACATAGATGCCGTACTTCCGGCTGTCGGGGTCGTAGTGATAGCAGCGCAGCACGAACTGGTCGATCGCGCTGCCCAGCTTGCCCTGGCCCGCCTCGGTCAGCGCCAGCTTGAGCTGCTTGGGCTCGAACTGGATGCCGTACAGATAGCGGGTGAGCTTGCCCTCGGGCGAGACCATGAAGATCGCGGCCCCGTGGGCATACTCCATCCGGTCGGGATCGTACCGGAAGCCAAAGCCCACCGCGTCGGCCAGGGCCTTGATAGCCTGCCGATCGCCGGTGAGGAAGTGCCACCCGGCGCCGGCGGACTCGTCGCCCAGCTCGGTCAGGTAGCTCTTCTTCTTCGCCGCAGCCAGCTCGGGCTGCTCGCGGTGATCGATGCTGACGCTGAGGATTCGGTAGTCCCGACCCGGGCGCCAGTCCAACGGCCGGATGCCCTCGATGACCCCGTTGAGGACCATGTTACAGAGCATCGGACAGTTGTAGTAGACGAGGGTCAGGATGACCGGCTTCTCGCCGTCGAAGTAATCCGCCAGGCGGACCGACTTCCCCGTCTCGTCCTTGAAGGTGAGGTCCGCCGGCACGGCGTCCCCCAGGTGCTCGGTGATGCCGACCCCGTCAAACTCCTTGGGGTTCAGCTCCTCGGCGCACACGTCCGCCCCGGCCGCGAGGATCATCGCGACCAAGGCGAGCACGCCGGGTCTGAAAGAGGGCATCACCCACCGCATCGGCTCAGCGCTGCCCCTTCGCCTCGAGCTCCATGGCCCGCTCGATGGGGATCTGCACCTTGCCGTTCTCGAGCTTGCGGTAGCCCTCCAGGCGCTTCTGCGCCACGGCCTGGGCCTCCACCTGCGCCTTGGGCACGAAGGACTCGTAGACCTTCACGTGCTCCTCGGCGCGGCGCTCCATCCAGAAGTAGCCGCTCAACAGGCCGATGGTGGCCACCACCAGCGCGAAGGTGCCGAAGCCCCACGCGAAGATGCTGACCGCCGCGACGGCGTCCGGCTCCGGAGGGGGCAGCGGGTGGTGGTCGTGGTGACCGTGGTCCCCGTGCCCCCCGGCGTGTGCCCCGTCGGTGTGCTCCTCGTGCGCGTGCTCAGGCATTGTCGTACCTCATCGAGGCCAGGAGCTGCGGGTCCTTGTGAGCCACCGCGGCGTCCTTCTTGAAGCGGAAGGCGAAGGCCGCGACGAACACCCCACCCACCCCGAGCAGGGTGGTCAGGTCCAGCACATGGAAGTGCAGGCCGTGGTGGTGCAGCGTCGGCATGATCACGAAGTACAGATCCACGAAGTGCATCAGCAGCATCCACACCGCGGCCAGGTTCAGGCTGAGGGGGAAGCGCTTCACGTGCCGGCTGAGCAGGACCCAGAAGGGCACGATGAAGTGGCCGATGATGATCAGCGCGCCGATGTTGCTCCAGCCCTCGACGGACCGGTGGGCGAACCAGGCGGTCTCCTCGGGGATGTTGGCGTACCAGATCAGGTAGTACTGGCTGAAGGTCACGTAGGCCCAGAACACGATGAAGCCGAACATCAGCTTGCCGAAGTCGTGCCGGTTGCCGGTGGTGATGGTGTGCTTCAGCGCGCCGCTCTTCTGCAGCCAGGCGATGGCCAGGATGCCGAAGGCGAACCACGAGACCACGCCGCCCGCGAAGGTGTAGACGCCGAACATGGTGCTGAACCAGTGCGGATCCAGGCTCATCGTCCAGTCGAAGGCCGCGAAGGTGGCCGACAGGGCGAAGGTGAGGATCCCCACGGGGGCCAGCCGCCGCATCTTGAAGCTCAGGGCCTCGTCGCCGGACTCGTCCTGCTTGACGCTGTTGCTGCGGAAGAACCACGCCAGCCCGCCCCACACCGCGAAGTACACCGCGGCGCGCACGAAGAAGAAGGGCGCGTTCAGGTAGCCGGCCTTCCACTTCAGGATGGGGTCGTTGGCGACGGCCTCCTCGTGGCTCCAGTGGTAGAGATCGTGCAGGCCGATGGCGATGGGGATGAACAGGATGGCCATCAGCGGCAGGTTGATGGCCACGTTCTCCGCGATCCGCCGCGTGCTCGCGCTCCAGGTGGCGCGGGTCAGGTGGTGGATGATGATGAAGAACAGCGCGCCCAGGCCGATGGTCAGGCACCACATGAAGGCGGTGAGCCAGCTGAAGAAGAACTGGTGCTTCGCCTCATCGCCCGAGAAGGCCAGGCCCACGCTCGCCAGGATCCCCACGGCCCCGACCGCCGCAGCGATCTTGAAGGCCTTGTCCGCCATGCCCGCGTCGAGCTTGGGGGCGTCGGTGAACTGCTTGTCGTGACCCATCAGAGCTTCCCCTGCTGCTCGGGCGGCACGTCCGCCGCGGTCGCGTTCTGGCTGCGCTGCAGCGTCCGCAGGTAGGCGACGATGGCCCAGCGGTCGGCGACCGGAATCTGGTGCTTGTAGCCCTTCATGATCTGCGAGGGCGAGCCGTTGCTGATCACGTCGAAGATGTAGCCGTCCTTGTACCCGCGGATGTAGTCCTGGTGGTACGAGGGGACGTTGAGCTTGCCGCGCATGGCGACGGTGCCCTGCCCGTAGCCCGCCGCGTCGTGGCAGGGCGCGCAGTAGATGTCGTACCGCTGCTGGCCCCGCTTCAGGAGCTTCAGATCGACAGCCACGGGGATCTTGTCCACCTGGGTGCCGTTCTCGTCCTGCCCGCGCCAGAAGGCGTCGTCTTCACGGAGGAAGCGGTCGTCCTTCTTGCCCAGGATCTGGGTGTCCAGCAGGTCGCGGCCCACGGTGCCGGGCACCGGCGGGCGCATGGCCCGACCGTCCTCGAAGAAGGTCGAGATCCGCTGGGGCTTGTACTTGTCCTGGGTGTCCATGTTGGGGTTCAGGTGCACCGGCGGCTCGGCCGACGGGGTGCCCCGACACCCGCTGAGGAGCGCCACGCCGGCCACACCGGCCAGGGCGACGCGCAGCATGTGCTTCGTCCACGCCATGTCGCGCTTACTCCTCCACCACGGTGACGTTCGTGCCGCCGATTTCCTCGAGGAACGCCTGGCTCTTGTGCAGGTCGAACATCGGATCGGCGACCTCGATGGACATGAAGAACTTGTCGTCCGTCACGCCCTTGAACATCGGCACCTTGTCCAGCGGGTGGTACGGCTTGGGCAGCTTGTTCAGCGCGAACATGCCGAAGACCGTGCCGAAGCTGGCCAGCAGGACCGAGAGCTCGAAGGTGACCGGGAGACCGAACTCCCAGGCGAACAGGGGCTTGCCGCCGATGACGAGCGGGTAGTCCACCGCGCCGGTCCACCACTGCAGCGTGAGCCCGATGGTCATTCCCGTCAGGCCACCCATCAGCGAGATCCAGGGCACCTTGGAGCCGGGCAGGCCCATGGCGTCGTCCATCCCGTGCACGGGGAAGGGCGAGTAGACCTCGAACTTCTTGTAGCCCGCCTCGCGAGCCTTCTGGGCCGCGTGGAGCAGGTCCGCCGGGTTGGCGAACTGCGCGACCACGCCCCAGTTGCGCTTCTTGTCAGCCATGGGCGGCCTCCTCCCCGTGCTCACCGTGGTGGCCGTAGCCCTCCCAGTGCGGATCCGCCTGCGGCATCACGCCCTTGACCTCGCTGATCGCCACGGCGGGCAGGAACTTGAGGAACAAGAGGAACAGCGTGAAGAACAGGCCGAAGCTGCCCACGAAGGTGCTGATGTCGAACATGGTGGGGCGGTAGTAGTCCCAGCTCGACGGCAGGAAGTCCCGGTGGAGCGACATCGTGATGACGAAGCGCTCGAACCACATCCCGATGTTCACGAAGATCGACAGGATGAAGGCCACCGTCAGGTTGGTCCGCATCTTCTTGAACCAGAAGAACTGCGGGGTGATGACGTTGCAGCTCACCATGATCCAGTAGGCCCAGGCGTAGGGGCCGAAGGCGCGGTTCACGAACGCGAAGCTCTCGTACTGGCTGCCGGAGTACCACGCGATGAAGAACTCCATCGCGTAGGCGTAGCCGACCATCGTGCCGGTCACGAGGATGATCTTGTTCATGTTCTCGATGTGCCGGACGGTGATGAAGTCCTCGAGGCCGAAGATCTTCCGGCTGGGGACCGCCAGGGTCATCACCATCGCGAAGCCCGAGAAGATGGCGCCCGCGACGAAGTACGGCGGGAAGATCGTGGTGTGCCACCCGGGGATGACCGAGACCGCGAAGTCGAAGGACACGATGGTGTGCACCGAGAGCACCAGCGGCGTGGCCAGGCCGGCCAGGAGCAGGTAGGCGCGCTCGTAGTTCTGCCAGTGCCGGTTGGCGCCGCGCCAGCCGAGGCTGAGCATGCCGTAGGCGTAGTAGCGGATCTTGCCCTTGGCCCGGTCGCGCAGGGTGGCGAGGTCGGGCACGAGGCCGACGTACCAGAACAGCAGCGACACGGTGAAGTAGGTCGAGACCGCGAACACGTCCCACAGCAGCGGGCTGCGGAAGTTCGGCCACATGCCCATCTGGTTGGGCAGCGGCAGCATCCAGTAGGCGGCCCAGATGCGGCCGACGTGGATGCCGGGGAAGACCAGGGCGCAGATGACCGCGAAGATGGTCATCGCCTCGGCGAAGCGGTTGATCGCCGTCCGCCACTTCTGCCGGAACAGGAAGAGGATCGCCGAGATCAGCGTGCCGGCGTGGCCGATGCCGACCCAGAACACGAAGTTGACGATGGCCCAGCCCCAGCCCACCGGGTTGTTGAGGCCCCAGATGCCGGTGCCTTCCCAGATGAGCCAGGCGACCACGAGCCGAGCATCGCCAGGACCGAGACGGCGACCCCGCGAACGCGGCAGCCAGCCTTTGGGCATGGCGGGCTTCTCTCGACGATCCCGCAGATGGCGTGTCGGTGACCGAGCCGAACGTCGTGACCGCCCTGCACCAGCGGCGGCGGGAAGACGGTGTCGCTTGCGTGGTCTGCGCTGCCATCGTCTCAGCCCAGCCGAGGCTTGGGGTTGGGGTTGCGCACCTTGGCCAGGTACGACGTGCGCGGCTTCAGGTTCAGCTCGCTCAGCAGCTGGTAGTCCCGATCCTGGGCCTTCCACTTGCTGACCTCGCTGTCCTTGTCGTTGATGTCGCCGAAGGTGATGGCCTGGGTCGGGCAGGCCTGCTGGCAGGCGACCTGACGATCTCGTCGATGACCTCTGCGCCACCTTCGCGGTCGGACGCAAACTGGGCTTCGCCCGGCGCTTGTGCGGTTGATGCGCTGCACGCAGTAGGTGCACTTCTCCATCACGCCGCGGAATCGCACCGTGACGTCGGGGTTGCGCACCATGTGGTAGACCTCGGGCTGCCCTTCGAGTAGTTGTAGAAGTTGAACTTCCGCACCTTGAACGGGCAGTTGTTCGCGCAGTACCGCGTGCCGATGCAGCGGTTGTAGGCCATGTCGTTGAGCCCCTCGGGGCTGTGCGTCGGTGGCGGCGACCGGGCAGACGTTCTCGCAGGGCGCCATCTCGCACTGCTGGCAGACGATGGGGCTGGTGCACGACCTGGGGGCCGCATCGTCGCCGACGAAGTAGCGGTCGATGCGGATCCAGTGCATCTCGCGACCGCGCATGACCTGGTCCTTGCCGACCGAGGGCATGTTGTTCTCGGACACGGCAGGCCACCACGCAGGCGTTGCAGCCGGTGCAGCGGTTCAGGTCGATGACCATGCCCCACTGCATGCCCTTGCTGTCCTGCGGGGTCGCGTGCGCCGTACAGGGTCTTCAGCGGCGGGTGGAGGACCACCGCATCTCGGCGGCGCCGTGCCGGCGCTCGCCGTGCTCGATGATGCCCGACTTGGCGAACTCGGGTCCTTGCCGCGAAGCCCTCGAGCGTCGTTCTCGCGGACCATGGGCGCGGGCTGGGTAGCCGTAGCCCGGCTCCTGCCGGTCGTAGTGCTGCACGCAGGCGAGCGGGTACTGCCGGCGCGCTTGCTGACCCGCGCGCCGCGGCCCAGCCGGGCGCGGTGTGGCTGCGCAGCGCGGTTGACGTCGAAGCCGACCATGCCCCCTGTCGTGGTAGGGCAGGTAGTTGTCGAACTGCCGCCCGTAGCCGAGCGCCACGGCCACGGTGTTGTCGGCCAGACCCGGCAGGATCCAGGCGGCGGTGTCGAGCGACGGCGCCGTTGATCCTCGACCCGCACGCGGTCCTCATCCTCGATGCCCAGGCGCTTGGCGGTGGCCGGGCTGATCAGCGCCACGTTGTCCCAGGTGAGCTTGGTCAGCGGGTCCGGGGCCTCCTGCAGCCAGCTGTTGTTGGCGAAGCGGCCGTCGAACAGGTTCGGGCGTCGTCGACGAAGATGATCTCGCGGGCTGGCCTCCGTCGGGGGCCGGGGCCCGGCGCCGGCGAGCAGATCGCCCAGCGCCCTGGTTGACGTTCTTGTAGGCCGGCAAGGCCCCGAAGAACGGCTCAGGCATGCGGCCGTCGTGCAGCCAGCGCCGCCAGGCGCTTGTGGAAGCCCTTGGCGCCCGTGCTTGCGCTTCCAGAGCTCGCGCACCACGTCGTAGCCGTCGGTCTTGCCGTCGCCGAGCAACTGCGCGCGAGCAGCTCGATCTCGCTCCAGGCGCCGTGCAGCGGCGCGATCAGCGGCTGCTGGATGGTGACCGTGCCGTCGGTGGCGCGGCCAGACGTCGCCCCAGGCCTCGAGGAAATGGGCCCGCGGGATGGCCCAGGTGGCCAGGGCCGCTGGTCTCGTCGTGCTGGTCCGCCAGGCACGATGCGGGTGCTTGCCCTTCTTCATGGCGGCGGCGAAGTCGAGGTCGCCCGGGGCGGTGTAGACCGGGTTGCCGCCCAGGATGACCAGGGTCTCGACCTGATCCGCCGTTGCAGCGCGTCGACCAGCGCCTTCAGCCCCGCCATGTCGCGCCGGTCGCGTCGTCGTCGTCCGCACGGGGCTGGTCGAAGTAGTACTGGAGCGTGACGCCCTGCGCGCCGAGCGCCCTGGTTGATGGCGGCCACGAGCGCGTGCACCACCGGCGCTCTGGCGGCGGCCGGCGATGAGCAGCGGCGCGGCCAGTCCGCGCCGTTCGCGGGATCGGCAGCAGGTCGGCGGCGGCGTCGATGAACTTCTGCGCCTTGGCGTCGACGCCGCGCCGAGCGCGCGGCGACCCTCTGGCGGCGCGCGGCAGCACGGCCGGCGGGCGTGCCGGCGGCCCGCTGCTCGGCCAGCTTGGCGGCGAGGCCGAAGGTGAACTGCTCCACCTCGGCGTTGCGCAGCCGCAGCCGGTGATCGGCGTTGTGCCGGTGACGCTGTAGTAGTTCCCTCGACGGCGTAGAGCCGGCTCATCGCGGTCGCCGGGCCTTGTCGACGCTGCGCGTCTCGGCCCAGATGCCGCGCGTTCTGCACCGCGTCGCCCTCGGTGCCGAGGAAGTCGGCGTCGATGGCCAGCACGATGACGTCGAAGCGCTCGTGCAGCCGGTAGTGGGGCCGCAGGGCCTCACCGGGCTTGGCGCCCTGTCCGTGAACACCGCGTTGCAGGCCCGCGCGCACTGGTTGTCGTCGCTGACCGACTCGAAGGTGTACCAGCGCCTGCCGGGAAGGTGGCGACGAACCGCTCGCGCAGCGCCAGGAGCGTGGGCGAGGGCAGGTCGGCGCAGAGCACCGCCAGCTCGGCCCCGCGGCCCTCGCGCAGGCCGGCGAAGTGGGTCGCACGATGAAGCTGGTCGCGTCCTCCCACTCGCCGCGAGGCCCCTTTGCGCGGCGTCTTGAGGCGCGACGGGTCGGATCGTACAGGTCGAGCACCATGCCCTGGTGCATGGCCAGGTGCGCCCCCGACAGGCTCGTGCTGGTGGGCGGGGTTGCCCTCGATCTTGGTCGGGCGCCCCTCGTGGCTCTCCACCAGCAGGCCGATGGCGTCGCCGCCGATGCTGCGTGCCCGTGGCGTACCAGCTTGGGCATGCCCGGCAGCACCTCTCGGGCGCCTGGGCGTAGGGCAGGATGTTCTCTTCCGGCCGCCGCACGCAGCCCGCGAGGCTGGTCATGGCCATCGACGCGCCCATCACGCCCAGGAAGTGGCGCCGGTGGGCCCATCCATCTCCGGCGCGACGACGTCCTCAGCAAACTCGTTGCCGACCGCCTCGCGCCACGCCGGGGTGGCCTCGCGCTCGTCCAGGCTGCGCCAGTGCTTGCGATCGTTGGTCCGTTCATCATCGGTGGCACCCCGAGCAGTGGATCGGCGGGTTGATGTTCTTCTCTTCGGCCATGCTTCTTCCCAGCGCCAGCTGGTCGCCGCCCGGCGCCTCGTAGCCCATCTTGGTGACCTCCTGACGTGGGGCGCAGGTGGTTCTCGGGGCGCGCGGTGGCACTCGAGGCACCAGCCCATGCTCAGCGGCTCGTCACCTGACGACCACCATCTGGTCGATCCGCCCGTGGCACGACTCGCAGCCGACGCCCGCGCGGATGTGCGCGCTGTGGTCGAAGTAGGCGTAGTCGGGGATCTTGTGGATCCGCACCCACTCCACCGACCGTGCCGCTCTCCCAGCTCTCGCGCACCGGCGCAGCCTTCGGGCTCTCGGTCTTGATGTGGGCGTGGCAGTTCATGCAGGTCTGCGTCGGGGGCATCCGGGCGTGCGCCGTGTCTCGACGCCCGTATGGCAATAGCGGCAGTCGATGCCGAGCTCGCCCGCGTGCAGCTTGTGGCTGTACGGCACCGGCTGCTCCGGCTGGTAGCCGACGTCGGTGAACTCTGGGCTGAACCAGTACCAGACGCGCCGATCACGGCGACGGTGGCGACCGGCCCGATGATCCCGAAGATGAGCAGCGGGATGCTTGTTGTGCCACTGCGTGGAAAGACGAGGGCTCGACGGCGTCTTTCGGCTCCGGCGTTCTTCGTTGCTCATCCTCCGGCAACCTCGTGCGCGCCGCCGAGCATCGCTCGAACACGGGCCGGCGTTACTGCCGCGGCGGCGGCCGTCTCCCCAAGGCGCCATCCCTGGGCGCAAGTCCGAACCAGCAAGACGCGTTCCACGCAGGCGCGGCGCTTTTCAGCACCGAGGTCTTGGTTTGTCCAGTCAAACACGCTTGGCGGCATTTGACGGGCGCGGGTGCGCGCCTTGCCGCATGCATTTTGCCGCACCGGCGCGCGACGCGGGTCAGTCGCCCGCCGAAGTCGATCGTGATCGATGCCCCAGGCGCGCAGTTTGCGCTGCAGGGTGCGGCGGTTGATGTCTGGAGGATCCGGGCGACGCGGGTGATGTTGTGGTGGTGGGCGAGCAGCCGCTGGATGTGGCGGCGTTCGAGCGCCTCCAGGCTGATCTCTCGGGCGGCGTCGGCGCGGCTCGGCGGGCGGCGGGCACGGCGCGGCGGGCGCCGGGAACGGGTTGGCCGCCAGCATCCGACTCACCAGCGCCGCGTCCACGCGCCCCCGCTCGGCGAACAGCGACACGCGGCGCGACAGGTTCACCACCTCGCGCACGTTGCCCGGCCAGTCGTGGCCAGCAGGCAGCTGCTCGGCCTCGGGGCTGAAGGACAGGGCTCGTGGCGACCCGCGCCAGCCAGTGGCGGGCGATGGGCACGATGTCGTCGCGGCGCTGCCGCAGCGCGGGCAGCTCCAGCGGCAGCACCTGCAGGCGGTAGTACAGGTCCTCGCGGAAGCGCCCCTCGCGCACCAGGCCCAGCAGATCCTGGTGGGTGGCGGCCACGAGGCGGCCGTGGAAGGCGCGCTCGCGGTTCTCGCCCACCGACCGGAAGGTGCTCGTCTCCAGCACCCGCAGCAGCTTGGCCTGGTGCTCCAGGGGCAGCTCGGCCACCTCGTCGAGGAACAGGGTGCCCCCCTGGACCTCCTCGAAGAGCCCGGCCTTGCGCCGGTCGGCGCCCGTGAAGGCGCCGCGGGCGTGGCCGAACAGCTCGCTCTCCACCAGGTCGCGGGGCAGGCAGGCCATGTTCACGGCCAGGAAGGGCTGCTCGGCGCGGCGCGACGCCTGGTGCAGCCGGCGGGCGGCGACCTCTTTGCCCGTGCCCGTCTCGCCCGTCAGCAGCACCGGCTCGTCGGCCTCGGCCAGGCGATCGAGCAGCCGCCGGAGCTGCCGGGTCGCGTCGCTCTCGCCCACCAGTTCGTGGCCCACCTCGGGCGCCAGCGGGCGTGCCGCCTGGGTGAGCACCGGCGCCAGGTCCGCGGCGTCCACGGGCTTGGTGAGGAAGGTGTAGGCGCCCAGCCGCATGCACTCCACCGCGTCGGGCACGGTGCCGTGGCCGGTGAGCACCACCACGGGCGTCACCCGGTCGGGGGTGCGGCGCAGCACCTCCAGCCCGTCCACCTCGGGCATGCGCAGGTCCAGCACGGCCACGGCCGGGGCCTGGTCCGCGGGCCGCGCCAGGGCCTGGAGGGCAGCGCGCCCCCCTTCTGCGATCTCGACGTGGAAGCCGCGGCGGCGCAGGGCCTTGGCCATGGCCACCCCGAAGGCGTGGTCGTCGTCGACGAGCAGCACCCGGGTGCCTTCCTGGACCTGCATGGCGCCTCCTCACGGGCCGATGGCCGCCGCGCACGGGGTGCGGGCGCGCTAGGATGGATCGTTTTCGGGCCGAGTTGCAGCCCCTGTCCAGGGGCGGCACCATACCCAACCCTCTCGCAGCCAGGAGCGCCCATGGCCCCCGACCTCGATCCGACCCCCGTCCGGTTCGTGACGGCCGCCAGCCTGTTCGATGGCCACGACGCCGCGATCAACATCATGCGGCGCATCCTGCAGGCCGAAGGGGCCGAGGTGATCCACCTGGGCCACGACCGCTCGGTGGCCGAGATCGTGGACGCCGCTGTCCAGGAGGACGCCCACGGGATCGCCGTGTCGTCCTACCAGGGCGGGCACATGGAGTACTTCACCTACATGGTGGAGGAGCTTCGCGCGCGCGGGCGCTCCGAGATCAAGGTCTTCGGCGGGGGCGGCGGCACCATCACCGATCAGGAGATCGCCACCCTTCACGCCCGGGGCGTGGCGCGGATCTACTCGGTGGAGGACGGCCGGCGCATGGGCCTGACCGGGATGATCCGGCACATGATCGAAGAGGCGACCCGGCCGCCGGCCACCGAGCTGCCCACCCTGGACGACGCGTTCTTCCAAGGCGAGGCGGCGGCCGTCGCCCGGGTGCTGACCGCCGTGGAGGCGCTGCACCACCAGGCCGAGCAGGGCGGGACCGAGGCGGCGGGGCGGCTGGCGGCCCTGCGCAGCGACCTGGCACGCCGGGGGCCCGAGGTGCGGCCGCCCGTCCTGGGCATCACGGGCGTAGGGGGCGCGGGCAAGAGCTCGCTGACCGACGAGCTGCTGCGGCGGCTGCTGGTGACCTGGCCCGACCGCACCGTGGCCGTGCTGAGCGTGGATCCGACCCGTCGGCGCTCGGGCGGGGCCCTGCTGGGCGATCGCATCCGCATGAACGCCCTGGGCGACGGCCGCGCCTTCATGCGCTCCATGGCCACCCGGGCGGCGAACACCGCGGTGCCCGCCGCCGTGCGCGACGCGCTGGCGGTGCTGCAGGCCGCCGGCTTCGACCTGGTGATCCTGGAGACGGCGGGCATCGGCCAGAGCGGCAGCGAGGTGGTGGACCTGTCGGACGCCGCGCTCTACGTCATGACCCCGGAGTTCGGCGCCCCCACCCAGCTCGAGAAGATCGACATGCTGGACTACGCCGACGTGGTGGCCCTGAACAAGGCCGACAAGCGCGGCGCCGAGGACGCCCTGAAGGCCGTCAAGAAGCAGATGCAGCGCAACAAGGGGGCCTTCGATCGGCGCGCCGACACCATGCCGGTGTTCGCCTGCACCGCCAGCCGGTTCGGCGACGCCGGCACGGACGCGCTGTTCGCCCACCTGATGACGCTGCTGAGCGACCGGGGCCCCACGGACTGGCCGGTGGGCGAGCTGCCGAAGCGGGCGCCGGGCATGGACGTGCTGGTGCCCCCCCGGCGGGTGCGCTACCTGAGCGAGATCGCCGACGCCGTGCGCAACTACAAGCACCGGGGCGACGAGCAGGTGGCCGTGGCCCGGCGGGCCGACGGCCTGCGGCGGGCCCTGAAGGCCCTGGGCGACGACGTGCCCGAATGGGCGCAGGCCTACGATCCCGACGAGGTGGGCGAGGACGCGCTGGACGAGGCCACCCACCGGCTGCGCGCCCTGTACAACGACGCCATCCACGAGCTGGACGCCGACAGCCGCAGCCTGCTGGCCGACGTGCGGGCGCTGCAGACCAACTACCGCGCGCCCGAGAACGTGTACCGCGTGCGCGGCCGCGAGATCCGGGTGGCCAACCACCTGACCACGCTGTCGGGCACCGAGATCCCGAAGGTGGCCCTGCCCGACAGCGAGGACTGGGGCGAGCTGCTGAAGTGGCGCTGGCTGGAGAACGTACCGGGCCAGTTCCCCTTTACGGCCGGGGTGTTCCCCTTCAAGCGCGCGGGCGAGGACCCCACCCGCATGTTCGCCGGCGAGGGCCACCCCGAGCGCACCAACCGGCGCTTCCACTACCTGTCGAAGGGGCAACCGGCGGCCCGGCTGAGCACCGCCTTCGACTCGGTGACCCTGTACGGCCGAGACCCGGCCCGCCGGCCCGACGTGTACGGGAAGGTGGGCAACAGCGGGGTGAGCGTGGCCACCCTGGACGACGCGAAGCGGCTGTACTCGGGCTTCGATCTGTGCGCGCCGAGCACCAGCGTGAGCATGACCATCAACGGGCCGGCGCCCATGCTGCTGGCCATGTTCTTCAACACCGCCGTCGACCAGCAGGTGGAGGCCCGGCTGAAGGCCACCGGCCGGTGGGAGGCGGCGCAGGCGCGCATCGCCGAGCTGGCGCCCGACGTGCCCGGCTACCGGGGCGAGCTGCCGCCCGGGCACGACGGCACGGGGTTGGGCCTGCTGGGCGTGAGCGGCGATCAGCTCCTGGACGCGGCGGAGTACGCGGAGGTGAAGGCCGAGACGCTGGCCCGGGTGCGCGGCACCGTGCAGGCCGACATCCTGAAGGAGGATCAGGCCCAGAACACCTGCATCTTCAGCACCGAGTTCGCCCTGAAGATGATGGGCGACATCCAGGCGTACTTCCTGAGCAACCGGGTGCGGAACTTCTACTCGGTGAGCATCAGCGGCTACCACATCGCCGAGGCGGGGGCGAACCCCATCACCCAGCTCGCCTTCACGCTCGCCAACGGCTTCACCTTCGTCGAGTACTACAAGGCCCGGGGCATGGATCCGGACGCCTTCGCCCAGAACCTGAGCTTCTTCTTCAGCAACGGCATCGACGCCGAGTACGCGGTGATCGGGCGGGTGGCGCGGCGCATCTGGGCGGTGGCCCTGCGCGACCTGTACGGGGCCGGCGAGCGCAGCCAGAAGCTGAAGTACCACATCCAGACGTCGGGCCGGTCGCTGCACGCGCAGGAGATCGACTTCAACGACATCCGCACGACCCTGCAGGCGCTGTACGCCATCGCCGACAACTGCAACAGCCTGCACACCAACGCCTACGACGAGGCCATCACCACCCCCACCGAGCAGTCGGTGCGCCGGGCGCTGGCCATCCAGCTCATCATCAACCGCGAGCTGGGGCTGACGAAGAACGAGAACCCGTTGCAGGGCAGCTACTTCCTGTCGCGGCTGACGGAGCTGGTGGAGGACGCCGTGCTGGCCGAGTTCGACCGGCTGACCGAGCGCGGCGGCGTGCTGGGGGCCATGGAGCTGATGTACCAGCGCGCCCGGATCCAGGAGGAGTCGCTGCTGTACGAGGAGAAGAAGCACTCCGGCGAGCTGCCCATCATCGGGGTGAACACGTTCCTGCCCGACCACGCGCCCGAGGGGGTGGTGGAGACGGAGCTGATCCGGGCCACCGAAGACGAGAAGCAGGCCCAGCTCGACGGGCTGGCGGCCTTCCACCGGCGCAACACCGATCGCGCGCCCGCCGCGCTGGCGCGGCTGCGCCAGGTGGCCCAGGAGGGCGGCAACGTCTTCGCCGAGCTGATGGAGACGGTGAAGGTGGCCAGCCTGGGCCAGATCTCCGACGCCCTGTTCGGCGTGGGCGGCCAGTACCGACGGAACATGTGATGGCCGAGGCACAGCGGCCCCGGCCGAAGGCACTGAACGTCGTCTACTTCGGGGTGGGCTTCACCCTGATGGCCACCTTGAGCATGGTGGCCCTGACCGTGCTTCGCCCGGCGCTGGGCGAGCTGAGCGAGGGCGCGCGCACGCTGGCCATGTTCGCCCCCCTGCTGCTGGGCGTGCCCTTTGGCGCGCGGGTGGCCTGGGTGGGGCGGCGGGACGACCTGCGCCTGGGGGCGGCCCTGCGCCGCGCGGTGTGGCCATGAGCGATGTGTACGACCTGTTCGAGTTCAAGGCGCCGGTGAGCCGCGGGGCGCTGCTGCGCACCCTGGTGGGGCTGGCCGAGGCGCCGGGCACCGGGACGGCGCTGGCGGGCAAGTTCCTGAGCGACATCGGCGTCGACGCCTTCCGGGCCGCCGAGGTGGACGCGCCGCTGCCTGCGGAGCACCCCATCCTGCGGGCGGCGCGGGCGCTGCCGCGGGCCGAGGCGCAGTCGCCCGCCCCCGCCGTGCCCCAGGCCGGGCCCAGCGAGGACCGGGCCGACTTCCCCTTCGAGACGGCCGCGGCTTTCACCGCCGCGTACCGCGCCGGCCGCGCCACCCCCAGCCAGGTGGCCGAGGCGGTGATCGCGGCGACGCAGGCCAGCGACCAGGCCACGCCGCCCCTGCGGGCGCTGCTGGCCCAGCACGCCGACGAGGTGCGACAGCAGGCGGCGGCCTCCACCGCCCGGTGGCAGGCCGGCACGCCGCTGGGGCCCCTGGACGGGGTGCCGGTGGCGGTGAAGGACGAGCTGGATCAGCGCGGCTACCCCACCACCGTGGGCACCACCTTCCTGGCGAAGGGCCCCGCGCCCCATGACGCCACGGTGGTGGCCCGGCTGCGGGCCGCCGGCGCGGTGCTCATCGGCAAGGCCAACATGCACGAGGTGGGCATCGGGGTGACGGGGGTGAACCCGCACCACGGCGCCGCCCGCAACCCCTACGACCCGGCGCGGGCCACCGGCGGCAGCTCCAGCGGATCGGCCGCGGCGGTGGCGGCGGGCCTGTGCCCCATCGCCGTGGGCGCGGACGGCGGCGGCTCCATCCGGGTGCCTGCCGCCCTGTGCGGGGTGGTGGGGCTGAAGGCCACCTTCGGGCGCATCAGCGAGCACGGCGCGGCGCCCCTGTGCTGGAGCGTGGCCCACGTGGGGCCGCTGGCGGCCTCGGTGCGCGACGCGGCGGTGGCCTACGCGATCATGGCCGGGCCCGACGCCTGCGACGTGAACAGCGGGGCCCAGCCACCGGTGACCTTGGAGGACCTGGCCGAGCTGGACCTGAAGGGGCTGCGGCTGGGCATCTTCCGGCCCTGGTTCGAGCACGCCGAGCCCGGGGTGCGCGCGGCCTGCGACGCCGCGGTGGCGAAGCTGGAGGCCCGCGGCGCGCGGGTGGTGCCCATCGAGATCCCCGAGCTGGCGCTGCTACGCACGGCGCACCTGGTCACGATCACCAGCGAGATGCACGCGGCCCTGCAGCGGCACTTCAAGCACCACCGCGGGGCCCTGGGGCTGGACACCCGCCTGAACCTGGCGCTGGCCGGGCGCCTGCTGGCCGCCGACTACGCGCAGGCCCAGCGGGTGCGGCAGGCCTTCTTCGACCGCTTCCTGGACCTGTTCCAGGCCTGCGACGTGGTGCTCACGCCCACCACCGGCCGCACCGCGCCGGTGATCCACCCGGGCGCGCTGAAGGCGGGGGAGTCGAACCTGGCGGTCACCGAGCAGATCATGCGCTTCGCGCCCATCGGCAACCTGGTGGGCCTGCCGGCCCTGTCGGTGCCCTGCGGCTACGACGACGAGGGGCTGCCCGTGGGGCTGCAGATCATGGGGCCGGCCTGGTCCGAGGGGCGGCTGCTGCGGGTCGGCGCAGCCGTCGAGGCCGACGCCCCGGGGCACGCGCCCAGCGTGCACCACCGGCTGCTCCCGCAGCCCTGAGGCCCGGCGACGGGGGCTTTGCGGCGCGGCGCCGCTTTGAAAACCGTTCGCAACCCGCTACAACGCCGCGCATCAGTCACCGATTTTTCTGAGTTTGAAGGCGCCCGCGCGGCGCCCGCAGGAGGACCTTCGATGGAGAAGTCGACCTTCCAGGCCAAGGTGGGGCTGGCCGAGATGCTCAAGGGCGGCGTCATCATGGACGTGATGAACGTCGAGCAGGCGCTGATCGCCGAGGCGGCCGGTGCCTGCGCCGTCATGGCCCTGGAGCGCGTGCCCGCCCTCATCCGCCGGGACGGCGGCGTGGCCCGCGCCAGCGATCCCGAGATGATCAAGGCCATCCAGGCCGCCGTGAGCATCCCCGTGATGGCCAAGGTGCGCATCGGCCACTTCATGGAGGCCCGCATCCTGGAAGCCCTCGAGGTGGACTTCATCGACGAGAGCGAGGTGCTGACCCCCGCCGACGACGAGTTCCACATCGACAAGCACCCCTTCAAGGTGCCCTTCGTCTGCGGCTGCACCGACATCGGCGAGGCCCTGCGGCGCATCGGCGAGGGCGCGGCCCTGCTGCGCACCAAGGGCGAGGCGGGCACGGGCAACGTGGTGGAGGCCGTTCGCCACCTGCGCAAGCTCCGCGAGCAGATCCGTCGGATCACCCAGCTCGGCCGCGAGGAGCTGATGACCGAGGCGAAGAACCTGGGCGCGCCGTACGACCTGGTGGTGTACGTGCACGAGCACGGCAAGCTGCCGGTGCCCAACTTCGCCGCGGGCGGCGTGGCCACCCCGGCGGACGCCGCGCTGTGCATGGCCCTGGGCGCCGAGACGGTGTTCGTGGGCAGCGGGATCTTCATGAGCGAGGACCCCGCCAAGCGCGCCAAGGCCGTGGTCGAGGCGGTGACCTACTGGGAGGATCCCAAGAAGCTCGCCGAGATCAGCACGGGCCTGGGCACCGCCATGAGCGGCATCGAGATGAAGACCCTGCCCGAGGCCGAGCGCCTGGCCAACCGGGGCTGGTGAGGTGAAGGTCGGCGTCCTCGCGCTGCAGGGCGGCTGGGCGGCCCACATCCAGGCCGCCCGCGCGCTGGGGCACGACGCCGGCCCCGTGCGCACCGCCGCCGAGCTGGCCGCCTGCGACGGGCTGATCCTGCCGGGCGGCGAGAGCACCACCCACCTGAAGCTCATCGACCGCTTCGACCTGAAGGGCGCGCTGGACGGCCACGTGGCGGCCGGCAAGCCCGTGCTGGCCACCTGCGCCGGGCTCATCCTGAGCGCCCGCGCCGTCACCCACCCCGCGCAGGCCAGCTTCGGCTGGCTGGACGTGACCGTGGCCCGCAACGCCTGGGGCCGGCAGGTGCACAGCTTCGAGGCCACCGCCGACGGCAGCGACCTCCCGCTGGTGTTCATCCGGGCGCCGCGGATCCTGGATCTGGGCCCGGGCGTCGAGGTGACGCACACCTTCGAGGGGGAGCCGGTGGGCGTGCGCCAGGGCCCGTTCTGGGGCGTGGCCTTCCACCCAGAGCTCACCGCCGATCAGCGGGTGCACGCCCAGGTGTTCGGGCGGCCGTAACCCCGCCTACTCGAAGACGAAGACCACCGCCCCGTCGGCGGCGCTGGGCCAGCGGGGCGCGGCCAGGAAGCGGCCGTTCAGCTCGGCGGTGACGGCGCGGGTGGCGTCGGCGGGGATGTAGCGGTCGACCCCGTTCAGGAACGGGAAGGCCGAGAAGGCCGACAGGGGGCCGCCGTCCTGGCCGTCCACCTCTTGATCGTAGGCGAACAGAGCGATGAGCGTGTCCTCCGGGGAGGCCAGCTCCTCGGTGGCCAGGGCCTCGCCGTTCAGCGCGAGGGTGTCGCGGCCGGCGATGACCGCCTGGCGGGCCGAGAAGACGATCACCACCGTGTGGGCGTTGGCGAAGGGCACCCCGCCCAGCAGGGTGCCCGCCAGGCCGCTGGTGGGCAGCGTGCGCAGGTACACCAGCGGATCGGGGGCCTGGAAGGCCTCGCGGTAGTAGTGCACCTGCCGGCCGCCGCCCGTGGGGGTGACATGGAACTCGTAGGGCACGCCGGGCTGGATCTCCACCGGGCCCCAGGCGCCGTCGTCGCCCACGGTGAGGCTGTGCTCGGGGCGCGCCCCCACCCGCTGGCCGGTGAGGGGATCCACGGGCCAGATGGCCAGCGCGGCGCCCGCGGCGGGGGCGTTGCCGCCCAGCTCGGCGGCGCGGCCCGCGACCCACACCGGCTCGGCGGGCGCGACGGCAGTCGTGGCCGGCGCCGCGCCGTACAGGAACGTGTACAGGCCCTCGAAGGCCGCCGGATCGGTGGCCACCGCGTAGTGGTCCAGGTCGGGCAGCGACAGGTTCTGCGCGCCGGGGATGTCGGCGCCCTCGACCACGGTGTCCGCGGGCGACCAGATGTTCAGGGTGGGCACGGGCTCGGCGCCCGGGGGGCCCGCGGGGCCCTCGTTGGCGAAGCTGCCCACGTGGACGTAGTGGGCCACCTTGGCGGCGCGGGCGGGGTCGGCCAGGTACTCGTAGCCCAGGTTGCCCCCGGCGCTGTGGCCCATGAGATCCACCTGGGCGGCGCCGGTGGCCGCCCGCAGGTCGTCGATGACGGCGTCCAGCGCGGCGGCGTGATCGGCGCGGCGGTTCAGGGTGTCCCAGTCGAAGGCGACGTAGCGGTCGGGGCAGTGGCCGTTGGCGGCGAACCGGCGGGCGTGGGGCGACCAGGTGTCGCCCGAGGCCAGGAAGCCGTGGGCCATCACCAGCGGGGGCTGCGAGTCGTCGCAGGTGGGCGCGGGGGCCTGGTCGGGGGCGCCACCGTCAGCGAGCCCCCCGTCGGCCACCTGCTGCGGGGTGGGCTCGCCCCCGTCATCGTCGCAGGCGGCGAGAAGCAGGCAGGGGATCAGGGCCGGGATCAGGGCCAGGGGGGCGGTGCGCATGGCGGTCCTTGCAGGCGGGGGGACGGGGAACAGACAGCCGAGGGCCGCCCGAGGTCACGCCCGCCTGGCCCGCCCGGCGGCGAAGGCCCGCCGCAGGGCCCCGGCGGCGGCCCCGATGTCGGGCGTGCGCATCAGGGCGGTGATGGTGGCGAGGCCCGCGGCGCCGGTGCGGCCGATGGCCTCGGCGTTGTCCAGGCTGATGCCGCCGATGGCCACCACCGGGTGGTCGGTGGCCTGGACGATGGCCTTCAGGCCCGAGATGCCCAGGGGATCGGCGCTGCTGCTGCGGGTGGTGGTGGCGAACACGGGGCTGGGCGCCAGGTAGGTGGCGGCCGCCGCCTCGCGGGCCTGGGCCACCGTGCTGACGCTGACGCCGATGACCGCGTCGGGTCCCAGGATGGCCCGCGCCGCCGCCAGGGGCACGTCGCGCTGGCCCAGGTGGCAGCCGCACCCGGCCGCCGCGGCCACGTCCACCCGATCGTTGACGATGACGGGCACGCCGTGGGGCGCCAGGCGGGCGGTGAGCCCACGGGCCATCTCGAGCAGGTCGCGGGCCTCGGCGGTCTTGTCGCGGAGCTGCACCAGGGTCACGCCGCCGGCCACTGCGGCCTCGCAGGTGTCGATGAGGTTGCGCCCCCGCAGCAGGTGCGGGTCCGTCACCAGGTACAGGCTGAGATCGGGGGTCATGCCGGCGGTCATGGCGCCACCGCCCGCAGGTCGAGGTCGCCCACGGCGTCGGCGGGGTCCAGGTTGTACAGGGCGTCCAGCAGGGCCACCCGGAAGCTGCCGGGGCCCTTCGCCTCTTTGCCGGCGCGGGTGGCCGCTGCGCCGTACAGCGCGCAGGCGTGGGCCGCGGCGTGCAGCGGGTTGGGCTCGACGGCCAGGGCCGCCGCCACCAGCGCGCTGAGGGCGCAGCCGGCGCCGGTGACGCGGGTGAGCAGAGGGTGGCCGCCCCGGATCTCCAAGGTGCGATCGCCGTCGGTGACGAAGTCGACCGGGCCCGTCACCGCCACCACCGCCTTGAAGCGCCGCGCCAGGCTGCGGGCGGCGGGCAGGGCCTGGTGGATGTCGTGGGTGGCGTCGACGCCCTGGCCGCGGCCCCCCTCGCCGACCAGCGCCAGGATCTCGCTGGCGTTGGCGCGGATGACCGTGGCGAAGGCCGCCAGCCGGGTGGCCACCTGGTTGCGGTAGGTGGTGGCGCCCACGCCCACGGGGTCGAGCACCACGGGCATGCCGCGGTGCACGGCCTGATCGATGGCGGCGCGCATGCCGCCCACCCAGGGCTCGCTCAGGGTGCCGATGTTCACCACGAGCGCGTCGGCGTGCAGCGCGAACTCGGCGGCCTCCTGGACGGCGTGGATCATGGCCGGCGAGGCCCCCGCGGCCAGCAGCACGTTGGCCGAGATGTCCATGGCCACGAAGTTGGTGATGTTGTGCACCAACGGGCGCCGCTCCCGGATCCGGGACAACGTCCTGCAGGCGGCCTGACCGTGCTCCATGGGTGCTCGCTCCCCTCGCGCCGCACGAAAGAACGCATGACAGCAGCTTTTGGCCCGGCTGTCAGCCCCAGCTATGCTGCCGGACCCGAAGGAAAACAGCGCTTGGAGGGCATATATGGGCCAGGTCTGGGTGGACGCGGACGCCGCGCCGCGGCCGTGCAAGCAGATCCTGCACCGCGCCGCGCAGCGGCGGCCGATCACGGTGACGTTGGTGGCGAACCAGTGGATGCAGGTGGGCGCCCCCATGCGCTTCGTGCAGGTGCCCGGGGGGCCCGACGTGGCCGACGACTACATCGCCGAGCGCTGTGGCGAGGGGGACCTGGTGGTGACCGCCGACATCCCGCTGGCGGCGCGGGCGGTGGCGAACGGGTCGCTCGTGATCACACCGCGCGGCCGCCATCTGGACGAAGACAACGTGCGCGAGGCGCTGAGCATCCGCGACTTCAAGGACGGCCTGCGCGAGGTGGGCGTGGAGACGGGCGGGCCGGCGCCGTACGACGAGCGGGTCAAGCAGCGCTTCGCCAACGCCCTGGACCGCTGGATCACCGCCCACGGTTGATCCATGCTCGACGGGCTCCCAGCCGCAGGAGGTCGTCGTGCCCACGTTCCCCGAGACGTTCAATCTGGCCGACTACTTCCTGTTCGACCGCCTGGCCGAGGGCCACGGCGGGCGCACGGCCGTTCGCTTCGGGCACAGCCTGTGGAGCTACGCCGACGTGGCCGAGCGGGCCTGGCGCGTCGCGGGCGCGCTGCAGGCGGCGGGGGTGCGGCCCGGCGAGCGGGTGTACCTGGTGCTGCCCGATCTGCCGGCCTTCGCGTGGGCCTTCTTCGGCGCGCTGAAGCTGGGGGCCGTGGTGTGCCTGGGCAACCCGCTGACACCCCCGGCGGATCTGCGGGCGGTCATCGACTACGTGCAGGCGGCGGCGGTGATCACCACGGCGGCGGTGGCCGACGCGCTGGCCCTGCACGACCGGCCAGTGCTGGCGGTGGCCTCGACGGGCACCCTGGAGGCGGACGACGAGTGCCCGCTGGATCGCCCGGACTGCTTGATCACCGCCATGGCCGAGGCGCCGGCCCGCGTGCCGGTGGCGCCGACCCACCGCGACCAGCCCGCCATCTGGCTGTTCACCAGCGGCAGCACCGGGCGCCCGAAGGCGGCCATGCACACCCACCGGGACTTCGCCTTCAACACCGAGGTGTACGCCAAGGGCACCCTGGGCTACCGCGCCGATGACGTGTGCGTGAGCGTGCCGCGGCTGTACTTCGGCTACGCCACGGGCACCAACCTGATGTTCCCCTTCGCGGTGGGGGCCTGCGCAGCGCTGTTCAGCGAGAAGCCCACCGCTGAGCGGGTGGCCTGGGCGGTGCGGTTCTACAAGGCGACGGTGCTGACCAACGTGCCCACCTTGATGGCGCGGCTGCTCGAGGCGGACCAGGCGGGGGCGACGGTGGATCTCTCGAGCCTGCGCTTCTCGTTGTCGGCCGGGGAGGCGCTGCCCCCGGCCCTGCTCGAGCGCTGGGACGCGCGGTTCAGCGTGCCGGTGTACGACGGCATCGGCAGCGCCGAGATGTTCCACATCTACCTGAGCAACCGGCCGGGCGACATCAAGCCGGGCAGCCTGGGGCGGGTGGTGGACGGCTACACCCTGCGGCTGCTGCCCGCCGACGCGCAGGGGCCCGGGGCGGCCGAGGTGCCGGAGGGCGAGGCCGGCGTGCTGTGGATCCAGGGCGACAGCGTGGCCCAGGGCTACTGGCTGGACCGCGACACGAGTTGGCGGACGTTTCACGGGCACTGGTGCCGCTCGGGGGACCTGTTCACCCGCGACGCCCAGGGCTACTACTGGTTCCAGGGTCGGGCGGACCACCTGTTGAAGGTGGGCGGCCAGTGGGTGAGCCCCACCGAGGTGGAGCACTGCCTGTGCGCGCACCCGCGGGTCATCGAGGCGGCCGTGGTGGGGGTGAAGCGCGACGGGCTGGTGCTCACCCGGGCCTTCGTGGCGTGCCGCGGGGCCACCGATGGGGCGCTCGCGGCCGAGCTGCAGGGCTGGGTGAAGGCGCGGCTGGCCCGCTACAAGTACCCCCGCGAGGTGGTGTTCGTGGACGCCCTGCCGCGCAACGACCGGGGCAAGGTGGACAAGCACGCGCTGCCCGTGGGGTGACGCGAGGGAGGTGCCCATGGCGGCCAGCGACCGGCCGATGATCCTCTGCGGCCCCATCGTTCGGCGGGCCACCGCCGATCAGGGGATCAGCGTCTTCGTGGTGACCCGCGCGCCCTGTGAACTCACGCTGGTGGTGGCCCAAGGGGCGACCGCCGTGGCCCAGGGCCAGCCGTGCGCCTTGGGCCGGCGGCGGACCGCGCGGATCGGGCGCGATCTGCACCTGGCGGTGGTCACCGCCCGGCCCGTGAACGCGGGGCTGCGCTGGGGCGAGACGTACCACTACGACGTACGGATCTCGGCCGACGGCTTCACCGGGGGGCTCCAGTGCCTGGGGACCCTGGTGACCGGCGCCTGGGACCGCAGCACCGCCCTGGACCGCGTGCTGCTGCAGACCAACGAGGGGCTGCCCTCGGTGTGCCTGCCGCCCGCCGATCCGGCGGCCCTGCGGCTGCTCACGGGCTCCTGCCGCAAGCCCCATGGCACGGGCTCCGACGGGCTGGCGCTGGCCGACACGCTGGCCCTGGAGGCCCTGCTGGGCGGCCAGCCCCGCCCCCACCAGCTCGTGCTGAGCGGGGACCAGATCTACGCCGACGACGTGGATCTGCATGTGCTGGGGGCGGCCATTCACCTGGGGGACGACCTGCTGGGCGACGGTGAGCGGCGCCGGCTGGGCGCCCGGTACGGGGCCCGCCTGGCCCCCGACGCCCGCAAGGCCCTGGTGCGGGGCGAAGGCGGCCTGACCACCACCGCCCGCGGGCACCTGATCAGCTTCGCCGAGTTCTGCGCCATGTACCTGCTGGCGTGGTCGCCGGTGGTCTGGCCCGAGGATCTGGCGCAGCGAGCCGAGTCGAAGGCGGTGAAGGGCTTCCACGACACCCTGCGGCAGGCGCGGCGGGCGCTGGCGAACATGTCGACCTACATGATCTTCGACGACCACGAGATCACCGACGACTGGGGGCTGCGGGCCCGCTGGAACGCCGCTGCGCTGAGCACCGACCTGGGCCGGCGGGTGATCCGCAACGGGCTGGCGGCCTACGCGCTGTTCCAGCACTGGGGCAACCGGCCCGAGGACTTCGAGGGGCAGGGCCCCGGCGCCGCCCTGCTGGCCTTGCTGGACGGGGTGGACGGCGGCGTGGACGAGGCCCGGCTGGCCGAGCTGGACCGCCTGCTGGGCGTGCCGCCGGCGGCCGAGCTGGACCAGGCGGCGTGGGCCGAGCGCCAGACGGCCGCGGCGCTGAAGGCCGGCCGGCCGCTGCCCTTCCGCTGGGGCTACAGCGTCGAGGCCCCCGGCTACCGGCTGGTGGCGCTGGACGGGCGCACCCGCCGCCAGTTCCCGGGCGAGGGCGTCGCTCTGATGAGCGCCGAGGACATCGACGACGCGCTGCCCACCGCCGAGGAGCGGCCCGATCTGGCGCTGCAGGTGGCCGTGGCCCCGGCGCCGGTGCTGGGGTTGAAGCTCATCGAGGGCGTGCAGGACCTGGTGGACGGCGACTACGACCGGGCCGTGGAGTACGACGCCGAGCCCTGGGCGGTGTCGCCCACCTTCAATCACCTGCTGCGGCGCCTGCTGGACGGGCCGCCCACCGTGGTGCTGTCGGGGGATGTGCACTACGGCTTCGCGTCGGTGCTCGACGGCAGCGGCCCACGGGGCGGCCGGCGGGTGATCAACCTGGTGGCCAGCGCGTTGAAGAACGACGGCATGGGCGAGTGGACGGCCTGGTTCCTCGACGGCGAGCGCCTGCAAGCCAACCAGCCCGGTTCGGACGCCGCGCTGCCCGTCCTGGCGGCGGCGCAGCGGACCCTGCAGGCCGACGGCGAGGCCTTCACGGTGGCCCTGCTGGATGCCGACGGGGAGCCCGCCCCCAGCGACGCCTTCACCTTGGAGAACGTCGGCGTTCAGGCACGCTCACCGCTGGTCAGCCAGGCGAACCTGGGCGAGGTGATCTTCGCGCCGGCGGGGCGGGTGACCCTGCGGCTGCACTACGAGCACCATCAACACCACAAGCACACCGAGCAGCGGCCACGCTTCAAGCTCGGGGGGCGCTGATGGCGCCGGGACCCCTGACGAGCCTGGCGCAGCAGGTGCGAGCCGGCGGGAACCTGCCGGCGCTGCCCCTGCCGGTGCCCGCCGGCCGTGCCGACGGCGCGGCGGCGCTGGCAGCCCTCGCGGGCGCGACGCCGACGCCCGCGGTGTGGGGGGTGCGCGCCGAGGCCGCGCTGGCCAGCGACGCCCTGGCCTCCGCGGCCGCAGCGGTGCAGGCCTGGGTGCGTGCCGGGGGCGACGCCCGCGCGCTCGATCTGCGCCTGCGCCCCTACCTGGAGGACGCGTCCACCTTCGTCGTGCTGGACGGCGACACCCTGGCCCCCACCGCCCTGCTGGTGGCGTTGGTCCAGCGCCTGCCTGGCGTCCTGCGGCTGCAAGCGCCTGGGGCCGCTCGCGGGCACGGCACCGGCTTCGCGGTGGCGGGCGAGGCGCTGCACCCCTCGTTGGAGGGCGAAATTCTGGTGATGACCAACGCCCACGTCTGCAGCGAGGCGGCGGTGGATCAGGCCAAGGGGGCCCGCCCGCCGTCGGCGCTGGTGGCCGCGCACTTCGGTGCCGATGACGCCCTGGTCGCCGAGCACCCGGTGGCTGAGGTGATCTGGTCCTCCCCCCACACCGACCTGGACGCCAGCCTGCTGCGGTTGGCGACCGCCCCGCCCGTCGCGCCCCTGCCCCTGAGCCGGCGGGACGTGCTCACCGGCCGCACCCGGGCGCTGCCCGTGGGCTACCCCGAGGGCGGGGCGCGCGCCTTCTCGATGCCGCCGCGCACCGTGGACGAGGTGCGCCAGCAGTGGCTGACCTACCGCAGCGCCACCCTGCGGGGGATGAGCGGCTCGCCGGTCTTCGACGGCCGCGCGGAGGTCATCGGGCTGCACCACGCCGGGGATCCCGAGGTCAACGAGGGCACGCTCATCAGCGTCATTCAGGCGGAGATCGGCCGCGCCCTGGGCTGAGGCATCGGGACGCCGTCAGACCGGCCGGGGCAGCGCCTGGCCGTAGCCGTCGATGAGGGCCAGCACGTGGTCGACGTCGGCCGGGGTCGTGGCCGGGTTCAGGCACAGCAGCCGCAGGGCGTTGGGCCGCTCGCCCAGGGGCATGTAGCTGAGCATGGTCTGGCCGTCGCGCTGCATGCGGTCCTTCAGGGCGGTGGTGATCCGGTGCAGCCGCGGGGCCACGCCCGGGGCCTCCAGGTCCAGCGGGCGCAGATCCGGCGGCACCCACCAGAACAGGACGTTCGTGAAGCCACGGGCGGCGGCCAGGGCGAAGCGGTCGTCAGCCAGGATCCGCCCCTCGGCGTGCTCAGCGAGATCCACCGCGCGCTCCACGCGGGCCCCGAGGCCGGCGTCGCCGCGGGCCTTCCACAGCAACCACGCCTTCAGAGCGTCCACCCGGCGCGCGCAGTGGTAGGTGAGATCGCCGCTGTCCAGGCCCGCGTGGGGCTTGTCGGGTTGGAACAGGTAGTCGGCCCCGCCGCCGAACACCCGCCCGAGCAGCCCAGGCTCGCGCACCAGGAACGCGGCGCACTGCTGGGTGGCACCGACCATCTTGTGCAGGTTCCAGGCGAGGCTGTGGGCACGGGCCACGCCGCGCATGCGGTGGCGCTCGCGGCCGCTGAACAGGGCCGAGGCCCCGAAGGCGCCGTCGACGTGCAGCCACAGGTCGTGGAAGTCGGCCACGTCGGCCAGATCCCGCAAAGGGTCGAAGGCGGCGCGCACGGTGGTGCCGGCGGTGGCGTTGATGAAGAAGGGGCGCTCCTGGCGCCGCCGTGCCTGGCGGATGGCCTTGTCGAGCGCCACCACGTCCATGCCGCCGTCCGGGCCGGTGGGCACGGCCACCAGGTTGTCGCTGCCCAGGCCCAGCAGGGCCATGGCCTTGCCCAGCGAGTAGTGCGCCTCGGCGCTGGTGAAGGCCACCAGCCGGCCTGGCACCTTGCCCGTGCGCAGGCTGTCGGGCTGGGCGCGCCAGCGGGCGAGCTGCAGCGCGTGGAGGTTGGCCATGCTGCCGCCCGGCAGGAACAGGCCTTCGTGGGTGGCGAAGCCGGCGCGGGCGGCGAGGCCCGCGATGACCTCGCGCTCCATGAGGGTGAACACGGGCGCGGCCTCGAAGGTGGCCTGCGTGGTGTTCAGCGCGGCGCCCACCCAGTCGCCCAGCACGGCCACGGGATCCGCCCCGGCGAAGTTCTGGTTGAAGAAGCGCGGGTGCAGCGTCCGCACGCTCCAGCGCAGCACCTCGTCGACGGCGGCGAGCAAGGCGGGGGTGCCCGTGGGGGCCTGATCGCGGTCGATGGGCAGGCCCGCCCCGGCCGCCTGGAAGGCCAGGGCCAGGGTGTCGGGCGAGGCCTGCCGCACCACGGGCTCGCTGCGGTCGTCGGCGGCCTGCAGCAGCGCCAGCAGGCGGGCGCCGACGCCTTCGATGACGGTGCGGAGATCCAGCGCGCTCATCCGGCCATGCTAGCCGAGTTTGCCCGCCCGGGCGCCCATCCCGTAGCGTCCGCCCCATGACCGAACGCAGGGCCCTCGTTGTCGGCGCGCGCGCCTGGCTGGATCCGGCCCTGCCCGACCACCCCGGGGTGACCCCCGTGCTCCGCCGGCTGGCGCAGCGGCTGGACGAGGGCGGCGCCCGCGTCCGCGCCTTGCTGGACGACGCCCCCGACGATCGCCACCGGCCCCTGCTGGCGAACCTGCTGGAGGGCCTGAGCTGGCTGGCCGCCAGCCCGCAGCCGCCGCTGCTGTTGCTGTCGGGCGCCGTGCGGGACGGGGCCTTTCTGCCCCGGGACGCACGGGCCAGCCGGCTGGAGCGCACGGGCCTGGCGCTGGAGGAGCTGCTCGCGGAGCTCCCGCGCAGCGCCGGGGTGATCCTGGACTGCCCCGCGTCGCCGAGCGCCGCAGCGTCCGTCGGGTGGGCGGTGGGGGCCCGCGCCGAGCCCGAGAACCGTCAGGGGCCCAGCCCCCTGCTCGGGGCGGTGGCCAGGCGGCTGCTGGACGCAGGACCCGTCTATGCGGGCGATCTGGCGGCGGCCGCGGCCGGCGTCGGCGGGTGGGCCGCGGGGGATCTGGGCGCCACCGTGCTGCCCCGCCTGCCCGCCGCGGCGGCGCGGCGCTGCCCGGCCTGCGGGGCCGAGGTGGACGACCCCACCGCCGCCTTCTGCCCCGCCTGCGGCGCCGCCATCGCCGGCCGCGACGCCCTGGACAGCGGGCGCTACCGCCTGCTCAAGCGGCTGGGCCAGGGCGGCATGGGCGAGGTCTACCTGGCCGAGGACACCCGGCTGAAGGTGCAGCGGGCCATCAAGGTGCTGAAGCTGCCCGAGGGCCTGCCCGAGGAAGAGGCCGCCGGGCTGCGCGCCCGCATGATCCAGGAGGCGCGGGCGGCCCAGGCGCTGGCCGAGACCAGCCACCACGTGGTGCGGGTGTTCGACGTGGGCCACGACCCCGTGCGCGGCGAGCCCTTCCTGGTGATGGAGCTGCTGGACGGGGTGACCCTGGGCGACCGGCTGGCGGGTGGCGCGCTGCCCCGGGCCGAGGCGCTGCGCGTGGGGCGGGTGGTGGCACAGACCCTGGCCGAGGCCCACCGGCGGCAAGTGATCCACCGCGATCTCAAGCCCGACAACATCATGCTGGTGCGCCGCGGCGACGCCGACGACTTCGTGAAGCTGCTGGACTTCGGGCTGGCGAAGCTGGCGCAGCCCGAGGTGCACACCCAGTCGGGCCGGATGATGGGCACGCTGCAGTACATGCCCCCCGAGCAGCTCAAGGGCGAGCGGGTGGACGCCCGGGCCGACGTGTACGCGCTGGGGGCCGTGATCTACGAGTGCCTGTCGGGCGTGCGCGCGAACCCGGGCGAATCGCAGCAGGCCATCTTCGCGGTGCTGCTGGACCGGGGCGTGCGGCCGCTGGCCGAGGTGGCGCCCGACCTGCCGGCCCCCCTGTGCGCTCTGGTGGACCAGTGCCTGGCGCTGGATCGGGCGGCCCGGCCCGCTGACGCCGGCGAGGTGGCCCGGGCCCTGGACCGGCTGTCCGAGGGCGCGCTGGACGCCACCGTGGGCCCGAGCGCCCCGCCCACGGAGGCGCTGGCCATGCCCACGAGTCGCCGGCCCTGGCTGGTGGCCGGGCTGGTGGCCCTGGCCGGCGCCGGCTGGGCGCTGTGGCCCGGCCCATCGCCCGCCCCTGCCCCGGCCGCAACGGTGGACGCCCGGCCTCATGCCGTCCCCGCGACGCGGCCGCGCCCGACGCCGCCCCACGGACGCCGCCCCCGCGGACGCCCGCTCGCCCGAGGCGGGCGCGCTGCGGGCTCCGGCCCGCTGGCCCGCCGACCTGAGCGCGGTGCAGGTGACCTCCGACGCGGCCGGGCTGCAGATTCGTGGGGGGACGCCGGCCGCTCGCTTCGCGGCGGCGGCAGCCTGGGCCGGGCTGACGGACGATGATCCCGCCGACGCCTGGACTCGGCTGGACGCCGGGGGCCGCGCCTGGCTGGGCCGGCGCCTGGATCCGGCGCGGTTGACCCCCGCCGCCGATGGGCTGACCATCGCCGCCGACGGCTGGGCGGCCCTGCGCGCTGCGCGGCCCCCTCGCGTCGACCTGCGCGGCCTGGGCACCCTGTTCCCGGTGGCCGACGGGCCCGTGTGGGGCCAGGTGGACTGTGGGGGCGCCGCCGGGGGTGAACGGCTGTTCACAGCCGAGTGGTTGACGCCCGGCTACGATCAGGGCCAGTGCCAGGGGCCCCGCTGCCCCGCGGCGCTGGCCCGGGCGCTGCGCACGGCCCGGGGGGCCCATGAGGCGCTGCGGCTCACCCTGACGGTGGGCTCGGCGGAGGGGGGAGACGATGGGGCGACTCGCCGCGTTCGCTGTCGCGTTCGGCCTTAGCGCCGCCGCGTGGGCGCACCCCTGCGAGGGCCCCCTGCCCCCCACCCACACCGCCCTGTTCACCCGCCTGGACGCCGCCGGCCCCGCTGACTGGCCGGCCGTGCTCGCCGAGGCGCAGGCCGCCGCAGCGGAGGGCACGCCTGCCGCCCGCGCCTGCGCCCACTACGTGGCCGGCTCGGCCGCCTTCTTCCTGAGTCGACCGGCGGCGGACCGCGCCCACCACGCCTGGCAAGCGGTGCGTCACCTGGTCACCGCCCAGGCCCTGGCCCCCGCCGCCATGGCCGAGAAGCGGGCCGCCGCCCGGCTGGACAACGCGTGGGCCCGCGTGCCCGACGCCCCCGGCTGGCCCGCCGCGGCGGGGGCACGCCCGGTGACCCTGAACAGCCCCGGGGGGACGGTGCGCCTGGCGCCGCCGCTGGACGGCGAGGCCCCCATCGAGCTCGAGCTGCCCGCCGGCAGCCACCGGCTGACCCTGCGACCCGGGCCTTGGCGCCTAGGCCGCGTGGGCCGGTGCGCCGCGCCGCCCCAAGGCGTCACCCTGGGCGGCGGCGCCGTGGCCGTGCCCGGCAAGGCGTGCCCCGTGACCCTGACCGTCACCGATGACGGCGCGGCCGTGGACGGTGTGGCCCTGGTGGGCCCCGAGGGGCCCATCCCGGTGGAGGGGCTGCGGGGCGGCGGCACAGTGACGGTCCAGGCCCCCGGCTACCTCGCGGCGCGGGTCGCCCTGCCCGCCGAGGGGGGGCCCATCCAGGTGGCGCTGCGCCGCTGCCCGGTGAGCTTGGAGGTCACCACCGAGCCCCCCGGCGTGCCCCTGGCGGGCGCCGGCCCGGGCCCCTGGGGGCCGCGCACTGTCACCCTGTGGCCCGAGGGGCCCCACCCCGCCCCCGTGGCGGTGGCCGTGCCGCGCCCCACCGGCTGCGCGGACGCGCGGCACGCGGCCCGGATCACGGCCCCCCACCCCCTGACGGCCCAGGGCCTGGACGGCACCGAGGCGCCCGTCGCCATCAGCCGGCTGGTGGTGGCCCAGCAGGCGGTGGACCCCGCGGGCTTCCACCTGCCGCCGGGGCGCCACGTCTACCAGGCCACCGCCCCCGGGCTCGGGCTCACGCTGGGCCAGTTCGTGGTGCCGACCTGCGGCGATCCCCGAGGCTGCGCGCCGCTGCCGCTGGAGGTGCGCTGGCGGCGCACGCCCGGGGGGCCGGCCCGCGCCGCCGCGCCCGACGGGCCGGGCCCGCAGATCACGCTGGCGGTGGGCGGGCTGATCGCGGCCGGGGGTCTGGTGGCCGGGGCCCAGGCGCTGGCCACCCAGCGCGACATCGACGGCTACACCTCGCCCGCGGTGGACCGGCGCCGGCTCGACGATCTGTTCGCCGAGCGCGACGACCAGGCGCTCACCGCCGACGTGCTGCTCGGCATCGGGCTCACCACCGCCGCGGTGGGGCTGGTCTGGTTCTTGCTGCGGTGAGGGGCACGATGCGAACCCTGTGGCCCCTGCTGTTGACCGCCCTCGCCGGCTGCTCGCTGTTCTTCGACGACGGCGCCGAGCGCGCCGAGTGTGCCGTCGACACCGACTGCCTGGACCCCCTGCGCGAGCGGTGCGATCTGGTGGCCCGCCGCTGCGTGGCCCGTGGGCCGGCCCTGCCCCAGCCCGACGGCGCCGGCGGCGAAGGGGGCGCAGGCGGCGCCGGCGGCACCGTCGAGATGGACCAGGACGTCGGCGCCGAGGACGCCGGCCCTGATCTGGCCGTCGACGCGGGCCCGGACCTGGCCATGGACGCCGCGCGGCCGGCGCCCACATGCTTCACGGAGGCGGGGCCGGCGGCCCTGACGGAGCTGGCGCCTGCGGCGGGCGCAGCGCCCTGGGCCTTCTGCACCGCGGCCGGCGTGGTGTGGCTGGCGCCCGCCGAGGGCGGCCTGGCCCTGGTGGCGCGGGCCCACCCCGACGCCGAGCCCCAGACCCTGACGCTGCTGCCCACCCAGGTGGAGCCCGTCGTGGCCGGCGCGGCGCTGTATCACGTCACGCCCAACCCCGACGCCGCGGCCGCGCCCAACGTGCGGCGGGTCGACCTGACCACAGGGGCCGCCGCCTTCCCCCTGCCCCGCCCCGCCGCCCAGCGGCAGCCGGCGGCCGCCGGGGACGACCTGGCGCTGGTGGAACGGGATCTGGGCCGCGACGGCGTCGTGCTCAAGCGAGCCGGGGGCCTGTCGCAGTGCCGCCAACGGGACGCCGATCAGTGGGGGCCCGCCCTGGGCGCCGACTGGGCCGCCTGGTTCGAGCGCGGCGCCCGCGGGCGCACTGAGCTGGTGGTGGCCCGCGGGCCGGGCTGCAC
Source organism: Myxococcales bacterium (assembly GCA_020633555.1). Lineage (GTDB taxonomy): Bacteria > Myxococcota_A > Bradymonadia > UBA7976 > UBA1532 > JACKDL01. The sequence goes on along the minus strand of JACKDL010000007.1, from coordinate 117,826 downwards.
CCCCCGGATCGCCGTGCCCCTGGCGGGCGCCGTCGACCGCGAGGCCCGCCTGCACAGCGCTGGCAGGTCCCTGTTCTGGCTGCAGGCGACGGCCGACGGGCAGCAGCACCTGTGGCGGCTGGACCGCGACGCCTTGGTGGACGGGCCGGTGGATCTGGACGCCGACGCGCCGGTGCACCGGGTGGAGTTGGTGGCCGGCGAGGGCTGGGTGGCCAGCGCCCGCTACCAGCCCGGCCTGTACGTGGTCGAGGCCCTGTGGGCCGCCGATCCGGGCCGCCGCAGCCGCACGGCGAACCCGCTGAGCGCCCGGCACCCCACCGTGGGCGGCGGGCGGCTGATCTGGGCCGAGCAGGACGGCTACGGCCAGTGGCGGGTGCAACACCAGCCGCTGCCCGAGGTGACCCCGTGAGCCCGCGCGGCCCCCTCTTCGCCCTGGCGCTGAGCCTGGGCCAGGTGGCGTGCTCGGCGGCGGACTTCGAGCCGGCCGGCGGCGCCCCCGACCACGAGGCGGGCCCGGCCTGCCCTGGGGGCGCGCTGGACCTGCCCACGGGCTGCGCCACCGCCCCCGAGCCGGTGCGGGCGGCCGTCTGCCCCTTCGTGGCCACCCACCTGCCCGAGTGCGTGGACGCCGACGGCGACTGCTTCGTAGCCCCGGGCTGCGCCTTCCCCGCCGCCCTGGCGCCCTATGCCGACCGGCTCACCGACTGCGACGACAGCCGGCCCAGTGTGCGCCCGGACGCCGCCGAAGCCTGCAACGAGCTGGACGACGACTGCGATGGCGCCACCGACGAGGACTTCGCCGACATCGGGCGCGGCTGCGACGCGTGCGGCGAGCCCGGCAAGCTGGAGTGCGCCCGCGGCGTGTCCGAGGGCGGCCTGGCCTGCTCGAGCGCCCCCGGGCAGAGCGGCGCCCTGGAGTTCCCGGCGGAGGCCTGCGACCGCCTCGACAACGACTGCGACGGCGCCGTGGACGAGGGCTGCGCCCTGGCCGGCCCGCCCGGAGCCCTGAGCTGGCCCGTGGACTGTGGCGGCGAGCGGGCGCTCGTGGTGGCGGAGGGCGCCGTCTGGCGCCTGGACGCCGGCGAGGACGGCGCCTGGGCCGCCCAGGTCGTGTCCGCCGCGGGCGCCCTCCCGGCCCATCACCTGGTGTGTGCAGGCGACGAGGCCGCCTGGCTGGCGGGCGGCGACTGCACCGCCCCCGTCGACGGCCCCGAGCGGTGTGTGGGCACCTCGGTGGTCCGCCTCACCGCCGACGGGCCGGTGGATCTCACCGGGCCCACCGCCGCCGCAGGGCTGGCCTTCGACGGCCAGGGCAGCCTGTGGTGGCACGTGGTCATCGAGGGCGTGCCGGGCCTGGTGCGCCACGCCCCCGGTGAGGTCGGGCTGACCCGTCCTGAGCCGGGGCTGGCCCTGAGCGATCCGGCGCCCGTGGCCGACGGGGTCGTGGCCCGCCAGTGGATCGCCGGTGTCCCCCGCGTGGCCTGGCTGGCGGCGGGGCTTGATCCGGCCCTGGATCTCCAGCCCGGCGCCGCCGAGCCCCCCGCCGCGAACGACGACTGGCTGGCGTGGCCCTACGACGCAGGGGCCGGCCTGTGGGTCATGGATCTGAGCCGCGAGCCGGCCGTGGGGTTCCAGCCCACCACCAGCCCGGGGCCGCACCGCGCCGTGGCGTTGCGGGGCGATGGGCTGCTGTGGGCCGACGAGAGCGCCGGCGCCCTGATGCGCCTGGATCTGCAGACCGGGGTGGCGCGACCGCTGGTGTCGCCCCTGCCCGCCCGGGATCAGCGAGGCGTCGGGCCCGAGGCGGTGATCTGGATCGACGGCGAGGGCGCGCTACGGCGGCAGGCGCTGCCGTGAAGCCCGGGGCCGGCTGGCGGGCGGCGCTGGCCCTGATCGCCGCCCTGGCGGGCTGCGACGACAGCCTGTCGGGCATCGGCGTGTGCGACGGGGGCCCCTGCTTCGATCAGGGCCCGCGGCCCGACCGGCCCGACATGACCCCCGACTGTCCGCCGCCGGCCCAGCTCATCGCGGGGTTGGGCTGCACCGAGCCGCCGGCCCTGCCCGCCGAACGTTGCGCCCTGGTGGCCGCCCTGGACCTGACCTGCGAGGACGTGGACGGCGACTGCGCCCCGGCCCGCTGCGACACCCCGCTCGACCCCCCGCTGGCCGGCTGGCTGCTGGACTGCGACGACAGCCGCCCGGCCGTCTGGCCCGGCGCCTCGGAGCGCTGCGACGGTCTGGACAACGACTGCGACGGCGCCGTGGACGAGGGGCTGGACCTGGGCGGGGACTGCACCGCCTGCGGCCGGCAGGGCGTCTGGGAGTGCGCGGCCGATGGGGCCCCGGGGCGCGCGTGCAGCTCCGCCGCCGGCCAGAGCGAGGCGCCCGCGGCGGGCGAGATCTGCGACGGCGAAGACGACGACTGCGACGGCCAGGTGGACGAAGCCTGCCAGGTGCCGCTGGCCCTGGGCGCAGGCCCGCGTCACCCGGCGGTGTGTGGCAGCGGCGAGCTGGTGGTGGTGGTCGACGACGCCCTGTGGCGGCTGACGGAGGACGGCGCGGGCGCTTGGCAGGCCGGCCCCATCGAAGCCGCCACGTCGGACATCCCCGCGGCCCACCCCGCCTGCAGCGCGAGCCTGGTGGCCTGGCTGACGACCCCCGAGCCCTGCCTGGCCCCCGCCGACGGCCCCGCTCACTGTCCCCGCGCGAGCGTCTGGGCCCTGGACACCGACCAGGCCTTCGACCTGACGGGGCAGAGCACCCCGGGGCGCCCTGCAGTGCACGACGACCTGCTGATGTGGCACGCCGTGGTGGGCGAGCGCCCACTGCTGAAGCGCCACGACCGGGGTCAGCGCGGCGTGCGCGACGTGGCCCCCGAGCTGGCCCTGAGCGATCCGGTGCCCCTCGGCCCCGAGCGGTGGGCGGCCCGGCAGTGGGTCGGCGGGCAGGCCGAGGGCGTCCTGTGGCAGGGCGCCGCCTTCGATGACGGCCTGGTGCCCGTGCGCCCCAGCGGTCCCCCGGCCGCGGGCGCCCGCTGGGCGGTGTGGGCCCTGGGCGAGCAGGCCCTGTGGGCCGTCCCCCTGACCGGCAGCGCCCGCACGGGCTTCCAGATCACCGCGAGCCCCGGGCCGCACCGAGCGCCGCGGGTGGTGGGCGATCACGTGGTGTGGATCGACGAGGGGGCCGGGGTCCTGCGCCACGCCGATCTGGGCACGGGCGTGAGCGCGGCGCTGTTCGCCGGCGCCGTCCACCCCGACGACCTGGCCGCGGGGCCCGACCGCGTGGCCTGGATCGCCGACGGCGCGGACGGGCCTGCGCTGTTCCAGCACCGGCTGGCGGACTGAGGCCCACGGGTGGCGTGGTTGACGCCAACCCGGGCCCGTCCTACCTTGCGCGAATCTGTTGAGGCCACGTCCGGCGAGGACAGGGAGGGCGAGCGACATGCGTGGACTGAAGCGGTTGGTGGCGGGCGCCTGCCTGGCCGCCCTGTCGGTGGCCCCGGCCGGGGCCGTGGGCACCTTCGTCGGGCCCGACGGCTCCACCATCGCCATGGAGGCCTCGCGCTCGCTCCTGGTCCGCCACGCCGACCGGGTGGAGCTCATCACCCAGGTGAAGTACGCCGGCACCCCCGCCGACTTCGTCTGGCTCATCGCCGTGCCCAACGTGCCCAACGCGCGGGACAACAACGTCACCGCGTCCCCCGCCAGCCAGGCGGTGCTCGACGAGCTCAGCGACACCACCCACCCCGTGCTGGACGGCGTCTGCGACGGCATGCCCACCGGCGCCCGCGCCAACGAGCGGCAGGCCGACGAGTGGGGCCCCGTGCCCGCGGGTGGCCTCACCGGGCGGGTGTTCGAGGCCGCCGAGGTCGAGGCCGGCGAGCTCACCGAGTTCCTCACCACCACCCGCGGCTACACCGTCGACGAGGCCCTGCAGGCCGCCATCGACGACACCCTGAACCAGAACTACATGTTCATCGCGGTGCACATCGACACCGCCGCCCTGGGCACGCAGAAGCTCGATCCCATCATCAGCGTGACGTGGCCCGAGGGCCCCGGCGCCCTGCGGGTGGGCACCCGGCCCATCGCCACCGCCATCCCCGAGGGCGTGGCCGATCTGGTGTTCTTCACCCTCGACAGCGGGCGGGCCAACGGCAACCTGATGACCCGCGAGCTGGACTTCGGGGCCATGGCCTTCACCGGCCCCAACCAGACCGACTACCGCGCCCAGTTCGACGCCCAGGTGGCCCCGCTGCAGACCCAGGTGTTCGTCACCGAGTTCGCCGGCGCCGTGGACAACACCACCTTCCAGGACGAGGGCCTCGAGAACCTGCGCAGCGCCTCGGGCGCCAGCTTCCTCACCCGCCTGCACGCCCGCATGAGCGCGGCGGTGTTCCGCACCAACGGCAAGACCTTCGAGTTCAGCCCCCAGGGCAGCGGCGCCTACGCCCGTGAGCACGAGATCACCGGCCTGAACTGCGGCGGCGACGAGCCCGACATGGCCATGGGCGAGGTCGACATGGCCACAGGCGAGGCCGACATGGGCGGCGAAGAGCCGGCCCTGGACATGGGTGGTACCCCGAACGCCGACATGGGCAGCTCGGGCGGCGGCGGCGGAGGCGGGGGCTGTTCGGCCGATCCCGGCCGCGGCACCCCTTGGGCCTGGGCCCTGCTGCTGGGCCTGCCCCTGCTGGCCCGCCGGCGCCGGCGCTGAGCGCCAGTGCCCCACCCCCTTCAGATCCCTTCGCCCCGGCCAACCTGGTCCGGGCGTCCATCCTGCCCGCGCCCCTCCGCGGCGGCGCGGTCCAGCACTCCGCGATGGTGACATGAGCCAGTCCGAGCACGACGAGAGCATCCTCCAGCTGGGTGCCTGGGAGCCCCACATCCACGCCGCGCTGACCGAGCTGATCCGCAAGCACGGCGTCGACAGCCCCGACTACAACCCCGCCCAGCCCCCGCTGGTGGTGATGGACTGCGACGAGACGCTGATCCACCACGACATCGGCGAGGCCATGCTGCGCTTCATGGTCACCCGGCGCCGGCTGAAGACCGATCGGGGCTTCTGGCACATCGTGCCCGACAAGATGGGCCGCGACGCCATCCAGGCCGCCTACAAGGCCGTGGCCGGCCGCTCGGACGGCGAGGTGATGGACACCGCCGCGTACCGGCGCTACCGGGCCGGGCTCATCGGCGTCTACGAGACCCTGCGCGAGACCGACCGCGAGCAGGCCTACCTGTTCGCCGCGCGCATGCTGAAGGGCCTGCACGAGCGCACGGTGGCCGATCTGGTGGAGGAGGTCCTGGACTACGAGCTCGACCGCTCGCTGGGTCAGGAGGAGATCGCCCACGGTCCGCCGTTCCACGGGATGGTGGTGCCCACCGGCATCCGGGTCTATCACGAGATGATCGACCTGCTGCGCGCCCTGGACGCCTACGGCTTCCAGACCTGGATCGTCTCGAGCAGCAACCAGTACGTGCTGCGGGCCCTGGCCCGGCGGCTGAACTTCCCCGAAGAGCGCTGCCTGGGCATCGAGCTGCAGCTCCAGGGCGGCAGCATGACCGACCGCCCCGAGGAGCCGTGGCCCATTGGCGAGGGCAAGCTGGAGATGTTCCTGGACACCGTGGGCCGCAGCCCCGTGCTGGCCCTGGGCGACTCGATGAACGACTTCGAGCTGCTGGAGAACTGCGAAGGCCTGTCCATCGTGTTCGATAAGGGCGACGAGGACATGGTCGAGAAGGCCGAGGAGCTGGGCTGGCTGGTCCAGCGCGAGTCCCTCAGCGTCTGAGCCTCGCTGAGCTGCGGGCCCTCCCCGCCCCGCCCGGGGCGGGCATCAGGCCGCCCGTCAGGCCCCGGCGGGGCTCTCCCGCAACGGCGGCGCCCCCATGTGATGCACCACCTGCTGGGGGAACGGGATCTCGATGCCCGCGGCGTCGAAGGCCTGCTTGATGCGCACCACCAGCTCGGAGCGCACCTGCAGCACCTGCGCCCGCTGGCACCACACCCGGAACACGCCATCGATGCTCGACGCCCCGAAGGCCTGGAACAGGATCACCGGCTCGGGCTCGTCGAAGGCGTGGGGGTGGTGGTACGCCACCTCCTCGAGCACCGCCTTCACCTTCGGCAGATCACTCGAGTAGGCGACGCTGAAGGGGATCTCCACCCGCCGGATGGGGTGGTGGGTGTAGTTGGTGAGCCGGGCCTTCACCATGGTCTCGTTGGGGATGCGCACCAGCAGGTTGTCGAAGGTGCGCAGCTTCACGCTCAGCAGATCGATGCTGATGACGTCACCCAGCACGGTGTCCACCTCGACCACGTCGCCCACCAGGAACGGCCGCTCCGCCATCAGGAACAGCCCGCGATGAGGTTGCTGGCGGACGTCTGGGCGGCGAAGCCCACGGCCACGGTCAGCACACCCGCCGCGCCCAGCAGCACGCTGAGCTTGAAGCCCAGGTGCTGCAGCACGCTGAGCACCACCAGGCTGTACAGGCCATAGGTGAGCAGCCGCCGGGTGATCATGGCCGAGTTGGCGCCACGGTGGCGCTCCACCAGGGCGCCGGCGGCCCGGGTGATCCAGCGGGTGATGAAGATCCCGCTCACCAGGATGAGCGCCGACTGCCAGTAGCGATCGGCGGTGGGGCTGTTCAGCCAGGCCCAGGCGCTTTGGATGAGATCGTTCATGCGTTCACCGGAAGAGGGCCTCCCAGGCGCGGCGGAAGGCGCTGCCCTCGCTGGTCTCGCGCGGGGGCTCATGCGCGGGTGTGAGCCGGGCGGCGCGGTGCGCACCGTGCCCTCGGGATCGGCGCTGAGCTCGTAGGTCACGTCATCGGTCCACAGCCGGTGATCCGGATCGGCGTAGAGCGCCAGCGAGGGCATGGGCAGCACCACCCGCTCAAAGGCCAGCGGCCGCCGGGTGCTGTTCACCAGGGTCAGGCGGGTGACCGCCCGACCGGGCCGCGGCGGCAGATCCGCCAACACCGTGCGGGCCGACGTGCGCCCGCGTAGGCCAGGATCCCCGATCGGGTGTCGGGCCCCAGCCAGGAGTCGGTGGGGCGGTACACGGGCAGCTCGTGCACCACCTCACCGGCCTCGGTGCCCAGCGTGAGCCACACGGCCGTGCCCACGAACAGGGTCACCCGGTCGCCCGGCAGCACGGTGAGCGCGATCTCGGGGCGCACCGCGATGACCCGGTCGGGGCAGCGGGCGCCCAGCACCACGGTGCCGCCCAGCCGCTCCGAAGCCAGCCGGATGCGGTCGGCCTCAGGGGGCGCCAGGCCCGGCTCGGCCACGATCAGCGCCTCGTCCACGGGATCCCCGGAGTCGGCGCAGTGCACGCTCCAGCCGCCGGGCCACGCGCGGACCCAGAGGCTCAGAGGGCCAATGCGCCAGTGGAGCCCTTCGCCCGGCGGGGGCAGCGCGTGGGGACCCCACCAGGCCTTCAGCGGCGACTCGGTGCTCGACATGCCCGCACCTTCTCCCGGTCACACCGCCCCGTCAACGCCGGTTCACGGCGGCGCCCGCAGCCCCGCCCGGGCGGGGCAGCGGCGATGGCACGCCCTTTGAACAGAGACAGATTCGTCACCTGAACCGGAGGTCTCTCATGCTCGGCCAGACCCAGCGACTGCTGCTCAGCCTGGCCCTCGCCGCGCCCCCTGACGGGCTGCGACGTGGGCCCCCCCCCCACCCCCAGCGAGGCGGTGACGGCCAACCCCGATGAGCGCCAGGTGGACACGCTGCTGCTCACCCTGGACCTGCGCGTGCCCGCGGGCCTGGAGGGTCCCCTGGGCGCCCACGCCGACGCCTCGGTGGATCCCGCGCACGTGGTGGCCGTGGCCCTCGAGGTGGACGGCCAGCCCTGGGGCCGCTTCGCCGTGGCCCCGCAGGCCGCCTCGGCCCCCCCGGTGGCGGGGTGGCGGCTGCTGCCCGAGCCCCGCAGCCTGCTGCTGGTGGCCCACCTCACCGACGACGTCGCCCTGGTGGAGAGCCCGCCCGATGACGTGCGCGCCTGGCTGAGCGTGCTCGACCGCACCCTGGCCGCCGGCGATCACGTGGCCCGCGTGGCCGAGGTGATCCTGGAGGACGCCGGGGGCCGCCGGGTGGCGCTGAGCTTCTCGCACTGGCTGCCCTTCCACGTCGCCCGCGGCGACGCCAGCGCCCACGTGGGCGCCCTGACCCTGACGGCCCACGGCCTGGACGCCGCGGAGGTGATCCCATGAACCGCGCCCTCTTCTTCGCCCTCGTGCTGTTGGGCCTGGTGGCCTGTGAGCCCACCACCCTCGTCTTCGAGAACCAGGTGCCCGGCGTCACCATCGAGAACATGCGCTGGACCACCAGCAACCAGACCTACCAGAGCCCCGACCGGCTGCTGCCCGGCCAGGCCAGCGCCGAGATCGACGTGGGCCTGGACGACGAGGGCCGGCGCGGCCGGGTGACCTTCGAGGTGGACCTGAACGGCCGCCGGGTGGCCCTGGAGGCCGAGGCGCCCCTGAAGGTGCCCGCCGAAGGGCAGACCCGCTTCGTGCTCACCCCCGACACCCCCGTGCGGCACCCGCTGCTGCAAGAGGCCCCCATGGCCCTGTGGGCCGCCCCCGAGTGACAGCCTTGCGCCGGGCGGTGCGGCTGACGAGACTGCGCGCCGCACCGCGGGAGGAGCCATGGGACTGTTCGGAAAGATCTTCGGGGGCGGCGGCGAGCCCAAGCCCCCCCGCTGGGCGCGCGCCTTCGAGACCAAGGCCCGCTTCGACGACTTCATCGAGTGGCTGCAGAGCGACCTGGAGCGGCGGGGCATCCCCCAGCTCTCGAAGACGTTGCGCATGGGCGCGATGACCGTGCGCATGCCCAAGCGCGACGTGACCGTCAGCTTCTTCAAGGTGGCCGACCGGCTGGCCGCCACCGAGGATCCCGAGGCGCGCCGCCGCGAGGTGGACGACCTGCTCATGGCCCGCCTGGGCCGCAGCACCCTGCACGAGGCCGCCGACGAGCCGGCCATGCCCGAGGATCGCCCCGCCCCCACCGCACCGCCCGCCGACGCCGAGGGGCCGGGCTGGGCGAAGGCCAAGGGCCTGCTGAAGACTCAGTTCTTCAGCACCGAGTACGTCGAGGGCATGAACCTGGACCGCAGCGCCATGGTCACCGCCGACTTCGCCCCCGGGCTGGTGGCGGTGCTCATGTACGACCACGGCGGCTTCGAGCACACGGTGCCCAAGGCCCACCTGGCCGCCTGGAAGGGCCACGTGGAGGACGCCGAGGACGCCATCGCCTACGGCCTGGCGCACGTGCGCGAGACCGAGGCCGTGCAGGTCCAGACCGTCGAGGCCATGCCCGGCGTCGAGGGCCAGCTCATCGTGGGCAACGGCTTCTTCGTCAGCGCCTGGGCCGCCGAGCACGAGCCCGAAGAGGGCGAGGCGTGGCCCCACGGCGTGCTGCTGGCCTTCCCCAGCCGTCACGGCGCGCTGTTCCACCCCCTGAAGGACAAGAGCGCCGCCGGCGCCTACGGCTGGATGGCCTCCATCGCCCGCCAGCTTCACCAGGAGTACCCCGATCCCCTGTCGCCGAAGGTGTACTGGCGCCGCGACGAGGACTGGGTGGAGCTGCCCTACGTGTTCCAGGCGGCCCAGGACGAGGGCGGCCAGCCCCGCATCGAGCTGCAGCCGCCGCGCGACTTCATCAAGCTGCTGCGGGACCTGGGCGCCGATCTGGGCGACGGCTGACATGCGACGCTGGGCGCTGGCGCTCGCGCTCCTGGGCTGTGATCCCGGGGGCGCCGAGGCCCCCACGGCCCAGCCCGGCGGCGACGCCGCCCTCGCCGACACGGGCGCCGCGGATCGCGGCCCCACCGACGCCAGCCCAGCGGATCAGGACGCCGTCGACCAGGGCCCGGCCGATCAGGGTGCCGCTGACCAGGATCCGGCCGACAGCGGCCCCCCGTTCGCCGCCTGCCCCCCCGGCGCCACCCTGGCGGCGAGCCCCCTCACCGTCCCGTGCGCCGATCATGTCCTCACCGTCACCCCGGGGCCCGCGGGCGTGCGCCTGCGCCGCCACGCCGCCGACGCGCCGCCCTCGCGGTCGTGGGCCGTGCCCGCCGACGCCTGGCCCGTCGCGCCGCACGGAGTGGCCCGGGCCGACGGCGAGGCCATCGTCCTCTGTACCGATGGCTGGGCCCTGACCGTCCACGCCGACTGCGGCACCACCCTGACCGACGTGGACGGGGCGGTGCTGCGGACCGAGACGCCGCCGACGCCCGGGGCCACCACCGCGGCTCTGCCCCCCGACACCCGCCTGTTCGGCTTCGGGGCCCGCGGCGGCGCCCTGGACCGCCGCGGGCGCACCCTGACCTGCCGCGGGGTGGACGCCTACGACCCGGACTTCGGCGGCTACGGGCCCGGCCAGGACCCGCTGTACCTGTGTGTGCCCTTCTACCAGCGCGTGGACGGCGCCGGCCGCGCCCTGGGTGTGTTCCTGGACAACGCCTTCACCAGCACCCTGGACGCCACCGCCCCCGACGCAGTGACCCTTCGCGCCGCAGGCGGCGAGCTGGACCTGTACCTTCTGCCGGGCCCCGACCTGGCGGGCGTGCTCGACGGCTTCACCGCGCTGACCGGCCGCCCCGCCCGCCCGCCGCGGTGGGCCCTGGGCTACCACCAGAGCCGCTGGGGCTGGCCCGACGCCGCCACCGTGCGCGCCATCGCCCACGGCTTCCGCGATCGCGACCTGCCCGTGGACGCCCTGTGGCTCGACATCCAGCACATGCACGGCTTTCGCAGCTTCACCTTTGATCCCGAGTACTTCCCCGATCCGGAGGGCCTCGTCGGCGACCTGGCCGCGCTGGGCGTCCGCACGGTGGCCATCGCCGATCCGGGCCTGAAGGTGGACGAGGGCTGGCCCGTGTTCACAGCCGCCCGCGACCAGGGCCTGCTGCTGCGCTGGCCCGACGGCCGCCTGTTCACGGGGCAGGCGTGGCCCGGGGAGTCGGCGTGGCCCGACTTCACCCTGCCGGCCGCCCGGGCCTTCTGGGCGGCCCAGGTGCAGGCGCTGGCCGAGCGCGGGGTGCACGGCATCTGGCTGGACGTCAACGAGCCGACCCTGTTCCCCGAGAGCGGCGGCGAAGCCACCGTCGACGACGCGATCCCCCTCGCCGGCGACGGCCGCCCCACCACCATGGCCGAGGGCCACAACGTCTACGCGCTGCAACAGGCCCGCGCCACCGCCGAGGGGCTGCGGGCCGCGCGCCCCGGCGAGCGCCCCTTCGTGCTCAGCCGCGCCGGCTTCGCGGGCACGCAGGCCGTGGCCGGGCACTGGACCGGCGACGCCCCCAGCGCCTGGTGGGCGCTGGCCGAGAGCCTGCCCATGATGCTCGGCGTGGGCCTCTCGGGGCAGCCGTTCACGGGCACCGACATCGGCGGCTACAGCGGGGGCGCCAGCCCCGAGCTCTTCGCCCGCTGGATGGCGTTGGGCGTCATCAGCCCCTTCATGCGCGGGCACTTCACCTCAGGCGTGGCCGGCCAGGAGCCCTGGATGTTCGGCCCCGAGGTGCTGGCCATCAGCCGCGCCTTCCTGCAGCTCCGGGTGCGCCTCCTGCCCTACCTGGAGGGCCTGTTCGACGCCGCTCACGCCACCGGCGCGCCCGTGCTGCGCCCTGTGGCCTGGCACTTCCCCGAGCACCCGCCCGCCGACGACCTGGCCCTGCTGGGCCCCTGGCTGTTGGCTGCGCCTGTGCTGGCCGAGGGGGCCACCGACCGACCCCTGGACCTGCCCCCCGGCCGCTGGCTGGACTGGTGGAGCGGCCGGGTGATCCAGGGGCCTGCCCGCATCACCCCGTCGGTGCGCCTGGCGGCGCTGCCCCTCTTCCTGCGTGAGGGCGCCATCGTGCCCACCGGCCCCGCGGCCCGCAGCGCCGCCGAGGCCGCGGGCCCGTTGACGCTGGAGCTGTTCCCGGGCCCCACGCCCACCCGCCAGACGCGAGTCTTGGACGGTGGCGGCGAGGCCGTGGGCCACATCGAGTACGTGCTCTCGCCCCGCGCCGACGGCTTCAGCCTTTCGGCCGCGGGCGACGCCCCGCCGGCGGGCCCGCTGCACCTGCGGATCCGCCCCTTGGACCAACCGCCGACCGCCGTGACCCTCGACGGGTTGCCCGTGGCCGACGTGCGCCACGATCCCCAGGACCGCAGCCTGTGGCTCACGGTGCCGGACGTCGCCGCCTTCACCCTGGTGATCACGGGCGCCGCCCAAGGCCCCGAGCCCGCGTGGGTCGAGGTGCCCTTCGAGGTGCAGGTGCCCGAGGACACCCCCCGCGACCGGCCCGTGCACATCGCCAGCAGCGTGGACGGCTGGCAGGTCCATCACCCCCTGGCGTGGCAGGCCGACGGCACGGCCGCGGGCACCCTGCGCGCGCCACGGGGCGAGTGGTTCGACTACAAGTTCAGCCGCGGCGACTGGCCCACGGTCGAGAAGTGGCCGGACTGCGAAGAGGCCGACAACCGCTACGGCCTGGCCGCCGCCTGGCCGCCCCGCGCCGAGCAGGTGTTCGCCTGGCGCGACCGCTGCGAGGCCCCCTGAGCCGAAGGGGGAGCGGCTACGGCGCCGGCAGATCCACCACGCACTGGGTGCCCTGGCCGTTGGCGTTGGGCACACAGCTCATGGGCTCGTTGCCCTGGCAGTCCTGGTCGGTGGTGCAGGGATCGTCGGGGTAGCGGCAGAAGAAGCCGTCGCTGCGGCAACGGGTGAAGAAGGGCGAGCAGACGCCCCCCGCCCGGGCGCCACAGTCGGCGTCGGTGCGGCAGGCCACCCGGGCGCACACGGCGTAGCGGTGGGCATAGGCCCCGCGCGGCACGCACACGAAGTCGGCGTTGCCGCAGTCCGCGTCCTGCGCGCAGCCGTCCACCCGACAAGCGTTCCAGTCGGGCGGGGCGGCGCCGCCGCAGTAGCCATCGAGCGCGTTGTAGCCCTCGGCCTGGCAGACGGCGCCGGGGCCCTGATCCGCACAGTCCGCGTCGGCACAGCAGCCACCGCCCGGGCCGCCGCCCCCGTCGCAGAAGTTGCGCTGCGGCTCGGGGGCGGGGCCGACGCAGGTGCACACGCCGCCGGGGCCCGTCATGGAGCGACAGGTCGCCCCCGGGCAGTCCGCGTCGGCGTTGCAGTCGCTCCCGGCGCCGCAGGCCGGCACCTCCCCCCCGCCCGCGCCGCCCGCGCCGCCCGCGCCACCCGCGCCACCGGCGCCGCCCGCCACCGGCACCGCCCGCGCCACCGGCACCGCCCGCGCCCCAGCACCGCCCATCCCGCCCTCACCGCCCGCGCCGCCCATGCCGCCGCCCTCGCAGCTCGCCGCGAAGTCGGCGCTGGCCGTGCTGACCGTGGGGATGACCCGGGCGCAGTCGCCGCCGAAGCCGTTCACGATGGTGGCCAGCGCGGCCATGTTGGCGCACGAGTCCAGACAGCCGGCGTACAGGCCGTCGCGGGACGCGCCGGGGTCGATGCCCGGGCAGTAGGTGTCCTGGGCCGCGCAGTCGGCCAGCGTGGTGCAGGCCGTGACGCACGGATCGTCGCCGCCCCACCCATTCCCCCGCGCCGCCCTGGCCGCCCGCGCCGCCCTGGCCGCCCGCGCCGCCCATGCCGCCCTGGCCGCCCGCGCCGCCCGCGCCGCCCGCGCCGCCCGCGCCGCCCGCGCCGCCCTGGCCGCCCATGCCGGCGTCGGTCGGGCTGTCGTCGGCGTCGTCGCAGGCCCACAGCGCGCCCGCCAGGGCCACGGCCATCCAGAGGTTGTGTCGAGTCATTCAGGTCCCCCTCGTCGGTGTGGCCGTACGGTGCGGCGGGGGGCGAGTCCGGGGCAAGCCCCGGCGTGGGAGGTCAGTCGTTGGCGGGCGCCGGGGCCGCCGACGGCGGGGCCAGAGTGGGCTCGGGGGTGCACGGCAGCTCGGGGTGGGCCGGATCGCAGGGCACGTAGTGGGGCTTCACCCCCCGTCGGGTCTCCTCCGCAGCCGCGCTTGCGGGCGCCGCGCTGGCGGGCGCCGCGCTGGCGGGCGCCGCAGCGCTGACCGGGGCCGCGGAGCCGGGGGCGGCGCTCTTGGGGGCCTGCGTGGGGCTTCCGGTGGGGGTGCAGGCCAGGCAGAGCAGGGCGGTGCTGACAGCGGTTCGCAAGTGCATGGGGACCTCGGGGTGTCGGTGGTCGCTCCAAGGTGTCGGGTCTATGACCCCACCGCAATGGCCTCCGCGCGTCGCGGGGGCGGCCTGGCTGTGGGGTGTCGGGCGACCTGAGGGCAAAAAAAAGGCCCCGGCGTTGGGGGAAACGCCGGGGCCCGAACTGTGACCCGAAGAGCGCATCGACCGGGGGAGACGATGGGGGAGTCGCTCCGAAGTCGGGTCTGCGTGTTCTGCGTCGCCAGCGGTTGGGGGAGTTGCTGACGCCGCAACCGTGTCAGGTCACTGCCCGCCTCTTACGGTCGGCGGCGAAGTTTGTTCTGAGAAAATCGCAAGAGCCTGAATTCAAAAGCATTCCCCGCTCAGGCTGTGTGTCCCGCCCTCTCGGGCCGCAGGCCCGAGGGCCAGGCGCGGGCTCGCCCGTGCGACCCCGAACGAGGATGAGGGCGCCCACAGCGAGCGCAGCGAGCGAGGACGCACCGAAGACGCTGTGAGGGTGTCGCCCGAGGCACACGCGGCCGAAGGCCGCGATGGGACGAGGGCCGGCCTGGGGGTGGGCGCCGGCGCCCGCCGGCGGTCGGGAGGGGGCATGCAGGCCCCCTCCCAGCGAGGGCACAGCCCGAGCGGTCTAGCGAGGGCGCAGCCCGAGCGAAGCTACAGCCCGTGCGCCCGCCGCAGCCGCGCGAGCAGCCGGGCGCCCGCGCGGTCCACCAGGGACCAGACGTGCTCGAAGCCCGCGTCGCCGCCGTAGTAGGGATCGGGCACCTCGGTGGTGCCGGCGTCGGGCAGCTCCTCGAGCAGCATGCTGGTCTTCGCGGTGTGGCCCCGCTTGTACAGCTTCTGGATGTTGGTCCAGTTGCTGCGATCCATGGCCACCACGTAGTCGAAGCTGGCCAGGTCCTCTTTGACGAGCTGGCGGCCCCGCAGCATCGAGATGTCCACGCCGTGGCCCAGCGCCGTCTTCTGGGCCCGCGGATCAGGCGCCTCGCCCACGTGGTAGCCGGCCGTGCCCGACGACAGGATGCGGAAGTGCGCGCCCAGGCCCGCGGCCTCCACGTGCTTGCGGAAGGCCCCCTCGGCCATGGGCGAGCGGCAGATGTTGCCCAGGCACACGAACATGACCCCGATCACCGTCGACTCCTCGTCCTCAGGTCCACTCGGCGTGACCCTCGATGTGCATCGCCCGGATGGCGGGCAGGCTCTTCAGCATCCACAGCAGCAGGGCGGCCCCGCCGCAGGCCTGCGCGATGGTGGGGCCCACGGACGCCACGACGAGCTGGTAGAAGACGCCGGCCAGGAACATGAACAGGAAGTTCATGAAGTTGTTGACCGCGAAGGCCTGGCCCCGCTCGCCCGGCGGTGGCGCGTCCTGCAGGTAGCTCTGAATGGGCACCATCAGCACCGCCCCCGCCACCCCGGCCACCGCCAGCGCGCCCATGGCCAGCTCGAAGGCATACCCGTCGCGGGTCACCACCGTCCCGATGAGCAGCAGCAGGGACTGGGCGGCGACCATCGTGACGGTCCCGCCGATCACCAGCCACGACAGGCGCAGCCGCTTCGCCAACCACGGCGCCAGCAGGCTGCCCAGGATGATCCCCACCGAGATGGTGGTGGTCAGCCAGGTCACCTCGCTCTTGCGCTGCATGCCCAGGTACTCGGGCACGCTCATGCCGTTCATGGCCTGGCTGATGGCGCCCGAGTTGAACCAGAAGAAGCTGTTCAACAGGATCAGGCTCATCAGCCCCTTCTCGCCGCGCAGCTTCTTGCTGGTGCTCCACAGGCGGCCGAAGGGGTTCAGGCTGATCGTCAGCTCGGGCCGCAGCGCCTTCAGCGGTCCCATGCGCCGCGCGATGAGCGTACCGGCCACCGCCAACCCCACGCACACCACCCCGGGCATCCAGAGCTTGGGCTCGGCGGGCGGGGCCACCCCGGGCCCGAAGTGATCCAACAACGGGCCGCCCAACCCGATGCCGAACAGCGCCGCCAGGAAGGTGGTCATCGCGATGCCGCCGTTGGCGCGCACCAGGCGGTCGCCGCCGACGATCTCGGGGATGGCGCCGTACTTGGCGGGCCCGAAGAAGGCCGACTGGGTGCCCATGACCCCCAGCACCACGAGCAGCACCGGCCAGGCGTAGCCGGGCGCCGCCGTGCCCTGGCGGGGCACCAGCAGCAGCGCGCCGATGCCGAACAGCATGATGACGATCTCGAGGATCTTCATGCGCACGATGATCGAGCGCTTGCTGTACTTCTCGCTCAGGTCGCCGGCCGCGCCCGAGAAGAGCACGAAGGGCAGCGCGAACACGGCGAACGCGAAGCCCTGCATGTCCTTGCCGGGGAACAGGGTGTCCACCGCCAGCAACAACACGATCTGCTTGAACAGGTTGTCGTTGAAGGCGCCCAGGAACTGCGCCCCGAGCAGGGCGAAGAAGTCGCGGCCGAGCTGGCGCATGGGGGGCGGCTTACTCGGGGCTGAAGGCGGCCTTGAGCCGCTTGCGGATGGAGCCCTCGAGCTTCACCGGATCGATGCCGGCCATCTTCGCCATGCGGCCCAGGCTCACCAGCACGGTGCAGTCGCGATCGGTGACGTTGATGTCGCCCGACACGCCGATGCCCTTGAGCTTGGCGCTGTTGCCGGCCCAGTCCACCTTCACGCGGTACTTGGCGAGCATCTCCTCGAAGGCGCCGATCTTGGCCTTGGCCTCGGCGGCGCTGAAGCTGTGCGGCTCGGTGACCCGGACGTCGGCCATCTTCCGTCTCCTCGTTTGGGACCGTTGCGGCGCGCCCCGACCCCCCTGGCCGGCGCGGCCCGCCCATGAGGCCACCATCGCCCGCCGTCCGCAAGGTCCGCGACCGGGGCCCCGGCCCTTGTATCTGCATCGGATTTACTTCGACCGCCCAGGCTGCTAAGGAGCGTTCTTCTTTTGAGGTCGCCCCCAGCCGGGTAGGAGGAACGATGGCCACCAAGGCGCTCGCGCTTCATCAGACCACGGTCGGCAAGAAGGCCATCATGGCCGTCACCGGCTTCATCATGGTGGGCTTCGTCATCGCCCACATGCTCGGGAACATGCAGGTGTACTCCGCCAACCCGGCGGCGGCCCTCAAGGCCTACGCCCTGCTCCTGCGCAGCTTCGGCGGCGGCCTGTGGGTGGCCCGCCTGGTGCTGCTGGGCGCGGTGGTGCTGCATGCCTGGGCGGCCATCTCGCTGGTCAAGCAGAACGCGGCGGCCCGCGCCTCGCGCTACCACGTCAAGCACGACGCGGTGACCAGCTACGCGGCCAAGACCATGAAGTACGGCGGCTTCGTGCTGCTGTTCTTCATCCTCTACCACCTGGCCCACCTGACCCTGCACATCCCCGTGGGCGCGCCCGCGGTGGCCGACGAGTTCGCGGTGTTCGAGCGGATGAAGGCCGGCTTCGAGGTCCCCTGGATCTCGGCCCTGTACATCCTGGGCAACATCGCCCTGGCCATGCACCTCTACCACGGGGTGTGGAGCATGCTGCAGTCGGTGGGCCTCAACCACCGCAAGTACAACGCCTTGCGCAAGCAGGCCGCCGTCGCCGTCGCGCTGGTGGTCGGTGTGGGCAACATCTCGATCCCGGTGGCCTTCATGGCCGGGATCGTGGGCTGAGAACAGGAGCCGGAACCATGGAACTGCACTCCAACGCACCGACCGGCCCCATCGAGACCGCGTGGGATCGCCACCGGTTCGAGATGAAGCTGGTCAACCCCGCCAACAAGCGGAAGTTCACCGTCATCGTGGTGGGCACGGGGTTGGCGGGCGCCTCAGCGGCGGCCACCATGGGCGAGCTGGGCTACAACGTGAAGGCGTTCTGCTTCCAGGACTCCGCGCGCCGGGCCCACAGCATCGCCGCCCAGGGCGGGATCAACGCCGCCAAGAACTACCAGGGCGACGGCGACAGCATCTACCGGCTGTTCTACGACACCGTGAAGGGCGGCGACTTCCGCAGCCGCGAGCGCAACGTCTACCGGCTGGCCCAGGTCAGCGTGAGCATCATCGATCAGGCCGTGGCCCAGGGCGTGCCCTTCGCCCGGGAGTACGGCGGCCTGCTGGCGAACCGCTCTTTCGGCGGCGCCCAGGTGTCGCGCACCTTCTACGCCCGCGGCCAGACGGGCCAGCAGCTCCTGCTGGGCGCCTACCAGGCGCTGGCACGGCAGGTGGGCCTGGGCCAGGTGGAGCTCCACGAGCGCACCGAGATGCTCGAGCTGATCCTGGTGGACGGTCGGGCCCGCGGCGTCATCACCCGCAACCTGAAGACGGGGCAGATCGACACCCACACCGCCGACGCGGTGGTGCTGGCCACCGGCGGCTACGGGAACGTCTACTTCCTGTCCACCAACGCCAAGGGCAGCAACGGCTCGGCGGCCTGGCGCGCGCACCGCAAGGGCGCCCTGTTCGCCAACCCCTGCTACACCCAGATCCACCCCACCTGCCTGCCCGTGCACGGCGAGGGCCAGAGCAAGCTCACCCTGATGAGTGAGTCGTTGCGCAACGACGGCCGGGTGTGGGTCCCGAAGAACGCGGCGGACGTCACCAAGCGCCCGCAGGACATCCCCGAGGCGGATCGCGACTACTACCTGGAGCGGAAGTACCCGGCCTTCGGGAACCTGGTGCCCCGCGACATCGCGGCGCGCAACGCCAAGGACGTCTGCGACGAGGGCCGCGGCGTGGGCTACCCGCCCGAGCGCGAGGCCGTCTACCTGGACTTCGCCGACGCCATCAACCGGCTGGGGCAGCACACCATCGAGGAGCGCTACGGTAACCTCTTCGAGATGTACGAGCGGATCACCGACGAGGATCCGTACAAGACCCCGATGAAGATCTACCCCGCCGTGCACTACACGATGGGCGGCCTGTGGGTGGACTACAACCTGCAGAGCAACATCCCGGGGCTCTTCGTGGCGGGTGAGGCCAACTTCAGCGACCACGGCGCCAACCGCCTGGGCGCCAGCGCCCTGATGCAGGGCCTGGCCGACGGCTACTTCGTGTTGCCCTACACCATCGGCAACTACCTGGCGCGGGCCGGCCGCGATCTGGCCAAGACCCCCGTGGCCGAGGACCACGCCGACGCCCGCAGCGCCAAGGCCGAGGCCGAGGGTCGGCTGAAGGCCTTCCTCGACAACCCGGGCAGCCACGGCCCCGACCACTTCCACCGCCGCCTGGGCAAGCTCATGTGGGAGTACGTGGGCATGGCCCGCGACAAGGCCGGGCTGCAGAAGGCCATCGAAGAGATCCCCAAGCTCCGCGAGGAGTTCCACGCCAAGGTGCGGGTGCCCGGCAGCGGCGCCAGCTTCAACCAGACCCTGGAGAAGGCCAACCGCGTGGCCGACTTCATGGAGCTCGGTGAGCTGATGGCCCGCGACGCCCTGGCCCGCGAGGAGTCGGCCGGCGGCCACTTCCGGGTGGAGTACCAGACGGAGGAGGGCGAGGCCCGCCGCAACGACGACGACTTCGCCCACGTGGCGGCCTGGGAGTGGACGGGCAAGGGCAACACCCCGACCCGCCACGTCGAGGACTTGGACTTCGAGTACGTGAAGCTGAGCCAGCGGAGTTACAAGTGAGCCAGACCATCAAGCTGACCCTGAACATCTGGCGGCAGGCCGGCCCGAACGCCTCGGGCCAGTTTCAGAAGTTCCACCGCGACGCCGTCAGCAAGGACGCCTCGTTCCTCGAAGCCCTCGACGAGATCAACGAGGAGCTCATCCAGAAGGGCGAGGAGCCCATCGCCTTCGACCACGACTGCCGCGAGGGCATCTGCGGCATGTGTGGCATGGTCATCAACGGCATGCCGCACGGGCCGCGCACCCTCACCACCACCTGCCAGCTCCACATGCGGGAGTTCAAGGACGGGGCCGAGGTGTGGGTGGAGCCCTGGCGGGCCACGGCCTTCCCGGTGATCAAGGATCTGGCGGTGGATCGCTCGGCCTTCGATCAGATCATCCAGGCCGGCGGCTACATCTCGATCAACACCGGCAGCCCGGGCGACGCCAACGAGATCCCCATCCCGAAGGCCGTGGCCGATCTGTCCATGGACGCCGCCACCTGCATCGGCTGCGGCGCCTGTGTGGCCGCCTGCCCGAACGCCTCGGCCATGCTCTTCACGTCGGCCAAGGCGACCCACCTGGGGGTGTTGCCCCAGGGGCAGGCCGAGCGCCTGTCGCGGGCCCGGGCCATGGTCGAGACCATGGAGACCGCGGGCTTCGGCGGCTGCACCAACCACGGGGAGTGCGAGGCGGCGTGCCCGAAGGGCATCTCGGTGGACTACATCGCCCGCCTGAACCGCGACTACCTGAAGGCGGTGGTGGTCTCGCAGACCACCTGACGACCTCAACCGGGCGCGCCCCGACGGGGTGCGCCCGGGCCCGCTGCCTCAGCCTACTTCAGCGTCCTCGGGATCAGGTGGCGCAGCTTCATGGGCGCCTCCACCGAGGGATCTTCCTTCCGCGCGGCCTTGATCACCTCGATGGCCTCGTCGATCTGCTTCACCTCGACGGCCAGCGCCGCGTGGGCCACCACCGCCTGCAGGTCGAGCGTGCCGTCAGACTTCCGGGTCGCGGCCAGGGCCTTCGCCAGCTCATAGGCCTCCTGGTGGCGCAGGGCCCGCACGAGCGCCACCGTCCGGGCCAGCCCGGTAATGGCCCTCTCGCCCTCCTTGACCGCCAGCTCCTCGTCCAGCGCCAACCAGCCCTCGTCGTCGTAGCGGAAGGACTCGACCCCCAGGACCTCGGTCTTGGGCCACTCCCGCCGGTGGGCGATGCGCCAGCCCTTGCGGTCCTTCACCAGCTCATAGCGCACGCCCTCGACACCGTCGCCGCCGAAGAAGCTGCGCCGCACCTCGACCTCCACCTGGGCCTTGTCGCCTTCGACCTGCACCTCCTCGTCGTGGAAGAACATGCGGTCGCGTCCGCTGGGGGGCACGTCCCACTGCAGGCCGCGGTAGCGCTCGAACTCGGGGCGGCTCCAGGTCAGGTCGTACTCGCCGGCCACCGGCCGACGGCCCCGGACCCACACCGCGTCGGCGGTGAAGGCCTCGAAGTAGCGCTTCTTGTCGTGGCGCTCGTAGCCCGCCCGCTCGGCCCGCTTGATCAGGCGCATGATCGCCTTCGTGGCCTGCGGATCGGCCGCGTCGAGCTTCTTCTCGGCCGGGGTCTTCTCGGCCGGGTTCTTCTCGGCCGGGTTCTTCTCGGCCAGGGCCGAGCCCGCCGGCAGCCCCACCAGGGCCAGCCCCAGCAGGCCCCACATGATGCGGCGCATGTCGCCTCCTCTCGGATCGCTGTTCTTGGACAACCGCAGGATCACTGCAGGCGCTTCCAGGCCGCCCGCGGGAACGCCGGGCCCCGCGGCGGCACGTTGGCGAGCACGTACACCGCCCGGCGGTTGCGCGCCTCGTCCACATTGTCGTCGGTGGCCACGGCGGGGGCGTCCTCGCCGAAGCCCCGATAGTAGATGGGCACCTTGACCCCGTGGGCCTGGAAGTAGCGCGCGATGGCCTGGGCCCGCTCGGTGGACAGCGCCCGGTTGTCGGCGCTGCTGCCCACGGTGTCGGTGTAGCCGCCCACGTAGACGCGCACCTCGACCCCGGCCGAGGCGTCGCCCAGCTCGCGCCGGAAGCGGGCCACCTCCTGGTGCAGGGCCACGATGGCCTTGTCGATCTTGGGCGCTTCGCTGGGCCGCACGGTGGCCTGCGCCGTCTCGAACTCCACGTCCTCGTGATCGATCTCGGCGTACCAGGCCACCACCCGCAGGGCGGCCCAGTAGCCGTAGGGATCATGCAGCTTCAGCTCGACGCGCTTGATGGTCTCGTCGGGCGGGTCGAAGGTGAGGATGGCCTTGGTCGGGCTCTCCGCCTCGATGGCCGCCTCGCCGTCGAACAGCTCACCCTCACCGCCGAAGAGCTTCAGCTCGGCCTTGGCCAGCGGGTTGCTCGGGTGCACCACGATGCGGCCGGCGCCCAGATCCACCTCGCTCTTGCTGATCTTCACGTCCAGGGGGCGCGCGGCCACCACCTTGAACTCCACCTGGCCCGAGGTGGTCTCGCCCTCGGCGCTGCCGGTGAGCGTGCCCGTCCAGTGGGAGACCCCCACGGGCACCTTCCAGCTCAGCGTCTTCTGCTGACCCGCCTTCAAATGCTTGATCTTGAAAACCTTCTTGGCACCCGCGTCGCTCACCAGGCTCAGCTCGACGCCGTGGGCGCCGTTGGCCGAGCCCAGGATCAGCTTCGCCGGCTGACCCGGCTTCACCTGATCGACCACCTTGTATTGCCAGGCCGGGCCATCGGCCAGGCCGGGCAGCGACAGCCCCAACAGCAGGGCGGCGTGGGCGAGGCCCACCAGCACGTGGCGGCTCATGGCGCGCTCCCTTCGACTTCCTCGGGCGGCGGCAGGGTGAACGGGATGCTCAGATCGATCTCCGCGTCGTCGCCCATGACCGGGAACGCCTCGACGCGGCCTCCCCGGATGCATTCCACCAGCGCAGGATCGCCCACGGCTTCCTCTTGGACGCTCAGGGCGGTGGGCTCACCGTACCCCCCACGCTTGACCAGGGTGAAGGCGAGCTTGAGCTGGCCGGCGGGCCGCGCCCCGGCCGCCACGCGCGCCTGGTAGCACTGGTACACCAGCGGCGAGACCCCGGTGGCCGCGTGATGCACGTCCTCGGGGGCCATGCGGGCGCGGCGCCGGACCGCCGGCGCCTGGCCGGCCCGTTCGTCGGGGGCCTGCACGGCGATGGCCCGGCGTACGGCGCGGGGATCCGCCGAGGTCACGGCGCTGGGGGGCGCGCTGGGCACGGCGGCGTCGGGGCCCAGCCGCGCAGGCGTTGGGGCCGGCCCCGGGGGCGGGCGCAGCACCACGAAGGTGGCCACCGCCGCCAAGACCAGGATGGGCACCCACCACACCCGCGCGCTCATGCCACCTCCTCCAGCCGGGGCGGGATGGTGGCACGGGGGACGCCCACGGTGCCAGCCGTGGGTGCCCGCGGCGCCGCGGTGCGGGCGCCGTTGTCCGGGGTGCAGTTGTCCGGGCCGCGGGCCCCATGGTTCGATGCGCGCCATCCTTGGGATGGGGAGGGGCCATGCGCGCCAGTGAGGTCTTCCGCAGCGACCTGCTCGCGGATCAGGTGGTGGTGGTGACCGGCGGCGGCAGCGGCATTGGCCTGGCCATCGCCGAGGAGTGCGCCGCGCTGGGGGCCCGGGTGGCCATCGGCGCCCGCAAGGCGGAGCGGCTGGAGGGGGCCGCGGCCGATCTGCGCGCGGGCGGCGCGACGGTCTTCGCTGCGCCCCTGGACATCCGCGACCCCGAGGCCTGCGACGCCTGGACCGCCGAGGTGGAGGCCGCGTTGGGGCCCGTGGACGTGCTGGTGAACAACGCCGGCGGGCAGTTCCCCTCGCCCGCCCTGCACATCCGGCCCAAGGGCTGGCGCGCGGTCATCGACACCAACCTCAACGGCACCTGGTTCATGAGCCAGGCGGTGGCGAAGCGCATGCAGGCCAGCAAGCGGCCGGGGCGGATCATCAACATCGTGGCCAACATGTGGCGCGGCTTCCCGGGCATGGCCCACACGGGCGCCGCGCGCGCCGGCGTGGTGAACCTGACCAAGAGCCTGGCGCTGGAGTGGGCCCGCCACGGCATCCTGGTGAACGCCGTGGCCCCCGGTGTGATCCGCTCGAGCGGGCTGGAGACATACCCCGAGGCGGTGCGGGCTCAGATCGAGACCGAGGTCCCCAAGCACATCCCGCTGAAGCGGTTGGGGACCATGGAGGACGTGGCCTGGGCGGTGGCCTACCTGGCGGGGCCGCCCGGGCGCTACATCACCGGCGAGACGCTGTGCGTGGACGGTGGACAGGCCCACTGGGGGACGGTGTTCCCCGTCTAGCGAAGGACCGAGGGCACATGGGACAGACGCTGAGGTGGCTGGGGCTGGGGCTCCTGGTGGGCCTGGGCGCGGGCTGCGACGACGCGCAGACCCGCAGCGCGGATCCCGCCGAGGGACCCGACGCCGGCGATCAGGGGACCCGCACCGACGCCGGCTTCACCCCGGACGGTGAGGCCCCGCCGGATGGCGCAGCGCCCGACGGGGGTGACCTTGACGGCGCAGCGCCTGACGGCTCGGCCGTGGATCTGGGGCTGGCGGACGGGGGCCCCGGGGACGCCCGGCCGGGTGACGGCCCCCTACCGGACGGGGCAGCGCCGGACGGCGCCCTCCTGGACGCTGACCTCGCGGACGCCGAGGCCCCGGACGGGCTGAGCCCCGACGCCGAGCCGCCCTGCGTGCCCCCCGAAGCGGTGTCCAGCCCACCGCGGCCGGGCATCACCGAGCTGCCCCTGGAGGAGGCCGCGCAGATCGGCGCGCCGCCCGGCGCACGCACCGTGCTGGGTGCCGACTTCGAGGGCGACGGTCTGCTGGACTTCGCGGTGACCCGGGGCAACCGCCTCGAGGCCTACACCGCCCGCGGCGAGGTGCGCTGGCGCACCGAGGTCAACGGCGTCAACCGGGTGCTGGGCGTGGTGGACCTGAACGGGGACGCCCGCCTGGAGGTGGTGGCGGCCGGGACCCGGGTGCTGGTGGTGCACGACGCTCTGACGGGCGCCCTGCGCTGGACGCTGCCCGCCGATCCCCTGGGCGACCTGGCCCCCGCCTTCATCGCGGTGACCACGGTGTTCCTGACCGATCTGGACCGTGACGGCCGCACCGACCTCTATGTGACCGACGGCTCGTGCTCCACCGCGGGCCCGGGCAACGGCGCCGTGTACCGGTTCCTCGACGGGTTCGACGCCCCGACGCTGGTGCCCGTGCTGGGCCCACGGGCCAACGGGCGCTGCACCAGCAGCCAGACCCTGGCGGACTGGGACGGCGACGGGCAGGTGGACCTGCTGCTGAACGACGCCGACGGGCTCAACCTGTTTGATCTGACCACCGGGCAGCGCCGGCTGTGCGGGCTGGTGCCGGGCGTGCGGGACGGCTACCTGCCCCACCTGAGCGCCGAGCTGCTGCCCGAGGTGCCCGGGCTGGAGCAGGTGATCCTGCGCACCGACGGCGTGCGGCTCGTAGCGCAGGACGCCGAGCCCCGCCCGGACTGCCCCGACGCACCCAGCCTGCGCACCCGCTGGCATCACGCCGTGGCCGCGCGGGCCGACGTGGTGACCCTGCTGGATGTGGACGGCGATGGCGGCGACGAAGTGGTGTTCACCTACGAGGACGCCGCCGGCTGGCACACCGCAGCCCTGCGCGCCACGGACGGTCAGGTGGTGGCCGCCGTGGACGGTTGGGCCCTGCGCGGGCGGCTGGACGGGCCCGATGGGCCGGGCCTGCTGGTCACCGATGATCCCGACGGCCCCGGGCAGGTGCAGCGGCTGCGGCTGACCGCCGCCGGCGGCGAGCTGCAGTGGCCCGAGGCCCTGGCGGACGCGCGGGTGGTGCTGGCCCAGCCCCCCGCCACCGAGCCGGCCTACGGCCGCTCCCTCGCCCGACCGCTCGTTCTGCGCAGCCCTCAGGGCCAGCACGCCCTGGCGTTGGTGGATGCCGACGGCGACGGGACGCCGGACGCCCTGCGGCGCCTCACCGCCGCGGGCCCCGCCGCCCGGCGCGCCCTGGACGGCGCCCCCGGGGCCATCGACGTGGTGTGCGATCCGGCCGACTGCGGCGCGCGGGACCTGGTGATGTTGGCTGCGCCCGATGGCGCCCTGCTGCTGCTGGACGGGGCTTTGGCGCCTGTGGTGCCCGTGGCCGAGGCGCCCCGCATCGCCACCGGGCTGCCCCAGCTCATCGCCACCACGGACGCCGAGCCGACGGTCATCGTGCGCTCGGCGGACAACCGGGTGGGCGCGCTGGCTCCCTTCGGCGACGAGGCCCTGCGCTGGAGCCGATCGGTGGGCGCCCGCTTCGAGGTGGACGGCACCCCCCGGATCGTCCCGGTGGCCGGTGCCCCCGCCACCGTGGTGGTGCGCGACGGCACCGTCGGCCCCTACGCCTGGGTGGGGCTGGACGCCGCCACGGGCGCCGAGCGCTGGCGGACCACGCTGGACGCGCCCCGCCTGTATCGGCCCGACGGCGTGGCGGCCCGCGGCCCCGACGGCGCCCTCTTCGTGCGGATGGATCAGGTGCTCGACGAGGCGGCCCCGCGCTTCCCGGGCTGCCCCGAGGCGCTGGTCCTGCCGGGCAGCCTGGCGCCCGATCCGCAATGCCCCACGGGGCCCTACGAGCCGCTGCTGCTCAGCGCCTGGGACGGCCTGACCGGCGTGTGCCGCTGGCAGGCGGTGCTGCCCACCACCGCGCCGTGCCGCCGCCGGGCCAACCTGCGCATCAGCGCGGCGGATCACGACGGCGACGGGGTGGACGACCTGTATGTCACCGAGAGCAGCGGGCTGCACCGGCTGGACGTCCGAACGGGCGAGCGCCTCGCCCAGACCGATCTGTACGACGATCCGGGGGTGACCTCGGGCGGCGGCCTGGTGATGGCCACGGGCGACGCCGAGGATCCGCTGCTGCTCATGGGCGCCAACGGGCCCATCGAGGCCCGCGGGCCGGATCTGGGGCTGCTGTGGGCCGGCGCGTGGCCCGAAGGCGAGGACGCCCGAGGCTGGCTGTTCCGGGCGGCGACGGTGGTGGGCGACGAGGTCTGGACCTCGCCCAGCGGCGGCTACGCCCTGTCGCGCTTCGCGCTGGGCGGTGAGGGTGAGGCGGCGCCGGTCGGGCGCCTGGCCCTGCGGGGCGGGGCCGCCGTCGAGCCCGCCGAGGCCACCCGCGACTACGCCGACGTGCCGCACGTGGCCTGGGTGCCCGTGCCGGGCCCCGACGCCGGCCCGGCCCTGCTGGCGGCGGGCGACGACCCCTGGCTCTACGGGCTGGATCCGCAAGGGACGCTGGCCTGGAGCCGCCCCCTGCCCGCCCTGCCCGGCGCGCCGCTGGGAGTGGACGTGGACGGCGACGGCCTGGTGGAGCTGTTGGTGCCGCTGAGCGACGGCAGCGTGCTCGTGGGCGACGAGTCGGTGATCGGCCCGCCCCCCACGATCCTCGACCGCCCCTGCGACCAGGCCCCCCTGTGTCGCCCGGACGACGAGGACGACCTGGACGAGGTGCCCACCACCGACACCCTGTGCGCCGCCTGGGTGGCGGTGGCCGAGGCCCAGGCCTACGAAGTGCGGATCACCACCGAGAACGGCGCGCCGCTGACGGCGTGGGCCACCGTGGCGGCGCCGTTCGCACAGGCAGGCGGGCTACCGCTGGTGCCGGGCGCCGTCTACCGGGCCGAGGTGCGGGCCGTGACCGAGCTGGCCGGGAACATCCAGCGCTCGCCCATCGCCGCCAGCGACGGCGTGCTGGTGGTGGACGCGCAGCCGCCGGTGCTGGACCTGCGCGCCATGCCCCTGGACGCCGCGGTGGACACGCCGGTGCGCGTGGAGGTCATCGCCACCGACGACGACCTCATCGCCACCCGCCGGCTGGAGGTGCTGGCGGCCGACGGTACCCTGCAGTGGCGGGCCGAGCTGGGCCAGGCCGTGCTGGCCCGCTGGGCGAACAGCTATGTGTGGGATGGGCGCGGCCTGGACGGCGACCCCTCGCCGCCGGGCGACTATGCGGTGCGCGCCACCGTGGGTGACCGGGGCGGCAACACCGTCGTCCGCGAGGTGGCGCTCAGGCGGCGCTGACCGGACGGCGCGCGGGCCTCACAGCCCGTCGATGGCGTGGGCCAGGCGCACGTCGCGCTCGCTCAGGCCGCCGCAGTCGTGGGTGGTGAGCCGCACCGTCACCCGGTTGTAGGCGTTGTGCCAGTCGGGGTGGTGGCCCTGGGCCTCGGCCAACAGCGCGACTCGACTGAGGAAAGCCCAGGCCTGCGAGAAGTCGGCGAACACCCAGCGGCGCTCGATGGCCCGCCCGTCGTCCACCAGGAGCCAGGCCGGGAGCAGCGCCAGGGCCTCGGCCCGGCGCGCCGGCGGCAGGGGCGCGACGCTCACCCGCGCAGCACGCGCACCGCCTCGCAGTAGCGCAGGAAGTGGGCCGTCTGCTGCACCAGCAGGCTCTCGGCCAGCGGATCCGTCAGCCGCCCGCCCTCGCCCAGGGCGTCGCCGGCGGCGGGCACGAAGACCCGCTCGTTGAACAGCAGCCCGTTGCGGTAGGCGAACACCTGCATGAGCTGCTCGACGGGCCGCAGCGCCCCCCACCGCCCGGCCGCCAGGCCGATGAAGGCCACCGGCCGGTTCTCGAAGCTCTGCGGGAAGGGCAGCAGGTCGATGAACAGCTTCAGCGCGCCCGGGAAGCTCCCGTTGTACTCGGGGGTGATGACCACCAGGCCGTCGGCGGCCAGCACGGCCTGGGCGAAGGGCTCGAAGCTGGCGGGCTTGGCGGCGTAGGCGGTGGGCGCCAGGCACTCGATGGGCAGCGCCTGCAGGTCCACCAGCACGACCTCGGCGCCCAGGGCCCGGTAGTCGGCCGCCACGCGGGTGGCGAGCTTCAGGGTGTTGCTGCCGGCGCGGTTGGTGCCGGCGATGACGCAGATTCTCAAGGGCTGCCTCCAGGCGGGTTTCCCAAGGGATGCGCCCAGCGGCCCCGATGTCGCCCCGGGGCGCGCCCGCGGCGCGGCTGGGTGGGGATCAGGAGCGGGTGGGCCGCCACTCGGCGTCGCGCAGGAAGTGCTGCGTGAAGTAGGCCCGCTCGATGACGGCGGCCATCTCCTCGGCGTCGCGGAACTGCGAGTAGTCCACCCGGATCACCGGGATGGACCGGCTGATGTCCGCGATGAAGGCCTGGTAGGCGGCGTGCAGGCCCTGCAGGTACTCCAGGGTGATCCCCGACTCCACGGACCGGTTGCGCATCTTGATGCGCTCCATGCTCTGCTCGGGGGTCAGGTCGAGGAAGACGATGACGTTGGGCCGGCACATGAAGTTGGACATGTGCTTGAAGAGGTCCAGGTAGGTCTCGTAGTCGCGCTGATCCATCAGCCCCTGATCCACCAGGGTCTTCGCGAAGACGGCGTCCTCGTAGATGGTGCGGTCCTGCACGCCGCCGCCGCCCCGCCAGATGATCTCCTGGTGCTGCTGGAAGCGGCGGTTCAGCAGGTAGATCTGCGTAGCGAACGCGTAACGGGCCGTGTCGCGATAGAAGTCCTCGAGGTACACGTTGTCGGCCACGGGCTCGAAGTAGACCGGCAGCCCCAGGTGCTCGCCCAGGGCCGTGGCCAGGGTGGTCTTGCCCGCCCCGATCAGGCCCGCGATGCCGATGAACATGTCGGAGAGGCCTGCTTTGCTGGCCATGTGATCCCCCTCGCCGGTCAGGTCAAGGCGCGGATCTAGCACGTCGTCGGCGAAGTTGGCCCGGCTTTCGCACTCCCCCCGCTCGGCATTTTGGCTTGACGCTGAAAACGACTTTCATTTGTATGTTGATGGTGGGCCCACGCGGGGCCCGTGGATCATGGCAAATCGGGTGGCACAGCGATGATCATTTGTGTATGCGAGAGAGTGTCCGACCGCAGGGTCCGCGAAGAGGCGCAGCGCGGGGTCACCGATCTACGGACCCTGGCTCAGACCTGCGGCGCGGGCAGCGACTGCGGCATGTGCCGCGCGCACCTGAGGCGAATGCTGAAAGAACAGCGGCGCGCCAGCGGTTCCACCGAGCGCTGACGTCGCCGCCAGGGCCGGGCCCCCGGCCGGAAAGCGACGTCCCATGCCCTCCAAAGGCAAGCGCTCGACCGATCAGGCGATCATCAACGCCCTGAACGAGATCCTCACCGCCGAGCTGACGGCCATCAACCAGTACTTCCTGCACGCGAAGATGTGCCAGGACTGGGGCTACCAGAAGCTCTACGAGTACATCCGCCACGAGTCCATCGACGAGATGAAGCACGCCGACGCGCTCATCGAGCGCATCCTGTACCTGGGCGGCCTGCCCAACGTGCAGCGGCTGTTCAAGGTGAACATCGGCGAGACCGTGCAGGAGCAGTTCGAGGCGGATCTCGAGCTGGAGTACCTGGCGGTGCCGCGCCTGCAGAAGGCCATCGACCTGTGCCTGGAGAAGAGCGACGAGGGCACCCGGGTGCTGCTGTCGCAGATCCTCACCAGCGAGGAGGAGCACATCGACTGGCTGGAGGCGCAGCTCGAGCTCATCGGGCAGGTGGGGCTGCAGAACTACCTGGCGCAGCAGATCCACGGCTGAGCCCGCCGGGGTCGCCGGCCGGTGGCCCCGCCTTCCCCCACCCTGGGCGCCGCGTCAGCGCGCCGGCTCGAACCACTGGAAGACCTGCACCCCCGTCAGCTTGGGGAAGCCGTCGGCCTGGGGCGGCATGACCGCCGCCCCGGCGCCCATCTGCAGGCCGTTCTTGCTCAGCAGGTTGCGCCGGTGGCCCGGCGAGAGCAGCCAGCGCTCCACGGAGCGCTTCGCGAAGCTGCGGTAGGTGTGCCGAGCGATGGCCGGCCCCCGCGGGGTGCGCGAGAACTGCCCCCGCGCCCGATCGATGACGTACAGGGGCCCGCCGTCGTGCTGCAGGGCGAAGCCGGTGAGGATGTTCTCGGCGATGTGCGGGTTGGTGATGCCCGCCTGCGCCGCGCGGTCCTTCGGCGTGCGGTAGCGGGCGTCGTGCGGGTCGTTGTGGTCGAAGAAGTCGAGCTGCGCCATGCGCTCGGCGTGGAGCTGGGCGGCCGCGTTCAGGCGGCGCTCCACCGGCAGGGGCCGCAGGCCGTGGCGCTGCCGCGCGTCGTTGGTCTCGAGCACGATGGCGTGGGCCAGCAGCGCGTGATCCAGACGGCGCAGGTCCAACACAGCGTCGAGATCGCCGCCCGGCTGGGCCGTGAGGGGCGGCGGGGCGGCCGCGGTCACCGGCGCCTGCGTGGCGGGCGCCTTGGCCGCAGGGCGTGCCGGGGGCGCCTGCGTGGCGGGCGCCATGCTGGCGGGCCGGGCCGGGGCCTCGGTGGCCGGACGTGCCGGGGGCGCCTGGGTGGCCGGGCTCTTCGGCGGCGCGATCGCCGCCTCGGCGCGGCGGGGGGTCACCGCCACGGGCAGCTCGGCCTCGCGGTAGCGCACGCTCTCGCGCTCCACCTCGTCGAAGGCCGCCTCGGCGTTCTGCCGGGGCGACTGGGCGTGGGCCAGGCCGCTCAGGGCGAGCAGGGCCACCAGGCTCCAGCGCATGTCCACCTCCCCGTCGCGCTCAGCGGCGCGACACCGTCCGCCGGGGCAGGGTACGGGTGCGCACCGGCTCGTGCCACTGGAACACCTGCACCGCCGTCAGGGTGGGCACACCGCCCGGCTGCCGGAAGGCGGCGGCGCCCGCCCCCATCTGGCGGGCGGCCTTGGCCAGCAGGTTGGCCCGGTGCCCCGGCGAGTCCAGCCAGCGCTGCACCACGCGGCGGGCGAAGCTGCGGTAGGTGTGGGCCGGCAGCGCCGGGCCGTCGGGCTGCGCGGCGAAGCCCTCGCCAGCCTCCCAGAGCGGGCCGTCGCCGGTCTGGTCCAGGGTGAGCTGGGTGGCGATGTTCTCGGCGATCTGCGGGTTGCGCACCCCCGCCAGCCGGGCGCGGTCGGTGGGTGTGCGGCGCTCGGTGGCGTGCGGGTCCTCGTGGTCGAAGAAGCCCAGCTCGGCCATCCGCCGGGCGTGCCCGCCCGCCGCAGCGTTCAGGGCCGGGTGGGCCGTCACCGGCGCCAGGCCGTGGGCCGTGCGGGCGGCGTTGGTGGCTTCGACGATGGCCAGGGCCACCCGGGTCAGGTCAGGCTGGACGGGGTCCATGCGCTCGTCCAGCCAGGGCGCCGGATCGTCCGCCGCTGCGGGCTCTGCCGGCGGCGGTGAGCTCGCCTGGGGCTCGACCGCCGGTGCCTCATCAGCCAACGAGGCATCAAGGCCCTCGGCCTCGGCCTCGAGCTCGGCTGCGATGGCCTCGGCCTCGGCGGCGAAGTCGTCCACCTGGGCCTCGAGCGCCGCCGCTGCGGCCGCCAGCTTCGCCTGCTCTTCGCCGATGGCCCGCGCCAGATCGGGGCGCTGCACCATGGGGCAGGCCTCGACGGCGGGGGCCGGCTCGAAGTCGTCGTCCAGGTCGTCGCCCAGGTCGTCGTCCCGATCATCCTCGGTGGCCGTGACCTGACCGTCAGCCAGCGCGCCGCCCATGGGATCGGCCAGGGGCGCCGTCATGGGGTCTTCGAAGGGCTCGTAGAAGGGGTCGTCGGGGGGCAGCTCGGTGATCCGGGGCCGGGCGGGCGCGGGCGGGGAGTCGTCCACCGGAGGGGGCGCCTCGGGCGCCTGGGCGGCCGGCGGCGGCGCGGGCTGCTGCGCCTTGTAGGCGGCGGCCTCGCGCTCCAGCTCGATCCAAGGGTCTTCGCCCCCGTTCAGCCAGGTGGGGGCCTTCGCGAAGGCGGGGGGAGCTGCCAGCAGCAGGGCGAGCAGGGCGGTCGGGGTTCGCATGGGGTACCTCGAATCTCGTCAACGGCGGCGCGACGAGTCGGTGCCCGGGCCATTCAGGTTCCTTCGTCCGCGGCCCCTTCGGCGCGGCAGCGCACCCCCTCCAGCGAGGGCAGCGTCACCGCCGGGCCCTCCAGGCCGGGGCCCTCGCGGGCCTCCTGGGCGCGCTCGGCGCTGCCCGGGTGGGTGCTCAGGAACGCTGGCACGAGGGCGGCGGTCTTCTCCTGGGCCAGGCGTTCGAAGAAGGCCGCCATGCCCTTGGGATCCACCTGCGCCTTCAGCAACAGGGCCCGCCCCAGCCGGTCGCTCTCGCGCTCCTGGTCGCGGTCGTAGCCCTGGCCGATGAGCCCGGCGGCCACCGCGGTGAACGAGCCCAGGTCCACCCAGCCCAGCACGGCCCCCACGGCCAGCCAGCCCGAGACCTGGCGCAGGATCCGGCGGAAGCCGTGGCGCTGCACCACGTGGAAGATCTCGTGGGCGAGCACCGCGGCCACCTCCTCGGGGCCCGAGGCCGCCTTCAGCAGGCCGTAGTTCACGGTCACGAAGCCCCCGGGCAGCGCGAAGGCGTTGATGGCGTCGTCGTCCACCACCCTGAACTTGAAGGCGAAGCGGTCGTCCTCGAGGGCGGCCACCAGCGGGGCCGCCACGGCCTCGACGAAGGCCTGGGCGCTGGGGTCGGTGCACTGCCGGCTCTTGGGGGCGAGCTGATCCCACGCCTGCTCGCCGATGGTGATGTCGGCGCTCACGGGGATGTAGGGCACGGACCGCACGGCGATCCAGGCGCCCAGGGCGAAGGCCCCCCACAGCACGAGGGCGAAGGCGCCCACCACGCCCACGATCTCCAGCAGCAGCCGGCGCCGGCCCACCCGGAAGCCCCCCGCGGGGGGCGGTTGCAAATCGCTGGGGTTTGCCATCTAGATCCTCCCGCCGTGGCCAGGGGCGGAGCGTGCGCCGCGCCCCGGCGGCCTGGCAAGGGACGACGCGAGGAGCCATGCAGCACACCATCGAGTACGGGCCGGCCTACGCCTGGCTCCGGGTCCAGCTCGCCCCGGGCGAGACCATCCAGGCCGAGGCCGGGGCCATGGTCACCCAGAGCCCG
This sequence comes from Myxococcales bacterium, assembly GCA_020633555.1. Taxonomy (GTDB): domain Bacteria; phylum Myxococcota_A; class Bradymonadia; order UBA7976; family UBA1532; genus JACKDL01. The sequence continues at coordinate 84,208 of JACKDL010000007.1, read as the reverse complement.
AACCTGAACATGGAGACCCGCCTGAACGCGGGCCGCAAGGCCGGGTTCTTCCGCAAGATCCAGGCGTTCTTCGTGGCGCTGATGCGGAAGGTTTTCGGCGGCGAGACCGTGTTCATCAACGAGTTCTCGGGGCCGAACGGCGGCGAGCTGGTGCTGGCGCCCAGCCTGTCGGGGCAGATCATCCACCGCCGCATGAGTAGCAGCATGCCCTTGCTGGTGCAGGGCGGCAGCTACCTGGCCAGCGCCGGGCAGGTGGACACGAAGCTGCGGTTCGCCGGCCTGCGGGGCCTGTTGGGCGGCGAGGGGCTGTTCTTCCTGGAGTCCAGCGGCGACGGCGACCTGTTCATCAACGCCTACGGCGGCATCGTCGAGGTGGAGTGCAACGGCAGCTACGTGGTGGACACGGGCCACATCGTGGCCTTCGACGCCAGCCTGGACTTCAAGATCAAGGGGGCCGGCAGCGGCCTGAAGAGCCTGTTCCTCTCGGGCGAGGGGCTGGTGATGCACTTCTCTGGCAAGGGCACGATCTACCTGCAGTCGCGCAACGTGGGCGCGCTGGTGGGCTGGATCTCGCCCTTCCTGCGGGGCTGAGGGGGACGCCATGCTGATCGACATCCAGTACCGGCCGGCGCACACCCTGGCCATCGTGCAGCTCGCCCACGGCGAGACGGTGACCGCCGAGTCCGGCGCCATGGTGAGCATGGACCGGCACATCCAGGTCCGCACCGACGGCCCCATGAGCAAGAAGCGCGGCGGGTTCCTGAAGGGCCTGGGCCGCGCCGTGCTGGGCGGCGAGACCTTCTTCACCAACGACTTCACCGCCCAGGGCGCGCCCGGCCAGGTGACCTTCGCGCCCACGCTCACCGGTGACATGGTGGTGCACGAGCTGGACGGCCACGAGGACCTGTTCATCCAGGGCTCGAGCTTCGTGGCCAGCGCCACCAGCGTGCAGCTCGACACGAAGTGGCAAGGCTTCGTGAAGGGGTTCCTGAGCGGCGAGAGCATGTTCTTCCTGCGGGCCCACGGCACCGGGCCGGTGATCATGAACGCCTTCGGCGCGGTGGACACAGTGGACCTGGACGGCGAGCTGATCGTCGACACGGGGCACCTGGTGGCCTTCACCAGCGGCATCCAGTACGAGATCAGCCGCGCGGCGCCGGGGCTCATCGCCAGCTTCCTGTCGGGCGAGGGCTTCGTGCTGAAGGTCCGGGGGCGCGGGCGGCTGTACCTGCAGACCCGCAACCCCACCGAGTACGGCAAGACCGTGGGCCCCAAGCTGCCCCCGCGCCAGGAGTAGGCCGATGCAGTTCGAGATCATCGACACCCCCGACTTCGGCCTCCTGCGGGTGCAGTTCGAGGCGCGCGACGAGCAGATCGTGGCCGAGAGCGGCGCCATGGTGAGCATGAGCGCCGAGCTGCAGATGACCACCAGCATGCGCGGCGGCCTGTTCGACGCCGTGAAGCGCAAGCTGCTGGGCGGCGAGAGCCTGTTCCAGAACACCTACACGCCCACGGCGCCGGGCCAGGAGATCCTGCTGGCGCCGGCCCCCGAGGGCGATCTGGTGCACATGCGCATCGAGCCCGGCCAGACCCTGGTGCTGAACTCGGGCAGCTACCTGGCGCACACCGGCGATCTGGCCTTGGACGGCAAGATCGCAGGGCTGAAGAGCTTCTTCGGCGGCGTGGGCTTCTTCATGCTGAAGGTGAGCGGCACCGGCGACCTGTTCATCAACAGTTACGGGGCCTTGCATGCCATCGAGGTGGGCCCCGAGGGCTACACCGTCGACAACGGGCACATCGTGGCCTTCACCGAGGGGCTGACCTACAACGTCCGCAAGTTCGGCGGGTTCAAGGGCCTGTTCTTCTCGGGCGAGGGGCTGGTGACCGAGTTCCAGGGCCGGGGCACGGTGTGGGTGCAGACCCGCAACGCCGGCTCGCTGGCCAGCTTCCTGGAGCCCTACCGCCGGGTGCAGCGGCGCAGCAGCGGCGACTGACCGCGGCCGCCCGTAGAGGGCGCGCCTGCGCCGCCAGGATGGCTGTGAAGACCAAGCAGGAGGGCCCCATGCGCTCGTTGTCTCACCTTTGGCCCCTGGCCGCGCTGCTGGCGTTGGGCTGCAACGCCGATCCGAAGACCACCGACGACGCGGGCCCGCCCGACGCCGGCGAGGTGCAGGAGGGCACGCCCTTCGTCACGCAGCGGCTGCAGATCCCCGCCCGCACGCCGGTGGATCTGCTGCTGGTCATCGATGACTCCGGCTCGATGTGCGAGGAGCAGAACAACCTGACCCGGGCCCTGAACGCCCTGCCCGCCGAGCTGCTGGAGGCCGATCTGCGGGCCGCGGTGATCACCACCGACATGCGCAACCCCGAGCGGATGGGCCGCTTCCAGGCGGACTACGCCCGGCAGGCCGCGCCCAACTGCCCCGAGGCCCCCGTGGTGGACGGCTGCCCCGAGACCCTGAGCCCTGTGCTCAGCGCCGCGGACGCCGACGGCTGCGGGGACGACCGGGCCTGCCGGCTGGCCGAAATGGGCACCCGGCTGGGGTGCATGGCGCAGCAGGGCACGGGGGGCGACGGCTTCGAGGCGGGACTGGCGGCGCTGCGGGCGGCCACGGCGTGCGATGGGCCCAACGCCGAGCACTTCGCGCCGTGCTGCGTGGACGGGCGCTTCGACCCCACCTGCCCGCAGAAGCCGGCGTTCCTGCGGCCCGAGGGCCTGCTGGTGGTGCTGATCGTGTCCGACGAGGACGACTGCAGCGACGATCCGGCCGATCCCATCAGCCGCGCGACCAACAGCGCCTGTGAGTGGGACCACGCGCGCCTGGTGCCCGTGGACGCCTACCGGGACCACCTGGCGGCCCTGAAGGCGCGGCCCGCCGAGCAGATCGTCGTCGTGCCGGTGGTGGGCCCCCAGGCCTTCGACGACGCGGGCCGGCCCGTGCGCTACCGCCCGCCCGCGGGCGACGCCGACGTCGCCTGCCTGGACGAGAACGGGGCCTATGACCCGGCCCTGGATCCCGATGGCGCCTGCTGCACCGCCGAGGGCTGCCCCGGCATGGTGCAGACCACCTGCGAGTCGGGCCTGGGCGCCGCCTTCGCCGGGCACCGCTACCTGGCGCTGGCCGAGGCCTTCGGCCAGCCGGTGACCGAGGAGGACGCCACCATCTGCGTCGAGGCCGGCTGGGCCGACCGGCTGACCGCCCCGGTGAGCGCCCTGCACGGCGTGCTGTGTCTGGATCGGGCTCCCGCGTGCCGGCGGGCGGTGAACTTCGTGTCGGGCGACGCCGGCCGCCCCTGCGACGCCGCCGAGGCCGAGCAGCCCATGGCGCGCTCGGTGGCCGTGAGCGTGAACGGGCGGGCACTGGGCCCCGGTGAATACGAGGTCACGCCCGAGGCGAACTGCCCGGGCGGCTTCGCCCTGCATCTGACCGAGGCGCCCGCCCCCGAGGCGACGCTGATCGTGCGGTACGTGCCCGAGAACTGACGCCGCCCGGCAAAGGAAGGCCGTCGCTTCTCCGGATGGGTGCGTGATGCCCACCCAACGGAGGCTCCCGATGCGCCACCCCCTGTCCGCCCACGCTCTGCGCTGCGCCCTCATCGCCCTGGCCGGATCCGGCTGCGGGGCACCCACGACGGACGGGCCCACCGCGCCCGGCCCGGACGCCCCGGCCATCGACGCCCCCGCGGCGAGCCCCTTTGCGATTGAGCGCCACCGCATCCCGCCGCGGACCCCCGTGGATGTGCTGTTCGTCATCGACGACTCGGCGTCGATGGGCGAAGAGGCCGCCACCCTCGCCCGCAGCGTGCTGAGCATGCGTGACGACCTGTTCGAGGCCGACGTGCGGTTCGCCGTCATCACCACCGACATGACCGACCCGGGCCGGATGGGGCGGCTGCAGACCACCCACCGCGCCGCCGAGTCCCTGGGCGAGGCCCCGGGCACCGAGGACTGCCCGGCGCAGTTCGACCCGGTGCTGACCCGGCAGCACGCAGCGCACTGTGAGGGCGAGCCGGGCTGCGTGGCGGACACGTTGCGCGCCCGGCTGGCGTGCATGGTGCAGCAGGGCAACCGGGGCGACGGCTTCCCCCAGGGGCTGGCGGCGCTGGAGCGGGCCACCGCCTGCGATGGGCCCAACGCGCCCCTGTTCGAGGCCTGCTGTGTGGACGGGCGGTACGACCCCGCCTGCCAGGCCAAGACCGAGTTCCTGCGCCCCGACGCCGTGCTGGCGGTGGTGCTGGTCTCGGACAAGGACGACTGCAGCATGGATCCGGCGGATCCCCTGCCTCGGGAGACCCCGACCGAGTGTCTCTGGGACGCGGATCGGCTCCTGCCGACGGCGCGCTTTCTGGACCACCTGCGGTCGCTGAAGGCCGATCCCAGGGCGCAGATCCTGGTGGAGCCGCTGGTGGCGCTGGATCCAGGCCCCGAGGACCAGCTCCGGTTTCGGCGCCCGACCCCGGCGGACGCCGGCTGCGTGGACGCCGACGGGCACTTCGCGCCCTCGGAGGACTGGGACACCTGGCAGACCGAGTCCTGGGCCGACACGCTGGCGCGGTGTTGTGACGGCGGCGTCTGCCCGGGCGCGTCCCGCGGCGTCTGCGAGTCCACCACGAACGGGAGCGCCGAGTGGGCGCCCCGCTACCGGACGCTGGCCACCCGTGACTCCGATGAGAACGAGGCGCACCTGTGCACCGAGGGCGGCTGGCTGACCTTCGGCTGGCGGATCTGGACGGGCACGTTCGCGGCCTACTGCCTGGCCGAGGCGCCCGCCTGCCGGCAGGGCGTGGACTTTGCCCACGACGACCCCGGGCGCCCGTGCACGGCGGCCGAGGCGGCCGCAGGCTGGATCCCGGCGGTGGAGGCGCTCGCCAACGGGCGCCGCCTGGCGCCCGACGCGGTCGATGTCGAGGCCGTCGACGGGTGCCCGAGCGGCTTCCTGCTCCATCTGGCCGACGGCGCGGCGCCCTACCAGGCGACGGTGCGGCTGCGCTACGTGGCCGCCGAGTAGCGGCCGCGGGCGCTGGGGTCGGCTACTCCGCGGCGGTGATGGTCAGGTCGATCTTCTGGCTGACGTAGCTGGAGATGCGCTTGCCGCCGTTCTCGGGGTGGCCCTCGCTGACCCCCTCCTCGAAGTAGCGCACCAGGTGCAGCTCGGCGGGGCCGGCGGGGAAGTCCTTCATGTCGTCGGCGGGGATCACCAGGCTGCTGCCCGAGTTCACGCTCTCGAGCTTGAAGGTGGTGTTGCTCTCGACCTTGGTGTCCAGGTGGGCGTTGACGTGCTCGCCGGCGCCCAGGGCCTCGCCCCACTCGATGGTGAGGGCCTCGCCGTTGCTGACGGTGGCACCGGCGGCGGGGGCGGTGACGGCGATGGCCTTGGCCTGCGTGACCACGTTGGTGAACTGCTCGCCGTCGGCCCGGGTCCACACGAAGGTGTAGGTGGGGTTGGGCATCGCGACCGACTGGTTGAGCGTGTAGAAGGTGCCCGCCAGGTTCACGGGGTTCTCGTCGCCGTCCACCACCCGCAGGCGGTCGCCGTCCACGGTGATCTTGGCGTCGCCGGTGAGGCGCACGGTGGTGCCGCTGCTGCCGCCCACGCGGAGCTGGCTGTAGAACCACAGGTCGTTGGTCTGGGCGTTGAAGCGGGTCTCGTACTTGCCCCAGATGACGTCGGGGTTCACGTCGGTGTCGTCGACGGTGTCGTTCGAGCAGCCCACGAACAGGGTCGCGGCGAGCAGAGCGGTGATCCAGCGCATGGTTCCCTCCCAGGGTGTGGAGCAGATGTGCTCCAGGTTTCGGGTCCTGTCAAAGCCTGGGGAGGGTGATAGCAGGCGCCGTGCCAGGAACACCAAGGGGGCCGCTACATCAAGGTGGCCAGGAAGATGCCCGCCGCCACCGCCGAGCCGATGACGCCCGCCACGTTGGGGGCCATGGCCTGCATGATCACGAAGTTGGTGGGATCCTCGCGGGCAGCCACGAGCTGGCAGACCCGGGCCGAGTCGGGCACGGCCGACACGCCCGCGGCCCCGATGATGGGGTTGATGGGGCTCTTGCTGAACTTGTTGAGCAGCTTGGCGAACAGCACGCCCGCCGCGGTGGCCACCGCGAAGGCCGCCGCGCCCAGCCCGAAGATGAGCAGGCTGGAGGCTTCGAGGAAGCGGTCGGCGTCGGTGCTGACGCCCACCGTCAGGCCCAGCAGGATGGTCACCATGTCGATGAAGGCCGTGCGCGCGGTCTTGGCCAGGCGGTCGGTGACCCCGCTCTCCTTCAGCAGGTTGCCGAAGAACAGCATGCCCAGCAGGGTGATGGCGCCCGGGGCCACGGCGGCGGCGATGAGGAAGGCCACCACGGGGAACATCATGCGGGTGCGCTTGCTCACCGGCTTGCTGGGCGGCATGCGGATGAGCCGCTCCTCCTTGGTGGTGAGCAGCTTGATGATGGGCGGCTGGATGACCGGCACCAGGGCCATGTAGCTGTAGGCCGCGATGGCGATGGCCCCCAGGTACTCGGGGGCGAGCTGGCTCGACAGGAAGATGGCCGTGGGGCCGTCGGCCCCGCCGATGATGCCGATGGCCGCGGCCTTGGGCAGCGGGAAGCCCAGGGCGATGGCCCCCAGGAAGGTGAGGAAGATGCCCGCCTGCGCCGCCGCCCCCAGCAGGATGAGCTTGGGGGCCTGGAGCATGGCGCCGAAGTCGGTCATGGCGCCGATGCCCAGGAAGATCAGCGGGGGGTACCAGCCCTGGCTGACGCCCTTGTAGAGGATGGAGAGCACGGAGCCCTCCTCGTAGACGCCGATGTTCATGCCGTCGGCGAAGGGGATGTTGCCCACCACGATGCCGAAGCCGATGGGCACCAGCAGCAGGGGCTCGTAGTCCTTCGCGATGGCGAGCCAGATGAACAGCACGCCCACCGCGATCATGATCGCGTGGCCCAGCGTGAAGTGCCCGAAGGCGCCCGCCGAGAGGAACTGGGTGAGGGTGTCCATGGGGTGGGTCCCCCGCCCTACTCGAAGGCCACGAGGAGCTGCCCCTCACGCACGGCGTCGCCCACGCTGACGGGCACGGCCTTCACCTTGCCGGCGGCGGGGGCGGTGATGTTCGTCATCATCTTCATGGCCTCGACCACCAGCAGCACCTCGCCGGCGCCCACCGCCTGGCCGGGGCGGCACTTGATCTCCTGCACGGTGCCCGCGATGGGGGCGGCCACGCCCTCGCCGGGGCCCACGCCGGGGGCCGGGGCCGGGGCGCTGACGGGCGGGGGCGCCTGGGGCGCGCGGCCCAGGGCGCGATCCACCGCGGCGCTGGACAGGTTGGTGAGGGTGGAGTTGGCGGCGGGGACGCCGTCGCCGGCGTCGATGACCTCGACCTCGACCTCGTAGGCGACGCCGTGGACGGTGATGCGCAGCTTCATGAGTGATTCTGCCTGTCTGTGGCGCGGGGCACCACGTGGGAACCTTGGATGCTCAGCCGGCCCTGCAGCGCCCACGCGCCGCCCTTGCGGTCGGTGGGGCGCAGCCGGCGGATCTTCGTCACCTGCCCACGGCCCTGCAGGGCCACGAAGACGGCGGCGCTGATCAGGGCCAGGGTGGTGTCGTCGATGGTGGGCTCGCGGGTGAGCGCGGCGGCCTTCTGCTCGGCCTCGGCGGCCTGCCAGCGGTCGTCCAGGCGCTTGAGCAGGCTGACCACCACGGCCATCACGCTCAACACGCCGAAGACCACCGCGAAGCCGATGACCGACAGCTCGAGCCCTTGGCGGAAGACGTCGCTCATAGCGGGATCAGCCCGTGCTTCTTCTGGGGCCGCAGGGCCCGCTTGGCCCGCAGCACGTCCAGGCTCTGGGCCACGTAGGCCCGGGTGTCGCTGGGATCGATGACGTCGTCGATCAGGCCCCGGCCCGCGGCCACGTAGGGGTTGGCGAAGGCCTCGCTGTACTCGGCCAGGTACTGCTCACGGGCGGCGGCGGGGTCCTCGGCCGCGGCGATCTGCTTGCGGTACAGGATGTTGACGGCCCCCTGCCCGCCCATGACCGCGATCTCGGCCCGGGGCCAGGCGGCCACCATGTCGACCCCCAGCTCCTTGGCGCCCATGGCCAGGTAGGCGCCGCCGTACGCCTTGCGCACGATGATCGTCACCATGGGGACGGTGGCGGCGCCGTAGGCGAACAGCATCTTGGCCCCGTGGCGGATGATGCCGCCGTGCTCCTGACCCACGCCGGGCAGGAAGCCCGGCACGTCCACCAGGGTCACGATGGGGATGTTGAACGCGTTGCAGAAGCGCACGAAGGCGGCCGCCTTGTCGCTGGCGTCGATGTCGAGCACGCCCGCCTTCACGCTGGGGTTGTTGGCCACGACGCCCACGGTGGCGCCGGCCACGCGCCCGAAGCCCACGATGAGGTTGGGGGCGAAGGCCGCGCGCACCTCGAGGAAGTCGGCGCCGTCCACCACCCGCTCGATGACGTGGTGCATGTCGTAGGGCTGGTTGGGGTTGCGGCTGACCACCCGCCCCAGCTCGGGCACCGGCCCGATGGTCTCGGGGCGCAGATCCGGGCGCACCGGCGGATCCTGCGTGTTGTTGTCGGGCAGGAAGCTGAGCAGCTTGCGGCACAGCAGCATGGCGTGCCGGTCGTCCTCGGCCACGAAGTGCACCACGCCGCTGCGGGTGGCGTGGGCATCGGCGCCGCCCAGGGCTTCGGCGGTGACCTGCTCGCCGGTGACCTGCTGGATCACCCGGGGGCCGGTGATGAACATCTGGCCGGGGCCGCGGACCTGGATGATGAAGTCGGTGAGCGCGGGGGCGTAGGCGGCGCCGCCGGCGCAGGGGCCCGCGATGACGCTGATCTGGGGCACCACCCCCGACAGCGCCACGTTGCGGTGGAAGATGCGCCCGTAGCCCGCCAGGGCGTCGACGCCCTCCTGGATCCGCGCGCCGCCGCCGTCGTTGACGAACACGAAGGGGCTGCCCGTCTTCAGGGCGTTGTCCATGGCCGAGACGATCTTGTGGGCCGTGCCCTCGCCCACCGAGCCGCCCGCGACGGTGAAGTCCTGGCTGGCCACCCACACGGGGCGGCCGTCCACCTGGCCCACGCCGGTGACCACGCCCTCGGCGGGCATGGCCTGCTTGTCCAGGCCGAAGTGGGTGGCCCGGTGCCGCATGAACAGGTGCGACTCCTGGAAGCTGTCGGCCTCGAACAGCAGGCCCAGCCGCTCGCGGGCGGTGAGCTTGCCCTGGGCGTGCTGCTTCTCGATGCGCGCCGCGCCCCCGCCCGCGTAGAGCGCCTGGCGGCGCTCGCGGAGGGTGGCGGTCTCGGTCCCATCGGCCATTTTGGCCCCCCATGATCCAGCGCCGGGAGGCGCCAAGGGGGGGCTTATCGGCCGGGAGGCATTGAAGACTGACCCCCGGGCCCCGCTGCCGGCGGGTTGTGACAGGAAGTTGTCGCCACAACCCATGCCAACAAAGGGATACAGCTCACCCGGCGCGGCTTTGCGGCGCCGGCCAGGTGACGTGGGGGTAGGGTCCCTCAGGACCCCACCGGGTGTCGCGCCCGACCCCACGCCCCAAGGCCTCGACCTCGGCGCCCGTGAGGACGGCGCCCACCCCGGCCCAGCGGGTGAACTGGCGGGCCTCGGCCAGCGCGGCGCGCCCGCGCAAGCGCCCGACCGTGCGCCCCAGGCGCCGCCCCACGGTCTCGGCGCGGCTGGGCGCCTGGGCCTGGGCGCTGCCCGCCAGCCAGAAGCTGGCCAGGATGGGCCCCCGTGGGCACAGCCGGTGGCACGCCTGCACCAGGCGCAGGCGGGCGTCGCCGCCCAGGACGTGGGTGAGGCTGCCCCAGCCCAGCAGCACGGCGGCATAGGGGCCAGTGAGCGGGGACGCTGGGGTGGCCGCGCCGTCCAGCACGGCGCTGACCAGATCGGCGTAGTCGGCGGCCACCGCGCGCTCGGCGCCCGCCGCGAGCAAGGCGTCCACCACGCCGGGGGCAGGGTCCAGGGCGTCCACCGGGTGACCCAAGCCCCGCAGGGCCTGCACCTCCCGCCCCCGGCCGGCGCCGCCCACCAGGATCCGCCCGGCGGGGAGGTCCTGGAACCACGTCTGCTCCCAGGCGAACAGGCCTGTGGGCCCGGGGCCGCCCACGCCATACAGCCGAGCGGTGAGCGCCGCCTGCTCGGCGTCGTGCAGCGCCTCCAACAGCGCGCCGCCCAGGATCCCCTGGGCCGCCGCCTGGGCCCGATCGACGGCGCGGTCCAGGCGGGCGTAGGCGGTGAGGGCGCGGTGCAACAGGGGCATGGTCGCCATGGTTGCACTGGCGGTCGGTGGGCGCGACCCTCCACCGGTGGATCTGCCGCCCCCGCTGCGCCCGTTGCGACGCCCGCCGCCTGCGCCCCTCCCGAGCGTGGCGCGCGACGACCCGGCCGAGCGGGCCATGGACGGCTGCATCCTGCTGCTCTTGAAGCTGGCGGTGGCCCTGCCGGCAGCCGCGGGCCTGGCGCTGCTCTTCCTCGACTGGGACCGGGTCGTGTTCGTGCTGGCGCCCATCGTCATGGGCCTGGGCGCGCACGCTGTGTATCGCGACGCCCGCTACACCCCTGCCGTGGGCGGCCGGCGGCGCATCCGGGCCTTGGCCAAGGCGGCGCGGAAGGCCGGCTGGACCGCCACCACCAGGACCCCGGATCGGGTGAGCCTGACCCGCCCCGACGGGGCCCGCGTGGAGCTGGCGACCTGCACCCGACGGCAGGCGGTGGCGGCCGTGCAGGGCCCCACCCTCCCCCCCGGGTGGGCCCACGCGCAGCTTCGCCTTCACCGCGAAGCGACGCAGACCGCCCCCAGCGGGGATCCCGCCTTCGACGCGGCGGTGGGCGTGATCGGCGATCCGGCGCTCTGGCGGGGCCTCTGGGACGCCCCGACGCGGGCTGCACTGGCCAGGGCCGCCCAGGGCGTCGGGCTGTACATCGATGGGGGCTGGGTGCGGGTGGATCTGTGCCACTTACCTGAGCGCGGGGGCCGCGTCGGGTGGGCGAAGATCGCCGGCCTGGTGCCCCTGGCCGCGTCGCTGGGGTACGACCCCGAGGCGAGGGCCGAGCGCCTGCTCGCGCGAGTGGAGGCCGAACCGGACGGCGTGGGCTTCGCGGCCTGGCACAGCCTGCATACGGGGTGGCGCCGCGATGGGACCACCGCGCGGGCCACGCGGGCGCTGCGCGCCGCCATGGGGCCCGAGAGCCCCTTCGCCCTGCCCATGGGCCTGTGCGTCGGGGACACCGCGCTGGCCACCTCGGGCCTGCCCCACGCCTCGCTCGACGTCCTGAAGTGGGGGCTGCCCATCCTCGCCCAGCGGTGGCCGACGACCGAACGGGTGCCGCGGCTGCGGGCCGCGCTGGACGCCGGACCGCCCGCCCTGCAGGGCGCTGCGCTCGAGCTGCTGACCGCGTGGGGCGTCGCGCTGCCGACCGCCCAGCTCGTGGCGCTGGCCCGTGAGCCCGTCGAGGCGGCCCAGGCGGTGGTGCACCGCCTGCACGCGCTGACCCCGGCCGACGCCGAGACCGTCTGGCTGGCGCTGCTGCAGCACCCGGCCCGCCACATCGCTCTGGACGCCGCGTCGGCCTTGGGCGAGTTCGGCTCGACCCGCGCCCTGCCGGCGTTGCAGGCGGAGAAGCACCGGCTGGGCGCGTCCCGCCTGTGGCAGCACGCGGTGTCGGTCTTGCGCCACCGTGCGACCGAGGTCGGCGCCGGCGGCGGGCTCGCCTTGGCCGAGGTGGACGCGGGCGGCCTGGCGCTGGCCCCACCGGGCCGCCCATCCACCACCGATCCGGAGGCACGGTGAGCGACTCGCCTTCGCTGGCCCCTGACTTGCGCCCGGTGGACCGGCAAGCCCCCGCGCCCCTGGAGCCGGTGGGCGAGCCCAGCGCGCTGGAGCGCTGGGGCGGCGGTTGCCTGTCCACGCTGTCCACCTGGATCCTGGTGACGGCCGTCGTGATCGGGGCCCTGGAGTGGGACGGCGGCTGGGCGGTGTGGGCGGCGCTGGGCATCGCCATCGTCCTCGTCCGCCTGATGCGCTGGTTCGAGGGCCCGGCCACCCGGGGCCGGCGGCGGATCCGGCGCTGGCGGCGGGCGGCGAGGAAGCTGGGCTGGAAGGACGTGCGCCACAAGGGCCACGGACGGCTGATGGCGGCGCCCGACGGGCTGCGGCTGGCCCTGACCGCCGACGACACGGCGCAGGCGCGGCTGGTGCTCACCCCCGCCTGGCCCGACGGCGCCCCGCCCCCCGCGCTGACCGTGGCCCGCGACCTGCTGGGCACACCGCCCAGCGGCGACCCGCACTTCGACGGGCGGGTGGGCGTGCAGGGCGAGCCGAGCCAGTGGCGCGGCCTGTGGGATCCCCCGCTGCGACACCTGGTGGCGGACGAGGCCCTGGCCCACGGACTGCGCGTCGCCGACGGGGCGGTGCAGGTGGATCTGGTCCACGTGCCCAAGCAGGGGCGCAGGCAACGGCGCGCCCTGCTGGAACAGTGGGCCTCGGTGGCTCGCAGCCTGGTGCCCGCGAGCACCCCCGCCGCCGCCTTGCTGCGGCGGGTGGAGGCCGAGCCCGATCGCGTGGGCCTGCTGGCCTTCGAGAGCCTGCGGGCCCTGGGCGATCCCGCGGTGGCCCAGTCGGCGCGGGCCGAGGCCCGCCTGCGCAAGGTCGCCGAGGCCGGTGGCCCGCTGGGGGTGTCGCTGGGGGCCCTGCTGGGGGACGCCGCCCTGATGGAGCGTGGGCTGCCGCACCACCCCCCTTGGGCGCAGCGCTGGGCCCTGGAACACCTGGTGAGCCTGTGGCCTGAAGGTGAGGTGGACGACCGCCTGCGCGCCCTGCTGGATCACCGCGCGCCCCCCGTGCGCGGGGCGGCGCTGCAGGTGATGGGCGCCCGGCACACGCCCCTGCCCCTGGCGCGGCTCGTGACCCTGGCCAGCGGCCCCGGGCCGGTGGTGGATGGCCTGCTGGGCTACCTGGATCAGACCCCCCTGGCCGACGCCGAGCCCCTGTGGATCGCCTTGCTGACCGCCGAACACCCCGCGGCGCTGCGCGCGGCCGTGGACGCGCTGGCCAACATCGGCACCCGGGCCGCCGTGGCCCCACTGCTGGCCGTAGACGGCGGCTGGCGGTTCCAGCGGCACGTGGAGCGGGCGCTGGAGGCCATCCGGGCCCGCCTGCCTGCGGGCGCCGCGGCCGGGCACCTGGCGGTGGTGGAGGGCGACGCCGGGGGGCTGGCCTTGGCGGCCGAGGCCGGCGAGGATGCCGGGTGATGCAGCCCGCCGACCCCCGCGACGACGACCTGCTGGACGACCTGGAGGACCTGGCCCGGGGGTTCGCCACCGAGTCGTCCCCGCGGCTGGAGCGGATGGGGCTGGGCTATTTCCGCCGACGGGACGAGGCCCTGGGCCCCACCGAGGTCGACGACGCCATCCACGTGCTGGACCAGGAAGAGCGCGACGGTCTGCTGAAGATCCAGCGGCGGACCGTGTTCCGCGCGGGCCTGGCGGGCGCCCTGTCGGCGGGGCTGGCCGCGGGGGCCGAGCTGTGGGCGCACCCCCTGGAGGCCGACCGGCCCGTGGCCTTCTGGGCCATCGTGCTGGGGGTCACCGCGGTGGCCGCAGTGGCCGAGATCGCCTTCTTGTACTGGGACGCGCTGCGGGCGGTGCACGCCATGGCGCGGGTGGCCGGCGTGCCCCTGTTCGGTGACGTCAGCGGGCGGCAGCAGGGCGTGGCCCTGTCGCTGGTGCGCGCCGCCCTGGAGCTGCCCGATCCGCCCGAGAACCCCTATGGGATCAACCCCTTGCGCGAGGTGAGCCCCCTGCTGCTGGCGGCGGCGGCCCTGCTCTACAAGGCGAAGATCGCGCTGACGGGCTTCCTCATCAAGGCGCTGATCCGCCGGGCCATGGGCCGGGTGCTGGTGCGGGCGTGGCTGGTGCTGGTGGCCATCCCGGTGACCGCGGTGTGGAACGCGGTGGTGGCCTGGCGGGTGCTGCGTCAGGCCCGAATCCGGGCCATGGGGCCCTCGGCGGCGCAGGCCCTGGTGGACGCCCTGGGTCCGCTGGAGGCGGCCAGCGTCGACTGCGCCCGCCGCGCCGTGGCCAGCGCCGCGGTGCGCAGCGCCGCTCTGCACCCGAACCTGGCGGCGCTGATCGGCGCCCTGCCCACGGGGGCGGCCGACGGCCCCCCGCTGGATGATCCCCGGGCGTTCCTGGCCCGGCTGCAGGGGGCCCCGGCCGAGAGCCAGCGGGTGGCCCTGCGCGTGCTGGCTTTCGCGGCCGTGGTGGACGGGGTGCTCACCCGGGGCGAGCGGGCGCTGCTGGCCGCCGCCGGCGAGGCCTGCGGCCGCCCGCTCAGCGCCGCGGGGCTGCGCACCGTGCGGGGGCACCTCACCGGCGGCCGCGCGCTCACACCCGAGCGGCTGGACGAGGCCTTCGGGGCCTGACGGGCCGGGTGCCCCAACGGCGGTTCAACCCGCTACACGCACTCGGGCCGATAGATGATGGGGTGCGTGGAGTGCCGGCGGATCTTCCCCGCCCACCCGCTGAGCGTGGGCACGTCCACGTCCGTCAGCGCCAGGTGCAGGGCGTGCACCTCGTCGGTGGGCAGCACGCACATGACGTGGTGCACATGCTCGCCGTCGCCCCGGCGGCTCTCCTCGTACAGGGCCGCGCCGTGGCAGTCGCAGGCGTCGCAGTGCACCGCCTGCACGGCCACCTCGTCGGAGCGGTCGTCGGGGCCCAGATCCACGGACGTCTCGATGATCAGCGAGGGCTCACCGCAGGTGGGGCAGAAGAACATGCACGCCTCCTCTCGCAGGGCGGCGCCCGCGGGCGCCGCGGTCACTCCGGCGCGATGAAGTCCAGGAGGGCGGTGAGCATGGCCGGATCGGGCAGGTACTGGTGCCCCCCGCCGGCCAGGGTCCATTGCTCCACCGCCACGCCCGGGGCGCAGCCGGTCCAGCGCTGGCGGTGGGTCTCTGCCCCGGGCACGAAGCGGTCGAAGTCCTCGTCCGGGGCCTGCTCGCTGCCGGCACAGCCGGCCTGCTCGGCCCAGTACGTGGCCAGCGCCGCCGCGCCGGGGTAGCTGCCCCCGCCGTCGATGGCCACCTGGTCGTCGGCATCGCCGTGGATCTGAATGACGCTGAGGGGGCGGGCCGGGTCACATTGGTCCCGGGGATACCCCAGGCCCGCCGCGGGGATGATGCCGGTCAGGCGATCGGCCACCGCGCAGGCCAGGTGGTGGGCCATGAAGCCGCCGTTGGAGTGGCCGAAGATCCACACCCGCTCGGGGTCGCCGTCGTGGTGGGCCACCAGCTCGTCGATGAGCCCCGTGAGGTAGGCCACGTCGTCCACGTCGCGCTCCAGGCAGCAGTGGCGGGCGTTCCAGGCCCGCTGCATGGGCCCGTACTCGGTACCCTCGGGGGCCACGATGGTGATCCCGCGGGCCGGGGCGTGATCCTGGAACTTGAACTGGTTGGTGATGAGCCGGGGGCTGGCGCCGGTGCCGTGCAGCACGATGAGGATGGGGTGGGGGCCCGGGGTGCCGGGATCGGCGGGGAAGAAGAGGCCGCCGCGGGCGCCGCCGGGGGGGTCGGGCGGGAGGGCCTGCATGTCGGCCGCCTGCATGTCGGCCGCCTGCATGTCGGCCGCCTGCATGTCGACCGCCTGCATGTCGGCCGGCAGGTTCTCCGGGTCTTCCCCGTCGTCGCACCCCCACACGGCGAGCATCATCAGCGCGCCCCAGGCGCCCCTGTGGATCCGCATCCTCTGTCCCCCTGTCAGGCTGGGCGGGTCATGGCGGGCCCGCGCGGGTCGCCGGGGGCACGGTAGCAGGTCGGCCCCGGCGGCGGGAGCCGCCACCCGGCGGCTGCGCTGGCCACCCCCGGGGGGCCGCCCCGGCCGCTCGCGCGGACTTCGCAGGACGGCGCGGGTTTTGCTACACCGGTGCCCATGAAGTACGCCGCCCTGTCCTGCATGACCGCCCTGGCCCTCGCCGGCTGTGGCGAGGCCGATCCCAAGCCCACCGCCCCGGCCCCCGCCTACGGCGCCGACCTGCCCGTGGGCGAGTACGTGGAGACCGAGGAGGGGAAGGCGGACGGCTGGGGCCACGCCCTGACCTGCAAGGACATCCCCGATCTGCCCGCCCTGGAGGCGCCCCGGCTGGTGCTGAGCATCGACGGGCACACCGTGCACCTGATCGATGAGGCCACGGGCTTCGACAAGGTGTTTCCCACCGGCGTGGGCGCCTTGGATCGCGACGAGGGCTCGCCCACCTACGGCGAGTCGTTCAGCGCGTTCCCGCTCATCGCCACCCGCGGGCACGACTTCGAGATCACCCCGAACACCATCCAGCCCTGCAAGACCTGGCTGGGTAACAGCGGGGTGCCGGTGTTCGCCGGGCTGCCCTTCCTGAGCTTCTACGGCAACTACGGGCTGCACGGGCCCATCGACAACTACCGACGGGCCGACGGCGGCACCCTGCGCCGTGGCTACGTGAGCCACGGCTGCTTCCGAATGCGCGGCGCCGACATCGCCGAGCTGTACGCCCGCATCCGGGGCGTGGCCCATGTGCCGGTGCGCCTCCAGCGAGCCCCCGAGCGCCGCGAGGACGGCCGCCTGGTGGACGTGCCCGACAACTGGATGGGGGCCGAGTGCGCCACCGACGCCGACTGCGGCTTCGAGGACGGCACCTGCCGGCTGAACCCCTTCAGCGGCCGCGGCTTCTGCACCCAGGTCTGCGAGCGGTACTGCCCCGATCACCCCGAGCAGCCGGCCACCTTCTGCGCACCGAACCCCCTGAACGAGGACGAGGGCATCTGCCTGCGCCGCACCGCCGACTGGTCGCCGGACTGCCGGGATCTGGACCACTTCCAGCCCGCGCTGGTGAGCCGGTTCGGCGAGCCGTCCACGGTGGCCACCGCCTGCGTGCCGGGCGGCCGGGGCTGGATCGGCGACCGCTGCTTCACCGACGCGGACTGCATGGCGGGCAACACCTGCGACGCCGCCGAGGGCGACTGGGGCACCTGCACGCAGCCCTGCGAGCGCTACTGCCCCGATCTGCCCGGCGCCGCGCCCACCCTGTGCGTCAGCGGCCCCGACGGGCAGGGCCAGTGCGCCCGCACCTGCGAGGCCGCCGATCACGGCGCCGAGTGCTCGGCCGGCCTGACCTGCGTGGACGGCGCCCGCAACGGCGAGGCGGCCCCGGTGCGCCAGGTCTGCCGCTGAGGTAGATTCTCGGCGACGACCACTCGCCGAGGTGGACCCGATGATGCCCGCCCACGGAGGCGCCGTCGCCGGCGGCAGTCCACGCACCGTCCAGGCCGGCCTGCGGGCCTTCGGCCTGGGGGGCAACGCCGTGGACGCCGCCGTGGCCGCCAAGCTCATGGCCTGCGTCTGCGAGCCCATGCTCACCGGCCTGCTGGGCGCGGGGCTGGCCACCGTGCGCATTGGCGGCCGCACCGAGGTGCTGGACTGCTTCGCCGACGTGCCCGGCCGCGGCGCGCCCCCCGGGCTGGCGCCGCCCATGCGCACCATCGAGATCGACTTCGGCCCCGACACCCAGGCCTTCCACGTGGGGCCGGCCAGCGTGGCGGTCCCCGGGCTGGCCGTGGGGCTCTGGGCCCTGCACGCCCGCTTCGGCAAGGTGCCCTTCCTGGAGCTGGCGCAGCCGGCCATCGCCGCCGCCCGCAAGGGGGTGCAGGCCAGCGCCTTCCTCACCCAGGCCATCGCCCTGCTGGAGCCCATCATCGCGTGCGACCGGGCGGCCGCCGCGCTGTACCTGCCCGGCGACCAGCCCCTGGCCCCGCCCCACCTGCTGGTGCAGCGGGCGCTGGGCGACACCCTCGAGGCCTTCTCGCGGGAGGGGCCGCGCTTCTTCCAGCGGGGCGACGGGGCCCAGGCGCTGTTGGCCCGCCTGGACGGTCAGAGCCGCCTGGGGGCCCGGGATCTGGCCGAGTACACGCCCGAGTGGCGCAAGCCCCTGAGCGGGCCGGTGCCCGGCGGCCGGCTGTTCGTGCCCGGCGCACCCAGCCAGGCGGGGGCCTACGTGCTGCGGGCCCTGGCCCACCTGACCCGGGACGGCGCGCTGCCCGCCGAGCCCTTCAGCGGCGAGGCCCTGCGCCGGGTGGCCGCTGCGCTGCGGGCCACCGAGGCCGAGAAGGCCGAGCTGCAGGCGGGTCTGTTCGAGGACGGCTTCCTGGCGGGCTGGCTGGCCCGCGGGGCCGGGGCGGGCTTCACCACCCACGTGAGCGCCGTGGACGCCCAGGGCGACGCGGTGGGCATCACCTCCAGCCTGGGCGAGACCGCGGGCCTGCTCTGCCCGCAGACGGGCCTGATGCTGAACAACTTCCTGGGCGAGGAGGACGTGAACCCGCGCGCCCTCGCGCGCCCCGCGGGCGCCCGTCTGCTGACCATGATGGCTCCGAGCCTGGCGGCCTGGGACGGGCGGGTGCTGGTGCTGGGCACGGGGGGGTCCAGCCGCATCCGCTCGGCGCTGCTTCACGGCGCCGTGTACAGCCTGGCGTATGGGCTGCCGCCGCACGCGATGGTGCGCGCGCCGCGGGCCCACTACGAGGACGGGGTGCTGCGCTACGAGACCTGGGATCGGCCGGCGGATCATGCCGCGGCGCTGGCGGGCTTCCCGCGTCGGATCCCCTTCGAGCAGCCGGGCCTGTTCTTCGGCGGCCTGCACGTGGCGGGGGTGGGGCCCGACGGCTTCTTCGGCGCCGGCGATCCGCGGCGCTCGGGGGCCTTCGGCACCCTGCAGGGCTGACGGCCCGGCCTCAGCTCAGCTCAGCGCGCACCCGCATGAGGGCGAAGCCCAGCCGGTTCAGCCCCCGCCAACGGTGGGGGTCGCGGGCCTCGGGGCGGTCGGGCGCCCAGCCCACGCCCCAGACCAGGTCCACCGGGCTGGCCTCCACCAGGATCTGATCGCCCGTGCCCAGCAGCCAGGCCCGCTCGGCGGGGTTCTGCGTGAACTTGTGGCGGTTGCCCGCCTGGACGATGCCGTCGCGGTGGGCCAGCCAGGTGGCCTGATCGAACCCGCGCACCTGCCGGCCCAGGGCCTTGACCTGCTTGGGGTGGGCCGCCGCCAGGATGGCCGCCCGGTGCTCGGCGTCGCCGAACAGGCGGGCCTTCTCGGCCATCATCCAGTGCTCGGCGGTGGCGTAGCGCTGGCCGTCCACCGTGAAGCCCACGGGGGCCCACTGGCTCAGGCAGTCGCGATCCACCCGGGCGGCGTCGCCATTGTGGCTCCAGAAGCACACGTAGCTGAAGCGCGCCCCGCCCTCGACGGCCGCCCGCAGGGCCTCGACATCATCGATCACGGCGTCCCTCATGAAGGCACCGGCGCCCGCGCGGCTTCCATGCCCACCGCCCCGTCGAGCCGCCAGCCGAAGCGGGGGTGCCGGGCGCCCTCGACGGCGTCGGCGATGAGCGCGCCGAGCAGGGGCGCGAACTTGAAGCCGTGGCCGGCGCCCCCGGCCGCCACGGTCAGGCCAGGGCGCTCGGGGTCCCGCCCGATCCAGAAGTCGCCGTCCAGGGTGTCGCAGTAGCGGCACCAGCGCCCGCCGACCCGCGGGCCCTGCACCACGGGCGGCAGGTGCCGGTCCAGGAAGGTGCGGAACGCCCGCTCCACGGCCACGCCCGGGGCCCGCACCGACGGCCCGAGCCCGGCGATGCCCTCGGCGTGGCGGGCGACCTTCAAGATCCCGTCAGGGAGCAGCGGGAAGCCGTAGAAGCCCGTCTCGGCCACCTCGAGCGACCAGGTGGGCAGGCCCGCCAGGCGCTCGGCCACCTCGGCCCGGGGGCGGAAGTGCAGCACGGGGTGGCTGGTGGTCCACAGGTAGCCGCGCAGCCAGGGCAGCAGGTTGGGGGTCCAGGCGCCGGCCGCCACCACCACGCTGTCCGCTTCGAGCAGGGCGCCGGCCCCGGTCAGCACGCCGATCACGCGATCGCCGGCCATGGCCAGCTCACGCACCGGCTCGCCCAGGCGAAACTCGACGCCCACGGCCCGCGCCTCGTCGGCCAGGCGCGCCACCACCCGCGCCGCCGCCACCCAGCCCCCGCGGGGGTTGAAGTAGCCGTCCACCAGGCCCGCCCCGGCCAGCACCGGCCAGCGCTGGGCGATGGCCTGCGCGTCCAGGCGCTCCACCGCGACGCCCCGCCGGCTCACCGTCTCGGCGCTGGCCCACTCGAAGCTGCCGGGGGCCATGGGCGTGCGGCGCAGGTACAGCACGCCGGTGGGGTGGTACAGCGGCGCGGGCCAGCGCGCGTTCCAGGCGTGCCACCCCACGATGGCCTGATCCGCCAGCGCCGTGAGCCCCTCGTCGGCGCCATAGTCCATGCGGACGGCCTTGGTGATGTCGGTGGAGGCCGCCATGGGGCTGGGCAGGGGGCCCGGATCCAGCACCACCACCTGGGCGCCGCGCCGGCGAAGCTCCAGGGCCGCCGTGAGCCCGAAGATCCCCGCACCGACGATCAGGTGGCGCGTGCGCATGTCCGCCACTATCGGCGGTTTCCGGGGCCGCGCCAAGCGCCCTGGGTGCCCAGGCCCCCCCGTCGTCGACCCCAGGGGCCGCGCCATGCATGATGGGCGCCTTTTGCGCCGGAGGCCCCATGCCCGATCCGAAGCCGCGCTTCCCCTGGTCCATCGTGGCGGTGCTGCTGCTGTCGGCCACCATCGGCTGGCTGCTGGTGAACCGCCCCGACAAGATCCTGAGCGAGCCGCTGCCCCCCGACCTGCGGCCCGGCGATCCGCTGGTGCTCGAAGTGCTGGTGCAACATGACGGGCCGGGCGGCGAGACGCAGGCCTGGCGCAGGGACACCACGGTGCCCGTGGGGGCCCGGGTGCGATTGCGGGTGACGGTGACCGAGGTGACCGGCCTGACGGTGGGCGTGAAGCCGCCCACGGGCCACTGGACCCCCGTGCTCACGAACCACGAGCTGCCACCCGGGGTGCACACCTTCCGCAAGGTCTTCGTGGTCGAGGGGGAGGGCCTGGAGGCCATGGCCGGCACGCCGGCGGCGCTGGAGGCCCTGGTGAAGGGGGAGCCGGCTGGGCGCAGCGCCCGCCGGATCAAGGTGCGAGGCTCGGTGCAGGGGCCTCAAGAGGCCCCGGCGAGCGAGTGAACCGGGGCGGGCGCCCCGGGGCGCTCAGTTGCGCTCGATGCGGACCTGGTCGTCCTTGACCATGACGGTGATCTGGCGCTCGCCGAACCAGCCCTCGCGCACGAGGGTGGTGGAGGTCTCGCCGAACTTCAGCACGCCGTAGCCGCGATCCAGGAGCTCCTCGACGGGCTCGCGGAGCTGGGGGTGCATCTGCCGGGTGATGAAGCCGAAGGCCACCTTGTGCGCTGCGCGGTCAGCCACCTGCCGAAAAGCCATGGGTCCCTCCCGAATCATGTAAGAAAGCGAATACTTGCGAGCGCCGCCGGGCCACCCCGGCCGCTCGATGGGCGCGGAGAATGCACAGGACACCCCAGGCCGTCAAGGGAGGGCCTGGAAAAGTGCGGCAGGATGGCAGTTTGCGACGACTTGCGGCATTTTGACGCACCTGACCAGGAGGCCCGTGACGTGACCCCGCCCGCCCCCCGCTGGCCCATCACCGTGCAGCGCCCCGTGCTCTGGGGCGACATGGACGCCCTGGGCCACGTGAACAACACGGTGTACTTCCGCTGGTTCGAGGAGGCTCGCATCGCCCTGCTGGACGCGGTGGGGCTGCGGGCCGATCGGGCCGCGACCGGCACCGGCCCAATCCTGGCCACCAGCGCCTGCCGCTTCCGCGTCCCGCTGACGCACCCCGACACGGTGACCGTGCACGTGGGCGTAGCCCACATCGGACGCACCAGCTTCACGCTGATCTATGAGGTGCACAGCGGCGCCCACGGGGCCCTGGCGGCTGAGGGCGACTCGGTGGTGGTGCACTTCGACTACGCGGCCGGCGCCACGGCGCCGCTGCCCGAGGCCACACGCCGCGCGCTGGAGGGCCTGCGCGCCCCCGGGGACGCTCAAGGCACGTGAGCGCGCCCGCACTGCCAGCAGATCTCGAAGCTGGCCGGGTTGGCCTCGCCGCAGTCACGGCAGGCCCACTCGTCGCCCTGCCCCTGCGCCTCGAGCGCGGCGATGACCGCCTGGGCGGCCGCCTCGTCTTCGGGCGCAACCGTCACCTCGGCGCGGGCGTCGTCGGCGGGGATCTCGCCCATCAGGGGCGCCCTCAGGGCGTTGCGCAGGGTGGCCTTCAGGCGGGCCTGGCGCAGGGCCTGGTGCACCAGGTGGGCCTCGGCCAGGTTCAGGCTGGAGAAGATGACCACGGGCTTGCGATCCAGGGGCGGGTTGCGGTCCACAGGCACCTCCGGGCACAGCAGAGGGCAGGATGCCCAGGGAGGCGTGGGTGATGCACGGGGTGCTCTTCGATCTGGACGGCCTGCTCATCGACTCCGAGCCGCTGTGGCGCCGCGCCGAGGTGCGGGTGTTCGGCGCCCTGGGCGTGGCCCTGACCGAGGCCGACTGCGCTCAGACCATGGGGCTGCGGCTGGACGACGTGGTGGCCTTCTGGCGCGCCCGCCAGCCCTGGGCGGGCCCGGCGGACGAGGCGGTGGCGGAGGCCATCGTGGACGAGATGCTGGCCCTGGTGGCCCGGGAGGCGGTGCCCATGCCGGGGGCCCTGGAGGCCGTGGACGTCGCCCGCGCGGCGGGCCTGCCCGTGGCGGTGGCCACGAGCGCCCCACGCCGGCTGGTGCCCGCCTGCCTGCGCGCCCTGGACCTGCACACCCGCGTGGCCTTCTGGCACTCGGCGCAGGACGAGCCGCTGGGCAAGCCCCACCCGGCCGTGTACCTGACCGCGGCGGCCCGGCTGGGGGTGCCGGCCACGGCCTGTCTGGCTGTGGAGGACTCGCTGACGGGGCTCGTGGCGGCGAAGGCCGCCCGCATGGCCGCGGCGGTGGTGCCCGCCCCCGAGCACCGCGGCGATCCCCGCTTCACGCTGGCCGACTGGCGGCTGGGCAGCCTGCATGAGTTCGGGCAGCGGGTGCTGGGCGTGGTAGAAGGCCCGCGATGATCCGCCCCAAGCCGCTGTCGCTGTTCCTGCCCCTGCTGGGGGCCCTGTGGGCCTGTGGCCCTGGCCCCGAGGAGGCCCCGGCGCCCGATCGCGCGCCCGCCCCCGCCGCCGCGCCTGCCAGCGAGGCGCCGCCCGATCCCTGCCCCGAGGAGGCCCAGGCCCCCACCCCGCTGCCGGGGATCACGCCGGCGCACCGCACCCTGGCCTACTGGGTCGAGGCCCTGGGCGCCCGGCACGACCTGGACGCCACGCTGCTGGATCCGGCAGCCGTGCAGCGGCTGAACGCCGCGGCCGCAGCCCGACCGCACGGCCCCGAGGGCCGGGTCGAGGACAGCCTGGACGTGCCGCTGGCCCCCGAGGCGCTGACGGGCCTGCTGGCGGATCGCCTCGCCTGGATGAAGGCCCAGATCGACGCGGGCAAGTACGTGGCGCGGGACGGGTCGCGGCTGACGGGGGCCGAGGCGGCCTTGTACGCGGTGCCCCCCGGCTGGACGCCCCGCCGTCCCGAGCTGCGGGTGGCGCTGGCGGCCCTGCCGCTGCGCTGTGGGCCCTCGGCGGGCAGCCTGTTCAAGGGGCCGACCCCCGATCCGGCCTTCGACCGCAACAACTGCAGCACGGTGCACCCCCAGGAGCCCGTGGAGGTGCTGGGGGCCTGGCCGGGCGACCGGCTGGTGGTGCGCAGCCGCTACGCCCTGGGCTGGATCGGCGCCGATGCCGCGCTGTCACCGCCCCTGGGCGCCGAGGGCGCGGCCTTCCTGGCGGCGCCGCGGGCCCACACCGAGGCGCCCCTGACCCTGGCTGGGGTGACCGTGCCCGCCGGCCGCCAGGTGGCGCTGCAGGGCGAGCGCGCCTGGGTGGCGACGCCCCAAGGGCTGCAGCTCGTGCCCGCGCCGGCCGGCCTGGTGCCCACCGCCCGCCCCCTCACCCGGCGGGCGCTGCTGGAGGCCGCCTTCGGCTGGCTCGACGCCCCCTACGGCTGGGGCGGCCAGGACGGAGGGCGGGACTGCTCGCGGCTGCTGCTGGACCTGTTCGCGCGGTTCGGGCTGGCCCTGCCCCGCTACAGCGGCCACCAGCCCCACGTGGCCAGCTTCGTGCTCGACGTGGCCGCCGTCACGGACGCCGCCGCCAAGCAGCGGCTCATCGACGCCGCCCAGGCCCGGGGCGTGGTGCTGCTGCACTTCCCCGGCCACATCATGCTGTACCTGGGCCGCGACCAGGCGGGCGCGCCCATGGCCTTCCACAGCTTCGCCGAGTACCTGGAGCCGTGCCCCGAGGGCGTGGCCACCCGCAACCCGAAGGGCGAGACCCTGCGGCGCGTGCACCGGGTGACCGTGAGCGACCTGACCCTGGGCCGCGGCACCTCGCGGCGGGCCTTCATCGAGCGCATCACCCACATCGCGGTGCTGGGGGGCGATCCCGGCCCCGGGCTGATGGGCCTGGCCACCGAGCGGCCGGCGGCCCCCGTGGCCCTGCCCACGAGCTGCCGCGGCGGCGGGCGCGACTTCCCCACCCTGGTGGGCCCGCACAGCCCGCACACGGGTCAGCCCCTGCGGCTGGTGGCGGCCCCCATGGCGCCCCCGGGCCCGGTGGAGCTGCTGCTGGTGGATCCCACCGGTGAGGCCCACCGCCCGGCGCTGCACCGCATGCCAGGGCCGCCCTACAGCCTCAGCGCCACGGTGCCCGAGCCCATGGCGGGCCGGTGGACGGCGGTGTGGGGCGACGGCGACCGGATCCTGGCCTGCGACCGCATCACCGTGGACCGCAGCCCCAAACCCCTGCCCGCCGCCGACGGCGGCGTGTGGGCCGTGCGCGATCAGTGGGGGCCCCAGACCGAGGCGCTGTTCTCGGCCTTCGTGGCGCGCCTGTTCGACTACCCGCTGGACGATGACCGCACCTGGACCAACCTGCACACCCTGCTGGCGGATCCCGAGCGCAACCTGCTGTACGGCCACCTGTCGGTGGGCGAGGACGAGGCCGTGCGGCTGCAGCCCGACTGCGCCGATCTGCCCTACTACCTGCGGGCCTACTTCGCCTGGAAGCTGGGCCTGCCCTTCGGCTTCCGGAGCTGCTCGCGGGGCCGTGACGGGCGGGCGCCGAAGTGCGGTGAGCTGATGAGTCAGGCGAAGGCGCCGCGGGCCGCCGATCCCGTGCAGGCGGCGGCGGCCTTCATCAAGCGCGACGTGAAGAGCGCGGTGCACTCCAGCACCGCCCGCACCCGGCCGCAGGACGAGGCCGCCGACACCTACCCGCTGCCCATGACCCGCGAGGCCATCCGCCCCGGGGTGACCTTCGCCGATCCCTACGGCCACCTGCTGGTGGTCACCGGCTGGGTGCCGCAGGGGGCCACCGAGCCCGGGCTGCTCATGGCCGCCGACGCCCAGCCCGACGGCACCATCGGCCGCCGCCGCTTCTGGCAGGGCAGCTTCCTGTTCACCCCCGACACCCGCGACGTGGGCGCCGGCTTCAAGGGCTGGCGGCCGGTGTACGCCGAGAAGGGCGGCGCCGTGGTGGCCCGGGACAACGCCTACCTGCAAGAGACCCGCAACTTCCCGCCCTACAGCGAGGATCAGTATGCGGGCAGCGCCAGCGACTTCTACGACCGCATGGAAGCGCTGATGAACCCGCGCCCCCTGGATCCCTTCGCCCGGCAGGCGGCCCTGGTGGAGGCCCTGCACGAGGTGGTGAAGCGCCGGGTGCAGGCCGTGGACAACGGCGAGGCCTTCATGCGCGAGCGGGCCCACCGGCCCATCGACATGCCCGACGGCGCCAACATCTTCCTCACCGCCGGCCCGTGGGAGGACTTCAGCACGCCCAGCCGGGACCTGCGCCTGCTGATCTCGATCCACACCGTGCTGGACTTCGCCGACAGCGTGCGGCGCAACCCCGCGCGCTTCGACCTGGCGGCCGCCGAGGCCGAGGGGGTGGTGGCGCAGGTGGCCGCCGCCCGCGACGTCGCCCTGGGCGAGCGCACGGTGCAGTACACCAACAGCGCCGGCCAGCCCGTCACGCTGACGCTGGCCCAGGTGGTGGCCCGCCGGCACGCCCTGGAGATGGCGTACAACCCCAACGACTGCGTGGAGCTGCGCTGGGGGGCGCCCGCCGGCAGCCCCGAGGCCGCCGCCTGCGCCCGGCAGGCCCCCGCCGCACAGCGGCAGAAGATGGCGAAGTACCGCAAGTGGTTCGCCGAGCGCCGCCGCCCGGCCCGCTAGCCCGGCCCCTCCCAAACCCTGCGCCCCGCCCACGGGCCCCCCACCCTGCCCCGACCCCGCCACCCGCTCTGGCAGATCACCAGTGCTTTCGGGCACCTGCGGATTCGCCCCGCAAAAAGTAGAAAACTGCTCAAGCGTTCAGTAAAATGTTCGATGCGTGGTCAGGGTGACCCGCGACGCAAAACCGCAGTCGTTCCAGGGAGTTCGCGATGCTCATCGACTCGTCCGAGGACTGGTCCACCCCCTACGTGCGCAGCCCGTTTGGCGCGGAGCCGAAGCCCCTCGATCCCGACGCCAGCGCCGTGGAGGAGCCCAGCGTCCCCACCCCGCTGGGCACCTGGACGCCCTCGGCCATCCGGCGCACGGCGCGGCTGCTCGACGAGTGGACCCGCGAGGGCGATCCCCGCGCCGAGATCCTGGCGGCGTCGTGCCAGGCCGAGGCCGCGCGCCAGGGCAGCATGTTCGCCCGGGCGGCCATCGTGGCGCTGGTGGACGTGCAGCCCCCGGCGCTCATCGAGGCCATCGCAAGCACCCGCGCCCGGCACCTGGTGGGCACGCTGGCCAAGGCCGTGCGCTTCGAGCAGGCCAGCGATCCGGTGCGCATCGCCCTGGCGAATACCGTGGGCGAGCTGGGGGGCGAGGCCGCCATCGACCTGCTCGAGGGCTGGCTGATCGCCAAGGACCTCAGCCCGTCGGTGAAGCACGAGCTGCGCTTCGCCCTGGCCCTGGCGCGGCGGCGCACCGAGCGGCTGTAGCTGGTGGCATCGGATCGGCCGCCTGCGTATGGTGCGCGCCATGCGCCGCCTCGCCTTGCCGCTGCTGCTCGCCCTGCCCTTCGTCGCCTGTGACGACGAGGGCGATCCCACCCCCGCCCAGCAGGCCGATCAGGGGGGCGACGCCGCCCTGGATCTCGGCCCCGACGGGTCACCCACCGACGCCGGTCCCGATCAGGGCCCGCCGGACATGCGCGCGGTCGACCGGGGCCTCGCCGACATGACCGGGCCCGACGAGGGGCCCGGGGACATGGCGCCGGCCGATCAGGGCCCGGGGGACATGCTCGCCGGGGACATGCTCGCCGATCAGGGCCACGCCGACATGGGCGCGGCCGATCAGGGGGTTGCGCCCGGCTGTGCGGCCTTCGACGGCCTGCAGGATCAGGCGCTGCTCGACGCCCTGCACGCCGAGCTGCGGACCACCTACGTGCCCATCGAGGTGATGCCCAACCTGGGCGGCAACCTCGACCGCTACACCACCGCCCGCTTCCGGATGTTCACCGAGGTGGAGTTCCGCGAGGTGGACGGCCGCTGGGGTCACGAGTGCGCCTACACCGGGCGGTTCTTCCCCGGCGAAGAGGGCGTCGAGCCGGACAGCGCCATCATCAACTGCGAGCACACCTGGCCGCGCTCGCGGATGGTGGACGAGGGCGGGCGGCTCTACGAGCACCAGCAGAGCGACATCCACCACCTGCTGCCCACCGTGAACATGTGCAACAGCCTGCGGGGCTCGTTCCACTTCGGGGTGCCGGTGGACGGGCTGAACCTGGACTGCCTGCCGGCCCGCATGGGCCGCGCGGCCAACGGCCAGAACGTCTTCGAGCCCCGTGATGCCCGCAAGGGCGACGTGGCCCGGGTGGTGCTGTACTTCGCGGCCCGCTGGGGCGGCGACATCGTGGACTGGGAAGAGGAGACCCTGAAGCGCTGGCACGCGATGGATCCGGTGGACGACTACGAGCGCGCCCGCAACGACGCCATCCAGGCCATCCAGGGCAACCGCAACCCCTTCATCGACTGCCCCGACCTGGTGGGCCGCGTGGCCGACTTCCACGCCTTCCCCATCGGCGACACGGAAGAGAACCTGCCCGGCCCGCCCGAGTGAGCGCGCCGCCCGGCGCCGGCCCTACCAGGGCTCGTGGGCCAGGGTGATCCCGAAGAACCGATACGGGTACATGCTGCGGAGCTGGCCGTAGGGGTTCACCCCCGCGTAGGCGTGCAGGTACAGGCCCACGGACTGGTGGGCGTCGGTCTCGGGCGTGAACCGCCACCCCCAGTAGGCGCTGATGCCGGTCCGCCGCACCTCGTCCTGGTGCAGCGGCTCCCACGCGCCGTCCTCGCCCTTCTTGAAGGTCGGCACCCCGTACTGCGGGCGGTTGCGCACCTCGACGGAGAGCACGTTCATGGCGTCCGGGCTGGCCGCCAGGCCGTCGGCGCGCTGCCACTGCCAGGCGGCCCAGAACTCGAACCGGGTCTCGTTCTGAGGCAAAGCCAGGCCGTCGCTGGTGGTGCCCTCGAGCTCCACGCCGTACCACCCCAGATCCCGGTCGCTCAGGCGCATCAGGGTGCCCAGCCGGAAGCTGTGGCCGCTCTCCCGCCGCCCGTCCGCGTCGTTCAGCGTCAGCTCGAGCTGGGTGTACTCGTACGAGACGTTGATGCGGGTGATGGGGAGCGCCACGTCCTTGCGGTAGATGGTGATCTCGTCCCCCAGGTGGGTGCACTCGTGGTAGAGCGGCAGCCAGGCCGCCGCCACGTTGCGCAGCCAGCCCCCCCCGTGGAACCGCCGGATGGCCCGGATGAGCGGCGCCCCGAACCGGTAGTCGGTGCTGATCACCGGCGCGGTGAGCGCCTCGAACATGTCCTCGAGCACGTGCATGCTCAGCGGCGCCGACACGGCGAAGCTCCAGGTGGGGCGTCCCTGGGCGTCGTGCAGATCCATGGCCCACAGCGGGATGTCGGCCCCCAGGTGGGCGTCGATGAACAGCTTGAAGCTGCGCGGATCGTCGCTCTCGGTGGCGGCGATGTTGAACTCCTGCAGGATCTGGCTGTACCCGAGCTGCACCTTGGTCATGTAGCTGTGCGGGCTGGCCACCATGGGCCGGGCGAAGTGGGCGGGCCGCAGGAAGCTGGACGGGGACGCGGCCGGCGGCGGTGCGGTGGGCGTGGCCCCCTGACCGACAAGGGGGCACAGGGCAAGCAGGGCGGGCAGGGCGAGGCGACGCATTTCATCTCACTGAGGAAATATGACTCCCCCAGTTCGTCGCCGCGGCCCACCGGGGTAAGCCCCGGGACTTTCCTGCGCCCCGCCATCGGGTGTCACGTTCGGGTTGAGCCTGAGCCGCGCCGACCAGGCGGCCGCGATCAAGGCGCGCCGACGCAAGCGTACTGGTGGTCCGTCGAGGAGGCGCAACGCAGGACGCGGTCGCCTGGGCCAGTGGAACAGGCCCAACTTGAACGTGACAGACGATCAGGCGCCCACGAGCACGCGCTCGATGAGCCGCGCGATCTCGTCGGCGAAGCGGGCCACCGCCACGTTGGCCACCGACTCCGGGTAGTACTGCGTCACGTGGCCGGTGCCGGGCCCCAGGCCCAAGCCGATGAGCTCCAGGTTGATGCCCGGCTGGGTCAGCTTGCCGATGGTGCGGCGCAGGTCCTCGCGGGTGCTGCGCACCCCCTCGGGCAGGCCGTCGCTGACCACGATGAGCACCCGCTCGGTGGCGGGCTGGGCCAGCAGATCCACGGCGCACTCCATCAGACACGGGCCGTCGTCGTTGTAGCCCGGCTGGTTGTTGCCCCCGTGACGGCAGCCGCTGACCTCCTGGGGGATCTCGGCGATGGCCTGCCGGGCGGCGTCGTCGAAATGCTGGTCGAAGCCCTTCAGCTCGATGAGCACGTCCTGGAAGCCGGTGACCGCGAAGGCCACGTCCAGCGCCGCCAGGGTCTCGGCCAGCAGGATCGTGCCCAGCAGCGCCGCCTGCACCTTCTCGCCGCTCATGGAGCCCGAAAGATCCACCAGCAGGGTCATGGCCACGTCGCGGCGATCGGGGATGGTGCTGCGCACCCACAGCTCGTCGTAGCGGCGGGGATCGGCCTCGAAGGCCATGAGCTTCTTCAGATCGATGTGCCGCCCGCTGGGGTAGCCGCTGCGCTCCTTCAGGCGCTTCTTCGGCCGCAGCAGCTCCTCGAGGTGCTGGGTGAGCCGCTCCACCTGGGTGGCCACCTTGGCGTAGGCGCGGTCGTAGTCGCTGGGGGCGTGCCACTCCACGTGCAGGGGCGGCAGCTCGGGCGGCGGCGGGGGGGGCAGGACGCTGGGATCACCCCCCGGGCGCCAGGCGCTGATGGCGCGGATGAGCCGCCGGGGGCGCCCCTCGCGCAGGATGGCCTCGAGCACGTCCTTGGCCAGGTCGTGGGCCCACCGGCTGGTGAGCGGCCGGCGGCCGGGGTGGTGCCGGCTCTGCACGAGCACCTCGCGGGCCTCGCCCGACTCGATGAGCCGCCGGGCGCGCGCCGCCCGCTCGGGGCGGTCGTTCAGGTACTTCTCGATGGCCTCGACGTCCTGCTCGTAGAGCTCGGCCGCCACCGGCAGGATCTCGCGCTCGGCCAGGCGCAGCGCCTCGACCGCCGACACCTGGATGGCCTGCTCGTGGGCCGGCGGCACCCAGCGCGGGGTCACCAGCGCCGGCCAGACCTGCAGCTTGTAGCGCGCCCGCAGGCTCTTGGTGGCCGTCTGCACCAGCGCCGTGGGCGGCAGGGTCTCGGCGTACTGCCGCCGGGCCAGCCAGGTGTCGTTCAGGGCGTGGGCCACCGGCGTGGCCACCCCGTACATGGCCCGCTGCTCGTCGGCGGCCCCCTGGCAGAACACCAGGAAGTACGGCAGGCCGGGATCGATCATCCCCACCTGCCCGTGGGCCTCGTCGTGCCAGCGCTCGATGCCCGGGTAGCGGGTCATCATCCAGTCGTCGACCCGCGGATCCTCCAGGGCCTCGAACAGCAGATCCCGCCCCAGCTCGCTGGGGAACTCGGTGTGAAACAGGCTGTAGCGGGTCAGGTAGAAGTGGCCGATCTCGTTGGCCAATATCCCCGCGCAGTAGTCGGGCCCGTGGGTCTCCAGGTCCTTCTCGTTGACGCGGATGACCCGCCGCACCGGGTCCCAGGCCCAGGGGCCCGGGTAGACCTCGAGCGACACGCCGGCGTCCTGGCACAGGCCCGCCGCCAGCGCCGAGAGCAGCGCGGCGTCGGTCAGGTCCTTCGGGCGCGCGCCGGCGCGCTCGAAGTCATCCTTGGGGGGGCGCTCGGGCACGGGCGCCTCAGCCGAGCTGCCAGGTGTTGGGGCCGATGCCGGCGGCGTCCAGGAGCTGCACCACCACCTGCTGATCGGCGGGCGAGCTCACCCGGCCGATGTAGTAGCGCAGCAGCGCCGAGCGCATGGCCAGCGTGGGGCTGCCCGAGTCCAGGGCCAGCACGCTGGCCAGGTAGTCCATGACGCTCAGCAGCCCCCGGCGGGTGAAGACGTAGCGGTCCTTGCGCCGCCCCCCAAGCCGGGTGGCGCGGCCCTGACCCGAGCGGCCCACCGCCCCCTCCAGCGCCGCGTGGAAGCGCGCCACCGCCTGCAGGAACGGGCCCATGGCCTCCAGCTCGGCGAGCTGCGCCAGCGGCGCCGCCTGCGGCCCGCCGCGGTACAGGTAGCCGCGCAAGGTCACGTCGGGCTGCTGGCCGAACACCAGGAAGCGCAGCATGGCGTGGTACTCGGCCTCGCCCGGGGGCGCCACGTAGCTGTAGCCCCGCCAGCGGTCGCGGTAGGCCGGGCTCAGGGGCGAGCGCCCCGCGTACTCCGCCGGGTTCATGGTGGCGAAGATGCGGAACTCCGGGTGCACGGGCACGCCCCCGGGGCCGATGACCTCGTTGTTGTTCTCGGTGAGCACCAGGCTGGGGTGGCGCTCGAGCACCGAGTTCAGCCGCTCGAGGATCTGGGGCTCGGCCAGGTTCAGCTCGTCGAGCACCACCCACCAGCCGTGCTTCATGGCGCTGATGACCAGGCCATCCTGCCAGCGCCAGGGGTGCTGGCTCATCTGCTCGTTCGCCATGACCTGCTGTACCTCGGCCCGGCTGAGCTCGCGGCCGTCGGCCTTCACCCGCTCCAGGATGGTGCGGGTCTCGGGCTCCAGCAGGTCCAGCGCCTCGTACAGCTCGTCCAGGGGCACGGGCAGGCGGATGGCGCTCTCCTGGGGCAGGAAGCGGCCCACCAGCTCGCCGGTGTCCGTCTGGCCGTTGAGGTTCAACCGCACCACCGGCTGGTTCAGCAGGTGACCCAGGTACTGGATGATCGAGGTCTTGCTGACGCTGGTCTCACCCTCGAGCAGGCAGGGCTCGCCCAGCACCACGCTCTCGGCCACGTGCAGCAGCGTCTCGGCGGTGCGCTGATCCAGGCAGTAGTGGGCGAACAGGGCGCCCTGGGGCACCAGCCGGTGATCGGGCCCGTCGGCCCGGCGCTTCAAGTGGACGCCGGCGATGTCCACCGAGTCGGCGTGAACGGTCAGGAAGGGCTTGGGGCCGGCGGCCGAGGGCCCCTGGGCGAACCAGGCGCTCAGATCCAGGGCCTCGGGGATCTCCTCGGCCTGCACCGCCTCGCGGGCGGGCAGCGAGACCCAGATGTCGTCGTCGTCGTCGTCCCAGATCTTCTTGGTCTCACAGCGCACGCCCGTGCTCCGGTAGACCACCCCCGCCACGTACTCCACCACCGCCGGCGGCGCGCCGCCGTACTGGATGAGCGCCTCGCTGACCGACACCTCGTTCTCGGTGTCGAAGCTCTTGAAGCTCAAGGCCCGCAGCCGCGGCACCAGGGTCTCGTAGTCCTCGAGCCGGGTCGCCTTGATGGTGCACTCCCAGCCCGCGCAGGCGGCCTTGATGCGGCGCTCCAGGCCCGCCTCGTCCAGGTCCTTGGTGGGCAGGTCGATCTCGATCTTCGGGCTCTCGCCCGGCAGGCCGTCGCTCGTCGCCAGCCCGTACGAGGCCGGCGCGCCCAGATCGCCGATGAACTTCTGCACCGTGCCCTTCACGAAGTCGGCCACCTCGGGGTAGCGGGCCGCGGCGCCCCAGCGCACCTGGAAGCCGAAGGTGCCCGTGGGCAGGGGCTCCACCTGCACCGCCCGGTAGCCGGCGCCCTCGAGCTGGGCCACGAAGGGGGCCACCGCCTCGGCGTCGTCGGTGCGCACCCGCACCTCCCAGCGATCGGCGAAGCTGCCCGCGGTGGGCCGCAGCTCACCCACCCCATGCGCGCCCAGGGGCAGCATGATCTGGGCGGGGCTCATGGTGTCGCCGTCGCCCAGCTCCAGCGGGTAGCGCTCGGCGTCCACCCCGCGGGCGTGCAGGAAGGCGCGCACCGCGGTCATCAGCACGCTCTGCTCGCCCTCGTCCCGGCGGAAGGGGCCGGGCTCCACCATGAACCGCGGCGTCTGGTCGGGATCGAGCGGGCGCATGCCCACCTGCCCGTAGCCCGCAGCCTTCAGGTGGCTCTGCAGCGCGAGCATCTGGGCCACGTCGTCGCCCACGATCTCGATGGAGAAGCACTCCTTCAGGTTCTTCCCGTCGTACCGGGGATCGCGGACGTAGACCCAGATGTCGTTGTCGTCGTTGCCCCAGGCCTTCTCCTCCGTGACCCGCACGCCGTGGCGGGCCAGCACCCAGCGGATGACCTGGCGGGCGAAGGCCGAGGCCCCGCCGAACTTCAGGACGTTGTTGTCCTGGTGGCCCAGGTTCACCCCGTCGTCCGTGAAGCCCATGGG
The DNA here is from genome assembly GCA_020633555.1 of Myxococcales bacterium. GTDB lineage: Bacteria > Myxococcota_A > Bradymonadia > UBA7976 > UBA1532 > JACKDL01. The sequence continues at coordinate 50,394 of JACKDL010000007.1, read as the reverse complement.
CATGAGCTCATCGCGCAGGGTGGTCGCAAAGTCCTCGCTGTCGGCGTAGATCTTCAGCTCCCAGGCGTCCAGGTCCCGGTGCTCGCCCAGCCGCAGCTCCACATAGGTCCAGGCCCTCGGCCAGGGCCACGCTGGGCAGCAGGGGCTTGATGGCGTCGATGAGCTGGGTGATGACGTCGTCGCCCACCCCCTCGCCGTAGCGGATCTCGGTGGCGCGCACGCTCTCCTCGACGTGCTCGACCTCGAAGCCCTTGGCCTCGAGGACCTCGGTGAGGGCTTCGGCCAGCGGCTCGAGCTCGGTGACGATGCGGACCTTCATCTGGGCACTCCCGATGGGCTGAGGGCGACACGGTCGCAGATCGCATCGGCCGTTGCCACCGTCGGCCCTCCACATTGACAGCCCGCCCGCGCGCGGCCGACGATGCGCCCCATGCGTGCGACCCGAGCCCTCCTCATGGCCGCGGCCCTGTGCCTGCCGACCGCCCCCATGGCGGCGGCGCCCCAGAGCACCAAGGTGGCCCGCGCGCAGGCGCTGTATGACCTGGGGGTGCAGGCCTTCAAGGCCAAGGACTTCGTCAAGGCCGACGAGTTCTTCCGCGAGGCCTACAAGCTCGATCCCTCGCCGGTGCTGCTCTACAACATGGCCCGCGCCGCCGAAGAGCAGGGCGAGGGCGAGCTGGCCGTGCGCCGCTACCGCCTGTACCTGAAGAACTACCCGCAGGCCGAGGACGCCGATCAGGTGCGCAAGCGCGTGCGGGTGATGGAGAAGGTGCTCCGCAAAGCCAAGCAGGGGCAGCTCACCGTCAGCGGCGCTCCGCCGGGCAGCCGGTTCCTGGTCAACGACGAGCCCATGCCCGAGCCCGGCACCCGCGGCTGGGACCTGGATCCCGGCGAGTATGCGGTGCGCGTCGAGCCCACCGCCGGCGAGCCCTGGGAGGGCCGCGCCACGGTCACCACCGGGCAGCTCGCCGAGGTGCAGTACGCGGTGGCGGGGGCAGCCGGGCCCGGCCTCAGCGCGCTCACTGTCGGCAAGTACACCGCCGCGGGCGCCGCCGTGGTGGCGGTGGGGGTGGGCGCCCTGTTCACCGCCCGCGCCATCGACAACGTGGACACCTACAACGACCTCACCCGCGCCATGGCGAAGCCGGGCGCCGACGTCGAGGCCCTGCAGCGTGATCGGCTCTCGGCCGCCGACGACCGGGACTCGAACGTCACCCTCAGCTACGTGATGTACGGGGTGGCCGGCATCGCCGCCGCCGGCGCGGTGACCCTGTTCCTGCTGGACGCCGATCAGGGCGCCGAGCCCCAGGCCTGGCAACTCCAGGTGGGCCCGGGCGCCGTGGGGCTCAGCGGCCGCTTCTGATCCCCCGCCCGCCGGAGGCCCCATGGCCCACGCGCTCCGCCTCGCCCTTGCCGTCTTCTGCCTCGCCCTGCCGCTGAGCCCCGCCCACAGCGCCGACGGCTGGCACACCGCCTTCGAGCCCGCCCGCGCCGACGCTGAGGCCCGCGGCACCTTGCTGGTGCTCGACCTGTGGGCGCCCTGGTGCCACACCTGCCTGTCCATGCAGGCCGAGGTGCTGACCCCCGGCCTGCGCGCCGAGCACGCCGATCGCTTCACCTTCGTGGCCCTGGACACCGACCGCCCCGAGCACGCCGGCGTCATCGCCCGCTACCCCCCGCAGGTCTGGCCCACCTTCTATGTGATCGATCCGGTGACGGGCGACGTGCGGGGCCGGTGGCTGGGCGCCGCCAGCAAGGCGCAGTTCCTTGCGTTCCTGGGCGAGGCGCAGGCGGCTGCCGGGCCCGATGATCCTGCCGGCCTGGCGCGGCGCGCCGATCAGAAGGCTGCCGAGGGGCGCCTGGCCGAGGCCGAGAGCCTGTACGCCCGCGCCCTGGCCGCCGGCCCCGCCGCCTGGACCCGCCGCCCCGATCTGCGCACCGCCCAGATCACGCTGCGCCACAAGCTGGGCGACCACGCCGAGTGCGCCGAGCTGGCGGCGCAGGCCCTGCCCGAGGCGCTGGCCGGAGCCACCCCCAGCGCCGCCGACTTCGTGTACTACCTGCACGCCTGCGTCACCGCCCTGCCGCGCAGCCCCGAGCGGGCCGCGCTGCTGGGGCACGCGGCCGCGGGGCTCGAGGGGGTGCTGGCCGCCGAGCCCTCGACCCTGTCAGTGGATGATCGCAGCGAGCTGCTGCGGGTGGTGCGGCAGCTCCACCTGGCCCTGGGCGACGCGGCCGCCGCCCGCGACGCCGCCGAGCGGCAGGCGGCGCTGCTGGCCCAGGCTTGGGGCACGGGCGACGCGCAGACCCGCATGGGGCACGCCTGGCCGCGGTGCGAAGTGCACAGCCACCTGGGCACACTGGCCGCGCTGGAGCCGGATCTGGTGGCGCTCACCGAGGCGCTGCCCGACGCCTACGACCCCGCCTACCGGCTGGCGTGGGCGCGCCGCGGCCTGGGTCAACTGCGCGACGCGCTGGCCCCGGCCGAGCGGGCGGTGAGCCTGGCCTACGGCCCCCGACGCGTGCGCGCCCGGCAGCTCCTGGCCGACATCCAAGAGGGCTTGGGTGAACTCGCCGCGTCCCGCCGGACCTGGCAGGCCGTGCTCACGGATCTGGAGGCGCTGCCGGCCCGCGAGCGCCCACCGGGCGCCGAGGAGGCCGCCCGCAAGGCCCTGGGCCGCTGGCGCTGAGCGCCGCGCCGGATCAGGGGGCCGGGGCCGCGGCTCAGGCCGCGCGCTCCAGGCTGATGCGCCCGATGGGCATGCCCCGGACGGGGCGCCGGCCCCGGTCGTAGACGAAGCGCCGGATCCGCAGCGCCGCCAGCGGGCACAGCTCGACGAACCGCACCGCCGCCGAGCGGTAGAACACGTCGCCGGCCGGCTTGACCACCACGCCCGTGGCCCGCACCACCCCGTACAGGGGCAACGCGATGTCCATGGTCAGGGTCTCGCCCACCACCAGATCGCGGTCGTCCAGGCGCTGCAGGTACAGGCCGCCTTCGCTGATGTTGGTGGCGCGCCCTTCGATGATCTGAGCGCCCTGAACCTCGCGAACGTCCACCCGGCACGGGGCTCGGGTGTGCACGCGCCGGTCGAGATCGGTCTGAGGCAGTGCGGTCTGAGGCTGCATGGCTCCCCTCCTCTGGGCTCGGCCTGGGTGCCCCGCGGCACCTCACACATGTAGCCTCATGTAGGACAACGTGGGTGTCAAATTCTCGGGTGGCTTTTCGGCGGCCCGTCGGGCCGGCCCGCTCAGCCGGGACGGCGCCCCACCACCACCGCCTCACGGCCCTCCAGGAAGGTGAAGACCTCGGGCTCCAGCCCCGCGATGGCCAGCTCCGCGGCGATCTCGTCGGGGTGCAGGAACCGGTTGCCCTGCAGGTGCTCCGCCAGGTTCTGGAAGGCCAGGCCCCGCTGGGGCGGCTGCCGCAGCACAGCCCGATCCTTGGGCCAGACGGGCTCCCAGATCACCGCGGCGCCCCCGGGCGCCAGGTGGTCGGCCAGGATGCGGAACACGGCCCGGCGCCGATCCACGTCCTCGCCCCACACGTGGTGCAGGGCCCGGTTCATGGCGATCAGATCCACGGGCTCGGCCACCTGGAAGTCGAACAGGTCGCCGTGGCGGAAGCTGAGCCGGTCCGCCAGCCCGTCCGCCTGCGCCCGGGCGGTGGCCTGGGCGATGGCCTCGCTCGACTGGTCCATGCCGACGCCGCGCAGGTGACCACAGCGGCGCAGCAGCCGATGCAGATACCAGCCGTTGCCGCAGCCCAGATCCACCGCCAGCCCCCCACGGGCGTCGATCTCGGCGTACACCGGCACGTGGGGCAGGATCTGCTCGGCGAAGAGCTGGGCGAAGCTGGCCTCCATCATGGGGCCGAAGAGCGGCACGATGGCCTCGCGCTCCTCGAGGACGGCCTCGCCGGGTCGGTGCCCGGTGCGGGCGTGCACCGCCGCCCGCTCGGCCATGTGAGCCGTGAGGTTGGCCATCACCGCGAAGGGCATCAGCGTGCCCGGCGCGTCCTTCAGGAACGCCCGCGCCTTCGCGGTGAGCGCCCAGCCGCCGTCGCCCTCGTCCAGGTACTCGAAGGCGTAGGCGGCGTCCGCCCAGCGGGTGAGGTAGCCGGCGTCCAGCCCCAGCTTCGCGGCCAGCCCGGCCGTGTCCAGGGGGCCCGCCGCCAGGGCCTCGAACAGGCCGTCGGCCACGGCGATGAAGGCCACCTGCAGGGCCACGGCGCCCTGCGCCTGCTGCATGACGGCGGCGCGGATCTGGGGATCGATGGGGGTCACGGGCGCTCCTCCGGGCAAAGTCCGGCCAGAGGATGGCTCAGGGCCCCGGCCGGTGTCATGCGGAGCGCGAAATATGTGCGCGCGGCTACTCGGGCACCGCGACCGGGAAGGTCACGGCGTTGCCCCACGGGTCGCGGGCCGTGATCTGGTGATCACCCGGCGCCGGCGCCGGCAGCTCCACGCGGCTGCTGAACCAGGCGCCGGCGGGCCGGTCCTCGCCGCCGTCGCCGTTGCGGGCGAACAGCAGGCTGCGCTCCACCTGATCGTCCTGGGCCACCACCGCCCCGGGCGCGCCGTCGTCCACCTGCACCTGCACCTCGGCGTCCAGGGGCAGCGGCGGCCCCAGCACGAAGGCCAGCTTGCGCAAGGGGCCCGGCACGCTGCGCAGGGCCCGGTCGCCGTCCAGGCGCAGCCAGTGCCCCGCGGGGGTCAGGCGGTAGGGGCCGCCCTCATCGGCCGCGAAGGGCCCGTCGGGGTAGTTCAGCTTGAAGGCCAGCGTGCCCCCGGCCACGGCCACGTCCCGGGCCTCGAGCGTGGCCGCGCTGACCTGGAAGGCCGCCGACTCCACCCGGTACGGCTGCCGCGCCCCGTCGGCGCCCGCCGTGTGCCCCTCGACCACGATGCGCCACGCCCCAAGGGGCAGCGCAAAGGGCAGCTCCCAGCGCACCCGCCAGGTGTGATCGCCCTCGTAGTCGCCCAGGTAGCTGGTCAAGCTCTCGAAGCCCGTGTCGTCGAAGGGCAGCGGCGTGCCCGGGCGGGTGCCCGGCACCCAGGCCCCATCCACCTGCTGCTCCAGCCAGGCGCGGGGCTGATCGGCGCCCGGGTGGCCGCCGGTCCACTGCAAGGTCTGGATGGCGCCGCGGGGCGCGTCACCCACATCCGCCAGGATGCGACCCGCGTCGGGCGAGGGGGTGGGGGTCACCGTGTCGTCCAGCAGATCGGGCCACCAGGTGGGCAGGATGGGGCTGGTGGTGTCCTCGCGCTCGGCCGTCAGCAGCAGCGCGGCCGTCTGGCGGGCCTGCTCCACCAGGAAGGGGCCGAGCTGCCAACCCCACACCCCCTGGCTGGGCTCATAGCCGCCGCGGAACCAGTCGTCGGGCAGCATGAAGTACAGGTGGTGGTCCTGCGAGTAACCGAACTGCACGGCGCGGGCGTCGGCCCAGCCCGCCGCGCGGGCGTCGGCCTCCACCAGAGCGCTCAGGGCCAGCCCCAGGCCGCTGGTGGGCTCGCCGGGCAGCGTGCTCACGATGAGCTGGCCCACCCGGAACGCGCTGAGCACGGTCTTGTGGAGCTGCACCACCGGCGCGCCCAGGAAGGTGGCCAGGTTGATGCGGCACCGCAGCGCCCCGTCCTCGTAGGGCGGCTCGTCCTGCTCCCGGCTGTCGGGCACGCACTGGAAGGCCCCGTAGATCTGGGGCTCACCCTGGCGGGAGCGGAAGTCGGGCACCGAGGCGTCGTAGCCCAGCAGCTCGTAGCTCACCGGCACCCGACGGGTCGCCACCTCCAGGGGCATGTCGGCGGCGGTCTCGATGGCGGCGAAGGCGTCGCGGGCCACGGCCCACACCCGGTGGCCCACCACCTGCAGCTTGGCGTGATCCACGTCGCTCACGTCGTCGCCCCGGGGGCTGACGTCGGCGGCGTTGCCGTTGGCGAACAGCACGGGCACGGGCCGCTCGGCCTGCGCGCTCAGGCGGTCGGTCATCACCTGCTCGATGCCGGCGGCCACGTCGCCGGTGAGCCAGGTGCGGCTCATGTGGGTGCCGTGGATGGCCAGGCCCACCACCGCCGCCAGCGGGCGGCCCTCGCGGTCGTCCACCCGCAGCAGGGTCAGCCGATCGTCCACCAGCTCGGGGCTCTCGCCGCGGCGGTCGCTGTGGATGCGGCGCTCGGGGTCGAAGTCGTCCACCACGGCCCAGCCGACGCGCCCGGGCTGCAGGCCCTGCAGGGCCGCCACCACCGTCTCGGCGAAGCTGGTGGTGTAGCGGTCGATCATCTCGGGGCTGAACAGGCCGTAGCCGAAGGCGCCGAAGCCCGTCTCGGGCACCATGTTCCAGAAGCGGCCCGGGTGGCTGTGGCTGTGGGTGGCCAGGGTGATGAGCCGCCCGCTGATGTCCAGGCCGTCGGGGCGCCCGTCGGTGACGGTGCGCTGGCGCACCTTCTCGGTGATGAGCGTGAGCATGTAGTCGGTGGACCAGCACAGCGGGATGCGCAGCAGCACCAGCGTGTCGTCCGCGTCGGCGATGACCACCGCGCGCACGTCCTGGCGATCGTGCACCGAGTCGCTGCCGCCCAGCGCGAAGGCGTACGGGTTCAGCGGGCCCTCGCGGCCGCCGAACCCTGCCGCCGACACCCCCAGCGGGTAGTCCATGGGCCGCACGGCCACGCCCACGTGGATCCCCTCACCCGCCGGCAGGCCCACCGCCGGCTCGCCGCCCCCCAGCTCGGCGGGGAAGCGCCGGCACTCGCCCTGCAAGCAGTAGCCGCCCGCCGGGCAGTCCGCGTCGGTGGTGCACGAGTTGATGCAGCGGCCGCCGTGGCAGCTCATGCGGATCGGGCAGTCGGGGTTGCCGCTGCAGGGCCGCGGTCGGGTGGGGCAGGTCTCGGCCAGCTCGCACTCGGTGGCGCAGTAGTACTCGTTGTCGAAGCCGCCGCAGATCTCGTTGGCGCCGCAGGCGCTGGCGTCGTTGCCCAGGCAGCGGGCCGGCACCTGGAACTCGCACTGCCCGGCGATGCAGTCGCCCCCCGGGCATTCGTCGGGGAAGGCGCACGGCGTCGGCGGGGGCGCCATGTCGGGCACGGCCTGATCCGCCTGCGGCGCCATGTCGGCCGGGGGGCCGCCGTCGACCATGGCGCCGTCGGGATCGGGCGTCGCCGCGGGCGACCCGCCGTCATCACAGCCGAAGGCCAAGGCGGCCGAAAGAACCCACAGCCACAGCGTTGCACGCCCCAAGTCAATCTCCTCCCCGGTCGAAAGCGCCGGCATTGTCTCGGCTGGGCGAGGTCAACGCCACCGCGAACACGGGGCCCGCGGCCCGACTTGCGCCGAAGGCCCGGCGCGCGCCACGATCCGCCCTCGCCATGATCACCCCGACCCATGATCTGCTGGTCCTGGGCGACCTCCACCTGGGGGGCTCGCTGCGACCGCCCGTGGACTTCAAGGCCCGCCGCGAGATGGTGCGCCTGGACCGCGAGCTGGCGGCGTTCCTGCGCCACCAGGCGACCCACCCCAACCGCGGCCCCGACGGGCGTCCCCGGCCGTGGACCCTGGTGCTCAACGGCGACTGCATCGACTTCCTGCACATGGGCCTGGTGCCCGCCGAGCTGGGCGGCGCCGAGGACGACGAGGCCATGTACGGGCTGAGCTTCGACGAGAGCCGCTCGCGCTGGAAGCTGGCCTGGATCGTGGCCTACCACCGCCGCAGCTTCGAGGCCCTGTGCCGCTTCATCGAGGCCGGCCACCGGGTGGTCTTCATCGCGGGCAACCACGACGCCGATCTGTGCTTCAAGGCGGTGCAGGTGGATCTGCGCGGCCACATCGCCGCCTTCGCGAAGGGCGACCGGCGGGCCGTGATGGCGCGCATCGGCTTCTCGGACTGGTTCGTCCACGAGCCCGGGCGGGCGTGGTTCGAGCACGGCCACCGCTTCGACGCCTACAACACGTTCCCCGATCCGCTCACGCCCATCCCGGCCGAGGCCCCAGTCCCGCGGCTGGCGCCCACCTTCAGCCACTGGGGCCTGCGCTTCTTCGCCAACCGCGTGCGCACCTTCCCGCTGCACGACGTGGAGCAGATGAGCTTCCGCGAGGTGCTCCACTGGGTCTGGTACAAGGCCGGCATGGGCATCACGCGGCTGGTGCTGGTGTGGGCCGCCTTCCTCACCCGGTACGTGCGCGACACCGCCGTCGCCCGCGACCGGGGCCGCACCGACGCCGTGAGCCGCGCCCGCCGGCGGCGGACCCTGCGCGCCCTGGCCCGCAAGGCCCACCTGCCCGTGGACCGCATGCTGGCCATCGACGCCCTGCACAGCCCCCACGTGGGCGCCAGCCTGTGGCGGCTCATGCTCAGCCTGTATGTGGATCGGGTGGCCCTCATCGTCGGCGGCCTGACCGCGCTGGCGGTGGCGCTCCCGCAGACCGACGGCTGGCTGGGCGCCCTGCTGGTGGGCGGGCTGATCGTGGGCGGCGGCGCCTGGTTCTGGCGCTGGTGCGACCGCCGGCGCCCCGCCGTGGACGTGCACCCCGTGCTGGCCCGCGTGGCCGATCGCATCGGCCGCCTCTCGCGGGCCCCGGTGGTGGTCTTCGGCCACACCCACCGCCCCGTGCTGCGGCGCATGGGGCGCACCCGCTGGCTGAACCCCGGGAGCTGGGAGCACGTGGGCCGCCACGCCACCCGCTGCACCGGCGAGGGGCGCTGCCGCTGTGACTCCCGGTTTGCCGTGGTCACCGGCCGCGGCCGCACCACCCGGGCCCACCTGATGGCCTGGTGCCGCCACGACCGCACGCCCCGTGAGTTGGCCCAGGCCTGACACTCCCGGGCCGGCTGCGGCATCATGCGGTCTGACCTCGTGGTCCCCACGACCGAGACCCTGCCATGCTCCACGCCACCTGGATGGTCCTGCTCGAGCTCGCCCCCTGGCTGTTGCTGGGCGCCGCCGTCGCCGGCCTGCTGCACATCCTGCTGCCCCCCGACTTCCTGGCCCGCCACCTGTCGGGCCGGTGGGGCGTGGCCCGCGCGGTGCTGTTCGGCGTGCCCCTGCCCTTGTGCTCCTGCGGGGTCATCCCCGCGGGGCTCAGCCTGAAGGAGGACGGCGCCAGCGACGGCGCAGCAGTGGGGTTCCTGATCAGCACGCCGCAGACCGGCGTGGACTCGCTGATGGTCTCTGCCGGCTTCCTGGGCTGGCCCTTCGCGCTGTTCAAGGTGGGCGCCGCCGCCGCCACCGGCCTGGTCGGCGGCTGGCTCACCGACCGCTTCGGCACCCACGCCGGGGCCCCGCCGCCGCCGGTGTGCGCCGAGAGCAACGAGCGCAGCGTGCGGGCGCTGGTGACCCACGGCCTGGAGATGATCCGCACCATCTGGCGCTGGCTGGTGTTCGGGGTGCTGGCCTCGGCCGCGCTGACCGCCTGGGTGCCCACCGACGCCCTGTCGGGCCTGGGGGCCTGGGGCGTGCTGGGGGTGCTGGCCCTGTCGGTGCCGCTTTACGTCTGCGCCACGGCCTCGGTGCCCATCGCCGCGGCCCTGGTGGCCGGCGGCATGCCCACGGGCGCCGCGCTGGTGTTCCTGATGGCCGGGCCGGCCACCAACATCGCCACCATCGGCGCCATCTACCGGGGCTTCGGCGGCCGCACCCTGGCCATCTACCTGGGCACCATCGTGGTAGGCTCGGCGGGCCTGGGCTGGCTGTTCGACTTCGTGATCCCGGCCGGGGGCGGCGCCCTGGCCGCCCACGCCCACGGGGTCGCCTGGTGGGCCAGCGCCAGCGCCGGGTTGCTGGTGGCCCTGTTCGCCTTCTTCGCCGTCGACGACCTGCGCGGGTGGTGGCGCCGCCGGGCGCCGCCCGCCGCCCAGGCCCTGGAGCTGCCCGTGGCCGGCATGCGCTGTGGCGGCTGCGTGCGCAAGCTCGAGGGCGCGCTGAACGCGCTGGAGGGGGTCGAGGCCGCGGTGGTGGAGCGCGAGCCCGACCGGGCCATCGTGCGGGGCCCGATCAGCGAGGCCGCGGTCCGCGCCGCCATCGTCGAGGCCGGCTTCACACCCGGTTGACGGCGCCCTTGCCTGGACGGGCCCGCCTGCGCTTCGCTGTGGGGGTCTCATCCGGGAGGAACCCATGCGCCGCGCCCTGGTCTACGCCGCCGGCCTGCTCGCCCTTGGCTGTGTCCGCGACAACGAGGAGTTCCTCGGCCACGGCGACGCCGCCGCCGACGCGATGCCCGCGGCAGACGCCAGCGGTGCGGGCGGCGGGACAGACCTGGGCGGTCAGGGCGGTGCTGCGGGTCAGGGTGGTCAGAGCGGTGCTGCGGGTCAGGGTGGTCAGGGCGGTGCTGCGGGTCAGGGCGGTCAAGGTGGCCAGGCGGGCGCCGGGGGCCAGGGCGGCGCCGGCGGCCAGGGCGGCGCCGGCGGCCAGGGCGGCATGGCCGGCGCGGGCGGCGCAGGCGGCATGGCCGGTGCGGGTGGCGAAGGCGGCGCCGGCGGCATGGCCGGTGCGGGTGGCGAAGGCGGCGCCGGCGGCATGGCCGGTGCGGGTGGCGAAGGCGGCGCCGGCGGCATGGCCGGTGCGGGTGGCGCAGGCGGCGAAGGCGGCGCCGGTGGCATGGCCGGCTCGGGTGGCGAAGGCGGCGCCGGCGGCATGGCCGGCGCGGGCGGCGAAGGCGGCATGGCCGGCGTGGGCGGCGCCCCGCCCCGCGACACCGACAACGACGGCGTGCCCGACGACGTGGACAACTGCGTGCGCACGCCCAACGCCGCCCAGCGGGACCGCGACGGCGACGGCGTGGGCGATCTGTGCGACGTCTGCCTCGACCTCTTCGATCCCGATCAGGCCAACGGCGACGGCGATCGCATCGGCACCCTGTGCGACAACTGCCCCGACCTGGCCAACAACGATCAGGCCGATCGCGACGGCGACGGCGTGGGCGACGCCTGTGACAACTGCCCGCGCGCCCGCAACGCCAACCAGAACGACGGCGACGGCGACGGCGTGGGCGACGCCTGCGACAACTGCCAGGACGCCCCCAACCCCGATCAGTCCGACAGCGACGGCGACGGCGTGGGCGACGCCTGCGCGGGCCCGGTGGTGGCCTTGGCCATCACGCTCACCTGGCCCGGCGAGCAGCAGATCGACTTCGACCTGCACGTGGTGCACCCGCGGGGCAGCTACGAGTCGCCCCTGGACTGCTACCACAACAACTTCGACCCCGACTGGGCCCTGCCCGGGCTGGACCGCGACGCCCGAGGCAACGATCCCAACCCGGCCGAGACGGTGAACATCGCCGCCCCGGTCCCGGGGTGGCACACCGTCGGCGTGTCGCCCTTCGCCGGCCGCGGCGAGGCCACGCTCACCGTCACCTGCCGCGGCCGCCAGATCGGGCAGGTCCGTCGGGTCATCGGGGGGCAGGACGCCCCGATCTGGGAGGCCCTGCGGGTGCAGCCCGACACCTGCGAGCTGCTGGAGCTGGACCGCTACTGCCCGGACTGCGAGGGCGGCCTGTGCAGCCCGGACGCCTGCGGCTTCGAGTGCGACGTGCTCACCGGGGCGTGTGCCGATCCCTGCGCGAACCTGAACTGCCCGCCCGGCACCGTGTGCGATCCCGACCGCCTCGCCTGCGTGGACAACGGCGGGGTCTGCGCGCCCTGTGCGCAGAGCGCCGACTGCGGCCCAGGTGGCGCCTGCCTGAACGGCGCGTGCGCGCCGGCCTGCGGCGACAACGACGCGTGCCCGCAGGGTTCGAGCTGCCGCTGGGCCAACCAGCGCCGGGTCTGCATCGCCGACAACGGCTGCGATGCACCCCTGGCCTGCCCGGGCGGCTGCCCCGGCGACTTCGTGTGCAACCCCGACACCGGCGCCTGCGTGATCTGCTTCAACGACGGCCACTGCCAGAACGGCGAGCGCTGTGTGGACGGCGCCTGCCTCGACGCCCCGGGCAACGACGTGCAGCTCTCGGACTGGCCGAACAACCGCGACTTCCCCGGCTGCCGCAACGACGGCGACTGCACCGACGACGAGAGCTGCCTGAGCGGCGCCCGGGTCCGCTTCTGCGCCGCGGGGTGCGTCACCGACCTCGACTGCCCCGTGGACTACACCTGCTGCGTCAGCCAGGTGATCCAGGGCGAGCTGTTCTGCCTGCCGCTGGGTCACGACTGGGTCAACGGGTGCTTCTGATGGGCCACCGGAACATCGGGCTGGGCGTGCTGGCAGCCACCGCGCTGCTCTGGGGCTGCGAAGGCGGCACGGTCACCACCGGATCCGACGCGGGGCCCGCGGTCAGCGGGGCCGGCGGGGGCGCGGGGGGCGGCATCGACGCCGCCGTCAGCGGCCTGTTCGACATGGGGCGCAACCAGGGCCCGCGGGACGGCGGCGCCGGGCCCCTGCCCACCGGCGACGCCGGGCCGCTCGCGCCCGACGCCGGTGACCGCCCCCCCCGGGACTGCGCGGCGCAGGAGACCTGCGAGAACACCTTCGACGACGACTGCGATGGCATCGTCGACGAGGGCTGCGCCTGCCGCCAGGCCGAGAAGGCCTGCTACTCGGGCGATCCCCGCGACCTGCAGGTGGACGGCGCCTGCCGGGCGGGCACCCAGAGCTGCCAGCTCGAGTTCTACGGCCCCTGCGTGGGTCAGGTGCTCCCCCAGCCCGAGATCTGCAACGGCCTGGACGACGACTGCGACGGCCAGGCCGACGAGGGCACCGAGTGCGCCAACCAGCCGCCCCGGGCCCTGTGCCCGCCCGATCAGGAGGGGCCCCCGCTGGCGCTGTACCCGCTGGAGGGGGGCTACGAGGATCCCGACGGGGACGCCATGGTGCGCGCCACCTGGTCGGTGCGCGAGGCCCCTGCCGGCTCCACCGCGCGACCCGATCCCGCCAACGCCCTGCGCAGTGAGCTGTTCGCCGATCTACAGGGCAGCTACCTGCTGGAGCTCGAGGTGGAGGACGCCGCGGGCCAGCGGGGCCGCTGCACCACCCGGATCAACGCCGAGGCCAGCGGCGACGGCCTGCGCATCGAGCTGGTGTGGAACGCGGGCGCGGCCGACGACGCCAGCGACGTGGATCTGCACCTGAAGCGGGCGCCCAACGCCCAGTGGCACGACAGCGCCGACGACGGCGACGACTGCCACTGGCGCAACTGCTCGGTGTGCAGCAACGAGGGCGCCGGGGGCGGCGAGGCCGGCTGCCGGGCCCTGCTCAGCGACTTGAACCGCAACCCCGCCGGGCCGCCCCCGCAGGTGGAGTGGTCGCGCCCGCTGAGCGACGACGATCCCCGCCTGGATCTGGACGACGTGCAGGGCCAGGGCCCCGAGAACATCAACATCCGCGCACCCCAGGCCGGCACGTACCGGGTGGGCGTGCACTACTGGGACGACGACGGCTTCGGCGACAGCACGGTCACGCTGCGCATCTTCTGCGGCGGCCAGCTCGCGCGGGCCTACGACCCCGTGGTGCTGCGCGCCAGCGGCCGAAACGGCAACGACGACACGGAGTTCTGGGAGGTGGCCGACGTGGCCTGGCAGGGCAACACCTGCGCCGTGCAGGACCTGAACCCCGCCGGCTGCCCCCGCATCTGCGACAACGGCACCGCCGAGGCTCGCGGCTGCCCCGCCAACCAGAGCCGCGGCCGCGCCTGCAACTGATCCGACCGCAGGCCCCGGTCACAGGGGTTTCCGGTCGGGTTGAGGGTCGCTCGCGAAGGGACCGGCCGCCCCAGCAAGGCGGGCCGACACACTGCAACTGATCTGACGGCAGGATACCCCTGTCAGATGCCCTTGGGGGGCAGCGCCATCTGGCAGTGCTCCACCATCTTCTGCGCCTCGGACAGGCCGGGCGCCGCGTCCACCACCGGCTTCAGCGCGTCGAGCACGGTCACGCAGTCGCCGCGCTTGTCGGCGGCGCGCCCCTTCTTCAGCGCGGCCCGCAGGGCCTGCACCTCGTCGATGAGCGCCTGCGCCGGCCCGTGGCCCGGCTCGTCCTTCAGGGCCTCGCGGGCCGTGCGCTCGGCCACCCCGAACTGCCCCTCGCGCAGCGCTTCGCGGGCCTTCTCCACCTGCTCGGCCGCCGTGGGCCCCTTGGGCTTGGGCGGCGGGGGCGGCGCGGTGGCCGGGCGCCTGGGCGCCTCGGTGGCCGGGCGCTTGGGCGGTGCCTCGGTGGCCGGGCGCTTGGGCGGCGCCTCGGTGGCCGGCGCCGCCGTCGGCGGGGGGCACCGGACGCGGAGGCGCGGTCTCGGGCGCTCGGCTCGCGGGCCGGGTCGCCGGGGCCCGGGTCGCCGGCTGCTTCGGCGGCGTCACGGCCGCCTGAGCATCGGGCGCAGCGCCGTCCCCCTCTTCGGGCAGGGGCGCGGGGTTGGCCACCGCCGAGCCCTGGGTCACCGGCGGCGGCTGGGTGGGCCCCTCGGGCTTCGAGAAGAACCACGCCGCCAGGCCGATGGCCGCCACGAACACCAGGCCGGCCATGACCAGCGACGACGCCACCCCGTCCTCACCGCCCATGCCCGGCGGCGGCCCCGGATCGATGAAGAGCGGCCCGTCCCCCGTGATGGCCCGCGGCCCCGATGGGGTCACCCGCCCCAGCGAGCTGGGATCGAACGAGGGCTGCCGCTGGCCCGGCACCGGCCCGCCCCGCGACCATGGGCCCGAGCCGGGCGCGTCGTCCGGGGGCCGCACGACCGTGGCCGGCGTCGCCGCCCGCTCCTGGCGGGTGGGCGGCCCCTGCAGCTCGTCGCTGGGGGCAGGCCGGGGCGTCGCGGGCTGCAGCGAGGGCCGATCCGCCAGCAAGCTGACGTCGTCGAAGGCGTCGATGAGCTGATCGGCCGACTGGAAGCGATCCCCCGGCCGCTTGGCCAGGCAGGTGAGCACCACGTCCTCCAGGGGGCCGGGCAGGAACGCGGGCCCCCCCAGCCGCTCCGAGGGCGGCATCGGATCCTCGGTGGCCTGCTGGTGCATCACCCGCATCTTGTCGCTGCCGGTGAACGGCGGATCGCCGGTCAGCATCTCGTAGAGCACGCAGCCCAGCGCGTAGATGTCGCTGCGCTCGTCCACGGTGTGGCCGCGCGCCTGCTCCGGCGCCATGTACTCGGGCGTCCCGAACACCATGCCCGCCTGCGTGAGCCGCGGGCCGTCGTCGTCCATGTCCTTGGCGATGCCGAAGTCCAGGAGCTTGACGTGGTAGCGCCCCGGCCGGGTCTCGGTGAGCACGATGTTGTCGGGCTTCAGATCGCGGTGGACGATGCCCGCGGAGTGCGTGGCCGACAGCCCCTGGGCGATCTGCACCGCCAGATCACCGGCCATCACCGGATCGAGCTTGCCATGGCTGTGCAGGTGCGCCGCCAGCGAGGTGCCCGGGCAGTACTCCATCACCATGTAGGTGGTGCCGTCGGGCATCTGGTCGAAGTGCATCAGCTTGACGACGTTCGGGTGATCCACCCGGGCGTAGGTGCGCGCCTCGACGTGGAAGCGCTTCACCAGGTCGTCGTTGGCCACGTGCCGCTCGTGCAGCACCTTGATGGCCACCTTCTGCCCCAGGTTCACGTGGGTGCCCAGGTAGACGGTCCCCATGCCGCCCACCCCGATGCGCTCCTCGATGCGGTAGCGGTTGTCCACCACCAGCCCCAGCAGCGGATCCACCGGCTTGCCGCCGTCGCTGGGCAAGGCCAGGCCGCAGCGGCCGCAGAAGCGGTCGCTCTTCGAGACGGCGTGGTCGCAGCGGGGGCACCTCATGCGCACACTCTACCACCCACACCTACCCACACAAGCGCGCCGTGGGGGCGCCGCGGGGGGGCGGGCTGACGGGGGATCAGAAGTCGCCGAAGAGGACGGTCAGCTTCTCGCCGAGGGCGACGGCGATCTTGTAGAGCGAGGACACCGACGCGCTGGACTCCGCGCGCTCGATCTGGCTCAGCAGGCTGACCGACAGGCCCGTGCGCCGGGCGAGCTGCTTCAGGGTCAGGTCCCGCTCCTTGCGGATGCGGCGGATGTTGGCGCCGATGGCCCGGTGCAGCTCCTCTTCGGGATCGCGCAGCAGGCCCTTCTTGCGCAGCACCTCGACGATCGTCTCGCGGAACTCCTCGTGATCGAAGGGCTTGCGCACGTAGTCGCTGACGTTGAGCTTCAGGGCGTCCACGGCGGTCTCCACCGACGGGTAGCCGGTGAACACCACCACGGCCACGTCGCTGTCCACCTTGCGGATGCGCTGGATCAGCTCGATGCCGTCCAGCCGCGGCATCATCAGATCCACGATCAGCAGGTGGTACTCGGTGTCGCGGATCTGGTCCACCGCCTGGGTGGGATCCTGCAGGGTGTCCACCCCGTAGCCCGTGGCCTCGAGCATGGTCTTCATGTACTCGCAGATGTCCTGATCGTCGTCGATGATCAGGATGCGAATGTGCGAGGGGGCGGCCATGGGCTCCTCCAGTCTCGCCGGCCGGGCTCAGCCCAGCAGGCTCATCTTGAATCGGCTCATCTCGAGGGTCGACCGCATGCGGTCGCGCAGCTCGGCGATGCGAAAAGGCTTGGTGACGTAGTCGTCGGCGCCCAGGTCGATGCAGCGGGTGCGAGCGTCGTCGTTCTGCACCGCGGTGACCATCACCACCGGGATGTTCACCCACTCGGCGCGGGCCCGCAGGCGCTCGAGCACGCCGTAGCCGTCCAAGCGGGGCATCATCACGTCCAGGAGCATCAGGTCGGGGATCTTCGCCTCGACGGCCTCGAGCCCCTCGACCCCGTCCCGGGCCACCCGGGTGCGGTAGCCGGCGGAGCGGCACACCTGCTCGAGCAGGCGCACGTTCAGCGCGTCGTCCTCGACGATGAGCACCTCGACGGCGTCGGCGGCTTCTGGCTGGGGTGGGTGGGTCATTCTTCCTGGAGCAGGTTGTCGAAGCGGGTCCACTGACGGAAGAACTTGAGCTTGATGGTCCCCGTCGAGCCGCTGCGGTGCTTCCCGACGATGACCTCGGCCAGCCCTTTGTCTTCCGAGTCTTCGTTATAATACTCGTCACGGTACACGAACATGATGATGTCCGCGTCCTGCTCGATGGCCCCGGACTCACGCAGGTCGCTGAGCTGCGGGCGTTTGTTGGGCCGCGACTCCACCCCACGGTTGAGCTGCGACAGCGCGATGACCGGGACGTTGAGCTCCTTGGCCAGCCCCTTCAGGTTCCGCGAGATGTCGCTGATCTCCTGCTCGCGGCTCTTGATGTTCGGGCGCCCCTTCATGAGCTGCAGGTAGTCGATGACCACCAGGCTGAGGGGCGGGGTGCTCTTGTCACTGGCCAGGCGGCGGCACTTCGAGCGCGCCTCCATCACCGAGATGCCGGCGGTGTCATCGATGTGGATGGACAGGTTGTTCATCCGCTTGACCGACTGCAGCAGCCGATCGATGTCGCCGTCGGTCAGGTGACCCGTCTTCATCCGCTCGCCGTCCACTCGCGCCTCGCTGGCCAGCATACGTCCGGCGAGCTGCACGGTGGGCATCTCGAGGCTGAAGATGGCCACCGTGCCGCCGCCCAGCTTGGCGGCGTTCGTGGCGATGTTCAGCGCGAAGGCCGTCTTCCCCATGGCGGGGCGGGCCGCCAGGATGAGCAGATCGCCGCCGTGGAGGCCCGCCGTCTTGGCGTCCAGGGCGGTGAAGCCCGTGGGCGTGCCGGTCACCGCCGCCTTCACCTCGTAGGCCCGCTGGACCTTCTCGATGGCCTCCTTCAGGGCGGCGTTCATCGGGGTGAAGGCGCGGGTGTTGCGGGACTGGCCCACCTCGTAGACGGCCTGCTGGGCCTCGTCGAACAGCCGGGTGGTGTCGTCGTAGTCGCCGCCCCGGGCCTTGTCCACGATGCCCTGGCAAGCGGCGATCAGCCGCCGGATCTCGGCGGCCTCGTGCACCAGGCCCGCGTGGTGCTCGATGTTGACCGCGGTGGCCGCCGCCTCGGCCAGATCGGCCACGTACTCGGGGCCGCCGGCCGCCTCGAGCTGCCCGGCCTTCTCCAGGGCCTGGGTCACCGTGACCGTGTCGATGGGCTGGCCCTGCTCGGCCAGCTCGAGCATGCGCCCATACACCACGGCGTGCCGCGGCGCGTGGAAGTCGCTCACGTCGACGAGCGGCAGCACCCGGTCCAGGGCCTGGTTCTCGAGGAAGATCCCGCCGATGACCGAGAGTTCGGCGTCGAAGGCTTCGAGGTGGCTCGCCTGGCTCATGCCTTCTCCAGAAACACGAACGCCCGCGGCGGGGCAAGCCCCGCGCGGGCGTCGGTTGAACGGTCAGACCCCGGGGGGCCGCCGCTCAGGCCTCGTAGGCCTCGTACTCATCGTCGGCGTCGGCCTTGTCCGCGGCCTCGGTGGCCACGAAGGAGCCGGGGGCCGGGACCACCTCGACGGTGATGGTGGCCTGCACGTCGCGGTGCAGCTTCACCGCCACCTTGTGGCTGCCCAAGGTCTTGATGTTGTCCTTGAGCTGGATCTGCCGGCGGCTGACCTCATGGCCCTGGGCCCGCAGCAGCGCCTCGAGCTCCATCGTCGTCACCGAGCCGAACAGCTTCAGGTTCTCACCCGCCGCCTTCTCGATGGTCAGGTGGATCTGGTTGACCTGCTTGGCCTGGGCCTCGGCGCCCGCGCGCAGCTTGGCGAGCCGGGACTCGATCACCCGCTGCTCGTGCTCCACCCGCCGCACCTGGCGCTCGTTGGCGAGCACGGCCAGGCCGCGGGGCAGCAGGAAGTTGCGGGCGTAGCCGGGGCGCACGGTGACGATGTCGCCGACATCGCCGAGGTGCTCCACGTCCTCACGAAGGATGACCTGCATGCGTAAGCCCTCCTCAGTGCGCCTTGACGGTGGTGAACGGCATCAGGGCGATCATCCGGGCCCGCTTGATGGCCCGGGTGATCCGCCGCTGGTTCTTCGCGCACAGGCCGCTGACGCGGCGGGGCACGATCTTGCCGCGCTCGGTGATGAAGTACTTCAGCACCGAGGGATCCTTGTAGTCGATGACCAGGCTCTTGTCGGCCAGGAAGCGATCGACCTTGCGACGACGACGGCCACGGCCGTAGCTACGCACCTTAGCCATTGGACACCTCGTCATCGTCGGCGGGGGGGGCCTTGCTCTCAGGCGCCGCCGCCGCGGTCAGATCGGGGATGCGATCCTCGGGGATCTCGTCCTCGAGCTTGATGGTCATGAACCGGATGCAGTGATCGAGCATGCGCAGGATGCGCTCGATCTCCGTGGTCACGCCCGGGGCAGCCACCAGCGTCACGTAGGTGTAGTACGCCTTGTTCTGCTTGCCGATCTCGTAGGCCAGCTTGCGCTTGCCCCAGTCCTCGCGGCTCAGCAGCCAGGCGTCACCCTCTTCGATGACGTGCTCCACGCGGTCGTGGACCTTCTGACGCTCTTCCTCGGTCGCCTCGGGCTGGATCAGGTAGATCAGCTCGTACTTGCGGTACTTCTTGATGGCCATGGGCCTGAAGTCTCCCTTCGGATTCGAAGCAGCCCGCCGACGGTGAGGCGGCGAGCAGGGAGTGGCGCACCCCATGTGCGCCCCTGAAAACACACGCGCCCTCGACCCCAGGGGGTCAAGGGCGCGTGAAGATACGGATCTGGACCCCGGCGGTCAAGCTCGCCGGGCGTCCAGGGGCCCGTCAGCGATCCGTCTTGGCGATGGAGCGCTCGATGGCGGGCTTGTTGACGGCCTTGTCGCCGTCCTCGGCCTTCTTGGCGTGGAAGCTCACCAGCACGGGGGCGGTGACCAGGGCCACCACGCTCATCAGCTTGATGAGGATGTTCAGCGCCGGGCCAGCGGTGTCCTTGAAGGGGTCGCCGACGGTGTCGCCGATGACGGCGGCCTTGTGGGCCTCGCTGCCCTTGCCGCCGTTGTGGCCGCCCTCGATGTACTTCTTGGCGTTGTCCCAGGCGCCGCCGGCGTTCGACATGAAGATGGCCATCATCACGCCGCCGACGGTGGTGCCCACGAGCAGGCCGCCCAGGGTCTCCAGGCTGTAGAGGCCGGCGATGACCGGCGCGATGACGGCGAGCAGACCGGGGGCGACCATCTCCTTGATGGCGGCGCTGGTGCTGATCTCGACGCACTTGGCGTGCTCGGCCTTGACGCCCTCCTTGCCCTCCTTCAGGCCCGGAATCTCCCGGAACTGGCGGCGGACCTCTTCGATCATGCGGCCCGCGGCGCGGCCCACGGCGGCCATGGCCATGGAGCTGAACAGGAAGGGCAGCATGCCGCCGATGAAGACGCCGGCCATGACGGGCGGGCTGAGCACGTTGATGCCGCTGTGCAGCAGGCCGGCCTTGGTGGCGAAGGCGCTGAACAGGGCCAGGCTGGTGAGGGCCGCCGAGCCGATGGCGAAGCCCTTGCCGATGGCCGCGGTGGTGTTGCCCACGGCGTCGAGCTTGTCGGTGCGCTGGCGCACCTCGGGGGGCAGGTGGGCCATCTCGGCGATGCCGCCGGCGTTGTCGGCGATGGGGCCGTAGGCGTCGACGGCGAGCTGGATGCCGGTGGTGCTGAGCATGCCCAGGGCGGCCATGGCGATGCCGTACAGGCCGCTGGTGTAGTAGGCGATGAGGATGGCCGCCACGATGAGCATGGTGGGGTAGGCGGTGGACTTCATGCCCACGCCCAGGCCGCTGATGATGTTGGTGGCCGGGCCGGTGAGGCTCTCGTCGGCGATGCCCTTCACGGGCTTCTTGTGATCGCTGGTGTAGTACTCGGTGACCATGCCGATGGCCAGGCCCGAGCCCAGGCCGCCCACGGTGGCCCAGAAGACGCCCATGGCGGTGTAGGTCTCGCCCATCACCTTGAACTCACCGGTGCCGAGCATCTGGGTGATCAGCACGTAGCTGACCGCCAGCATGATGCCGCCGGCGGCGAAGGTGCCGGTGTCCAGGGCCTTCTGGGGGTTGCCCCCCTCCTTCACGCGCACCAGGAAGGTGCAGGCGATGCTCACCACGATGCCGGCGGCGGCGATGAACATGGGCAGCAGGATGGGGTTGAGGCGGCTGGCCTCGTCCATGCCGGCCATCCAGCCGGTGCCCAGGATCATCGAGCCCACGATGGCGCCCACGTAGGACTCGAACAGGTCGGCGCCCATGCCGGCCACGTCACCCACGTTGTCGCCGACGTTGTCGGCGATGGTGGCGGGGTTGCGCGGATCGTCCTCGGGGATGCCCGCCTCGACCTTGCCCACCAGATCGGCGCCCACGTCGGCCGCCTTGGTGAAGATGCCGCCGCCCACGCGGGCGAACAGGGCGATGGAGCTGGCGCCCAGGCTGAAGCCCGACACGACGTTCAGCACGATGGCCAGCTTCGGCACCCCATCGATGCGGGCGAACAGGTCGCCCTCACCCAGCATGCCGGTCTTGGCGAACAGCAGGAACAGGCCGCCCAGGCCCAGCACGCCCAGGCCCACCACGCTCATGCCCATGACCGCGCCGCCGCTGAAGGCGACCTCGAGGGCCGCGGGCAGGCCGGTGCGGGCCGCGTGGGTGGTGCGGGTGTTGGCCGCGGTGGCCACCCGCATGCCGAAGAAGCCGGCCAGGCCGGAGGCGACGGCGCCCACGACGAAGCTCACGGCCAGCAGCGCGTGGCTGTCCTTCTGGCCGGCGTTGGCCCAGGCCAGCAGCCCGGCCACCACCACCACGAAGATGGCGAGCTTGCGGTACTCAGCCGCCAAGAAGGCCATGGCGCCCTCGCGAACGTTGTTCGCGATCTCCACCATGGTCTCGTTGCCGGCGTCCTTGCCGTTGACCCAGGCGGAGCGCCACATCGCATACCCGAGCGCGAGCAGGCCCGCGGCGGGGATCGCCCACATGTAATCGATCACGTTTCCCGACTCCCTTCGTGACGCGCCAACCCCTCAGTCTGACGGCGCGTTTACCTGGTTCATGGCGTTCTTCGGACCTTCGCGCAGGGCGAGGCGGAGCGCTGCCACCGAGCGCTCGATGAGATCCGGCAGGAAGGACCGCTCGTCCCCCGCCGCGAAGTCGCTGAGCACGTAGTCGCTCACCGATCCGTGGACGGGCCGGCCGATGCCCACCCGCAGGCGGACGAAGTCCCGGCTGCCGAGCTGCTGGACGATGCTCCGCAGCCCATTGTGCCCCGCGTGTCCCCCGCCGATCTTCAACCGGACGGTGCCGTAGGGCAGGTCCAGCTCGTCGTGCACCACCCAGATTCGGTCGACGTCCACGTCGAAGAACTGGCGGGCGGGCACCACGGACTGGCCGCTGAGATTCATGAAGGTCTGGGGCTTCAGGCAGACGATCTTCTGCCCCTCGAGCTCGCCCGCCCCGTACAGCGCCTTGAACTTGCTGCGCCCCACGTCGATCCGCCCGTCGTCCGCCAGGCGGTCGACCACCATGAACCCCACGTTGTGGCGGGTGTTCACGTAGCGGGGGCCCGGGTTGCCGAGCCCGACGATGAGGGTCCGTGACATGCAGCTCGTGTGGTCTGTGCGGGGGGGCGACGCGGCCCGCGATCAGCGGCCCGCGCCCAGGGATGAGGCGCGGGGCCTCACTTCTTCTTCGCGGGCTCCTCGGCCTTCGCCTTGCCGCGGGGCTTGACCACCTTGGCGATGACGTAGTCGCGATCGAAGATGGCCGTCACGCCCTCGGGCAGCGACAGCTCGCTGGCCATCAGCGTGAAGCCGATGTCCATCGGGGTCAGGTTGATCTCGATGGTGCCGGGGAAGTCGGCGGGCTTCGCCACCACCTTCACCTCGCGGTACGGGGTGCGCAGGCGGCCGCCCATGCTCACGCCGATGGACTTCCCGACGAAGGCCAGGGGCACCATCGTCTGCATGGTCTTGTTGGGATCGGGCGCCACCAGGTCGACGTGCAGCAGGTTGCGCTTCACGGGGTGCCGCTGGATCTGGCGCACCAGCACCTTGTGGGTGCCGCCGCCCTCGACCACGCACTCGAAGAGCTCGTTGAGCCCCTTGGGGCCCTCCATGGCCTTCTGCAGATCCTTGGGATCCAGGCTGACGGTCTGGGGCGCCTCGACGCCGTGCCCGTAGATCACGGCCGGCACGCGGCCGTCGTTGCGCAGGGCGCGCGAGGCGCTCTTCCCGCGGCCGTCGCGGGGGTTGGCGTTGATGGTGATGGACATTTGCTTCGCTCCTTCCCGAAGCCCGGCCCCTCGTCTTCCCCAGCTAGCTGAAGAGACTACTTACCGAGTTCAGGTCATGGATTCGCTTGATGGCTTCGCCGAACACGTCGGCAGCAGAGAGAACCTTGATCTTGGGGCAGGCCCGGCCGGCGCTGCTGAGCGGGATGGTGTTGCTCACCACCACCTGCTCCAACGGCGAGGCCTCGATGCGCCCGATGGCAGGGCCCGACAGCACCGGGTGCGTGGCCGCGGCGTACACCCGCCGCGCGCCGTGCTCCTTCAGCGCCCGCGCCGCCTGGGTCAGCGTGCCCGCGGTGTCGATCATGTCGTCGATGAGCACCGCGTCGCGGCCCTCGACGTCGCCGATGAGGTGCATGACCTCGGCCACGTTGGGGCCCGCCCGGCGCTTGTCGACGATGGCCAGGGAGCACTGCATCTTCCGCGCGTACGCGCGCGCCCGCTCGACGCCGCCGGCGTCGGGGCTGACCACCACGGGGCGGTGCAGGTCCAGCTCGTCCATCAGGTAGCCGAGCATGACCGGCGAGCAGTACAGGTGATCCACCGGGCCGTTGAAGAAGCCCTGAATCTGCCCCGCGTGCAGCTCCATGGTGATGATGCGGTTGGCGCCCGCGGCGGTGACCAGGTCGGTCACCAGCCGGGCCGAGATGGGCGCCCGGGGGGCGGCCTTGCGGTCCTGCCGGCCGTAGCCGAAGTACGGCATGACCGCCGAGATGCTGCCCGCCGACGCCCGCTTCAGGGCGTCGAGCATGATGAGCAGCTCCATGAGGTTGTCGTTGACCGGGGCGCAGGTGCTCTGGATGACGTAGACGTCAGCCCCACGCACCGACTCCTCGATCTCGACGCGGATCTCGCCGTCGGAGAAGCGCCCCACCCGCGCGGTGCCCAGGCCGGTACCGATGTACCCGCAGATCTCGCGCGCGAGCTCCGGGTTCGAGTTGCCGGCGAAGATCCGCACCGAGGGCATGGCTGGCTCCGACCTCCGGGTCAATCAGGGGCGGTAGGATTCGAACCTACGGTAGCGGGAACCAAAATCCCGTGGCTTACCACTTGCCCACGCCCCTACGGCGGCCCGAAAGCTTTGAAATTCCGCGAACTTGGGCAGACACCACCCCCAACGAGGGGACGGACGACGCGGGCTTGTAGCACGCGGGGGGTGGGGTGTCAATCGAGCGCCCCCCGACAACCCCCGCGCTGCAAGGACTTGCGGGCCCTTCGAGCGGGGTGCGTGCGCCGGCCCGTGGCCCGTGCCAGACTGCCCGCGTGGAGTTTCCCCTCGCCTTGATGCTGCTCGCCGGCCTGCTGACGGTGGCCTGGCTGTGGCCCACCGCCGTGGTCGCCCTGTTCGTGTTCGGCGTGCTGGCCGAGGCCGCCGCGCTGACGCTGGGGCTGCTGGCCCGCCGCGGCCGGGGCGGCTGAGGTGCGCGGGCCCGCGACGCTCTTCGCTGCAGTGGCCGGCCTGGCTGCCCTGGGCGCCGCCCCGGGCCTGACCTGGCTGGACGGCGGCGAGCTGGGCGCGGCGGCGGCCGAGCTGGGCGTGGCCCACCCCCCGGGCTTCCCGCTGTTCGTCATGCTCCACAAGGCGGCGATGCTGCTGATCCCCCTGGGCGAGCTGGCCTTCCGCGGCAACCTGGCCAGCGGGCTGCTGGGTGGGCTGGCCCTGGCCTGGGGCGTGCTGGCGGCCCGGGCCCTGGGCGTGCGCCGCGGCGACGCCTGGGCCGGGCTGGCGCTGGCGGCGCTGTCACCCATCTGGGTGGTGCACAGCCTGACCATCGAGGTCTATACGGGCGCCGCCGCGTGGCTGGCGGGGGTCACCCTGTGCGTGGCCCGCGCCGCCCGCGACGATGACGCGCGCTACGCGGTGGCCGCCGCCTTCGCCGTGGGGCTGGCCCTGGGGCACCACGCCGAGCTGCGCCTGTTCGCCCTGCTGCTGGTGCCCGCCGCCGTGGTGATGGGCCGGCGGCGCCCCCGGGTGGCGGTGGCCGGCGCGGTGGCCGGGCTCTCGGGTGCCCTGGTGGCCCTGTACCTTCCGCTGCGGGCCGCCACCGATCCCTGGCGCAACTGGGGCGACCCGGCCACCGCCGAGGCCCTCTGGCGACACCTGAGCGGGGCCCGGATCCGCGCGGCGTACGCCGATCGCTTCGGCGCGTTCGACCCGGACGCCTTCGGCGAGTTCGGCGCGCAGCTCCTGGAGGGCTCGCCCTTCCTGGTGGCCCTGGGCGTGATTGGCTGCCTGCGCCTGGCCCGCGCGCCGGGGGGGTGGTTCGTGGGGGCCGCCTGGGCCGCCGACGCCGTGTACGCCGCCTTCCTGAACCCCATGGGCCTGCGGGATCTGCAGAACGGGGTGCCCGGCCTGCTGGCGCTGGGCGTGGGCGCGGGGGCGTCGCTGGAGTGGCTGGCCACGCGCCTGCCGTGGCGGCTGCCCGCGCAGGCGACGGCCCTGGCGGGGCTGATGGGCGCCGCGGCGCTGGTGGCGCTGCCGGGCGCCTCCCGCCACCACGACCGCGGCCTGCCGCTGATCCTGGACGGGCTGAGCGACGACCTGCCGGTGGACGGGCTGGCGTTCGTGGTGAGCGACCACTACGCCGCCGGGCTGGCCTGGCGGCAGACCGTCGAGGGCGATCGGCCGGACGCGGCGGTGATCGTGCGGCAGCACGCCTGGGATCCGAGCTCGCTGGCGCCGGTGCAGGCGCGTCGGCCACGGGCGCTGGCGGGCTGGACCCCCGCCGGCGGGCTGGGCAGCGTGCAAGCGCTGGCCCGGGGCTGGCCGCTGCAGTGGGAGTGGGCGGGCGGCGCCGACGCGGCGCACCGGCCCACGGATCTGTGGGCCGCCTTCCCTTTCATGGTGCGGGGCTGGCGCTCGGGCCGGGCCTACACCCGCCGGTCCGACGCCGTGGCGGCGCAGATCCCCGGCTCGGGGGTGGATCTGCCCGAGGCCCAGCAGGCGCTGGCGGATCTGGTGGGCGATCAGGGCCACGCGCTGATCGCGCAGGGGCACCCCGACAAGGCCGCCGCCGCCTTCGAGATGGCGCGCACCCTGGAGCCCCGGGCCACCCGCCACCTGAACAACGCCGCCCAGGCGTGGCTACGCGCGGGCCGCCCCCGCCGGGCCCTGAACCTGGCCCAGGCCGCCTATGCGCTGGATCCGCTGGACGCCACATCGGTGCGCAACCTGGCGCGCCTGCTGCTGGCGGCGCAGCGGCCCGCCGACGCGCGGGCGGTGCTGGACGGCTGGCCCGACACGCCCGAGGACGCACAGGCCCTGGGCCTGCGGGGGGTGGCGCGGGCGAACCTGGGCGATCTGCAGGGCGCCGCCGCCGACTGGCAGGCGGCCCTGGCCCTGGACGCCACGCAGGCCGAGGCCCAGGCGGGCCTGAGGCAGCTCGCAGGCGGGCGGTAGCCGTTTCGGAGGGGTCCCCCTGACGGGGGCCTGCCGCGGCGAGGCCGGCGGCCGGGGCACGGGGGCAGGGCGGCGCGGGCCGCCCCAAGGCGCCTTACAGGTCGCCCTTGAGGCCGGCGCCCACCTTGAAGGTGACCGTGTTGCTGGCGGCGATCTCGATGGTCTCGCCGCTCTGGGGGTTGCGGCCGGTGCGGGCCGCGCGGTGCTTCTTGTTGAAGGTGCCGAAGCCGGGGATGGCGAACTTGCCGTCGCCCTCCAGGCTGCCCACCAGGGTGTCGAAGATGGCGTCCACCACCTCGCCGGTGAGCTTGCGGGACAGGCCCTCGCCAGCGACCTCGTGCACGTGCTCGATCAGTTCGGCCTTGGTCATCGAAGTGTCTCCGTGGGGCATCACAGGCCCCGCTGCGCGGCGCGACGCCGCGGTTGGAATCCAGGAACCCGAGGGCGCCGAGGCGCGCTTCAGTTCAGCTTGGCCTTCAGCTCGGCGGCGGGCTTGAAGGTGATGCGCTTGCTGGCGGCGATCTCGATGGCCTCGCCCGTCTGGGGGTTGCGGCCGGTGCGGGCCGCCACCGTCTTCACGGTGAGGGTGCCGAAGCCGGGGTAGCTCAGCCGGCCCTCGTTCTTGAGGGCGCCGCTGGCGGCGTCGAACAGCGCGTCGAAGATCTCGCCGACCTGCTTCTTGGTGAGGTCGTTGGCGAACTGCGCGTGGATGGCGCTGATGGCTTCCTTCTTGGTCATGTTCTTTTGCCCCTCCTGGTGGGCTGCGGCGGCCCGCTCAAGGCGCCCGCCGGGTTTTGGCGCGGCGCACCGTACATGCGGGTTTCCGCGGGTGTCAAACCGTTATTTCCGGCCCAAACCCCTTGTTTTATCGGCCTTGGAGCGATCCCAGGCCGCTCCCGTACGGCCTTGACTGACCCGTGGGTCATCAAAATCCGGCCCCGTCGATTCCCCCGCCTGGGCGGAAGGCCTATCATCCCCGCCGCTTGCGCGAGGGGGGCCGATGCGGATCGCAGTGACCGGGGCAGCGGGGTTCATCGGGTCGAGCCTGGTGGATCGGCTGCTCGCGATGGGCCACCAGGTGGTGGGGATCGACAACTTCAACGACTTCTACGACCCGGCCATCAAGGCCGAGAACCTGCGGGCGGCCCAGGCCCACGGCGGGTTCACCCTGGTGCGCGGGGATCTGGTGGATCCCGCGGTGATGGCGCAGGCCTTCGCGCACGGCCCCGTGGACCGGGTGGTGCACCTGGCCGCGTGGGCGGGCGTGCGGCCCAGCATCCAGCTCCCGGCGCTGTACCAGAAGGTGAACGTCGAGGGCACCACCACGGTGCTCGAGGCCTGCCGGGCCCACGGCTGCGACCGGCTGGTGTTCGCGTCGTCGTCCAGCGTCTACGGGGATCGGCCCGACGTGCCCTTCCGCGAGGACGACCGGGTGGACTTCCCCATCTCGCCCTACGCGGCCACCAAGAAGGCCGGCGAGCTGCTCTGCTACACGTGGCACCACCTGTTCGGCCTGCACGTGCACTGCCACCGCTTCTTCACGGTGTACGGCCCCCGCCAGCGCCCCGAGATGGCCATCCACAAGTTCGCGCGCATGATCCAGGAGGGCGCCGAGCTGCCCCTGTTCGGCGACGGCTCCAGCTCGCGGGACTACACCTTCATCGACGACATCGTGGACGGCCTGGTGGCCAGCGTGGCCCGGGTGGAGGGCTACCGCATCTACAACCTGGGCGAGTCGAAGACCACCACGCTGGCCGAGCTGGTGGCCCTGCTGGGCGACGCTCTGGGCCGCGCGCCCCGGGTCAGGCACCTGCCCAGCCAGCCGGGCGACGTGAGCACCACCTACGCCGACGTGAGCCGCGCCCGGGCGGAGCTGGGCTACGACCCCAAGGTCTCGATGCCCGAGGGCATCGCCCGCTTCGTCGAGTGGTTCCAGCGCACGGACGGCGGCCGGCGGCAGTAGGCGGACGCCCGCCTCGGCCGCCGCGGTCAGGGTCGGACGAAGCGCCCCATCCCCAGGAAGGCCGGGCTGACCCCCTGGGACCAGCCGATGAAGTAGCGCCCGTCGCCCACGTGGGTGAGCGCCATGGGGTACGGCGCCGCGGGCTCGGCCGTGGGGATCTGCCGGGGCACGTCCTGGGGCACCCCGGTGGCGTCGAAGGCCTGCCAGAAGGGCGTGCTGCGGATGCCCCGGTCGAGCCGGAACCAGCCCACCACCCCGCCCCCCGGGCCGCTGGCCACACCCGGTGAGGTGCTGGTGCCGTTCTGGCCGAACCAGCGGGGCGTGGCGTCGGGCATGACGGCGCCCGGCCACAGGGCGATGTCGCCCGGCGCCACGCCGGTGGCCAGCCACTGGCCCGCGCGGTCGTAGCTGATCTTCGACTGCACCTGATCGCCCACGGCCACCCCCGGCAGCGGCGTCAGGCCGAAGTCGCCCAGCACCGCCCGCGCCACGGGGCCCTGCTGGCCGTCGTCGAGCCAGGCCACCCGCACCTCGCCGCCGGAGCTCACGCCCACGGTGGGCTCCACCTGGCCGCCCGTCTGGCGGGCGTCCTCGCCCACGGGGCCCACGGGCGCACCGTCGGCGTCCAGCCGCTGCGCGAAGATCGTGAAGCGGTTCTCCACCGCGCCCGTGCGCACGCCCGCCACCACGAACCCGTCGGCGGTGGCCTCGGCGGCCGCCATCCAGTGCACCTGCGCCGGATCGCCGGTGTCGATGCGCCCGGTGGGGCCCAGGGGCACGCCGTCGGCGCCGATGAGCCGCCAGCGCACCCACAGGTTGGGCTCGCGGCCGGGCACCTCGCCCTGCCACACCACCAGCACCCGGTCGCCGTGGACGGCCAGGCTGGGATCGCCCGCGTTGGGATCCGCCGCGTCGTCGTCCACCTGGAAGGGGGGCACGTCGTCGGCCGGCGTGCAGCCCACGCGGGTCAGCCACACGTCGAAGTCGCTGCGGCCGGGGTGGGGGCGGTTGTAGACCACCCACAGGCCGCGCCCCGGCTGGAAGGCCGCCTGCAAGTGGATCTGGCCGGGCTCGCCGTCGCCGTCGAGGGCGAAGTTCTCGTTGTCGGGGCGGTGGTCGAAGCACCCGGGCGGGGCCATGTCGGCGGGGGGGCCGACGTCGGGGGGCGCCTGATCAACGGCGGCCCCATCGACCGCCCCGTCCAGCGCGGCGTCCACGGGCTGCGGGTCCAGCCCGCCGCCCCCGTCGGCGCAGCCGGCCAGGGCCAGCGCCAGCAGCCATCTACCCATCGATCAGGGCTCGGTGCAGGGCGCCCACGGCGGCGTCCGCCTGGGCGGCGTCCACCAGGAAGGCCAGCCGGCCGGGATCCACGAGCTGCCCGTGGGTGGCCACCCCCGCCTCGGCCAGGGCCTCGCGGGCGGGCCCCAGCTTGCTCGGCGGCCCCGTCAGCGCGCGGCCCACCGCCGTCACGAGGGTCAGATCCTCGCGCACCCGCACCCCCAGGCCGGTCATGGCGGCGCGGAAGGCGGTCAGCCCGTGCAGGTTCTGCTTGGGCACCCGGGCGCCCCAGCTCCCCGGCACCCGCCACACCTCGGCGTCGGCGGCGCCGTAGGCCGCCAGCGTGGCCTCCAGATCCAGCGGGGCGGGCGCCCCGGGCACGTCGGGCGCCAGCATGAGCAGCCCGGGATGCGCGGTCACGGCCACCACCCGCCCCTGGCGCAGGCCCCCGCCCTGGCGGATGCGGGTGCCCACGTCGCGGGGGCCGTCGGTGGCCACGCAGCGCACCTCGATGTCGTGGCGCCGCGCCCACTCCACCGCCTCGGCGTTCAGCACCTTGGCGCCGGCGTCGGCCAGCACCTGCATGTCGTCGTAGGCCAGCTCATCGATGCGCCCGGCCTCGGGCACCTTGCGCGGATCGGCGGAGTACACCCCATCCACGTCGGAGCAGATCTCGGCGTAGTCGGCCTCCAGCGCCGCCGCCAGGGCCACCGCCGTGGTGTCGCTGCCGCCCCGCCCCAGGCTGGTGATCTCGAGCTGCTCGCTCACCCCCTGGAACCCCGCCACGATCACGATCTGGCCCGCGTCGAGGGCCGCACGGATGCGCACGGGGGTCACCCGGATGATGCGGGCGTTGGTGTGGTTGTGGGTGGTGATGATCCCCGACTGGCTGCCGGTGAAGCTCACCGCGGGGTAGCCCAGATCGTGGATGGCCATGCTCAGCAGGGCCATGGACATGCGCTCGCCGGTGGTGACCAGCATGTCCAGCTCGCGCCGCTGGGGGTTGGGGCTGACGGACTGGGCCAGCTCCAGGAGTTGGTTGGTGGTGTTGCCCATGGCCGACACCACCACCACCACGTCGTGTCCCATCTGGCGGGTCTGCACCACCCGCTGCGCCACCCGCTTCAACTGCTCGGCGGTGGCCACCGAGCTGCCGCCGTACTTCTGCACCACCACGCCCATGGGGGGCCTCCTTTCGGCCGTGGGCGCGCCGCTTGCAGGCTCTCGCCAGCCATGGGCGGTCGACGCCGCGGGAACGCGGGCGCGCGATTGCGCCCTCGTTCGCTTCTGTCCTACAAACGCCCACCCGAATCAACGGAGAGCCGCCATGCGCATCACGGTCATCGGCAGCGGGTACGTCGGCCTGGTGGTCGGCGCCTGCCTCGCCAACACCGGCAACCAGGTGGTCTGCGCCGACGTCGACGCCGCCAAGGTCGCGTCCCTCACCGAGGGCGTCGTGCCCTTCTTCGAGCCCGGCCTGGCCGACCTCGTGAAGGCCAACCTCGAGGCCGGCCGCCTGAGCTTCACCACCGACGTCGAAGCGGCCATCCGCGCGGGCGCCATCGTCTACATCGCCGTGGGCACTCCCCAGGGCGACGACGGCAGCGCCGAGCTGCGCTACGTGGAGCAGGTGGCGCAGACCATCGGCCTGGCCCTGGCCGGGGGCGAGAACGTGCTGGTGGACGGCCACAAGATCGTCCTCACCAAGAGCACGGTGCCCGTGGGCACCACCGACAGGGTGTCGGCCCTGATCGCCGAGCACGCGAAGCAACCCTTCGTGGCCTGCAGCAACCCCGAGTTCCTGAAGGAAGGCGACGCGGTCAACGACTTCCTGAAGCCCGATCGGATCATCATCGGCACCCCCGACGGCGAGCCCGGTGACGTGGCCCGGCGCACGCTGCACGAGCTCTACGAGCCCTTCTGCCGCACCCGCGACCGGGTGCAGTTCATGGACGTGCGCTCCAGCGAGCTGACGAAGTACGCCGCCAACGCCCTGCTGGCCACGAAGATCAGCTTCATGAACGACCTGGCCAACCTGGCCGAGCGGGTGGGCGCCGACATCGAGAAGGTGCGCGGCGGCATCGGCGCCGATCCGCGCATCGGCTACCACTTCCTGTTCCCGGGCACCGGCTACGGCGGCTCGTGCTTCCCCAAGGACGTGAAGGCCCTGGCCTACACCGGGCAGGCCTACGGGCAGACGCTGCGGATCCTGGAGGCGGTGGACGCCGTGAACCAGGACCAGAAGGCGGTGCTGCTGAAGAAGGTGAAGGCCCGCTTCGGCGAAGATCTCACCGGCCGCACCTTCGCGGTGTGGGGGCTGGCCTTCAAGCCGCGCACCGACGACATGCGCGAGGCCCCCAGCCTGGTGCTCATCGAGGGGCTGCGGGCCGCCGGCGCCACGGTGAAGGCCCACGATCCCGAGGCCATGGACAACGCGAAGCGCGAGCTGGGCACCGAGGGCGTCGAGTACCTCGAGGACCACTACGCCACCCTCGACGGGGCCGACGGCCTGTGCATCTGCACCGAGTGGAGCCTCTTCCGGCGGCCCGACTTCGACGAGATCAAGGGCCGCCTGGCGGCGCCGATCATCTTCGACGGCCGCAACCTGTACGACCCCGAGCGCACCGCCGCCCGGGGCTTCGAGTACTACGCCGTGGGCCGCGGCAAGCGGCTCGACTGAGCTGTGCGCTGATCCCGGCCCCCCCGCTGCCCCTCAGGGGATGAGGGGCTGCTCCAAGAGCACCAGCAGGCTGCGCGGGGCCAGGTCGTAGATCAGGCCGGGCAGCGGCAGCTCTTCGCCCGGCGCATAGTGGTTCGCCTCGGGCTCCAGCCAGGCGGCGGTGTCCGCGGCGATGGCCCAGCGGTGACCTGTTCGGGGTGCCGGCACGTGCGCCCGCACGGGTCCCTCGTCCCAGTTCCAGGCCACATAGATCGAGGCCGCCGGATCGCCGACCTCGGCCCCGTCCAGGCGCCACGCCAGGAAGCGGTAGGCCCCGCCCAGATCGCCGTGGGGCTGGCCGTCGGCGCCCAGCCAGGTCAGGTCGAGCACGCCGTCGCCGTTGCGGTCCACGCCCTCGGTGAACCGGGCCGGCCGCAGCGCCGGGTGCGCCTGGCGCAGCGCCAGCAGGGCCCGGGCGAAGCGCTGGAAGGTCTGCTGGGCGTCGCTCAGCTCCCAGGCCAGCCAGTTGGTGGGCGCGTCGAGGTTGTAGGGGTTGTTGTTGCAGCGCAGGCCGCGCAGCGACTCGTCGCCGCCGGTGATCATGGGCACCCCGGCGGACAGCAGCAGCACCGCCAGCCCGGTGCGCGCGGCCTGCCGCTGGGCCGCCGGATCGCCCCCCTGGTCCCAGGCGCGGTCGTTGTCGGTGCCCCCGTCGCTGGGGCCGTAGGGCCAGGGCTGGTCGTTGTGCTTGCCGTTGCAGGCGTACAGATCGGCCAGGGTCAGCCCATCATGGGCCACGATGAAGTTCACGCTGTGCCACGGCCGGCGGCCGTCGTCGCGGAACAGGTCGGAGGACCCGTGCACCCGGTTGGCCACCCGCCCGATCTGGTCGCCGGCGCGGTTCTGCTGGTCGCGCACCATGTCGCGGTACTGATCGTTCCACTCCGCCCAGCCGGCCGGGAACTCGCCCACCTGGTAGCTGCCGGGCCCAAGGGCCCACGGCTCGGCGATGAGATCCACGCCGGGGCCCCCGTCCTCGGGGCGCACGGGCAGCGCGGCGGCGATCTCGCTCAGCAGGCCGCCGCGCCCGAACTCGAAGCACAGGCCGTCGCAGCCGTTGCCCAGCACGCTGGCCAGGTCGAAGCGGAAGCCGTCCACCCCCAGGTCCTCGTGCAGGTACCGGAGCGAGTCGATGACCAGCCGCCGGGTCTGCGGGTGGGTGAAGCGCAGGTTGGGGCCCACGCCGTTGTTCTCGAAGTAGGCCGCCCCCTCGGCCTGGTAGTAGGTGGCGTTGTCCACGCCGCGCAGGCTGAGGAGGGCGGCGGTGTCGCCCTCGGCCGTCCAGTTCCCCCCCTCGCCGCTGTGGTTGTAGACCACGTCCACGTAGACCTTCAGGCCCTCGGCGTGGAAGGCGTCCACCATGGCCTTCAGCTCGCGGGTGGGGCCGCCGGGGCCCTGGTCGGCGGCCAGGCGGCGGTCGGGCGCGAAGTAGCCCAGGGTGGAGTAGCCCCAGTAATTGTCGCCGGCGGTCCCCTCGGACAGGTCGTTCTGGTCGTTCTGCGTCTCGTGAAGGGGCAGGAACTCCACGGCGGTGATGCCCAGCTCGCGCAGCCAGCGGGCCTTGCGGGCTGCACCGGCGTAGGTGCCGCGCTCGGCCTCGGGCAGGGAGGCGTCGCCGGCGGTGAGCCCGCGCAGGTGCACCTCGTAGATGATCTCGTCGCGGAAGGGGCGCGTGGGGGCGGCCGGTCGCTCGGCGTCAGCGGGCGCCCAGGCCAGGCCCTTCGGGGCCACCGGGCCCGAGTCCAGCGCCCGGTGCTCGGGCCCCGTGCCGTAGCGGCGGCCGTCGGTCGGCGGGGTGAAGGGGTCGTGGCTGATCTCGCGGGCGTAGGGGTCCAGCACCAGCTTGTTGGGGTTGAAGCGGTGCCCCGCGGCGTCCACGTCGGCCAGGAAGCCCGCCTCGTTGCCCGGGGCCCAGGCGGGATCGTGCGGCCAGTTCGGGCCCCACAGCCGGTAGCCGTACCAGAGGGGTTCGGCGGGCCGTTCCAGCGCGGCCGACCACACGCCGTCCGCGTCGGCGACCAAGGGCACCACCCCCACCGGCTCACCGAAGGGGTCGGCGTAGAGCCACGCCTCCACCCGCTGCGCGCCCGCCGAGAACAGGCGCAACTCCAGCAAATCACCCATAATTCTCGCCCCTTGTGACCCGGGCGGCAGGGGCGTGGGGGGTGGCGCGGCGTCGGGCACCGCGTCGGGCGCAGCACCGTCCAAGGGCGCGCCGTCCGGCGATCCGGCGTCCAGCGCAGCGTCCGGCGCGGCGTCGAGCCGGCCCATGTCCACCAGGGCTCCGTCGGGCCCGGCGTCGGCCGCGGGATCCAGCGTCACCGGCCCATCGGCCGGCGCGCAGCCCGTCAGCGCGGCCAGCAGGCCCACCCTCACCCAGCAACGTCGCGTCACGTCCCCTCCTCGGTCGCGGCCCATCGGACCGCACGGCTCGGCCGCCGTCGAGCCCCACGTGTGGCATACTCCCCGGCCCCACCCGGAGATGCCCGTGCGCCACTCGCTTCTGCGGCTCCTGCTCCTGTCTGCCCTGAGCGCGTGCTCGTCGCCCAAGGCGCCCGGGCCGACGGGCCCTGCCGCCGGGCCCGTGGCCGACGCCGACGGCCACACCCTGGCCTTGCTGGACGCGGTGGGCGACAGCGCGCCGCTGACCGCCGTGGTCGATCCCACGCGGTGGGGCGCGCTGCACGCCGCGGTGACGAAGCGCGCTGCGGCGCTCGGCTCGCTGGCCAGGCTGCCGCTGGCGAAGGCCGCCAGCCCCCTGGCCACCGCAGCCGCGCTGGTGGGGGTGCCCCCGCCGGCGCGGTTGCCGGGCCTGGATGAGGGCCGGCCGTGGGTCTTCGCCCTGTTCGAGCCCCCGGCCAACGGCCCGGTGGGCGCCACCACGGCGCTGCTGCCCCCGCTGGATGGGGGCTTCCCCGGCTTCCGCCACCGCGCCGCGCTGCCCGCCACCGACGCCAAGGCGTTGGGGAAGGGCGTCGCGGACCTGCTGGCGAGCGCCGGGTACACCGCCAGCGGCCCCGTCGCCGGGCGGGCCGACAGCGCGCTGTTGAAGGGCGAGCAGGGCCAGTGGTGCGCCCTGTGGCCCGACGGCGACCGGCTGTACGTGGAGTGGCTGAGCCACGTGGCGCTGAAGCCCGACGGGGCCCAGGCGCTGGCCCCCTCGGGCCCCGTGGGCAAACCCGCCCGGGGCGCCGCCCTGCTGGCCGCCAGCCTGCCGGCCGCGCTGGCCCTGCGCTTCGAGGCCCGCCACCTGCGGGCGACCTACACGGCTCACGGCCACATGCAGGCCGTCGGCGCCCTGTTCTCGGTGGGCGACGACCTGGCGCTGCAGCTCGGGCAGGCCGCCTTCGGGCTGCTGATGAAGGCCGAGTTGCTGATGGGCGACGACGGGGCCGACCTGAACGCCCACGCCCTGACCGTGGCCGC
Organism: Myxococcales bacterium; assembly: GCA_020633555.1. Taxonomy (GTDB): domain Bacteria; phylum Myxococcota_A; class Bradymonadia; order UBA7976; family UBA1532; genus JACKDL01. The sequence continues at coordinate 14,516 of JACKDL010000007.1, read as the reverse complement.
TGAGGGCGAAGGGATCCGCCTGGTGTGGACCGCCGAGGCCACCGCCACCGGCCAGCAGGCCCTGGCGGCGGGCGCGAAGGCGGCGGCCGCCCCCCTGACGGTGAAAGGCCAGCCCCTGGCGCAGGCCACCACGGCCCTGGGGTGGGCCGCCCTGCTGGACCAGGCCCAGGTGCCGCCGCCGTTCGCCAAGGTGGGCACCCGGGCCCGCGACCTGGGCTACGCCTTCGCCGAGTGCGGCGTGGGCTGTTGGTGGCAGGTCATGCTGCGCAGCCCCTTCGGCTCGGCCGCCGGCGCCCTGCAGGCCCTGGGCACGCTGCCGGGTGGGCTGCGGCGCAGCGACCTGCCCAGCCTGCTCCAGGTGGTCGTGCCGGGCCCCGGCCAGGTGGCCCTGGCCGCCGAGATCGGCCCGGTGGATGCCGGGATGATCCGCAGCGCGCTGGCCGAGATCCGGCCCCTGCGCGAGGCGCAGCTCCACGTGCTGCCCCGCGGCGAGCGCAAGGTGGTGCTGCTGGGCGTCGGGGTGGATCCCCGCACCGTCTTCGACCTGGCGCCCGCCCCCGCCGTGGGCCTGGGCGTGGCCCAGGTGGCCCTGGGCAAGGTGGCCGCCGCCATCCCCGGCGCACCGGCCGAGGTGGTGCGCGCCGCCGAGGCCCTGGGCACCCTGGCGGTGCGGGCCAGCCTGCAGCCGTGGGGCGTGCAGCAGGTCTTCGAGCTGGCCCTGGGCGACGCCCCGGTCGCCCCGTCGCCCGCCACGCAGGCCCAGCCCGTGCGCCGGGTGGAGGCCCTGCGCTGCCCCACCTGCGCCGACGCCGGCCCCGTGCCCGCCGCCGCCCAGACCTGCCTGCAGCAGGTGGCGCTGGGCTTCGGCGGCCTCAACGCCCTGGCCCACGCGGCCCCCGCGCAGCGCCCCGCCCTGGCCGAGGCCATGGCCCGCGAGCTGGAGCCCGCGCTGGCCTGCGTCGAGGCGGCCCCCGCGGCCCGCCCGGCGGCCACCGCGCTGCGGGCCACCCTGGCTCGCATGAAGGCCCACGCCGCGAAGCCCCCGCCCCCGCCCGAGCCCGCCGCGCCCCCCGTCGAGCTGGCGACGCCCGTGGCGCCGCCCGAGCCCGAGATCCTCATGGGCCCGCGGGACAAGGCGGGCATCCAGCGGATGATTCAAAGGAACAACGCGCGGGCGAAGTTCTGCTACGAGCTGGGGCTGAAGGACGACCCCACCCTGGAGGGGAAGGTGGTGCTGGCGCTGGTCATCGCCCCGGACGGCCGGGTGTCCTCGGCCGAAGCCAAGGATCCGCCGCCCCGCATGGCCCGCGTGGCGGCCTGCCTGGTCGAGCAGGCGAAGACCATCCGCTTCCCTGCGGGCGACGACGAGACCCGCGTGACCTACCCCTTCATCTTCAACACCGCCCGTTGACCCGATCCGCCCCTTCCGGGCATCCACTGGGGGCACCGACGCCAACTTCTGGGAGGAACCTGCCCGTGCGACGCATCGCTGCCGCCCTGATCCTGGCCCTCGCCGCCCCCGTGGGGATCGCCGCCGCCCAGCCGGCCGGCGCGCCCGCCGCGAAGCCCATCCCGCCCGAGGCCCAGGCCCTGTTCGACCAGGGCACCAGGCTGCTCAGCCAGAACAAGTGGAAGGCCGCGGTCAAGGCGCTGCAGGGCGCCGTGGAGAAGGCCGACCACTTCGTGGACGCCCACGTGAACCTCAGCCTGGCGCTGCGCCGGCTGGGCACGGATCAGGTGCCCCAGGCCATGCTCCACGCCCAGAAGGCCTGCGAGCTCGACTTCAACCACGCCCAGGCCCGCTACCAGCGCGGCGTGGCGTACGCCCTGCTGGGCAACGCGCAGCGGGCCCGCAACGAGCACGTCTGGCTGGTGAAGCGCGCGCTGCCGCTGGGGCCCGAGCTGGCCGCCGTCATCGACGCGAAGAAGGAGGATCCCAGCCGCCCGCTGCTGGGGGCCGCCGGCCTGACCGGGCACCTGATCACCGGGGGCCCGCCGCCGGTGCCCGGGGTGACGCCCACCGCCCCCTGAGCGGTCGCCCCGGCGCCCCGCTACATCCCCTCCACCGCGGGCACGAAGCTGGCCAGCAGCGGCGCGTCGATGCGCAGATCGGCCAGATGATCCACCGGGGTGCGCCCCAAGGTGACGATGGCCAGCTTCGCCCCCGTGTGGCGGGCGAGCACGGGCAGGTCGGCCGCCGGGTGCACCGTCAGGCTCGTGCCCAGCACCAGCATCAGATCGCAGCCGCCCGCCATGGCCCAGGCCTTCTGCATGGCCTCCTCGGGCAGCGGATCGCCGAACACCACCAGCTCGGGCCGGATGGGCCGCCCGGCGTGCTTCGGGTCCCGCTCGCCGGCCTTCACCCGGGCCATGATCTGGGGCGTGGGGAAGCGCACCTCGCTGATGGGCTCGACGCACCAGGCCAGGTTGCCGTGCAGCTCCACCACCAGCCCCGGATCGCTGCCCGCCGCCTGGTGCAGGCCGTCCACGTTCTGGGTGAGGATCCCCGCCAGGCGGCCCTGGCGCTCCAGCTCCACCAGCGCGTGGTGGATGGGGTTGGGGTGCGGATCCCCCAGGCTGTCTGCCAGGGCCTCCATGGTGCGCCAGAAGGCCACCCGGCCCGTCGGCCCGGCCTCCAGGGCGTCGGTGCTCAGGGTCATGGGATCCAGGCGGTCCCACAGGCCACCCCGGGAGCGAAAGTCGGGGATGCCCGAGTCCACGCTGACCCCGGCGCCGGTGAAGGCGACGATGCGGTTGTGGGCGGTCAGCAAGGCCCGCAGGGCTTCGATCTGGGTGTCCAGGCTCATGGCTCTCGCCGCTCCAGGCTGCGCGCGCCCCACCACAGGGGCAGGTGGTGGGTGAGCGCGGTCAGCGCCAGCGCCCCCGCGAACAGGCCGCCGTACTTCAGCCAGCGGTGCAGCGGCGGCGACCACCCGTCCAGGATGGCCCGCAGCGCCGCCACGGGCCAGCCCAGCAGCGCGGTGACCGCCACCAGGTACAGCATGCCCAGCACCATGAAGCCCACCCCGCCCAGGCCGCTGGCGATGCGGGCGGGGTTGGGCTCGTCGAAGCGGGGATCCAGGGCGCCCAGGCCCACGGCCAGGCCGGCCAGGGCGTAGGCCGCCAACAGCGAGACGCCCACCGTGCCCGCCACCGTGGCCGGGGCCAGATCCACCATCCACTCGGCGGCCAGCGCCAGGCCAAGCCCCAGCAGGATCATGGGCCCCAGCGCCGCGCGCACCTTGGCCGCCAGCACCGCCCGCATGGGCACCGGGGCCGCCTGCACCGCCCAGAAGGCCCGGCCCTCCAGGCTCACAGCGGGGTACAGGAACCGCACCGCCACGGTGGTGAGCACCAGGCCGCCCACCAGCACGTGGGCCACGAACAGCATCCCCTCGTTGAGCACCCCGGTGGCGCGCAGCACCCGGAAGTACCTGAAGTTGAAGACGTAAACCGCCACCAAGGCCGCCACGAGCAGGAGCTGGCTCCACTGGCCGGTGGCCCGGAAGAACATGCGCCGGTCCCGATCCACCAGGGCGCCCACCGGCGTGCCCACATAGCGGGCGGGCCGCCGCCGCAGCAGGCGCCCCAGGCGCTGCCACACCCCACGATCGGTGTCGCCCTTGCCCTCCTGCACCTTGGCGAAGCTGGCGCGCCAGGTCCGCCGCCCCAGCCACGCCGTCAGCGCCACCGCCGCCGGCGCGCTGGTGAACAGCACCGCCGCCGGCGACGCCGCCTCGAGCCAGGCACCCCGCAGCACCGGGAACAACGCGCCCACCACCCAGGTGCTGGGCGACAGGGCGTTGGAGCCCGCCTCCAGATCGGCGATGACCGCCACCAGATCCTGGAAGGCGTCGGGCTGCACGAAGCGCTCGGGCTGGGCGGCGCGGAACACCACGTACAGCACCAGGAAGGCCAGCACCCCCAGCACCGCCAGGATCTCCTGGGTGCGCTGGGCGGGCAGCGCCCGGGCCAGCAGCAGGGTGATCATGACCCCCAGCGAGGCGGCCAGCACCGTCAGCGGCAGCAGCACCAGGGGCAAGGCCACGTAGAAGGCGGGCCCCGCGCCCAGCACCGGCCCGCAGGCGGCCATCATGGGCGCAGCGAACACCAAGATCATCCACGAGCTCTGCAGCCAGGTGTCCACCAGCCGGGCGAGCACCAGGCGACCCACCGGCGTGGGGGCCGTGGCCAGCAGGGGCAGGTCGTCGGCCAGGAAGAAGGTGCCGAAGGCGGTGACCGTGCTGGAGAACACCAGCAGCCCGGTGAACACCAGCAGCACCATGTCCAGCACGCGCTGGATGAGCAGCTCGGCCAGAAACTCGGCCTGCAGGAACAGGGTGAACAGCCAGCGGGTGCCCACGAAGCTCAGGCCCATGAAGGTCGCGGCCAGCAGGCCGATGACCAGCAGCCGGCCGCGCCGCCCGCCCGCCTTCGACCGCGGGGCGTTCAGCGCGCCCCGCCAGCGGGGCCAGAGCAGGGCGCCGAGGGCCCGGGCCGCCGTCACGTGGCGGTGAACCCGCCGTCCAGGGTGAACACCTGCCCGGTGGCGTAGCTGCTCTCGTCGCTGGCCAGGTACACCGCCAGGCCCGCGATCTCCTCGGGCTGGGCGTGGCGCCCCAGGGCCGCCCGGTTGGTGTACATCTTCAGCACGTCCTTGCTGCCGGTGAGCACGGCGGCGAAGCGGGTCTCCACCAGGCCCGGGGCGATGGCGTTCAGCCGGATGCCCGCCGGCCCCAGCTCCACCGCCAGGGTCTTGGTCATGCTGATCACCGCGGCCTTGGTCATGCCGTAGACGCCCTGCAGCGGCGCCCCGCCCAGGCCCTGGATGCTGGCCACGTTGATCACGCTGCCGGCCCGCCCCTCCTTCTGCCAGCGGGTGGCCACCGCGCGGATGGCCTCGAAGTAGCCCCGCACGTTGATCTCGAAGGTCTTGTCCCACTGGCCCGCCTCGACGGTGAGCATGGGCCCGAAGTGCAGGTTGGTGGCGGCGTTGTTGATCAGCACGTCGCAGCCGCCATGCTCGGCCCACAGCCAGTCGGCGAACTCGGCGAGCTGCGCCGGATCGCCGCTGTGGCAGGCCTTGGGCACCACCGCCCCGGGGTGATCGCCGTTGATGGCCGCGGCGGTCAGGTCCAGGGCCGGCTGCTTGCGGCTCGAGATGATCACCTTGGCGCCGGCCAGGGCGCAGGCCCGGGCCATGGCGGCGCCGATGCCCCGGCTGCCGCCCGTGATCCACACCGTCTTGCCGGCCAGTCGCTCGCTCATGGGTCCTCCGCGTCTCGGGGGTCGGCGCTCAGATCCTCGGGCGCCAGGTCCTGGGGGATGTCGGTGGGCGTCTGCCCGGGCGGCCCCGGGTGGGCCGGCCCCTGCGAGGGGTCGCGCAGCCGCTCGGCCGTGGGGCGGGCGGGCACGTAGCGCACCCGGTCGCCCAGCCGCACCCCCAGCGCCAGGGCCACGTCCCGGGGCACCGCCACGCGATCATCGCCCACGGGGGTCACGGCGCCGATGCAGGCGCGGAAGTCCAGCCGCTCGTTGCTGATGAGCACCGGCGCCTCGTCCTCGGCCGCCGGCAGCACCTGCGACACCTCGGCCACCCGGCTCTCGGCCAGGGTGCGCACCCGGTCGCGGGGGGCCTCCATCATGGGGCCGGCGTCGAAGATGTCCACCTGCTCGGCGAAGGTGAAGCCCTCCTGCTCCAGCAGCCGCAGGGCCGGGCGCGTCTCCTCGTGCACCCGCCCGATGACCGCCTGCACGTCGTCGGGCAGCAGCGGGATGTACAGCGGGTGCTTGGGCATCAGGTCGCCGATGAAGCTCTTGTCGGCCGCGCTCAGGGCGTCGGCCTGCGCGAAGGGCATGTCGAAGAACTTGTGGCCCACCGCCTCCCAGAAGGGCGAGCGCCCCTGCCCGTCCAGCACGCCGCGCATCTCGGCGATGATCTTCGGCGCGAAGCGCTCGGGCGCGGCCGCCACCAGCAGGAACCGCGACAGGCTGAGCAGCCGGCCCACCCCCGCCCCGCGCGCGTGCGGATCCAGGAACAGGGTGCCGATCTCGCTGGGCCCCTTGTGGCTCTCCTCGAGCTGCAGGGTGCGCACGGGCTTCACCACGCCGAGCTGCTCTGAGCGGTGGATCGAGGTCTGCAGCCGGTAGGAGTAGAAGGGGTCGAAGCCGCCCACCCGCGCCACCACCCCGGCCGTGCCCTCCAGCCGCCCCGTGAGCAGGTCCTCGAGCACCAGCAGGTACGTCTCGCCCGCCGGCCGCCGGACCTCGGCCTCGAAGGCCCGCTGGGAGTCGCGGATCTTCTCGGCCAGCAGGGTGCGATCCGCCGGCAGGGTGGTCAGGCCCACGCTGGCGCTGGCCGCCAGCCTCACCAGCGCGTCCAGATCGGCGGTCCGCGCAGGTCGGATGATGCGCATGGTGGAGCTCACGGCGGGCATTGTCTCGCAACCTTGCCAGATTGCCACCCCACGGGTAGCGTTTCGCGGCGGAAAGGAGCGCCGATCCCCCTGTGAGCGAGCCCAAGCTCATCTGCCCCACCTGCGGTCAGGTCCTCGCCGAAGGCGCGAAGATCTGCCCCCAGGATCACGGGGTCACCGGCGGGGTCTACGGGGTGCCGGCCGAGGTGTTCGAGAACACCCCGCGCGCCAAGCGCCACCTCCTCGGCGTGACCATCGGCGACGCCTACATCATCAACGGCTACCTGGGCTCGGGCGGCTTCGGCGCGGTGTACCGGGCCGAGCAGAAGGCCCTGAGCCGGGACGTGGCGCTCAAGCTGCTGATGCTGGACATGGTGGGCGACGAGACGGTGATCCAGCGTTTCAAGCGCGAGGCCCGCACCGCCGCCGCCATCCTCGACCCCAACGTGGTCACCCTGTTCGACTACGGCGAGGCCTCGGTGGGCCCCGCCGAGGAGGACCAGGTCCTCTACATCGCCATGGAGCTGGTGTACGGCCCCACCCTGCGGCAGCTCGTCAAGCGCCAGGGCGGCCTGGGCCTGCACGGCAGCGTGCAGGTGGGCCTGAACATCCTGCGCGGGCTCGCGGCGGCCCACCAGCTCGGCGTGGTGCACCGGGATCTGAAGCCCGGCAACGTGCTCATCGACGAGAGCAAGAACCGCAAGCACTTCGCGCGCCTGTTCGACTTCGGCATCGCCAGCCTGCAGGGCTCGGGCGGCCACACCACCCAGATGGGCCAGGGCGGCGTGCTGGGCACGCCCAAGTACATGGCGCCCGAGCAGTGGCGGGCCCAGCAGACGGCCCCCTGCACCGACATCTACTCCTTCGGCGTGATCTTCGCCGAGATGATCCTGGGCCGGCCGCCGGTGCCCAAGATGGAGCTGGTGGAGATGGCCGCCGCCCACTGCCGCGGCGAGCGCCCCCACATCACCCGCACCAGCAAGGGCGAGGATGTCCCGCTGGCCATCACGCAGTTCATCAAGAAGTGCATGGCCATCGACCCGCGGCAGCGCTACAGCAACGCCCGCGAGGCCCTGACCGCCCTGGAGCTCATCGCCGCCGGCGACACCGGCACGGTGCCCGCGGTCACCCAGTTCCCCGAGCCCGGCACCCGCGAGGTGGGCGACGAGTCCCGCTCCGCCAGCTCGCTGAGCATGCCCAGCGGCGCGATCCCGCCGCCCCCCCCGGGCGGCGTCAGCGGACCCATGCGCACCGTGCCCCCGCCCCCCCGGGATCCGTCGGGCCTGCAGCCCGGCGGCCTGGATCAGAGCGAGGTGCTCGAGGTGCGGCTCGAGGAGCCGCGCCGGGTGTGGCCCTGGGTGCTGGCGGGCGTGGGGCTGGTGCTGGCCTTCGTAGGCTGGCGGCTGGCCGACGCGCTGCTGGCCCACAAGGGCGATCCCCCACCGGCCAACGTGGCCAGCGCCCCGGCCACGGCGGCGCCCAGCGCCGCAGCCAGCGCCGCGGCCGCGGTGGTGCCGCCCACGCCCGACGCGGCCCCCGTCCCCGACGCTGCGCAGCCCGACGCCGGCGCTCCCGACGCGGCGCAGCCCGACGCCAGCGCCCCCGACGCGGCACCCGTCACCAAGGGCGAGGGCCCCAAGGGCGACGAGGCCGCGCAGCCCAAGCGGCCCAAGGCGCCCACCTCGAAGGCCGCCAAGGCCCCCGCCACCGCCGCCGCGCCGGTGGAGGTGAAGATCGCGCCCTCGGCCCCCGCCACCGAGCCCCCGCGAGTGGTGGCCCGCCGGGTGGGTGGCTTCGACGTCACGCCCAAAGAGAACCTGACCGATCAGGACCGCGCCCGGGCCATCTTCGAGTACAGCAAGGGCAAGGACGCCCAGAAGCGCGGCGCCCCGAAGGCGGCCCAGCGCTTCCTGGTCACCGCCCTGAAGCTGGGGCTGTCGGGCAAGGACGCCGACGACGCCCAGCGCCGGCTCAAGCAGCTCGCCGACCAGGTGAACCTGGAGGCCACCGAGTTCTGACACGGAACTCTGACGCTCGCCGTTGGCGACCGTCCGCCGCGCAGGCTACGCTGCCTCCATGCGCGCCCTGACGTTCCCCCTCATCGCCGCCCTGACGGCGGGCCCGGCCCTGGCCCACGCCGCCGTCTGCGACCCCGTGGATCCCACCACCGCCGAGGTCAACGCCCGCGAGGGCGTGCGGCTGGCGAAGGCGGGCAAGTTCGCCGAGGCCGTGCCCCTGTTCCGCATCGCCGTGCGCCTGGACGCCTGCGCCCCCGAGCACCAGCTCCTGCTGGCCCGGGGCCTGTTCCGTTCGGGCAACCGCGCCGAGGCCCAGGAGCGCTACGAGGCGGTCCTGAAGGGCTTCCCCAAGAGCATGGCCGCCAAGCGGGCCCGCAAGGAGCTCGACGAGATGAACGCCACACCCGAGGAGGTGCCCGGCGTGGCCAACGCCACCGGCGACACGTTGGCGCCGAAGGACCCGGGCCCCCCCTGGGATGTCATCGGCTACAGCGCGGCGGGCGTGGGCGTGGCCCTCATCGGCGCGGGCGTCTACTTCGCCATGGACGCCCAAGGCGCCGACGACGACCTGCAGACCGCCGCCCGACAGCCCAACCGCGCGAAGTACGACGACCTGGTGGATCAGCGCGACTCGAGCACCACCCTGGCCTATGTGATGTACGGCGTGGGCGGGGTGGCCCTGGTGGGCGGCCTGGTCACCGCCCTGGTGGTGCCCGGCCTGATGAAGGGGGACGCCGGCCCCGGCCAGGCGAAGCCCGGCGACGCCAGCGCCACCACCGGCTTCGCCCCCCTGCCCGAGGGCGGCGGCCTGCTCACCCTGGGCGGCACGTTCTGATCCGACCGGCGGCCCTCAGCGCCGCCGGAACACGCCCCACCAGGGCGGCTCCATGCCCGGCACCTGCACGGTGAACCACTCGTAGCCCGAAGGCCCCCGGCGTGGCCCTGGCCGCCGCTCGGCGATGGTGGGGTGGTAGATCAGGTAGTCGATGTCCTGCGCCATGATCTGCGCGTGGCTGGCCGCCTTGGTGTGGCCCGGCCGGTTGCCGTGGGCGGGCGTCGCCTTCACCACCTCGGTGTCCACGTTCAGCAGCAGGATGTCGTAGGTGTAGCGCCGGGCGTAGAACGGGATGGTGCCCGCCGCCGTGGTGGCCAGCCGGGCGTCCTCGGGGGTGTTCTCGGCGATCCAGCGCCCGATGGCCGCGCACTGCTCGGCGAACTGCTTCAGCCAGCCGATGCGATCCACGCCGGCGTCGCTGCCCACGGTCATGGCCTGCTGGTCGATGCGGTACACCTGCCAGCCGCCCACGCCCGCCAGCGCCGCGGCCAAGGCCACGCCCGCCAGCGCAGGGCCCTTGCCCCGGGCCGCCAACCACTCGCCGAGGCTGCGCAGGGCCTGGGCGATCACCAGCGCCAGCAGCGGCATGAGGGGCACGAAGAAGCGGTGCAGCCCCATGAAGTCGCCGCCCACCCGGGCCACGTGCACGCACAGCGCGGCGGTGTACAGCAGCACCAGCGTCCACAGCCGGCCCCGCCGCCCCCCCGGCAGCCGGCGCCGCACCACCAGCGCCAGGGGGAACAGCGCGTACAGCGCGTGGTCCTTCACCCAGCTCCACAGGTAGCGCGCGCCGGGCGCCCAGAAGTCCTTGGCGCCCGTCTTCACGTAGTAGGTGTTGGGGAAGGGGTAGCCGTAGAAGCTGTACCGCCACAGGTAGTACGGGCCGAACACCAGGGCGAAGCCCAGGCCCCAGATCCAGTCCTGCTTCTCGGGCTTCCAAGTGCGCTGGGCGAACAGCATCTCGCCCAGGCGGTGCAGGCCCGTGAGCCCGAAGAACAGCATGCCCTCGGGCCGGGTCATGGCGGCCAGCGCGAACCACACCCCCGAGGTGGGCGTGCCGGCGTAGCCGTCGTCTCGCTCGGTCAGGTAGCCCACCCAGCCCATGGTGAGCGTGAAGGTGAAGAGCTGCGTCTCCAGGCCGCCCGTGCTCCAGCAGGCGTAGGCGGGGGCCGCCGCCAGCAGGAAGGGCCCCAGCGCGTCCCAGCCCGAGGCGCCGTCGCGCTCCTGGCGGGCGCTGAACCGGGCGATGGCCCACAGGCTGCCGATGCCCAGGCCGATGCTCAGCACCTTGCTCCAGAATACCGGCTCGCCCTTCAGGGCCAGCACCCCGGCGATGAGCACGGTCCACAGGAAGTTCGTGTAGCCCTCGACCCGCTCGCCCGGGTTGAACACCAGCGCGCCGTGGCGCACCAGGTTGTCGGCGTAGCGGAACGAGATGAACGCGTCGTCGTTGACGAAATCGAAGACCAGGGCGTGGCCGACGAGCAGGCCGGCGGCGGCCAGCAGCAGGCCCAGGCGGACGGGACGGGTCATGCGATCGCGTTTCCCCAACTTGCGGTCGCGGGAGTATAGTCCCGCGATGCGCACAGGCACAGCCGGGCGGTCGTGACCCCTCCTGGGGCCCGCGCCGGCACAGGAGAGACCCCCTGAAGGTCCACGGCAACCTCAACGGGCTCAAGCCCGGACACCGCGAGCGGCTCACCCGCCTCTACAACCGCAAGGTCCCCCGCGAAGCCATCATCTCGGCCCCGCTGGCGCAGAGCCTCACCGAGCTCAGCCGCGAGACGGGCCGCCAGATCGGCATCACCCTCGACCGCCGCGGCCGGGTGACCCACGTCATCGTGGGCGACGCCGATCAGCTCTTCATCCCCGATCTGGGCCGCGCCCGCGCGGGCGAGGGGCGCTTCCGCGGCATCCGCCTGGTGCACACTCACCTGCGCGACGAGCCGCTGACCACCGACGACCTGACGGACCTGTCGCGGCTGCGGCTGGATCTCATCGCCGCCGTGGGCGTGGGCTCGGACGGCCGGCCGGCCACCCTGTACCACACGCACCTGCTGCCCCCCGGCGCCGACACGCCCTACGCCGAGCAGACGGTCACCACCGTCCACGACGAGACCCTCGACTTCAGCCAGTTCATCGAGCAGCTCGAGGACGAGTTCAGCCGCAACACCATCGGCGCCGTCGAGACCGCCGGCCAGACCCGGGCCATCGCGGTGCATGTCAGCGTGGATGACGAGGCGCTGGATCCCCGCACCAGCCTGCGGGAGCTGGCCGAGTTGGCCACGACCGCCGACGTGGTCATCGTCGACGCGCTGATCCAGAACCGGAAGAAGTTCGACCCGAAGTACGTGATGGGCCGCGGCAAGCTCGAGGAGCTGCTGCTGCTGACCATGCAGCTCGACTGCGAGCTGGTGATCTTCGATCAGGATCTCAGCCCCAACCAGGCGCGGGCCATCGCCGACGTCACCGACGTGAACGTCATCGACCGCAGCCAGCTCATCCTCGACATCTTCGCCCGGCGGGCCCACACCCACGAGGGCAAGCTGGCGGTGGAGCTGGCACAGCACAAGTACCGCCTGCCCCGCTTGAGCGGGCGCGGCACTTCGCTGTCGCGGCTGATGGGCGGCATCGGCGGCCGCGGCCCGGGCGAGACCAAGCTCGAGATCGACCGGCGCCGGGCCCGCGACCGCATCAACTTCCTCGAGAAGCAGCTCAAGCACGCCGAGGTGCAGCGGGCCAACCGCCGCAGCCGGCGGCAGCGGCAGGACGTGCCCGTGGTGGCGCTGGTGGGCTACACCAATGCGGGCAAGAGCACCCTGTTCAACGCCCTGACCCAGAGCGACGTGCTGGTGGAGGACAAGCTGTTCGCCACCCTGCACACCACCACCCGCCGCCTGCGCTTCCCGCAGGATCGCGAGCTGGTGATCATCGACACCGTGGGCTTCATCCGCGACCTGCCCAAGGACCTCATCGTGGCCTTCAAGGCCACCTTGGAGGAGCTGCACGAGGCCGATCTGCTGCTGCACGTGGTGGACATCGGCGATCCGCGCATGGCGCAGCAGATGGAGAGCGTCGAGAACATCCTGGCCGAGATGGAGCTGCTCGAGATCCCGCGGCTGAAGGTGTTCAACAAGGTGGACCTGATGGAGCCCGCCCTGGCGGCCAACATCTGCCGCAACCACGGCGCCTTCGGCGTTCAGGCCACCGACCGCCGCACCACCCGCCCGCTGATGGACGCCATCGAGGCCCGCCTGTGGCTGGCCGACAAGCACGAGGCCTGGCTGCGGGCCACCCTGGATGAGCCGGTGGATCCGCTCATCCCGTGAGCACGGCGTCGCGGGCCGAGGCGGTGACCTCGACCCCCGGCCACACCACACACCCCGCCAGCGTCACCCCGGGGGCCACCCGCGCCCCCGCGCCGATCCAGGTGAAGGGCCCCACCGTCGCGCCAGCGGCCACGCGGGCGCCCGGCAGCACCACCGCCGGGCCCAGGACCTGACCTTCCACCTGCGCGTCGGCCGCGATGTGCCGCCCGGCGCCGTCGGCCGGGGGCACGGCCCCGGGATCGAGCCGCCCGTCCAGCAGGGCACGGTGGGCGTCCAGGTAGCGCTCGGGGGTGCCCACGTCCAGCCAGCAGGCGTCGGGCGGATCCACCCAGACGCCGAACAGCGGCGCGCCCTCGGCCAGCCCGTCCCGCCAGGCGGTGCGCAGCACGTCGCACTCGCCCGCGGCCGGCAGCCGGTCCACCAGCGCGGGCTCCATGCACTGCACCCCGGTGAAGGCGCCCAGCGTCAGGTCGTGGCGGTGGGCCTGCGGCCCGATGACCTCGGCGATGCGGTGCACGCGGCCGTCGCGATCCACCCCCACGCGGGCGAAGGGCGAGCCCGGCGGCACCCGGCGCAGCGCCAGCGTGCCCAGCGCCCCCAGGGCCCGGTGGGCGGCCAGGATGGGCGCCAGCGGGAAGTCGAAAAGGGCGTCGCCGTTGGCCGCCACCAGGGTGCCCTGGCCCCCCAGCGCCGCCGCGATGCCGCGGATGCCGCCCCCCGTGCCTTCCAGCTCGGGCTCGTGGACCACCGCCACCACCTCGGGCCGGTGGGCCAGCCCGGGCGCCACCTGATCGGCCAGGTGGTGGGCGTTGACCCCCACCCGGCCGACGCCCAGCCGGGCCAACGCCGTCAGGGGCCGCTCGATGAGCAGGCCGGCGCCCAGGGGCACCAGCGGCTTCGGCCGCCGAAAGGTCAAGGGTTGCAGGCGAGTGCCCCGCCCCGCCGCCAACACCGCCCCCCGCAGATCCGCCACAGTCACCCCCCAGCGGCCGGCCCCGCGCCGGCCCGTGGCATGCTCTCCGCCCGCCTCGGCCGTCGCAACCGCCGCCGTTCACGCGGCGAGCAGCGGTCACCAACATCAATGATTTCAATGCTTTTTGCTCACCAACACGGGGTCTGCTAAGTAGCAACCAGCCCACCTTTCGGGGAGGAGCGCCGTGCTCGGCCGCCGCAGCCACGCCTGGATCGTCGCCTGGACCCTCGGGGCGCTGGGCGCGGTGGGCTGCGCCGCCGATCCGGAAGAGACCGGCCCCGGCCTGCCCGATCTGGGCCCCAGCCTGGACGCGGGCGCGCGCACCGTGCCGGTGACGCTGCAGCTCGTCGACCAGGTGAGCGGGCGGCCCTCGCCGGGCACGCTGCGCTTGCGCATCACCCCGCTCGGCGGCCTCGACCGGCGCCTGATCGACGTGGCGCGCGACGCCGACGGGCGCTGGCCCGCCGAGCTCCAGGTGGACGTGCCCCCGGGGCCCACCGAGCTCATGGCCTTCGTGGATCGCGACGGCGACGGCCTGTTCGACGGCTGCCCCTTTCCGCCCAGCGCGGCGGACCCCCTCATCGCCGACACCCTCGACAACCACCACGGCCGCTGGCGCGGCGACATCACCGCCGGGCAGACGGTGGCGATCACGCTGGAGCGCCGTCTGTGCGGCCCCGGCGACGCCGCCACTGGCCTGATGGGCGTGGTCCGCCCACCCGAGGGGGCCCCACAGATCAGCGCCCCGGTGTACGCCCGGCTGGCGGCCACCGCCGTCGAGGGCGAGGTGGCCCCGGCCCCGCTGATCCTGCCGCTGTTCCCCGACGGCCTGGCGGGGATCACCCCTTTCGCGGTCGGCGAGCTGGTGCCGGGCCCCTACTCGCTGACCGTGTTCGCCGACGACGACGGCGACGGCCTGCCCACCCCGTGCGGGGCCGGCCTCGC
>JACKDL010000069.1 GCA_020633555.1 Myxococcales bacterium | reverse complement strand
GCGTGAACACCTCGCAGCGCTCCAGCATGCGCCGCGACGCCTCCAGCCCGCCGCGGATGACGAAGCTGATCATCCCGCCGAACCCGCTCATCTGCTGCTTCGCGAGTTCGTGCTGCGGGTGGCTCGGCAGCCCGGGGTAGATCACCTTCTCCACCGCCGGGTGCTGCTCCAGCCACTGCGCGATCTTCATCGCGTTCTCGGCGTGGCGCTCCATGCGCACGGCCAGCGTCTTGGTGCTGCGCAGCACCAGGTAGCTGTCCATGGGCCCGGCGGTGCCGCCGGTGCTGTTCTGGATGAAGTGCAGCTCGTCGCGGGTCTGCTGATCCCGCGTAACGATCGCCCCCATCACCACGTCGGAGTGGCCGCCCAGGTACTTCGTGCAGCTGTGCACCACCACGTCGGCGCCGAGCTCCAGCGGGCGCTGGAAGTAGGGCGACATGAAGGTGTTGTCGACGATGACCTTCAGGCCGTGCGCGTGGGCGCGCCGCGAGATCTCGGCGATGTCGGCCAGCTTCAGCATGGGGTTGGTGGGCGTCTCGATCCACACGGCCTTGGTCTCGGGCGTGATGGCCGCCTCGAGGGCCTGGGGATCGGTGAGATCCACGTAGCTGTACTTGCGGTCGGCGTGGCGGAACACCTTGTCGAACAGCCGGAAGGTGCCGCCGTAGAGGTCGTCGCCGACGATCATGTGCGCGCCGGCGCCCACCCAGTGGGCGATGCAGGCGGTGGCGGCGCAGCCGCTGGCGAAGACCAGGCCGTGGCTGCCGCCCTCCAGCGCGGCCAGGTTGGCCTCCAGCGCGGCGCGGGTGGGGTTGCCGGTGCGGCTGTACTCGTAGCCGGTGTGTTCGCCCGGGCTCTTCTGGGCGTAGGTGCTGGTCAGGAACACCGGCACGTTCACCGCGCCGGTGACCGGCTCGATGCCGTTGCCGGCGTGGATGGCCAGGGTCTCGAACTGCTTGCCCTTCCAGTCGCCCTTCACTTCGTGCGCCCCAGGTGAGAGAGGTAGTCGATGACGTCGATCTTGGTGACCAGGCCGCGGACCTCGCCGCGCTCCCAGACCACGATGACCTTGCCCTGGCTGAAGACGTTGCTGAACAGGCCCACCGGGGCGTCGGGATCGACGACCTCGTAGGCGTGGGTGGTGGCGGTGGCCACCGAGGCTTCCAGGGCGTCCTGGCCGTCGCTGACCATGCGGTCGAGCAGGGTGCTCTCGTTGACGATGCCGGCGAGCTGGTGGCCGTCGAGCACGGGGATCTGGCTGATGCCGTGGGCCTTCATCTTGCCCACCACGTCGCGGATCTTGTCGCCCTTCTGGCAGGTGATGATCTTCGCCGGCTTGGTGCCGATGAGCTCCCGGATGGTGCCCAGGCCTTCCTCGGGGTCGAGGAAGCCGTTCTCACGCATCCAGTCGTCGTCGAAGATCTTGTTGAGGTAGCGCACCGAGCTGTCGGGCAGCAGCACCACGATGTTCGCGGGGCGGTCGATCTGCTCGGCGTACTTGATGGCCGCCAGCACGGCGGTGCCGCCGCTGCCGCCGGTGAGGATGCCCTCCTGCCGCGACAGGGCGCGGGTCATCAGGAAGCTCTCCTTGTCGCCGAACTGGTAGACGTGGTCGATGATCGACAGGTCGATGGTGGTGGGGAAGAAGTCCTCGCCGATGCCCTCGGTCTTGTAGCTGTAGGGCTGGACCAGCTCGCCGGTCTTCCAGAAGTCATAGTAGACGCTGCCGAAGACATCGGCGCCCACGAGCTGCACGCCCGGCTTCTGCTCCTTGAGGAAGCGGCCGGTGCCGGTGATGGTGCCGCCGGTGCCCAGGCCCGCCACGAAGGCGTCGATCTCGCCCTCGGTCTGGCGCCAGAGCTCGGGGCCCGTGCTGATGTAGTGGGCCTCGGTGTTGTCGGGGTTGTGGTACTGGTTGGCGTAGAAGGCGTTGGGCGTCTCCTTCACCAGCCGGGCCGCCACCGAGTAGTAGCTGCGGGGGTCCTCGGGCTCGACGTCGGTGGGGCAGATGACCACCTTGGCGCCCACGGCGCGCAGGGCCTTCACCTTCTCCATGGACTGCTTGTCGGCCATGACGAAGGTGCACTTGTAGCCGCGCGCCGCCGCGATGATGGCCAGGCCCATGCCCGTGTTGCCGCTGGTGGCCTCGATGATGGTGCCGCCGGGCTTGAGCTCCCCGCGCTCCTCGGCCTTGTTGATGATGTTGAGCGCGATGCGGTCCTTCACCGAGCCGCCCGGGTTCATGTAGCCGAGCTTGCAGTAGATGTCGGCCTTCAGACCGTGGGTCAGGCGGTTCAGCTTGACCAGCGGGGTGTTGCCGATGGCGTCGGCAATCGTCGCGACAGCGCCCTTCATCATGGGGGGGCTCCTTTGGAATCGTGGGCAGTGGGTAGCGGCGGGCGTTTTTTTGCGCAAGGTGAGTTTATGTCCTACATCTACGCACACAGCGCCGAGATGGCCGACTTGGAGGACGCAATGAACGCCTACGCTGGACAGAATCGCCGCCGCCACCGCCTGTTCGTGACCCAGAACACCGAGTACCACGTGCGCGACAAGGTGTGCGTCGGCGTGCGGGATCTGTGGAGCGGGCGCTGGCGCCAGGATCACCCGGCGGTGGGGCGCACGCTGTTCGGGGCGGTGAAGCCCAGCGAGTTCGGCCTGGAGCCGCAGGACGCGCCGAGCGTGGACTCGATGCTGTGGTTCGAGAACGGCGAGAACGACATCCTGACGAGCCGGCTGACGGTGGTGACGCGGCCGCAGAAGCGGTGCCTGCGGCATTACCTGCCCGAACGACACGCAGCGTAGTCGCCAGATCCGGGGGGAGCCGGCCGCCAGGCCGGCGGTGCGGGGGGCATTGGCCCCCCGCCATGCAGCACAGGGACCCCG
>JACKDL010000068.1 GCA_020633555.1 Myxococcales bacterium | reverse complement strand
CGGCGGCGGTGACGCGCCCGGCGGCGGCGGCGACGCCCCCGACGACGATCCCATCCCGTTCTGATCGGCCGGCCCGATGGGCCGCGTGGGCGCTCGCCCGAGCGCCCGCCTACTTGAAGATCCGGTCGAACCGCAGGGCCACCCCGCTCACCAGGCTCATGCCCGGATCGGTGGTGCTGGCCGACGTGCCGCGATAGCCGAACAGATCCAGGTAGATCCCGACCCCCACCCCGAGAAACAGCGGAAAATCCAAGCTGTTGCGGGCCTTCAACCAGGCCCCCAGCTCGGTGGCCGTGTCGATGCCGACGCCCGGGATGAAGTACCGGGCCTCGGCGTCCAGGCGCCAGCGCAGGCCGGCCACATCCAGGCCAAGCTGGGTCGCGACCACGGCGCCCACCTGCGGATCGTTGTCGGCCTCGGCAAAGTCCTGACCCACGATGGCGCCCAGGCGCAGGAGCTGCACCCAGGCGCGCTTCCACACCAGGCCCAGCGAGGCGTCCACGCGGCGCTTGCGGGGGTTGTCCACCAGGCGGCCGTCGGGCAGCTCGCGCTGGGTGGGTGTGAACTCGGTGGCGTACTGCACCGTGAAGTACGGATCCACGTCCCGGGCGGGCCCCAGGGCCAGGGCCCTGATCCGCAGCTCGGTCTCGGCGAGGATCCCGTCGGCGGTCTCCTCGCGGGCGGCGCCGCCCACGTCGTCGCTGTAGCGGGCCTCGGCGAACTCGGCGCGCAGGTGGTTGACCCACTCCACCGACTCGGCCTGCCGGCTCAGGAACACGTCGCCGCGGCCGGCGAAGGCCAGGTTGTCGCGGGTGGTCACCCGCGTCTCGCGCACGCCGGCGTAGGCGGCGGTGCCCCCGTCGGGGCGGGCGTTGAGGTAGTCGCTGGCCCCCACGCTCAGATCGCGCACGTCCAGCACCCAGCGGGGCGCCGGGCCGCCGTCGGCCTGCATGTGCGCCGTCAGCGTGGCGGCGTCGTCCTGGGCGGCCCCCAGCAGCGCCAGGGCCAATGGCCGCAGCGGCCCCGGCTGGGCCAGCACCTCGCCCCCCAGCGGGCCTGCCAGATCCCCGTCGGCGCGCAGGCCGTCGGTGGTCAGCACCGTGTAGAACTCCCGGGGGTCGAGCGCCCGGCCGCGCACCTTGGGCGCCAGCGGATCGGTGACGTCCAGCCCCGTCAGCACCAGCTCGCCCAGCCCCGGCTTCAAGGCCAGCGCGCCGAGCTGGGCCGCCGACAGCCGCACCACCACCAGCTCGGCCGGCGTGTCCAGGTTGGCGGCGGCCTGCAGCCGGCTCACGGGCCCCGTGAGCGCCCAGGGGAAGGGCAGGGCCGGCAACACGGCGATCTCGGCGCCCGTGTGCGCGCGCAGGGTGTTGGCCACCAGCGTGCGCCACAGGGTGGCCGTCAGCCGGCCGGGCACCTGGGCGGTGCGCAGGGTGCGGCTCACCAGGGGATCGGCCTCGAAGCGGGCCCGCAGGCCCGGATCGGCGTCGATGAGGCGCCCCAGATCGGGCAGCAGGCGCTGGGCGCCCTCGGCGTAGGCGGCCTGGCGCACCTCGGTGAGCGCCCGCAGGGTCACCGCGTCCGCCGGGCCGTCGCCGGGCACGGGCAACGCCTGGCTCTCCACGGCGTTGACCTGCAGGTGCCCGCGCGGGGTGCGGGCGAAGTGGACCTCGGCCAGGCCCAGCCGGGTGCGGCCCGCAGGCACCACCGGGATGGGCCGCCGATCCCGGGCCAGGAAGACCTGACCCTCGTCGGTGAGCTGGGCCACCTGTCGCGCGGGCACCAGGCCGTGGTCGTCGAAGTCGGCCAGCAGCAGATCGATGCCGGCGCCGGCCTCGGTGAGGGCGCGGCGGGTGGCGGGGCTCAGGTGCCCGAAGGCCACGGTCAGATCGGGCGGGTGGCCCAGCTCGTGCTCGGCGGTGACGCGCGCCTTGCGCACCGCCAGCACGGGGTCGGTGGGCACGGAGTCGCCGAAGTTGCGCCGGTCGCCGCGGTCCAGCTCGGGCTCCGTCAGCCCGATGAGCAGCACCTGCGCCTCGCCCACCTTCACCAGCCGGTGCCCCGGCACGGGGGCGCTGGGCAGGTTGGCCGCCAGCACGGGGACCCGGTGGGTCTGCTGCTCCAGCGCCAGCGAGGGCAGCCCCAGGGCCGCCTCGGCGGCGCCCACCGCCAGGCCGTCCACCCCCAGCCGCGCATAGGCCGCCCAGCTCAGCGGCCGCTGCCGATCGAGCAGCCGGGCGTCGAGGAAGCTGCGGGTCTCCAGGTCGTCGCCGGCGGCCAGGATCAGCGTGCGATCGGGGGCCAGGGCCTGCTGGGCGCTCAGGGCCGCCTGCCGGCGCGCGCCTTCGTGCACCGGCCGACCCACGTTGAACAGGCGGCGGGGCTGGCCGCGCACGGTCACGTCGCCCTCCCAGGCGAAGCGCACCTCCCAGGCCGCCGGATCCGTGGGCAGCGCGGCCGCGGCGCCGGGCAGCGCCAACCACCAGACCGTCTCGCCCTCCAGCACCAGCCGGGACAGGGCCGCCGTCTGCCGCGTGGCGCCCGGCAGGCGATCGGGGGCCTCGAGCAGCAGGTCCAGGGCCGGGGTGTCGCGGCCGCCCGGCGGCCCCTCGAAGACCACCTCGAAGGGGCTGAGCAGCACCGGCCAGGCGGGGTGCACCGCCTGCCGCTCGGCGGCGTCCAGGTGCTGCACCACCCGCTGCAGGGTGGTGACCGGCAGGCCCCCGTCGGCGAACAGCAGGTGCCCCTCGGCGGCGTAGGCGTGGGGGCCGTCCGCCCGGGGCGCCAGGCGCCCCACCGCCCGCCCGAGCTGTTCGGCCAGCGCCAGGTGGGCGCGGTTTCGCCCCACGTGGTTCGACACCCCGCCCGTGGCCCCGAACCACAGGATCCGCACCGGCGGGGGCGGGCCGCTGAGCAGCGTGACGAGGGCGAGCAGGGTCACCATGCGGCGGACGGTGACGCCGGCGCGTGCGCAAATCAATGGGTCGGGTATGCTCCCGCGCCATGGGCCGAATTCTCGACCACATCGGCGTCGCGCTGCTCTGGCGGTATGGGGCGCACGGCCTGATGTTGGGCCTGTGCCTGGCCAACGAGGCCCGGCCCGCGCCGGCCCTGCCCGACCGGGTGCTGGACGCCCTGCCTTACGTGCAGTGGGTGGCCCGCCACAACTACCACCTGTGGATCGCGCTGTACTTCCCGCCGGCTCTGTGGCTGTGGCGGCGCGACCGGGCGGCCTTCGTGCACTTCCTGTACGTGGGCGGCCTGATGAGCCTGGTGCGCGGGATCACGGTGCCGCTGACGGGGCTGGGGCCCACCCTGGGGCCGGATCTGAACGCCGGCCTGGACGGCGCCACGCTGTGGGCGGCCTGGCTCGACGTCATCAACCCCGTCAGCGCGCTCGTCGGCGACGCGGCCCATGTGCACCTGACCAAGGACCTGTTCTTCTCGGGGCACACGGCCACCACCTTCCTGCTGTGGCTCTACTGCCGGGGCAGGGGAGCGCTGGGGCACGCGGCGCTGTTGGGGCATGTGGGGGTGGTGGCGGTGGTGTTCCTCAGCCGGCTGCACTACACCATCGACGTGGTGGGGGCCTGGGCGATCACCTTCACCGTCTTCACCCTGGTGGACCGGCGCTGGCCGGTGGCCACCACCTTCGCCGCGAGGGCCCCATGAAGCTCCAGCCGATCACCGCCGCCGCCACCCGCCCGCTGCGCCAGCGGGTGCTGCGCCCGCACCAGCGCCCCGAGGACGTGGGCATGCCCGGCGACGACGACCCGCAGGCGCTGCACGCCGGCGTCTTCGTAAACAACGCGCTGGTGGCCGTGGGCAGCGTCTTCCCCGACGCCGAGGCCCCCGACGCCGCCTGGCGGGTGCGCGGCATGGCCACCGATCCCGCCTGGCAGGGCCAAGGGGCCGGGCGGCGGGTGCTGGACGCGCTCTTGGCCCACGCCTGGGCGAGCGGCGGGGCCCGGGTGTGGTGCAACGCCCGCACCACGGCGGCCGGCTTCTACCTGAGGGCCGGGCTGGTCCAGGTGGGCGACGTCTTCGAGCTGCCGAACATCGGCCCCCACCTGGTCATGGAGATCCACCGCCCGTGAAGGCCCGGGGGGCCGCGCCGTCGGGGGCCACCATGCGCTGGCCCACCCCGCTCCTGTGTCTCTTGATGTTGCCCGGCGGCCCCGCCCAGGCCACCGAGCCCCCCGAGCCTTCCCCCGGAGTGTCCACCGACCTGCCCGCCGAGCTGCACGTGGCCCCTCGCACCTGGCACGGCACGGTGTTCGCCGGGCTCACCCGCCTGGGGGAGACCCCGCTGACCACCCCGCTGCCCGCCGGCGAGATCCCGCTGGTGGTCTTCGCCCCGGGCCTGTACCCCGCCGAGCGGGTGGCGCGACTGCAGCCCGGGCAGGCGGTGACCTGGCAGCCCATCCTGAAGCCCCCCATGCCGCCGCCGCCTCAGCGCCTGCCCGACCGGTTCGCCACCCGCCCCGGCGGCGTGGGCGCCAGCGCGCACTTCAGCGCGCCGTTGGCCGAGACCCTGGCCCGCACCCGGGCGCTGGCCGAGGCCGCCCGCGACCGGCAGGTGCTCATCGCGGCCCTGGGCCACACCTACGACGAGGTGGCCGGTGTGGGCCGGCGCCTCACCACCCAGCAGACCAGCCGCCTCACCGCCCTTGTCGCCGTGGCCGGCGAGGCGCGGCAGGCCGGCCAGCACGTGGCGCGGATCACCCTGACGGGCGGGGGCGCGCCCACCGCCCTGGGCGCCGCCGACGTGCTCGGCGAGGCCAGCCCCGCGGCCGCCGAGCTGGCGGCGCTGGTGAACCTGCTGCGCTGGCGCGTGGCGGGCACGACCGGCGCCACGGTGCACGCCGTCTCGCGGAGCTGGGGCGACGACATGGTCGAGGCCGCCGTGGTGGAGCAGCAGGTGGACGTCGAGGTGCAGGGCGCCGTGGGCGCCATCGAGGTGCAGGCCCGCACCACCGACCTGCTCAGCCTGGCCCGGCGCACCGACGGCGACAGCCCCGTCGAGGCCCGCAACGGCGACCAGATCGTCGCCCGGCTCGAGACGCTGACGGTGACCGTGCACGACGGCGTGCTGGTGGCGCTGGACGGCGCGGCCGACGCGGCCACCGCCCGCGACGCGCTGAGGGCCGCGCTGGCGGTGGCCGACCTGGCGGTGCAGTTCACGGCCCCGGGCCCGGCATCGGGGGCGCCGGTCGCCTCGGCGGCGTGGCTCGACGGCCGCCGCTGAGGCCAGCGCGCCCGGCGCAGGTCAGGGCGCCGCGATGACCTGCAGCGCCACCGGGAGCTGGATGGGC
>JACKDL010000067.1 GCA_020633555.1 Myxococcales bacterium | reverse complement strand
TACGACCGAGGCGGTGTTGGCGCCATCCCGGCCGACTTTGGGAATCAGGTCGCGCGTATAGCTCGGCGTTCGAAGGAGACCGACAACCGGCTGCAGGACTGCCAGTTCAGCGACAAACTGCATCCCAGGATCTATGGAACAGCCCTCCGAATGGCCCCGCCTGACTTGAGGTCTCGTGGGACGCGTCGCCAAGGGAAACCAATATCCGGCTCCAGCGACAAGACCTGCCTCAACTTCCGACAGAACTGCGCGAAGGTGGATTTCTTCAGGTCGCCAAGCCCCGCTCTTGTGAACCAAACGCTCGAACCGGTTCACACCCACCATGGGTGGTAGGCCCTGAGCCTGCGAACTCAACAGCTCCAACGCCAGGAGCACCGAGCTCTTCCCGCTGGCGTTCTCGCCCACCAGCAAGCTCAGACGATCGAACCACAGCTCCGAGCTCCGGTGCCCTTTGAAGTTGGTCAGTTTCAGGCGCTTCAGCATGGCTGCAGCATAGCCCGAGTGCCGGGGATGGCCAATTGCGGCTCAACTCAGCCCTCGTGCTCGGCGGCCGCCTGCACCAAGGCCCGCACGAAGGCCGCCACCTGCTTCGGCGACAGCGGCACCTGCGTCACGCTGGTGCCCCACACCGGGTGGGGCTCGTCGCCGGGCTCCCGGTCATCCTCCCAGCGCAGCCAGCCGTCCTTGCACAGCAGCTTCACCGCCCAGCCCTCGGGGGTGGGCACCCGGCCCGTGGGGCCCGCGCAGGCCACGTGCACGCCGCCGCTGCGCTCCAGGTCCTGCACCTCGCGCTGGGCCATGGGGCTGAAGCGGGCGTAGAGACCCCAGGTGCTCCACACCCGCACGGCCCGATCGCTCACCTCACCCGCCGCCCGCCAGCCGCCCACCTGCGCCGGCCGCTCGCCACCCTGCTCCACCTTCGGGCCCGCTGGCTTCACGTCCACACCCAGCTCGGCGCCCAGGGCCATCCAAGCCTGCTCGGCCTGGGCGTAGCCCGGCCCGCGGGGGCGCTTCGGCGGCCTGGGCGCCCGCGGCAGATCGGCGCTGAGCCGCTTCCACGCCACCCAGGCGATCACCAGGATCAGGCCGCCGACGCCATAGATGACCAGCGGATCGGCCTGCAGCAGGCGGTCGATGAACTCCACGGGGGGCGCTCAGCCCTTCTTGGGCGGCTTGGGCAGGGCGTCCAGGATGGCCTGCCCGGGGAAGTCGCCCGTCAGCAGCTCCAGCGGGAAGCCCGTGCCCAGCAGCGGCGCCGGCAGGATGAGCTCGCCGTCGATCTCCATCAGCACGCGCTCCAGCTCGGCCAGCGTCTCCAGGCTGGCGGGCTTGGGCACGCTGCCGCGCCACACCAGCGCCAGCTCGCCCAGCTCCACCTCCACGTGCACCGTGTCCAGCTTCAGCGGCACGGGCTGCATGGCCTCGTCGTTGATGGCCGTGCGCAGGGTGGGGTTCTTGATGGGCAGCCGGATCACCAGCTCCTCGCGCTCGCGGTGCAGGTGGGTGAGCACGAGCTTCTCGTGGCCCTCCAGGTGCACCGGCAGCACCAGCCCGCCGTTTGCGCTGCGCCAGAACTCGGGCTGCATCTCCAGGAAGTGCTCGTCGTTGACGCTGGGCTTGTCCTCGTACAGCAGCTTCCAGAAGGGCTTGGCGTCGGCGGGCATGCCGGCCCGCGAGGCCCGAGGCTCCCAGTACCGCGGGATGGGCCCGAAGCCGGCCGGCGGGCGCAGCTCGGTCTTGCGGTCCTTGGTCCCCACGAACAGGGTCTCGGGGGTCAGCAGCCGGTCGGGCCACTCGATGTTGGGCAGCACCGCCCACTGATCGCGGGCCGGCGCGCCGTCGATGGGCTGCACCAGGTAGCCCGTGCCCACCGGGTTGGTGGGGCACAGGATGGGCGCCAGGCTGTGCTGCCGGTCCACCCCGCCGTAGGCGAACTCGTAGCGCACGGGCAGCGCGCTGAACTTCTCGGCCGCCGAGAACAGCGGCGTCTGCCCCGCCTTGATGACCGCCGTGCGGTCGCCGAACACCGCCAGCCGCGAGCGGTGCGCGTCGGCCACCCGCACCTCGGGGTAGCAGAAGCGCGCCTCGCCCCCCGGCGGGTAGCAGGTGGCCGTGACGAACACGTCGGTGCCCGGCTTGGGCGGCAGCAGCTCGTTCTCATAGCGCAGCGCCGCCTCGTAGGGCCCGGCCCCCTCGAAGTGCTGGTCGCTCAGGTGAATGGCCTGCTGCCAGGTGGTGGGCTCGGCGATCTCGTCGGGCGCGAAGGTGTAGGTGCGCTTGACGATGAAGTGAAACGCCTGCAGCCCCTCCAGGGTGCTGTCGGGCACGAACATGGCCAGCCAGCCGTCGTGCTCGATCCGGTCCCGGGGGCGTTCCGTCGTCGGGGCTGCCTGCTCGGCCATGGATCCTATCGCTTGGGCTGGGGGGGCGGCTGCTCGCCCGCGGGCGGGCCCAGGGGCTTGAAGCTGAGCTGATCGGCCGTGAACTTCATGATCCCGCCGAGCTGCGAGATCTGGCTGCTCATCAGGCTGAGCTGGCCCATCTCGGCGTCGGTGGTCAGCTCACCCGCAGAGATCTCCAGCGGCCCCGTGTCCAGCGTGCCCATGCCGTCGGCGTTGAAGCTCAAGCTCCCGGCGTTCCAGGTCTTGCTGGGGGCCGAGACGAACTCCTGCTCGGCCTGCTGCATGGCGTTGCCCACCTGCTGGGTGATGTTGCCCTTCTGGATCATCGAGCCCGCCTCGGACAGCTTCACCTTGGCGCTGCCACCGGTGGTGCTGAACTGGCCGCTGGCCTTGATGTCGGTGTGCTTCGCCGTGCGGCTGGCGTTGCCCGCGGTGACCGTCTTGGTGCTGCCCACCGTCTCGGCGTAGCTGCCGGCCTTCACGGTGATGCTGTGATCGGCCCCGGTGGTGTGATCCTTGGTGGTCTGGACGTTGATGGACATGGTCTTCGAGAAGAAGTCCACCTTGCCCGCCGGCGCCTTGATGTGGATGTCGCCCGTGGCCGCCAGGATCATGATGTCGTCCTGGGCCACGTCGATGACGATGCGGTTGTTCAGGCTCGAGTCCACCAGGGTGATCTTCTCGGCCCCCGAGGTCTCATCGAAGGTCATCTTGTGGCCCGAGCGGGTCTCGAACACCTTGTGGTTGTTCTGGCCGTCGGGGTGCCCCGGCTCGGGCAGCTCGTCCACGCCGTTCCACAGGCTGCCCACGATGAACGGGCTGTCGATGTGGCCCAGCTCGAAGACCACCAGCACCTCGTCGCCCACCTCGGGCACGAAGTAGTTCCCGCGGTCCTTGCCGGCGTACAGGGTGGCCAGCCGCGCCCAGTGGCTCTCGGTCTCGTTGTCGTCCCAGGGGAACACCACCTTGATGCGCCCCAGGTTCTCGGGATCGTGGTTGTTGGTCACCACGCCCACGAACACACCGTCGAAGACGCCCTCTTCGTCGCCGAGCTGGTCGTCGGGCCTCAGCACAGCGACACCTGCTGGGCCTGGGTGATGACCCCGGCGCCGCCGTCCACGCTGACCAGCCCGCCCATGACCGTCAGGGCCTGGGTGGACTCGATCTTCGCGTCGCCGCCCGCCTTGAAGCTGGCCGAGCCGGCGCTGATCAGCGAGCTGTTCGACGTGAGCTCGAGCTGCTTGGCGTGGATGTTCATCTCGCCCGCGTTCACCGTCTCGGCCTGGCTGTTGCGGTGAATCGTCTTGGCCTTCAGCACCGTGTTGCCCATGGTCTGGTTGCTGCCGCCCTCCACCACCAGGGTGGCCGTGGCCGCCTTGATGTCGGCGCTGCCGAAGGTGGCGCTGATGTTCTTGGTGCCGATCTGCAGCACCTCCTGGGCGTTGGCCGAGCAGGTGCCGCCCACGGTCTCGTTGCGGGTCTTGCTGATCTCGGTCAGCCCGTTGCCCACCTCGACGGTGCTGTTCTTCGAGGCCGTGACCGTCATGGTCTTGGCCTCCATGTTGATGGGGCCCTCGGGCGCCTTGAAGTACAGGTCGCCCGTCTGCGCCAGCACGGTGATGGTGTCCGCGGGGACGTCCACCTCGATCTTCAGCTTCCCGCTCTTGTCCACCAGGGTGATCTTCTCGGCCCCGGCCTTGTCCGAGAAGATGTACTTGTGCCCTGAGCGGGACTGCCACTGCTTGGTGTTGTTCTCGCCGTCGGGGTTGCCGGGGCCGGGCACGGTGTCCACGCCGTTCCACAGGCTGCCCACGATGTACGGCGCCGCGGGATCGCCGCGCTCGCACATCACCAGCACCTCGTCGCCCACCTCGGGCATGATGTAGCCGCCCCGATCGGGCCCGGCGTACAGGGCCACCACCCGCGCCCAGTGGCTCTCGACGCTGTCGTGCAGCCAGGGGTACTTCACCTTGATGCGCCCACGGTTCTCGGGGTCCTGGTTGTTGGTCACCAGGGCCACGACGGCGCCGCGGATCATGCCCCGGGAGTTGGGGCGCGGCGGCGGCTTGCGGGCGGGGGTGCGCACGGCGTCAGCCTCGCACGGTCAGCACCGGGGAGCGGTCCTCGCGCCCACGGCAGCTCGCGGTGAACCGGAACTCACGGTGGCCCCCCTTGCCGGGGGCAGGCGGGGTCCAGGCGGCGCTGACCTTCTCGGCGGTGGCGCGGGCCACGGGCACGCTCAGGCTGTCCACGGCATCGCCCGCCAGATCGGTGATGGCAAAGCTCACCACGTCCTCGGGGTCGAAGCCGTCGACCATGACCGACAGGGTCACCGGCTCGCCGGCGGCGGCGTCCAGGGGCGTCCAGGTGGCGAACACCAGGGCCCGCGCGTCGGCCGGCACGTCCAGCTCGGGGCCGGCGAAGTGCACCGCCCCGCCCGTGCCGCCCGCCCGCTGCATGGCCTGGCCGGCCATGGCCCGGAAGCTGCGCTTCTCCAGGCGAGCCACCCGGCCCTCCAGGTCATCCATCCGCGCCTGAGGGGCGTCCACCGCCTCGGCCGTTGGGATGGCCTTCAGCAGCTTGCGAAGCTGCGCCAGCTCGTCCTCCCAGGCGGCGATGCGGCGCTCCAGCAGGTCCACCTTGCGGGCCGCCAGCTCGGCCTTGGCCTGCAGCTCGGGCAGCAGATCGGCGGGGACCTTGGGGGCGTCGTCGTCGTAGTGGTCGGCCATTGAAGGCTCCCTTGGGGGCACCACCGGGCAGAGTGGTTGGGCGCCCCTCCCAAGTCAAGGGCTGGCGGCCCCTCCCGAGGGCCGCCCGCCGCCAGGCGGGACGCCGCGGCCGACCGAGGCCTACTGGGCGACGCAGAAGTCGTGGGGCAGGTTGTCGTCCGTGTGGTTGCGGCGCTCGCAGGCCCAGTCGCCGTCGCTCGGGCAGTCGAAGTCCGTGTCGCACTCCACCGAGCAGTACCAGCGATCGTCGGCGTCGTCCGAGATCACGCACCAGCCCGAGGCACACTCGGTGCCCTCTTCGCACTCGGTCAGGATGGGCGCGCCGGCCCCGCCGCCCGCGCCGCCCGCACCGCCCGCACCGCCCGCACCGCCCGCGCCGCCCGCACCGCCCAGGCCGCCTGCACCGCCCGCGCCCCCGCCCTCGGTG
>JACKDL010000066.1 GCA_020633555.1 Myxococcales bacterium | reverse complement strand
CCGGCCCCGCCGGCGCCCCCCTCGCCGCCGCCGCCGTCGTCACAGGCCGCCGCCAGGCTGGCGATGGCGAAGGCCACGCCCATCATCTTCAGGTGCTGCTTCATGGTGGTCTCCCCTTTGATCCCGCCGCGCCGCGGCTCTCCCGGTCCGGGCGCTGGGTTGGGCGCAGGGTGCCCAAAGGGCGCCTCGCCGTGCAAAGGGAAGATGCCGGGCCGGCAGCGGCCCGAGGGCGGGGCTAGCGGATCTGCGGCAGTCGGCTCAGATCGCGCGTCATGTTCTTCTGGTGCGCCTCGACGGTGCCGCCGCCGATCTCCAGCAGCTTGGCGTCCCGCCACAGCCGCTCCACATGGTACTCGGCCATGTAGCCGTAGCCGCCCAGCACCTGGATCGCCCGATCGGCCACATGCTTGGCCATCGTGCTGCAGTACAGCTTCACCCCGTCGCTGTCCAAGCGGTTGCCCGGCTTCGACAGGTCCAGCGCGTTGGCCACCTGGTACACGTAGCTGCGCCCCGCCATGAACTCGGCGTAGCTCTCGGCGATGTGCCGCTGGATCTGCCCGAAGCGGTTCAGGGGCTTGCCGAAGCTCATCCGGTCCTGGGCGTAGCCGTTCATGATCTCGATGGCCCGGCGGGCGATGCCCAGGCTCATGGCGGCCAGGGTCAGCCGCTCCAACTCCAGGTTCTGCATCATGTGCACCAGGGCCGAGCCCTCGGCGCCCACCCGCAGCCGCGCCGGGACCCGCGCACCGTCGAACACCAGCTCGGCCGTGCCCGAGGCCCGCATGCCCAGCTTGCCCTTCAGCCGCTGGCCGATGGCGAAGCCCGGCGTGCCCTTGGGCACCAGGAACTGGCTGATCTCGTTGCGCCCGGCCCCCGCCATGCGGGCGTACACCAGGAAGATGTCCCCCAGGGTGTTGTCATCGAGCGCGCCGTTGGTGATCCACATCTTGGCGCCGTCGAGCACGTAGTCGTCGCCGTCGCGGCGGGCGGTGGTCTTCATGCCCAGCACGTCGGTGCCCGCGTTGGGCTCGCTCATGCACATGCCGCCCACCAGCTCGCCCGTGCACGCCCCCGGCAGCCACTCGGCCCTCTGTTCCTCACTGCCGTTCTGCGCCAGGTTGTTCACGAACAGCATGCTGTGGGCCAGGTAGGCCAGGGTGAACCCCGGATCCTGGGCCGACAGCTCCTCGTGCACGATGACCGCCGCGGTGGCGTCCATGCCCGAGCCCCCGTGCTCCACCGGCGCCGTCACCCCCAGCAAGCCCAGATCCCCCAGCTTGCGGAACAGCGACAGGTTGAACTTCTCGCCGGCGTCGTGGGCCTCGGCCTGCGGGCCCACCTCCTTCTCGGCGAAGGCGCGGGCCATCTCGCGCAGGGCCGCGTGCTCCTCGGTGGGGTTGAAGATGTCGGTCATGGGGGCCTCCAGCGGCGATGCGGGACGGGCGGGGTTCAGGACCCGCACAGGACGCGGGCACGATGCGCGGCCGGGCCGCGGGGCTTCACGCCAAGGTGTGGAAGACGTTCTGCACGTCGTCGTCGCCCTCGAGCCGGTCGATCAGGTCCAGCACCTCCTGGGCCTGCTCGTCCGACAGCGACACCGGCGTCATCGGGATGAACTCCACCCCCGAGCTCTTGGGCTCGATCTTGCGGGCGTCCAGGGCGTTCTGCAGCTCGCCGAAGCTCTCGAAGGCGCAGCGCAGCACCAGGATGGGGTTGCCCTCGTCATCCTCGCTCTCGCCCAGCTCCTCCAGCCCGTGATCGATGAGCTCCAGCTCCAGCTCCTCGGCCTCCAGGCCCTCGGCCTCGAGCCGGAACACGCCCATGCGGTTGAACAGGAAGCCCACCGAGCCGGTGGTGCCCATGTTGCCGCCGCCCTTGTTGAAGTGCATGCGCACGTTGGCCACCGTGCGGGTGTTGTTGTCGGTGGCCGTCTCGACCATCACGGCCACGCCGTGCGGCGCGTAGCCCTCGAAGTACGTCGTCTCGTACCCCGGCCCGGTCTCGCCCAGCGCCTTCTTGATCGCCTTCTCGATGCGATCCTTGGGCATGTTCACCGATCGGGCGTTCTGGACGGCGCGGCGCAGGGCGGGGTTGTACTCCACGTTGTCGCCGCCGGCCTTCACCGCGATGGCGATCTCGCGCGCCGCCTTGGTGAACGCCTTCGCCATCCGGTCGTACCGGGCGAACATGGTGGCTTTCCGGGTCTCGAAGATCCGCCCCATCGCTTGCACTCCTCGTCGAGGTTCGTTGGCGCCGTGGATCTAGCGTCGCGCGGGCCCAAGGGCAAGCGGCAGCGCCCGTGCGGCGAGGTGCCGGAAGAAAAAAGTCGCCCGCGGTTGCACGGCGATCGAGGTGGCGGGTCATCCAGGGTGAAGGGCCGGCCGGAACCGACTCCTCCTCCTCTCCCAAAGCTCCCCCGGCCGGCCCTTCATCGCTTCGTCCCTCCCCTTCTTGTCTTCGTCTTCACCCCCGCCGTCGGTGATCCGCGTAGCTGGCTCACCTGCGGATTGCTGTCGGATTGCTGTCGGATTGCTGTCGGATTGCCCTCGAAGCGCCTTGGGCGCAGCGCTCCATGTCGGGTGAGAACAGGTGCTGGATCTCGGGGTGAACCGGCTGGTGCCGGTTCACCCCTTGGGCTGCGGGTGGCCACTCGGCGCGGCCGCCGGGCAGGCTGGCTCAGGGGCAAATCCTCGGGCCTTGGGCGCGGCTCTGCCGCGTCCAAGGCCCTGCGGGCGCCCCATCGCCAGCCTGCCCGGCGGCCGCTCCACGGTGGCCGATTGAAGGGGTGTGGGAGTTTGAAGTGGGGTTGCTGGCCATCTGGCGCTGCCCGCGTGCGGAGGGCTCCAGCAGTCGTTCGCGTGCGGAGCGTCAGATACGCCCTCGCAAGGACCGCCGGTGCCAGAGCGGAGGCCTTGCGGGCCTTGAACCCCCTGCCGCACCATCGGCGCCGTGCGCCGCCTCGTCTCCATGGCCCTGCTGCTGACCGCGTGTGGCCCGGCCGCCACGGTCAGGCGCGTCTCGGCGCCGGCGCCCGACGCGGTGCGTGCGCCCGCGGAGCGCGCCGTCGATCCGTCGCGCAGCGGCACCATGGTGTGGCTCGGCAGCCAACTCGCCCCCGCCCGGCCCCAGGGTCCGCGGGGCGTGCCGGCGCTGGCGGCGTGGGTCTTCAGCCGCCCCGAGGGCGCCCACCCCGCAGCGATCGTCGAGCTCACCTTCCGTGGACCCGCCGCCCCCGATGATCAGGCCGCGGTGAGGCTGCCCGACGGCCGCGAGGCCCACTGCCCCGTGCGTCCGCTGCCGGCCCTTGAGGGCCGAGGCCAGGGGGCTACCGCCCGCTGTGTGTTCGACGGCGAAGGCCCGTGGCCAACGCGGGGCTCAGCCCAGGTGGCCTACACCCCACGCCTGACCGGCGAGCCGACCCCGCTGGGTGCCCTGGACCTGGCCCCCGATGCCCGAAGTACGTTGATCTGGTTGGCCTTTCTTCCGACGCCCGTGCGCGAGAACCCGGTGACCCACGAACGGCCTTGGCTGGTGTTTCTGGACGCCGCCGAGCCCCGTGACCTCTCCGCCCGCTGCGCCGTGAACGGCGAGACCGTGGGCGGCACGATCCGCGGTCAGGCGACGGCCGAAGAGGCGGACGGCCTGCGCCGCTTCCACCTGCCCCTGCCCGTGAGCGTGCCCCGTGAGCCCAACGGCCCACCCGCGGACGCCGACCTGCCCCCCGCCGCCCAGCGTGCAGGACGCTGGCGCTGCGTGGTGTCGCAGGCCGCGGCGCCGCTGCGCACCATCGAGTTCACCCTGCAGCCCGATGGCCGCCCCGACGCCTCTGCCCCGACCGGCCTGATCAGCCCGCCGTGGTGGCCGCTGGAGCCCCAGTGATCCTCCCCGACGGCCTGCGGCGAGCGGTCCGGGCGGCCCTGGGCACGCCCGTGATCCACGCGCAGCCGGTCAGCGGCGGCAGCATCAACGCCGCCGCCCGGCTCGACACGGCCGCCGGGCCCGTCTTCCTGAAGTGGAACGCCCACCCCATCCCCGACCAGTTCGAGCGCGAGGCGGCCGGGCTCCAGGCGCTGGCGGACGCCGGCAGCGGGCTGCGCGTCCCGCGGCCGCTCCACGCCGCCCGGCCCCAGGGCGACGCGCCCGGCTTCCTGCTGCTGGAGTGGCTGCCCGAGGGGCGCCGCGCCGCCGACTTCGACGAGCGGCTGGGCGTGGGGCTGGCGGCCCTGCACCGGGCCACGGCGCCCCGCTTCGGGTTCGACGCCGACACCTACTGCGGGGCCACGCCGCAGCCCAACGGCTGGCGGGATGACTGGCTCGAGTTCTACCGCGACCAGCGGCTGGGGCACCTGCTGCGGCTGGCCGTCGACCACCGCGGCGTGCCGGGGGCCGAGCGGCGGGCCTTCGAGCGGCTGCTGACCCGCCTGCCCGAGTGGCTGGCCACCGATCCCGAGCCGCCCGCCCTCATCCATGGCGACCTGTGGGCGGGCAACGTGCACGTCGCGCCCGACGGCGCCCCCGGGCTCATCGATCCCGCCGTCAGCTACAGCCACCGCGAGGCCGAGTTGGGCATGATGGCGCTGTTCGGGGGTTTCGGGTCGCGCACGTGGGCCGCCTACGAGGCGGCGTGGCCCCTGCAGCCGGGCTGGCGCGAGCGGCTGCCGCTCTACACCCTGTTCCACGTGCTGAACCACTACGTGCTCTTCGGCGGCCCCTACGGCCCCCAGGCCTGGGCCACCGTGCGCCGCTTCGTGGGGGCCCCATGAGCCCCCGCCGCCGCCGCAGCGCGTCCATCCCCATCGCCATCGGCATCTTCAGCGTGGCGCTGGCCATCGCCATGCTCGTGGCCTGGATCCTGGTGCTGGTCTACAGCGACATCGGCCAGACCTGGCTGCTGGTGCTGGGCATCATCTCCCTCAGCTTCATCCTGCTGGTGCTGGCGGGCTTCGCCGTGATGCTGGTGCTGGAGCAGCGCGAGATCCGCCGGCAGTTCGGCTTCATCGACTCGGTGACCCACGAGCTGAAGAGTCCGCTGGCGGGCCTGAAGCTCAGCCTCGAGACGCTGGCCCGCGAAGACCTGCCCGAGGGCGCCACCGAGCACCTGCGGGGCATGATGCACGGCGATGTGGAGCGGCTGACCGCCTTCATCGACGACGTGCTCACCGCCAACCGCCTGGGCCACGCCCGGCAGGTGCAGCGGGTGGACACCGAGCTGTCCGCGGTGGTGCAGCGGGCGGTGGAGCGGGTGCGCAGCCGCCACGAGCTCCACGACCACGAGATCACCGTCAGCGTGCCCCCCGATCTGCGCATGACCAGCGATCCCACGGCGCTGGAGACCATCGTGCGCAACCTGGTGGACAACGCGGTGAAGTACAGCGATCCACCGGTGCAGGTGCACATCAACGCCGAGCTGCTGGGCAACGGGCGCCAGCTCCGCCTGCGCATCGCCGATCACGGCATCGGCTTCGCCCCCCACGAGCGCCGCCGGGCGCTCCACCGCTTCTACCGCGCCGACCGCGAGGCCGTGCGCCGCCGCCCGGGCACCGGCCTGGGCCTGTTCGTGGTGCAGGCCTTGGTCAGCGCCCTCGGGGGCCGACTGCGCCTCGACAGCGCCGGCGAGAACCAAGGCACCACCGTGCACGTGCAACTGCCCACCGGGAACCGCCCATGAAGGCCCGCATCCTGCTTGTGGAAGACGAGGCCCACCTGGCCAGCGGCCTCAAGCTCAACCTGACCCTCGAGGGCCACCAGGCCGAGATCGCGCCCACGCTGCGCGACGCCGGGCTGAAGCTCATGGACCCCCAGG
Source organism: Myxococcales bacterium (assembly GCA_020633555.1). Taxonomy (GTDB): domain Bacteria; phylum Myxococcota_A; class Bradymonadia; order UBA7976; family UBA1532; genus JACKDL01. Next base: position 157 of record JACKDL010000066.1, on the reverse strand, counting down.
GCTATCACCTGATCGTGCTGGACGTGATGCTGCCCGACGGCGACGGCGTGGCCTTCTGCGCGGCCCTGCGCGAAGCGGGCAACCACGCCCCGGTGCTCATGCTCACCGCCCGCGGCGACCCCGAGGACCGGGTGCGTGGGCTGGAAGCGGGCGCCGA
>JACKDL010000065.1 GCA_020633555.1 Myxococcales bacterium | reverse complement strand
CGCCAACGCCGTCACCCGGCGCGAGTTCCGGCTGATGCGCCGCAAGGCCCTCGCCACCGCCGATCCGTGACGCCGCACCTCCCCGTCGTGCCCGACCGCCCCACCGTGCGGGTGGTGCACCCCTGCGGCAGCTTCGACGAGGCCCGCCGGGCCCACCTGCGGCGCGGGGTCGAGCGCCTCGAGCGCGCCGGGTGCCGCGTGCGCTGGGACGAGGCCGTCAGCGCCCGCGCCGCCTACCGAGGCTACCTGGCCGGCACCGATCGGCAGCGGCAGCGGGAGCTGCTCGACGCCTTCACCGAGCCGGGCGTGGACGTGGTGTGGGCCGCCCGCGGCGGCTCCGGCGCGGCGCGCATCGCCCGCAGCCTCACCGACAGCCTCGTCGGGGTCCCGCCGCGGCTGCTGGTGGGCTTCTCGGACGTCACCACCTACCACGCGGCGCTGAACCAGCGCCTGGGTTGGCCCAGCATCCACGGGCCCGTGGTGACGACCCTGGCCTACCGAGATGCCGCTCGCCAGGCCGTGGCCGACGTGGACGAGGTGCTCGCGGTGCTCACGGGGGGACGCACCCACCTGACGTTTCAACCCCAGCCGGGCGCAGAGGTGCTGGCGCCCGTGTACGGGGGCAACCTCACCGTGCTGGCGTCGCTCTGCGGGGTCGGCCTCTTGCCCACGGTCCCGCGGGCCATCTGGCTGCTCGAGGACCACGCCGAGCCGCCCTACGCCCTGGACCGCGCCCTGACGCAGCTGCGGCTGGGCAGCGCGGCGGATCGCGCGGCGGCCCTGTGGCTGGGCGACCTGGGGCTGGACCGCGATCGCACGCTGCGACGGGCCCTTGCCCAGGACGTCAGCGCGCCAGTCTTCGAGGGGGCCCCCGCCGGCCACCGCGGGCGCATCGCGGCGATCCCGCTGGGCGTGTCGGTGCGGTTCACCCCCGAGCAGGGCCGGGTGACCTGGGCGGCGGGGCGCGCCGTTGGCTAGCCCGCACCGCATCCAGGACGCGCTGCGCAGCGCCGTCGCCGAGGGCGTCGCCCCGGCCCTGGCCTTCGCGGTGCAGCGTGGCGAGCAGCGTTGGCGGTGGTTCGCCGGCCGGGAGGGCCCCGAGGCGGGCGCTCCCGCGTGCGGGCCCACCACCCGGTTCGATCTGGCCTCCCTGACGAAGCCCCTGACCACGGTCACCTGGGCGCTGCGCCTGGCCACGCAGGGGAAGCTCGACCTGCACGGCCCGGTGGCCGCCGTCCTGCCCGAGCTCACCGACCCCCGGTGGCGGACTTGCCCGATCTGGCGCCTGCTCACCCACTCGACGGGCCTCCCGGCCTGGCGCCCCTATCACCAGGGGCTCCAGGGGGCCGCCCGCCACGGGCAGCCGGGTGACTTCGCCCGCGCCGCCGTGCGGCGCATGCTGGCCCGGACCCCGCTGGAGGCCGATCCGGGGCAGCGCGAGACCTACAGCGACCTGGGCTTCCTCACGCTCGAGTGGCTCTGCGAGCGCCTCGACCGCCCCTTGGCGGAGGTCTGGCCGACCCTGCCGGGCCATGGCGCGCAGGCCCTGCACTTCAGGCCGCTGCCCGTGGGGGATGACGGGCAGGGGTATGCGCCCACCGAGCAGTGCCCCTGGCGGGGGCGCCTGCTGCGCGGCGAGGTGCACGACGACAACACCTGGGTCTTGGGCGGCGTCGCGGGCCACGCCGGCCTGTTCGGGACCCTGGACACCACCCTGTCGGCGGCCCGCGCCTGGCTGGCGGCCGTGCGGGGCGACGGCGAGCTCCCCGGCGTGGATGGTGTTCTTGCGCGCAGTGTGCTGGATAGCCGCTGGGGCCACCCCCAAGGCAGCTTCACGCTGGGCTGGGACACGCCGACGCCAGGGGCCTCGACGTCGGGTCATCGGTTCCAGCGCCCCAGCATGGGCCACCTGGGCTTCACCGGCACCTCCATCTGGATGGACGTGGGGCGCGATGTCTGCATGGTGCTGCTCACCAACCGGGTGTCGCCCTCCCGCGCGAACGACCGCCACCGCCCGTTCCGGCCCCGCTTGCACGACCTGGCCTGGGCCCTGCTCGACGCCCATCCTCGGCCCGCTTGACCGGCTGGGCACGGCGCCGTTGACCGCGCACCATGTTTCACGTGAAACGAGAACCCGAATGACCTTCGCTGCCGAGTTGGCCGTCGCCCGCCACGCCGCTGAGCAGGCCGGCCGCATCATCGCCGCCCGCTGGGACCAAGGGGTCACCCCCGCCTATAAAGGCGCCGTGGACTTGGTGACCGAGGTGGACCTGGCTGCCGAGGCGAAGATCGTGCAGACCCTCGCCCAGAGCTTCCCCGCCGATCACATCGTGGCCGAGGAAGGCAGCGGCGAGGGCACCGAGCACGCCGGCGACCGGACCTGGTTCGTCGACCCCCTGGACGGCACCACCAACTTCGCCCACGGCTTCCCCCACTTCTGCGTCTCCATCGCGCTGGCGGACGCGCAGGGGCTGGCGGTGGGGGTGATCCATGAACCCCTGCGCCGCTGGACCTTCTGGGCCACCCGTGGCGGGGGCGCCTGGCGTGACGGACAACGCCTCCAGGTCACCGCCGTCGACCGCCTGGACCGCGCGCTCCTGGCCACGGGCTTCCCGTACGACCGGCACACCAACCCCGACAACAACCTCGATCGCTTCGGCGCGGCCCTCACCGTGGCGCAAGGCATGCGCCGGGCGGGCTCTGCCGCTCTCGATCTGGCCGCGGTGGCCGCGGGGTGGTTTGATGGCTACTGGGAGGACCGCCTGAAGCCCTGGGATCTGGCCGCCGGCGCGCTGCTCGTCGCCGAGGCCGGCGGGCGAGTGACGGATCTGGCCGGCGGGCCGTTGGACCTGTCCACAGGTCGCGCCCTCGCCGCCGGCCCGGCCCTCCACCCACACCTGCTGGCCCGCCTCTGCCAAGCCAACCGAAAGGAGCCTCGATGAACCGCTCGACCTCCGCCGCCCTCACCCTCCTGTGGGCGGCCGGCGGCTGCAGTGAGGTGGTCACCGTAGAGAACAGCCCCCCCGTGGTCGAAGCCCTGGGGGTCTGTCAGCCCGACGGCAGCGACCGCTGGTACCTGAAGCTGGCTCTGGCCGACCATGAGGAGCAGGACCTGAACCTGCGCCTGACCGACGCGGCCGGCCTCACCTTGGCCCCGGGACCCACCGGGAGCGGCACCTGGGGACTCCCCACCACGCCGCCGCCCGATCGGCGGGCCGTCCTGGTGGAGTGGGGTCAGACCGGCGACGCCGCCGCCTGCGCCGCGCAGGTGGCCGAGCTGCCCGGCACCCCGTCGAATTGCCGGTTCCTCGAGGGCGACCCTCCGCTCCCGCTCACCTTGACCGCTGACGTGGACGACCAAGAGGCGGTCTTTGAGGTCACCTTGGTGTTCGAGGCCGAGCTGGCCGCCGCCGACTGCACGGCCGGCCGATGAACTTCGAGGCCTTCCAGGCGCTCAGCGCAGCCGCAGGCTTGACCCCCCTGGACGGCCCGTCCGCCCACGCTCGCCTGGCGCAGTACTTCGACGTGCGGGCGCAGTGGGCTCGGGTCCACAACCTGTCGGGCCCAGCCACCCTGAAGGACCCCTGGGCCAACGACGCCCTCGACGCCTTGGCGGTCCGGCAGTGCCTCATCCCGCAGGTGCCCTTGGTGGACGTCGGGACCGGCAACGGTGTACCCGGACTGCTCGTAGCCTGCCTGGATCCCGAGCGCCCCGTGGTGCTCGTGGAGCCCCGCGTTAAGCGCGTCGCCTTCTTGCGCTCCACCGCTGGGGCCATCGGCCTTCACAAGGTGCAGCTGCACCGCGCCCGCTGGCCGGTGTCCATCCCGGCGCCTTTTCAGATCGTCAGCCGGGCCGTGGTATCGCCCGCTGAGTGGCCCACCCTCGCGCTCGCGGGTGCGCGGCCCATGGCGGTGCTCCGCATGCTTGCGGAGGATCGCCCGCCCCTGACGCTGCCCGGCTGGCAACAGCAGCAGGCCGTAGACTACCCGTCGCTCGGCCGGTCGCTCCGAGTCGAGCGCTGGGAGCCCACCACAGCCTGATCGGGAGGCCGCCGCCACCGGGTGTTTCACGTGAAACAACTCCCGGCGCCCTCGCACGGACTCCCCAACCCCAGGGGGCTGTGCTATCACCCCTCCATGCACCCCTACACGATCTGCATCTCGAATCAGAAGGGCGGGGTCGGCAAGACCACCACCGCCGTCAACCTCGCCGCCGGGCTGGCCATGGAGGGCGTCGAGACCCTCCTGGTGGACATTGATCCCCAGGGCAACGCCACCTCGGGCCTGGGCCTGGACCCCCGCAACATCCGTCACGGCATCTACCACACCCTCATCGGGCTGGCCGAGGTGGACGACGTGGCCCTCCCCGTGCCCGACGTCGACCACCTGCGGGTCCTCCCGGCCAACACCGAGCTGTTCGGCGCCGAGGTGGAGCTTGTGGACGCGGTGGCCCGCGAGTACCGCCTGAAGGAGGCCCTCGACCGAGTCCAGAGCCCGCCGGCGGTGGTCATCATCGACTGCCCCCCCAGCCTGGGCCTGCTCACCTTGAACGCGCTGACGGCCGCGAACGCTGCGCTCATCCCGCTTCAGTGCGAGTACTACGCCCTCGAGGGGCTGTCGCAGCTCACGCGCACCATCCAGCTCATCCAACGCCGCCTGAACCCCGACCTGGTGATCGAGGGCATCCTGCTGACCATGTTCGACGCCCGGACGAACCTGGCCCACCAGGTGGCCCAGGAGGCCCGCGAGTTCTTCGGCGCGCAGGTCTTCGACGTCCAGATCCCGCGCAACGTCCGGCTGTCCGAGAGCCCCTCGTTCGGGCGGTCCATTCACCAGTACGACCAGACCTCGCGGGGGGCCCGGGCCTATCGCCGGCTGGCTCAGGCCCTGCTCGCCAAGCACCCCGACATCCGCCGCGACCACCGCCCGGAGGCCCCATGAAGCCGCCCGCGACCCGCCGCCTGGGCCGGGGCCTCTCTGCCCTGATCCCCACCGACGACCCCAACCCGTCCAGCAGGGACGGGGCGAGCGCACCCCCCTCGGGCCCCATGACGGTGTCCGTCGGCCAGATCCTGGCGACCACCCAGCCGCGGACGCAGTTCGCCGAGGTGCCCCTCCGCGAGCTGGCCGACAGCATCCAGGTGAACGGCATCCTCCAGCCCATCCTGGTGCGCCACGCCAGCGAGCCCGACCGCTACGTCATCATCGCGGGCGAGCGCCGCTTCCGGGCCGCGCAGCTGGCGGGTCTCACCTCGGTGCCCGTCCTCGTGCGCGAAGCCACCGAGGCCCAGGCCTACGAGCTGGCGCTCGTCGAGAACATCCAGCGGGAGGACCTGGATCCCATCGAGGAGGCCCAGGCCTACCAGCACCTGGCGCAGACCTACGAGCTGACCCAGGAGCAGATCGCCCGCCGGGTGGGGAAGAGCCGCGTCGCCGTCACCAACTCGATGCGCCTGCTCAAGCTCCCCACGCCGGTGCAGGCCCTCATGCTCACCGGAGAGCTCAGCGCGGGCCACGCGCGGGCCCTGCTGCAGGCGCCCGATGATGACGAGCGCATCCGGCTGGCCCACGCCGCGGTGGACGAAGGCTGGACGGTGCGCGACACCGAAAAGGCCGCCCGAGCGGCCAAGACTCAGCCCGCGCCGGTGGCCGACGAGGACCTCGCGGTGGATGGGGACGGGGCGCCGACCGCGGAGCCGGTCCGCTCACCGGACGATGCTGCGCTCGAGGATCGGCTCCGCACCGCCCTGGGCGCGCCGCTCAGCTTCCGACGGAAGGGGGATCGCGGCCGCATCGAGATCCGGTTCCACAGCCGGGCCGAGCTCGACCGCCTGGTGGACCTGCTGCTCAGCCTCGAGGGGAAGTAGAGCAAAGCTCACATTCCACTTCATTTAAAACCGTCCATCTCCGCCAAAAAGAAGGGCCTGGTCGACCCCTGGGCGTCTCAACCCGCCCAAAACGACCTTCTCGACAAAAACTCAACAAATTCAGGACTTTGAGGGTGTGACAGGCCAACGGTCACGCCATACCGGCGCGGCGGTCACGGTGACGTCCTGGTTTGGGGGGAGGGGGCGCGCGGCGCGCAGGGAAGCGCGCCGCGCTCCGGCTCAGTGGCCGGCGACGTGCAGGACGGCCTCGGCGAAGGCCCGGTCGTTGCTCAGATCGGCG
>JACKDL010000064.1 GCA_020633555.1 Myxococcales bacterium | reverse complement strand
CAGCCCGACGGGCCCCTGATCGAGCTGACGGACCTGCGGGGCTAGCCGCCCCAACGGGTCCACCGGCCCCCAGGGAGCCGGCCCCCTTGCACGGCGGTGGCTGCCGCGGGTCACGCAGAGCGCACGGGGCGTGACCCGTGCCCACATCCGGAGGGATCCGATGGTTCGCCCCCGCCTGCTCTTCCTGGCCGCCGCCTGCCTCGCGGGGCTCGGCGCTTGCGATGACGACGCCACCGCGGGGGGCCCCGACGCCACCGCCAGTGACGCCGCCCTCGGTGACCGCGGCCCCGCCGACGACGCGGGCCCTGCCACCGACGCCGCCCTCCCCGCCGACGCCACCGCCCCCGATCTGGGCCCGCCCCCCGCCGGCTCCACCGCCGGCGTGGCCTGCGCCGTCCAGGGCGCGGGCGAGCAGCGGCTGATCTACGACCACGCCAACCCCGCCAGGGCACGTTGACGCCAGTGGATGAGACCCTGCCCTTCCGCTTCGCCTGGGCCTGCACCGACACCGAGCGCACCCTGAGCGCCAACGGGGTGCCCAACCACGCCGTCACCGGCGGCGAGTTCGCCACGCGGGTGAGCGCCCAGAACGTGGCCGAGACCTTCACCCTCACGCCCGAGCTGCAGCCGACGGCCTCGGTCATCCGCGAGCCCGGCTACGCCCTCAACGGCGTGAAGTTCGATCCGATGACCGCGGGCACCTGCCCCGACGACGCCGCCAGCGACCGCGACTGCGACTACGCCATGGGGCGCGACCCGTGGCACATGGTGGCCACCCCGGGCGAGACCAGCCCGTGGCGCTTCAGCTTCGGGGTGGACGAGAACGACGCCCACGTGCAGCCCAACGGGCAGTACCACTACCACGGCGATCCGGTGGGCCTGGTGGCGCAGCTCAACCCCGACTTCGAGGCCTCGATGACCCTGGTGGGCTGGGCCGCCGACGGCTTCCCGATGTATTCGCGCTACGGCCACCAGGATCCCGCCGACGCGGGCTCGCCGGTGGTGCAGATGCGCAGCAGCTACCGGACCCGGGCGGACGTGCCCGCCGATCGGCCCGCGGTGGAGGACTTCCCCCTGGGCCACTTCGAAGAGGACTGGGAGTACGAAGAGGGGCTGGGGGATCTGGACGCCTGCAACGGCCGCTTCGGGGTGACGCCCGAGTTCCCCGGGGGCATCTACCACTACCACATCACCGGCACCTACCCGACGGTGATGCGCTGCGTGCGGGGCGTGGCCCCCGCCGGCGCGATGCGCCCGTGATGGCCCGGCTGCTCCTGGCCGCCGCCTGCCTCTGGGCGTCCTCGGCCGCCGCCCACCTGATGCCCGTGGGCCACGGCACGGTCAACGTCGTGGGGCACAAGGCCTATGTGGTGCTGGCGCTGCCCGTGTCGTCGCTGGCGGGCGCCGCCGGGGACGCGGCGGCCGATGGGCGCCTGACGCCCGCCGAGCTGGCCACCCACCGCGCGGCGCTCGAGGCCGCCGTGCGCGCCGGCCTGAGCCTGACCGTGGCCGGGCAGCCGGCGCGGCTGGGCCGGATCCTGCTCGACCGCCCGCAGGGTCAGGGCCCGGCCCACGATCACGACCGCGCCCTGACGGCCTTGGTGGTGGCCCACCTGCCGGCTGCGCCCGGGCCGCTGACCGTGCGCTCCACCCTGTGGGGCGCGGCCCCCGCCGATGCGCTGAAGCTCGAGGTCACCCTCACCGCAGGCGGGCGGGTGACGCGGCGCGAGGTGCAGACCCTGACCGCAGCCCAACCGCAGCGGCGCTTCTTCACCAGCCCGGCGCCCACCGCGGCGCCGGCCCACGCGCACCGCCACGGCGCGGGCGCGCACCGCCACTGAGCCCCACAAACAAAGCGGCCGCCCCGCGCAAAAGGCTGGCCCCGACCCCGTCCCGCGGCGAACCATGGGCAGGGTGAGCATGCACGACGATCAGAGGCAGGCGGGCGCGCCCATCAGCCTGCCGCAGCTTCGCACCGACGAGGCCTGGCTGGCCGAGACCGTACGCGCGGCGGTGGACGCCGGCGACACGCTGGGGCGCAACAACGCGCAGCTCCTGGCGAGCCTGCGGGCCGGGCGCAAGGCGCTCGCCGCCCGGCAGGACGGCAGCCCGGTGGAGCTGGGCGAAGTGCTGGGCACCGGGGGCATGGGGGAGGTGCTGCAGGGCTTCCAGCCCACGCTGCGGCGCCCGGTGGCCGTCAAGCGCCTGCACGACGCCAGCGACGACGGGGTCTCGCAGCTCCTCCGCGAGGCCTGGGTGGCCGGCTACCTGGAGCACCCGAACATCCTGCCCGTGCACGATCTGGCGGGCGATGCCCAGGCGCCGCTGATGGTGATGAAGCTCATCGAGGGCGTGCCCTGGGCCGAGGCCCTCGCCGACCCCACCCGGGCCACCGGCGGGCTGCCCCCCGAGGATCCCGTGCGCTGGCACCTGGACGTGCTGCTCGAGGTCTGCCAGGCGGTGCGGTTCGCCCACGACCGCGGGGTGGTGCACCTGGATCTCAAGCCCGCCAACGTCATGTTGGGCCGCTACGGCGAGGTCTACCTGGTGGACTGGGGGCTGGCGGGCACCTTCCGCGGCGACGCCCCACCCTGGCTGCCGCGGGTCAACGACCTGCGCGGCCTGGTGGGCACGCCCGTGTACATGGCCCCCGAGCAGGTGCACTCCGAGCCCGACACGCTGGGGCCCGCCACCGACGTCTACCAGCTCGGCGGCATCCTCTATGAGCTGGTGACGGGGCAGCGGCCGCGGCTGGGCTCGCCCTTGAAGACGGCGCTGATGGCCAGCCGGGGCGTGGTGCCCGACCTCAGCGGCCTGCCGGCGGGCCTGCGGGCCATCTGCGCGCGGGCGCTGGATCCCGAGCCCACCGCCCGCTACCCGAACGCGGGCGCCTTCGCCCAGGCCCTGCGCGACCACCTGCAGCACCACGAGGCCGAGCGGCTGGCCGACGAGGGCTGGCAGCGGCTGCAGGCCCTGCGCGCGGCCACGCCCCAGCACCCGGTGGCCATCGAGCGGCTGGGCGCCGAGTGCGCCTTCGCCTTCGAGCAGGCCCTGCAGGTGTGGCCCGAGTCGGCCGCCGCCCACGAGGGACGCCACGCGCTGGTGCTCTGGCAGGTGGGCCGCGATCTCGAGGCCGACGCCCCCGAGGCCGCCGAGGCCCACCTCGCCCGGCTCACCGATCCGCCCATCGATCTGGTGGTGCGCGTGAAGAAGGCCAAGGCGGCCCGGCAGGCCCGCGAGGCCGAGGCCGAGCGCCTGCGGCTGGCCACCGACCGCGCCACCAGCCGCCAGGCGCGGGTGTACTGGCTGTGGCTCATCGGCGCCATCTGGGTGCTGTGGAACGTGGCCTGCGGGCTGGTGGACCGCCACGTCACCCCCGTCACCTACCCCATCCTGGGCGGGCTGTCGGCGGCCGCCTTCGGCCTCTGGCTGATCGGCCGCCACCTGTCGCGCCGGCACCTGGCCGACACCCCGTTCAACCGGCGGGCCGTGGCCGTGGTGGGCACGGCCCTGGGCGTCACGGGCTTCCTGTGGTTCGGCGGATGGTCCATGGGCCTCACGGTCCACGCGGTGGTGGCGGCCTCCACCGCCCTGTACCTGCTGTTCGCCGCGCTCATGGCCCTGTGGGAGCAGCCGCAGCTCTGGCGGGTGGCCGCGGTGACGGCTGCGCTGTCGGTGTGCGCCGGCCTGTGGCCCCAGTACGCGTTCGAGTGGGCGGGGCTCTGCGGCGGCGTGGCGGCCTTCGGCGGCGCCCTCATCTGGTCCGGCGAAGAGGCCCGGGATCGACAGCGCCGCGCCCGCCCCACATTTTGAACCCAAACCACGGCTGTGCTAAGGTCCGCGCCCCGCGAGCCGGCCCGTCTGAGGCTGGCGCGCCACCAAGAGCGTGAGGACCCATGAACGATTTCGAGCAGAACGAGGACGCCCAGTTCGACGACTTCGATGACTACGAGGAGCCCAACTACTCGTTCAGCGTCGAGGTGGCCGGTGAGACCCAGGAGTTCGGCGAGCGCGCCGACGCGGTGGGCTTCGCCAAGGCCTCCACCGACGGCAACGAGCGCACGGCGTTCCTGGTGCGCAGCGACGAGCGGCTGCGGATGCAGTTCCGCGAGGGCAGCCTGTTCGACTACGTGCTCGAGACCCGCAAGGGCCGCCGCCTCTAGGCCGGCCCAGCCCCAGCGGCGGGGCCCCCACGGCCTCGCCCGCCCGCCCCCTTCCCCCGCGCGCCCATCCCGCGCACAATCCCTGCGGTCATTCCCCAACTGGACTGCGCGCCGTGCGCGCGAGGAGGGCGCCGTGGGCGCGTTGAGCGACAAGCTGCTGGGCGACAGCCGCACCAAGGTCGAGGCGGACTGTGTGCGGGTCATCGAGGACGAGGTGGCCAGCAAGCGCGGGGCCACCGGCCTGGCCGTGAAAGCCGCCTTCAAGATGATCACCGCCTTCAAGCGCGACATCGTGCCCGACGCCGTGCACCACCTGCTGCCCGACTTCGTGACCCAGCTCGAGCCCATCTACGCCGAGTTCACCGCCGCCGGCAGCGGCGACATCGCCAGCTACTGCACCCGCAACGGCGACCGCATCGCCGAGGCCCTGCTCGGCATCACCGATCAGCGCGCCGAGTCGAGCAAGCACGGCACCCTGGTGAAGGCCTACAAGAAGCTGCGGCCGCAGGGGAAGAAGCACGTCGAGGCCGCCATGCCTCGCATCGGGGCGATGCTGGCGGCGAACGGCTGCTGATCCGGCGCGGCCAGCAGCACAGCGCGGCAAACACGGCGCGACATGAACGGGAGAGGCAGGCCCATGGCAGGCAACGGTGATGGCGTCTCGGTGAGCATGAGCCCCTTCGCGGGGGCGGCCGCCGGGCAAGAGACCTTGCGGACCCACGGCGACGGGCTGGCGTACTTCCGCCGCTTCGGCGTGGACGAGCCGCTCCTTCGGGCCGCCTTCGACAAGGCGCTCAGCCGCGGGGCCGACTGGGCCGAGCTGTTCTTCCAGCACCGCATCGGCCACCACGTGGGCCTGGAGGACGGGGCGGTGAACCGGGCCTACAGCTCGGTGTCGCTGGGCGTGGGCGTGCGGGTCATCAAGGGTGACCAGACGGGCTACGCCTACACCGAGGAGCTGACGCGGCAGGCGGTGTGCGACGCCGCCGGCACCGCGGCCCTGGTGGCCGACGGCCCCAGCCGCGAGGCGCCCCAGGCCTTCCACGTGCGCCCCACCCCCGACCGCTACGCGGTGAAGGTGCCGTGGGCCAGCGTGGGCATCGAGAAGAAGATGCCCATCCTCACCCGCCTGAACGAGCTGACCTTCGCCGGCGACGCCCGCATCCAGAAGGTGCAGGTGGGCTTCGCCGACGGCGACGGCGCGGTGCTCGTGGTGGACTCGGACGGCCGCATGAGCTTCGACCGGCAGCCCATGGCGCGGGTGCACGTGAGCTGCACCGCCGAGGACGGCGGCCGCCGCGAGTCCAACGGCATGAACCTGGCGGGCCGCGAGGGCTTCGAGTTCTTCGACGACGCCCGCATCGAGAAGGTGGCCCGCGAGGCGGTGGCCCGCACCACCTTCCTGTTCGAGGCCGGTCCGGCCCCCGCGGGCGCCATGCCCGTGGTGCTCGCCGCCGGCTCGGCGGGCATCCTGCTGCACGAGGCCATCGGCCACGGCATGGAGGCCGACTTCAACCGCAAGGGCATCTCGGTCTACGCCGACAAGCTGGGCAAGGTCATCGCACCGAAGGACGTGACCATCGTCGACGACGGCACCCAGCCCAGCCAGCGCGGCAGCATCAACGTGGACGACGAGGGCAACCTGGGCCAGCGCACCACCCTGGTGGAGCAGGGCGTGCTGCGCACCTACATGCACGACCGCATCAGCGCGAAGCACTACGGCGTGGAACCCACGGGCAACGGCCGCCGCGAGAGCTTCCGCAGCCCGCCCCTGCCCCGCATGCGCAACACCTACATGCTGCCCGGGCCCCACGACCCCGCCGAGATCATCAAGTCGGTCAAGCGCGGGGTCTACGCCGAGACCTTCACCAACGGGCAGGTGATGATCGGCGCCGGCGACTTCACCTTCTACATCAAGACGGGCTACCTGATTGAGGACGGGAAGCTCACCCGGCCCATCAAGGACACCAACATCATCGGGAACGGCCCCGAGTGCCTGGAGCGCACCGACATGGTGGGCCACGACTTCAAGTTCGACGATGGCGGCTGGACCTGCGGCAAGGACGGCCAGTCCGTGCCCGTGTCGCTGGGCATGCCCACCGTGCGCGTCAGCGAGATCACCGTCGGGGGGGTGAACCCGTGAGTCAGGCCCAACTGGACGAGCTGCTGGCGCAGGCCCACCAGGCCGCGAAGGCCGTGCTGGCTGCCGGCGCCGATCACGCCGAGGTGGGCGTGAGCCGGTCCCGCGGGGTGGATCTGGAGTGGCGCGACGGCCAGCTCGAGCGGGTGCAGGAGCGCACCCAGCGCTCGCTGGGGGTCGAGGTGTACGTGGACGGCCGCTACAGCGCGTCGAGCACCAACGATCTGCGCCCCGAGGCCCTGGAGGCGTTCTTCGCCGAGGCGGTGGCCAACACCCGCCTGCTGGAGCCCGACGAGCACCGCCGGCTCACCGATCCCGCCCGCTACGCCGGCCGGGCCCAGGTGGATCTGGACCAGTGCGATCCCCACCACAGCGCCCTGGCCCCCGAGACCCGCCGCGAAGAGGCGCAGGCGCTCGAGGCGCGGGTGCGCGAGCTGGGCAGTCACCTGCCCATCGTCAGCGTGGCCACCAGCGTCAGCGACAACTTCGGCCAGAGCGCGCGGGTGCACACCAACGGCTTCGAGGGCGCCCGCGAGGGCACCAGCTACAGCCGCTCGGCCATGATCACCTGCAAGGAGCCCGACGGGCGGCGCCCCATGGGCTGGGACTACTCGGCCCGGCGCCACCGC
>JACKDL010000063.1 GCA_020633555.1 Myxococcales bacterium | reverse complement strand
CCGCTGGTTGTCCAGCGTGTGCGACAGCGGGCCGGGATCGGTGCGCGCCACCTCGGCCTGGATCAGGTGGGCGTCGGGGCTCTCGGGGAACCGCGCCACCAGCGCCGCCGCCAGGGCCTGAGCCCGATCGTGCTCGCCCAGCGCCAGCCGGCAGCGGGCCTCGCCCAGCGCGCTCACCAGGCTGCCGTCCGAGACGGCGTTGGCCCGCCCCCAGGCGATGCACGCCAGGCGGTGCTTGCCCGCCGCCTCGGCGGCGCGACCCAGCGCCACCGCGGCGCCGTAGTCCTGCGGGTAGCGGCCCGACTCGTCCCACAGGGCCTGGAGCTCCGGGGCCAGCGGCCCAGGCGCAGGGCCCAGCAGGGCGGCCACCAGGGTCAGCGCGATCATCGCGGGCCCCCTTCCGCGGCCCGGGCCCAGTCCACCACCAGCCGGCGACCGCCGACCACCGCCGTCAGGCGCTTCACGCCCACGCCGGGTGTCAAGACGGCCTCGGTGGCCACGCTGCGCTGCCAGCGGCCGGGGCGGCCCAGGCCGTGCACCCGCAGGTGCTCGCCCGAGCGCGCCGCGCGGTAGATCACCGCCTGCTCAGCCTTGCCGCCGAAGGCGTGCAGGGCGTCGGCGAACCACGCCAGCCCCGCGCGGCCCAAGCGGCGCGGGTTCAGGTGGTCGGTCCAGCCCAGGCGGACAGCCTCGACCAGGGGCACCTTGGTCAGGGCGCAGTAGGCCGCGAACAGCCCGCTGTCCCGGGGGCCCTGGTAGTCGTACACCACGAACACATCGCCGCGGTTCTCGTACCACAAGCGCGCGTCGCGCTCGGCGCTGTACAGGCTCTTGGCGCCCAACAGATCCACCTCGGCCACCACGGGCTCGGTCCGGGACGTCTCACCGGTCGGCTCCAGGTCCCGGAACACGGTGAGCTCGAAGCGGTCGCCCGGCTCCCAGTCGAACACCTGGCCCATGGGCACCGTGCGGGTCAGCGCCTGCAGGGTCTGGCCCCGCTGGGGCAGGTGCTCCACGGCCACGAAGGGCACATCCGCCACCCCGTCCACCTGCACCCCGTGGAAGGCCATGGGGATGGTGGGATCGCCCACCACCGGCGTGGCCTGGAGCTGCACGTGCAGGTGCGGCATGGGGGAGCGCCCGCTGTTGCCACACAGGCCCAGCGCCGCGCCGGCCGCCACGGGCTGGCCCTCCACCACCTTGATGGAACCCGGCGACAGATGGGCCACCATGCTGAACACCCGCGGCGCGTGCTGCACCAGCACCAGGTTGCCCCAGTTGTGTCGGGTGTCCACGGTGCCCACAGCGTTGTCGGGCAGGCCGTCGATGACCTTCACCACCGTGCCCGCCGCCATGGCCACCACCGGCAGGCGGTAGCAGTGCCAGTCGGTGACCTCAGCGCCGCTGCCGGTGTGTCGCCGGCCCTGATCGTCCTGCACCTCGAAGTCCAGCCCGTGGCGCCAGGCGCCGCGGTGGGTGTGTTCGCCGTCGTTGCCTTGGGTACACACCCACGCCCCGCGGAAGGGCGGGCGCAGGGGCACGGGCAGGTGGGTGCGGAAGCGCTGCACCCGGGTGCGGTCGTAGTGCAGGGCCTCCTCGGGCGACACGCCGGTGAACGCCACCGGCCGCGGCGCCGCCTCGGCGGGGCGCTGGGCCAGCGCGTACAGCACCAGCAGCGTCACCAGGTTGAAGGGCAGCGCCAGCAGGCTCAGCCCCAGCGGCGCCAGCCACGCCGCCAGCGCCACGCTGGCCAGGCCGCACCCGAAGGCGCCGCCCGCGGCCACCACCAGGCTGGCCCGGCCGGGGACGTAGAAGATCCCGCCCAGCGCCACGGCGGTCATGATGAAGTTGAAGCCGATGAAGGCGCGCGCGGCGTCGGGCATGGCGCCGGCGAACACCACCGACTCCACGAACAGCGCCACCGCGTAGCCGATGACGGCGTGCACCGCGGCGATGCGGCTGTACGCCACCAGCCCCAGGAACACCACCAGGCCGGCGGGCCACAGCGGGGTGAAGAACACCGCGCCCAGCGCCGACAGGAAGCCGGTGACCGGACCCGTGCTGGTGGCGTTCAGCAGCGGGGCGGCAGCCTGCACGCCCAACACACCGGCCAGGTGCGGGGCCACGGCCATCACCACCCAGGCCACGAACACAAAGGGCAACGACAGCGCGGGCAGGCGCAGGTGGTAGCTCAGCGCCCCGCTCAGGGCCACGTGGGTCAACACCACCAGCACCGCGGCGCCCAGGCCCAGGGTCAGGGCGCCCGCGGACAGCTCGCTCACCGCGCCGCCCAGCGCCATGAACACCAGCAGCGCGTTGTAGCCCAACAGACCGCCGCGCACGGCCTCCTTGTCCATCTGCAGCGCCACGGCGATGGCGTTGGCCAGCAACACCCCGGCCAGGCCCCACAGGCCCACGCGGGGCACCACCAGGGTGGCCGCCAGCAGGGCCAGCCCCAGGGCCGGGCTGCGGGCGAAGAACACCTGGGTGTAGCTGTTGAGCGCCCCCTCCACGGTGGCCGCCACGGCGGGCGGCACCACGGGGAGCTTCAGCGCGGGACGCGCCTGCGCCCCGTCGATGGTCGTCGTCAGCCCCGCCTTCGGCGAGACCGCGAGCGATTCGGCAGGCATGACACTCCCCTCCTCGCTC
Source organism: Myxococcales bacterium (assembly GCA_020633555.1). Classification (GTDB taxonomy): domain Bacteria; phylum Myxococcota_A; class Bradymonadia; order UBA7976; family UBA1532; genus JACKDL01. The sequence continues at coordinate 5,881 of JACKDL010000063.1, read as the reverse complement.
GCTCAGTTCAGGCGGATGGCGCGGTCGGCCGCGCTCAACGGGGTCAGGCGGGGCAGCACGGGGGTGCCGGGGCGGCCGGGGGTGGCCGGGCGGCCGGCGGCGGGCTGGGGCCCCGCCTCGATCCACTCGGGCACCCGCTCGTTGCGCACCAGATCGTCCAGCGTCTCGGCCGCCCGGATCTCGGCGTGCTGCCCGTCGGGGCCGATCATGGCCACCGCGGGCTGCAGGTGGATGAAGCTCATGGACTGGGTGACCGCGTAGGCCCCCACCGGGCGGATCAGCAGCCGGGTGCCCACGGGCAGCGGCGGCAGCATGATGTGTTCGCGCACCACATCGATGTTCATGCACAGCGGGCCGAACACCACCGTGGGCTCGGGCACGCCCACCACCGGCGCCGTGGTCTCGATCTCGAAGTTGTACCAGAAGGCCGTGTAGAGCAGGTTCACGCCCGCGTCGACCACCACCGCGCGCCGGCCGTCGGCCAGCCGCTTGTTGGCGAGCACGGTGGTCACCAGGGTGCCCGCCTCGTCGATCAGGCCGCGGCCCGTCTCGGTGATCAGCGTGGGCAGCTCGTGCTCGGCGTAGTCCAGCTCGCTCAGGCCCCTGGTCACCGCCTCGGCGTACTGCGCCAGGCTGGGCGTCACCTGGTCACCGGGCAGGTACTGGGTCTTCAGCCGGTTCTGGCTGGCGAAGCCGCCGCCCAGGTCGATGTAGTCGAGCGTGATGCCCAGCTCGCGCTTCAGCCGGTTGACGAAGGCCGTCACCTTCGTCGCGCCGATGGTGTAGTTGTCGGCGTCCAGGATGAAGGTGCCGAAGTGGGCGTGCAGCCCGTTCAGGCTCAGCCGCCCGCCCGCCTGCAGCCGCCGCACGGCGTCCCAGGCCTGCCCGTTGTCCAGGTTGAAGCCGAAGCGGTCCCAGCGCGGCGTGTTGCCCGTGGCCATGTTCAGGCGGATGCCCACCTTGGGGAACAGCCCGTGGGTCTTGGCGAGCTGCTCGATGGCCGCCAGCTCGTCGAAGTGGTCGATGTTCACCACCGCGCCGCCCTTCAGGGCCGCCAGCAGGGTGGGCTCGTCCTTGGCCGGGCCGTTGAACACCACCTTGTTCATGGGCATGCCGTTGCGCAGGGCCTTGTTCACCTCCATGCCCGAGACACACTCCGCCCAGCTCCCCTCCTTGTGGTAGGTGCGACACACCGCGTCCAGGTAGCAGGTCTTGTAGCTCCACGCCGGCTGCACCTTGGGGTAGCGCCGGGCCAGGTTGCTCTGCAGCTCGCGGTAGCGGTGCTCGATGGTGCGCTGGCTGTAGACGAACAGCGGCGAGCCGTACTGCGCCACCAGCTCGCTCACCGGCACGCCGTCGATGGCGTCGGTGGGCGTGATGCGCGGCTGGGTGCCCATCTTGTTCATCAGCCCCGACTGGTGCCGCAGCAGCGTCGGGCGGGCGTACAGGGGCTTGGGCTTGCGGGACAGATCCACAGCCTTGGTCAGATCGGTGTGCGTGGTCATGCGAAGGCCCTCGAGGTCTGGGAGTCGGGGTGGAGCTCGCCGATGGTGCTCAGGGGCGCGAGGTCGGCGATGTTCACGATCTGGTTGACGCTGGCCCGCACGAAGGCGGCGCCCACGATGTAGTCGGCCTGGGGCGCCACGGGCTCGCCGCGCGACAGCCGCACCGCGGCCATGGGCAGGTTGTTGCCCGCCCCCATCGACAGATCCACCCACGCCGGGAAGCGGGGGTTGATCTCCAGCAGGTGGTAGCCGCCGGCGGCGTCGCGCAGGGCCTCCACCTCGCAGGGGCCGCGCCACTTGAGCGCACGCATCACATCGCGGGTCAGGGCCATCAGGGGCTCGTCCTGCACGGTCACGCCCGCCCAGCCCTTGCCCTTGTCGGTGACCATCAGCTTCTTCATGGGCACGGCGCCGATCAGGCCCCCCTGCCCGTCCCCCACGGCCGCGACACACAGGTCGTCGCCGGGGATGTACTGCTGCACGATGATGGGCAGGCCCCACTTGGCGGCGGCCTTGTGGAACGCGCCCACCGCCTCGGCGTGGGTGTGGCAGATCTCGGCGCCGTAGAACACACCCTTCACCACCAGCGGGTAGCCCATGCGCTGCCCCAGGCGGATCAGATCGTGGGCCTCGTAGATGGGCTCGCTGTCGGGCACGGCCACGCCGTGCTGGGTGCGCAGCTCGTGCAGCCGCGCCTTGGCGCGCTGCTCGTACTGGGCGCGGGTGGGCAGGAAGGTGCCGATGCCCATGGCCCGCAGGGTCTCCTCCTGGTCCAGGAAGGCGGGCAGCTCGCTGTCCAGCGTGGGCAGCAACACATCCAGCCCCACCCGGTGCTTGATGTAGGCCAGCCGCTCGAAGATGGCCCCGCGCCCCGCCGAGGGGTACGGCACCATGAAGGCGGCGTCCAACAGACCGGGCAGGTACACCCCCGGGTCCAGCGCGTCGTAGGCCAGGCCCACGATCTGGCCCTGGAACAGGGGGTCGGCCCGCAGGGCGCGGATGACCGCCACCCCGGGGCCGGGGTTGTCGGTGGCGTTCAGGCCGGTGACGGCCACGGTGCCGGTGAAGGCGCGCATGTCATGCCCCCCTTCACGCCAGCTCGAAGGTGTTGGGCAGCAGGCCCTGGTCCTTCAGCGACCGGGCGAACTCCATGGCGTCGCGGCGCAGATCGGCGCCGGCCGCCTCGAAGTCATCGGCCAGCTTGTCCACCAGGGCGTCCAGCGACAGGCCGTCACGGATGCCCTCAAGCAGGGCGCGCCCGCTGGGGTTCACCGAGAAGGTGGCGCCGGTGCGCGGATCGAAGACGAAGCCGGTGGGGCTGACCGCCAGGTTGGCCAGGGTGGCCGTCTGGGGGTCCGTGTGATGGGTCTGGGTGCTCGACATGGGGGGTCTCCTCAAAGCCTGGGACTCAGCGTCCCTTTCACTCTGGTCGACCCGTGGCCCGGCGCTTCGTGCGAGGCGCGCGGACGTTTTCGGCAAGAAAGTCAGCTCACGGCCGGCGCGCCACCGTGAAGTACACCGTCTTCGACTTCGCCCCCACGTCGGGCGCCTGCAGATCCACGAACCCGGCGGCCTGGATCTCGGCCGCGAGCTGCGCCCGCGACACCACGCCGACCCACGGCGCCTTCCCCAGCCGGCGCATGGCCCCCAGGATCAGCCCAAAGGGCACCCAGCCGCCGCCCAGGCACGCCGTGGAGGCGATGAAACTGCCCCCGGGCTTCAACAGGCGGAACAGGTGGCGCAGCGCGGCCGGGCGGTCGCGCACCAGGTGCAGCAGGCTGTAGGCGCACACCACGTCCAGGCTGCCGTCGGCCACCGCCGTGAAGGTGTCGTCGAAGGGCCCCACTTGGAACGCCACGTTCGCGGCCTGGGCCGCGGCGGCCTTCCCGCGGGCGATGCGGATCATCTCGGGCGACAGATCCAGCCCTTGCACCTGCCCGCCGTGGGGTGCCAGCCGCAGGCACAGCGAGCCCGTGCCGCAGCCCACGTCCAGCACCTGCCCGCCGGGCGGCAGCCGGTCGAGGGTGATGGCGATCTTGCGCTCAAAGGCTGCGGGATCGTCCACCGGCTTGGCGGCGTAGCGCTCGGCGATGCGATCCCAGAAGCGGGGGTCGGCGGTCATGGGCGGCTCCGGTCGCGTGGCGGGACGGGGCAGCCTACCCCCTGCGGCCCCGCTGATCACCCCGGGGCCGGGAAATGGCCGTGCCCCGCGCAAAGCGCGCTATGGTGTGACGTCCACGGGAGGACACAGCCAAGGGAGGACCCACCGATGCGCACCGTCACCATTCTGCTCGGCCTGCTGGCCGGCCTGTTCGTCGCCAGCCCCGCCTACGCCCTGGATCTGGAGTTCAAGGACTGCAGCCAGAGCGATCAGGCCGAGATCGAGACCGCCGTGAAGTGGCTGAAGGCCAACGTGGGCAAGATCGACCAGAAGATGGGCAAGAACGATCTGATGGACTGGCCCGGCAGCAGCCGCAAGAACTGGCTCGAGAAGCTCGACAAGAAGCTCAAGTTCGTCTGCAAGAACGCCAAGAACAAGTGCCAGCGGGTGAGCAAGAGCAACACCGTGCTCTATGGGCAGGTGGTGCCCGTCTTCAAGCAGAAGACCATCCAGCTCTGCACCAACCACTTCTCGCAGGGGCAGGCGGACTACGTGAGCACCATCGCCCACGAGGTGGGCCACCTGGTGCGCCTGAACGCCCACCGCACCAACTGCAAGAAGGCCTGTGAGAAGCCCCGCTTCTCGCAGTCGGTGGGTCTGGCCGCCGAGTACGCCTACAAGGGCGGCCACTACAGCGCTTCGGACTGCAAGAAGCACTGCAAGTAGGCCCTGGCGCCGGGTCGCGGCGCCCTGCCCTACCCGCCCGCCGTCTCCTCCAGCTCCTTGCCCGCCGTCTCGGGCAACCACAGCAGGATCAACCCCAGCGCCAGCAGCGGGCCCAGCACCGTGGGCCCCACCGCGGGCCCCCAGCCGTGGGACTCGGCCACGTAGCCCACCGCCAGCGGCGCCAACACATAGCCCGGCCGCCCCAGCAGGTTGTTCGTCCAGGCGAACGCCTCACCGCGGGTCTCGGTGGGGAACAGCTCGGTGTTGAAGGCGTTCAGCACGGGCAGCACCGCGCTCACCCCGAACACGCCCAGCGTCAGCGCACCCGTGAGCGCCCAGCGCCCCTCCAGCGTGTACGCCAGCCACACGCCCACGATGGTGGTGAGGAAGATCACCACCGCCCCCTTCCGGCGCCCGATGCGGTCGAGGAGCTTGCCGGCGCCGAACACCAGCGGCAGCGACACCACCGCCGCGATGGTCAGCGACGCCCCCACCTGCCCGTCGGTGAAGCCGCGGTCGCCCACCGCGAACTCCTTCCAGAACGAGATGGCCGTATTGCTGCACGCGTAGGTGAGGAACCAGATCAGGCCGAGCTGCAGCACTCGCTTGCGGTGGGGCCCGTGGAAGATGGCGAAGGGTGAGCGGCGCGCGGGCTCGCCGCCGCCGTCCCGCTGGAGCTGCTCAAACCGCTCGGTCTCCTGCAGGCCCCGGCGCGCCCAGGCCAGCAGTAGCAGCGGGATCACCCCCACGAAGTACACGGTGCGCCAGCCCCAGTCGGCCTGCAGCAGCAGCGGCGTGACCCCCGCGCACACGATGGCCCCCAGGCTGGAGAAGGCCTGCAGCACCCCGATGACGTGCCCCCGGCGATCGGCCGGGAACGCCTCGGCGGCGTACACCATGCTCACCGCCCACTCGCCGATGAGGAACACCCGCGCCAGGAACTGCGCCGCGCCGAAGGTGTAGACGTCGGGCGCCAGGCCGCTGGCCAGCGTGGCCGCCGTGTACCCGCCGATGGTGATCACCAGCACCCGCTTGCGCCCCCAACGGTCGGCCACCCGCACCAGGGGCCAGGCCACCACCGTGCCCGCGTTGGCCACCGCGAACAGCACCCCGGCGCCAAAGCGCGACAGCCCCAGATCCGCCCGCAGGTTCGGCAGGATCTGCGCCAGCGCCATGAAGTCGTAGCCCTCGAAGAAGGTGGCCACGCCCAGCAGCAGGAAGAGCCGCCGCTGGTAAGGCGTGAGCGATGTGGACATGGCCGGCCCCCCGCGCCCCCCTCGGCGCAGGCCCACTCTGCGACCCCCGCGACAAGGCGCGCAAGCCCGCAGGCTGCGGCATTCGCGCGGGCGAGGCCCGCGGCGAAGCCCCTGCTGTACGGCGTGTTCAACGTGCTGCAGCACCTGCCGCAACAATCGGGACCAGTTCAAGACCCTCTGAGGCGCCCCGGGACGTCGCCCCGACCCTGCTACTCGTTGCCCCAGGGCGGCTGGCTGTCGCGGGGGAGCTCGTCATCGGGCGGAGCGGGCTTGAGGACGGCGGCGCGGCCCTT
>JACKDL010000062.1 GCA_020633555.1 Myxococcales bacterium | reverse complement strand
CCGTCCAGCGGGTGGGGGCGTCGGGCCAGGCCGGCAGCCGGGGGCCCTCGGCGGCCACCACCTGGGCGGCGGGGTGCGCGACGCGCTCGGCTGTTTGCACCCAGGGTGGATCGGCCGGCCCAAGCGCCCGCCAGCGCGGGTTGGGCTCGCCGTTGCGGGCGGGCTCATCGCAGGGCGGCGCTGCCACGGCCAGCCGCTCGATGGGCGGCACCTCATCCAGGGGGATCAGCCCCATGAGGTACCGGGTGAGCGGGGCGTAGCGCAGCGGGGGCTGGGGGGCGTCGGCTCGCCAACCGCCGGCCACCGGGGACCAGCGGTGCCCCTCCAGCGGCGCGTCGCCGGCGTCCACGAAGGCCGACCAGTGACGGCAGTTGCGGCCCAGCAGGGCGTCGCCCCCGTCGGCCAGGTGGACGTAGACGCCCCACCGGTGCCCCAGCTCGTGCAGGAACAGGCGCTCGGCCTCGACGGGCTCGGCCAGAGCGGTGGGCAGATCGCCCAGGAACGCGACGCCGTCCAGGCGTGGATCCACGGCGGAGCGGAAGGTCTCGGTGGGGGCCAGGCCCAGCCGCCCGTAGCCGATGCCGCGCACATCGTTGGCGAGCGGCAGGTAGAAGGGCGCGCGATCCACGGGGCCGGCCGTGTAGACCGCCAGCATGTCGGCCCCGTGCTCGGGCTCGGCGGCGCGGGTGGCCCGCACCGTGTCCGCCAGCAGGGCCTCGACGGCCTGGGCGTCCGTCCAGTCCAGGTCCAGCTCGCCTGCGTCGGCCTGGAGGCGCAAGGCGTGCGAGGTGAGCGCGGGGTCGGGGACGGGCGCCAGGCGGGGGCGCAGCCCCGCGGGGGCGGTACGCAGGCGCAGGCTGACGCGCTCGATCAGCGGATCGAGGCAGGGGGGCTCACCGTGGGCGAGCCCCGCCGTGATCAGCAGCGTGAGGGGGATGAGGCCCCGTGTGGGCACGGGGCGGACCGGCTCAGAACCGGGGGCGGGCCGACACGCAGGTGTCGTTGGGGGCGTTCGGGATGCACGCGAAGGTGCCCTCGATGGCCTCGCCGTTCTCGTTGACGGCCTGGCTGCAGGTGTGGCCCTCGGGGCACTCCGCGCCCTCGCCGGCGCAGGGCGGCAGGCAGGCGGCGCCGAACAGGTCGTCGGCGTTCTCGCGCGGGTAGCGCACCCGGCTGCACACGAAGTCGCCGCCGCAGGGGGCGGTGCCGAAGGTGTTGCAGGTGTTGCACAGGCCGCCGGGCACGCAGAAGCCGCCGAACAGGTCATCCTCGAGGGAGTCGGGGTTCTCGCCGCGGCTCAGCGCGAACTGCTCGCAGGTGATGCTGCCGTCCTCGCTGCACTGCTCGTCCGCCGTGCAGGCGCCCAGGCAGTAGCCGGGATCCGCCACGCGGTTCGAGCGGGCCTCGCAGATGCGGCTGCGGCAGGCCGAGTTCTGGTTGCAGTCCTGGCCGGGGCCGGCGCCGCCCTCGCGGCCGGCGCGGCACAGGGTCTCCAGCACCGGGCCGTCGGGGGTGGGCAGCAGGTTGTAGGCGCAGTACTCGCCCTCGTTGGGGCAGTCCGCGTCGGCCTGGCACTGGGCCAGGCTGCCGCCGTCGTTGATGCAGACGCCGGCCACGAGCTCCTGGGTGAGCTGCAGGCCGCCGCACACCATGCCCTCGGGGCACTGCGCGGTGGTGCCGCAGGTGGCCGAGCAGAAGCTCTCGCGGCCGGTGGTCAGGCACAGGCCCTCGCTGGCGCAGGGGCTGTCGGCGTCGCACGCCTCGCCCACGGCCACGGCGCCCTCGGGGATGGCCGAGCAGCGGCCCTCGGCGAACTGCTCGCCCTGGGGGCGGCCGCCGGTGACGTCGCCGCGCACCACGTACTCGCAGGCCTCGTCGGGGTTCTCACCGTCGGCGGCGCAGTCGGCGTTGTTGGTGCAGGGCCGGCCCGAGCCGGTGGCCGGCACGCAGAGCTGCGCGGGGGCCGAGTTGCCGGCGTTGTCGATGCCGAAGTTGATGATCGAGCAGGTGCCGTTCACGCAGTCGCTGTCGTCATCGCACATGTGGGCGCAGTAGCTGCTGTCGCCCTCGCCCAGGCAGATGACGTCGCAGACGTTGCGGTCGTCGTCGCAGCGCTCGCCGGGGCCGGCGGCGTTGGGGTCGTTGCTCGGGAAGGCGCAGAAGCCGACGATGTAGGGGTCGCCCTGGAAGTCCAGGGCGATGTTGCAGATCATGTCCCCCGGGCAGTCGGCGTCGGCCTCACAGTACTTCGGCACGCACATCTCGAGGGCGATGCTGCCATCGCTCGACAGGGGCAGGTCCATGCACTGCTCGCTGTCGGCGTTGCACGAGTTGCTGTCGGCCTGGGTGTCGCAGAAGTTGCGGCAGCCCCCGAACAGGCAGTTGCTGTTCGCGCAGTACAGGCCCGCGTCGCCGTCGCACTGGCTGCCCGCGGGCAGGCCATCGGGGTGCGGGGGCTGGCAGGTGGCGCCGTAGGTGGCGTCCGCCGCGAAGATGAGCTGGAAGACGCAGACCTCGTCGGCGTTGTCGCACTCGCCGTTGCCCGGGCCGTCGCAGCGCTGGCCGCTGCCCGGGGCGCACACGCCGCTCACGCCGTCGGTCTCGCACACGAAGGTGGTGCCGTACGGGCCGTCCGCGGCGCCCTCGCAGAAGTCGTCGCGGGTGCACTCGCGGTTGCAGTAGCCCACCAGGCCGTCCAGGCCCGGGATGGAGCAGTCGCCGCTGGCGCACTCGTCACCGATGCAGTCGGGCCAGCGAGGGCTGTCGGAGTCGCAGCCCGCCGGGACGCGGCACTCTTCACCAAAGGCCTTGCCCTGGTTGCCGCCGGCACCGCCAGCGCCACCCCCGGCGCCGCCCATGCCCCCGGCACCGCCGCCCATGCCACCGGCGCCGCCGCCCATGCCACCGGCGCCACCACCCATGCCACCGGCACCCCCGGCGCCGCCGCCGGCACCACCCATGCCGGCCATGTCGGCGCCACCCGAGCCGCCGCTCCCCCCGTCGTCGCAGCCCCAGGCGGCAATGGCCACCGCGGCCGCGGCGATACGCAGCATCTGCTTCATGTCGATCCTTCTCCCCTGGAAGCCCCCCAAAAACCACTGGGAAGCACTGTAATTTCAACGCTTTGCGCGCCGTTGAATCGGCGAATGGTAGTGAACCGCAGCCACCCCAGTCAAGGACGCGGGGGGCCGGGGGCAATGTGAAGTTACAGAAGGCGCTGCCAAGGTTTGCCCACCGGTGAGGGCCTTGTTAGGCTACGGCTCGCCCACCACCCCCCGTGCGCGAAAGGTGCGCGTTGAAGTTCACCTGCGATCACTGCAGCACGCGCTACACCCTCTCGGACGAGAAGGTGCGCAACAAGGTTCTCAAGATCCGTTGCAAGGTCTGCGAGAACATCATGGTGGTGCGCGACCCCAACGCGGGGCAGCCCGCCCCCAAGCCCCTCGCCGCCCGGCCGGCGCCGCCGCAGCCCGAGGAAGATCGCACCCAGCTCTCGAATCCGCTGGGTGCCGGCTTCGACGCCGAGTGGTACGCCGCGGCGGCGGGCATGCAGCACGGGCCCATGCCCATCGAGCGCCTGATCGACGAGATCCGCCAGGGGCAGGTGAAGGCCGACGACCTGGTCTGGAACGCCACCATGGACGACTGGCGCCCCGCCCGCGAGGTGCCGGAGCTCCAGGGGGTGGTCCGGGCGCGGGCCGCTGCGCGCGCGGCACGGGCACGACCGGCGCCCCCGCCGCCATCGGCCAGTGACGACGAGGCCACGGTCATCCAGGGATCACCCGACCTGTTCCGGCTGGAGACGAGCCGCGGGCCGGAGGAGCTGCTCACCCGCGAGGTGTCGGCTGCCGTGGACGCGCTGCACCCCGTGGACACCTCGGCCGAGGTGCACGACGCCGCCATCAGCGACGACGTGGACACCACGCTGTGGACGGCCCTGGGGGGGGATCCCGACGAGACGGCCATGGCCCCGCCCCCGTCCACGGAGCGGCCCGTGGTGGCCCCGGCGCTCAAGGCACCGGCCCCCCCCGCGCCCAAGGCCCCAACGCCCAAGGCCCCAACGCCCAAGGCGTCTGCGCCCAAGGCCCCGGCGCCTCCAGTCCGCGAGCCCTCGGTGCCGGTGGTCCCGTCGGCGCCCCCCGCGCCCTTGCAGGAGCCGTCGGCCCCGCCGGTGCACGTCGAGCCGCCGAGCGCGGCGCCGGCGATCCCGACCGTGAGCGAGGCGCCACCGGCGGCCGAGGCCCCCGACGTCGCCGCCAAGGGCGACTGGATGGCCAGCCTGGCCGACCACCTGGAAGACGCCCCGGTGGCCCAGCGCAAGGGCGAGATCGCCGCCATCACCCAGGCAGCCCCGCCCAAGCACACGCCCTGGGGGCGGGTGGCGCTGGTGCTGCTGCTGCTGGGGGGGATCGGCGCGGCCGCCTGGTGGTTCACCCGCTCGCCCGAGCAGTCCCAGACCCCGGACGCGGGCCAGGCGCTCGTGGCTGCGGCCGCGGACGCGGCGCCCGCGCCGGTGCCGGACGCCGCCCCGCCGTGCCGGACGCGGCCGCGCCTGATGCCCAGGCGCCGGACGCCGCGGTGCCCGATGCGGCCGCCCCCGACGCGGCGCCGCCCTCGGTGGCGAAGGGCCCGAACAAGCGGCGCGATGCCACCGCGCGGGACGAGGATCGCCCGAAGCGGCCCCGGCGGCCCCAGGCCGAGAGCAAGGCGCCCGAGAAGGCGCCGGCCACTCAGGCGGCGCGCCCGGCCACCGGGCTGGCGGCGCTGGATGGCAACCGCAAGGTGGAGGTGGCGCCGCCCAGCCAGGCGGTGGAGCGGCTGCCGGAGCAGCTCACCCGGGGCCAGATCTCAGGGCTGATCGGGCGCAACAAGGCGGGCCTCCAGGCCTGCTATCAGCGGCAGCTCAAGCGCGACAGCTCCATGCGCGGGGTCAAACTGCAGCTCAAGTTCACCGTGCAGCGCGACGGGCGGGCCACCGACGTCGAGCTCCCCCGGCGCTTCGACAACACGGTGCTGAAGACCTGCCTGACCAGCCTGGTGCGGCGCTGGCGCTTCCCCCGGTTCACCGGCGCGCCCATGCCCGTGGAGTACCCGCTGGTGTTCCAGGCCTCGCTCTGAGGTCGAGCCCCGCCGGGCCCTTGCCCGGGCGCCCTCAGGGCGTCTGCACCGGGTGCCCCGCCGCCTTCCACGCCAGCAGCCCCCCCCGCAGGTTGAACGCCTCGTAGCCCGCCTCGCGCAGGGTGACGGTGGCCGCCGCGCTGCGGGCGCCGCTGCGGCAGATCACCACCACCGGGCGGGCCCGGGGGATCTCGGCCAGCCGCGCGGCCACCTGATCGTGGGGGATGAGCTGGCCGCCCAGCGTCTCGGCCGCGGCCTCCTCGGCGGTGCGCACGTCGAGCAGGTGAGCCGCGCCCGACCCCGCCGCAAAGTCCGCGACGGTGAGGTCCCACGGGCACTGGACGAGCTGGTCGGGGTGGGCGCAGAGCGCGGCGGTGTCGGCCAGCGAGGTGATGCGCGGGGCGGTCCCACACACCGGGCAGCCCGGGTCCCGGGGGATGCGCAGCTCCTGGAAGCGCATCTGCAGGGCGTCCACGGTGAGCAGGCGCCCGGCCAGCGAGGTGCCGAGCCCCAGCAGGATCTTCAGGGCCTCGGTGGCCTGGACCAGGCCCAGCAGCCCGGGCAGGACGCCCAGCACGCCGGCCTCGGCGCAGTTGGGGGCCAGCGCCGGCGGCGGCGGCTCGGGGTAGAGGCAGCGATAGCAGGGGCCGCCCTCGTGGGCGAAGACCGAGGCCTGCCCGTCGAATTGGAAGAGGGCGGCGTACACCAGGGGCTTGCCGGTGAGGACGGCCAGATCGTTGGTGAGGTAGCGGGTGGCGAAGTTGTCGGTGCCGTCCACGATGAGGTCGTAGCCGGCGGCCACCTCGAGGGCGTTCTCGGCCTCCAGGCGCAGCCGGTGCGCGATGATCTGGATGTGGGGGTTGCGGGCCCGGAGCGCTGCCTGCGCCGCCAGCGCCTTGGGGGCACCCACGTCGGCGTCCGCGAACAGCACCTGCCGCTGCAGGTTGCTGCGATCCACCACATCGAAGTCCACGATACCCAGGGTGCCCACGCCCGCAGCGGCCAGGTACAGCGCGGCCGGCGACCCCAGGCCGCCGGCGCCCACCAGCAGCACCCGGGAGGCCTTCAGGCGCGCCTGACCCGCTTCGCCGATCTGGGGCAGCAAGAGGTGCCGCCCATAGCGGGCGCGCTCCGGATCGGTGAGCTCGCTCATGCGGGGTCCGGCCGTCTGGAGGGGGGGCGACACCCCGCCCGGCGAGGGAGGGGGTAGGCCGGGCGGGGTGTCGATTCTGTGGCGGTCTGGGGGGGCGCCACACCGACGACCCTACGGACGAAGCCCGCGAAGCCAAAGGGCAAAACCTTGCACCCTGCCTGCGGCGGTCCCAGGGCGGCGGGCTGGGAAGGTTCCCCGGGCAAAACCGCGGCGGCCGCGGTAGGGTGCCGCCGCTTCGCGCGGCGGCCGCGCGCTGGAGGGGCCATGACCGTTCGGTTCATCTGGAAGAAGTCCTGCGACACCTGCCGGAAGTACAAGAAGCAACTCGACGCCTGGGGGGTCGCATACGAGGGCCGCGAGATCAACGCAGAGCCGCTCTCGCCGGCTGAGGTCCGGGCCCTGATCGGCGACCGCCCGGTGAAGCCCTTCCTGAACTCGCACAACGCCGAGTACCGCGCTCGCAACCTGAAGGCGGTGGACCTGGACGCCGAGGCGGCGGCGGCCCTGATCGGCGCCCACAACAACCTGCTGCGGCGGCCGGTGCTCATCGTGGACGGCACGTACGTCATCGGCAACGACCTGCCAGCGGCGGCGGCGCTGCTGGGCAAGGCGGCCCCGTGAGCAAGCTGTTCGGTGCGCACCCGCTGGCGGGGCGGTTCAACCAGCTCGACCCCATGCAGGTGCTGGACGCCGTGGAGATCGACGGGCGGCGCGCCACGGGTCGGTTCCAGATCCTGAACAGCTACGAGAACCGGGTGTACCAGCTCGAGCTGGATGACGGGCGCTGGGTGGTGGGCAAGTTCTACCGGCCGGGCCGGTGGTCGCTGGACGCCCTGGATGAGGAGCACGAGTTCCTGTTCGACCTGGACGAGGCGGACGTGCCCGTGGCGCTGCCGCTCTCGCTGACCGACGACGACGACACCCTCGGGACCCTGGGCGGCGCGGCCGCCGGGATCCACTACGCCGTCTTCGACCGGGTGGCGGGGCGGGCGCCGGCCGAGCTCAACGACGAGCAGCTCCGGACCCTGGGCGGGCTGCTGGCCGAGATCCACACGGTGGGCGAGGCCGGCGACGCGCGCCACCGCCCGGTACTGAGCCCGGCGACCTACGGGCTGGAGAACCTGGCGGCCCTGAAGCAGACCGGGGCCCTGCCGGCCGAGGTCGCCCCGGCCTATGTGGCGACGGTCGAGGCGCTGGTGGCGCGCATCGAGCCGCTGTTCGAGGACGTGCCCATGCACCGGATCCACGGGGACTGCCACCCGGGCAACCTGCTGTGGACCCCCGAGGGCCCGGTGTTCCTCGATTTCGATGACATGCTGGTGGGGCCGGCGGCCCAGGACGTGTGGATGCTGGCGCCCAGCTTCGACGCCGAGGGCGCCCGCCAGCGGCAGGTGCTGTTGGAGGGCTACACCGATCAGCGGGACTTCGATCCGGCCTGGCTGGGCCTGGTGGAGCCCCTGCGGGCGCTGCGGTTCATCCACTACAGCACCTGGATCGCCCGGCGGTTCGACGACCCGACCTTTCGGCGGACCTTCGGGCACTTCGGCACCGTGCGGTACTGGCAGCGCGAGGTGCAGGATCTGCGCGAGCAGATCGCGCGCATCGATCAGCAGCGGTGGGGGTGAGGCCTCCGGGCGTCAGGGCACCTGGGTGATTCCACCCAGTGCGGGCGGCGGAGGCCTCCGCTAGCTTGGACGTCGACAGCTCCCCGCTCCCCCCCAAGGCGCGCTGTCCACCGCAAGGTGCGCTCCACGCCCGTCACCTCCATGAGGTGGCGGGCGTTCTCTTTTGGGGCGGCGGACAGGCGGCTACGGCTCAGTCGTCCACCCAGATCTGGCCAAAGCCGCGGCAGGTGCCGCAGAGCTTGCCCAGATTGACGTAGCCGAAGCCCTGGCACTTCTTGCACGGGACCCAGCGGGTCAGCGGGCGGGGGCGGAGGCGCAGCGAGCGGCCGGTACCCATGGCGGTCTCCCTTCGCGGTGGACGCCGGGCATGATATGCCGGCGGGCCGCCGGTGCGCCAAGCGCGCGCGGCTCGCGTCGGGCGCAAACGCTGCTATCATGCGGCGGCGCCCGCGCGGCGACCCATCGGAGGACCCATGAAGCTCAGCGTCGTCACCACGGTGCCGTACCCCCGCGAGGCGGTGTACGAGGCCATGTGCAGCCAACTGCCCGCCCTGGCGGAGTACATGCCGAACATCGACCGCATCACGGTCGAGAAGGAAGACCGGCCCACGGACGGGATCGTGGATCTGGTCAACCGGTGGCAGGCCGCCAGCAGCGAGGTGCCCGCGGTGGCCCGGAAGTTCGTCAAGCCCGAGCAGATGAACTGGTTGGACCACGCCCACTGGGACAAGGCCGCCTGGCGGTGCGACTGGCGCCTGGAGATGGGCTTCCTGACCGAGCGCGTGAACTGCAAGGGCGCCACCACCTACCACGAGACCGCGGCGGGCCACACCGAGATGCGCATCGAGGGCGAGCTGAGCCTTGATCTGAAGGGCATGATGCCCGGGTTCCTGCTCAAGAAGGCGCAGCCGGCCATCGAGGGCTTCGTCACGAAGACCATCGAGCCCAACTTCCAGAAGACCGCCGACGCCCTGACGGCCTACCTGGACGCCCAGCACGGCAAGTGATCCGCCCGCAGGTGATCGGCCAATGAACGGCCCGTGGGCGCTGGGGGCGCTGGGGGCGCTGGCCCTGCTGGCTGGCTGTGAACGCGACGAGGTCCCACCTGACGCCGGCGTGGCGGGCGGCGCGGACGCCGCGGTGTACGACCCGGGCGCCCGCGCGCTGCCCATCCGCGGGTGCCGCGCGGGCACGGTGCCCAGCGTGGCAGGCCTGTGGGCGGTGCGCTTCGAGACCGCGGCCACGCTCTCGGGGCCCGGCGTGGGGTCCCAGGCCGAGGTGGTCACCCGCTACGCCGTGGCCGAGCTCTGCCAGGACGGCTTTGCCGTGGCGGGCACCGTGCTCACCTGCCGCATCGAGCAGAGCCCCGTGCGCGATGGCTCCGGCACGTGCGCCGCCCAGGTCCCCGCCGACGCCCTGCTGGCGGCGCTGCCCCCTTCGGCGGTGGCCGGTCAGCTCGACCCCACCAGCGCCCAGCCTCGGCTGCAGCTCGCCTGGGTCGAGACCTGGGGCCTGGCCGAGGGGGCGGCCCCGCCCGCCGAGCCCACGGGCATCGCGGCGGCGGATCTGAGCGGCGTGGTTGACCAGGACGGCGACGGCCACCCGGGGATCACCGTGCGCGGCGACGGGCCCGTGCCCACCATCGCCTGGGTGGCCCGGCGCACCGAAGTGGTCTTCGACCTGCTCACCGAAATCAACGCCCTCTTGCTGCAGGGCGTCGCCAGCGCCCGCACCCGGCAGACCGTGCTGGGTGGGCCTGCCACCCGCGTGCTGCGGGGCCGGCGCCGGGCGGACGGGCAGGGCAATGTGGCCTGGATCCGGCTGAACGGGCCGGCCGGTCAGGTGCCGCTGGATCGAAACGGCGACGGCGCCTTGAGCTGCGCCGAGCTGGCGGCCTTGTACGGCGATCCCCTGGCGCCCCCCTGGGGCGGGGCCTGCGAGCGGTAGGCACTTCGCTCAGATCCGGCGGCCCGGCCTACTCCCGGGTGAGGCAGACCTGGGCGGTGTGCAGCCGCCCGTCGCGCAGGCGCGCTTCGACATCCACCCGAAAGGCCTGGGCCCCGATCTGTACCCGCTCGTCGGGGTGCAGCACCTGCGGCTCCAGGCCGGGGGCCTCGAGGCGGGCCTGCAGGCGCAGCCCGTAGGCGGGCGGATCGCGGAGCACGCGGGCGTGCACGGGGCGCCCCAGCTCGGGCAGCAGCACCACGCCGTCATCGGGGATGCAGGTCACCGCCGGGGTGCGCTGCAGGGGCGTCACCACGCCCAGCGCGACCTCCTCGACGCATCCGGTGAGCAGCGGAGCCAGCACGAGCCAGGCGAGCAGGGACTTCATGGGCTCACCTTGTGCCGGTGGGCCACCAGATCGGCGGCGATGCTGACGGCGATCTCGGCGGGGGTCACGGCGCCGATGTCGGCGCCCACGGGACAGCGCACTCGATCGAGCGCGGCGGGATCCAGATCGCGGGCTTCGAGCCGTCGCCGGAAGCGGGCCCACTTGCCGCGGCTGCCCACCAGGCCCAGCCAGGCCAGCGGGTGCGGCGCCAGCAGCCGGATGAGCGTCTCGTCCAGGCCGTGATCATGGGTCACCACCAGCGCGTGATCGGTGGGGCGGGGGGACTCGCGGCGCAGCAGGTCCTGGGGGTCAGTGTCCCGCACCGTGACCGCCGCGGGGAAGCGGGCTGGATCAGCCCACTCGGCCCGCTCGTCCACCACGATCACCTGGAAGTCCAGCCCCACCAGCACCGGCGCCAGCGCAGCCGCCACGTGGCCTCCGCCGAAGATCCAGATTCGGGCGGGCGGGTCGATCCGCTCCAGGAACGCGCTCATCTGGCCTCCGCAGCACATGCCCAGGTCGCGCACCAGGTTCACCTCCAGCGCGGCCACGCGGTGATCGGCGCTGCTGAGCAGGGTGCGGGCGGTGCGCACCACCTCGTGCTCGAAGGCGCCGCCCCCCACGGTGCCGACCTGGCCCTCGGCGGTGACGGCCATGCGGGCGCCAGCGAGCCGCGGCGTGGAGCCGGCCGTCGCCACCACCGTGGCCAAGACGAAGGGTCGCCCGGACGCCTCCAGCGCGGCCAGATCGGCGAAGCGCAGGGTACTCATGGGGCCGCCCCGTCGGGCTGCGCGGCGCGGCGCGCGGCGAGCCAGAAGCCGCCGGTGATCAGCACCACCCCGCCGAAGACCCAGAACCCGTCGGCCAGCTCGCGGGTGTAGGCCCCGGTGATGGCGTAGACCAACGCCGGAGGCAGATTGCCCAGGGCGGCCGCACCGAGCAGCGCTCGCCAGCCCATGGGGGACGTGCCGGCGAGGATGGCCACGGCCTCGGCCAGCATCGGCAGTGGGCGGGTCAGGGCCACCGCGGCGGCCCCCCAGCGGGCCAGCAGCGCGTCCCCGCGGGCCCGCTCGGCGGGGGTCACCAGCCGGTCCAGCGCGCCGCGGCCGCGCCGGCCAAGCCAGAAGCCGAAGGCCGCCGCCAGGACGCTGCCGGCGAGGGAGAGCAGGGCGCCGCCCACCACCCCGAACCAGGCCCCGTGGAGCACCATCACGACGCTCGACGGCACGGGCAGCAGCACGTCGACGACCAGCAGGCCCACCCCCACGGCGGCGGCGGTCAACGCCCCGCCCCCGCCCATCCAGGGGCGGGGGTCCTCGGTGAGCACCGTGAGATCCAGCGCCACCGCCAGGCCGAAGAGGGCCAGGAACACCGCCACCATGGCCCCACTGACCAGTGCGTATCGCTTCACGCGGGCCCCTCGGGCTCGCAGGCGAGCAGGCGCGCCAGGCGGGCCTCCAGGCGAGCCAGCGGCTCGTCATCGCCGCCGGCCAGGATGCGGGCTTCCAGCGCGGGTACCGCTGCGCGGCCGAAGCCCTCCACCAGGTTCAACAGGATGCCCCGCAGCGGCGGGTGGTGGTCGTGCAGGGCCATCAGGCGGGGCAGATCGACGGCGGTGGCGTGCACGGCGAGGAAGCGCAGGCCGGGCGCGAGCAGGCCCCGATCGGGCTGCTCCAGGCACTGATCCACCGCGGCCCGGACGGCTGGGCCACCGGCGTGAATGGTGGCCGCCAGCGCGCCCTCCAGCGCCCCCGACCGGGCGTCCTCCAGCCCACGCAGGAGGGACGGCACCGCTTCGGTCAGCGGGAGCGCCCGCAGGGTGGCGAGGAACGCCGGCGCCCGCCGCTCGGGCTCGACGCGCAGCCGCCGGGCCAGCGGGCCCACGGCGGCCTCACCCAGGGCCGCGGCGGCCAGTTGGAGCCAGGCCAGGCCCTCGTCATCGGGATCGTCGCGCAGGCCCTTCACCACCAGATCGGGGGCGGTGCCGTCGCCGGCGCGGGCCAGCGCCAGCGTGGCGGCGCACCGGTCGGCACCCGCCGGGCCGCCGTCCGCCAGCCGGATCAGCCGCTCACGGGCCCGGGGATCCGTGGGCAGGGCGGCCGCGGCGCGGGTCACCGCGAGCAGCCGGACCGAGCTCTCGGCGTGATCCAGGGCGGCCAAGGCCGCCTCGGGCGGGCCCGCCAGCACCGCGCGGAGCGCAGGCGCCAGCGCCGGCGCCTCGGTGGCCGGGTCGAGGTCCGCGCGGCCGCACCAGGCCAGGGCTGCGGCGAAGGCCACCTCGGGGGCCTGGTCG
>JACKDL010000061.1 GCA_020633555.1 Myxococcales bacterium | reverse complement strand
TGCGTCGTGGCCGCGGCGGGCCTGCAGCGGGCCCAGGGCCTGGACCTGCCCGACGCGCAGACCGTGTGGGCGCCGCTGCTGTCCGCCGGTGGGCGGGGGCGCCTGGACGTCCCCATCGACGAACGCTGGTCGCTGGTGGGCACCGGCGACGTGCGCGCGGCCTTCAGCCGGACCGTGCTGCGGGTGGGCGAGGCCGCGACCTGGACGAGCTGGCCGCTGTGGATCCTGGGCAGCGTGGGGATCGCCGCCCGGCTGTAGGCCGACCGGCGTTTCGTCCAGGCGCGATCGCTGGCCCGCGCTGGGGCTTCGTGCCAGACTGCCCGCATGATCGAGTTGTCGAAGCAGACCCGGCGGGAGTTGGTGGCAAACCTCCGACCGGAGCAGCCACTGGATCCGGGGGATGATCGCTACGTAGAGCTCTTTGGCCAGGCCAAGGGCGAGCTGTCTCCCGTGGCGCGGGCGCTCTTCCAGGCACTGGATGATGCCGATCCCAGGGGGCGCTCGACGCTGCTCTTCACGGGCTTCCCCGGCACCGGGAAGACCACTGAGTTGCGCCGGCTCCAGGCGCGGCTGAACGCCGATCAGGAGACCCCGACGCGCGCGTTGCTGGTGGACGGCGCCGAGTACATCGACCTCTATGCGACGCCGCACATCGCGGACGTGTTGAGGGTGATGGCTCACGAGCTTGATCGCGCCGCGACCGAGGCCGAGGGTCGGGATCCGGACGCCGCCGACAGCTACCTCGCGCGCTTGTGGAAGTTCCTGGTGGAGACCGATGTGGATCTCACCGGGTTCAAGGCTCAAGCGGGGACCAAGGAGGCCCACCTCCAGCTGATGGGGGAGTTTCGGCGCAACCCCAGCTTCATCAGCAGGGTCCGCGAGGCGCTGAGCGACCGCTTGAGCGGCTTCGTCTTCGAGGCCAACGCCTCGATCATCGAGTCCGTCGACCGGCTGCGGAAGGCCGCTCGGGTCGAACGGGTGGTCGTCCTCTTCGACAGCCTCGAGAAGATTTCGCCCGTGGATCCGGGTCGGGCTGAGTCCACGGAGCTCGGCCTGGAACAGCTCTTCGTGCGGCAAGCAGAGCTGCTGAAGGTCGCTGCGCACGTGGTCTACACGTTCCCGCTGGGGCTGCGGTTCCAACATCCGGGCATTGATACGCGCCACTCCGGCCCGGCGGAGGTGCAGCCCATGGTCGGTGTCCGCGAGCGGGATCGCAGCCCGAAGCGCCAGGGCATGGATCGCCTGAGACGCCTGCTTCAGAAGCGCTTCGGGCAGCACTTCGACCGCTGCTTCCCCGACCCGAGCGTGCTGGACCCGATGATCTTGGCTTCGGGGGGCTACCCCCGCGATCTTCTCCGGATGGCGCGGGGACTGATCCACCGCAACCGGGAGGCGCCCTTCGGTGCCACTCAGATCGCGGAGATCATCAACGAGGTCGCCGAACAGTACGGGCACGTGTACCGCGCGGATCAGAGAGCGCTGCTGCAGGCGGTCGCACGGACCCACGCCGCGCCTCAGGACGACGACGCTGCGGTGCGGCAGTTCGGTCGCCTGGTACAGCGCAACATCATCCTCGCCTACCGCAACGGTGAGGAGTGGTTCGACGTGCACCCCTTGCTGCGCGACCACTCCCGACACGCGCCGCTGTTCCAGTTGCAGGATTGAGCGCAAAGGACCTGGCCTTCGACGCCGCCTTTGAGCGGCTGCTGGATGTCCTGGACCTGATGGACGGCTTCGGCCTGCTGGCTGTCGAGCAGCCGACGGCGCTCGTGTCGGCCGTGGTGGCGCAGCGCTTCCGGCAATGGGGGGCAGAGGCAACTTGGCTGGAGTTCGACGGCTACGAGGCTGCGACCGAGGGCAGTCGCATGAGGATTGTCGAGGCGCCCCCTGACGAGCCGCTGTTGTTGGTGGCTCGTGAGGTCGTCGAGGGGCCTTCTGCCGATGGGTGGAGGGCGCTGTTTGCCTGGCTCAACTTGGATCGCAACCGTCTCGTGGAGCGCCAACAGCAAGCACTCTTGGTCTGCGGACCAGCGTGGTTTCATCGTCTCGCTTGGGAGGTCGCCCCCGACCTGTGGTCCATCCGAGTGGACCGGATCTGCCTCCCGCTACCCAACGAACTGGAGGGCCTGCCCCGGACACTCGATCACTGGTCGGATTGGGAGCTTGAAACGGCCTCCAAGTTGCCAGGACGCGGCGAAGAGGCTCTCAGGCAGCTTGAGCATGATCAACGGGACGTGGCGCGCCGGCTTCAGCACCTGGGGGCGTTGGAGTGGGCAGCCTTCGCCGAGGTGCGTGCGCTGGAATACAGGCAGACTCGGTGCCCCGATCGGGTCGTATGGACGGGATATGCACGGCTCTCGCAGTTCCCTGGGCGGGTCGGTCAGCGCGCGGCAATGCGAGCAGCCGCACTGGAGCAGCGAATCGCGACGACCATGCAACGCTGGCTGCCTGAGGACTGGCTTGCGGAGTGGGTTGGCGAGTCCACCGCACACACTCTTGAGGTCCAGGCTCTCCTGCAGGCGGCCTTGCCGCGCTTCAAGCGTCGGGATCTGCTGTACCTGGCGCTGTGGATTGAGGGCCTGATCGCACCGGGTCGTGGCGGGCCGCCCTGGGCACAGGACGCGATCCTGTTGGAAGCGTGTCCGATACACTTTCCCGAGCTGTTGAACAGGGTCGGTCCGCCCGGAGAAGAGACGCGCGGCGATGGGTGGGTTCTGGATCGTAGGGGGTTGACCGCATCCGTCACGCTCGACGGGGCCGAGCAGGTCACCCGGGACGTCTGGAGACAGCGTGTCCGGCGACGCATCAACCTCGCCCTCCGCTGGCTTCGCGAGGACCTTCAAGACGCCGCCAAGTCCAAGCCGCTGTGAACTGAGCGCTGCCTCGGATCAGCGACGCGCAGGCTGTCAGGGCGTGTAGGCCGCCAGGGCGTCCACCAGGCCATCCTGCAGCTTCCACACCTGCCAGGCCGACGTCTTGTGGTCGTTCACCAGCACGCTGTACGCGGCCACCGAGCCGTCGGCCATGTGCACGTAGCCCGTCAGGCAGCTCACCCCGTTCAGGGTGCCGGTCTTGGCCCGCACCCGCCCCAGATCGCTGCCCCGGAAGCGTCGCCGCAGCGTGCCGTCGCGGCCCCCCAGGGCCAGGCTGGCGGCGAACTCGGGCAGGGCCGGCGTGCGGCCGTGCATGTGCTGCAGCACCTTCACCAGCTCGCGGGGCGAGAAGGCCGTGGCGCCGAACAGTCCCGAGCCGTTCGTGTAGGTGAACCCCTTGATGCCCACGTCTTCATTGAGGAATTTGGTGACCACCGGCACGCCGCCGGCCCAGTCGCCGCCGGTGCCCCGCACCCGCCCCATGGCCCGCACCAGGGCCTCGGCCATCATGTTGATGGACCACTTGTTCACGTCCAGGATCTGGCGGCTGACGGGCTGGCTGTAGTGCAGGCCCAGCCGGCGCACGCCCTTGCCCGGCACGGCGCCCACGCGGACCTTGCCCTTCACCTGGATGCCCATCTCTTGGAGGAGCTGCTTCGCTGCGTAGCCCGCGTACAGGGCCGGGTGGTCGATGCGGCGGCGCACGGTGATGCCCGGGTGGTTCTGCGCGATGCGCCCGCTGACGATGAGCCGGGTGCGGCCGTCCGCGGCGCGCTTCGCCTGCAGGGCCAGGCGCTCGCGGCCCCGGCGGGTGGTGGTGGCGCCGTTCTCGATGACGAAGTAGTCCCGGGCCCGCCGCAGCCGCACCACGGGCGGATCGCCCACGTTGGCGCCCGGCAGCAGCGTGATCTCGGCGGCGTTCAGATCCAGGCTCAGCGCCCCGCTGGGCGCCCGGTAGCTGGCGTCATCGTCGGGCTTCTCTTCGTACCCGGGCGGCTCGTAGCGCTCGGTGAAGTAGCTGTCGTCCACCACCACGTCGCCCTCGACGGCCCGCAGCCCCTCGAAGCGGGCCTCGTCGAGCAGCTTCCACAGCTCCTCGCTGTACAGCCGCGGATCGCCGCGGCCCTGCAGGTAAAGCGCCTTCGCCTTGCCCTCGATCATGTCCTCGGCGAACAGGTCGGTGCGGAAGGCGAAGGTGGGCCCCAGGCTCACCAGGGCGGCGGCCGTGGTCACCACCTTGGTGTTCGACGCCGGGTGAAGGCGGGTGTCGGCCTCGTAGGCGTACAGGGGCTTGCCGGTGCCGTCGGCGCGGGCGGCGAAGATGGCGATCTTCGCGCCGTTCAGGGCCTTGTCGGCCAGCAGCGCGTTCACGGCGTCGGCGATGGGCGCGGGGCCGGTGCCGGCGCGGCCCTGAGCCACGGCGGCGGGGGCGGCCAGGGCCCCGATGAGCAAGAGCAGCAGGGTTCGCATGGCGGGAGTGTGCCCATCCCGACCGCCGGGCGCTACCGGCCCGCGGCGCACCTTGCTATGACGACCGCCGTGGATCGCCGCACCTTCCTCACGCTGCCCTGGCTCGCCGCCCTCGCCGGTTGCCGCGACACCCGCGCCCCCGGCGACGGCATCCCCGTGGATCAGCGGGTGGTGGTGCTGTTCCCCGAGCAGCTCAAGGGCACCCTGGACCCCCGGCTGAACACCCGGGCCTGGCCGGGCAAGCTCATCCACCTGGCCTTCGACGGCCTGACCACCGTGAACACCCCCAGCGGGCGCCCCGAGCCGGCCCTGGCGGCGGCCATCGAGCAGCCGGCGCCCGAGATCTACGACGTGCGCCTGCGCCCCGGGGCCCTGTTCCACGACGGCAGCCCGGTGACCGCCCGCGACGTGGCCGCCACCCTCGAGAGCGTGCGCGACAAGGCCTTGGGCAGCCCCCTGCGCACGGTGCACGAGCGCTTGCGCCGCATCGAGACGCAAGGCGCCGACCGCGTGCGGCTGATCCTCGAGGCCCCCCACGCCCCGTACCTGAGCGACCTGTCGGTGGGCGTGCTGCCTGCCCGCTACGTCGAGGGCAAGGCCCCGCTCATGGGCGCGGGCCCGTTCGCGATTCAGAGCCGCACCGACAGCCACGAGGTGGTGCTGGCCCGCCACGACCGCTACTGGCGCGGCCGCCCCACGCTGCCCTACGTGGTGGTGCGGGCGGTCACCGACCAGAACACCCGCCTGTTGGCCCTGCTGGGCGGCGCCGCGGATCTGGTGCAGAACGCCGTGAGCCCCCGCCTGGCCGACGCCATGCGAAGCCGCCCCGGGCTGGCCGTCGACACCTTCCCGGGCACGGCCTACAGCTACATCTGCTTCAACCTGCGGCAGGGCCCGCTGGCCGACGTGCGGGTGCGCCAGGCCCTGGCCCACGGCATCGACCGGCAGGGCATCATCCGCCACAAGTTCCGGGGGGTGGCCACGGCGGCCCAGGGCATGCTGCCCGCCAGCCACTGGGCCTACGCACCCGATCAGGCCCGCTACCCCCACGACCCCGCCAAGGCGGCGGCCCTGCTCGACGCCGCTGGCTTCCCGCCGGGCCCCGACGGCGTGCGCCTGACCATCGAGCTGAAGGTCAACACCGACAAGTTCCGCCGGAACCTGGCCCGGGTGATGACCGCCGATCTGGCGAAGATCGGCGTGGATCTGCAGGTGCAGGCCTTCGAGGTGGGCACCCTGCTCAGCGACGTGAAGTCGGGCAACTTCCAGGCCTACATGCTGCAGTGGGGCGACCCCAGCGAGCCCCACTTCTACAACTGGATCTTCCACGGCGAGCGGGTGCCCACGCCCAGCGAGCCCAACCGCGGCGGCAACCGCGGGGCCTACGTGCGCCCCGAGGTGTCGGCGCTGATCGATCAGGGGCGGGTGGCGCCCGAGGGCGAGCGGGCAGCGATCTATCAACAGATTCAGCGGCTTGTGGCCGAGGATCTGCCGTATTTGAGCCTGTGGCACGAAGACGTGGTGGTGGTGCGCCGCAAGGGCCTGACGGGCTACGCGGCCTCGCCGAACGCCAGCCTGTACGGGCTGTGGCAGGCGCGCTGGGTGGGGTGAGGGCGAGGGGCGGGGGCGCGGCGCTGTCAGGCGTTCCGCCCCAGCCTGTGCCCGGGGCGCAGGCGATCCATCCCAGCCTGTGTCTGGCGCGCCGGCCGATCCGCCTGAACGTCGGCACGGAGCGCCCGGCGACCCGCCTCAACCTCGGCCCGGAGCGCAGCCGATCCACCGCGACTTGTGCCCGGAGCGCCTGCGGTTGGGGGAGGCGACCGCAGGTCGCCGGTGCGGGGGGCGGGCCCCCCGCCAGTCAACACGGAAACCCGGTTGCCGCCCCAAGAGCGGTCGTTCGAAGTGGCGGGGGTCTGGGGGCGCCCTGCCCCCAGCAGGGTCCCAGGGACAGCGTCCCTGGCGCCGAGACCCGCCAAGGCAGCGAAGCCATCGACCGGGTGGAGAGCGCAGCGGCGGAGGTTTCCGTGGGTGCGATCGCGGCCAGAAGCCGCGCGCGCGGGCCGAGCTGAGGCGCACAGCAACAGGTAGCCGCGGACGGCACGGAGGTGCATGTTGAACCGAGTCTCTGTCGTGCTCGTCATCTCCGACGTGGCTTCGGACCGCGACCTGGTACTCAGGCGCACCACGGCGACCCGGGCCAGCCGCTCGGACCCGCGGACCGCGGCGCACAACTCCAGCGGGTCGAACACCTGGTGGACTGCCAAGAACACAAACCGAAAAACCTCGGCGGCCACGCCCTGCTGCCCCGTTGTGAGCATCTGCCGCTGTGGGCCTTGGACCGGCGCGCGCACGCGGCAGGGCCGCGTCCAGGCGCGTTGCGTTCGCTCGGGGTGCTAGGGTGCGGGGGTCGGCGTGTGGGGGCGATGGCGGTGAGATCATCGGGCGCGAGGTTGGCGGCGGTGCTCGGGCTGATGCTCGGGCTTTGCGTCGTGGGGCGGGCGGGGGCACACACGCAGGAGCCCACGCGGCGGGTGCTGGTGCAGATCACACCGACGGCGACGCAGTTGGTAATCCACTGGACGCTGCCCGATGGGGTCGAGGCCGAGCAGCTCCGGCAGCGGCTGGATGGCGATGGGGATCGCCGGCTGCGGCGGCCGGCGGAGCGGCTGGGGCAAGGGCTGCTGCTGCTGCCGCGGGTGCAGCAGGGGCTGAGCCTGTGGGTCGACGGGCGGCCGGTGGCGGTGACCGCGAAGGATGTGCGCATGAAGGACCGGACGTGGACGGGGCCGCGCACGGGGTTCGAGGTGCTGGCGCTGTTCGAGGGGCCGGCGGTGGCCGTCGGGGGCGAGGTGGTGGTGGCTCGGCAGGCGGGGCCGCCCACCGTGGTCGAGGCCCAGGGATCCGAAGGGGCGGTGTTGGCGAGTACCGACTTGCCGGGGCGGGCCGGGGATCCGGTGTGGGGGCCCACGACGCTGGATGACCAGCGGCTGCAGGTGAGCGTGCGGCGGGCTCAGCCCGCGGCGCCGCCTCCGGCGCCGTCCAGGGCGCCCGCCAAGGCCTCGGCCAGCGCGCCGTAGTCGGGGGGGTCGGTGGGCCGCAGGCCCTGGCTCTGGGTGATGTAGGCGGGCACGTCGGCCAGGGCGGTGCCCTCGGGGAAGATGGGCACCAGACGGGCGCCGCGGCCCGCGGCGACGCCGAGCTCCCACTTGCAGTAGTTGGCCGCCAGGAAGCGTGGTGTCACCCAGGCCGCCACCAGCGAGGCGCGGCCCAGGGCCTCGTACAGCACGTCGAACCACTTGGTGCCCGGCTTGATGCTGCGGTGGTCCTGGAAGATGGGCACGTCGGCGGGTAGCCGCGCGCGCAGGGCGTCGTACAGGGGGTCGACCGCCGCGCGATCGGGGGTGCCGTAGCTCAGGAAGACGCCCCGCTGACCCCGGCTGAGTCCCTGGGATTGGCTGTGGGCCACCTGATCCACCACCTCGGCCGGGGCGGTGGCGAGCTGGCCCATCAGCGTGCGCCGGGCGCGGGCGAAGGTGGCCTGGGCTTCGGCGTCGTGGGTGGCCCGCTCGGCGTTGTGCAGCCAGGCCATGAGCGGGTGCCCCGGGAAGCCGCGCAGGGCCGGGGTGGTGTTCAGCCGGTCCAGATCGCTGAGCACCTGATCCACGGGGGCCGGCTTGCGGGGCAGGGCGGCTCTGAAGAGGGGCGGCAGGCCCAGCAGCAAGGTGTCGCGGTCCAGGCCGGCCACCAGGGCGGCCTCAGCCAGATCGAACAGGGCGCTGGGGTCGAGGCGGAGCGGCTTCATGGGGGCACTATGCCCGATGCGCGGGCCTTCGGCATCCGGCCCGAGCTGTGGCAAGCTGGGTGCGTCGATCCACAGGGGAGGATGCGCCATGAGCGACGGCTTCGAGCGGGTGTACCTGTGCCACGTGGGGCACGAGGACGACGAGTACGGCACCGACAAGGTAAAGGCGGCCCTGGGGGCGCGGATCGTGGGGGAGACCCCCGCCGAGGCGCCGGGCGAGGTGACCCTGGGCGAGGCGGACGTAGTGCTGGTGCTGGTGGGTGAGCACACCTGGGCCAGCGCCGAGGTGGCGGCCACCCTCCGCGCGGCGCTGGAGCCGGTGGGCGACGCGGGGCACCCCCGCTGCAGGCTGCTGGGGCTGGTGCTGAACAGCTACGATTACCCCGGGCTGAGTCAGCGCGACGCCACCGGGAACGATCCCATGCTGCACCCCACGGTGCCGAAGGGCACCAGCTACTGGCCGCACAACGTGCCACGGGCCCTGTTCGAGCAGGTGCAGGCGGGCTTCGCAGCCATGCGGCCCTTCAGCAAGGCGGCGGCGGATCTCGAGGCGTGGGTCCACGAGGCGGCGGTGGCGCGGACGAGCGAGAAGCCGTCGCGCCCCGGGCCCATCGCCGAGGATGTGGGCGGCGAGCTGGGTTGGAGCGGCCCGTCCGGGTCGCCCATCGCGGGTGGGGAAGTGCGCGTCCGCAAGTAGCGGGTGCGGGCCCAGGGGGCCTAGCGGCAGGGGGGCGGGCCCTGGCCGGCCACGGCGATGGGCGCCGCAGGGGTGCCCGTCTCGAGGGTGATCCCGTCCGCCGAGGTGTTGCTGCTGGCGGTGCGTGGCCAGGTGCAGGCAGGGCGCTCGGCGGGCGCGGGGGGCTGACCCGGCGCGAACCGCCACGTGGTGCCGCGGAAGTTCCACACGAACAGGGCGCCCTGGTCCCAGGCCCACTCCACGCCCGCGTCGATGGTCACCGACACGTCGTCCAGCACCGCTCGGCTGGCGGCTTCGAAGAAGGTGATCCGCACGTCCTGGGCGTCGCAGCCGGGGCCTTCGGCCACGCCGAACCGCTCCAACACGGCGATGACGTCCCCGGCGGGGTTGGGTAGCCCGCGCAGATCGCCACAGGCGCCCTCGGTGTCGGCGGTGCGCAGAGCCCAGGGGTCGCCGCCGTTCAACGGGGCCGCCGCCACGGTGCGGGCGTCGCCTCGCTGCACGCTGTAGAGGACGTAGCCGGCCTGCCGCTGCAGGTACAGGTCGCCGGCCGCGGGCTCGCCGGGCAGCCAGGGGGTGACGAAGCGGGCGCCGCTGCCGTCAGGCCGACGTACCCCCACTCGCAGGCTGTGGTTGCGGCGCTTGGGGCTGCCGATGAGGCCCGAGCCCACGCTGTCCTTCTGTTCATAGCGGTGCTCGATCCAGGCCTGGGCCTGGTCGTCTTCGCTCCAGGCCACGTCGGCCACCCGGTGGTGGTCGGTCCAGCAGCCGGTGAGCAGCGCGGCAAGGGCGAGCAGGGGGGCGAACGGCCGCATGGGCACCTCCGAGGCCGAGATCCGCGCCCGGGACGGCGCCGATCCGGCAGTGTTGCGTGCGATTACGACACCAGGTCGCGGACCAGGGCGTCGCGGGCCCGGATCTTGGCCTCGCTGTCGATGTCGTAGCTGCGCACGTCGTCCGCCAGCTCGTCGCGGATGAAGGCCGTGAGCGCTTCGGCGGCGCGGTCCACCGCCGCACGCCGGGCGGCGTCGGGGGCGGCGAAGTAGCCCGTGATGACCCGGCGAGCGTCCAGATCGTAGCCCCACAGGCCGATCCAGACGCCGTCTTCCAGGATCGGGCGGTTGTGCAGCCAGCGCACCTCGCCCAGCGGCATGGTCCCACGGCCCATCATCTTCGGCAGGGGCACGCCGTGGTGGGCGCCGTCGGCCAGCCGGGCCGGCCGCTGCATCGAGCACAGGTTGTCCAGGCCGGGGATCAGCAGGATCCCGCTGGGAGGCGCGTGGGTCAGGCCTTCGAGCTGTTCGGGCAGCGCAAAGGCGGGTTCGCCCGCGACGGTGACTGGCACGGCGCCCACGGCCTGGAGGGCTTGCTCGGCGGCCCGCTTGCCCAGGTTGCTCCACTCACGGAAGGCGTCCAGGTCGGCCGGGGCGGCGTGTCGCAGGTAGTGCCGGGCCAGGGCGGTGGCCTGGGCCTTCGCGTCCACGCCGGGATCGGGGCCCAGGCCGAAGGGGTCGCTGGCCGCCGCCCGCCAGGCATAGCGGTTGGTGGCCAGCGAGGGGGCGATGCGCTCGATGCGGCCGGCCAGCTCCAGCAGGCGCAGCGCCGAGGGCAGGGGGGTGGACAGGCCCTTCTTCTTGCCCGCCTCGCCCAGGGACGGGTTCAGATCGGCCGCGACCTGCGCAGCGATCTCGCGGGGCGTCAGGGCGCCGTCGCCGATGGCGGCCAGCGCGGCGTCCATGAGGGCTGCGCGTTGGGATGGCCCCACGCCGAGGCCATCGAGCTCGCGCACGATGCGGCGGTGATCATGGGCGGCGGCCACCCGCAACGCCAGCGGCACGTCCTGCGCCCGGCTGAGCCAGATGCAGCCGCGGACCCCGGGGACCACCCGCACGGTGCCGGCAGCCAGCGCGCCGTCCAGGGCGGGCCGGGTGAGTCCGGGGTCGCGGGCGCGCAGGGCCAGGTAGGGGTCCACCCCGCCCAGCGCCCGCAGCCAGCCGCCGGGCACCTGGGTGAAGGACCCGCCGTGCTGGTGGGCCACCCAGGCGCGCCGGGCTTGGGCCAGGGTCAGGTTCATGGTCGCCATGGGGCCTCCGTCAGCGGGCGCGCACCCGCACCCCGCGGCGCTGCAGGGCGGCGCGCAGGGCGTCGGGGCCGCCGTCGGGCTTGAAGTGCAGGGTGCCGCGGAAGGTGTCGTACTCGATGCGCAGCACCAGGCTGTCGCCGTCGCGCAGATCGGCGCGGGCGTCGGTGAGGCCGGTCATGGGGAAGCGCCGCGTCTGCGGCCGGGCGCGGTCGTACACGGCGCCGCGCATGAGCAGGCGGTACAGGCCGATGCCCACCACGCCCGCCACGGCGCCCACCACCACCATCGACGACTCGGGCAGGAAGGTCACCCGGATCCAGGTGAGCAGCCCGGCGGTGGCGGCGATGGCGGCGATGAAGCCCAGGGCCCGCAGGCCGCTGCCCTTTGGCTCGAAGGCGCTGGCGACCAGCTCCGCCTCGCCCAGGGTGAGCGTGCCCGGGCCCGCCACCCGCACGGGGCTGCGATCGGCGCCCAGGGCCGGCGGGTCGAAGGTGCCGCTGAACTGCTGGCTGCCGGCGGGGGGGTCACCGCCCGTCGCGGGCCGCTTGATCTTCGGTTTTCCCATGGGCGCACCCTGCCAGCCCGCGCTTCGGTCGCCAAGCCCTGCTACCCTGCGCGGCCATGCGCACCCCACTGCCCTTGCTGCTGATCACCGCCCTCTGGGCCTGCGACGACGGCGCCGCCACCAGCCCGGTCGGCGACGCCACCCCGGCCGATGCCACGCCCGCGGACGCCGCCCCTGTCGACGGGGCCGCCGGTGACGGTGGCCCGCTCGATGCGGCCCCGGATGCGACGGTCGACGCCAGCGTGGACGCCGCCCTGCCGCCCAACCAGGTGCCCCGCCCCCGCCCAGGGGCCGCCGCCGCGGTGCCGGCGCCCGCGGGCTACCGCTGGGCC
Source organism: Myxococcales bacterium (assembly GCA_020633555.1). Classification (GTDB taxonomy): domain Bacteria; phylum Myxococcota_A; class Bradymonadia; order UBA7976; family UBA1532; genus JACKDL01. The sequence goes on along the minus strand of JACKDL010000061.1, from coordinate 1,982 downwards.
CACGGCCTGATCCACATGCACAGCGTGCACAGCCACGACGCCTGTGACGGCGATCCGAAGCCCGACGGCACGCCCAACGCCGAGTGCCTGCGCCGGTTCCGCGCCGCGCAGTGCCACAACCGCTTCGACTTCCTGCTGCTCACCGATCACCCCGACAGCTTCGGCGACATCCCCTTCGCCGAGGCGTTCCTGCACGCGGCCGGCGACGTGTGGGATCCCAGCGCCGAGGCGCCCCTGGCCAACCGCATCGTGTGCGACGACGGGCACGAGGTGCTGCTGACGGTGGGCAGTGAGGGCGATCTGATGCCCGTGATGTTCCGCGAGAAGCCCGAGCGGGCGCTCCTGCGGGACGCCAGCCCCGAGGGCGTGGCCGGCCTGCACGCCGCCGGCGCGCTGGTGTTCCAGGCCCACATCGAGCGGTTCACGGCCGCGCAGCTCGCGCCGCTGGGGCTGGATGGCATCGAGATCTACAACCTGCACGCCAACCTGGACCCCCGCGGCGAGCTGCGGCAGCTCGCCGAGATCCTGCCCGACCTGACGGCCTGGATCTCGTCTGGGGACGACGGCCCCCACGCCGATCTGGCCTACCTGGCCGTGTGGCGCGAGAACCCGCTGGCGCTGGCGGCATGGGACGGGCTGCTGGCCCAGGGGCCCATGCTGGGGTTCGCGGGCAGCGACATCCACGAGAACGTGCCCTTTCGGTTGGCCCCCGACGGCGATCGCATCGACAGCTACCGGCGGCTGGGCGGCTGGTTCAGCAACTGGCTGCTGCTGCCCGAGGGGCCGGTGACCTGGGCGGCGGTGCGCGAGGCTCTGGAGGCGCGGCGGCTGGCCGTTGTGTTCGACCTGCTGGGGCCGCCGGCGGGCTTCGAGGTGTGGGCCGCGGGCCCCGACGGCGCGGCCGCGCTGGGGGCCGAGGCCGCCTTCGCCGCCGGCTGGACCCTGCACGCCCGCCTGCCCACGCCGCCGGCGGGCGCCGAGGTCGAAGGGATCCTGTGGCGGGTGGACGCCGAGGGGCAGCGCCACGAGGTGACGCGGTTCACCGAGCCGCTGGCCTGGCCCGTGGCCGAGGCCGGGGTCTACCGGGTGGAGGTACGCCAGACGCCCCACCAGCTCGCGGCGGAGCTGGGCGGCGACTGGGCCCGCTTCGTGCGCCCGCTGACCTGGATCTACGCGAACCCCATCGCCCTGCGCTGAGGACCCCCCTGGTAACCTGGGGCGTGGCCCGGCATCGTAGGCCCGCCCCCGCAACCCCCTGGAGCCCCCCCTGCGCCGGCTGATGATCTTCTGGCGGGACTACGCCCGCCGCTACTCGTGGCTGTACCTCCTGGGCATCGTGTGCCTGGTGGCCACCAACGCGCTGACGGTGGCGATCCCGCGGTTTGTGCAGGCCGCGGTGGATGCGCTGGCGGCGAATCAGGGCACGGCGGGGGCGCTGCCCTGGGCGGGGGCGGTATTGGGCGCGGGTGTGGGCATCATCGTGGTGCGCACCCTGTCGCGGACGCTCTTCTTCAACCCCGGGCGGGCCATCGAGTTCCGCATCAAGAGCGACCTGTTCGACAAGCTGCTGGCGCTGCCGCGGGCCTTCTTCGACCGCATGCCGCCGGGCGACATCATCAGCCGGGGCACCAACGACGCCAACGGGGTGCGCGGGCTGGTGGGCTTCGCCACCCTGCAGCTCTTCAACGTGGTGTTCACCACGGTGCTCACCGTGGGCCAGATGCTGATCACCAACGTCACGCTCACCCTGTGGTGCGTGGGTCCGCTGGCGGTGTCGGCCTTCATCCTGCGCTACGCCACGGTGAACATGTTTCGGCTGCACGGCGAGCAGCTCAAGCAGGTGGCCACCCTCAGCGATCGCATCCTCGAGAGCTACGGTGGCGCCACCGTGCTGCAGGCCTTCGACGCGGTGCCCGGGGCCATGCAGCGCTTCGACGTCGAGAACGACTACAACCTGGATCTGGGTCTGAAGCTGCTGGCGA
>JACKDL010000060.1 GCA_020633555.1 Myxococcales bacterium | reverse complement strand
CCGGGTGTGGGTCACCGGGTCGTGGCGCACCAACACCTCGTCATGGTCGAGCTGCGTGGTCTTCAGCGAGGTCACGAAGTCGGTGAAGCGCCGGCGAGGGGCCGGGAACCGAAACACCCAGGCGGACAGCCCGGCGTCCCGGGGCAGGTCGATGACCACCTGCCCGTCGGCGTCGAACAGGCGCAGGCCGAGCTCCTCGGCGTCCACGAAGCGCCGGGCCAGATCCGTGACCCCCTGGCGGTCCACCACCTCGAGCAGGCGGACGGGGGTCTCGAGGATCACGGGAGCACCCCGATGTTGGCGGCGGGGCCCCACCCTGCGAAGACCTGCTGCAGGAACCGGGGGCCGTCCACCTTCAGGATGTTGGCCAGGTCGTGGCGCTCCACCAGGTCGTCGAACACCTGCCCCAGCAGGCCCTCGAGGGTCTCACGCACGCCGACCCCGCGCACGGCCACCGCGGGGTACACCCGGGTGCCGCTGCGGCGGGCGAAGCGGGCCAGCTCACGGTCGCTGCGGATGTCGGGCAGGTCGCGCTTGTTGAACTGCACCACCAGCGGCAGGGCCTTCGGCAGCTCCACGGCCTTCATGTTGCGGCGCAGGCCGGCGAAGGCCTCCTGGTTGGCCTCGGTCTCGGCCACCTGGCTGTCGGCCACGAACACCACGCCGTCCGCCTGCTGCAGCACCACCCGCCGAGTGCTCTCGTGGATGACCTGGCCAGGCACCGTGTACAGCTTGAGCTTCACCTTCAGCCCCGAGCCCGTGCGCACGAACATGGGCAGCAGGTCGAAGAACAGGGTGCGGTCGTCCCGGGTCTCCAGGTTCATGAGCCGGCCCACGCCGGCCGGGGGGGCCAGCGCGTGCAGGGCGCGCAGGTTGGTGGTCTTCCCGCTCAGCGCCGGCCCGTAGTAGACGAGCTTCAGGGTCAGCTCACGCTGCGCCAGGTTGATCTGCACGGTTCGGCCGGCTCCCCGCGGTTGGCAGGGCACGATATCACAGGCCCGGGGCGCGCTGTCACCCGGCCGCTTGCCACTGCGTCTGGTAGCGCGACAGCAGCCACAACCCCACGGCGAACGCCAGGAAGATGAAGGCCACCACCCCCACCACCAGCATGCCCCTGAGCCGGTTGCTCACCACGCGCTGGGCCCGCGCCTCCAGCCGGCCCACCCGCACCAGCGCTGCCTGGATCACCTTCTCGCGGTAGGCGGTGATCCGCGGATCCTCGGGGCGCCCGGCCGCGGCCTTCCGGTAGCACTGGCCGGCGTACTCCAGCAGCTTGTGCTCGGCGCACAGGCCGATGAAGTCGCGGTGGCCCTGCTCATCATCCAGCCGCTGCGACAGCTCGGCCCAGCGGCGACGCAGGGTGTCGGCCAGGGGGTGCCCGGCCAGCGGATCCAACAGCCCGCGGGCCTGCCCGGCCCGGTAGCGGGCGAAGTCCAGCCCGCAGCGGTGGCAGGCGTCGTCGTCGTACTGGCGGTGGGCGCACTTCGGGCACTCGGTCATGCCGGGCGGCAGCGGCTCGGCCCGATCGGGCTCAGGCGCGGCTGGGGGCTCGGCCGGGACGGGCTCGGACGCCCTCGCGGGCTCGGGTGGGGCGGCCGGCGAGGCCGTTCTGGCCTCCGGCGAGGGCTCGGCGGCCACCGGCGCCAGCACGTTCACGGCGGCGCAGTGGGGGCAATCGAAGCCGAACCCGCCCTCCACGGGCTTCAGGCCGTCCAGATCCACGGCCCCGGCGCACTCACGGCAGGTCACTCGCATGGGCCGATGCTCGGGGGCGGCGGGCCCCGGGGTCAACGGCGTTTGTGACCGCGCCCGGCGGGTGGCAAGATCGGGCGCCCATCGCCCCCGATCAGGAGCCGCCCTTGACCACCGTGCTCGAGCTCGCCGAACGCCACGGCATGTCACCCCAGGCCGTGAAGGGCTGGCTGCACCAGCGGGGCCTGCTGGGCAAAAAGGGGGACAAGGTGTCGCCCGCCGCCGAGGAGCAGTTCCGCAAAGCCCACGGGGGCTCGGTGATGCTCGAAGTGGCCTTCGCCGACGCGCCCGAGCCGGCGCCGAGCCCGCAGGCTGCGCCCCGGCGGGCCAGCCGCCCGCGCCGGGAGCTGGGCCTGGTGGCCGAGCAGCAGAACGAGCGGTTCTACAAGAAGCGCTACGACGAGGTGCACGGGGCCTACGTCGAGGCCCGCGACGCCGTTGAGGCGATCACCCGGGAGCGCGACAGGCTGGCCGATCAGCTCGAAGCCCAGCGGGCCAAGGCCGAGAAGGGCCGGGGGCCCGCAGCCCCCGCGAATACGCCGCTGCGTCATGCCCTGAGCCGGCGGGGGATCACGGGGGCCGAGGCCACGGTGGACGCCCTGGTCGGTCTGCTGGCCGATCCGAAGCGCGCCGCGGCCCTCATCGACGCCCTGCGGCTGGCCGACGATGGCCCGCTGGCGGCGCTGCAGCGGGTCTGCGCGGATCCCCTGTGTCAGCGGCTGGCGGCGGCCGAGGGCTGGGTGACGGTGGCGGCCCCTGCCCACGAGTGCGACGCGTGCGCCGGTCGCCCCACCCAGCGCTGGTACCGCTGGATGGCGCGGCGCCTGGCCGACACCCGGCGCCTGCGGCTGACTGTCGTAGGCGGCAGCGAGCAGACCCACGCCGAGCTGCGGGCCCTGGCGGCCCTGGCCCCCGACCTGAAGCAGCGGCTGGTGGACGGCACGGTGAGCACCACCCGCCAGCAGGCGCGCAGCCACTGCCGCGGCTCGGACGTGGTGGTGATCTGGGGCTCCACCCGCCTGGACCACGCGGTGTCGCAGGTCTACAAGGACGAGGCGCTGGCGGCCGATCACGTGCGCCTGGTGCCCGTGGGCGACGGCGCCCGCGGAGTGCAGGCCCTGGCCCGCGCGGTGGCCGAGGCGATGGGGTGACGCTGGGCTGGGCCCTGACCCTGGCAGAGTGGCTGATCCGGCTGGCCGCCGTGCCCTGGGTCGGGCGCCGGCACGGCCCCCACGCCGCCGCGGCCTGGCTCGCGGTGATCTTCGCGTCGCCGTTGCTGGGGGTGCTGGTCTATTGGTTCATCGGGACCGAGCGCTTGCCCCGCAAGCGGATCCGGCGGCGCAGCGGCGGCCCGCGCCAGCAGGGCCTGGGCCTGGCCCGTCAGGCGCCCCAGCCGGCGGCCAGCCTGGATCCGCGGGAGGCCACCATGCTGGCCCTGCGGCCCCACCAGGCAGACTTCCCCATGGTGGGCGGCAACGGGGTGGAGCTCATCGACGGGTCCAGGGCGTTCGTGGACCGGCTGGTGGCCGACATCGACGCCGCCACCGATCACGTGCACCTGCTGTTCTACATCTATGAGGATGATCCGGTGGGCCACCGCGTGGCCCAGGCCGTGGCCCGCGCCGCCGCCCGCGGCGTGGTGTGTCGCATGTTGCTGGACGACACCGGCTCGGCGACGTTCCTGCGGCGCCACGGCGCGGATCTGCGGGCGAAGGGGGTGCAGCTCGCCGCCTCGCTCCCCGTGAACCTGTGGCGCTTCCTGCTGGCCCGCCTGGACCTGCGCAACCACCGCAAGCTGGCCGTCATCGATGGCCGGCTGGGCTACACGGGCTCGGCGAACATCGTGGATCCCAGCTACGGCCGCCGGGATCTGCGCTGGGTGGACGCCATGCTGCGGGTGCAGGGGCCGGTGGTGCAGCAGCTCCAGCAGGTGTTCCTGGAAGACTGGTGGCACGACACGGGCGAGGGGCTGGACGACGCCCGCTGGATGCCGCCGCCGGTGCCAGCGGGCGAAGTGCGGGCCCAGGCCGTGCCCAGCGGCCCCACCGAGCCTGGTGAGGCCTTCCCGCGGCTGGTGGTGGCGGCGCTGCACTCGGCGCGGGCGCGGGTGGTGCTCACCACGCCCTACTTCGTCCCCGACGCCCCTATCTTGCTTGCCCTGCAGATGGCGGCCGAGCGAGGGGTACGGGTGGATCTGGTGGTGCCCCGCCGGGCCGACCACCGGGTGGTGGGGGCCGCCGGGCGGGCCTACTTCCAGGAGCTGCTGGACGCCGGGGTGAACGTCTGGCGGCTGCGCGACGGCATCGTGCACACGAAGTCGCTGACCGTGGATGACGTCTTCGCCATCTTCGGCTCGGGCAACATCGACGTGCGCTCCTTCTACCTGAACTACGAGCTGAGCCTGCTGCTGCCGGGCGCCGCGGTCACCGAGCAGGTGCGGGCCCTGCAAGAGGACTACATGGCCGAGAGCGATCTGGTGGACGCCGAGCGCTGGCGGGCGCGGCCCTTGTGGCGCTGGGCCCCGGAGCACGCGGCCAAGCTCCTGAGCCCCCTGCTGTGAGCGGTCCCGCCCGCCGGGATTTCCGGTGGGCCCCGCGCCGTGATACCAAGCGGGCAGCTTCATCGGACGGGAGGCCGCCGTGCAGGGCCTGTTCAGCCAGAGCGCGTACATCCTGGTCTACAAGGCGCCGACCCTCGACGAGCTCGCCGAGGTGTTGGGGGACTTCACCCTCGTGGGCCGCACCGAGGCCCCGCCCGACGGGCACTGGGCCCTGGGCGGCGCCTCGCTGGTCTTCGATCACCCCGAGGGCCCGGGTCGGGTCCTGGTGGACGTCGTGGATCGCAAGTGGCCCGACGACATGGGCGATCCCGTGCAGGACCCCGTGCTGTTCGCCGCGTGGTCGGCCGGCGGCTTCGGCCCCGCGGTGTTTCCGGGCAACCTCGAGCGGGCAGGCAAGCAGGCGTGGGTGTGGCGGCAGGCCAGCGGCGCTGTGCGCAGCCACCAGGCGTTCGTGCGGCTGCGCAGCACCTTCGGCGAGGACGGCCCCCCCGAGGGGCACGACCCGAAGGCCGAGCTGCTGTTCCTGACCCGGCTGGGCGCGGCGGTGCTGAGCCTGCAGACCAGCCTGGCCTGGTTCGACCCCAGCGGCGAGGCCATGCGGCCCCGCGAGTTCGTGGATCAGGCGCTGGCCTACCACGCGGCCGAGGGGGTCCCGCCCCTGGACGTGTGGACCAACGTCCGCATCGGGCGGCTCACCGACGACTGGATCCTCATGGACACCGTGGGCCTGGGCCAGCTCGGCCTGCCCGACATCGAGGCCTGCTTCAAGTCCGAGCGGTACACCTTCGAGGAGGTGGACACCTTCCTTCGCCAGGTGGCCGAGTACGTGGCCGACGCGGGCGACGTGCTCTCGACGGGCGACGCGGTGCCCGGTCCGAAGGACGTGACCTGGGAGGTGCTGCGGGCCGAGCAGGGCCTGAACGCGCCGCCCCGCGCCACCGTGCGGCTGCTGCCCGAGGACGGCTCAGAGCGCACCCGCCAGGTGTTGGACGCCCGCCCCATGGCCGCCGTCATCGAGGCCGCCCAGGCCGAGTTCGCCCGCCAGCAGCAGGCCGAGACCCAGGTGGCGGCCGCCCTGAAGGCCGACGACGGCGAAGGCTGAAGGTCTCCCGCGCCGGGTCAAAGCCCCGCCAGCGCTGAACCCTGCCCCCGGCGACGCCGATGGGGGGGCTCAGGTGCGGCCCGCGGAGGCTGGCGATGCGGCCCAACATTCCGACCTTGTGGTCCGAGATCGACCGCGGCGCGGCGCTGGCATGTCGGCGTGCACTCGAGGGCGACGATCTGCTGGGTGCCCTGTTCGCCATCGAGGGGGCCGATCGGCTGCGGCGCATCGAGACCGTGGCCCGGGTGCAGGCCTGGACCGCGGCGGTGGCCGCTCACCCCGAGGATCGCGTCGGGGCGCTGCGGGCCGTGCTGGGGCGGCGCCTTCGGGTGGCGCCCCCGCTGAACCCCGATCCCCACGCCGCCTTCGTCTCGGCGGTGAGCGGCGGCTCGCCGGGGTTGCCTGCCATCATCGCGTCCCTGTGGCTGGTGGTGGCCCGTGGCGCGGGCGTGGCGGTGCGGCCCGTGGCGCTGCCCGGCCGCCTGGTGTTGGGCACGGACGATGGCCGGCTGCTCGATCCGGCCGACGAGGGCGCCGAGATGTCCGAGCGGGCGTTGCACACCCTGCGGCGGCAGCTCGATCAGCCCGCCCGACAGCCGCCGTGCTCCATGGCGAGCATCGTGGATCGCGCCCTGCGCGACCTGCTGTTCTGCGGCGAGCTGGCCCACGACGACATCACGCGCTTCCGGGCGGTGAGCTTCCTGTCGCATCTGCACCCCGACGATCCAGGCCCGCTGGTGGCGCTGGGCATGCTGGCCGAAGGGGTGGGGGCCCTGGCCTACGCCGAGGCCCTGTACGAGCGGGTCGACGCGCGCTTTCCGCTGACCCACGAGGCCGCCATCGCCCGGCGGCGGCGGCGGCTCATGGCCCATGAGGCGGCCACGCTGCACTGAGGTCGGGAACCGCCGGCTCAGCCCCACACCGTGACGGTGACCCTCCGGCGGTGGGGGTGGGTGCGGTGCTCCCACAGGTACACGCCCTGCCAGGTGCCCAGCGCAGCGCGGCCACCGGTCACAGGGACCGTCAGGCTGTTCTGCGTGAGCACCGTGCGCACGTGGGCCGGCATGTCGTCCGGCCCCTCAGCGGTGTGCCGGAACAGCCGGTCGCCGTCGGGCGCCAGCCGGGCGAAGAAGCGCGCCAGATCGTCGCGGACGGTGGGATCGGCGTTCTCGCACAGGATGAGTGACGCGCTGGTGTGGTGCAGGAACAGGTGCGCCAGCCCGTCGCGCACGCCGCTGGCGGTCACGGCTCGCTGCAGGGCCGGTGTCAGGTCGAGGAAACCGCGCCCCTCGGTGGTCAGCGACAGCACCTCACGGAACATCACAGCCCCTCCGGGGCGTCTTCGTCCTGGGCGCGCAGGTCGTCCTGGCGCAGGGCGATGCCGTGGCCCGGCAGCACCGTGAGCAGCACCGGCCAGAAGGCCACGTCGCCGTCGGGCTGCACCTGCACCGGGCCGAAGACGCCCTGGTGGCGGGCGGCGGCCAGGGCCGTCCGGACGGCCGGGCGATCGCCGCCCCCTGCCGCGGCCCGCGCCAGCATGAGGGCCGCGTCGTGGGCGTGGGCGGCGAGCGCGTCGGCGGCGCGGCCCGTCTTGGCCTGGTAGGCCTGGGCGAAGGCCTCGGCGGCGGGGTTGGCCGTGGGCCAGAAGGCGTCGACGAACAGCGCGTTGTGGGCCAGATCGCCCGCCCGCCGCAGGAACGCCCGGCTGTTGAAGCCGCTGCTGCCGATGACCTGCACCAGCGACGGGGCCACCCCCTCGTACTTGGCCGCCAGCGTGGCGGGGTCCAGCCAGCGGGCCGTGCGCAGCTCGATGTCCCAGTACTTCAGGAAGGGCAGGATGAGCCCGGCGCGGCCCCCGCCATCGGGGATGTAGATGGCCTCGAAGTCCACCTCGGGGGGCACGTGCAGGGCCTTGTCCCGCGCCTTGCGGTTCAGCGCCTCCCAGTGGCGGCTGCGCTTGCGCAGCCCCAGGTGCCAGCGGCCGATGAGCTTCTTGATGGGCTCGGCGAAGTCCTTGGTGTCCTCGGCGTAGCCCTGGGCCCCGCGGATCTCGCCGCCGCAGGCCTCGACGGCCGCCCAGAAGGCCCGCATCAGCCGCCGCCCGTAGTCGGTCTGGGGGTACAGAATGGCGAAGCGCTTGATGCCGAGCTGCTCGCAGGCGTGCCGGGCCACGTACCGGGCCTGGGCCTTGCGGGTCATGCGGTGGCGGAAGACGTGATCGCCCACGTCGGTGAGATCGGGGGCGCTGCTGAGGGTCAGCAGGGGCACCCGCAGCCGCTGGGCCACTTTGGCGGCCGCGGCGGACTCGATCTGGCCCACCGGGCCCAGGATCCCCACCACGCCCTGCTCGCGGACCAGCGCCTCGACCTGGCGGGCGGCCTCGTCCGCCTCGCCGCGCGTGTCGGCCACCACCACCTGCACGCCGGGGCGCTGGGACAGGGCCAACTCCACGGCCTGCCGGGCGCCGCGGCCAATGGCGGCGTAGGGCCCGCTCAGAGGCAGCAGGAGGGCGATCTTGCGCGCCGTCGTGGGGAGCCGATCGGCCAACCGGGCCCGCTCGGCCTGGGCCGCGGCCTGCACGTCGGCGGGCGGGGCGCTGGCGGCCAGGGCGTCGAGCAGGCGGCGCCCCTCGGCGTCCTGGCCCTGGTCGATGGCGGCGCGCGCCACGCGAAGCTGCAGCCACGGCCGGGCTGGGTGATCGGCCTCGGCGGCTGCCAGGGCGGCCTGGGCGGCTTGGGGCGTCAGCGCATGCGCCGCCTGGGCGATCTGGCGGTCAGGCAGGCCCTCCAGATGCACCAGCGCCGCTGGGCGAGGGGCCGCGGGCGACTGCGTGGGCCCGGCCGGCCCCGCCGAGGCATCCTGGGGCCCGGCCCCGGCACCCTGCGTGGGCTCGGCGGCGGCCGGCCCCTCCGACTGATGCAGCGCCGGGACCGCTGGCCGCGGCGCGGGGCCACAGGCGGCGAAGACGAGAGCGAGCAGGGGGATGAGCGTGCGCACGGCGTCCCGTCTACCGCAGGCGCGGGCCCGGTTCAACGGGCGCGCCCCCGGCGAGCGGTCATCCCGAAGGCCCGGGCCGATCAGGGGTTGATCTGCAGGGTCACGGCCTCGAGGCGGCAGCCCGCCCGGGCCGCCCAGCCCGCCACGTCAACGGGCAGGTCGGCGGGGGGCGGTGCGCCCACGCCGCTGAGCTGGATCACTGTGTAGCGGCCGGCCGCCGTGGGTGCCCGCCAGCGCAGGGCCACCGTGTCGTCGGCGGTGCGGCAGCCGGGCTCGGCGCTGTCGCAACGGGCCAGCAGGGCGCCGTCGGGGCCCTGGACCACCACGGCGGCCCACGGCTCGGCCCCGCGCAGCCGCGCCAAGGGGCCAGGGGTGCCGATGCGGGCGTAGACATCCACCGCCTGGCCGGGGGCCACTACCGACACGTCGCCGGGCGCAGCGCCGCGCTCCAGGGCGCTGACGCCCACCGAGAGCTGCGCCCCCTCGGGCGGATCCAGCGGCGCGAGGAACACCGCTGCCGCGGCGGCGGCGGCCAGACCGACCGCCACGGACGTCGCCGGGCCCCAGCGGGTGGGGAAGCGCAGCACCTTGGCGGACGGGGGCGCCCCGCCGGCCGGGGCCGCCTCGGCCGCCTCGAACAGCGCCTTGAAGCGGGCGGGATAGAGGGCCCGCAGCTCGGCCCGGGCGGCAGCGCTGCCGTCCACCCGGCGCAGCAGCTCGGCCTCTTCGGCGGGGCTCAGGGTGCCCTCGCCCAGGGCGGCCATCTCGTCGGCCGACGGCAGCTCGCCGCCGGGCGGATCGGCCAGGGGCAGGGTCAACCGCAGGAGCGCGTCGGTGAGCGCGTCGGGTCGGCGAGCGGTCATCGAGGCCTCCCGGGCAGGGGCAGCGCGCCGGCCAGCACCAGCGCCACGTGCAGCAGGTCGTCCAGATCGAGGGCGGCCGCCAGGGCCGAGAGCTGCTCGCGCAGCGCCGCGGGCGACAGGCCCAGCTCGGCCTCGGCCCGGCGGGTGAACGTGGTCCAGATCCGCGCGCGGATCTTGCCCAGGCGCCGGAAGATGGTGCTGGGCTGCACCCCGTACTCCTCGGCGATCTCGCGGAGCACCAGGTTGTCGCGGTAGCTCTTGCGCAGCAGGCGCACGTCGCTCTCGTCCAGGGCGCCTACGCAGTCGACGAACAAGGGCCGCAGCCGGGCGGCGCCGTCCAGGGCCACCAGGCGCTCGTCTGCGGCGTCGTCGGGGGCCGGCTGGCGGTCCAGCACTGCGTCGTCGGCGTGGTGCCGCTGCTTGCGGGCGTGATCCACCACCAGCCGGCGAGCGGTGACCTTCAGCCAGCCCTTCAGCGACCCGATGCCACGGTAGCGCCAAAGCCGGGCGCTGTAGGGATCGTCGTCCTGCCGTGGGGTGATGAGGCTGGCCAGGAGGTCGTCGGCGGCGTCGCGGGCGAGGACGGCGCGGTCGGCCACCCGTGCGCAGCGCTCACGGATGTAGGGCTCGGTCTCGGCGAACAGGCGCTGGACTGCGCGCGGGTGGCCGCGCAGGGCGGCCTGGGCCAGGTACAGATCGCCCAAGGCCAGCCGCCCCACCAGCTCGAGGGCGGCCTGGTGACCGTCCCCCGCGCGCTGGGTGACCGTCTCGGCCACAAAAGCGACGAAGTCGGCCTCGCTCAAGCCCAGATCGCCCTGCGCCTCGCGCTCGGCGCGCCAGGCGGCCTGGATGGCGGCGACGACGGGTTCGGCCAAGGGGCTCATGGGCGGCACGGACTGGGGCGGTGGGTGGCGCATCGGGCTCCGCGGGATCGGTGCTGCCCCGGGGACGGGGGCAGGGGCGGGGCGTTGCGCGGGTTTGTGTTCAAGGGGCTCTTTTTCCGAGGCGCGCCGACGTCGCCGTACCGTAGCACCTTGCGCGGCCGGGCTCCCACTCCCCAAGGTTGGCCCATGCACGCCCCCGACTTCTTGATCGCTGATGCCCCCCTGGCGCCCCGGACCACCCTGGCGGTGGGCGGCCACGCGGCCTGGCTGGCCCCCTGCGCCGACGAGGGCGCCGCCCGCGCGGCGCTGGCCTTCGCGGCGACGCGTGGGCTGCCCGTGGCGGTGCTGGGCGGCGGCAGCAACACGCTGGTGCCCGACGAGGGCTTCCCCGGGCTGGTGCTGTCGCCCGAGCTCAAGGGGGTGCAGGTGGCGGCCGCCGGCGCCGGACGCGTGGTCCTGACGGTGGGCGCGGGGGAGGACTGGGACGGGCTCGTGACGCGAGCGGTGGGCGAGGGTTGGGCCGGCCTCGAGTGCCTGGCCGGCATCCCGGGCCGGGTGGGCGCGGCGCCGATCCAGAACATCGGCGCCTACGGGCAAGAGGTGGCCGACGTCTGCCAGGCAGTGCAGGTGCTGGACCGGCGTGACGGGCAGGTGCGCTGGATCCCCGCGGCCGCGTGCGGCTTCGGGTATCGGCACAGCCGCTTCAAGGCCGATCCCGAGGGGGCCCTGGTCCTGGCGGTGCGGCTGGAGCTCGTGCCCGGCGGTGCACCCACCGTGCGCTATCCGCAGCTCGCCGAGGCGTTGCCGGCGGGGGCCGATCTGGCCCAGGCGCGGGCCGCGGTGCTGGCGCTGCGGCGCAGCAAGTCGATGGTTTACGACCCCGCCGATCCCAACCACCGCAGCGCCGGCAGCTTCTTCGTGAACCCGGTGGTGGCCGACGCCCACGCCGACCGGGTGGCAGCTCGCGTGCAGGCGCTGGGGCTGGGGGCCCGCCTGCCGCGCTGGCCGGCGGGCGAGGGGCAGAGCAAGCTCAGCGCTGCGTGGCTCATCGAGCGTGCCGGCTTCGAGCGGGGGGTGGGTGAGGGCCCCGTGGGCCTGAGCACCCAGCACACGCTGGCGGTGGTCAACCGGGGGGGCGCCCGCGCCGGGCAGGTGCTGCGCTTTGCCCGCCGGATTCAGGCGGGCGTCCAGCGGGCCTTCGACGTGGCGCTTGAGATGGAGCCGCGGATCCTGGGCCGCGGCTGACCTGCCCGGCGCTCAGCCGCGGACGCGGCGGATGGCGTCCTCGTACAGGCGCAGGTAGGCGCGGGCCGAGTGGTCCCAGGTGAAGCGCTGGCGCATGCCCCGCTCCACCAGGGCGGCGAAGTCGGCCTTGCGCTCGAACCAGGTGTGCACCGCCCAGCCGATGGTGTCGCGCAGGGCGCCGGGCGACAGGTGGTGGAACTTGAAGCCGGTGCCGGTGCCGTGGGCGGCGTCGTAGTTGTCCACCGTGTCGTGCAGGCCGCCCACCGCGTGCACGATGGGCGGCGTGCCGTAGCGCAGGCTGTAGATCTGGTTCAGTCCGCAGGGCTCGAACCGCGAGGGCATGACGTACAGGTCGCTGCCCGCCTCGATGCGGTGGGCCAGCCCGTCGTCATAGCCCAGCCGATACGCGAAGTTACGCCGCCCCTGGGTGCCCAGCCGCTCGATGGCCTCGTGGGCCCAGCGCTCACCCGAGCCCAGCAGCACGACCTGCACGTCCCAGCCCAGCACTTCGGGCAGGGCGTCGAGCAGCACGTCGATGCCCTTCTGGTGCACCAGGCGCGTGACCATGCCGATCACGGGCACGTCGGCGCGCACGGGCAAGCCCACCTCGAACTGCAGCTCGGCCTTGCACACCGCCTTGCCGTCCATGCGCCCCACGTCAAAGTGGGCGGGCAGGTGCGGGTCGACGGCAGGGTTCCAGTCCTCGTAGTCCACCCCGTTCAGGATGCCGCGCAGGGCCCACGCCCGGTCCCGCACCACGCCTTCCAGGCCATAGCCGAACTCGGGCGTGCGGATCTCGCGGGCGTAGGTGGGGCTCACCGCGTTGATCAGGGTGGCGTGGTACAGCCCGCCCTTCAGCAGGTTCACCTGATCGTGGTGCGCCAGCTCCAGGTGGTTGAAGTGGGCCCAGCCCACGCCCAGCACGTCCATGAGGCCGCTGAAGAACTGCCCCTGGTACTGCAGGTTGTGGATGGTGAGCACCGACGCCGTGCCCGCGAAGAACGGGTCGTGGGCGTAGACGGTGTTCAGGAAGATCGGCGCGGCGGCGGTGTGCCAGTCGTGGACGTGCACCACGTCGGGCCTGAAGTCGAGCATCTTCGCGGCCTCGAGGGCGGCCCGACTGAGGAAGACGAAGCGGTTGTCGTTGTCGGGGTAGCCGGTGCCGTCGGCCTCGTTGTACGGGTGCTTGCGGCCGAAGTACTGCTCGTGGTCGATGAACCAGACGGGCACGTCGCTGCCCGGCAGCCGGCCTTCGAGCACGGCCCCCCACTGGGTGCCGATGATGCCCATGGGCACCCCAAGCGGGCCGCCCACGGGGGCCAACGCCCGCCGATCGACACCCCAGTAGCGGGGCATGACCACGCGGACCTCGTGGCCCAGATCCGCCAGGACCTTGGGCAGCACCCCGGCCACATCGGCCAGCCCGCCGGTCTTCGCGAACGGGACGGCTTCTGCCGCCACCACCAGGATCTTCATGGCTCACCTCGCGCTGGCACGGGCTGCGTCTACGCCAGGCCAGCCCTGTCGTCAATGCCCGCGGGGCGCGCGGTCCGGTGGGGCGGCCCCGAGGGCGATGAGCCGAGGACCCACCCGCGTCAAGCAGGGGGCATCGCTCGGTGATCGCCGTGGGAGCGCGCCGCCCGGGCGTGCGCTTCGGCCGGATCTTCCCCGGGCGGACCTGGGCGCGGCGGGAGAGAGAAAAGACGACGGGGCGTGAGGGGCGAGCGGCGCGGGCTGCGTGGACAGGGGTGTGGGCGCTGAAGCCCACCGCCTTCAAAGGAGCCCCCCATGGCCATCCGTCGCATCATCCGCCGCGCCCTGACCGCCGCCGTCGCCAGCCAGGCCCTGGTGGCCTGCATGCCCGCCCAGAGCGACAACCCCGAGACCCCGGATCAGGGGGCGCCGCTGCCTCCGCCCATCGTGGAGGGCCTGGAGGCCGCCGTGACCGTCCGGGGCATGGACCAGGCGGTCGAGCCGGGGGCGGCGCTCATGCTGACCGCCGAGGCCCGCCTGATCGTCGAGGGCTGTGACGGCTGCGCGGTGCAGCTCGCCTTCGCCCTGGGGGACGACGTGGTCTGCGCCTTCGACGGCACCGAGCGCAACGCCCGCTTCGACGTGGGCCTGACCGCGCCGGACGCCGCGGGCCGCCACGCCCTGCGCTACGCCGCGGTGCTCGACGGCGACTGCGCCCAGGCCGAGCGGCTCGCCCGCAACGGCCAGGGCCTGGGCCAGGTGCAGGTGGAGGCCATCGCGCCGCCCCCGCCGCCGCCGAACGAGAACCGCGCTCCGCAGGTGCAGGGCATCGACGTGGCCGCCGCCGACTTCAACACCGCCTGCGAGACCACCCTGACGGGCAGCGCGATGGACCCCGACGGCGACGCCATGCAGCTCCAGTGGTCGCTGAACGGGGCGGCGGCGGGGCAGGGCGATCGCATCGCGCTGCCCGGGGGTCCGGCGCGGCGCGTGGAGGTGGCCCTGACCGCCCGCGACACGGGGGGCCGGGCCGACACCGAGCGCCTGACCCTGGATCTGCCGGCCTGCGTGCTGCCCGACGGCGCCGTGGTGTCGGCGGACGGGCGCAGCGCCTTCGTGCAGGTGGCGGCGCCCACCGACTTCGACTCGGCCCGTCTGGCGGCGGCCCGGGCGGGCGGCCACCTGGCGACCCTGGCCGACCGGGCGCAGATGCAGGCGGTGGTGGCCGCCTTCCGGGGCGGCTGGATCGGGCGCTGGTCGCCCGGTCGGGACGGGCACTTCGAGTCCCTGACCGGCGAGGTCGGCGGCTTCACGGAGTTCTGCCCCGGTGAGCCCAACAACGCCGGTGGCCAGGAGTGGGCGGTGGAGCTGTGGGACATCGAGTGCCTGAACGACGAGGCGGCCGCGCACACCCGGCCCGCCATCGTGGAGTTCGAGCTGCCCGGGGGCCCCGAGGACGTGAGCGCGGGCGGCGCCTTCGACCGCGCACCCATCGACGCGGGCTTCCAGGGCCGGTCGGTGCTGCGCCTGGATCGCCCCGCCACCGTGCGGATCGCCGTGACCGACGGGCAGGGCGGCTGTGAGGGGGTGGGCGACCCCATGCTGGCGGTGCTGTTCGGCGGCGACGCCGTGGCCCGGGTGGACGACGCCAACGGCAGCCTGTGCCCCGAGGCGGTGTTCGAGGCCGAGGCGGGCGTCTACGACGTGCTGGTGAACGGCTTCGGCGGCGGGGCGCTGCCCGCCTACCGCCTGCAGGTGGAGCGCTGACCGCGGCCCCCGCCGAGCGCCCCGCCCGGCCGCCGCCTCAGGGTCCGGCGGCCGCGGGTCACCCTGCCGGTTGACCCCCCCCGACCCCCTCCCTAGACTCGCCCGTTCCCGCGCCTGGTATGCGTGGACAAGAAAAGGACGGTCGACATGGCAGCCGACGACGCAGCATACGATTTCCAGGTCCGTGAGCTGAGCCCGGTGGACACCCTGCGGCACAGCACCGCGCACCTGATGGCCAGCGCCGTGGCCGAGCTCTACCCCGGCACGAAGTTCGGGATCGGGCCCCACATCGAGCACGGCTTCTACTACGACATGGAGCTGCCGCAGACCCTGACCAACGACGATCTGCCCGCCATCGAAGAGAAGATGCGCGAGATCGCCAAGGGCAATCACAAGTTCATCCACTCCATGAAGACCCGCGAAGAGGCGGTGGCGTGGGCGAACGAGACGGATCAGCCCTACAAGGTCGAGCTCATCGAGAGCATCGGCGAGGCGCACTACAGCTTCTACCAGCACGGCGCCTTCACCGACATGTG
>JACKDL010000006.1 GCA_020633555.1 Myxococcales bacterium | reverse complement strand
CCGATCACGTGCTCATGGCGGGGCCGTACGTCGCCGACGGCCAGACGGTGCCCCAGTGGATCGCCGCCATGCAGGCCGACGACCCCGCCTGGGGCACGGTGGGCCCCAGTCCGCTGCCGGCGTGCGGCACCTTGGCGGCCTGCGATCAGTGCGCGGTGTGCGCCGCCCAGCGGGACTGCGCCGCCGAGTACGGCGCGTGCGAGCGCCAGGGCGGCGGCTGCGTCGAGGCCGCCGTCTGCGGGCTGCGGTGCGCCCGCGACGACAACGCCTGCCTGGGCGCCTGCGTGGCCGCGTTCCCCCAGGCGGGCGCGCCCGCCGTCGCCCTGTATCAGTGCGCCATCGCGACCTGCCCCGCCTGCCCTTGATTGCCGGTCACCGCGCGCCGGTCACGCCTTGGGCAGGGCGCGCTCGGCGCGGGCCTTGCGGTGGCGCCACGCCAGCATCCGCTCGGCCAGCACGCCCATCCGGTCCGGTGGCGCCTGGCAGTGGGTGACGAACTCGGGGTCGCGGGCCACGCACAGGTGGCGGTCGATGCGATCCAGCTCGGTCAGCACCGCCGCCTCCATGGCGTCGCGGGTGGCGGCCACGTCGGCCCCTCGGGGCACGGGATCGCCCACGCTCAGGAAGGCGTAGGGCTTGTCGGTCTTCATCAGCTCGTAGCGGAAGGCCAGCGGCACCACCACCGCCTCGGGCACCGCCTGCGCGATCACCGCCGCCCCCTTGCGGAAGCCCAGCGGCCGCAGGGTCGACGGCCGCTCGTCCCCCTGCGGGAACACCCACACATGGCGCCCCGGCCGGTCCAGCAAGCCCTGGGCGTACCGCAGGCTCTCGACCCCCAGGCCCTGGCCCCGCGCCCCGCGCTCCACACCAAACACCCCGATCTTCGCGAAGAAGGGCCGCCCGCGCAGGTTGGCGGCGTCCATCATGCCGAAGGCGTCGCAGCCGGGGATGACCCGGTGCACGAAGTACGTGCCCAGCATCACGTCCCACCAGCTCACGTGGTTGCTCACCAGCAGCACCGGGTGCGCGGCCACGGCGGCCTGCCACGCATCCAAGCCCCGGATCTGCACCCGCTGCAGGTCGCGGTGCACCCGCTTCTCGACGTGCCGGCTGAACCAGCGGATGAAGGCGGCGCTCTTGCGGGCGGGGATCATCTGACCTCCAATGCGGGGCGACGGACGGCCGGCCACGGCCAGGGAGACGAGGGCGCCATGGACCCGTGGAGCAAGGTGGGCATCTGGCTGGCGGTGGGCGTGCCCACGATGGTCTTCATGGAGGTCTGGGCGGCCGTGCTGCACGGCAAGGTCTGGCATTCGCTGCTGTACACGCTCCACGAGTCCCACCACGTGCCGCGCACGGGCCGCTGGGAGAAGAACGACCTGCTCAGCTTCACCCACGCCCCCATCGCCATCGCGCTCATCCTCTACGGCTGCCTGGCCGCCGAGACCGTGGGCCGCGAGGTGGCCTACGGGATCGGCATGGGCATGACCGTCTTCGGCATCGCCTACATCGTGGTCCACGACGGGCTGGTCCACAAACGGCTGCCCGTGGACTGGTTGGCCCGCTGGCGCTACTTCCGCCTGGTTCGCAACGCCCACGACGTGCATCACCGCACGGGCGCCGTGCCCTACGGGCTGTTCTTCGGCCCCTGGGCGGTGAAGCGCTACTCCCGGCAGCGGCAGGCCCAGCGGCAGGCCTGAGCCACCGCTACTCGCCCACGGGATCCACCAGCACCGCCACAGGCGCCGGCGGGGGGCTCTGGTCCAGCCGCGGCGTCCACACCCCGGCCCACAGCGCCTTGCTCAGCAACCACAGCTTGCGCGGCAGCGAGGTGTACGCCCGCTGGCTCACCGAGTCGTGCCCGTTGCGGGCGATGACCCGCCCGATGTCGCGGTAGATGAGCAGCGCCGCGCGGATGGCGAAGCGACACCGCCAGGGCAGCCGCCCGATGCCGGTGTTGGCGCGCCGGTAGTAGCCCTCGGCCTCGGCCAGCAACCGCGCCACCAGCCCACCCAGCGCGGGCGTGAAGGCGGGATCCGCCAGCAGCCCCTGGGGCGTCTGTCCCACCTCGGCCAGCCACGCCTGCGGCAGGTACACCCGCCGGTGCACCTTGGCGTCCTCGCCCACGTCCCGCGCGATGTTGGTGAGCTGCATGGCCACGCCCAGATCCGCCGCCCGGGCCAGGGTGGCGCGGTCGCGGGGGCCCATGATCAGGGTCATCATCACCCCGACCGTGCTGGCCACGCGCACCCCGTAGGCCACCGTGTCCTCCACGGTTTCGTAGGCGTGCCCCACGGCGTCCCACTCGAAGCCTTCGAACAGCAGCTCGGGCACCCGCCGGGGGATCCGGTAGCGCTGCACCACATGCGCGAAGGCCCGATCCACGGGATCATCGTCGGGGCTACCCGCGTAGACGCGATCCAGCCGCGCCCGCAGGCGCGCCAGTCCCGCCGCTGGCCCATCGGGCGACTCGTCCACCTCGTCGTCGGCCACCCGGCAGAAGGCATACAGCGACGCCACCGGCGCCCGCAGGGCCGGCGGCAGCAGGAACGACGCCGCGTGGAAGCTCTTGCTGCCCGCCTTCAGCAGGGCGTGGCAGCGGGCCAGATCCGCCTCGCCGGGGGGCGCCGCTGAGCCCGGGGCCGCTGCGCCCGGCTCAGCCGGCATCGGGGACGAGCTCGTCCAGCACCCGCGCCGAGGACAGCACCCCGGGCACCCCGGCGCCCGGGTGGGTGCCCGCGCCGACGATGTACAGGCCCTCCAGCTCCTCGCTCTTGTTGTGGGGCCGGAAGTAGGCGCTCTGGGTCAGCACCGGCTCGAGCCCGAAGGCCGCGCCCTTCTCGCTCGACAGCCGGTCGCGGAAGTCGATGGGGGTCAGCCGCCGCGACGCCACGATGTGCTTGCGCAGCCCCGGCATGACCGACCTCTCCAGGTACTCCGCGATCTTGTCCTGGTAGCGCTGCGCCTCTTCCTCCCAGTCGGTGCCGCTGTCCAGGTGGGGCACCGGGCTGAGCACGTAGAAGCCGTCGCAGCCCTCGGGCGCCATGCTGGGATCGGTGGCCGTGGGCCGGTGCAGGTACAGGCTGAAGTCCTCGGCCAGCACCTTGTTCTTGAAGATGTCGTCCAACAGGCCCTTGTAGCGCGGGCCCAGCAGGATGGTGTGGTGGGCGATGTCGTCGTACTTGCGGTCGGTGCCGAAGTACCAGACGAACAGGCTCATGCTGTAGCGGGCCTTGGCGATCTTCTTGTCGGTCCAGCGGCGGCGGTGCTCGGCGGGCACCAGGTGCTTGTAGGTGGTGGCCGAGTCGGCGTTGCTCACCACCACATCCGCCCGGATCTCGCGGCCGTCCTCCAGGCGCACGCCCACGGCCTTGCGGCCCTCCACCAGGATCTGCTGCACGCCCGTGTTCAGGTGCACCTGCCCGCCCTGCGCGTCCTCGATGAGCCGCACCAGGCCCTGCACCAGCTTTGCGGTGCCGCCCATGGCGAACCACACGCCCCACTTGCGCTCCAGGTAGGCGATCAGCGCGTAGATCGAGGTGGTCTCGAAGGGGTTCCCGCCCACCAGCAGGGTGTGGAACGACAGCACCTGCCGCAGCCGGTCGTTCCTGATGAACTTCTGCACCAGCCCGTAGACCGTGCGGTAGCTCTGCAGCCGCACCATCTGCGGCGCGATCTTCGCCATCGAGGTCCACGAGTCGAAGGGCACGTGGGCCAGCTTCTCGAAGCCCACCTTGAAGATGGACTCGCTCATCTCCAGGAAGCGCTGGTAGCCCTGCACGTCGGCGGGCTCCAGGGCCGCGATCTGCTGGCGCATGGACTCGGCGTCGCCGCTGTAGTCGAACACGAAGCCGTCGTCGAAGCGGATGCGGTAGTAAGGGGTCACCGGGGCCAGCTCGACGTCGTCGGCCCGCTTGCGGCCCGCCAGCTCCCAGAGCTCGTCGAACAGGAAGGGCGCGGTGATCACCGTGGGCCCGGCGTCGAAGACGAACCCGTTGTCCTCGTAGACGTAGGCCCGGCCCCCGGGCTTGTCGAGCTTCTCGAAGACCGACACCCGGTAGCCCTTGGCGCCCAGGCGGACCGCCGCCGCCAGGCCCCCGAAGCCGCTGCCGATCACCACCGCGTGAGGGCGACTGTCCAACGTTCCCCTTGAATCATGCATAAGGTTCGTCTACTGTCCGAGCAAAGGTTGATCATGCTTTGGTCAACCAGATGCCTGACCGGTGCCCCGGTCGCACCTGAAAACGTCTTTCGCCGCCTCGCCCCAGCCCCGGGCGGCAATGCCTTCGCCAAGGTCCACAGGGGGACGGAGGAGCACTTGAAGCAGCGCGGCCGCTACCGAATCCAGACGGTCTCCCGCATGACCGGCGTGCCCGCCCCGACGCTGCGCGCGTGGGAGCGGCGTTACGGCATCCCCACCCCCGAGCGCACGGGCTCGTCCTACCGGCTGTACAGCGACGACGACGTCACCCTCATCAAGCGCTTGCGCACGCTGACCGATCAGGGCGTGGCCCCCTCCGAGGCCGCCGAGCTGGTGCGCGAGGCCGAGGAGGCCGAGGAGGCCGAGGCCGAGGCCACCGCGGCGGCCGCTGGGCCCGACCCCTGGCAGGCCGCCATCGACAGCATCGTGACCGCCGTGCGGCGCTTCGACCCCACCGATCTTGAGCAGAACGTGCGCCGGGCCATGCTGCTGGGCTCGGCGCGGCTCATCTTCGATCGGGTGTTCGCGCCCGCCATGCGCCAGATCGGCGACGAGTGGCACGCGGGCCGGCTCTCCATCGCTCAGGAGCACCTGGCCACCGTGCACCTGGGCAACGCCACCCGCGAGCTGCTGCGGCTGGTGCAGCCCGACGCCCCCACCCGCCAGATCGTGCTGGGCTGCGTCGAGGGCGAGCAGCACCTGCTGCCCCTGTACGGCTCGGCGCTGCACTTCGTGCAGTGGGGCTACCGGGTGGTGATCCTGGGCTCCGACACGCCGCCCGAGGCGCTGGCCCAGGCCATCGCGTCGCTGCACCCCAACGCTGTGGGCTTGTCGATGACCCAGGCCCTGCCCCCCGACCGCGCGGCGCTGCTGTTCCGGCGCTACGCCGACGCATGCGGGCCCGTGCCTTGGATGGTCGGCGGGAGCGGCACCCGGCACCACGCGGCGCAGATCGAGGGCGCCGGCGGTCTGGTGGCCGGTGAGACGCCCGTGGCCATCCGCGAGGCCCTGGACGAGCGCATCATGCATGGGCCGCGGTGAATCACAGCCGGTGAATCCTCGCCCGCGGTCCCCGTTGGAGCGCCCATGACTGCCCCCACCCTCGCCCTGCTCGCCGCCCTGCTGGCCCCCACCGCCCCCACCGCGGCGCTGCCCACCCTGTATGCCGGCTACCAGGAGGTGGTCGGCACCAAAGACGTTCCGGTCATCGGCACCCTGAAGACCAGGAACCGCACGTGGTTCCTGGCCGAGCGCACCCCCACCGAGGACGGGGGCTTCGCGCTGCGCCAGCGGATCTGCCAGGTGGAGTTCGATCGGGTCATGGGCGTGCAGGTGAAGCTGGGGCCGGCGCTGCTCGAGCACCTGCCGGCGGTCGAGGCCCGCCTCGATCCCCTGCCGGGCGGCTTCTTCGGCGGGCGCTGGGCCCAGGGCTGGGACGCCACGGACGTGGACCGCGACGGCAAGCCCGGCGGCACCATCGTGGTGGACGCCCCTATGTGCGGCGGGCGCCTGTACGTGCAGAGCCAGACCGTCACCAAGGCCAAGGCCCGGCCCGTCGAGGGCGCCATCGACGGCCGCATCGCCGTCTCGGTGGACCAGAAAATCCTGGGGGCCGACAGCGCCTGCCTGAAGGCCGCCAGCGAGGACGAGCACCTGGAGCAGACGGGCTGGTTCCGCCTGGTCCCCGTGCCCGCCGACGCCACCTGCCTGGCCTGGCGCCGGGCCGACTGGCCCGCGGCCCCGGGGCGCTAGCGCGCCTGACCGGCGGCGCAGGCGTCGCGCTTGCGGTCGGCGCTGCGCACGCAGACCCCGTGGGCGTCTTGGCAGCCTTTCAGCCCCCCGCGGTTGCCCCGCAGCTCCTTGATACAGGCGGCCAACACCCGCCCACAGGTGCGCTTCTCGGCGCTGTGCGCCCGGTCGCAGTCGGCGCGCACGGGCTGGGCCACCGTGAGGAAGGCGTCCACCACCTGCACCCCGCCCTCATGGCGCACCGCGTGCTGCCGCTCGGCCACCAACTGCCCCTGCAGCCCCAAGGCCTGCACGGTCACCTGATAGCGCCCCTTCCCCAGCGCCTTCTCCAACACCCGCACCCGCTGGTCGTACCGCTCGCCGGTGCGCGCCGGGTGGTCGAAGGTGCCGACGAGGCGCTTCGTGACCGCGTCGCGGACCGTCGTGCGCACGGTGCGGAAGTCGTTGTTGGGGCGCAGATCGGTCCGCAAGGTGACCACCAGCATGGGCTCGGCCGCGGCCACGCCCCAAGGCATCGCGGTGCACAGCACGGCAGCGCAGAGCGCCGCCCAGATCCAACGGGTCATGGTTCCCCTCCAGGTTCCCGGGCAGACTGACGGGCGCCGAGAGCCCGCGCAAGCGGCGGCCGCGCGCCCCGTCGCCCGGCCCGTCGCGCGCCGGCTTTTCCTTGCCAAGCCGGCCCCCGGGTTGCCAAAAGGGCCTGATTCGCAGCCACAGCCGCAACGGAGGCCCATTGAGCACCCCCACGCCCGCGGAGCGCCCGGCCGGCGCGCCCCCCGATCAGCGCTACTTCCCTGCCCCCGATGAGGCCCAGTTCACCCTGCGCGCCGTGGCCGCCGGCTGCGTCGTGGGCAGCGTGGTGTCCTGCACCAACATCTACATCGGCCTGAAGATCGGCTGGACCTTCGGGGCGTCGATCATCTCGGCGGTGCTCGGCTACGCGCTGTTCGCCATCCTGGGCAAGAAGCTCTCGGTGCTCGAGACCAACATCACCCAGACGGCGGGCTCGGCCGCTGGCGCCATGGCCTCGGCCGCGGGCCTGGTGGCGGCCATCCCCGCCATGAACATGCTGGGCTACGACTTCGCCTGGTGGCAGCTCATGGGCTGGGCCCTGGGCGTGGCCTTCCTGGGCGTGTTCTTCGCCGTGCCCCTGCGCCGGCAGGTGGTCGAGATCGACCGGCTGCGGTTCCCCACCGGCACGGCCACCGCCGAGACCGTCATCGCCATGAACAGCGACGGCGGCGAGGCCATGGCCAAAGCCAAGGTGCTCATCTGGTCGGGCATCGCGGCGGGCGCCTTCACCCTGGCCGCCTACTTCGTGCCGTACCTGGAGTCCCCGCCGCTCTACAAGTGGCTGGAGGGCACCGCCATCGGCGGCGCGCTGGCCGTGGCCGCCGCCTGGAGCTTCAAGGTCTACCTGGGCCCCGCGCTGTTCGGCGCCGGCTTCCTCATCGGCCCCCGGGTGGCGCTGTCGCTGGTGTTGGGCGCCGTGGCGGCCTGGGGCATCCTGGGCCCCATGGCCAAGGACGCCGGCTGGGCGGCCGGACCCATCATGAGCTACGCCAACGGCCCCCGCGGCTGGCTGCTGTGGCCGGGCGTGGCGCTGATGGTGGCCGAGGCCCTCACCAGCCTGGCCCTGTCGTGGCCCACCTTCATGCGCGCCCTGAAGATGCCCCGCACCGTGGGCGATGACGGCGGCAGCGAGGCCGCCGAGGAGGGCATCCCCAATAGCTGGTGGATGGGCGGCCTGGCCGCAGGCACGGCGCTGACCTGCGTGCTGGCCTACTTCATCTTCCAGATCCCCATGTGGATGACCCTCATCGCCGTGGCCTTGTCGAGCGTCCTGGCCATCGTGGCGGTGCGCTCCGTGGGCGAGACCGACATCAACCCGGTGGGCGGCATGGGCAAGGTCACCCAGCTCGTCTACGGCGGGCTGGCCCCGGGCGCCACCGGCACCAACCTGATGGCCGCCGCCATCACCGGCGCGGGCGCCAGCCAGGCCGGCGACATGATGCAGGACCTGAAGACGGGCCACCTGTTGGGCGCCTCGCCCCGCAAGCAGTTCCTGGCCCAGCTCATCGGCATCATGGCCGGCGTGGTGCTGGTGATCCCGGTCTACTCCATCTTCACCAGCGCCTATCAGGTGGGCGGCGAGAAGCTGCCGGCCCCCGCGGCCCACGCCTGGAAGGCCATGGCCGAGCTGCTGACCAAGGGCTTCGACGCGCTGCCCGCCATGGCCGGCACCGCCGTGCTGGTGGCCGGCATCGTGGGCATCGCCATCCCCCTGCTGCGCAAGGTGGACGCCATCAAGAAGTGGGTGCCCAGCGGCCTGGCCATGGGCATCGCCTTCATCATCCCGGCGTACTACTCGATGGTGATGTTCTACGGGCTCATCGCGTGGTTCATCTGGAAGAAGATCAACCCGGGCGCCGTGAGCAAGCTCGACTTCGCCCTGGCCTCGGGCCTGGTGGCCGGCGAAGGCCTGCTGGGCATCGTCAACGCCGTGCTGACCATGCTCGAGGTGTCGCCGCTCGTGGGCGGCTGACCGCGCCGCCCCTGCTCAACCCGCCTCGGCCAGCGCCGCGGCCAGCCCGGCCTGGGCGGCCGCCCGGCACAGCCCCTCGAAGCGCCCCGCATAGGACCTGAAACCCACCGCCTCGGCCGCCTGCTGCTGCCGAGCGTTCAGGTGGGTCATGGGGAACAGCCCGCTCACCGTGGCCACCTGCACCGTCAGCAGCCCTTCGGCCGCCTCGGGGTCCAGCGCAGGCCAGCGGGCGCACAGGGCCGCCACCGCCTGGGTCATGGCCTGGAACAGCACCCGCTTGTAGGCCACCAGCCGCTCCAGCGAAACGCCCCGCTCCAGGTGCGTATGCAGGATGGCCAGCAGCCGCAGCAGCCGTGGGCGGGGGCTCAAGGTGCCGGCCCAGGCCGCCGCGAAGCCCGCCGACGTCGCCGGCTCGAGCGCCAGGGCCGCCGCGAAGGCGGCTGTCCAGTCGGTGAGCTCCCGGCTCAAGAGGTCCAGGTAGATGGCCTCGCGGGTGCGGTAGTACTTGTACAGGTTCGAGCGGGTGAAGCCGGCCTCGCGGGCGATGGCCGCCAGGGTGATCCCGTCGAAGTCCTGCCCGTCCAGCAGGGCCGCCGCCGCGGCCAGGAGGGCGTCCCGCCGCTGCGCCTTCTGCGCCTCGCTGCGGGCGCGCTCGAACCCGGTCACGCCTTCGCCTTCACCGCGCCCACGGCGATGAGCTGGTCCACGTGGTCGCGCACCGTGTCCTCCAGGGGCCGGTACGTCAGGCCCAGCGCCCGCACGCTCTTGCTGTGATCGGCGCGAAACGGCACGTCAGCGTTCAGCGACACCACCTTGCGGGTCATGGCCTTGTTGGCCAGCGGGCCCACCAGCCACACCAGCCACTTCGGCATCACCCGGCGGGGCACCGGCAGGCGATCGGCGTAGAGCCCGCGGACGATGGCCGCGAAGTCGGCCAGATCGCTGTTGTGGCCCGAGACGATGTGCCGCCCCTCGGCGTCGGGCCGGAAGCCCGCCTGGTAGTGCGCCTCGGCCACCTCGCGCACGTCCACCACCCCCATGCCGTAGCGCGGCACGCCCGCGCGGAAGGTGCCGTCCACGAACTGGGTGAGCAGCTTGTAGCTCTCGGAGCTGCCGTGATGGGTGACCCCCGGGCCCAGCACCAGCGAGGGGTTCACGGTCACCAGCCGCCAGCGGTCCTGGGCGTCGTGGATCGCCCAGGCCGCGCGCTCGGCCTCGGTCTTCGAGTACGAGTAGGGCTGGTGCGCGAGCGTGGATGACGTGTTCCAGACGGCCTCGGTGAGCACGCCGTCCGGGGCCTGCGCGACGTCGGCGTTGTCGCCGTAGATGGCCGCGCACGAGCTGGTGACCACCACCCGCTTCACCGAAGGCGTGGCGTTGGCCTGCGCGAGCACGTTGCGGGTGCCCTGCACGGCAGGATCCACCAAATCCTTTTGCGGATCAGTCACCTGGGTCGTGAATGGCGACGCCGTGTGGAACACCACCTCGCACCCCGCCATGGCCTCGGCGAAGGCGCCCTCGGCCAGCAGATCCGCGCCGAAGAGCTTCAGCTCGCCGGGGGCGTCGGCCGCCAGGGCGTCCAGGTAGGCGCGGCGCTCGGCGTTGCTCGGGTCGCGCACGGTGCCGTGCACGGTGTGCCCACGCTGCAGCAGCAGCTCGATGAGGCGGCCGGCCACGTAGCCGGTGGCGCCGGTGACCAGGACGGGCGCGGCGGACTTGGGGGACGGATCGGACATGAGGGGCTCCACGCAGGCGGGAAACAAGAGACGCTGCGTCGCCTATATTGGAGACACGCCGTCTCCTGTCAACGCCGGGTGTGTGAAGCCGTGTGAAGTCCTCCCACGAGGCGCCCGCCTCAGAGCAGCCAGTCCAGGTTGAGCTGGAGCCGCTCCCCGTCGGGCAGGGTCTCCGCCGCCGGGCCGCTGCGCGCCCGCACGCGCACCCGGAGCCCCACCTCGAACCCCAGCCCGGAGAAGGGCCGCCAGGCCACCTCGGGCACGAAGGCGTGCAGCGTGCCCTGCGACCCCACGGAGACCCACTCGTAGCCCGCCCCCACCCGCCAGGCCGCCCAGGCGGTGGTGGCCAGGAAGGCCCGCCACCGTGCCACCGCCCGGAAGCGCAGGTCGCGCCGGTCCAGCGCCCAGTCCCGGTCGAAGTGCAGGCTGGCCTCGGCCGGCAGGTTCGGCAGCCCCTCGACGGTGCGGAAGTCCACGTCGGCACCCACCCGGGTGATGAACCCGTGGTCGTCGGTCAGCCCGTCCACCCAGGCCCAGCCGAAGAGCAGCCAGAGCTGCACGCCGGGCAGGTCCGGCGACAGGTGCTGGTAGCCGAGCTGCCCCTTCCATGCGTGGGCTTTCCCGGCCGGCACCGCCCAGTCCAAGCGGGTCACGCGCAGGGCCTCGAGCTGGTAGTGGTGGCGGATCTGCTTCTGGAACGCGCGCAGGGCCAGGGCGCCCGACAGGGTGCGCCGGGTCTCGATCTCCTGGCCGTCCAGGCCATCCCAGCGCACCCGGTGGGCATAGCCCAGGGGCAGCGCCAGGAAGGCCTCCTTGTCCACCATGACCCCCACCGGGGCCAGCTCGCCCTCCACATCCAGCACGGTGTAGGGGCGCGCCACGAACTCGGCCAGGTCGTCGGGCTCCAGCTCGGTGCGCGCCGCGAGCTGCACGTCGGCCTGCCCGTGCAGGCCCACCGCGCCGGGGGCTGCGGTGGTGAAGAAGCCCGTGGCCTGCGCCACGTACTCGGTGATGCGCTCGCCCGTGGCGTTCACCCACAGCAGATCGGCGAAGCCGCGGGCGCGCACGACCTGGTAGCCCCCGCGCAGGCCGGCGTCCGCGCCCAGGCGCACGCCCTCCGCCAAGGCCGGCTGCAGCGCGTCGGTGCTGGGGTTCGCCACCTGCCCGCCCACCAGGAGCTGCAGCAGCCGCTGCCCGTCGCACAGCCCGATCAGGCAGCCCGTGAACCCCTCGTGGCGGCCCCGGGTGCGCGCATAGAAGTCGTCCATGCCCGGGTGCTCGTCGCCCCACACCGGGCCAGGGAGGACCAGGGCCGCCGCCATCAGCAGCGCTGCACGCGTCTTCCACACCGGCCGCCTCCAGGCATCACGGGGCATCGACCAGCCGCGCCCGCCGCGCCCGGCCGGCCTTGCGGAACACCACCTCGAGGCCGGCTGGCCCCCGGACGAAGGCCAGCTCGTCGGCGCCGTCCAGCGCTGGGAAGCGCAGCGTCAGCACCTCGACGTCAGCGGCCTGGGGGTCGTAGATGAAGGCGTGGATCTCGCCGTCGGGCACCCCCTGGGCGTGGGCCATGATCCACAGGCGCCCGTCGTCGCCTTCGAAGCTGCTCAGCCGCCCCAACGATTCCCCGCCGGGTAGCAACCCGCCCGCCACGTCCACGGGCTGATCGGCCACCAGATCGCCCAGGGTCGTCCGCATGCGCACCAGGCTGTCGTCGCTCACCAACGTCACCACGGCCAGGCTGTCCCCGTCCCCCAGCCAGTGCACGCCGAGCTGCCGCCAGGTGCCCGCCAGGCTCGCGCCCACCGCGTCCAGGCGCCCCCCGTCGGGCCCCACCACCTGCGCTCGGCGCTCCCGCCGCTCGTACGCGATGGCGAAGGGCGCCCCGTCCAGCCCGAAGGCCGCGGGCCCGACGCTGGCCTGCCAGGCGTTCCCCAGCCGCGACCGCAGCTCGGGCTCACCGCCCTCCAGGGGTCGCCAGCGCAGCTCATCGCCCTGAATGCCGAACAAGCCGGCCGGATCCGGGGTGAGGGCCGGCGGCCCGCTGCACGGCAGCAGATCGATGCCTTCGGAGGCCGACCGCAGCACCGGGCACTGGTTCTGGCTGGTCTGGCAGGTGGCGAAGGCGCCGGCAGGCCCCTGCACCACATCCACACGCTCGCACCGCCCCACATCGAAGGGCACGGTGCGCCGGGGGCCCACGCCGTCAAGCTGGAGCTGCCCCGCGTCATCGCCCCAGGCCACCGCCAGCCCTGCGGGGCCGCTCGCCGCCCACGGCCCCGCCGTGGCGGGGCCCAGATCCGCGCCCAACACCAGATCCAGCGCGAACTCGCAGCCGTTCGCCCGCGCGCCGTCGGCGTCGTGGCGCCCCGGATCACAGCCTTGGAACACGCAGGCCCCGGCCTCGCAGGCCGCCCGACCCCCCGGCACCTCGCAGGGGGCCGCCTCGTCCACCTGGCCGTCGCAGTCGTCGTCCACGCCGTCGCAGATCTCGGCGCGGGGGCCGATGGCGTCCTGGCAGGGGCCGAGCACCCGGTCCAGCCCGCAGGTGCGCAAGCCGATCTGGCAACGGCCCTCGGCCACGCCGCAGGCCTCGACGGTGCCCGGCTCGCAGCCGCCGCCCCCATCGATCCGCCCGGCGTCGGGCCCGGCAGCGTCGGGCGGGCCACCGTCCGCGGGCGCCAGATCGGCCGGCTCGCCGTCAGCGATCGCCCCGTCCAGCGCGGCGGCGTCCCCGGCCGCAGCGTCGGCGGCCATGTCCGCGGGGCCCCGATCGCCCAACCCGCGATCCGCAGGCGCTCCATCGGGCCCGGCGTCCGCCGGCCGCGCGTCCAGTGCAGCGTCCACCGGCCGGGCGCCATCGGGCGGCTGAAAGGCGCCCACCTCGGCCCGGTCGAAGGCCACACACCCCGCCAGCAGCGCGCACGCCGCGGCCATCACGAGTCGCTGTGCCATGGCCCCGATTGAAGGCCACCCGCCCGATCCATACAAGGCCGCTCGCCGCCGGCGGTTCCCCGGCGTGCCGCGCCCTGGCAGACTCCGGCCCTGCACCGCCCCGGAGGCCGCCATGTCCACGCCCTACCCCCACCTGCTCGAGCCCCTGGACCTGGGCTTCACCGCCCTGAAGAACCGGGTGCTCATGGGCTCGATGCACATCGGCCTGGAGGACGAGCGGGGCAGCTTCGACAAGCTGGGCGCCTACTTCGCTCGCCGGGCCGAGGGGGGCGTGGGGCTCATGGTCACCGGCGGCTTCGCCCCCAACCGCGAGGGCTGGGCCAAGCCCTTCGCCGGCAAGCTCAGCACCAAGAGCGAGGCCAAGGCCCACCGGCGGATCACCGCGCCCGTGCACGAGGCCGGCGGCAAGATCGCCCTCCAGATCCTCCACGCCGGCCGCTACGCGTATCACCCGCTGGCGGTGTCGGCGTCGGCGCTCAAGTCCCCCATCTCGTGGTTCAAGCCCCGCAAGCTGGGCGAGGGCGGCATCAAACGCACCATCAAGGCCTTCGCCAACTGCGCGGCCCTGGCCCAGCTCGCCGGCTACGACGGCGTCGAGGTCATGGGCAGCGAGGGCTACCTGATCAACCAGTTCACGGTGGACCGCACCAACAAGCGCGGCGATCGCTGGGGCGGCGACTTCGAGAACCGCGCCCGCCTGCCCGTCGAGATCGTCAAGGCGGTGCGGGCCGCCGTGGGCCCCGAGTTCATCCTCATCTACCGCCTGAGCATGCTGGATCTGGTCGAGGGCGGTGCCCCCTGGGCCGAGGTGGTGGAGCTGGCGAAGCGCGTCGAGGCCGCCGGGGCCACCATCATCAACACCGGCATCGGCTGGCACGAGGCGCGGGTGCCCACCATCGCCACGCTGGTGCCCCCCGCCGCCTTCTCGTGGGTCACCCGCCGGCTGAAGGGCGAGGTGGCCATCCCGCTGGTCACCAGCAACCGCATCAACATGCCCGACGTGGCCGAGCGCGTGCTGGCCACCGGCGACGCCGACATGGTGTCCATGGCGCGGCCCTTCCTGGCCGATCCCGACTGGGTGAACAAGGCCGCCGCCGCCCACCCCGAGCGCATCAACACCTGCATCGCCTGCAACCAGGCCTGCCTGGACCACGTGTTCGAGCGCAAGCGCGCGACCTGCCTGGTGAACCCCTTCGCCGCCTACGAGGCCGAGTGGCGGGTGGAGCACGCCGCCACCCCCCGCCGGGTGGCCGTGGTGGGGGCCGGCCCCGCCGGCCTGGCCTGCGCCACCACCGCCGCCCAGCGCGGCCATCAGGTCACCCTGTTCGAGGCCAGCGACCGCATCGGCGGGCAGTTCAACCTGGCGAAGCGCATCCCCGGCAAGGCCGAGTTCGAGCACACCCTGCGCTACTTCGAGCACCGTCTGGCCGAGACGGGGGTGACCGTGCGGCTGGGCACCCGCGCCACCGCTCAGGCCCTGAAGGACGGTGGCTTCGACCACGTGGTGCTGGCCACGGGCGTCAGCCCGCGCCACGTCAACCTGCCCGGCGGCGACCACCCCAAGGTGCTGAGCTACCTGGATGTGCTGCGCGACGACGCCCCCGTGGGCGATCGGGTGGCCATCATCGGTGCGGGCGGCATCGGCTTCGACGTGGCCGAGTTCCTGGCCCACAAGCAGCCCGACGAGAGCGCCCAGGGCTACTACGCCGAGTGGGGCATCGACACCAGCCTCGCCGCCCCCGGCGGGCTCACCGAGCCCAAGCCCCACCCCGTCGACCGCCAGATCACCCTGTGCCAGCGCCGCCCGGGCAAGCTGGGCGCCAACCTGGGCAAGACCACCGGCTGGATCCACCGCAGCAGCCTGAAAGCCAAGGGGGTGGAGATGCTGGCGCAGTGCACCTACCTGAAGGTGGATGACGCCGGGCTGCACCTGGAGGTGGCCGGCCAGCCGCGGGTGCTGCCGGTGGACCACGTCATCGTGTGCGCGGGCCAGGTGCCCTTCCACCCGCTCGAGGCCGAGCTGCAGGCCGCCGGCATCCCGGTGCAGCGCATCGGCGGCGCCGACGTGGCCGCCGAGCTGGACGCCAAGCGCGCCATCCGCCAGGGCACTGAGGTGGCCTGCGCCCTGTGACCTTCGCGGGCCCCACCGGTCCCAGGGCCGGACCCGCTCACCCCACCTGAGGAGACCCCATGCGCTGGAAGGGACGGCAAGGCAGCGAGCACATCGAGGACCGCCGCGGCGGGCAGGCCGGCGGCCTGTCGGGCAAGGCGAAGTTGGGCGGCGGCGTGGCCCTGGTGGTGGCGATCGTCGGCGCCCTGCTGGGCCTGGACGTGGGGCCCCTGCTCGGCCTGACCGGGGGCCAGCCCACCGGCGGCCCGGCCCAGGCCGCCGCGCCCCGCAGCCCCGAGGAGCAGGCCCAGTTCGACTTCGTGTCGGTGATCCTGAAGGACACCGAGATCACCTGGACGAAGCTCTTCGAGGCCCAGGGCCAGCGCTACCAGATGCCCAAGCTGGTGGTGTTCTCGGACGGCGTGGACTCGGCCTGCGGCTTCCAGTCCAAGGCCGTGGGCCCTTTCTACTGCCCGGGCGACCGCAAGGCGTATCTGGACCTGAGCTTCTTCCAGCAGCTCGAACGCCGCCTGGGCGCGCCGGGCGACTTCGCCCGCGCCTACGTGGTGGCCCACGAGATCGGCCACCACATCCAGAACCTCACCGGCGTGTCGGCGAAGGTCCACGCCCAGCGCAAGCGCCTGTCGGAGGCCGAGGGCAACGCCCTGTCGGTGCGCCAGGAGCTGCAGGCCGACTGCTACGCCGGGGTGTGGGCCCACTACGCCCACCGCGAGCGCAAGCTGCTGGAGCCCGGCGACCTGGAGGAGGGGCTGAACGCCGCCCGCGCCATCGGCGACGACACCCTGCAGCAGGGGGCCGGCCAGCGGGTGCGGCCCGAGTCGTGGACCCACGGGTCCTCGGCCCAGCGGGTGCGCTGGTTCAAGCAGGGGTTCAGCACGGGCCAGGTGGCCGCCTGTGACACCTTCGCCGCCGACGCCCCCTGAGCCCCCCGCGTCGCGGAGTCGCGACCGGCTCGCCGGCCGCGTATCTTCCGCCCATGAAGCGCGCACTCCCCCTGCTGTTCTGCCTGCTCGCCTTCGCTTGCGGCGAAGATGAGCCCGCTCCCGCCACCGACGCCGGGTCCTTCAACGGCTCGGGCCGCGCCGACGCGGCCTTCGAGCCCGACGGCGCCGTGACCGACCGGGGCTCCGCCCCCGACCTGGCCCCCGCGGACGCCCAGCCCCGGGATCAGGCCCTGCCCGACCAGGCCCCGCTCGACCAGGCCCCGCCCCCCGACGCGGGCCCACCCGCCGACATGGCGGCCGAGGACATGCTGGCCCCCGACCTGGCGCCGCCCGACGCCGAACCCGCCGACATGGCCCCCCTGCCCCCGGCCGGCAGCGTCTACGATCCGGGCCCTTACGAGGTCCGCCGCGCCCGGGTGGATCAGGGCGCCGAGGGCGCGCCCAAGGCCGCCGAGATCTACGAGCCCGTGGGCGCCGCCCAGGCCCCGGTGGTGCTGTGGCAGCACGGCTTCCTGCTCGACGTGGGCCTGTACACCGACCTGCTCACCCACCTGGCCAGCCACGGCTTCGTGGTGGTGGCCCCGCAGATGTACCCCGCCGACGGCATCCCCCTGGGCAAGCCCACCGCCGCCGAGGAGGCCGCCGCCGCGCAGCAGGTGCTGGCCTGGATCGACGACGGCCTGGGCGACCTGGTGGACGTGCCGCTGGCGCCCGGCGCGCCGGGCATCGCCGGCCACAGCCGCGGCGGCAAGGTCACCTGGCTGCTCTTGAGCGCCGGCGCCGACCGGGCCCGCGCCATCGCAGGCGTGGATCCCGTGGACGGCCAGGGCGGCCCGCTGGGCGGCGAGGCCCGGGTGCTGGACCTGGACTTGGACTTCGGGGGCATCCCCAAGCTCATCATCGGCACCGGGCTGGGCCGCGAGTCGGTGGGCTTCTTGAGCCCCGCCTGCGCCCCCGAGGGGGACGCCCACGTGCGGTTCTACACCCGCACGCCCGGGCCCATCTGGCATGGGGTGGCCACCGACTTCGGCCACAACGACATGCTGGACGATGACTGCGGGCTGCTGTGCCTGGCCTGCCCCCGCGGGCCCGAGCCCAGGACGCCCATGCGCCGCTACGTGGCCGGCCAGCTCGTGGCCCTGTTCCGGGCCGCGCTCATGGGCGACGTGGACGCCTTCGGCTGGCTCGAGGACGCCGAGGCCGCGCCCCTAGCTGCCACCGCCGAGCGCCGCTGAGGGGCCCACCACCTCCAGCGCCTCCAGGGCCAGCGCTTCGGGGTCGTCCCGCCACCAGCGCCAGCGGCCGGGCTCGATCCAGTCTTCGGGCGCGGGCAGCGCGCCCAGCACCTCCAGCCGCACATCATCGGGCAGCGACGGCGAGCCGGTGGCCCGCAGCAGGGCGTCCGCCGACTGCGCATCCACCACGCCCACCCACACCCCAGCCGGGCTGCGCTGCCGGTGGACCCGCGCCACCAGCGCCGTGGCCGCGGCCGGCCGGCCGGCGGGCAGGATCACCCGCTGCCCCCCGGGCCGGGCCTGCGGGGCCCCCTCCAGCCACGCGGGCTTGGGCGCCCCCACCAGGAACCGGCCGAGCTGAGTGGCGTAGAAGGGCCGGGGCGCCTCCACCAGCGCGCCCAGCTCGGTGGCGCCCGCCGCCTGGGGCTCGCCCAGCCGGGACTGCACCGTGGCCAGCGTGTCGCGCACGTGGTCGCTGGGGCTGCCCTCGGCCTCGGCCCGATCCACCGCCACCTGGGCGGTCTGCGCCGCGGCCTCCAGCGTCTGCCGGCCCGCCCGCTTGTCGAGCGCCAGGGTCCAGGCCAGCTCGTTGAGCACCTCGGGGGGCGCCTCGTCGTGGGCCGCCACCGCCCGCAGCGCCCGGGCGCTGGCCCCGTCATCGAAGCCCACCGCCCCCAGGTACGCCTGCCCCAACCCGAAGCCAAAGACCGCCAGCATGGCGAACAGCGCGCCGAGCACGCCGGGGTGGTCCGTGCGGGCCATCAGCGGCCGCCGCGGGCCCACCAGCACCAGGCCCAGCAGGCCGCCGGCGGCGAACCCGCCCACGTGGGCCGCCGCGTCCACGTTGGGCACCAGGAACGAGATGGCCCCGTTGATGCCCAACACCAGCCACCACCAGCGGCGAGACTGGCGGAACACATCCGGCATGGCCGGGCCCAGCCGCCACTGCACCGCCGCCAGGCCGCCCAGCAGGCCGAACACCGCCGTGCTGGCGCCCACCGCCAGCAGCGCCCCCGAGAACAGGGTGCTGGCCAGGGCGCCGCCCAGGGCCGACACCAGGTACAGCAGCAGCAGGCGCCGCCCGTCGAGCATGCGCTCCAGCAGCCCCCCCAGCACCCACAGGGCCCAGCCGTTGAAGGCGATGTGCAGCGCGCTGCCGTGCAGGAAGTT
Source organism: Myxococcales bacterium (assembly GCA_020633555.1). Taxonomy (GTDB): domain Bacteria; phylum Myxococcota_A; class Bradymonadia; order UBA7976; family UBA1532; genus JACKDL01. Next base: position 209,944 of record JACKDL010000006.1, on the reverse strand, counting down.
GGCCGACACCAGCCGCCACCACTCCCCGGCCCAGACCAACGGCGGCACGTTGGCCCCCAGCCGGATCATCGCCAGCACGCTCGTCAGGGCGTCCACCTTGAGCTGAAGCAGGAACACGCCCACCAGCGACGCCACCAGCCACACCGTGGTCCGCGCGGGGCGGCGGAGGGCCTGGCGCACGTCGCGGGGCAGGCGCCGGCGGCGGGAGGGGCGGTCGGTCATGGGCCTCCGGGGGGTGGGCGGCTCAGGGTGCCTGTGGCCCATGGGCCGGGGCAATGGCGCCCTGCCCCGGGTGGATGTCGAGGGCACCCTCACCGATTCCCCCAACAACTTCAATGCGTTGCACATAAAAGCACCCGGCTCGCACTTTTTGCGCTTGCGCATCAAACCCCTGCGCTTACTTTTATGCATGTCGCAGCTAAGCGACAAAACGGACTGACCGGAGGCCCAAATGGCTCGCGTCCACCTGCTCGTCATCGACCCCCAGAACGACTTCTGCGACCCCGCGCAGGGCAGCCTGTTCGTGCCCGGCGCCGACGCCGACATGGCCCGCCTGGCCCGCTTCGTGGAGCGGGTGCGCGACCGCCTCGACGACATCCACGTGACCCTCGACAGCCACCACCCGGTGGACATCGCCCACCCCACCTTCTGGCGCGACAGCGCGGGCAACCACCCCGCGCCGTTCACCCAGATCACCTACGCCGAGGTGGAGGCGGGCCGCTGGAGCACCACCCTGCCCGTGGCCCGCGGCCGGGCGCTGCAGTACCTGCGGGCCCTGGAGACCGGCGGCCGCTACCCGCACGTCATCTGGCCCCCGCACTGCCTCATCGGCAGCCAGGGCCACAACGTGGTGCCCGCCCTCTTCGACGCCCTGCGCGGCTGGGAGGAGAAGCGCTTCGCGGTGGTGGACTACGTGACCAAGGGCAGCAACCTGTGGACCGAGCACTTCTCGGCGGTGCAGGCCGAGGTGCCCGATCCGGCCGACCCCGACACGCAGGTGAACACCCGGCTCATCGACACCCTGGAGCAGGCCGACCTGATCCTGCTGGCGGGTGAGGCCGGCAGCCACTGCCTGGCCAACACCGTGCGCGACATCGTGGCCCGCTTCAGCGACCCCAGCTACGTGCGCAAGATGGTGCTGCTCACCGACGCCACCAGCCCGGTGCCCGGCTTCGAGGCCCTGCAGGACCAGTTCGTCCAGGACATGACCGCTCTGGGCATGCGCCTGAGCACCACCGCCGAGTTCGCCGCCCGCTGGGACTGACCGCCGGCCGGGCCCCCGGCCCGCGCCCGCTGCCCATGTGCCCTCAACCCATTGATTTCTCTGGAGGTTCCCATGCCCGTCCTGACCTCGGCCCCCAGCCTGAAGAGCCACCGCATCGCCGGCAGCCACTTCGGCTTCAGCGCCACCCGCCTGCAGGATCTGGGCGCCAGCGAGTTCACGCTGGCGGTCATCGCCGCCGACAACAGCGGCAGCGTCGGCGGCTTCATCCGCGACATCGAGGCCTGCGTGGGCACGGTGGTGAAGGCCTGCGGCCGCTCGCCCCGCGCCGACAACCTGTTGCTGCGGGTCACCCGCTTCGACAGCAGCCTGCACGAGGTGCACGGCTTCAAGCCGCTCACCGAGATCGATCCGCAGGACTACGCCCAGTCCATGAAGGCGGGCGGCATGACCGCCCTGCACGACGCCGCCCACAACGCGGTGGCCTCGGTGACCAGCTACGGCGCCACGCTGACGGCCCACGACTTCGACGTGAACGGCATCGTGTTCGTGATCACCGACGGCGCCGACAACCACTCGGTGCACAGCGCCGCCGAGGTGAAGCAGGCCCTGCGCGACGCGGTGGCTGGCGAGCAGATCGAGAGCATGATCAGCGTGCTGGTGGGCGTGAACATGGCCGACGCCGGCCTGGCCGATCAGCTCAAGCGCTACGCCGCCGACGCGGGCTTCACCGAGTTCGTGCCGCTGGAGGACGCCCGCGAGGCCACCCTGGCGAAGCTGGCGGACTTCGTGTCGCGCTCCATCTCGCTGCAGAGCCGCAGCCTGGGCAGCGGCGGCGCGGCCAGCCTGAGCTTCTGATGGCCCGCCCCGCCCTCATCGCCGACGCCTGGACCGCAGGCGGCCGCCAGCACGCCGCCTGCGAGGACGCGGCGGCGGCGCGGCCCGACGGCACCCTGGCGGTGGTCTGCGACGGCTGCTCGTCGTCGGCGCTGACCCACGTGGGCGCCCAGCTCCTGGCCCGGGGGGCCGTGCTGGGGCACCCCGTGGCCCGGGTGGACGCCTGGCGGCAGGCGCTGGAGCTGCCCGTCGAGGCCCTGGACGCCACCCGGCTGACCGCCGAGGCCGACGCCCAGGGCGTCACGGTGACGGTGGCGGGCGACGGGATGCTGGCGGTGCGCGACCGCCACACCCAGGCCCTGCGCTGGTGGCGGGTGGTGTGCCCCGCGGGGGCCCCGCCCTACCCGGCCTATGGGCTGGACGCGGCCCGCCGCGAGGCCTGGCGCGCCGCCTTCGGCGACGCTCGGCAGGTGCACGCCGAGGGCCCCGGGGGCCCGGTCGAGGTGACCGACGCCCCTGGCTTCGACCCGCTGACCTGGCGCTTTCACTGGGCCGACATCGACCTGGTGGCGCTGTTCAGCGACGGGGTCGAGCAGGTGCGCCAGCCCGCCGTCAGCGAGACCAGCCGCACCTACACGCCCGTCGAGGTGCCCGAGATTATTGGGGATCTGCTCGCGATCCCCTTCGCCCACGGGCAGTTCGTGCAGCGCAGGGCCCGGCGGGCCCTCGACCGCTGGACCGCCCTGGGCTGGCGGCCCTTCGACGACCTGGGCGTGGCGATGATCGCCTGCCCCGACGCACCCACGGACGGGGCCAACTGAACCCGAGGAGGTCGCCATGCAGGTCTTCCTGAAGTCCACCGGCGCCGCCGTCACCCTGGGGCCCGACGCCTTCGTGGCGCAGGGCGGCGAGGGCAAGGTCTTCGCCAAGGACGGCGTGGCCTACAAGCTCTACCACGATCCCGCCGGCGCCCCGCCCGCCGACAAGCTGGCGGCCCTGGCCCGCATCACGGCGCCGCAGGTGATCACCCCCCAGGACGTGCTGCTGGATCCCCAGCGGCACGCCGTGGGCTACACCATGCGCCACGTGGACGGCGCCCACCCGCTGTGCCGCTTGTTCAACAAGGGCTTCCGCCAGCGCCACGGCCTGACGCCCAAGCACGACGCGCTGATCGCCGAGGCCCTGCGGCAAGCCCTCGCCCATGTGCACGCCCATGGCGTGCTGGTGGTGGACCTGAACGAGCTGAACGTGCTGGTGGGCGCCGGCTTCCAGTCCGTGTCGCTCATCGACGTGGACTCCTGGCAGACCCCCGGCCACCCGGCCACCGCCATCCTGGACAGCGTGCGCGACCGCCACGCCACCCGCTTCGACGTGGGCACCGACTGGTTCGCCTGGGCGGTGATCACCTGCCAGCTCTTCTTGGGCGTGCACCCCTACAAGGGCAGCCACCCCACCCTGAAGGGCCTGGACGCCCGCATGCAGGCCAACGCCTCGGTGTTCGACCCACAGGTCAAGTGCCCGCCCGCCGCCCGCCCGCTGGGGAGCATCCCCGCCGACCTGCGGGCCTGGTACGAGGCGGTGTTCCAGCGGGGCCTGCGCACTCCGCCGCCCCCGGTGCTTCCGGGCGTCGCCCCCACGGTGGCCGCGCTCACCGACGGCCGGTCGCTCACCGTGCGCGCCGTATGGCAGGCGCCCAGCCCCATCCTGCGGGCCGTCGAGCACCTGGGCACCTTGGTGGTGGTGGCCGAGGACGGCGTGTGGGTGGACCGGCGCAAGGTGGGCCCGCGCCCGCCCGGCCCGGTGGCCATCGGCTTCGCGGGCCGCGATCACCGCCCGGTCATCGCCCACGTGGCGGCCGGCCGGCTGCACCTGTTCGACGCCCAGCGCCGGGCCCCGGTGCCCAGCGACCTGGCCGCCCAGGCCGTCACCGCCACCCGCGACGGCCGCCTGCTGGCCCTGTCCGGCGGCCACCTGGTCGAGGTGCGGCTGCACCCGGTGGGCGACACTCTGCTGGCCGCCCCCCGCGTGCTGGCCCGGGTGCGCCCCGCCGCCACCGAGCTGTTCGACGGCGTGGCCGTCGAGCGCCTGCCGCAGGGGGCGCAGGCCCTGGTGTCCCTGGCGCCCGGTCAGGTGGTGCCGGTGCCGCTGCCCGCCGGCCGCGTGGTGGACGCCCGCGCCGATGGCCCGGTGCTGGTGGTGGGGCTGCACACCCCTGGGGGGCCGCGGCGGATCCTGGCCCGCCTGGGCGCCGGCGCCCCCGACATGCAGGACAGCGCCGCGCCCGCGGAGTGCGAGCTGGTGACCTTGGATCGGGGCATCGCGGTGGTGCTCGACGCCGACGGGCTGAGCGTGCTGCCCAGCGCGCCCCGAGCGCCGGGCCGGCGGGCCGTGCCGGCCGACGAGCTGGGCAAGGGCGCCACCCTCACCCGCCTGGGCGATGGGGTGGGGGCCGTGCAGGGCGACACGGTGTACGCGCTCACCCTGCGCTGATGCCCCGCTGCATTGACGACCGCACAGCATGACTGCAAAGTTGCACCATGAATCCGGTCAAGATCCTCCACACCAGCGACGTCCACGGCGAGATTGACCGCCTGTGCGCGCTGCTGTCGCGCCCGGACTACGACCTGTGGGTGGACACCGGCGACCTGCAGCCCGATCGCTGGCGCGAGGGCGCGCGGGCCAACTTCGATCGCCAGCAAGCCTGGTGGGCCGACGGTTCGGTGGCCCGCCGGCTGCGCCTGGCCCTGGCCGACCGACCCGTGGTGCTGTGCTACGGCAACCACGACCACTACGAGTTCGGCGGCCTCATCGACGCCCACCACGTGGGCGTTCACCAGTGCGCCGAGGTGCTGGGCTTGCGGTTCGCTGGCTTCGCCGACACGCCGGTCATCGCCCGCGACTACTTCCCCCGCCAGCGCGATCCGGCGGCCCTGGCGACGCTCGTGCGCGGCATGGTGCGGCTGGCCCCCGACGTGCTCATGACCCACGCCCCGCCCAGCGGCCCCTGGTCGCACAAGCCGGCCTGGGGCCTGCCCGGTCTGGCCGAGGCGCTGCAGACCAGCCAGGGCATCCAGGCCCACCTGTGTGGCCACATCCACGAGCGGGGCACCGAAGGGCCGCAGTGGGTCGGCCCGGTCCCCCTGTACAACTCCGCCCGCCGCCACAACCTGCTGGCCGTGACGCCCCGCCCGCCTGTTGCCTAGCCGTCACGACCTCGCTACAAGGGCGGCGGACTGGAGGTGCCCATCCCCGACTTGACCCCCCGCTGGTGGACCGCCGCCGCCCTGGCCGGAGCGGTGCTCTGCGGGCTCGACGGTGCCTTCGGCGGCGGGGGCGTGGACGGGGTGGCGGCCGGCGCGGCCCTGGGGGCGACGCTGGGCGCCGTGGTGGGCCTGCTGCTGGACCTGCTGGAGCGCGGGACGGCCCGCCTGCCCCGCTGGGCCGCGCTGTTGGTCTTCACGGGCCTGGGCGTGGGCGCCGGGGCCTGGCTCGCCGACGCGCTCGGGGCCTGGACCCGCCTCGACAGCCCGTACCGGCGGCTGGCCCAGCTCACCCTGCTGGCCAGCTTCCTGGGCGGCGCTGGCCTGGGCCTCCTGGCGGGCCTGTCCGCGCCGGCGCGCACGGGCGGCCCATGGCTCTTGCGCTCGCCTCGCTGGCGGAGCCTCACCGTGGCCGGCCTGGGCATCGGCGCGGCGGTGGCCCTGCACCTGGACCGCAGCCGGTTCGTGGGCGTGTACCCGGACGCGCACCTGGCCCTGCAGGCCGTTGCCTGGTGGGGCCTGGCCGGAGCGCTCCGCGCCGCGGCGGGGCGCCCCTGGCTCCGGGGCCGGGTGCTGTTTGCCGCGGCCGCGCTCACCGGCGTGGCGACCCTCGGCGCCTTCATCGGCCTGCACCACGACGCCCCGCGCACCCTGTCGGTGCTGGCCCGGCAGCCCATGTCGGCCCTGGCGCTCGACACCCTGCGGGCCTGGACCGACGTGGACGGCGACGGCCTGTCGCACCTGTTGGGCGGCGGCGACCGGGCCCCGTTGGATCCCGAAGTCGGCGACTTTGAAGGGGATCTTCAGGCCGATCCCACCCTCGTCGGCGCAGGCGCGGCGCCGGGCGCCCAGGCCCCGGCGCCCGTGAGCGTGGTGCTCATCACCGTCGACACCCTGCGCCCCGACCGCATGAGCGCCTACGGCTACGAGCGCAAGACCACCCCGCGCATCGAGCGCTGGGCCCGCGACGCCCTGCGCTTCGACCGGGCCTACACCACCGGCGCCTGGACCTCGCTGGCCATCAGCAGCCTCATGCGCGGTGTGTACCCCCGCCGCCTGCAGTGGACCCGTCTGGCCGAGACCACGCGCTTCCGGCTGATCCGCATCCACGAGCTGGAGCAGCTCCAGGAAGGCGAGCGCCTGAAGCTGATGTTCGGTCTGCCGCTGGAGGATCCCCGCCCGCCCCTGGCGGAGCGCCTGCAGGGCCGCGGCATGCACACGGCGGCCGCCGTCGATGACGGCTACTCGAGCTTCTTCGACAAGGGCCTGGGCGCGGAGCGCGGCTTCACCGACTACCGGCTGGTGGACGAGCTGCCGCCCCGTTCCCGCACCGATCAGGGCACCACCCAGCTCGCGCTCGAGGCCCTGAAGGCGCGCCCCGAGGGTAAGCCCTTCTTCATGTGGGTCCACTACTTCGGCCCGCACAGCCCGTCGAGCCGGCACACCAACAAGTGGGCCTTCGGTGAGGGCGTCGACGCCGAGTACGACCACGAGGTGCGCTTCAACGACGCCCACGTGGGCCGCCTGCTGGCCGTGCTGACCCAGGTGGCCGCCGAGACCCCCCTGCTGGTGATCCTCACCTCGGACCACGGCGAGCTGTTCCACGACAAGCGGCGCCTGCACGGCACCGGCCTGCAGGAGGCCCTGGTGCGCATCCCGCTGTTCATCCGCGGCCCGGGCTTCGAGCGCGGCCACACCGACCGCCTGGTCAGCCTGGTGGACCTGGCCCCCACCATCCTGGCCGCCACCGGCACCCCGGCCGGCGGCGCCTTGGACGGCCAGGATCTGGCGGCCCTGCTCGCGGCGCCGCCCACCGAGCGGGTGCTGCTCACCGACACCTGGCGCTTCAACCGGAACAAGCGCGCCGTCACCGACATGGTGGGCGCCTTCGATGGCAAGCAGATGCTGGTCAAGGACCGGGTGCGCAACGTGACCTGGCTGTTCGACCAGCACGAGGTCAGCCAGCACCCGAAGGACCACTTCGCCCCCGGCGCCGCGCGGCACCTGCAGGCGGCCCTGCAGCAGTATCTGAGCCAGACGCGGGGCGGGAAGGTGGACCTGCGCGACTGAGGTCCACCGCGCGCCGGTCAGCGCGGCGTCACCGTCAGCTCGCCCTCGAGCACCTCGAAGCTCAGCGTCGACTTCCCCTCGGGCTTGATCTCGAGCTGGGCCTCCAGGCCATGCGCCACGTCAGCCAGGTGGGCGCTCGCCTTCAGCTCCACCTCTTGCCCGGCCTCGACGGCCAGCTTCACCCCGGTGCGGTGGCGCACCCGGCCCCAGCGCGACACCAGGTTCACCCACGCCTGGCCCTTGCCCTCAGTGATGCGCACCCGGTACCGGGCGTTGGCCAGGCTCTTGGGCGGCGCGTGCCGGTAGGGCCCCAGCACCACCCGATCGGCCTGACAACCCACGGCCCGCAGGGCACCGCCGGCGTCCCGCTGAACACAGGGGCGGAAGCGGTAGCTCGGGGCGGCGAACACCGAGTCCCGCGTGGTCTCCCGGGGCGCCTTCGCCAGCGGGTGCCAGGCCCCTTCCCCATCCCGGCGCGACACCTCCAGCAGCTCGAGGGCGGCCCCGGCGGCCTCGTCCTCGCCCTCGGCCAGCGGCACGAAGCGCACCTCGGCGCGGTGCACGATCAGCCGCGTCGGCAGCGCCAGCAGCCGCTTCGCGAACATCTCGGCGTCCACCCGCTTCAGCGGTCCGGGCTGGGTGTAGCTGTAGCGCAGCCGCAGGCGGTCGCCCTCGAACAGGGGCGGCAGCTCGGGGACCTTGTAGCGGTCCTCGTACTCCACGTTCAGCTCGCTGGAGAGCTGCACCACCGCCCCCTCGCCCTCCACCTCCACGTCCACGTCCACCACGGCCTTCTGGCCCGCGTCGGCATACAGAAACTGCCCCCCGAACAGATACATGCCCCAGCCGCTGTCGCGGGTGATGGGCACCAGCCCCTTGTTCAGTTGCACCAGCGACGCCCCGCCCGACCGAGCCTCGCGGGTGTCGAGCGCCGACCAGGCCACCACCTGCTGCAGGCGCCGGCTGCGGTCGCGCCCGCCGTCCCGCCAGCCGGGCCCGAACACCTTCGCGTCGTCACGGCTGAACTGCCGACACCCGCGGAAGTCCTCGGGGCAGATGGTCAGCCCCAGGGCCTCGTCCAGGTAGAAGGCGCGCCGCTGGAAGATGTTGGCGAAGGCGATGGCCCGCGGCGTGGGGTAGCGCCGGAACAGCGACCGCCCCACCAGCTCGGCGGCCCCGTCGGTCTGCCCGGTGTAGTCCAGCAGCGACAGCGCCACGTCACTCAGGGCCACCGGCTCGGTGATCATCGCCCGCTCGCCCTTGGGCAGCAGGGCCACCACGAAGCCCCAGTTCTGGCTGATCGTGCGGGTGATGCCCTCGTACTCTTCATGGATCCCGCGGGCCTCGTCCGAGGTCACGATCACCACCGTGTTCGCCAACATGCCCTTGGCCCGCAGGCCCGCGATGAGCTGGTCCAGCGCCTCGTCGGTGTAGCGCGCCGCCCGGGCGAACTCGTCCTCGTCTTTCGGGCCCGGGAAGCTCTGGGGCACCAGCAGCGGGTGGTGGGTGCCCACGGTCATCAGCGCCGCCATCCACGGCCCCTTGGCGTGCTTCTCTTCGAGCACCGCCAGCGACTGCTCGAAGAAGGCCTTGTCGTCGATGCCCCAGCCGCCCTTCTCATAACCCTGCTGGAAGAAGTCGGCGCCGCGGCTGTCGTCGAAGCCCACCTTGGCCATGAACTGGTCCTTCAGCATGAAGGCCATGGGCGCGGGCTGCAGGTACACGGTCTGGTAGCCCCGGGCGCGCAACAGATCGGGCAGGCAGCGCCGGGTGGGCCCGCGCTGGGCCACGTCGGTCATCTTCGGGGTCGTGCGCGAGAGCTTGGGCAGGTCGCCACACAGCAGGGTGTATTCGCCGCGATCCGTCTGGCGCTGGTGGGCCACCACGGTGGCCGCCGCCACGTGCGCCTCGGCCAGGGCGCTCAGCTTGGGCATCTTCACGGGCAGCGTGACGCCGTGCTGGGCCGCCAGCGCAGGGATGTAGCCCCCGGTGATGCCCTCCATCATGACGATCAGGATGTTGGGCGGCCGCTCGAACTGCGGAAACACAAAGCGGGGCTCGCCCGACAGATCGGCCGCCAGGGCCCGGGCCACGCCCTGGTAGGCGCCGGTGACCGGGGCCACCCCGCCCGCGCCCGCTGCGGTCAACCGCGCCAGGCCCAGGGTGGCCGCCTCCTGCCGCCAGCGCGGCCGCGCCTCGTCGACGGGCAGCGCGAACACCGCGGCCACCGCCACCACCAGCCAGCCCACCCCCCGCCGGGGCGCCTGCGGCTTGCGGTAGAGGCCGTAGCCGAACAGCAGCACCGCGGCGGCGACCAGGACCCCCAGCAGCACCGGGTGGGTCGCCCGCAGCGCCGAACCTTCCACGAAGGCGGGGTCACCCAGGTACTTGAAGTTGGCCGGATCGATGTTGGCGTCGTTCGCCAGCACATGCTCGAAGTTGGCGAAGGCGGTGGCGCCCCAGACGAAGAACAGCAGCCCCGCCAGCCCCCGCCCGATCCAGCCCTTCGCCCCGGGGACTCGGAGGGCCTGCAGCAGCAGCCAGGTCCACACCGCCGCCGCCGCCAGCTCCGACGCCAGGCCCCGCAGGTCCGCCAGGCCCAGGGGCGATCCGTCGAGGATCATGGCCCCCACCCGCAGCCCCAGCGGAAGTGTCAGCGTCGCCAGCGTCACCCACATCGCGCCCCTGGTCCCCAACACCCTTCGCTCCAGCAGCCGATCGAACCGCGGGCTTGTAGCAGAAGTGCCCCATGAATGACACGGCGCCGCGGGCCCCACGGGACGCGAGGCCACGCGGGATCTCACCCCCACCCGACCGGCCACGGGTGCATGGCGGCCCCGGGCCCGCGCTGGCAGACTCCCGCCATGCCGATCCTCGCCGTCACCCTGCTCGCCGGGGCCTTCCTCCTCTTCATGGTCCAGCCCCTCATGGGCGCCTTCGTGCTGCCCTGGTTCGGCGGCGCGCCGGCGGTGTGGACCACCTGCATGCTCTTCTTCCAGACGGTGCTGCTGGGCGGCTACGCCTACGCCCACGGCCTGGCCCGCTGGCCCCTGCGCCGGCAGGCGGCGGTGCACATGGCCGTGGTGCTCGCCGCCGCCGTAGCCCTGCCCATCGCCCCCGATGAGGGCTGGCGCCCCGGCCCCGATCAGGATCCCATCCTGCGCATCCTGGGCTTGCTGGCCGCCAGCGTGGGGCTGCCGTACCTGGTGCTCAGCAGCACCAGCACCCTCATGCAGGCGTGGGCGGCGCGGCTGTTCCCGGGCTCGCCCTACAAGCTCTACGCCGGCTCCAACGCCGCCTCGCTGGCGGCCCTGTTCGCGTACCCCCTCTTGGTGGGCCCCTGGCTGGGCGCCCGCGACCAGGCCACCGCCTGGAGCTGGGCCTTCGGCGGCTTCGCCCTGCTCTCATTGGGCAGCGCCGCCCTCGCCTGGCGCCGCGACGCCCACCAGCAGGTGCTGGCCCCCGAGGCCGGGCCGCCCACCCCCCGCCGCACCGTGCTGGCCTGGATCGGCCTGTCGGCCCTGCCCAGCGCCCTGCTGCTGGCGGTCACCGAGCAGATCACCGCCGATGTGAGCGTGGTGCCCTTCTTCTGGGTCCTCCCGCTGGCCCTGTACCTGCTCACCTTCATCGTGGTGTTCGCCCAAGCGCAGCAGCCCGGCCCGCAACGGGTCGCCGTGGCCGCCGCCCTGGGGCTGGCCTGCTTCCTGCCCAACGCCGTGTGGCCCGGGCTGCCCCTCATCACCCAGGTCGGCCTGGGCAGCGGCGGCCTGTTCCTGCTCGCGCTGGCGCTTCACACCGAGCTGGTGCGGCGCCGCCCCCCGCCCGCCCGCCTCACCGGCTTCTACCTGGCCATGTCCCTGGGCGGCGCCCTGGGCGGCCTGGCGGTGGCCGTGGGCGCCCCCACCCTGCTCACCACCCGCCTGGAGCTGCCAGCCCTGCTGCTGCTGGCCCCCGTGGCCCTGGTGCTGGGCCACCGCCGCGCTGCCTGGACGGTGGCCGTGGGCGTGGCGGTGGTGGGCACGGCCAGCGCGCTGACCCCGGAGGGCGACGTACAGGCCCGCTACCGCAGCTTCTACGGCAGCCTGCGGGTGGAGCTGCAGCGGCCCGCCGGCGCCGACGGCCCCGTCATCCGGCACCTGGTGGACGGCCGGGTCAGCCACGGCTTCCAGGTGCTCAGCCAGCCCATGACCCCCATGGGCTACTATGCGCCCGGCACAGGCATCCACCGCGCCTTCAGCGCCCTGAAGGGGGCCCGCAAGGTGGGCCTGATCGGCCTGGGCAGCGGCACCCTGGCCGCCTACGGCCGCGTCGGCGATGTGTTCCGATTCTACGAGCTGAACCCCGACGTCATCGACGTGGCCCGCACCCGCTTCACCTACCTGCGCGACAGCCCCGCCCAGATCAGCGTGGCCGCTGGCGACGCCCGCCTGGTGCTCGCCGGCGAGGCCCCGCAGCAGCTCGATCTGTTGGTGGTGGACGCCTTCTCGGGCGACGCCGTGCCCGCCCACCTGCTGACCGCCGAGGCCTTCGACCTGTACCGGCGCCACCTGGCCCCGCAGGGCCTGCTGGCGCTGCATGTGTCAAACCACCACCTGGACCTGCCGCTGCTGGTGTACGGCCAGCTCCAGACCCTGGGCTGGACCAGCCGCTACATCCCCCACCGGGCGCCGTCGCCCCTGGGCCCCTATGTGTCGAAGTGGGTGCTGGCGGGCCCCCCCGAGCGCATGGCCGCGCTGGGCTTCGAGCCGCGGCCGCCCCCCGCCGTCGACGAGGGCCGCACGCCGCCGGTGTGGACCGACGATCACAGCCCGCTGTGGCCGCTGCTGCGGTAGCGGCCCCGCTTGAGGCGCGGCCCCACGGGGCACGGCGCCGGGATCAGTCCCCGCGCTGCGCCTCGATGGCCCGCAGCAGGTGCTCCGGGCTGGCGGGCAGCTCCAGGGTCACCTCGCCCTCGCCGAAGCCCTGGATGGCGTGACGCAGCGCCGTGATGGCCGCGATGCCATGGATGAACGGCGGCTCACCGACGGCCTTGCTGCCGTGGATGACGCCCTCTTGCGCAGCCTCGGGCAGCAGCTCAACCCGGAAGTCCAGCGGGGCCTCGCCCACGGCCGGCACCTTGTAGGTGCTGGGCCCGACGGTGGTGGCGCGCCCATCGGCGTCCCACAAGCACTCCTCGCAGGTCAGCCAGCCGTAGCCCTGCAGGAAGGCCCCCTCCACCTGACCGCGGTCGATGCTGGGGATCAGAGAGTCGCCCACGTCATGCAGGATGTCGGCCCGGAGCAGCCGGTGCTCGCCCGTCAGGCCGTTCAGCTCCACCTCCAGCACCGACGCGCCATAGGCGAAGTAGTAGAAGGGCGTGCCCTGCCCCTTGGCCTCGTCGTAGGCGATGCCGGGCGTGCGGTAGAAGCCGGTGGCCGAGAGCGAGATCTGGCGCAGCCAGCACTCCAGCGCCACCTGCGCAAAGTCCACGCAGTGTTCCTGCGCACCCTCGACGAACACTCGCCCATCCTGAAAGCGAACACTATCCGGGCCGGGCGCACCAAGAAGTTCAGCCGCCACAAGCTTCATGCGTTCGCGCACGGCAACACACGCATCACGGACGGCTGCGCCGTTCAGATCGCTACCCGACGAGGCTGCGGTGGCCGAGGTGTTGGGCACCTTGTCGGTGGCGGTGGTCATGACCCGCACCCGATCCTTGGGCACCCCCAGCTCATGGGCGCACACCGTCAGCATCTTGGTGTGCAACCCCTGCCCCATCTCGGTGCCGCCGTGGTTGAGCTGCACCGTGCCGTCCGAATACACCAGCACCAGCGCGCCCGCCTGGTTCAGCACCGCCTTGGTGAACGAGATGCCGAACTTCACGAACTGCACGCCGATGCCCCGCTTCACAAACGGCGAGCTGGCGTTGAAGGCCTCGATGGCGGCCCGCCGTGCGGCGTACTCGCTGCTGGCCCGCAACAGATCCCAGGTGCGCAGCAACCGCGGCGCGGGCACCGCCTGGCCGTAGGGCGTGCGGTCCCGCGGCGCGTCGCCGTAGAAGTTGCGAGCCCGCAGCTCGGCGGGGTCCCAGCCCAGCCGCTCGGCCAGCCGGTTCAGCGCGTCCTCGATGACCAGGATGCCCTGCGGCCCGCCAAACCCCCGGAACGCCGTGTTGCTGGGCAGGTGCGTGTTGCAGGCCCGCCCCTCGAAGCGCAGCGCCGGCACATAGCAGGCGTTGTCCAGGTGGAACAGGGCGCGATCCAGCACCGGCAGCGACAGATCGTGGGACCAGCCGCCGTTGCTGAACAGCTCCGCCTCGAACACCAGCAGCACGCCCTGGGCGTCGAAGCCGGCCTTATACCGCCCCAGGAAGGGGTGGCGCTTGCCCGTCCAGCCCATGTCCTGCGCGCGGTCCAGGCGGATCTTCACCGCCCGCCCGGTGTGCCAGGCCCCCAGCGCCGCCAGGCAGGCCCACGGGGTGCTCTGGCTCTCCTTGCCGCCGAAGCCGCCGCCCATGCGGGGCACCTCGCACACCACGCGGTGCGCGCCCACACCCAGCACGCTGGCCACCTCCCGCTGCACCTCGCTGGGGTGCTGGGTGCTGCAGGTCACCTTCCAGGTGCCGCCGTCCTCGGGCACCACCAGCGACGCGTGGGTCTCCAGGTAGAAGTGGTCCTGCGCAGGCGAACGGACCTCGCCCTCCACCGTGTGCGCCGCCCGGGCCCACGCCGCGTCGCGATCGCCCCGCTGGATGACGTGGGGCTTGCCGTGGAAGGTGCCCGCCTCGATGGCGGCGTCGATGGTCAGCCGCGCCGGCAGGGGCTCATAGTCCACCTGCACCGCCGCCGCACCGGTCCGGGCCGCCTCCAGCGTCTCGCCGAGCACCACCGCCACCGGGTGGCCCACGCAGAACACCTCGTCGCGGGCCAGCAGCGGCTCGTCCTGCACGATGGGGCCAATGTCGCCGTGCCCGGGGATGCTGTCGGCGAACAGCACCGCAACCACCCCCGGCAGCGCCAGGGCCTTGGCCTTGTGGCGCCCCACGATGCGCGCGTGGGCATGGGGCGACACCACGGGCACCGCATGCAGAGTGCCCGTGGGGCCCGCCAGGTCGTCGGTGTACATCGCCCGCCCGGTGACGTGCTGCACCGCGCTCTCGTGCTCGGTCGACCGGTGCAGGGGGCTGGGCTTCGGGGCGCCACTCATCGCGCGGCCTCCGCGTGGGGGGTTGCCGGGCTGGGGGTCAACAGGGTGCCGCTGGGCCGATCCGCCAGGGCTGGCGCGGCCTCGCTGTGCACCTCGTGGAAGAAGCCCTTGAGCAGGTTGCTGGCCACCGTGGCGCGGTACCACGCCGAGCCGCGGTGATCGCTCAGGGGGTTGAAGTCCTGCCGGCTGGCATCAGCCGCCGCGGCAAAGGTGCCCGCGGAGAACGGCTGGCCGATGACCGCCGCCTCGGCCGCCGCCGCCCGCGCCGGGGTGGCCGCCATGCCGCCAAACCCGAACCGGGCGTGGGTGATCAGGCCGTCGGCGCCCACCCGCACCAGCAGCCCACAGGCCACGGCGCTGATGTCCATCTCGCGGCGCTTGCTCACCTTGTAGGCGCTCAGCCGCGCGTCGGCGGGCACGGGCGGGATCTCCACCGCCGCCAGGATCTCACCCACCCCCAGCGCCGTCTTGCGGTAGGCCAGGAAGAAGTCGTCGATGCCCACGCGGCGCTCGCCCGCCGCGCTGCGGAGCACCAGCGTGGCGTCCAGCGCCAGCAGCACCGGCGCCAGATCGCCGATGGGCGAGGCGTTGCACAGGTTGCCGCCCACGGTGCCCCGGTTCTTGATCTGCCGCGAGCCGAAGAAGCGCAGCATGCGGGCCAGCGCGGGCAGATCGTCCTGCACGGCCAACTCCAGATCGCTCAGGCGGGTGGTTGCGCCGATGCGCCAGCCGCCCTCCGCCGTGCGCACGATGCCCCGCAGGGGCAGCGCGTGCAGCGACACCATGCAGGCGAAGCGCGCCCCCTTCTTGGTCACGTCCAGGCCCACGTCGGTGGCGCCGGCCACCAGGCGGGCGTCGGGGTGCTTCGCCAGCACCTCGAACAGGTGATCGAAGTCGGTGGGCACGTGCGCCTCGGCCCCGTCGTGCACCCACCTCAGGGCAGGCAGGGCCGAAGCGTCTGCCTGCAGCGCCCGCGCGAACCCGTCGGCGGGCGCGGTGCCGGCCACGGCCTCGGCCGCCTCGCGGATGGGCCGGTAGCCGGTGCAGCGGCACAGGTTGCCCGAGAGCTGGTCGTCGAGCTGCCAGGGCCGCCCCAGGTCCTTGCGGTAGGTGGCCTCGAACAGGCTCATCACCACCCCGGGGGTGCAATACCCGCACTGGCTGCCCAGCTTGTCGACCATGATCTGCTGGGCGGGGTGCAGCGGCTCGCGCCGGCCCGACAGCCCCTCCACCGTGACGATGGACTGGCCGTGGAGCTGGGGCAGCAGCACCAGGCAGCTGTTGATGGCGCGCCAAGTGGGGCCGCCGGGGGCCTCGGTGTCGAGCAGCGCCACGGTGCAGGCCCCGCAGTCGCCCTCGGCGCAGCCCTCCTTGGTGCCGGTCAGGTGGGCCGACTGCCGCAGCCAGTCCAGCAAGGTGGTCTGTGGCGTGGCGTCGGTGACTGTGACCGCCGCGCCGTTGAGCGTGAAGCGCACGCCGTCCATGGGCTCCCCCTTGGGCGAAAACGTGGAATTCTAACAGATTTCAGCGGGGCGCCAAGGGGGTCGCGCGCCGCGCCCGGGCGCTGGGACCTGGCAGGCTGTCAGGGGATGCCGGTGAGCTTGTGGGTCTGCAGCGACAGGCGCCAGCGGGGGTGGGCCTGGCAGTACGCCACGGCCGCAGCCACGTGGGCCGCCTGCTGAGCGTCGTCCAGCGGCTGCAGGCAGAAGTACTCGAAGGCCAGGCCGGCGAACACCTCGGGATCGGGGAACTCGGCCTGGGGGTACACCAGCTTCAGCTCATGGCCGTGGGTCTGCACCAGCGGCAGGCCGGGCTTGGGGCTCACGCAGATCCAGTCCACCCCCTCGGCGACCGCCCGCGTGCCGTTGGTCTCGATGGCCACCTCGAAGCCCCGCGCGTGGCACGCCGCCACCACCGCCGCGTCAAGCTGCAGGGTCGGCTCACCGCCCGTGAACACCACGAACGGCCGCCCGCCGCCCGGCCAGAAGCTGGCCACGTGCGCCGCCAGCGCCTCGGCCCCGGCGAAGCGCCCCCCGCCGGGCCCATCGGTGCCGACGAAGTCGGTGTCGCAGAAGCGGCAGTGGGCCGTGGCCCGGTCGCGCTCCCGCCCCGTCCAGAGGTTGCACCCGCTGAAGCGGCAGAACACCGCCGCGCGCCCGGTGTGCACCCCCTCGCCCTGCAGGGTGAAGTAGGTCTCCTTCACCGTGTAGTTCAGGCGGCTCATGGCGTTCGGGCGGGCCAATCAGCCCTCCGTGGGGGCGGCGACCGCCACATAGGGCACCGGATCGCTGGCGCCGGCGTCGGCGAAGCCCTTCAGCCGCAGCAGGCACGAGTCGCAGCGCCCGCAGGCCACGCCGCCGGGGGCGGGGTCGTAGCAGGAGTGGGTCAGGTGGTACGGGGCGCCGAGCTTCAGACCCTTCTGGATGATCTCGGCCTTGGTCCAGCGCATCAGCGGCGCCCGGATGCTCAGCCCCTGCCCCTCGACGCCCGCCTTGGTGGCGAGCTGCGACACCCGCTCGAAGGCCTGGATGAAGGCCGGCCGGCAGTCGGGGTAGCCCGAGTAGTCCAGGGCGTTCACGCCGATGAACACGGCCTCGGCCTCTTCCATCTCGGCCACGCCCACCGCGTGGCTCAGGAACACCAGGTTGCGGGCGGGCACATACGTCACCGGGATCCCCGACCCCAGGTCCTCCACCCGCTCGCTCTTGGGCACGTCGATGTCGGCCGTGAGCGCCGAGCCGCCGATCTCGCGGAACAGGCCCAGGGGCAGCACATAGTGCCGGCGCACGGCGTAGTGCTCGGCCACCGCCCGCGCCCGCTCCAGCTCCACCGCGTGCCGCTGCCCGTAGTCGAAGGACACCGCCACGATCTCGAAGCCCTCGGCCTGCGCCAGGGCCAGGCAGGTGGTGGAGTCCAGCCCGCCACTCACCAGCACCACTGCGGTCTTCGCCATGGGGCACCTCCCTCGCTCGAAGCGGGGCACCCTGCCCACTGGCGCGGCCCCGATCAAGGGCGTTGCCCGGCCCCCAGCGCCCGCCTACCGTCCCGGCCCATGGAAGCCCCCACCCCTTCGACCCTGCTGGAGATCACCGCCCACGCGCACCCCGGCCGGCGTGCAGCCGTCGAGGCCGCCCTCTGGGGCACCGGCGCCCAGGGCGTCCAGGAGCTGCCCGGCGGTGGGCTGCGGATCTGGCTGGCAGCCGACGCCGATCTGACTCCGCTGACCGCCACGCTGCGGGGCCTGGGTGCGACGATTGAGGTCGAGCCGGTTGAGAACACCTGGGCCGTCGCGCCCGAGGCCACGCCCATCGGCACGGGCTACGCGGTCGGCCCCCCCGGCGCCCCGCCCCCGCCGGGCAGGACGCTCATCGAAATGACCGGGGGTCTGGGCTTCGGCCATGACGGCACCCACCCGACCACGCGGCTGGCATTCTGCCTGCTGGAGTCATGGCTCGGGCGGTTCCCCCCGGCGTCGCTGCTCGACCTGGGCACGGGCGCCGGGCTGTTGGCCATCCTGGGGGCCCGCCAGGGGGCCCACGCTGTGGGGGTGGACGTGGACAGCACCGCCCGGCAAGCCGCTCGGGCCAACGCCACCCGGAACGCCGTGACCGTGACCGTGGTCGAGGCGCTGCCCGAGGCGGTCTTCGAGGCCGCCGTGGCCAACATCCGCGCCGATGTACTCCTGAGTCTGCTGCCCGCGCTGGCCCGGCGCGTGGCTCCCGGCGGCTGGCTGATCCTGGCGGGCTTCCGGGCCGCCCACGCGCCAGCGGTGGCCGCGGCGCTCCCGGGCTGGGCCCTTTGCGAACAGCGCGAAGAGGACGGCTGGCTCGGTCAGGCCCTCAGGCGGCCTCGGCCCGGTTGATCCAACGGGCGCGCGCGCGATCGATGGGCAACGGCTGCAAGATCGCCTCCTGCCCACGGATGACGACCTCCCACACGGGCACGAAGTGCTCGAAGGCCTTCACGTACAGGCCCAGATCGCAGTCGCCCGGCAAGGCCAGCACCCGATCCACCAGGCGATGCTCCAGCAGCCAGGTGATGGTCTCCAGGCGCGCCCGGGCGTCGGGATCATGCAGGGTCTTCACGTCCACGCCCAGGCTCGCGCAGCCCTGCACCGGGAGGCCCTCGGCGGTGCACACCACCGCGTGAATCCCCCACCCGTGGGCCGCCTGGGCGAGCACCTCGCGCACCGCCTCGGCGTCTTTCCCGTCCACCGTCCCACACACCAGCACGCGCATCGTCCACCTCGCACGCCGTTCCCGCCCCCCGTCGGCAGCCCACCCCCTGAATCTGCAACCCTGGGTCGCGACCGACACCGCCGGCGTTGACCCGACCGCCGCCCCCGCGTATGTTGCCGCCGACCACGCCGGAGTGGTGGAATTGGTAGACACGCCAGACTCAAAATCTGGTGGGCGAAAGTCCGTGCCGGTTCGAGCCCGGCCTCCGGTACTCTCCTGAACGCGCGACCGTTGACCTGACGCCGCAGCCCCGAACCGGCGGCGCGCGGGTCTGCGTGTGTCCGATGACCCCCCCCTGAACCGACACCGTCCGGGTCCCGTTTTCGGGGTGTCCCGGAGGCCCCGATGTGGTCGTGGCACCGCCCGCTCAGCTCCTTTGACCACGCCGCGTACCGGCGCGCGGCTCACGACCGCACCGTCGGACCGCTGCGCTTCGTCTTCCTGTGCTCGACCGTGGCCCTGGTGGCGCACTCGGTGCTGGAAGTCAGCGTGCTGGCGACCGAACCGGCCGTCCCCGGCTCCGCGGTCCTCATGGGCGTGGCCGGCATGGGCGTGGCCCTCATCGCCAGCCAGCGGGGCGTGGCGCCGTGGGTCCGTGACGCGGCCATCGGGGGCATGGCCCTGGCCATCTCGGCCTATGGCGTGGACTTCTCCAGCCACACCCACGATCCGGCGGGGCGCCTGGTCCAGGGGGTCCCCTACCTGAGCGTGTTCCTGGTCCTCATCGGGCCGACGCTGCGCTCCACCCTCGTCGCGTTGACCGGCCAGTTCACAGGGCTCGCGCTGGCCGCCTCGACCCAGGCGGTGCCCCTCTGGCCCACAGAGGCGACGCTGGTGGCCGCGGCCGGCACGCTGGTGCTCGTGGTGGTGGCCGTGGTCATGGAGGGCGGCCGCCGCTGGATCGCGGTGGCACTCTGGCGCCTGGAGCGCCAGGCCCGGGTGGACCACCTGACCGGCCTGACCAATCGACGGGTCTTCGACGCGGCGCTGGCCGCCCAGGGGGTCGCCCCCGCAGCGCTGCTGCTGGTGGATCTGGACGGGTTCAAGCAGGTCAACGACGGCCGGGGGCACGCGGCAGGCGACGAAGCCCTGCGCCGGGTGGCCGCCCTGCTGGCCAGCAGCACCCGTGACCAGGACGTGGTGTCGCGGGTGGGTGGGGACGAGTTCTCCGCCATCCTGGCCAACGCGGACGCACAGACCGCGTGCGCGGTGGCCTGCCGGCTGCTCGACGCGGTGCACGCCAGCGACCTGGGCGTGACCTGCTCGGTGGGCATCGCCGTGGGCGCGGGCGGCGACCTGCGCGGCGCGCTGCCCCGGGCCGATCGCGCCCTGTACCGCGCGAAGGCGCTGGGCGGTGATCGCATCGAGCTGGCCCCAGGCGCCGAGCGGGCGCCTACTCCTCCGCCCGCCCCAGGAACCCCGGGCACTGCGCCGTGAAGGCGGCGCAGGCCTCCACGCCGTCGGCGTCAGGCACCTCCACTTGCACGTCGGGCAGGTCCGCGTTGCCCGCGAGCGCGCAGGTGAGCGTCTCGCGGATCTGACCCACCGCCGTATCGGCCAACGTGTCCAGGCAGGGCTTCAGGGTCGCCAGGGTGGCGGAGCACGTCTCGGCGTCCACGGCCTGGAAGGGACACGGCCCCGCCGGCAGCTCGGGCAGCTCACCGGTTCCCAGCCTCACCAGGCGGGTGCAGGTGTCGCGGGCCTCCGCGCAGCTCGCCTGGGGATCGCCGTCGGACTGGCCGCTGGCGATGATGCCCGCCGGCACGCAGCGCGTCTCGGGGGGCACCTGCCGCACCACCGCCGACTGGAAGGCCACGCACACCGCGCTCACGCCGCCGCCGTCCAGGGTGGCCACCGGGGTCTCCAGCGGCTGCTCGAAGACCACCTCCTGGGGTCCCTGATCCGGGCCGGCCAGCGCCCGCTTCGCCTCGTCGCACCCCCACGCCGCCACGGCCACCAGGCCCAACGCGCTCCACCGCATCCTCACGCTCCCCTCGCCTTTGTGGGCCGAGCGTGTCATACCGCGCCGGCTCGATGACACCAAACCGCACCCCGGCCGTTCAGGAGCGGGGTTGCCGCGACCGATAAGGGTCGCGCCCGGACCGTCAGGGGGCCCATGCCACGCCACACCTTCACTGGCCAGCGCGCCATCACCTTCGCCCGCGGCCTGTATCACGTGGCGGCCTGCGACGGCCTCGACAGCCGCGAGAAGGCCGCGTTCAAGGCGTTCCTGGCGCAGGTGGGGCTGCCCGACGATCCCGCCATGTACGCCGCCGACTTCGACCCCGCCGAGGCCGCCCGCACCCTCGACAGCACCTGGCTGCGGCGCACGTTCATCCGGGCCTGTCGGCTGATGGTGCAGGTGGACGGGCGGATCAGCACCGCCGAGCGCGACACCCTGCGCGCGCTGGCCGCCGCGCTGAAGGTGGGCGAGCGGGTGGCCCTGGAGGACCTGGAGGGCAAGGTGTCGCCCGACGCGCTGGCGGCGTGGGTGCAGGCGCTGGCGGTGGATTACGTGTCGTGGGACGACGAGACCACCCCCGGCTGGCTCTGGGTATTCCCCCACGACCAGCACCCCCTGGCCGAAGGGGGCGAGCTGGTGGTCGAGCCAGGCCAGGCGCTGGGCGTGCGGGTCGACGGGCAGTTCGTGGATCTGCTGCCCCCAGGCGTGCACCATGCCACGCCCACGACGCTGCCTGGCCTGGCCCGGGCCCGCGGGTGGGCTGGCGGGGCGGTGGCGGCCGACCTGTGCTTCGTGCGGACTGGCCCCTCGACGGTCCTGCGCTGGGGCACGCTGGAGCCTATCCAGCGCGAGACCACCGCCCTGGGCCGGGTCCCCCTGCGGGTCTTCGGCCGCTTCAGCGCCCGGGTGGCCGATCCTCGCCGCTTCCTCGAGCGCTTCGCCCGGCAGGCCCTGCCCACTGACGATGACCTCGACGGGCGGGTGCGGCGCATGGTCGGGGGCTGGTTCGAGAAGGCCGTGCAGGGGCTCCCCGGCGACGACGCGACGCTGTACGCCCTGCTCGAGGACCTGGACGAGCTGCGGGCGGCCACGCTGCCGGTCGTTCAGGAGGGCTTGTCTCGCGCAGGCCTGTCGCTGGCCCGCTTCGCCATCGAGCACCTGACGGCGCCCCTGGAGTTGGGCCTGAAGCCCACCTCGAAGCGCACCCGCACCCTGACGCGGGTGGCCTCGCTGAGCACGGCCAGCCGCCCCGACACCGATCCCGTGCAGCCCATGCCGGCGGCGGCCCCCCGCGCCGTCACCGACGCCGCCCTGCGCCCCTGCCACGGCTGCAACCGCCCCATGCCGGTGGACGCCCGCTTCTGCGCCCACTGCGGCGTGGCCCAGGTGAAGCCTTGCGGCCAGTGCGGCCATCGCCTGCCGCTGACCGCCCGGTTCTGCTCCCAGTGCGGCGCCGGTCAGGGGTGAGGGGGACCCGGTTGCAGGCAGGCGGCGGGCTCGGGCATCGTGCGCGCCCCTGCCCTTGCGGAGGTGAGCGGTGAGTGTGTTGATCCTGGGGGCCACGTCCCCCATCGCCCGCCAACTCGGCGTGCGCTACGCCCAGCTCGGTCAGCCCGTGTTCTGCGCCGCCCGCGACGCCCAGGAGGCCGCCGCCATCGCTGCGGATCTGCGGGTCCGGTTCCAGGTCCAGTCCGGCTCGGCCGCCTTCGATGCCCGCGATCTCGACAGCCACCCCGGCCTGATCGCGCAGGTCGAGGACGCCCTGGGCCCGCTGGACGTGGTGGTCGTCGCCTTCGGCGACATGGGCGACGAGGACGCGGCGCCGGACGATCCCGGGCAGGTGCGGCGGGTGATCGAGGTGAACTTCAGCGGCGCCGCCAGCCTGTGCGAGGCCGCCGCCGCCCGCATGACCGAGCGGGGCGCCGGGCACATCATCGGCATCAGCTCGGTGGCGGGCGATCGGGGTCGGCAGAGCAACTACCTCTATGGCAGCGCCAAGGGCGCGTTCACGCTGTTCCTGCAGGGCCTGCGCAACCGCCTGCACCCGCTCGGCGTGCACGTGCTGACGGTGAAGCTGGGCTTCGTCGACACCCGCATGACGTTCGGCATGCAGACGGCGATCCCCATCGCCTCGCCCGAGGCGGCCAGCGCGGCCATCGTGGCCGCCCAGCAGAAGGGCACCGACGTGCTGTACTACCCGCGGTTCTGGGAGGGGATCATGGGGGTGATCAAGGCCATCCCCGAGGGCGCCTTCAAGCGCCTGAAGCTCTAGCAGGCCAGTCTGCCAACGGCGCAACAGGCGGGGCTCACTGACAGGTCAGGCCCCTGAACGCGTCGTCGGCCGTCGCCTTCAGCTTGAGCTTGAAGGCCCGCACCGCCGCGGCCTCGGCGGCTGCCGGGTTCACTCCGCCGCCATGGGCCAGGCTGGGCAGCGCCGCGTGCCGGAACACGCCCTGCCCGTTGCGGGCGTCCTTCATGGCCAGCTCGAAGCCCACGTAGACCCAGTCCAGGTCCCGCTCCCGGTGGGTCCGGCTGGCTACGGTGAGGGTGGCGTCGGCCACCGGCACCCCGCCCTTCGTCAGGCCGTGGCCCTGCTCCACCACGCGGCAGCCGCGCTCGCTCAGGTGCTTCGACACCTGCGCCAGCACGGCCCTCTGCAGGCCCGGTGTCGCCCCCTCCACCTTCACCCGCACCACCGCCCGGGCCCGGGCAGCCGTCGCGGGCTTGCGCAGCGCCTCCAAGCCGGCCGGCGCGAGGGCCGGTGGGGAGCCGCCCAGGGCCTCGATGATCCGGGCTCGGCGGCGCTGCTCGGCCAGCAGGTGGCTGGGCGAGCGGTCGGTCCGCAGCAGCACGCTGGTGTCGTGCTCGGCGATGCCCTGCTGCACCACCGGCACCAGCGCCTCGAGGTCGCGGCGTCCCTGGTCGATCTCGCGGGTGTAGACGTCGATGGCGGCTGCCCGATCCAGGGCGGCCCGGGCCACGAAGTCCGCGCCGCCGCGCCGCACCACGCCCAAGGTCTTGATCAGCTCCAGGTGGTCGAAGGCGGTGGAGGTCTGCACCTTGACCGAGGTGGCCTGGTCGCCCTTCCCGTTCTCCTCGCTGCTGCGGGTGTCCGTCTGGGCCTTCACGCTGGCCACGATCTGCTCCGCCACCGCCTTGCGGGCGTCGAGCACGGCCTCGCGCTGCCCGGGACCGAAGCCGTCGCCCACCAGGTGCCCGGGCGGCGCCTCGGGCAGGGTCGTGGGCTCCGGCGGCGCTTCGGGCGGTGGATCACCGGGCGGCGCCTCCTGCCGAGCCACCGGCGGCGGCACGGCCTCGCCGCCCATCTCGCGATCGCCGTCCGTGGCCTGCCGCGCCCGCTGCCGGATGGCGTCGGCCTCTTCGCGGCTGAGGGTGCGGTGGTCGTCGGGGGCGCCGCCGCAGGCCGTGGCGGCCAGGCTGGCGGCGAGCAGGGCGAGGCGCAGAACGGAGCGTGGCACGGGGGCCTCCAAGGGAGCTGGAACGCAGAACGGGCGCCCGACGGCGACCGGCCGGCTGTATTCTGCCCGACCTCGATTGCCCTGCCCAAGGGGGCGACCGGCCGGATCGTTGGCTTTTTTCTCGCGGGCCGCGAATACTTCCGGCACCGGCCCGTCGCGGCCGCCCGTTGACCCCAGGAGGTTACCAGTGCGCCGCACGCTCTGGACGTTGCTGCTCGCCGCCGCCTTCGCGGCCACCGCCTGTGGGGGCGGTCCCAACCCGGTCGACAAGGACAGCATCCGCCGCAACGCCGATGACGCCGACCGCGACCTCGACCGCGAATCCGATCGCAACCAAGACTGAGAGAGACGGGAGACACCTATGTTCGCTCGAACCCTGCGTACCCTCGCCACCCCCTTCGCCCTGGGCGCCGCCCTGTTCCTGGCCGCCTGCGGCGGTGATCAGGTCAAGACCGACGCCGGCACCGACGCCCCCGCGTGGGTGAACAAGGGCGCCGCGGCCTTCAACGACGGCAAGTTCTACGGCGTGGGCGTCGACACCGGCACCAGCAGCATCAGCCTGCGCCGCAGCGCCTCGGACGCCAAGGCCCGCGCCGAGCTGGCCAAGCAGTTCCAGTCCAAGGTCAAGGCCCTGATCAAGACCTACGAGGCCAGCACCAAGGAAGGCGACCGCGAGGCTGCCGAGGCCCACGTGCAGGAGGCCATCAAGGTCTTCACCGAGATGGACATCAGCGGGGCCCAGATCTGCGACCGCTTCTACGACAAGGCGGACCGCAGCCAGTACAGCCTGGCGTGCCTCGACCCCGACCAGTTCAACGCGCAGCTCGACCAGATGAAGCAGCTCTCGGCCCGCGCCAAGCAGATCATCCGGGCGAACGCCAAGCAGGCCTTCGACGAGCTGGACGCCGAGTCCGACCGCAACAAGCAGTAAGCCCGCCCCCTTCGCTTCAATTCCGCCTCCGGATCTTGTAAGTCCATCGTCCGGCCCCGCCTGGGGCCGTGACGCCGGAGGCGACCCCCATGCCCGAGCTGCGCCGCTGCCCCATCACCCGCCGGTGGGCCATCATCGCCACGGAACGGGCCGTGCGCCCCAACGGGCTGCGCACCACCCGCGACACGGTGCCCCCCGCCATCTCACCGTTTGCGGCCGGCAACGAGCACATGACCCCGCCCGAGATCCACGCGGTCCGGGCGCCCGGCAGCGCGCCCAACGGGCCGGGCTGGCGGGTACGGGTGGTCCCCAACAAGCACCCGGCGCTGCGGGTCGAGGGCGACCTGGACAAGCGCCCGGTGGGGCTCTACGACCACATGAACGGCATCGGCGCCCACGAGGTCATCATCGAGAGCCCGGATCCGGACTTCCGCCTGCAGCGCCTGCCCCGCGAACACCTCGTCGACGCCCTGGAGACCTACCGGGTGCGCATGCAGGACCTGCAGCACGACAGCCGCTTCAAGTTCGCGCTGCTGTTCCGCAACCACGGCGCGGCCAGCGGGGCCACCGTGGCCCACGGGCACGCCCAGCTCATCGCCCTGCCCGTCGTGCCCGCCGAGACGCAGCGCATGCTGGACGGCGCCCAGCAGTACTACCGCTCCCACGAGCGCAACATCTTCGATGACATCATCCGGCAGGAGGTGGACGACGGCCGCCGCCTGGTGCACGACGCGGGCCCCTTCGTGCTCATCGCGCCGTACGCCAGCCGGGTGCCCTTCGAGCTGTGGATCGTGCCGCGCTTCCACGCCACCCGATACGAGACGGCGAACCGCGACCAGTTGGAGGCCCTGGCCGGCGTGCTCGCGCTGGCCTTGGACCGCCTGGACCGGGGGCTGGGGGATCCGGCGTACAACCTGGTGATCCAGAGCGCGCCCTACGGCATGGACGACGTGCCCTGGTACCGCTGGCAC
Source organism: Myxococcales bacterium (assembly GCA_020633555.1). Taxonomy (GTDB): domain Bacteria; phylum Myxococcota_A; class Bradymonadia; order UBA7976; family UBA1532; genus JACKDL01. The sequence continues at coordinate 183,788 of JACKDL010000006.1, read as the reverse complement.
ATCCAGATCATGCCCAACCTGACCCGCGTGGCGGGCTTCGAGCTGGGCTCGGGCTTCTTCATCAACCCCACCGCGCCCGAGGAAGCGGCCGAGTTCCTGCGGAGCCTGCCCGCGTGAGCCCCCGCATCCTGCACGTGGCCGCCGAGGTGGCCCCCTTTGCCTCCACCGGCGGCCTGGGGCTGGTGATGCGCGAGCTGCCCGCGGCCCAGCGGCGGCACGGGCTGAGTGCACAGGTGATCAGCCCCCTGTACGGGTTCATCGATCGCAGCGCCCTGATCCGCCAGGACGCCCCGGTGATCTTCGAGCTCGGCGGCGAGACCCACGCGGTGCACCTGTGGCGGGACGCCCCGGGCCACCACCTGTTCGTGGACGCCCCGGGCCTGCTGGACCGCGAGCACCCGTACGGCCCGCCCGGGCAAGCCTGGCCCGACAACCCGCTGCGCTTCGCCGTGCTGTGCAAGGCCGCCGTCGCGCTGGCCGAGCAGGTGGACATCTACCACCTGCACGACTGGCAGGCGGGCCTGTGCGCGCTGTACCTGCGGGGCAAGCGGCGCGCGGTGCAGTCGGTGCACAACCTGGCCTACCAGGGGCTGTGCGACTTCGACTGGGCCGATCGGCTCGAGATTCCGCACGCCCTGCGCAGCTTCGCTGGGCTTGAGTACTACGGCGAGATCAGCCTCTTGAAGGCCGGGCTGCTGCTGGCCGACCGGCTGGCCACCGTAAGCCCCACCTACGCGCAGGAGATCACCCGCGAGCCGGGCGGCCGCGGTCTGGCCACGTTGTTCCGGCAGCGCAAGAACGGGCTGGTGGGCATCCTGAACGGGGTGGACGGCACCCTGTGGGATCCGGCGCACGATCCGGCCCTCCCGGCCGCCTATAGCGCCGCGGATCCCAGCGGAAAGGCCGCCTGTCAGGTCGCCCTGCGGGCCCGGATGGGCCTGGCCGAGGGCCCTGTGTTCGGGATCATCAGCCGGGCCGCCACCCAGAAGGGCCTGGATCTGCTGGCCGAGGCGGCGCCGGCCGCCATCGCCGCGGGGGCCCGCTTCGCCGTGCTCACCGACGGCGCCCCCCAGATCATCGCCCAGCTCCGCGCCGTGGCCGACGCCCATCCCCAGGCCTTCGGGCTGGTGGATCACTACCAGGACGACCTGGCCCGGCTGATCCACGCCGGCAGCGACTTCGTGGTGCTGCCCAGCCGCTACGAGCCCTGCGGCCTCGCCCAGCTCATCGGCATGCGCTACGGGGCCATCCCCGTGGTGCGCCGCACCGGCGGCCTGGCCGACACCGTCGAGGATGGGATCAGCGGCATCACCTTCGACGATCCGAAGGCCGCCGCCCTGGGCGAGGCGCTCCAGCGGGCGCTGGCGCTCGCTGCCGACCCCGCCGCCCTGGACGGGCTGCGCCGCCACGTCATGGCCCTGGACTGGTCGTGGGACCGGGCCGCCGCCGATTACGACCGACTGCTGTACCAGCCGCTCGAAGTGGGCGGGCTGCACACCATGCCCCCTCGGGAGCCAGACCGTGAGTGACCGCCGCAAGGAGCTGAACGCCCGCCTCGCCGCCGCCGAGGCTGCCGCCCTGGCCGCCGGTGGCCCCAAGCGGGCCGCGCGCCAGCACGCGAAGGGCAAGCTGACCGCCCGCGAGCGCATCGAGGCCCTGCTCGACCCGGGCAGCTTCGAAGAGTTCGACATGCTGAAGACCCACCGCTGCACCGACTTCGGCATGGCCGAGCAGCGGATCCCGGGCGACGGCGTCATCACCGGCCACGGCACCATCGAGGGGCGGCGGGTGTTCGTGTTCTCGCAGGACTTCACCGTGTTCGGGGGCAGCCTGTCGGGGGCCTTCGCCGAGAAGATCTGCAAGATCATGGACCGCGCCATGGAAGTGGGTGCGCCCGTCATCGGCCTGAACGACTCGGGCGGCGCACGCATCCAGGAGGGGGTGGTGTCGCTGGCCGGCTACGCCGACATCTTCCTGCGCAACACGCTGGCCAGCGGTGTGGTCCCTCAGATCAGCGCCATCCTGGGGCCGTGCGCCGGCGGGGCGGTCTATAGCCCCGCCATCACCGACTTCACGCTGATGGTGGACCACTCCAGCTACATGTTCATCACCGGCCCGGACGTCATCAAGACGGTGACCCACGAGGAGGTGACCCAGGAGGAGCTGGGCGGGGCGCGGGCCCACATGAGCAAGTCGGGCGTGGCCCATCTGACCGCCCCCGACGAGCCGGCCGCGCTCGAGATGATCCGCGAGCTGCTGAGCTTCCTGCCCAGCAACCGCAGCGAGCAGCCACCCTTCGTGCCCACCAGCGACCCCGTGGACCGGGCCGAAGCCGCCCTGGACACGCTGGTGCCCGACAACGCCAACCTGCCCTACGACATCAAGCAGGTCATCGAGGCGGTGGTGGACGACCGCTACTTCTTCGAGGTGCAGGCCGGCTACGCCCAGAACATGGTGATCGGCTTCGCCCGCTTCGGAGGGCGCAGCGTGGGCATCGTCGCCAACCAGCCCATGGTGCTCGCCGGCTGCCTGGACATCGACGCCAGCGTGAAGGCGGCCCGGTTCGTGCGCTTCTGCGACGCCTTCAACATCCCGCTGGTGACCCTGGTGGACGTGCCCGGCTTCCTGCCCGGGACCGCACAGGAGTGGGGCGGCATCATCAAGCACGGCGCCAAGCTGCTGTACGCCTTCGCCGAGGCTACCGTGCCCAAGGTGACCCTGATCACCCGCAAGGCCTACGGCGGCGCCTACGACGTCATGGCGAGCAAGCACATCCGCGCGGACGTGAACTACGCCTACCCCACCGCCGAGATCGCCGTGATGGGCCCCGACGGGGCGGTGAACATCATCCACCGCAACACCCTGAAGGACGCGGCGTGCGCCGACACCCGCAAGGCCGAGCTGGTGGCCGAGTACCGCGACACCTTCGCCAACCCCTTCCGGGCGGCGGAGCTGGGCTACATCGACGCCATCATCCAGCCCCGCGACACCCGGCGGCGGATCATCGGCGCGCTGAACATGCTGGAGAACAAGGTCCAGACCATCCCCGCCAAGAAGCACGGCAACATCCCGCTCTGATTGGCCTTCTTCGCCGACACGGGGCGCGGCGGTGCGCACTCACAGGCAGCCGGCGCCCTCCTCGGCGGGCTCATAGGTCAGGTTGAGCTGCAGGCTACCGGTGATCAGGCCATCGTCGGAGCGCCAGCGCAGCCACAGCGGCTCCTGGGTCAGCGCGTCCTCCTTGCCCACCGGCACCGGCATCTCCTTCACCAGCCGCACCAGCCCCTGGGCCTCGATCTTCTCGGGGCTCTCGCAGTCGGGGCACGTCAGCCCGGTGATGTGCACGGGCACGCCGCAGTCGAAGCGCACGTCGAAGGCCAGCTCACGGGCGGTGGTGCCCGAGGTGGCCCGGCCGGGGGTCAGGGCGGCGTAGCCCAGGGCGGTGACGCACGCGTCGCCCTCCTGCTCCACCGCCTGGACCTGGTAGCCGTCTTCGCTGGCCGTGCAGGCGAAGAACAGCGCGAACGGCGCGAGCCAGCGCAGGGTGTTGCGGGTCATGGGTCACCTCCTCCGAGCCTGCCAGAGGGGTCGGCACGGGCGGCCTGGGGCCCCCAAGGCGGGGGGTCCCGCGGGACCGGGTGCATCGCAACGGCGCGGGGCGCATCTTCACCCCAGCGACCCCAGGAGAGCCCGTGGAGCACACCCCATTCTCGATCGTCAGCGCCTGGCAGCCCGGCCTGGGCGGGGGGCGGATCACCGCCGACTGGGCCCAAGGCCGCGCGGCCTTTGGGGGGCTTCTGGCCACCGGGGCCTTGCGCGCCGCCCGCACCCAGGTGGCGCCCGATCGCCAGCTCCGATCGGCGCTGGTGGACTTCGTGGGTCCCGCCGCCCCCGGTCCGGTGGACGTGGAGGTACAGGTCCTGCGGGAGGGCCGCGCGCTCACCCGGGTCGAGGTTCGGCTGAGCCAGGGCGACGCCGTGTGCGCGGTGGTGCTCGCCAGCTACGGGGCCGATCGCCCCACGCTGCTGCCGTGGCCGGGCGAAGCCGCGCCGGCCGTGCCGCCCGCCACCGAGCGCCCCAGCATGCCCTTCCTGAAGGGGGTGACCCCCGACTTCACCCAGCACTTCGACTACCGCTGGACGGTGGACAGCTACCCGTTCACCGGGCGGGAGCGCGGGCATGTTCAAGGGTGGGTGCAGGTGCGCGGCGACGAGGCGCCCGTGACCGCCGAGACGCTGCCAGCCCTGCTGGACGCCTGGCCGCCGCCCATCTGGAGCCGCGCGAAGCGGCCCTTCCCGGGCAGCTCGGTGACCTGGCAGGTGAACGTGCTGGGCCCCCTGCCCGACCAGGGGGCCCCCGCCGACGGGTGGTGGCTGTACGACGCCCACACGGTCATGGCGGCGGGGGGCTACAGCGACTTCTCGGCCCGGCTTTGGGACGCCGACGGGCGGCTCATCGCCACCAGCCGGCAGCTCTTCGCCGAGTTCTCAGGTCGGGTCTGAGATCCAGGCCTTCAGGCCCCTCACCGCCCGGGTGAAGCCGGGCATGCGCTCGGGCTTCACCTGGGCGGCCTTCGACGCCCCGCCGAAGGCGCCCGCCCGCTTCAGCGCTTCGGCGAGCACGGGCGAGCTGACCGCGACGCCGTGCACCAGCTCCAGCGTGGGCGTGCTGGGCGCCACGCCCTTGGGGCGCGGGTGCACCCAGCCGCGGCCGACCACCCCGGCCGCCGCACAGGCCGCCTCGACGTCCGCGCGGCCGCAGGCGGCCTCGCCCCGGATGACCGCCCACGGGGACGGCAAGGCCTGCGCCACCTGAGTGTCGGGATCCAGATCGCCCGAGCCCGCGTGGCGGTGCATGAACACCACGTCCGCCGCCATCAGCCGCAAGGCCTTGGGCGGCAATAGCGCATCCAGCAGGGCGAACAAGCCCAACGCATGGGCCGCGTTCAGCCAGCCGTCCCGCGCCGCGTTGAAGGCGCCGGCCGCCTCGTTCCACGACGAGGAGTCGTTGCCCCGCCGCACCACGTACCGGCGCAGATCGTAGCGGCCCGTGTCGGCCAGGCCCTGCAGCACGCCCGCCGCGTCGTGCATGACGTCGAACCAGGCGCCCAGCAGGCGGCCCTTCTCGCCGTCGTTCAACCGCGCCAGCACCTCGGGCACGGGGTGCACATGGGCCACGGCGAACCAGGGCGCGCCGGCGCCCAGCCGCTGGAACAGGTGCTCGGCGACCTGGTCGAAGGCCCGCTCCTGCTGGCCCCAGGTGAACACCGAGCGGCGCGCCAGCCGCGCGGTCTGCCACGCGATGAAGGCCGCCGCGTCGGCGTCGGCCACGAAGTCCGCCTGGGGCAGCCGCGCCGCCAGGCGGGTCTTCGCCACCTGAGCCAGCGCCTTCATGCGCTGCACGCGGGCGAAGGTCTCCACCTTCTCGGCCAGGCGGATCACCAGGCGGAAACGCTTGTTGAAGGCCTTCTTGCTCGCGTGCGGACCCTCGCGGTGCGCCCGCGCCGGCCGATCGCCGGCGAAGGACAGGCCGCTGACGCCCAGGGCCGCCATCAAGCGCTTCACGTAGGCCCGCAGGGCGACGGGATCATCGATTCGCGCAGGCGCGGCCACGTCGGGGAACAGCGCCTTTGCGGTGGCCACCTGCGCCCGCGGGGCCAGCGCGCGGTCAAAGTCCTGGGCCATGTGCGAGCGCCAGTCCGTCGAGCCGGCCGCCTTGGTCAACAGCCGGGTGGTGGCCTTGTCCAGGGGCAGATCCGCGGCCGCCAGCAGGTGCCGCGCCACCCGCTCGGTGGGCCACCGCTCGGCCAGCGAGGGGTACAGGCTGTGCAAGGTCTGTGCATGCGACATGAGACACCTCCCACGCTGGAATCAAGAACGCATGAGGGCCGATGACGGGATTCGAACCCGCGTCCACCCGGTCCCAAGAGCCAGGCGCTCCACCACAGAGCTTCATCGACCAGAGGTCCGGTGAGCGGCGGGATTCGAACCCGCGGCCACCCGGATGAAGAGCCAGGCGCTCCGCCACAGAGCTTCGACTCACCGGACGTAGGGAGGCCTTAGCAGGGGGTGTGCCAACCTGAGGAGAGGCTGGACTTCGGAGGATTTTCGCCGAGAACGCGATAAGGCCAGCGAACCAGCGATACAGTCATATCAGCCCTGAGCAGCAAGCGCGGCGACGTGCGCGGCCACGGCCTGGTCGTACGCCTTCTGCCAGCGCCCCTGCTCCTTCTTCGAGATCGGCGCCAAGGTGTCCACCGCGTGCCGAATCCGGGCGCGCACGATGTCCTTGCCCAGGATGCCCATGGTCTGGAACAGCGGGGTCGAGCTGCGCTGCCCGGAGAGGGCCACGAAGAAGGGCGCCAGCAGCACCCGCAGCTTCACGCCCATGATCTCGGCCATCTCGCGCAGCACCGCCTGGATGCCGTCGGCCTCCCACTCGGCCAGCGCCTCCAGGTGCCACAGGCTCCAGGTGAGGATGCGCCGCGTCTCGTCGTCGCTCTCGATGCCCTTGAAGCCCTGCAGATCCTCGGGCTTCAGGTCGATGAGCCCCTGCAGGAAGAAGCTGGCCAGCGGCGCCAGATCCGTGAGCTTGTTGGCCCGCTGCCGCACCAGCGGGATGATCTGGCCCAGGAACTCGCGGTTGAAGGCCCAGTCCATCACCCGCTGGGCGTATTCGTCCTCGGTGAGCCCGTCGCGCAGCCAGACGCCGTTCAGCCACTCCAGCTTGGTCACGTCGAACACCGGCCCGCCCAGGCTGATGCGGTCCAAGTCGAAGTGCTCGAGCATTTCGCTCAGGTCGAACTGCTCGCGCTCGTCGGGCATGGACCAGGCCATGCGCCCCAGGTAGTTCAGCAGCGCCTCGGGCAGGAAGCCCATGCGCTGGTAGTACAAGATGCTGGTGGGGTTCTTGCGCTTGCTGAGCTTGCTCTTGTCGGGGTTGCGCAGCAGGGGCAGGTGCACCAGCTCGGGCATCTGCCAGCCGAAGGCCTGGTACAGCAGCTGGTGCTTGGGCGCCGAGCTGATCCACTCCTCGCCGCGCAGCACGTGGGTGATGGCCATGTGGTGGTCGTCCACCACGTTGGCCAGGTGGTAGGTGGGGAACCCGTCGCTCTTCAGCAGCACCTGCTGATCCACCTGGTCCCACGGCACCTCGATGGCCCCGCGCAGGCGGTCCTGAATGACGCAGGTGCCCTCGCGGGGGGTGCGCAGGCGGATGACGAAGGCGTCACCGGCGGCGGCCCGGGCGTCGCTCTCGGCCCGCGGCAGATCGGTGTAGGGGCTGATCATGCTCTGGGTGGCGCCGCTGGCCTGGTGGGCGGCGCGGGCCTCGGTCAGCTCATCGGCGGTCATGAAGCAGCGGAAGGCGTGGCCGCTGTCGAGCAGCGTCGCCGCGGCCTCCTGGTAGAGCTCGGCGCGCTCGCTCTGGCGGTAGGGGCCGTGGGGCCCGCCCACGTCGGGGCCCTCGTCCCAGCTCAGGCCCACCCAGCGCAGCGCCTCGAGGATCATCCGCTCGCTGGACGCCGTGGAGCGCACCTGATCGGTGTCCTCGATGCGCAGGATGAACTGCCCACCGTGCTTCTTGGCGAAGCAGTAGTTGAACAGGGCGACGTAGGCGGTGCCGACGTGCGGGTCGCCGGTGGGCGACGGGGCGACGCGGGTGCGGACGGTCATGGGGGCCTCCGGAGCCAAAAGCGGCGCATGATGCAACGGGGCCCCAGGCGGTGCAAGGCGGGGGCGCTTGCCGCCACCCGGGGCGCTGGGGTACACCGCGCGGACCGCCCGCCCCAGCCGCAGGAGCCCCGATGCACCGCCGCCTCGCCCTCGCCGCCACCGCCCTCGGGCTGCTGCTGGCCCCCGCCGCCTGCGAAGTGCCCCCGCTGTTCGGCAACGAGTGCGTGAGCGACAGCGACTGCGAAGGCGCGGGCCGCTGCGTGAGCGACACCTGCGTGCCCGCCTGCTACATCGACGCGGACTGTGCCGACGCGGGCGTGGGCGCGGTGTGCCAGTTCAGCCGCTGCCTGGTGCCGGTGACCGTGGCGGACGCCAGCGCCGATCAGGCCGTGAGCGACATGACCGTGGGCGACCAGGCGGTAGGCGACCAGGCGGTGGGCGACCAGGCGGTGAGCACCGACGGCAGCGTCGATCTGGCCGTGGCCGTGGACGGCGGCCCTGACGCCGCAGCGGACGCCGGCCCGGACCAGGGCGCGGACGCCGCCCTCGACCAGGGGGCGGACGCCGCGGTGCTCGATCTGGCGGTGGACGCCGCCCCCGACGCCGCGATCGACCTCGCGGTGGACGCCGCACCCGACGCCGCCCCTGACGCCGCCCCGTGAAGCCCCACAGCCTGAGGGTGTTCGCTGATCGGCGCCTGTGCTTCGGCGCCGGCGCGTGCGCCGTGGCGGCCCCGGCCACCTTCAGCCTGGACGGCGACAACCGGGTGGTGGTGGGCGACGTGGGCGCCTCAGACGCCGAGAGCCTGGTCTTCGCCGCCGCCGGTTGCCCCGCCCGGGCGCTGGGTGTGCAGGCCGCCGACGGCGCCTGGCACGTCGAGGCTCAGCGCAGCTCGCCGCCGTAGAGCAGGTAGCTGTTGTTCTGCAGGGTCACCAGCCGCATGAGCGGTGCCCCCGCGGCGGCGGCCACCGGGTTCATGGGCACCACGGCGCGACACCCGGGCTCGAAGGGCGACACCGCCGGCGCGAAGGCCGACAGATCCCCGGGCCGCAGGTGCAGCAGCTCGCACGCCCCCTGCCCGGCGCCGTCCATCCGCGCGAGCAGGACCGACGGGTTCCCCGCCACCCGCTGTGGCTCGATGCGCAGGTGCTGCCCCCCGGGTGGCGCCGCACGGGTGAACTGGGTCACTGGCGTCGCGACGCCGGCAAAGGGGCCCACCGTGCCCCAGAGGGCCTGCGCCCCGTCCAGGTAGGCGTAGTCCACCTGATCCGCGTTGGCCGGCACCAGGCGAGGGCTCCCCGCCAGCGCGGGCGCGAAGCCGACGATGCGATCGTCACCCATGGCCTCCACCAGGACCGTCTCGGCCACGCCCTGCACCACCAGCCGCTGCGCCGCCAGCACCACCAGCCGGCCGCCCACGTGCGCCGCGTCCACCGGGCTCACCGTCGGCACGCCGCCCGTGCCTTCCAGCGCCACAGTGCCCAGCACGTTCGCCATGCCACGGCTCCCCAGGATCAGGGCGATGGCCCCCGGATCCAGCGGAGTGCGACCGATGAACCGATCCCCCTCGATCAGGTTCGTGAGGAGGACCCGGCGCCGCCCGTTGGTGATCACCTGCCAGGTACCGTTCACCTGGGCCATGGCCACGCCGCTGGCCTGCCCCACCTCGTGGATGCGGAAGGTGTGGATGCGCGGCGCCTGATCGCGCCCCTGGGGCAGCACCATCCCCACGACCGCGTCGCCGACCGCGGCGGGCCCGTTGATGCCCGTCACCCGGGAGATGGCCGCCACGTACCAGGCGTCGGCGTCGCTGTACACGCGCACATGGGCGTAGTCGAACGTCCCTTGGCCGCGGAACAACGTCCACACCTGATCTTCGACGGTGAGGGTCAGGTCGTCTCCCCCTCGGGCCAGCCCCAGGCCCGTCGCCTGCAGCCCCGGCAGTGGGCCAGCGCCCACGGCGAAGGCGTCCAGCAGCGGGGCGTCGAGGCGGCCCAGGACGGCGGGCGAGTACCCCCGCTCGCAGCCACCCACGGCGTCGTTGTCCGGCTCGTCGAACCAGTCGGGGTCGCAGCCGTGCACGCAGGCCCCGGCCTGGCATCCCACCCACAGGCCGTGGGGGCCCGGGCTGGCCAGGCAGATCTCCGCCGCGTCGCCCTCATCGGTGTGCCCGTCACAGTCGTTGTCGTCCCCGTCGCATGCCTCGGGCACCGGGCTGGCCTGGGGCTCGCAACTCGCCCGTCCCGACTGACAGCGCGTCAGGCCCGCCGCGCAGATCCCCTCGCGCTGGGTGTCGCAGGCCAGGCCCTCCAGGCCATCGTCAACCGCGCCGTCGCAGTCGTCGTCCCGGCCGTTGCAGCTCTCCTCCACCGGCGGCAGATCGGGCTCACAGGGGCCGAAGAGGCCGGCCACGCACCGCCGCCGGCCCGCCGCGCACTGCCCCTGCCCCGCGACACAGGCCTCGACCTCGTCGTCCTCGCACTCGCACGGGCCGTCCTCGTCGACCACACCGTCGCAGTCGGCGTCCTCGCGGCGGGGATCACAGAGGTCCACGTCCACCTCGGGCGCGGGCGCCTGCACCTGACAGACCAGCGCGCCGCCCACGCAGCGCCGAGGCCCACGGACCTGGCAGACCCCTTCGCCGTCCACACAGATTTCGTCCGGCACCCCCTCGTCGGTGCTGCCGTCGCAGTCGTCGTCGAGGCCGTTGCAGCGCTCAGCGCCCGGCTCGCCAGGCTCACCCACGCATTGGGCGATGCCCTCGTCGCAACGCCACTGGCCCATGCGAACGCACGCGCCCACGCCCACCGGGCAGCCGTCCGCCTGACCCTCGTCGGTCTGCCCGTCGCAGTCGTTGTCCAGGCCGTCGCACAGCCGCTCGTCGCCGGGTGGATCCGTCTCACAGCGCTGTTCGCCCGCCGCGCAGACGATCACCCCGGCCTGACACACCCCGTGCTGAGTCGCGTCTTCGCAGGCCGCGCCGCCCAGGCCCTCGTCGGTGCGCCCGTCGCAGTCGTTGTCCCGGCCGTCGCACACCTCGACGCGCGGCCGCACGGCGCTGCAGGCCGCCCAGGTCCCGTCCTCGCCGCAGGCCTCGACGCCCTGCACGCACTCGCCCACCCCGATCCCACAGTCGCGGGTCCGGCCGGGCTCGCACTCACAGCCCTCGTCGGTGGCGCCGTCGCAGTCCTCGTCACCGGCCAGCGCGCAGTCCTCCGCCATCGGCTCGACCCGCACGGCGTCGCAGCCCACGCCCCCCTCGGGGCCACAGGCCCACTGGCCCTCGCGGGCGCAGGCGCCCAGCCCCGCGGTGCAGGCACCCCCCACCCCCAGGCCCTCATCCGTCTCGCCGTCGCAGTCATCGTCCTGCGCGTTGCAGCGCTCGGCCTGCGGCGCAATGACGGGCGCGTCGCACTCCACCCGGCCTTGGACACAGCGGGTCTGCCCCTCGGATCGGCAGCGCCCCTCGCCTTCGACGCACGCGACCGAGGGGATGCCCTCGTCCACGACGCCGTCGGCGTCATCGTCCACGTCGTTGCACTGCTCGGTCGACGGCTCTCCCCCGCCGGCGCCACCGGCCCCGCCGGCGCCACCCGCCCCACCGACGCCACCCATCCCGCCGGCGCCACCCACGCCGCCGGCGCCGCCCGCGCCACCGCCGCCGCCCGCACCCCCGGCATTGCCGGCGTCGGCCGCTCCGGCGTCCCCCGCCACGCCCCCGGCGCCGTCCGGCGCCAGATCAGCGCCGCCGCCGTCTTCCGCCCCGCCCTGGGCGTCGGCCTGCCCATCAGCGGGCACGCACACGCCGAACCGGCACACCGCGCCGGCCGCCTCACAGGGCCGCTCGGCGCTGCAGGCGGGCGCCTCGATTGTGGGCACGCAGCCCGACGAAGCGGCCACGAGGGCCGCGAACCACAGGGGTTTCCATCGCATGGCGCTCAGCCTATCCCAAGGGCCCGGGTCAGGGCATGACCCCGCCAAACAGGCGGTGGCCATTGCCGGTCCAGCTCACGAAGCCCAAGGGCGGATCGCCCGGCTCACCGAAGAGGTGCACCGCCGGCACCGCCACCTGGCAGCCCTCGTCCGGTTGGTCCGTGTTCTCACCCAGCACCGCCAGGTTGGCCGGGGCCAGGAAGGTGAACCGGCAGCGGGGGTTGCCCGCGATCTGCGGATCGCTGATCAGGACTGGCCCGCGAGGGCTGCGCGCCAGCTCCACCCGCGACGCCCCCTGCGCGTCGTTCCACACCAACCGCAGCGGCGCCTGAACCACCGCAGGGTTGGCGCCCGCCCGGATCCGGCCCCGATACACCCGCGCGTTCGCGTCCAGGTATGCGAAGTCCAGGCTCACCCCGTCGCGCACCGGCAGCAGCCGTGGGCTGGCGGCGATGCCCGGCACCCCGAGCTCAACCACCGACTGCCCCGTCGACAGGTTCAGCAGCCAGTCGCTGACGGCGTTCCCCTGGTGGGAGCGCCCCAACAGCAGGATCTGATCGTTGATGGTCTGCACGTCGAAGGGGCCGACGGGCACGACGCCGGCCGGGTACCAGGTCACCGCCGCCCGCAGGCCCAGATCGACCCCCAGCTCGTTGACCAGGTTGCCCCCCACCGGAAAGTGCCCATACCGGAGCTGAGCGCCATTGTCCTGCGCCGCCACGACGCACCGCAGCCCCGCAGCGGTCCGCACCAGGCGCGCGTCCAACACCAGCGTGTCCCCCAGGGGGCGCCAGCTCCGCACGACCTCCGAGCCGGCCCGTCCGGCGACGATCCCGATGGTCAGGGGCCCAAGATCGCCCGCGCCGTCCACAGGCCCCACGGCCGCGGCGACCCAGGTGCCGTCCTGCACCATCAGGTGCGGACGGCGGTACCCCATGCCGTCCACGTCGCCCAGGGCAAGGAAGGTGTCGCCCAGGTTCATCCAGAACTGCCCCCGCCCGGTCCAGGCGATGCCCACCCCGGTCCCGCCCCCGGGCAGCGTCCCCCACGCGGCATCGAAGTCGCCGGTCTCCCGGGCCTCGATGGCCTCGATGAGCGCGGGCGCGTAGCCGCGCTCGCAGCCCGGCAGGCGCGGATCGTCGTCGTGGAAGCCGGGGTCGCAGGCGGCAAGACAGCGGTTGTTCTGGCACCGGTCCCAGTGGGCGAAGTCGCCCGGCTCAGCGGGACAGAGCCTGTCCAGGGGACCCTCATCGGTGCGGCCGTCGCAGTCCTCGTCGGCCGGCGAGCAGCGCTCCTCGGTGGGCAGCGGAGGATTCTCCGTTGGCTGGCAGACGGCCTGCCCGCCCGCGCAGACCCACGCGCCCGGCACCGCGCAGGCACCCAGGCCCGCGACGCAGGCGCTGCCCACGTCCTCGTCCACCTGGCCGTCGCAGTCGTCGTCCGCGCCATCACAGTCCCGGTCCTCCACGCCCAGCGGCACCGGCACGCAGGCCGAGAGCTCGCCGTCCTGGCAGATCTGCTGGCCGTCGGGGCAGCCCGGGATGTTGCTCTGGCAGTTCACTGGCAGGGCGTCTTCATCGACGCGGCCGTCGCAGTCCTGGTCGCCGCCGCCGCACGGATCCACCCGCTGCGCCGTCCAGACCGGTACGCAGGCGGGCGCGCCGCCCACGCACTGGGTCACGCCCTCCGCGCACCGGCCGGGCCGCCCGGTCTGGCACGCAGCGCCCGAGCCCAGCCCCTCATCGGCGCCCCCGTCGCAGTCGTCATCGAGCCCGTTGCAGATCTCGGGGTTCGGCGCCCCCGGCCGCGCGTCGCAGCTCAGGTCCCCGTCGGCGTCGCAGCGCATCTGGCCCTGCCGCCAGCAGGCCCCTTCGCCCACCTCGCAGCCCACCCCAACGCCCGGCACCCCTTCGTCGACGGGGCCGTCGCAGTCGTCGTCGGCCGCGTTGCACAGCTCCTCCACCGGCCCGACGCCGTCGCAGGCGGCCCACTGGCCGTCGCCGTCGCAGCGCTGGAAGCCGGCGACGCAGAGGCCCACGTCGACCCCGCAAGCCTGGGTGGCGCCCGGCGCGCACGCACACCCTTCGTCAAGCTGGCCGTCGCAGTCCTCGTCCACCGGCGCCTGGCCTTCCCCCGTGCAAACCTCGGCGATCGCCTGGCCGGCCTCGGCGTCGCACTCCCAGCGGCCCGCCACGCAGGCCTCATGGCCCGCGCGCTCGCAGCCGCCAACGCCTGCGCGGCACACATCGCCGAGTGGGACGTCCTCGTCGATCCGCCCGTCACAGTCCTCGTCCTCGTTGTTGCAGCGCTCGTCGGCCGCGACGCAGGCGTCGGGCACCGCAAGATCCACCGCCAGGTCGGGCACCATGGCGTCCCTCGCCCCCAGATCCCCGGCGTCCGGCGCCGCGTCCAACGCCACCGACAGGTCGGGCACCTCCTGGTCGCCCCCGCCGCTGTCCAGCCCGGCATCGGGCGGCGCCACGTCACCCAGGCCCACATCCACCACGCGCATGTCCGCCGGGCCGCGATCGGCGACCGCCTGATCGATGGCTCCGTCCCCCGTGACGCCCCGGTCCAACGCCGCGTCAGCGGTCCTCGCGACGCAGACGCCGAATCGGCAAACACCGGGGGGATCATCGCAATCGTCGTTGGACCTGCACGCCGGCCCGTCCAGGGTGGGCACGCAGCCGACCAGCAGGGCCAGCCCGGCCCACCACAGGGTTGAAGTGCGTCGAGGCATGGGGACGTCCGCGGCTGGAGGAGACCGGGCGAGTCTAGCTGATCCGCGGCGATGGACTCACCCGCCTGCGCACGCGGGCCAGAGCGCGGCCTACCGCAGGTCGCCGCCGTGAAGGCGCCACAGGCCGTCGAAGACGAACACCTTGGGCGCCTGCCCCCCGCGCAGATCCCGCACGGCCGCCCGGAGCCGCTGGCACCCCGGCAGCATGGCCAGCCGCGAGTGACCGGTCACGGCGCCATTCTGGGCCGTCACGAAGCCCAGATAGCACCCCGGCTGCCCCGCGCTGTCCTGCTCGTCGACGAGCCAGACCACGCCTGCGCCGGTCTGCACGCCATCCACGGCCAGCGGCACCGAGGTGCCCAGATCAAGGGGCCCTCGGCGGACCACATCCACCTCGTTGCCCACCGTGGCCACGCCCCAGAACAGGGCGTTGACGTTGTCGTTGGTCAGGCCCACCGCCGCGTAGTGGAACCGCGATCCGTCCACCAGCACGCTCGCCTGCCGCATCCCCCGCGGGGTGATCTGACCCCGCGGCTCCATGTCGTCCAGCCCCATCAGCTCCGCGCCGCCCAGGATGGCGGCGTTCGCCGCCACCGTCACCCAGGCATACGGGCGCCCCTCGAGCGTGAACGCCGTCAGCGCCCCCGACTGCACCTGCATGACTTGTGGGCTGTTCCAGACGATGTTCGGCACCCAGATCAGCTCCTCCTGGGCGCCTTCGACGATCTGTCCGTGCTGGGCGCGCATGGCCGCATCGGTGATGTGGGTGCTGCCCACATAGCGCCCGTTCTGCACGGCGATGGGTCGCCCCAGCACGGCGATCCAGGCGGAGTCCCCGGCCACCGTGGCTGCGATCTGTTCGGGGTCCTCCACCGCCACCATGGGCATCCGCGCGATGGACCAGCCGCCCTCGCCGGCGTCACTGGGCATGGCGTGCACCACGAGCGCCGTGCCCCCGAAGATCTGCTGTTGGCGCGCTCGGCGCACGGTGACCACCAGCCACCCGCCCGCGAAGGGTACGGCCGTTGGACGCTCGAAGCTGTCGCCCACCGCGCCCTGCGCCAGCAGCAGGTTCACGTCGGGCCCCACCAGCCGCAGGCTGTTGCCACCCAGCGCGAGCACTGCGGCGCCCTGCCGGTCGGCCGCGCCGCTCGCCAAGGCCGCGTCGACGCCTTGGCCCGCGTTGAAGAGCTGCGGCCCGGGCGTCCAGCCCCGCTCGCAGCCGGCGGCCAGGTAGTTGGCGGTCACCCACCCCGGGTCACAGACCACGCGGCAGCCATCCGCGGAGCAGGTCCAGCCCGCCTGGTGCACACCAAGGGCTACGTCGCAGCGGGCCTCGGGGCCGTCTGTCACCCCGTCGCAGTCGTTGTCCAAGCCGTCGCAGAGCTCCGCCACGGGCAGCCCCGGCACGGCGTCGCACACCAGGTTGCCGTTCTCACACGTCTCGCGACCCACCTGCAGGCAGGCGCCAACGCCGTCCTCACACCGCTGCGAACCCAGCCCCTCGTCGGTCATGCCGTCGCAGTCGTTGTCCAACCCGTCGCAGGCCTCCTCCGCCTGCGGCCCGGGCTGCGCGCTGCAGCCAATGATGGGCCCGATGCACATGGTGGTCCCGGTGCGAGCGCACTCCCCCTGGCCCGCCGTACAGCGCTGGTTCAGCTCGGGCGACTCATCCACGTCGCCGTCGCAGTCGTCGTCCACGCCGTTGCACGGGATCTCCAGGCCGGCCTCGCCCGCCACGACGTTGCAGGCCGGCGCCGCGGGGCCGCCGGCGATGCACACGCGCACGCCCTCGCGGGCACACGCGCCCACCCCCACGGCGCAGAACTCACCCACCCCAGGCACGTCGTCTTCCGTGCCGTCGCAGTCGTTGTCCTGCCCGTCGCAGATCTCGGCCGAGGGGCCCACGGCGCCCTCACAGCCCCCCCACTGGCCGCGCTGACACACCTTCAGACCCGGCTGACAGGCCCCCACGTCGCTCCCGCACGCCTGGGTCTGCCCCGGCTGACACGGGCAGCCTTCGTCGATCTCGAAGTCGCAGTTGTCGTTCACGCCGTTGCACAGCTCCTCCAGCACGGGCGCGACGCACTCGCCCGGCCCGGGCGCGACGCAACGAAACGTGCCCTGCGCGCAGTCGCCGCCCTGCCCCGTGGCGCACGGCGCTCCGTCCAGCCCTTCGTCGGCGCTCCCGTCGCAGTCGTTGTCCACACCGTCGCAGACCTCCTCGGGGCCAACGCATGGGCCCCAAGCCCCGTCCTGGCAGGTGGCGACCCCTTGGCATTCGCCCTGCGCGCAGGCCTGGGTGGCGCCCGCCTCGCAGGGCGGCTCGCCGCCGACCCCGCCCGCGCCGCCAGCGCCCCCATCGCCGCCGGCGCCACCCACACCGCCGGTACCGCCTGTGCCGCCTGTGCCGCCTGTGCCACCCTGGCCGCCGGCGCCACCCGCGCCACCTGTGCCACCCGTGCCACCTGCGCCACCGGCACCGCCTGCGCCACCGGCACCGCCTGCGCCACCCGCACCGCCTGCGCCACCCGCACCGCCTGCGCCACCCGCACCGCCGTCACCTCCGGTGCCCCCCGCGCCCCCCGCCCCACCAGCACCGTCGGGCCCCGCAAAGTCGACCTCCCCGCCGCCCCCCGCCGCGCCGTCCGCCGGAGGCTGCACGTCCCCCCGCGGCACACACACCCCCGAGAAGCAGTAGGCGGACGCCTCACAGGCCGAGTCGTCGGCGCAGACCGGCCCTTCCAAGCCCGGCACGCAGCCCCAAGCCCCCATCAGCGCCCAGGCCAGCGCCCAACGCCACAAAGCCCCCAGGTTCCGGGCTTGATCCCAGCGCGCCATCCCCCGTCCCTTCGGCTCGTTCATCGTGTCGCCCCCAACGCGCCGCCCCACCCCCGGCGGCCCCTCACGCCCCGCCCGGGGCAGCGAAAGGCCGGGGTGGACTTCGGCGCGCGCATGGCGCCAGCATAGCCAACCCGGGGGGTCCACCGCAGCCGCCCGCCCACCAGGAGGAAGCCGATGCGCCGTTGGCCGCTGGCCGCCGTGGTCCTGCCCGCCCTTGTCCTGCCCGCCGTGCCGTTCGTCGCGCTGGCCCTGCCCGAAGGCTCGCCTCAGCTCGGCGGGGTCCAGGGCGTCGAGCCCGGCACCCGCATCGAGGTCACGGTGGCCGAGGCGGGCGAGACGCTCCGCATCTGCACCAGCGACGACGGCCTCCAGGAGCCCGCCGTGGGCGAGACACCCGTCGACCGTGCGCCCGGCGAAGCCAACCCCGTGGATCCGGGCCGTGCCGGCGCGGAGGTGCTGGCCTTCCCCCCCGAGGCCGAGATCTGCACCGCAGACGGCGACTGCCCCATGGGCATGAGCTGCTGGGCCAGCGGGGGCGCCCCCCTCGAACCCGGCGCCGAAGGCCGCTGCGCGCACGCGTTCCCGGTCACCGCCGAG
The DNA here is from genome assembly GCA_020633555.1 of Myxococcales bacterium. GTDB lineage: Bacteria > Myxococcota_A > Bradymonadia > UBA7976 > UBA1532 > JACKDL01. The sequence goes on along the minus strand of JACKDL010000006.1, from coordinate 166,001 downwards.
CAGGGTTATTGTGCCCACGAGCGGCCCGCCCGTGGGTGGATCGAGCTCGTGGCCGATCGGCCCGGGCCGTGGGTCCTTCGGCTCGCCGGCGAACCCGAGACCCTCACCGACAACGGCGCCAGCGTGCGCTGGTTCGAAGTGGACGTGCGCCGGCCCGACGGCGATCCCGCCCCGGCCGGCCGCCTGTTCTCCCGCCACTGGCAGATCAACGCTCACGGCTTCGACACCGCCGCCGACTTCAGCGTCTGGCTCGTGGCCGAGGCGGGCAGTGGCGACGCCGTCTACCGCGCCGACTTCGTGGATCTGGCCGGCTTCCGCTATGCCCTCATCGCCAACGCGCGGGGCCTCACCGACCGCCCCGACCACTCCTGGTGCCAGTTCGGCGATCCCGCCGAGGGACGCTGCGCTCAGTTCGGCGAGGCCGACGTGCAGCGGGCCTACGTCCGCTTCCCCATCCACCTGGCCTACCCCGATCCCGCGCCCGAGGCCCCCACCCCGCCGGGGCTGGCCGATCTCACCTTCCAGGACGAGGCCGGCACGCCCAGCATCAGCCCCGACGGCGACGGGGTTCAGGACGACGGCAACTTCGCCTTCACCACCGAGACCCCGGGGGTCTACCGGCTGATCCTCGATGTGAACGATGACGGCGTGTTCGACCCCGCGGTGGACGCCACGCTGTCGGGCCAGGCCACCCGGGGCCGCAACGTGGTGCCCTTCGCCGGTCTGGACCAGATCGGCCGGCCGGTCCCCGCCGGCGAACACGCCCTGCGCCTCGAGCTGGTGACGGGCGAGGTCCACCTGCCCATGTACGACATCGAGCGCAACGGCGGCGGGCTGCTCATCAGCCGGCAGGCCGGCGCCGATCTGCCGGCCATGCCCATCCCCATGTACTGGGACGACTCCGCCCTGGCCGCCGTCCTGGGCGAGCTGGCCTCGGCCCCCCTCGAGACCCTGCCGGCCGGCACGAGCTGGCCCGCGGATCAGGAGCCGCCTCGCCGCTTCTGGCAGCAGCCGCTGGAGCGGGACGCCGACGGCCGCACCCGCGACGTCCCATTGGTGTTCGACACCTGGGTGGCCGCCGATCGGGCGGTCCTGGAGACCTTCACCTGCCGCCGCTGCCTCGAGCCGCGCGCCCGGGTCCGCGTGGGCGGTGAGGATGAGTCCGGCGACGCCGATCAGGACGGCCTGGGCGACGACGAGGAGGATCTGGACGGCGACGGCGTGCTCGACGACGGCGAGACCGATCCCAACAACCCCGACACCGACGGCGACGGCCTGCCCGACGGCGTGGAGCGGCGCAGCACCCACGGCAGCGACCCCACCCAGCCCGACACGGACGGCGATGGCCTGCCCGACGGCGTCGAAGACCGCAACGGCAACGGCGTGCGGGATGCGGACGAGACCGATCCCACCGTAGCTGACTCCGATGGCGACGGCCTGGTGGACGGGGCCGAGGACCGCAACGGGGACGGCGTGCTCGACCCCGACGAGAGCGACCCGCTGGACGACGACACCGACGACGATGGCCTGCTGGACGGTCAGGACCCGCGCCCCCGCACCCCGGGCTCGGGCGAGCCTCAGGACATGGGGCCCCGCGCCGATCGGGGCGTGGTGGGCGACGAGGATCTGGGCCTGCCGCCCATCGACGCCGATCAGGGCGTGCCCGGGGCCACCATTGGCGGCGCCAGCCCGGTGGAGGACGGCTGCGACTGTCGGGCGGATGGGGGCGGCGCGCCGCTGCCGCTGCTCGGCCTGTTGGCCTTGCTGGGCCTGCGACGCCGCCGCCGGCGCTGACCGACCGGGTTGGCGCCTACTGAACGCTGACGTCCAGGATCAGGAAGTTCGGATCCTGCGGCGCCGTCCCCACCGTAATCGCGCCGAACTGCACCAGCTCGATGGTGGGCAGCGCCAGGCCCTGCAAGAGCCCGGGGACGAAGGCGCCGATGGCGTCCAGCAGGGTCTCGGTGCGGGCCTCGACCGCGGCCTCGCGGGCCCCCCGGAGCGCCTCGGTCACCACGTCGAACGCGGTGGCGAACCCGCCCTCGGGGATCTCCAGCACCAGCCCCAGGTCGTTGTTGGCCCCCACCGTCACCCCCAGATCGCCGGCCACCAGCAGCGTGGCCGAGCCATCGAGGATGGTGCGCGCCGCGGCGTCGTCGGTGCGCAGGCTCAGCTCCAGGCCAGCGATGCCCAGCTCCAGCCCGATCCGCTCGTCGGCGCCCTTGCGCACCCGCACGGCGATGGGCAGGGGCAGCCGCGTCACGGCCGCCAGCGGCGTGTTGCGATCGAAGCCCGGCTCGGCGTCCTGCGCCATGGTCTGCAGCAGGTTCGCCAGGATGTTCAGCTCTGGCCCGCCCGACTGGATGAAGGCCTGATCAATGACCGGCAGCAGCACGCCGGACCGCCAGAGCTGGAAGAGCACCGCGTTGAGCAGATCGTCATCCACGGCGACGCCGAGCTGGTCCGTATCGGGCACGCCGTTCCAGGCCGAGGGCGTGCTCAGGTAGCCGGGCAGCTCGCTGGGCGGGTTGGGCGCCCCCACCAGGTTCACGTCCACGCCGATGCGCACCCCCAGCCCACGCTCGCTGACCACCAGCACCTCGGGCAGCAGCTCGATGGCCAGCGTGGCCCCCAGCACCGAGAACTCGAAGGGATCGTCCAGCCGCCCCAGCAGCCCCTCCAGGGCGCCCGGGATCCGGTCGCTGATGGCGAAGGTCAGAGCCGCCCCGATGACCTGCTCCAACAGGTTGGCCTCCTGGTTGGGGTCGCCGAAGTCGTCGATCTCGTCCAGGGCCACCATCAGCCCCACCAGCTCGACCTCGAGCTGATCCTCAGGGATGTCCGCTTCGAGCCGCCCCTCGACGATGCGCGGCACCAGCGCGCCGGTCACGTTGATGCGCTCCACGCCGACCACCGCGGGCAGCGCGGGGTTCTGGCCCACCCCGATCTCGACGGTGATGTTCACGCCCACCAGCGCCACCGTCAGGTCCAGCTTGCCGGCCACCGGGGTCAGATCCACCACCAGGCTGTCCCAGTTGGCGTTGGTGACGCTGATGCGGGCCGGCTGCTCCAGCAGCGGGTTGGGCAGCAGCGCCGCCAGGTCCTGCTCGCTGATGAGCCGCACGGCCACCTGCTCCAGGGCGTCGATAGCGGCCGTCCCGAGCTGGATGCGCAGCGCCCCGCCCACGGGCGGCTCTGGATCGCGCAGCCCACCGTGCAGCACCGAGACGTGCTCGTTGATGGCGTTGCCGGCGGCGTCGGTGGCCGTGGCCCGGAACAGGTTCACCCCCGGCTCCAGCCCCTGCGCGTTCAAGGCGAAGTCGGGCCCGTTGGTCGGATCCAGCTCGATCCCGTCCACGACCAGGCCGCCCAGCGGGCTCTCACCGTCCGTGGCCGTCAGCGCCAGATCCACGGTGTCCGTCTCCAGGTGCGCCGCCCGCGCAGGCGCGCGGAAGGTCACCCGGGGCGGCGTACGATCCACCACGACCGTGCGCACCACCGACTCGGCACCCGCCGTCACCGTGATCGAGTGCGGCCCGTCGCCCGGCAGGTTCACCGTGGCGCTCCAGGCCCCGTCGCTCACGGCGGCGGGGGCCCCGTTCACCGACACCGCCGAGGTGCCGGTGACCGTCCCGGCCACTCGGAGCATCAGGGTGTTGACCACGGCGTTGTCCGCCGGCTCGGTCACCGTCAGCGTCACCTCGCCGGGGTTGCCCCCGCCCCCGCCGCCGGCGCCGCCCGCCCCGCCGTCAGCGGGAGAGCCCACGCGGGCATCGGTGGGATCGCCGCCGGGCGAGTCGTCGTCGCAGCCCACGGCCAGGGTCAGGCTCAGCCCGACCAGCAACAGAAGCAGGTGATGAAGGCGCTGGATCATGGGGGTCCCCCGGGGGTCGCGCCGCGCTCCCCGCGCGCGGCGGCCGGAGCATGCCACCGGCCCCCCGGCGGCTTCAACTCGGGGGCTCGCCCTCGCTCAGGGCCAGCGCCAACGCGTAGGCGGCCTTCTTGCGCGCCCCCGTCAGCTCTGCGGCCTCCTTGGCGGCCCGAGACGGGCTCAAGCCCGCCGCCAGCAGGCGCCCCACCACGGCCTCCAGGTCGTCCTCGGTGGGCGCCACCTCGGGTGCGCCGCCCACCAGCAGCACCACCTCGCCGCGGATCACCCCCGAGTCGGCGGCCAGGGAACCCAGGGTGCCCCGGCGGAACTCCTCGAACCGCTTGGTGAGCTCCCGCGCCACCACCGCCGGCCGGTCGCCACCAAGGACCTCCCGCGCCGCCTCCAGGAAGGCCTGCACCCGGTGTGGGCTCTCGTAGAACACCAGCGTCTCGCGGGCCTCGGACAGCGCCTCCAGCGCCTTGCGCCGCCCCTCGGCCTTTGAAGGCACGAAGCCCACGAAGCGGAACTGGTCGGTGGGCAGGCCGGCGGCGCACAGCGCCGTGATCACCGCGCTGGGGCCCGGGATGGGCACGACCGGCAGGCCGGCCTCGGTGGCGGCCCGCACCAGGCGGAAGCCTGGATCGCTGATGGCGGGCGTGCCGGCGTCGCTCACGAGCGCCACCGACTCGCCGGCCTCCAGCCGCGCCAACAGCGGCTCCACCCGCTGCGCCTCGTTGTGATCGTGCAGGCTGACCAGCGCGGGCCGCGGCACATCCAGCAAGCTCAGCAGCTTGCCGGTGCGCCGGGTGTCCTCGCAGGCGATGACGGGGACGGCCCGGAGGACACGCAGCGCGCGCAGCGTGATGTCCTCCAGGTTGCCGATGGGCACCCCAACCACATACAGGGTGCCCGGGAGGGCGGTGCTCACCCGATGGCCAGGCCCAGGGCCTTCCGGAGCTGGAAGTAGTTCTCCGACAGGGCGAAGAGCACCAGCTCGCGGATGCGGTCCTGGGTGGGCGCCTTGCTGAAGGTGCCCGTCTCGTTGCGGATGACCTGCATGGCCGACTTCACGTCGTTGGCCAGCACCAGGCCCAGCCGGTTGGCCGAGTGCTCCATCATCTCCAGCCACTTGCTGACGTTCAGGTGCTGCTGCGGGTTGGCCTGCATCTTCTGGATCAGCTTGGCCATCTCGTTCAGCTCGGGCGCCGGCAGTTGGGCGAAGTGCTGCAGCAGCCCCTCGTCGTGGAACGGCACCGACGCCTGCGGGTTGATGGTCTTGATCAGCGTGTAGACGATGCTCTGCAGCCGGTTCTTCCGCGTCTCGTAGCTGTTGTCGATGGTGGCCAGGAAGTGCTGCTGGCCCATCAGGTACAGCTGCTTCGACGTGATGAACGCCAACTCCTGCAGGTTCCGGCCGCTCAGCAGATCCGCCCCGATCTTCATCGCCGGCGGGTTCAGGTTCACCGACTGCACCCCGGCCGCGCCGTCCGGCGCCTTGTAGCACTCCAGCCGCTGCAGCCGGGTGATGTTGGCCGCGTAGCCCAGCACGTTGTTGAACGGCGTCTGCTCGTTCGGATCGATCAGATCCCGCCGCTTGTGCAGGCCGAGCTGCTTGTGGGTCATCACCATCAGCGGGACGGTGTGCCGGTACAACCGCATGAAGAGCTGATCCAGCAGCGCACTCTTCTGCGGGTGGTTGATCAGCGCCCAGTGCTGCGCATCCAGCGGCCGCCGGGCCTGGGTCAGCGTCCGCGACCGGTACTTCTCGTAGAAGGCCCGCTCGTCGGGGCTCGCCTGCCCCAGCACGGTGAGCACCTGGCAGACACACCAGGCCTCGTCGAACCGCTGGCTGTCCATGAACAGCCGGCGCAGGTTCTGGTAGCTCTCGATGTTGCGCGGGTTGAGCTCGATGAGCTTGTAGTACTCGGCGATGGCCTTGTCGGCCCGCCCCTCCAGCTCATAGAGCTGCGCCACGATCCCGTGGACGTCCGTGTCCTGCGGGTTCTTGGCCAGCGCGATCTTGTAGGCCTTGATGGCCTCGTCGTACTTCTGCAGCCGCGAGCGGTTGATCTCGCCGAGGGCCTTGGCCAGCTTCACCACCAGCGCGTTGTCGAGCTGGGCCTCCGTCGCCCGCTTCAGCATCTTGCGGTAGTAGCGATCCTGCCGCTCGAAGTCCCGGGCGTCGGTGAGCACCTTGTCGATGGCCTGGAAGGCCTTGAGCATGCTCGGATCCGCGTCCAGGGCCTTGTCGAAGGTGCGCACCGCCGTGAAGGCGTCCTTCAGGTAGTCCCGCTGGATGGCGCCCACGGCGTAGAAGTACTTCGCCTGCCGCTTGGCGTCGGCCTCCATCTCGGCGAGCTGGGTCAGCACCTGAACGGCCTGATCCCAGTTGCCCGCCTCCTCGTGGATGGTGAGCAGCTTGCTCAGCACCAGCTTCGAGCTGGGCTCCACGGCCAGCGCCTGCTCGAAGGCCTCGATGGCCAGGCGGGTGTTGCGCATCTGCTCGTGCAGCACCTCGCCGATGGCCATCAGGCCCTGGAACTTCTCCTGCCCGTCCTCCAGCAGGTTCACCAGCTGCCGGCGGTAGTGCACCACGTCGTCCCAGTCGCCCTGGGCCTCGTGCAGCGCCACCATCCGCTCCAACGTGCTGCGGTGGTTGGGCTCCAGATCCAGCGCCTTGCGGAAGAAGTCCAGCGCCTTGCGACGTTCGCCCACCTTCAGCTTGATGACCCCCTGCCGGTTGAAGATCTCAACGATGGCCTCGGGCGCCAGGCCCTCGCGGTGGTGGACCAGCATCGTCTGGAAGATCTTGAAGGCCCGATCCCAGTCCTCGCGGTGGAACAGCAGCTCGCCCATGCCCTGCAGCGTGGGCAGGTGGGTGCTGTCCAGCTCGTAGGCGTGCCGGTAGTGCGTGAGCGCCTTCTCTTCCTTGTGGAGCTTCTCGCAGACGAAGCCCAGCCGGTAGTGCAGGTGCTGCTGATCGCGCAGCTCCATCTGCGGCCCCAGCTTCGCCAGGGTCAGGTCCAGCAGCGGCTCGGCGCGCTCCCAGCGCTTGTCCTCCCAGTACACCGCGATCAGCGGCTGCGCGGCCTCGACGTTCTGCGGATCCAGGTCCATCGCCTGCTCGTAGAAGTCGATGGCCGTGATCCGGTCGCCCAGGTGCTTGTCGTACACCGCGCCGATGGCGAACAGGTGCACCGCCTTCTCGGGGAAGCTGCGGGTGGCGGCCTCCATCATCTTCCGAACGCGGACCACCTCGTTGTACTCGCCGCGCTGCTCATAGATGTCCTTCAGGGCATCCAGGGCCGGCAGGTGGTTCGGGTCGTGCTCCAGGGCGCTGTGGAACCAGCGATCCGCCTGCTCCAGATCCCCCACCTTCTCCTGGAAGATGCGGCCGACCTGGCACTGGCGATCCAGCAGCTCGCTGCGGTCGTGGATCAGGTGCGACTCACGGGCCAGCGCGTCGATGCAGGCGTGCCAGTCCTCCACCTCGGCGTACAGCGCCCCCAGCGCGGCCAGGGTCGGCCGGTGGTTGGGGTCGATGTCCAGCACGGGCTTCAGGGCGTCGATGGCCTTGTTGTGATCGCTGATCGGCCCGCGGTACAGCGCCGCCAGGGCGGTCCGCACGGCGATGCGATCCGCATCCCCCTGCGCGTGCTCAAGGTGCCGCTCGTAGGCGTCGGCCAGGTCGTCCCAGCGCTCCGTGTCCCGGTACAGGCGATCGAGCGCCCGCATCGAGGCGCCGTCTGCCGGGTTGACCACCGCCATCTTCTCGTAGGTGTCGATGGTGGCGTGGACGTCGCTGAGCTCCTGCTCCTGGATCATCGCGATGCGGCTGTAGATCCCCAGCTTCGCGGCGTCGTCCGTGGTCACCTGGAGCATCATCTCGTAGATGTCCAGCAGCTCGTGCCAGCGGTCCTGCTGGGTGTAGAGCTTCTCGAGCGCCTTCATGGCGTCCAGGTTCTTGTCGTCGACCCCCAGCGCCTGGTTGTAGGCGTCGATGGCCCGCTCGGGCGCACCCAGCCGCGTCTCGAACAGCTCGCCCACCGTCAGGTGGTTCTCGACGATGGCGTGGTCCTCGGTGAGGACCGCCGCCTGCTGCTCAAGCACCTCGACCAGCTCTTCCCAGCGCTGCCGGAAGGTGAACAGGCGCTCCAGCGCCTGCAGGGTCGTCAGATCGCCGCCATCGATCTGCACCACCTGGCGGTAGGCCTCGATGGCGTCGTCGGCCCGGTCCAGACGGTTCTCGTAGGTCTGCGCGAGCTTCTGCAGGCTGGCCTTGCGCTCCTCGGGATCGATGAGCAGCTCGACCTTCTTCTCGAGCACCTCGGCCACCTTGGGCCAGTTCTGGTACCGCTCCAGCAACAGCTCCAGGGCGGTCAGGGCGGCGACGTTCTCGGGCTCGATGGCCAGCACGTACTGGTAGTGGGTGCCGGCGTGCTGGGCCTGCTCGAGCTTCGTGTCGTACCAGCCCGCCACCCGCAGGTGCAGCGGCACGCTCTGGGGCACGGTGCCCATCGCCTGCAGCACGTTCTCGTACAGCGTGACCAGCTCGGTCCACTGCCCGGTCTCGCCCGCCAGCCGCTCCAGCTCATCGCCGAAGCGCTCGTCGTCACGGGACTCGTCGAAGGCCTGCCCCAACACCAGGAAGGCGTTGTCGATCAGGCCCAGGCGCTGCTCGAAGGTCTTCGCGATGCGCTGGAAGGCCTCCTGCCGCTCGAAGGCGTCCTGGGTCAGCTCCAAGCGCCCCAGCAGCAGGGTGACCAGGTCCTCCCACTGCTCGCCATCCTGGTACAGCGTCTCGAGCTGCTCGTAGGCATCCAGGCTGTCCCGCTGGACCTCGAGCACCCGCCGCAGCGCCGACTGGGCGCCGGCGGCGTCCCCGAGCTGCTCGCGGTACATGTCCGCGATGCGGAACAGGATGCTGACCTTGTCGTAGGGGTCCTGGGTGATCTCGGCCTTGCGGTCCAGGATCTCCACGCAGCTCGCCCAGTCCTCCGTGCCCGCGTACAGCTCCTCGAGGGCGTCGATGGCCTCGGGATCGTAGGCCGCGATGGCCAGCACGTTGGTCCACGCCGAGATGGCGTCCGCCGGCTTCTCCAGCGCCTCCTGGTAGAGCTGCCCCAGCTGCCGGAACAGGTCGATGCGCCGACCGTCATCCGCCGCCAGCAGATCCAGCAGGCGGTGATCGGTCTCGGCGATCTTCTCGTGGTCGCTCGTGCGCTCGTACAGGCCCTTGACGGCCCACAGCGCCTCCTGATCCTCGGGGCGACGCTCCAGCACCGCGTGCCAGTTCTCGAGCGCGTTCTCCTCGCGCTCCAGGTAGTCGCCCCAGACCCGGCCCAGCTTCGCGTACAGCGCGATCTCGCGCTCGGGGTCGTTCTGCAGCAGGTTCACCTGCCGCTCGCACACCGAGACCAGGTCGCGCCAGCTCTCGTTGCCCTGGTACAGGCCCTCCAGCGCCACCAGCGCCGCCGGATCCTCCCCACGGATCTCCAGGACCTGGTTCCACAGGTCGATGGCGTCATGGGGCCGCTCCAGGAACTCCGCCGCCAGGTTGGCCATCTGGGCGTACAGCTCGGCCTTGGCGCCCTCGTCCGCCGCGATCTCCGTCTTGCGGTTGTAGATCTCGAACAGGGGCTCCCAGGTCTGCTGGGCCAGGTAGATCTGCTCCAACCGGTCCAGTGCGCCCGCGTGGGTGGGCTCGTCATCCACGATGGCGGTGTACTGGTCCACCGCGTCGTCGATCTGCCCCAGGCGTCCCTCGAGGGTCTGCCCCAGGCGGAACATGAAGGCGGTCCGCTCGGCCGGCTCGTAGGTGGCGTCCACCTCGCGCCGCAGGATGTCCACCAGCTCCGGCCAGCGCTCCTGCTCGGCGTACAGCGTGTCCAGGCCGCGCAGGGCCTTGGCGTCCACGTCGTCGATGTTGTCCAGGATGTACCGGTACATCGTCTCGGCGGCGCCGTCGTCCTGCAGGCGCTCGCGGTACAGCGTCGCCATCTCGTGGCTCAGCGACCGCACCAGCTCCAGGTCCTGCGTTTTCTGCAGGCCCTCGGTGTACACCACCACCAGGTCCGGCCACCGCCCGGTGACCCCGGCCAGCCGCGCCAGCTCCCGGTGGCTGTGCTCGTCCTCGGGGACCTCCTTGAAGGCCGCCCCGTACCAGTCGAAGCCCCGGCTCTCGTCGCCCAGCTTCTCCAGGCACAGCTCAGCCAGGCGGTGCATCGCCCGCATGCGGTCGTCGCCGGGGAGCTGGTGCTCCAGCAACGCCGTCAGCAGGTCGTGCAGCCGCGGCCAGTCCTCATTCTCGCTGTAGATCGGCTCCAGCAGCTCGCCGATGACCGGCCGCTCGAAGCCCACCTGGAACATCCGCTCGAGGGCCTGCACCGCCTCGGGCTGTTGGGCCTGCAGGTCCAGCACGTCCCGATAGGCCGCGATGGCCTGGACCACGTCCTCCAGGTTGTTCTCAAACAGGGCGCCGAGGCGCAGCAGCAGGGGCACCCGCGCCGTGTCCTCGGCCCGCTCCACCTCGAGCTGGAGAATTTCGGCCAGATCGGCCCACATCCCCTCCTTCAGGTACAGGCGGTCGAGGGCCAGGATGGCCTTCTCGTGATCGGGGTCGATCTCCATCACGCTGCGGAAGCGCTCGATGGCCTCGACGTTCGACGAGAGCTCCTCCTCGAAGATCCGCGCCGACCGCAGGTAGAAGCCCAGCACCGCCTGCTCATCGCTGACGTTCGGGACCTCGTCCTCCAGCAGACCCACCAGCTCGGCCCACAGGCCGCCGTAGCCCGCGACCCGCTCCAGATCCTCCAGGATCGACGGGACGTTGGGATCCTCGCGCAGGGCCTCGCCGTACGCCCCGAAGGCCGCCTGGCTGTCCGCCAGCATGTCTTCGTGGGCCTTGCCGATGCGCTGCAGCAGCGCCACCCGCTCGGGGACGTCCTGCACCACGGCCAGCAGATCGCGCCAGACCTGGATCAGGCGCGGCCAGGCGCCGGCCGCCGTGAACACGGGCTCGAGCACCCCCGCCGCCTGGCGGGCCTGTCGATCGCTGCGGACCAGGTGCTCCAGGGCCTGCAGGGTCGGCTCATGCTCCGGCGCGTCGGCCAGGATCGCCGCGTCGTGCTCGATGGCCTTCGCGGGATGATCCAGCTCCACCTCGTGCAGCCGCGCCACGCGGTGCCGCAGCCCGAGCTGCGCCTCCGGGTCCTCGGCGGTCTCGACCCGCCGCGCCAGCACCTCGAGCAGGTCCTCCCAGCTCTCCATGCGCTGGTACAGCAGGTCCAGCGCCTCAAGCGCCCGCTGATCCGTCTCGTCCCACGCCAAGATCTGGGTGTACGTCTCGACCGCGCGCTGCAGGTCCTCGAGCTCCTGCTCATAGGCCAGGCCGATGACGTAGTAGATGTCCTTCTTGGCGCTCAGCTCGGTCTGCAGAGAGGCCTTCTTCTGCAGCACGTCGAGCAGATCCTCCCAGCGCTCGAGCGCCATGTAGATCCGCTCCAGCGCGTCCAGGGCGCTGGGGTCGACCTCGTCGACGGCCAGCACCGCCAGGAAGCTCTCGACCGCCCGCTCCTGGTCGCCGAGCATGTCCTCGTAGATGGCCGAGATCTGGAAGAACAGGTCCTTCTTGCCCTGCACTTCGTCCGTCAGCTCGCTCTTGCGCTGCAAGACGGCCACCAGCTCGTGCCACTGGGCGGTCTGCTTGTAGATCTCCTCCAGTGCGCCGATGACCTCGAGATCCGTGTCGTCGTTCTCGTAGGCCGCCTCGTAGTGCCCGCGGGCCCCTTCGACATCGCCCACCTGAACGAGCAAGACCTTGGCCACCCGCTTGTGGACCGCGGTGGCCACCGCCATGTCGGTGATGTCGTAGACCTGACCGCGGTACACATCCACCAGCTCGGCCCACAGGCCCAGGGCCTCGGCAATCCGGTGCAGGTGCCCGATGGTGCGCTCGTCTCCCGGCGCCACCTGGAAGGCACGGGCATAGGTGCGGAACGCCTCGGGCGCGTCACCGCCGCGATCCTGGTGCAGCCCGGCGATGCGGTGCAGCAGCTCCACCTTCCGGTGGGCGTCGACGGACTCCTCCCGCTGAATCTCGAAGACCTCGATCAGCTTCGACCACTGGTCCTGCCGCTCGTAGATCGGCTCCAGCATGTCCGCCACGGCCGCGCGCTGCTCGGGCTCGTGGATCAACCGCTCCAGGGCGTCGATCACCTGCGCGTTGGTGGGATCGGTGTCCAGCACCGCGCGGTAGGTCTCAATGGCCAGCTCGACGTTGCCGAGCTGCTGCTCACGCAGCAGACCCAGCCGGGTCCGCAACTCGATGCGATCCGCCTCATCGTCGGCCAGCTCGAGCTGCCGGTTGAGGGCGTCAGCCAGCTCCGCCCACATCTCCTCCTGGGCGTACAGCCGCGCCACGGCGGTCAGCGCCCGCCCGTTCTCGGGGGCGACGCTCAGGATGTCCTGGTACGTCTGGATGGCCTCATGCGCGTCGCCCAGCATGTTCTCGAGCAGCTCGGCGATCTGGAACTGCAGGGCCTCGCGGCCCTCGGCCTCCTCACCCAACAGCTCCAGCTTGCGGCGGTAGATCGAGAGCAGCTCGGGCCACTGCTGGCTGCGCTGGTACAGGCGATCCAACGCCCCGATGGACGCCTGATCCTCGGGCGCCAGATCCAGCACGCGGCGGTGGGCGTCGATGGCCTGATCCACGTCCGCCAGGCGGACCTCGTAGACCTCCGCCAGCCGGCCCAGAAGGCCCTGCGCGAGCACCTCGTCGCTGACGTCGGGGATCACCTCCTCGAGCAACCCCGACAGCGCGGCCCACCCGTCACCGGCGTCCGCCAGCTCCGTCAGCTTCTGCAGCGCGATGCGGCTGTCGGGCGTCTCCCTGAGCATGCGGGCGAAGGCGTCGAAGGCCCGCGTGATATCGGCCGTGCGCTCCACGTGGAGGGTGCCGATCCGCTCGAGCAGCTCGACCCGCCGCTCGATCTCTGCGGTCTCCTCCAGCCGGATCTCGAGGCCGCGCGCCAAGGCCTCCCAGTCCCGCTGAGCCTGATAGATGGGCTCCAGGATGATCGCCGCGCTCGCCCGATGCTCCGGATCGTCCAGCAGCCCCTCGAGGGCAACGCGGGCGCCCTCGTGCTCCGGATCCGACTCCAGGATGTCGCGGAACTGGCGCACGGCGTCGGCGGTGCGGCCCAGGTAGGTGAGCTCGATCTGCCCCACCGCCATCTTCAGCGCGACGGGATCCCCACCCTCACCGAGGTTGGCGATCTGCAGCTCACGCAGCAGGACGTCGTGGAGCTCGTCGTACTGCTCGCTCTGCTCGTACAGTCGGTGCAGCGACTCAAGGGCCTCAAGATCCCCATCGTCCTCGGCGACGATGCTCCGGTAGCGCTCGACCGCAGAGGCCGCGTCGTCAAGCTGCTCCTCGTAGATGGTCCCCTGCTTGCGAAGCAGCGCCTTGCGCTGGGCCACGTCGTCCGCAACGGCCAGCTTGCGATCCAGAATCCCCAGCAACTCCGGCCAGTTGGCCATCCGGGTGTAGAGGGCCTCCACCGCGTCCAGCGCCTGTGTGTTCTCGGGCTCGAGATCCAACGCCTCGTGGTAGCGCGACAGGGCGTCTTCGAGGGCACCCATCTCCTCATCGAGGATCCGGGCCAGGGTGAGCTGTACCCGGAGCTGCGCCGACTCGGCGTCGTCGCCCCCCTCGCCCATCTGGATCCGCCCGAGGGCGCCGACGAGCTCGTCGTGGACGACACCCCACTGCCGCGTCAGCCCGCCCAGGCGCTCCAGCTCAGCGTGCGCATCGGCATCGCCCGGGTGCTCTTCGACGACCCGGCGGGTCCACTCGAAGGCAGCCTCGACGTTGCGCAGGTGCTGCTCGTTGAGCTGCGCACTGCGCAGCATGAGGCCCCGACGCTCAGCGGGATCCTCCTCGTGGTTCAGCAGCACCTCGAGGACCCCGGCGAGCTTCCGGTAGTCGCTGTTCTCCTCGTAGATGGGCTCCAGGGCCCGGGCACCGGCCAGGTTCTCGGGCTCGATCTGCAGCACCCGCTCCAGCGACCGCACCGCGCGATCCTGCTGCCCGATCTCGTCCCGCCAGATGCTGGCCGAACGGAACAGCAGGTCGATCTTCACGGTGTCGTCGTCCTGGACGCCAACCTGACCCTCGAGGATCCGCACCAGCTCATCCCAGCGGGCACGCTCCCCGAAGAAGGCCTGCAGCTCGTCCCACTCGCCCAGGTCGATGAGCGCCTTCTTCAGGCTGTCGCCCGCCCGGCGGTGCTCGGGATCGATCGCGAGCAACCGCTTCCACGCGTCGACGGCCCGGGGCTGATCCTGGATGCGATCCTGGAGGACGATGCCCGCCTTCTGCAGCAGCTCGGCGCGCGCGTTGTCGTCGGGCTCCTGATCCACCAGCTCGTCGATGGCCTCGGTCAGGGCCTCCCAGTTCTTGTCCTGCTCGTAGAAGTCCACCAAGGCGCTCAGCGCGTCCTTGTCGCCCGGGGCGATCTCGCGGACCTGCTCCCACAGGGCGAGGCAGATGTTCGGCCGGCGGATCTTCTTGGTCGCGTAGTCGGCCAACTCCTTGTAGGCCGCCAGCCGTCCTGCCGCGTCCTCGGACATGTCTGCGCGCTTGCGGCGGATCTCGACCAGGTTGTCCCAGTCCCGCCGCTTCTCGTACATGCCGTCGAGGGCCTCGAGGGCCTCGGCGTTCTCGGGATCCTCAGCCAGCACCGTCTCGAAGGCGGTGGTCGCCTCGGCCTGGTTGCGGAGCTTGTCCGCATAGAGCTGCGCGATCCGCACCAGCACCGCAGTGCGCGCCGCGCCCACCGCCCGCCCGGCCTGCTGCTCGAGCAGCTCGATCAGGTTCGGCCACTTGCGCATGCCCTCGTACTTCTCGGCGAGCACCTCGACCGCGGCCTCGTCGTCCGGGTCGAGCGTGTGCAGGACCTCGTAGAAGTCGACGACCTTCTTGTCACCCCGCAGGTGCTCCGAGTGGACGGCGATCAGCTCGCGGAGGCCGGCGACCTTGGCGGCGACCTCATGCTCCGGGATGGCCTCGACCTCGAGCTCGAGGACATCCGCGTACTCCTTCCACTTCTCGACGAGCGGGTAGAGGCGGACGAGCGACTTGCGAGCCTCGGGGTCCGTGCGGTCCGTCTGATGGACCTGACGCCAGAAGTCGGCCGCCTTGCCCACGTCGTTGGCGCGCGCCTCGGCCAGGATCGCCATCTCGCGCAGCGCCTGCACCCGCGCGTCGGCGGGTGACCCACCCGCGCGATCGGCGAGGATTTGCTGCACGTTGCGCCACTTGTCGGTCTCGATCAGCCGCTGAACCTGCCAATCATCCAGGGCGGGATCACCGGACTTCCGCGCCAGATCGCGGAGCTTGAAATCCACGCCCTTCGAGTCGCCCATGGCGGCGGCCGCGAAGAGCATCTGGTGGGCGCTCAAGACCGGCTGGTACTCGGGCTCAGCCCCCTCGGCCGCGGCCTCGAGCCCCGCGTTGATGGCCGCGCGCACGCTCTCGGGCGCCTCCGCCAGCCTGGCGCCGACCTTCCAGTAGAGGGTCACGTCGGTCGGGGCCAGCCGCGCCGCTTGCAGGTAGATCTCGGCCAGGGGGCCCGCCCCACCGGCCGCCGCCGACACCTCGGCAGCCTCGATCAGCAGCGCCACCCGGGCGTCACCCTCGACCTCAGCGGCGGCGGCCCGCAGCGCCTCGATGCGCGCGGCCACGTCCGCAGGCGCCTCGACGGCCTGTGGCTCCTCGGCGGGCGGCTCGACCTCGGGCTCGTCCTCGGCCGCCGCGCTGTCCGCCGCGTCCAGGTCAGCGGACGCATCGCCCTCCGCCGCCAACTCGCCGTCCGCCTCGAGCCCCTGGACCTCATCCCCAGCGTCGGCGCCAGCCTCCGCCTCAGCGGGCTCGTCCTCCGCCTCAGCGGGCTCGTCCTCCGGCTCAGCAGACGCGGCCTCAGCCTCAGCCTCGGCCTCCACCTCGGCAGGCTCGCCCTCGGCCTCCGCCTCCACCTCAGCAGGCTCGCCCTCGGCCTCGGCCTGCGTCTCCGAGTCCGGGATCTCGTCGGCGGCGGGCTCCGCCTCGACGGGCAAGCCCCCCAGGCTCTCCAGCACCGCCTTGGCGCCCACGTCGTCTGGGCGCAGCTCGAGCAGCGAACTGAAGGCCACCTGAGCCATCTCGGCCTGATCGAGCTGGTTCAACAGCAAGTTGCCCAGCTCAGCCAGGATGTCCGCCCGACGGTCCGGGTCCTCCGTCCGCGCGAGCTCGAAGTCCAGAAGCTGAGCCAGCATCTCGTGGGCGCCAGCATCGCGGCAGATCCGCTGGGCGGCGTGCCCGGCCGGGGCATGGCCCGGATCGCTCTCCAGAGCCGCCTGGTAGCAGATGATGGCACGCTCGGGGTCGCCCAGCCGCGACTCCAAGATGCCGCCCATCTCGGTGAGCAGCGCCGCTCGGGCGCCAGTGTCCGCAGTGCGCTCGGCCTCGGCCTCGCCCACCTGGAGGTAGTCCTCCCAGGCCTCGAGCCCGACCAGCAGCGCGCGCATCCGGCCAAGGGTCTCGACGCCACCCGTCGGATCCCCCTCCAGCGACGCCCCGTAGAGCTCCACCGCCCGCCGCGCATCGCCCAGCCGGGTCTCGGCGATCTCGCCGCCCCGCCGCAGCCGCCCCGAAGCCTCGGACGGATCGCCGGCGTGCTCGGCGAGATGCACCTGCAGGTTCGCGAGATCAGTCCACTCTTCCTGCTCCACGAGAAGCTGCTCGAGCGCGTCGCTCGCCTCCCGGTCGCTCGGGTCCTGGA
This sequence comes from Myxococcales bacterium, assembly GCA_020633555.1. GTDB lineage: Bacteria > Myxococcota_A > Bradymonadia > UBA7976 > UBA1532 > JACKDL01. The sequence continues at coordinate 149,309 of JACKDL010000006.1, read as the reverse complement.
TCACCGCCTCGAAGAGCTCGCGCCTACGCTCGGACATGAACGCCGCCTCGTCTGGAGTTGCTCGGAATGGCTGGGTCTTGCGCCGCGGCCCTCACCCCCAGCCCCCCTGGCTGGTGGATCATCACCGCGTCACAATCAATGGAGGAACTATCACACGCGGGGCGCGCGCCCCACAACCGGCGACCGCGGCGAACCGTCAGCCCACCGGCGGAGGGCGGTTGCCCCCCACCACGGCACCGCGGAGAACGGGCCGCACAGGAGCCGGCGTTCAACGCCCGCCCCGGTTCTCGAGCCGCGCGATGACGTCGCGCACCGTCTGCACCCGCAGGCTGTCTTCAGTGGCGGGCTTCACCACCAGGTACCGCTTCAGGTGCTCCACCGCCTTCTCGGCGTCGCCGTTGGCCTCGTACACCATCCCCAGGTTGAAGTGGGTGGTGGCGTCCCCGGGATCCAGGGTCAGGGCCTTCTCGAACTGGTTGACCGCGTCGTCGAATCGCTTCTGCTTCTGGTAGGTCTGGCCCAGAGCCTTGTACATGGGCCCGTAGGCCGGCGCGTTCCCGGTCCCGTTCTTCAACACCTGCAACGCGTGTGCGAACTTCTCGAAGCGGAAGTACAGCATGCCCAACGCGTAGTAGGCCTCGGCCAGCCGGGGGCGGTTCTTGATCGCCTCGCGGTATGCGGCCTGGGCGTCGTCGAACCTCGCCTGCGCCTCCAGGGCCATCCCCCGCCGGAAGTGCGCTTCGCCGTGCTTGGCGTCCAACTCGAGGCACTGGTCGAACGCAGCCACCGCCTCGGGGTTCTTGTCCTGGGCCGCGAGCGCGGTACCCAAGTGGTAGTGGTACTCAGCGACCTTGCCGTTGAGTTCGATGGCCTTCTTCAGCAGCGACTCGCCCCGGGGGAGCTCACCGAGCTTCTGGTATCGGAGCATCCCCTCGTAGAAGAGGGCCTTGTCGTTGGTGGGGTCGACGTTCACCGCCTTCTCAAGCTGCTGCACCGCCTGCATCAGGCGCTCCTTCCGGTACAGCTTGATCCCCTCGTTCATCAGGCGGACCGACTCGTTGCGCTCCTGGTTGCACCCCAGGGCCGACACGGCCACGACCCACGCCAACAGCAAGCCCCAGACCCGCGTTCCGCCCATGACCCCTCGTCGTCGGGGAGCACCCCCTGATCCACGGTCGCCATCCCCGGCGGCACACCGCTTCCGCACGTCGCGAAGGCGACGGCCTCCAGGCACTAACACCATGGAATTCACCCCGTCAAGGTGGTGGGAGGTGCGAACGAAAAGGGCCCGGACCAAACGAAAACGGGGCGCCCACCCGCCGGTGGACACCCCGCCTCATCGCGCCCGCTCTCTGTCCTCAGCTCCGGCGTCGGCTCAGCGTCGACGCCGGCTCAGCTCCGAAGCCGGCTCAGCTCGGCTTGAAGATGAACGGGTACTTCACGACCACGATGCCGCCGCCCTTCGGCGCTGGGAACACCCACCGCTTGATCTTGCCGGCGATGCAGCTCTCGACGTTGCTGTTGTTCATGGTCGTCTCAACCACCGACGCGGCGATCACGCTCCCGTTCCCGGCGATGGTGAACTTCATCACGATCTTCCCGTTCAGGTCGCGCTTCGCGTTCAGCTCCTTCTCGTAGCAGTAACGGTACTCAGCGCGGTGCCGCCGGATGACCCGACGAATGGTCTCCTTGTCCAGAGAGCCCGTGATCACCGGATCACCCGGCACCACCTTCGGCGCCTTCGTGCTCTTCTGACCCAAGCGGCTCACCCCACGGCCGTAGCCGCTCTGACCGCCACCCCCACGACCCCGGGTGCCCACGTTGCCGACGCCGATGGAGGCCTCACCGAACCCACCGCCGCCGCGGCCCACACCGGCCGTCCCCAGACCACCAAAGCCCTGGGCCGTGCCGACCTGGTCACCGAACATGTTCCCCAGCGCGCTCACGGCGTCCGAACCCACGGCCCGATCGCCGGTGCCCCACACCGCGCTCAACTCCCCCTCGAGCTGGTTGAAGGCTGCGTCTGCGGTCCGCAGCGCCTCCATCTTCGCCTGCTCTCGGGCGAGCTGGATCTCCTCGTTGTCAGCCGGACCCTCGACGGCGAAGCGCTTATCGCGATCGTCGCTGTCCTTCTTGCCCAGCTTGCCCTCGTCACCCTTCGCCTTCTCCGCCGCCTTCCCTTCCTCCTCCTTCATGCCCTTGAAGAGGTCCTGCAGCTTCTCCTGCTTCTCCTCCTCCGGCTTCAGGATGAACTCGACAAAGCGGTCCGACATGTCGAACCCGTCCACGTCCAGGGAATCGGCGTCCTCAGGGATGCTCAGGACGATGAGGAAGAACAGCCCGTGGAGCACACCCGCCGTCAGCAGGTAGCGCATGAGCTGTCCGTCCAAGGCGCCCATGAGCCCCTTGCTACGGACGGGGGGTGCGGCCACCACCGAGTTCACCAGGAAGGTCAGGTGACCCACCTGAACACGGCAGCGCGCCCGCGCCGGCAGCCTCAGGGCCCGTGCATTCGCGACCGATGCCGGTGCCAGCTTGCCTGCCGCGGCAAGCTCCTCGAGCGTGAACACCTTGCCATCCAGCATCACCTCGCCAGAGGCGCCCTGGGGGACGTTCACCACCATCTCGCCACCGTGCGCGGTGGCGAGCGTGAAGGGGTCCTCACCCAGGAACTGCGGATCGGCGTACTGTGAGGCTGCCTCGCTGGCGCCGACGGTGTAGCCACCGTTCTCGATGTGCTGCACGTCGAGGACCGTGGTCCCCCACAGGCACATGACCTCCATGGTCCGGCTTGCGCCCGCAACCTCTTCGCTCTCGTCGAAGAGTGGCACGTCAACCGTCGCGACCTCCGGCGGCAGGGCCGCCTGGGGCGCCTCCTGACCCGCAATGGCCACCACCACCACCACGTTGCCAAACTGCAGCTGATCCCCGGTGCGCAGGCTGCGCTTGGTGACCTTCTCACCGTTGACGAACGTGCCAGCGGAGCTGCCGAGGTCCAACAGGACAACGGACTCGGGCCCCCCCACCTCGATCACCGCGTGCATGCGCGACACCGACTCGTCATCGATGCGCAGATGCGAAGAACTGAGCTTGCCAACCTTGATGGTGGCTTCGCTCAGGATCTCCGTGCGGACGAGCTGGTCGCCCTCGTAGATATCGAACTTGACCGGCGTGTTCTCCATCGCCCCCTCACCCGTCCCCCGACTGGCGGTCGACTTCAGATATCCTCGGCAGAACGGAGCATCTCGGGCACGAAGTTCTCCCGGATGCGGATCAGGCTGCTGTGACGGGCCGAACGGCGGGCGTCCAGATACTCGCCCTCAGGCCGGACGAAGGAGCCCTCGACGACATCATCCTCGAAGTCGTACTCGGTCTTCTTCTTGTAGACGACGCTCGGATCGTTCGGATCGACGATCGTGCCGTCTTCCGGGGCATCCTGAGCCAGGGCCCCCGGTGCGACCACGGTCACGGCCAACAGGGCAAGCAGCAGCGAGCGCATGAGCTCCATCTCGCCTCCTCGGGATTGGTGATGCCACCGGAGCGCCGCCAGTATAGCCCGCCAGAGCGGACACCACCAATCGTCGCCGGCTTTGACCATCGTGGAGCAGCGGGGTTCCCGCCGCACGAAAAAAAACTTCAGCCCGCGCCGCCTTCACCCGCTTGAGGCTGCTGCTGCTTCATCATCTCCTCGGCCTCCTTCAAAGCCTGGATTTGAATCTGCGTCGCCTGGATGCGGGTGGTGACGTCCTTGCGGAGCTCAGCGTCCTGCGCGTAGCGAAGCACCTGCTGGTAGGTCTGAATCGCTTCCGGCAGCTTGCTGGTGTACTCCTGGTACAGGACGCCCAAGTTGAAGTGGGCCCCGATGTGCTTGGGGTCCAAGGCCAGCGCGGCCTTGTAGAGTTTCTCGGCCTCATCCAGGCGATCCAGCCCACGCGCGGCCACAGCCTTCGAGACCAGCGCCTCGACGTTCTTCGGCTCGAGCGTGGTGACCCGGTCGAAGGCCTGATAGCTCGACTCGTAGTCGCGGTAGTTGAAGGTGATCGCGCCCAGGTTCATCAGGGCCGGCACGTAGTCCGGATCGGCCTTGCGTGCGGCCTCGAAGGCCCGCGCCGCCTGAGTCACGTCGTCCAGCTTCAGATAGACGAGACCGAGCACGTTGTGCACGGGCGCCGCGTTGGCATCGATGTGGATCCCGGCCTCGCACACCAGCTTGGCCAACTCGAACCGACCCAGGTCGTAGTAGACGCGCGCCAGCACCTGATAGGCAGCCACGTTCTGGCTGTCTTCCTTCAGGGCGGTCCGGACGTGCTTCACGGCCTGAGGGAAGTCCCGCCGCTCCTTGGCCTGCAACGCAAGATGAAGGTGCGCGGTGCCGTCGAACGGGTTCACCTGGATGGCACGCTGGAACGCCGCCATGGCGTCAGCCGGTCGCCCCTCGGCCAGGTACAGCCGCCCCAGGTTGGCGTGGCCTGCCCCGAACTTCTTGCCCTTCTCGCTGGCCCGCTTGAACCAGGTCCGCGCCTCGTCGAGGTTGCCCTTCGCCTCATAGGCGAGGCCGATGTTCAAGTAGGCCGGCCCGAACTTGTCGTCCGCGTCGACGGCCTCCTTCAGGAGGTCGATGGCCCCATCATGGTCCTTCGCCTCAAAGCGCTTCATGCCCTGTGCGAAGTACTCCGCTGCCTCCTTCTTGACCTGGGGCTTGGGCGGCGGCGCCTGCTCCGTCCCGCCCTCCCCGCCAGGCTCAGTCCCGCCCTGGGCGTAGGGATCGTCGCCCCCCCCCAGGTTCGGGTCCGGGGTCGGGCCACCGCCACACCCCACCGCCAGCACGGTCACCATCGAGAACCCGGCCAGCCCCGGCCAGCGTGGCTTGAGGCGCATCAACCTTCGTCCTCCTGATCCTTGATCTCGGTGACCGGCTTCGGCTTGACCAGCATCCCGCCGAAGTTGTCGGGCTTCGCCCGAAGCTCCGAGTTGTAGCGGTACTCGCGGGGGTTCAGCTTGGCGAGCTGCCGCTCAGCCAGGTCGGACCACTCGTTGAACCACCGAAGCTCCTGGGCCTTCTTGATGCACAGGACGTAGGCCTCGACGGCTTTGCCTTCCGGCGCCGAGGCCTTCTCGGCCATCGCGCCCTTGAAGACCTCCTGCTGCTCCTCGCTGAAGCTGCCAGGACCCGACAGGTTGTAGATGTCATTCGCCGCGGCCTGGTACATCTGCCCGATCCGAGCCAACGCCGCGATGGCCCAGTTCGGGCTCTTGAAGTTGATCACCTCAAGGTAGATGTCGCGCGCCTCGACGATCAACTTGCCCCGGGCACCGATGGCCTTGGTCATCTCGTCGACGTACTTCTTCACGTTCCGGTAGGCGCGGATCTTGAGCTTCATGCGCGAGAACTCTTCGAAGATCGCCTCGCCCATCTTGAAGCGGGCCTCGGCCACGGCGTTGCGTCCGGTCGTCAGCTGAGCCTTGTCACCATCGGGCAGCGCGGTGAAGGTCTCGTAGGCCTGCTTGTAGGCCCGCTGCGCCTTGTTCACGTCCTGGCGCTTCTGGGCCATGTAGGCGTTGCCGATCCGAGTGTAGGCCTCGATCTTCAGGTCGACCTTACCTACGTCGCCGTAGCTCTTGATGTAGGTCTGGAAGTGGTCGATGACCGCGTCCCACTTCTCCTGCTTCTCGTACATCTTGCCCAACGAGAAGAACACCTCGGCCGCCTTCACGGGGTCGGACTTGCCGATGATCTTCATGTAGCCGCGGGCGTCCTTGATGGCCTGATCCAGCTCACCGAGGCCCTGACGGAACAGAGCCGCAAAGCGCAGCGCCTCCTTCGCCTCTTCCCGATCCGGGAAATTCGCGGCGTAGAACTCGTACGCCTTCGAGGCCTCGGAGTAGATGGCGAGCGCGTGAAGGTTCCCTGCCACCTGGAAGAGCGCCTTGGGCACAAGCTCGCTCTCGCTGTAGTTGTTGATCAGCGCCAGCTTGGTCTGGATCGACTGCTCGATCAGCTTCTCACGCTCGTAGTTCAGGGCCGCGTTGTAGAGGGCCTTGTCGACGAACTCGGACTTAGGGAACCGCTTGGCGTAGTTGATGAAGCACCGCGCTGCCTGCCGGTACTTCTTCTGCGCTTCACCCGTCGAGCAGCGCTTGAAGGTCGACTGCTGCTTGATCTTGATCAGCGTCGCGTGGAACTCCGGGTCTCGCTCCTCGGGGTACATCCCCAAGAAGATGTCCGCCTGCTTCTCGAGATCGTCGAACTTCTTCTGGAGATTGTAGATATCCAGGAGAAGGTTGGCTGCGAAGATGGCCAGCCGGTGGTTGCGGTGCTTCTCGGCGATGTCCTTGAAGCGCGGACCCGCTTCGTCGAAGTGGTTGAGATCGTAGTAGACGCGCGCCGCGTCGTACTCGATGTCCACCAGGTACTCCGACTTCTTCACGTACTTGCGGTAGAGATCGGCGGCCTTCAGGAAGCGCTGGTAGTCCTCACCGATGGGCTTCGCCTGGGGCACCTCGGTGCTCTCCACGTTGCCACCGCCGCCGCCCTTCATCTGCGGCTGCTGGTCGTCAGTTCCCTCGACCGGGCCGCCCAGGAGCAGCTTCTTGTACGCCAGAACGGTCCCATGGGCCGCGTCCTGGGTGAACTCCCCCTCAGGGTTGATCTCCAGCGTCTTCTCGTAGTTCCGGGCGGCCGCCTTCCACTTGTGCGTGTTGTAGTTCAACTCCGCGTAATAGAAGGTCATCTCGTAGGCGTTGGGCCCATCGGGGAACGCCTTCATGTAGTCGTCGTAGAGCTCGTAGGCCAGCGCGTAGTCCTTCTGGGCCTTCGTCTTCAGGGCCTGTCGGTGGTACTGCGTGGCCATGGCCCGCAGCTGTTCCTCGATGCCCTTCTTGTCCTCGGCCACACGCTCCGGATCCGCGTCCTTCGCGTCCTTGACCGTGGTCCAGAGCGAAACCAAGCGCTTCAGCTCCCGCACCGCCTCAAGCTGATTGCCGATGTTGCGGGTGTTCAGCGAGATCTGCCGCTGGAAGGTCACGACCTTGTAGGACCGCGGCTGCAGCTTGATCAGCTCGCGCAGCAGGATGTTGCTCTTCTCGAACTGACCGGTGTCGCCGTAGAGCATGGCCAGGCGCTCGGACAGATCGAGGTAGTCGTCCGGTGCCACCTTCCGGAAGAAGCCAACCGCCTTGATCGGGTTGGCCCCTTCGATGTGCACATAGGTTCGCACCAGATCGCGCTGAGCTTCCTTCTTGAGCATCAACCGGTTGCGGCGCTGTCCGGAGCGCTGCAGGTCGTTGGTGTGGTCGATGACCTTCAAGAAGTACTTCAAGGCGTCGGTGTAGTTGTTGAGGTTGTAGTTGCACCACCCCAGCTTGTAGAGCGCGTACCCGTATACGGTGGAGTCCTGGTAGGACGTCACGACCTTCTCATAGGCCTTGAGCGCCTGATCCACCTGGCCCGCGTCGAAGAAGATCTCACCGACGTTGAGCAGGGTGTCGGGCACGTGAACCGACTGCGGGTAGCGCCGGATCAGCTCGATGTAGATCTTCTTCGCCTTCTCGGGTTCGTTGCGCTGCTGGTAGTTGAACGCCAGCGCAAACAGGACGCCGTCCAGGCGCGGGTACCGCGGGAAGTTCCGGACGATGTGCTTGTAGACCTTGATCGCCTGCTCGCGGTAGGTCTTGGAGGCGTCGAGGGTCTGTTGCCGCTGCTGCGCGCACTGCCCTTCGAGGGCCTTGTTGCCCGCGGCGCCCTGAAGGCACCGCTCCTCCTGATCGAAGGCCAAGATGTCGGTAGCGCTGGCGCGCTCCCAATACATCTCACTGAGGCGATAGAAGAGGTCGGGCTTGGCCGGATCGCTGTCTGGCGTGGACTCGATCAGCTTCTTGAGCAGCTTGAACGCCTCTTGCCACTTGGCTTCGGCCATCTGCTCGGTCTGCCTGCGCACGAACTGCTCGCCGCCGAGCTGCGGTCCCTTCTTCATCGAAGGGCGCTTTTGCTGCTGCGGCGCCTGCACCGCCTGCTGGCGAGGGACAAACTCGCGCTTCTGCTGAGCGACCACCATCCCCCCGGGGGCCGCGAGGGAAAGAGCCAGCGCGAGGGCGCCCAAGGTGGCCGCGCGTGCGGTCATCGCGTGCACTCCGACTTGATGGTGTAGAGGTAGTATCCCAGCTCGTCGCGCCAGTACTCGCCGCTGAAGGGCCAGTAGATGTGCTCATCGTCGACGGCGTAGGGATCGGCGTCGCCGGTCGGGCGGTTGACGAAACCCGCCCCCTGCAGTCGGTTCTGCAGGATGCCCTTCTCGGCCGAGGCCACCTCGAACTCGATCTTCAGCGACTGGCTGATGAGGTCGTTGAGCTCGTCCACGACCCGCTGCAGCCGCTGCTTGGCCAGACGCCCCGCCTCGTCCACCGCCAGGGACTTGATGAGCTCCGTCTCCTGGATGATGGTGGACGCGAGCTGGCTCTGCGCCCAGGTGCTCTTGCTCTTGCGGATCAGCGCGACCTCGCGGTCCAGCTCGCGGATGTACCCGTTGATCCGCTTCAGCGCCTTGTCCTGGAACGCCGCGTTCAGGATCTGCTGGACGCGCGGCGACAGCGCCGCGCCCTCGTCCTGCAGGCGACCCAGGAACTGATAGAAGGCGGTCGGCTCGGCGTACTGGTCGAGATACTGCCGGATCTCGTCGCGCAGCGGCTCGTAGGTCAGCCGGAACTCGTTGATGGTCTCGCGGGTCCGGTCGTAGTTGCAGTTGGAGTAGAAGATCACGGCCTTCAGGATCGGCCCCTCGGGCACGTATTCGTCCGAGAAGAACGGCGAGTTCAGCGTGTGCAGGTTGCCCAGCGCCTTCTCGTGGTTGTTCATGCGGAAGAAGGTCCAGCTTGCCTCGAACAGGGCGTCCAGCCAGAGGGTGCTGTCGAGCGGGATCTGGTCGTAGTACTTCACCGCCTTATTGAACTGCCCGGTGCTGTAGAAGACGCGGGCCATGCTCAGCACGGCGAGCTGGTTGAAGTAGCTGAGGTCGGCGCTGATGTCGTCGTCGCCCTGCACGGTCGCGCGGAGGAGATCCTTGAAGGACTCAACGGCCGGGCCCGGCTGCTCCATCCGCACCTGGCTGATGCCCTCAAGAAACTTCGCCTTGGGGAAGTAGCGGCTCTGGGGCGTCACCTGACTCAGGAGCCCCAGGCCCGTCTGCACGGCGCCCTTCTGGTAGTGGAACTGACCCTGAAGGAACGCCAACTCTGACCGGAACTCGGCCGGGCAGTCGTCCGGGCGGTACTTCGAGATCTTCTCCAGAAGGCCGGGGTCGCCCGAGATCTTGCGGGAGAGGTAGTACAGCCACTTGCAGGTGGCCTTGAAGTAGCGGTGGTTCGGCCCCGCCTGCACCACCCGATCGAAGAAGTTCACCGACGCCTGGAAGAGCCCCAGGCGGTAGAGCGTCTTGCCCAGGGTGTACTCGGCCTTCTGCGCCACCGGCGTGACCGCGACCTCGTTCTTCGTCGTGATGCGATAGAGGATGAGGCTCGCCCGCAGGAAGTCCCGCTTCTTGTAGGCCTTGAGCGCTTCGTCGAGCTCGGCCTTGGCCTCGGGGTCATCATCAACCGCGACGGGCGCGAAGGTCATGGTGTCGCCCTGAGCCAGGGCCCCCACGGGCACCATGAACAGCGCGGCGATCCACAGCCAACGGGGCAGCATGGGCATCATCCCTCCCGGCGCCGAAACTGGCGTGCTTCCGGGCCCGACCCCACAGCACGCCCCCGTGCCGCAGATGCTCCGGGCCAGGGCTCGTTATACGGTCGTGGGGACGGCAACGCAAAGGAATTGGCGGCGTTGCGGGCCTGCCAGGACAGGGCTCGGGCGTGCTTGCCGCGTGGCCCGCGGTGGGGGTATCTTGGCGCCCGAATCACGACTTGTGGTCGTAAGCAGACCTGCGCCGGGCGGCGCGAAAGGGTGGATGAACCATGACCATCGACGGCTTGATCCGGGTGGTGCCCTTCGGCGTGGCCGGTGCATTCGTGGCGCTCGGAGGGTGCAGCCAGGACTTCGGGCAGCCGTGCGAGCTGCCCCAGACCGAGGAGTTCCGGCGTGCCTGTGAAACGGTGGCGCCGGATCCCAACACCGAGGAGCGGGACACCGAGGTCATCAGCGAGTCCAAGGCGTCGTGTGCGGTGAAGAACTTCGCCGGCTGCGCGACCCGGGTGTGCCTGGTCTACCGGGGTTCCGACCCCTTCTGTAGCGAGCCCTGTACCAGCAAGTCCGACTGTGAAGGCAGCGCGGAGTGCCGGCCCATTCTGGGGGACACGGTGACCACGTCCGAGGACATCTGCCAGCGCACCGAGTGCTACTGCGTGCGGGCCGGCGACATCGACAACTGACCCCCCGTCCCCGCCCCCGCATGACCAACGGTGCGCGGCGCTCAGAAGCTCCACGCCGGGACGAACGCGTTCTCCACCAGTTCCAGCAGCCAGTCGCCCCGGTCCTGCACCACGCCGGCAACGTCGAAGCGGATGCGTGCGGGGTCCAGCCCGTTGGCCCGCAGATACTGATCTGCGGCTGCGGCCACGCGGGCCTGCTTGCGCGGGGTGACGGTGACGGTGGGGCTCGCCAGCCACCGCCGGGAGACCGAGCGCACCTCGACGAAGGCCACCACGTCACCGCGTGCAACCACCAGGTCGAGTTCCCCGCCTCGTGCCATCCAGTTGCGCGCCAGGATCCTGTACCCCCGACGAGCGAACCAGTCGGCCACAAATGACTCTGCAGCCGCGCCCAGGGCGTGGCGCGGATCAGTCATCGGCGGGCTGCCAACGGAAACTCTGCCGGTGGATCGGGCATGCGCCGTGGCTCATGAGCGCCCGCCGGTGAGCGACAGTGCCGTAGCCTTTGTGTCGCGCGAAGCCGTACGCCGGCCAAGTGCGGTCGTGGGCGCGCATGAGCTGGTCGCGGGTCTCTTTGGCGATGATCGACGCGGCCGCGATGGCCCAGCTCCGCCCATCGCCCTTGACCAGTGGGTATTGCGGTCCCGGCAAGCCGGGGATGGGGAGGTTCCCATCGACCAGCACAAGGTCTTCAGGGGCGTGCGCGATGCGCCCGAGCGCGAGCCGCATGGCTTCCCGCGTCGCCTCCAGGATGTTGATCTGGTCAATGCGGGTGGCGCTGATCGTTCCAACGCCCACCTCGACTGAGGGGAGCGCTGCGAGCGTGGCCGCGAGCTGCCGGCGGGCCGCCTCGGTCAGCTGCTTGGAGTCGTTCAGCCCACGCAGCGCCGCCGGCAGTCGCGCGGGGAGCACGACAGCCGCCGCCACCACAGGCCCGGCGAGCGGGCCTCGGCCGGCCTCATCGACACCGATGACGCGTCCAGAAGTCCGCGCAGCCGCCCACCCGTCGACAGCGCCAATAGGCGCGTCGCGGGGGGGCGGTCCACCGAACAGATCGCCTTGAACGGGCAAAGCCCGCTCCGGGATCAGCGGAAGAGGTTGCGGGCCCGGATGCGGGCCGCCTTGCCGCGCCGCTCGCGGAGGTAGTAGATGCGCGCCTGCCGCACCCGACCCTCGCGCACCACCTCGACCTTCTCGATCGACGGGCTGTGCACCGGGAAGATCCGCTCCACGCCGATGTTGCTGCTGATCTTGCGGACGGTGAAGGTCGACCGCGAACCGGCGTTGTGGCGCCGCAGGCAGACCCCCTCGAACGCCTGGACACGCTCCTTGGAGCCTTCCTTGATGCGCACCGACACCCGGACGGTGTCGCCGGCCCGGAAGGCCGGCAGGTCGTCGCGCAGGTACTTGGCCTCGATGGCGTTCAGCGCGTTCATGGTTCGCTCTCCTCGCTCTTCTCGGTGCTGCGCCCCGTCTTCAGGGCCAGCAGAAACTCTCTCTCAGCGACGGTCAACTCGGCCGACGCCAGCAGATCCGGTCTCAGCGCAAACGTGCGCGCGATCGCGCGCTGTCGCCGCCAGGCAGCGACTCGGCCGTGGTGCCCGCTGAGCAGCACCGGCGGCACGGCTCGACCGCGCCATTCGGCCGGCCGAGTGTAGTGCGGAAACTCCAGAAGTCCACCGTGGTAACTCTCTTCCACGGCGGACTCTTCGTTCCCAAGGACCCCCGGTAGCAGCCGCATGATGGCGTCGATGACCACCAACGCCGGCAGCTCCCCCCCAGAGAGGACGTAGTCTCCGATGGAGACTACGTCGTCCATATAGGTGGCCTCGATCCGGGCGTCCACCCCCTCGTAGCGGCCACACAAAAAGAGCATCGAGTCCAGCCTGGCCCACGCCTCAGCGTCGGCCTGCCGGAACGGGCGCCCGCCCGCCGCGAGCAGAACTCGCCGCTGCACGGGCCCCACGGCCTCGATGGCCCGGGCGATGGGCTCCGGCTGCAAGACCATGCCGGCGCCCCCCCCGAACGGCACATCGTCGACAGCCCGGTAGGGCCCATCGGCGAACTGCCGAATGTCCTGCGCCCGAATCGACGCCAGCCCGTCGCGGACCGCCCTCCCGATCACCCCGACGCCCGCATAGGCGTCGATGACGGACGGGAAGAGGGTCAGCACGGCGTAGCGCCGCGGCCGCACCTCGGTCATTCGTCGTCGAGCCCAGCGAGCAAGCCAGGGATCGGCCGAATGACCACCGCGGGGGCCTGGGGATCCAGCGTCTCGACGAAGGCCTCGACGTTGGGCACCAGGCTCCGGCCGTCAGGGCCCTCGATGACGAGGATCTCCCCTGCCGGACCATCGAGCACATCCACGAGCGTCCCAATCACCCGACCATCGGTCGTCTGCGCGGGCTTGCCAAAGAGGTCGACGAAGTAGAACTCGTCGTCCCCCGCCGCTGGCAACGCCCCACGTTCGACGAACCAGAGGGCCCCGTTCAGGGCACCCGCCTCATCGCGGTCTGAGAGGCCCTCGAAGCGAACGACCCAGCCCTTGGCGTCGCGGCGGGCTTCCGCCACCTTCAGGGTCTGCGCCCCTTCAGCGGCAATCCCCACCCGCGCCTGCCCCCCCTTGGTCACCGCCTCGGTGGCGGCGTTGAAGGGCCAGAACCGGAGGGCGCCCCGCACCCCGTGCGGGCGGCCAAGCCGGCCCAGGGCGAGCCAGTCGCTCACGTCAGTCCTCGTCGACAACCTCGAGGGAGGGCACGGGCGACTGGCCAGCAGCCGCCTTCAGCACTGCCTCGAGGGCGCGGATGGTGCGCCCCTGGCGCCCGATGACCGCACCGCGATCACCTTGCGCCACTTGGACGGTCAACGCCGGCTCGCCATGACGCTCGCTCTCGGCGATGGTCACGGCGTCCTGGTCGCTGACAATCCCGCGGACCAGATGCTCAAGTAGGGCCTCAGACACGACGCCCGCCCTCAGCCCTCGGCCGCCTCGGTGGCGACCGCGGCAGGGGCCTCCCGCCGGAAGCGGCGGATCAGGCTGCGGACGGTGTCGCTCGGCTGCGCGCCCACGGTGAGCCAGTGCTCGAGCCGCTCGGCGTCGAACTTCAGGCCCGCGGGCTTCTGCATGGGGTCGTAGGTGCCGACCTGCTCGAGGAACCGACCATCCCGCTTGTTACGCGAGTCAGCGGCGACGATGCGGTAGTAGGGCCGCTTCTTCGCGCCGAAACGCTGCAGCCGAATGGACACGGCCATGAAACCGTACCTCCTGATTCTCTTGTCCCACCCCGCCCGTCCCAGAGAGGGGGGGCGGAAAAACCGCGGCAAAGTATGTTGGCGCCCAGGCGATGTCAAGGGCGGTCCTGCATGCTGTCGCGCAAGGTCCGCAATGCGATGGGCCGCTGGCCCGAGAGTTCCTCCCTTGCGGCCGGATCCTCCCGCAGATTCCAGATGCGCAGATCACGGCTGCCAGGGCCGCGCAACAGCCAGTGCCCAAAGCGCGCCGCGACCTGATTCCCCGAGCGCGCGTGGCTTGGATGCGGCGGCAAGGGGCGCCCGTTGAAGAGCGCGGTCGCCATGTCCACCCCCCCCCAACCCTCCGGGGCGCGCTGTCCGAGTGCGGCCAGAATCGTGGCACCCACGTCGGCGAGATCACCCCCGTCACTCAGCGGTCTCGGGCGACCATCACCGCGGAGTCCGGGATGCCAGACCACTGCGGGGACCTGAAGCACCCCCGGTCGGAGCCCTTGCCCGTCCTCCGCCAGGCCGAAGTCGTGGCCCACAGAGCCCGTGACGATGACGAGGGTGTCGTCGCGAACGCCATGCACCTCCAGGAGCGCGATCAGCTGCCCGATCCAGTAGTCGGCCGTGGAGACGGCGGCGTCGTACTTCAGCATGGCCCGGGCCTCGTCGGAGAGGACCGCGGTTGGCCCGTGCGGCCGGCGCCGGCGGAGGTAGGCGGCCGGGTAGCCCTCGTCCCCCTCGGCCTGCTTCATCGGGTCCTCGGTGGCGACGTACAGGAAGAACGGGCTGCGGCCCCGCGCATCGAGCCAGGCATCGAGCTCACGCATGATCACGGACGTCTGCGCAGGCTCGCCGGCCCGGCGCAGGTCCAGCCGGGTGTTGAACGGGGCGGCCAAGGCCGGATCGATGGCGGACGAGGCGGTCAACAGGCCCGTCCGCCGCTCGCCCTGGCCTACAAGGTCAGCCAGGTGGGCGGCCCCGTCCCCCGCCATCAGCAATCGACGGTGCCCCTCGGCCGGCTCCGCGCCGCCGGACCAGACCCCGACAGCAGCCGCTCCCTCGGCCGCGAGCAGGTCCAGGTTCGGCGTCGCAGCTCGCTCCCCGCCGCGCCCCAGGCGAACTCGGTCGGCGCGCAGCCCATCCACGACCCAGAGGACGACGTTTCGTACGGGGGGCAGCCGAGTGCGCGGCAGGCCTGGGCGCAGGATCTGCGGCTCCAGCCAGGCCGCACGCGCCATCGCCTCGGCCCCTGGCCCCTCGGTGGCCAGCTCCAACCGGACAGGGCGCTCGGCGTAGGCCGCCAGCGGCACGTCCAACTCAGCCTCCACCCCCGGCTGCACCGTGACGCGGGTCAACTCGGCGGGCGGCTGACCGTCCTCCTCGATGCGCACCACGAACTCCACGGGCGGGCCCTCGACGACCGCGGCTCGGGCGAAGAGGCGAGCGCCCGTGGGCGGCAGCAGGTGGTAGCGCCAGACGGTAGGGGGCGCGGCGAACAGCGCGGGCCGTGGAGGTTTGTCGCCCAGGGACAGCGGGCCGTACCAGCTGGCGGGCAACGGCAGGTCGCCCTCCTTGGGCACAAGCCGCAGGCCCGCCAGCGCAGCCGGGGTCCTGCCCTTGCCCCGCCAGCGGGTGAAACGGAACCAGAAGCGGAGGGAGTGCTCTCCCGGGCTCAGGCCCCCCTCCGGCAGCTCGAGCCGGTAGCGATGCATGCCCGGGCTGACCGGGAAGGTCTTCAGGGGCTCCTCGTTCAGGAACACGCTGACCCGTTGGCCATTCGCGATGGGCCTCAGCCACAGTTCGACGGCCGTGAGGTCAGGCCCTTCGGCGCCGACGGGGAAGTGCAGGGTCGCCCCGATGGAGTCCAGCCAGGCGCCCGTGCGGCCATCCATGGGTTTGCCCGGGCCCCACGGGCCGCGATCAGCCAGCTGCGAGACGCGCAGCCAGCCGGGGACCCCAGGGCCATAGACCGGTCCCCGGCGCAGGACGTGGGCGCCGTCGGCCCGCGCCACGAGATCCAGATAGACCTGGGGGACCACCGGCAGGGTCACCGGGGGGTTCTCGCGGCCCGCGTCCAGGGGCGGACCTTCGTACTCGGGGGCGGGATCCGGGCCGCAGCCCGCAATGACGACGAGCAGCGTGATCCAAGCCGGGGCAAGCCATCGGCGCATCCGCGTGAGGGTAGTCGGCGCGGCCGCCTCGTCAAGCCGGTCGGCCAAGGCGCCCGTTGACACGGCGAAGGGGACGGGGTAGCACGACCGGCCGTGAAGCATCCCACCCCCACTGCCTTCGGCGCGCTGCTCGCCAGCGTGCTGGCCTTCGCCCTCGCCGGCGTGCTCGAGCTTTTCTGGCTTCGAGCCGCGCTGGAGGGCTCTGCCCGCGCCATCGTGCTCGGCTTCGACCTGCTCGCTGGCGTGCTGGTCGGGCTGCTGCTGGCCGCCACCCTGCCCGCCTTCGCCCGGCTGGTTCAGCCGCGGCGGTGGTTTGCCCGCTATGTTCGGCCTGCCGACGCGCCGGCGGAGGAGCTGAACCGCGCCGCCGCGTGGCTCGTGGCCGCCGGCGTGGGCCTGCTGGGCCTGGCCGGGGTCGCGGGGTTCGCCGGGCTGGTCGGGCACGGCTTCAACCGGCCGGGCCTGGCGGGCGCCTTCGTAGCGTTGGGCGCGGCCGCCGGCGCCGGTGTCGGCGTGGCCGCCGCCCTGCCGGTGCGCCTGATCGTCGCCCGCGTGCTCGACCGGTTGGCACCCCAGGGGCGGCTCCTTGGGCTGCCGACCCCCGTCTGGCCCTGGCTGGCCGTGGCCGCCATGGGGGCGCTGGCCTTGCTGTGGATCCTGCGGCTCGATCTGGGCGCGTACCGGCTGGAGTGGGTGCTCCAGGTGGTCATCGGCGGCGCCATCGCGAAGGGGCTGATCGCCGTCCGAGGCGGCGCCACGCCGTTCCGGTTTGGTCTGGTCGGCTCGGGTGTGCTGGTGGCCCTGCTTGGGCTCGCCGGCTGGAGTCTGACGGCCTTCGACGCCGATCCGCTGGCCACGACGCGGATTCCGCTGAAGGGGCACCTGTCGCGCATCGTGCTGGGCGGCCTGCGGAAGCTGGCTGACCGGGATGGTGACGGCTACGCGGGGGCCTTCGCCGGGGGTGACTGCGACGACACCAACCCCGAGGTGGGGCCCCACGCCGCGGAGATCCCGGGCAACGGCATCGACGACAACTGCCAGGGCGGCGACGCGCCCATCGAGGTCGAAGAGCCGCCGCCGGAGGAGGAGCCGCCTGCGACGCCCGATGAACCGCGGTACGTGCCCCGCAAGTTGAACGTGGTGGTGCTGCTTATCGACACGCTCCGGCCGGACCACCTGGGCACTTACGGGTACGAGCGTCCCACCAGCCCGAACATCGACAACTTCGCGAAGTCTGCGGTGGTCTTCGACCGGGTGTACGCTCAGGCGCCGAACACGCCGCGGTCGGTGCCGAGTCTGCTGCTTGGGCGCTACCCCTCGCGGATCACCTGGATCAAGCGGTTTGAGCGGTTCAGCGGGGTGGTGCCCGAGGCCAACCAGAGCCTGTTCGAGATCTTCCAGGCCGGCGGCTGGCGCACCGAGGCGGTGAGCGCGCACTGGTACTTCGAGCGCGCCGATCACATCCAAGATGGCGTCGACCAGTGGGACAACCGCGGGGCCAAGTCCATCAAGGAGAGCAACACCCAGTCCGCGGCGCCCGAGCTGACCCCGCGGGTGGTGGAGCGGCTGAAGGCCCTGGGCGAAGCGAAGCAGCCCTTCGTGCTGTTCGCCCACTACTTCGAGCCGCACGGCAAGTACATGAACCAGCGGTCCGTGAAGGTGTTCGGCAAGGGCCTGATGGACAAGTACGACAGCGAGATCGCGTTCGTGGATCACCACCTGAAGCCGGTCTTCGAGGCTCTCGACGCCGAGGGGCTGGCGGAGAACACGGTGGTGATCCTCACCAGCGATCACGGCGAGGCCTTCAAGGAGCACGGGTTCCACTTCCACGGCCGCACCGTGTACGACGAAGAGCTGCGCGTGCCGCTGATCGTCCGCTTCCCCGGCGCCGAGCCCAAGCGCGTGGGTGAGCTGACCGCGCTGCTGGACATCCTGCCAACCGTGGCGCAGGCCGTCGGCCTGAAGGCGCCGAAGGCGCAGGGTCAGAGCCTGATCCCCCTGCTCACCGGCCTGGGCAAGTGGCGGGCGGAGCGGACGCTCTTCCTTGAGCAGCTCCCCTACCCCTACTACGAAGTCCACGTGATGGGCGCCGTGACCGAGGCAGGCCAGAAGGTGGTGCGCAACGTCACCAAGAACGTCTGGGAGGCCTTCGATCTGAAGGCTGATCCCGGGGAGAAGGTGAACCTGCTGGAGGATGATCCGCAGGCGGCCAAGGCACTGCGCGACCAGCTCATTCGGCACATCGACAGCGATCCGGGCAAGTAGCCGTGCCCACCGAGGCCGGCGCCCTTCCCCGCGCACTGACCGCACTCCTGATGGCCGCCGACACCCCCCTGTCGGCTGCTGCGCTCGCCGATCTGCTGGCCCGAGCGGCAGCTGAGGAAGAGTGGGACGGCCCCACCGACGAGCCAACGGTCTCGACGACCCTCGCGGCGCTGGCCCAGGCAAGCCTGGACGGGCATCTGGGCATCGAGCTCGTCCAGGTGGCGCAAGGCTGGCGGATCCGCACGGCGCCGGATCTGGGGGTCCTGGTCCGCCGGCTGTGGCCCGAGCGGGCCCTGCGCCTGAGCAGGGCCGCGCTGGAGACGTTGGCCGTGGTCGCCTATCGCCAGCCATGCACCCGGGCCGAGATAGAGGCCGTTCGGGGGGTGGACTGCGGCGGCATCGTCCGCACGCTCATGGATCGCGACCTGCTGCGGATCATCGGACGCAAGGACGAGCCCGGCCGGCCGCTGCTGTACGGCACCACCCCGACCTTCCTGGAGACCTTCTCCCTGGAGGACCTGCGGCACCTGCCGACGCTGCGTGACCTGGACGCGCTGCGAGCCGAAGAGGCCAGCCTGGCGACGGGCGCACGGGGGCTCGACGCAGACGACGAGCCTGCCCCACCCGAGAGCTAGCCCGCGGGCGGCTCGTCCAGCATGCCGGCTGCCCGCTCCCCCAGATCGCCGATGGCCCCCACGCGTGCCTCCACCCACAGGTCGCCGAGCCGCTCGGTCTGCACGGTGCGGATGAGCTTGAGCCGCGCCATCTCGAGGAGGGCGAGAAACGTGGTGATGATCTCCTCGCGGTAGCGCGCCTGGCCGCAGAGCTCTGTGAACGCCAGCCGTTGCGTGGCCCCGAGCAGATCGGCGATCTGGGCGATGCGCTCCGCGATGCTGACGCGCTCCACGTAGATGTCGTGGGGCGCCTCGAAGTGCCCACGGCTGGCCAACTGACGGAAGGCCTCGGCGAGCCGGTAGACGTCATGGTCGGCCAAGGGGTCGTCATCGTCACGGGCTGGCCGGTCCAACCCGTCCGGCCGGGAGAAGACGTCCCATCCGAGGCGTACCCGGTCCCCCAGCTCAAGGGCGGCCTGCTGGAAGCGCTCGTATTCCAGCAGCCGCAGCACCAGGGCCTCGCGGGGATCCTCGACCCCTTCGCCGACGTCATCGAGCCCCGGCGGACGGGGCAGGAGGCTGCGACTCTTGATCTGCAGCAGCGTGGCCGCCATCACCAGGAACTCGCTGGCGGGCTCCAGGTGCAGACCGCGCATCAGCTCCAGGTGGCCCAGGTAGGCGGCCGTCAAGCGAGCGATGGGGATGTCGAAGATGTCGAGTTCGTCCCGGCGGATCAGGTGCAGCAGCAGGTCGAGCGGCCCATCAAAGTTGGGCAGGCGCACCGCATACGGCGCGTCGCCTCGCGCCTCGAGCACCGAGGGGGCGCCGTCGCTCACCCGTTGACCAGGATCACGGCCCAGCGCGTGACCTCGGCGGCCACGCGGAACACCGGGCCGAACAGGACACCACCGCGCATGATGATCACCAGGAGGATGAGCATGCCGAACTGCTGGAGGAAGCCAAGCGCCGCCTCCCACGACCTTGGCGCCAGCGAGGAGAGGACGTGGAAGCCGTCCAAGGGCGGCACCGGCAACATGTTGAACACGGCCAGCAGCACGTTGGCCTGCACCATGAACCAGAACAGCTCTCCCAGCGGGGTGACGAGGGTGTCCGTGCCGGGGCCCGTCCAGCGGTAGGTGGTGGCCACGAGCGCGATGCTCACCAGCGCCAACAGGACGTTCGAAAGGGGCCCGGCGGCCGAGATGAGCAGATCTGCCTTGCGGATGCTGATGCCACGGCGAACCCGATGGGGCGAGACCGGCGTGGCCGCCCAGCCCATGAGGAAGCCGGTGGCCGCGCCCAAGAGCGGCGCCACCAGCGCCCCGATGGGGTAGTTGGTCCAGAGCACCATGGGGTTGAGGGTCAGCCGGCCGTTCTCGCCCGGCGTGGGATCGCCCAGCCGGTCGGCCACGAAGGCGTGGGCAAACTCGTGCACCGTCAGGCTGATGGTGATGGCGAGGAAGCCCACCAGGATCTGCTGGATGTTCAAGTCCATCGCGTGCCTCAACCCCGGGGGTGGTGCTGGGCGTGCATGCGCGCCAGCCGAGCCCGGGACAGGTGGGTGTAGATCTCGGTGGTGCTGATGTCGGCGTGACCGAGCATCAGCTGAAGGCTGCGCAGATCGGCGCCCCGCTCCAGCAAGTGGGTGGCGAAGGCGTGGCGCAGCTTGTGGGGGCTCACGGGCTTGTCGATGCCCGCCGCCAGCGCGTGGTTCCGCAGAAGCTTGAAGAACCCCTGGCGGGTCATCCCGCGCCCCAGGCGGCTGAGGAAGGCCGCCTCGCGGCCCTGGCTGGCCCGCTGCCCCTCGGTGACGACCTGGCGCACCTCGACCAGGTAGCGCTCCAACCAGTGCCGGGCGTGATCGCCCAGCGGCACCAGGCGCTCCTTGTCGCCCTTGCCACGGACCCGGACGTAGCCCTCCTCGAGGTGCAACCCATCGAGCCGCAAGGTCACCAGCTCCGTGACGCGCAGGCCGGTGGCATACAGCACCTCGAGCATGGCGCGGTCACGCAGGCCGAGCGCGGTGCCCGGATCGGGGGCTCGCAACAGCGCTTCGACCTCGTCCAGGGTGAGCGTCTCGGGCAGCGGCCGTCCCGTGCGCGGCAGATCAATCCGCCGGGTGGGATCCGCCGGCACGACCTTCTCGTCGAGCAGGAATCCAAACAGGCCGCGGAGCGCGATCAGTCCCCGGGCCTGCGTCCGCGCCGACAGGCCCGACCCCGCCCGCTCGACGAGCCAGCGCTGGACGTCCAGCTCAGCCACCTCGTCGGGCCGCTTGTCGGGGACGACCGCGCGGAAGTCGCGGACGTCGCGGGCGTAGCTGTCCAGCGTGTTCTCGGCCAGCCCCCGCTCGACCCGCAGCCACAGCAGCCAGTGGTCGACGGCGTCATCGAAGGCGGCCGCGCTCACCGCAGCCGCTCGCGCAACGCGTACAGGAAGTTCAACGCCTGCTTGGGTGACAGGTTGTCCAGATCCACGCTGCGCAGCTCCTGCTCCACCACGCTTGGGGCCGCCGGGATGGGCGGCGGCGCGAACAGCGAGAGCTGCAGGCCGGCATCGGGCAAGGCGCCCATGCCCTCGGCCAGCCGCGGCCGCCCGGCTTCGTCGTGCTCGATGCGCTGCAGGTTGTTGAGCACCGCCTTCGAGCGCTCGATGACCGCCTTGGGCAGCCCCGCGAGCCGCGCCACCTGGATGCCATAGGAGCGGTTGGCCCCCCCCGGCACAAGCTGGCGCAGGAAGATGACCTCGTCGTTCCACTCTTTGACCGCGATGGTGTGGTTGCGCACCCGCGGCTTGACCTCCGCAAGGTCGGTCAGCTCGTGGTAGTGGGTGGCGAACAGCGCCTTCGCGCCCAGCACGTCGTGGATGTACTCGGCCACGGCCCAGGCGATGCTCACGCCGTCGTAGGTGCTGGTCCCCCGCCCGATCTCGTCGAGGATGAGCAGGCTGCGGGGGGTGGCCTCCTTGAGGATGGTGGCCGTCTCGTACATCTCGACCATGAAGGTGGATCGGCCCGCCGCCAGATCATCGGCCGCGCCGACCCGGGTGAACACTCGATCCACCACCCCGATGTGGGCAGCGCGGGCCGGCACGAAGCCGCCCATCTGCGCCATGATCGTGATGAGGGCCACCTGCCGCATGACGGTGGATTTGCCCGCCATGTTGGGCCCCGTGAGGACGATCAGGCTCTGGCTCTCGCGATCCAGGCGGATGGAGTTGGGTACGAAGGCCTCACGGCCTACAGCCTCTTCCACTACGGGGTGCCGCCCCTCGGTGATCTCGATGACGTCGCTGTCGTCCACCAACGGGCGGCAGTAGCCGTTGTGGTGGGCCAGCTCGGCCAGCGCCGCCAGGGCGTCCAGCTCGGCCAGGGCCGCGGCCGTGTCGCCCACCCGCCCCGCGTGCTCGGCCACCTGGGTGCGCACGGCGTTGAAGAGGTCCGCCTCCAGCGCCCCACGGCGAGACTCGGCGTTCAGGACCTTCTCCTCGAAGTCCTTCAGCTCCGGGGTGAAGTAGCGCTCGGAGTTTGCCAGCGTCTGCTTGCGCAGGTAGCGCTCGGGCACGAGCTGCAGGTTCGCCTTCGAGATCTCGATGTAGTAGCCGAAGACCTTGTTGAACCGGACCTTCAGCGAGCCAATCCCAGTGGCCTCGCGCTCCCGGGCCTCGAGCCGCAGGATCCAGTCCTTGCCGTGGGTGGCGATGTCCACCAGCTCGTCCAGATCCGCGTCGAAGCCCTCACGGATCACGCCGCCATCGCGGAGCTGACCGGGCGGATCATCGGCGATGGCCCGGGCCAGGAACTCGGCCACCTCGGGCAGCGGATCGATGCGGCAGGTCACCGAAGCGAGCGCCGGGATGTCCGCCAGCTCAGCCAGCAGATCCGGCACCGCCTCCAGGGTCACCCGCAGGAACCACAGGTCCCGGGGCCCACCGCGACCGGCCGCTATCCGGGCGTTCAGACGCTCCAGGTCGTACATCTGCTGCAGGCT
Organism: Myxococcales bacterium; assembly: GCA_020633555.1. Taxonomy (GTDB): domain Bacteria; phylum Myxococcota_A; class Bradymonadia; order UBA7976; family UBA1532; genus JACKDL01. The sequence goes on along the minus strand of JACKDL010000006.1, from coordinate 126,668 downwards.
GGCCCGCAGCCGCGTGCGGACCTCGGGCTGATCGCGCAGCCAGCCCACCGCGTCCAGGCGGGCGTTGATGCGCCCCGGATCCACCAGCGGGTAGGCCAGCCAGTGGCGCAGGCGGCGACCCCCCATGGCGGTCACGGCGCGGTCGAGCGTGCCCAGGAGCGCGCCCCGCTTGCGGCCGTCGATGAGGGTGCGGAACAGCTCCAGATTGGCCTTGGCCGTCTCGTCCAGCACCAGGGTGTCGTGGACGCGGTACGGCGTCAGCAGCCGGGCGTGATCGGGCAACCCCTGCTGGGTGTCGTCCACGTAGGCCGCCACCGCCCCGGCGGCACGCAGGGCGAGCTCAGGGTGCCCGAAGCCGAACTCCTCCACCGCCTCGACCGCGGGATCGCCGTCGGGCCCGATGAGGCGGAAGAGCTGCTTGCGCGCTGTCTCAGGCGTGAAGAACTTTGCGCCCGGGCGGGACAGCGCGAGCCCCTCCAGCCGCCCCTCCAGCGCGGCCTCGACCACGGCGCTGTCGCCCTCCAGCACCAGCTCGCGGGGCTCCACCCGGCTGATCTCACAGCGCAGCGCCCCGGCCCCCAGCACCTCCGTGACCCGGAACTCGCCCGTCGACACGTCCATGGCAGCAAGGGCGAAGCGATCTCCGCGGGGATCCGCCAGCACGGCGGCCAGGAAGTTGTTGGCGCGCGCCTGCAGCCCCTCTTGATCGAAGACCACGCCGGGCGTCACCACCTGGGTGATGCCCCGGCGCACGATGCCGCGGGCCTGGCTGGGATCTTCGAGTTGGTCGCAGACGGCAACCTTCAGCCCGGCCGCCAGCGCCTTCGACAGGTACGCCGGGAGCTGGTGGTGCGGGAACCCCGACATGGGGGCCGGCACGCTGGACTTCTTGTCGCGGCTGGTGACCGTGAGATCGAGGTAGCGCCCGCCCATCTCGGCGTCCTCGAAGAACATCTCGTAGAAGTCGCCCATGCGGAAGAACAGCAGCGCGTCGGGGTAGCGGGCCTTCGCCGCCACATACTGCTGCATCATGGGGGTCAGCTTGATCCCGGCGGGGATCCCGTGCTGCTCGACCTCGGTGACTTCGACGTTTGCCATGGGGGCGGGATACGGCAGATCGCGCGCCGCTTCAACCGCCCCGTGCCCGGCAGGGCGCCGGGCCGCGCCGGCTCAGGCGGCGGCGTGGGCCACGTAGGCCCCGATGAGCCCGGCGAAGTAGGGATCCAGGCCCTTGAAGCGCAAGCCCACCCCGCGCTCGGGATCGCCGTGGACCACTTCGGCTTCGGCCCAGATGACCTCGTCGGACTCGGGCAGCACGAACTCGACCGCGACGGGGGCGTCGAGGTGCGCCAGGGGCTCCAGCAGGCGCTCCACGTACACGCCCCCGCGGGAGATGTCACGGGTTCGCGCCAGGAACGGCACCCCGTCGACGACCTTGTTGATGTAGAGGTCAAGTGGCGCGCGGCGGTTGACTCGGCCCATGTCGTCCCCCTTCACACAGATAGCGACATGTAGGCAAAGGTATCCCACCCCGCTGCCGTGTCAAGCCTCTCGGCTCTCTCGGTCGCCGAGGATGGCGGCCACCTGCTGCAGCGTCAGCAGGTTGGTGCTTCCGGTGCGCCCCACGGGCACGCCCGCCACCACAGCCACCATGTCGTCCCGCTCCAGCAGGCCGGCCTCGACCATCTGCTGGCATGAGCGCCGGATCATGTTCTCGACCCGTCCGTAGTGCCGGGTGGGCAGGGCGAAGACGCCGTAGCTGAGCGAAAGCTGCCGGGCCACGGCCTGATCGGGCGTGGTGGCCAGGATGGGCACCCGCGGCCGGTAGCGGCTCATGCGGCGCGCGGTGCGCCCGGAGCTCGTGGGGACCAGGATGGCCCGGATGTTCAGCTCGCGGGCCGCCAGCCAGGCGCCCTTGCAGATGAGCTCGCTGGCCTCGTTGGCCCGGGCGCCGCCCGGCAGCCGCCCGGCCCGACGCGCCACCTCACTCTCGGCGATCCGGGCGATGCGGCCCATGGTGGACACCGCGTCGAAGGGGAACTTCCCTACGCTGGTCTCGCCCGACAGCATCACCGCGTCGGTACCCTCGAAGATCGCGTTGGCCACGTCGCTCGTCTCGGCACGGGTGGGACGCGGGTTGGTGATCATCGACTCCAGCATCTCGGTGGCGACGATCACCGTCCGCCCCGAGGATCGACAGGTCTCGATGATCTGCTTCTGCACCACCGGCACCTCTTCGGCCGGGATCTCCACCCCCAGGTCGCCGCGGGCCACCATCACGCCGTCGGACACCTGCACGATCTCGCTCAGGTTCTTCACCGCATAGCGGCTCTCGACCTTCGAGATGATCTGGGGCGTGCCCCCCTCCCGCTGGATGAGCCGGCGGATCTTCATCACGTCCTCGGCGTCACCCACGAAGGACGCGGCGATGAAGTCCACCCCCTGGCGACAGGCGAAGGCGATGTCGCTCATGTCCTGCTCGGACAGGAACGGCATGGGCAGCTTGACCCCGGGGATGTTCACGCCCTTCTTCGAGCCCAGCGTCCCTCCCCGCACCACCCGGCAGCGGAGCTGGTCGGGCTCGATCAGCTCCACCTCGAGCTCGATCTGCCCGTCCGCGAGCAAGATGGTCGTCCCCTCGTCCAGGACGCGGGGCAGCCCCCGGTAGCTCACCCGCACGCACTCTGCGGTGGTCGTGCCGTCCTCGCCACGGAGCGCCACCTGGGCGCCGGCCTCCAGGCGAACGGGGGCCTCCACCACGGTGGTCCGCACCTCGGGTCCCCGCGTGTCGAGCAGCACGCCCACGGAGTCCGACAGGGTGCGCACGTCGGCAATGACGGCGGCGGCCTCGTCCTGCGAGCTGTGGCTCATGTTGACACGCACCACATTGCAGCCGGCCTCGAAGAGCCGCTTGAGGTCCTCGCGGGACCGGGTGGACGGGCCGATGGTGGCGATGATCTTCGTCTTGCGCACGCGGACGCTCCCGACGCGGTTCAGGGGTGAAGGCGGGCGATTGTAGACCCCCGAGCGCCCTGGCACCATGCCGCGCATGCGTGCCCCCCTTCGGGCCCTCTTGGCCCAGTGCATCGTCCGCTGGCTGGCGCTGTCGGCGGCCGGCGCCACACTCAGCGTGATCGCAGGCGCCGTCGAGGATCGGCCGCCGGTCCTGGCCCAGATGTGGGCGCTCGCCACCGGACCGGCCTTGGCCGTCGCGGCCGCCTGGGGCTTGCAAGCCTGGCGGTCGAGTCACGAAGACGTGGCGCTCGCTTCCCTGGGTCACGCGCCGCTGGTGGCCGTGGTCACGGTGGCGGGCCTGGCGGGCGCGGCTGCGCAGTTGGCCAGCACGCCCGCGCACTCCGCGCCAGCGCTCGCCGCCCTGACCGCCACGGCGGCCCGCTTCCAGACGGCGGCCGGCGAGGCGAGCCTGCAGTGGATCGGGGGCGGCGCCCGGCGGCCCGATGGCACGGCCTGGACGGCGCTCCCCGCGCCCGCCCCGGGCCACGCCCCGGGCCGCCCTGCAGGCTGGGATCCCACCCCCGCCGCGGTGGCGCTGGGGGCCTTGTGGGTCGGCCTCGGCCCGCGGCTCGGCCCCTTCGGCGCGACCGGGAGCGCCGCGGTCCTCTGGAGCGCAGGGGCGGCCCTGCAGGCGATGGGGTGGACGTGAGCCGGCCGCCCCTGGTCACCCGCGCCTTCGGCTTGCTCGTCGCCGGCCACTTCCTGCAGGCCGTGGGCTACTCGTCCATGCTCCTGCTGCCCCTCTATCTCGCTGCGCTCGGCGCCACGCGGGCGCAGGTGGGTGGGGCCATGGCCGTGGCCAGCATCGGCGGGCTGGTGCTGCGACCCCCCGCGGGGTGGGCCATCGACGCGGTGGGGCGCCGCCCCACCGTGGTCGCGGGCACGCTGTCCCTCGCCGTGGGCTCGGCCTTGCTGGTCGGCGTGACCAGCATTGGCCCGCTGCTGTGGGCCTCACGGCTACTGGTCGGCGTCGGAGCCGGCACCCTGTTCACCGTCTACTTCGCCTTTGCCGCCGACGTGATCCCGGCCAGCCGCCGCACCGAGGGCATCGCGCTGTTCGGCGTCTCGGGCCTGGCGCCCCTGGCCGTGAACCCCCTTGTGGGCGACCTGAACATCGCGCCGCTGGAGATCCGCTGGATCTACCCGGTCATCGCCGGGCTCGTGCTGCTGTCCATGTGGCCAGCCCTGCGAGTGCCCGAGCCAGACCGGCCCACCGACGGCGCCGGCCCACCCCCCGCGTCCGTGCTGGCCACCCTGGGAGCGCGACCTCTCTGGTCGGTCTGGGCGGCCACCACCACCTTCTCGGGCATGGTCGCCCTCTTCATGGCTTTCGCGACCGTGGCCGCGGCGGATCGCGGTGTCCCGGACGCCGCGCGCCTCTGGTACGGGTACGCGGGGGCCGCGGTGGCGGTGCGGCTGGTAGGCGCGGGCCTGCCGGATCGGGTGGGGCCCGTCAACATGGTGACGCCGGCCCTGGCCGCCTACGTCGCGGCGGCCCTGCTCATCGCGCAGGTGGACGGACCCGGGCCCCTGCTCCTGGCTGGAGTGCTCGCTGGTGTGGGGCATGGCTACTGTTTCCCGGTGCTGACAGCGCAGGTGATCACCCGCGCCCCCGCCAACCGACGAGGCGCCGCCATGGCCGGGTTCACAGCGCTGTGGGAGGTCACGGCCCTCGCGCTGCCGCCCCTGTTCGGGCTGTGGGCCGACCGACACGACGACGCCACCATGTTCGCCACGGCCGCAGTGATGGCCGTCCTCGGGCTGGTCGCCTGGGTCCTCCTGGAGCACCGCGCGGTGCCCGCCCAGGCCCCCCGCCCGGAGGGCGCCAACCCCTGATTTGTCGGGCGGATGGCGGGGGTCGGCGTTCTTGACACCCGCGATTGGACGGGCCTACAACAACCCATCCAATCCGGCCCGCGCCCCGAGGAGACAGCATGTTCGCGGTCATCATCCACGAGAAGGGTGGCCAGCCCCGCCGTCAAGAGTTCGCCAAGACCGAGGTGACCATCGGCCGGGTGCAGGGCAACGACATCATCCTGCCGAAGCAGAACGTCTCCAAGCGGCACAGCCGCATCGTGGTCAAGGACGGGAAGTTCATCATCGTCGACCTGAAGTCGACCAACGGCACTTACGTGAACGGGCGGAAGATCGCCTCGCCGATGGTCATCAAGTCGACCGACAAGATCTACATCGGGGACTTCATCCTCACCGTCGAGGGTGAGGAGGCCAGCGCCGAGGCGCCGGAGCCCATCGAGGCTGCGCCCCCGGCGCCCGCGCCGGCCCCGCCCGCGCCGCCGGCCCCTGCGCCCCGCCGCCGCCCCGGCCCGCGCCGCCTGCGCCGGCCCCCCGCGCCGGCCCCTGGCCCCGCCGGCTCCCGCACCGCGCCCGGCCCCCGCGCCGCGCCCGGCGCCGGCACCTCGCCCGGCCCCCGCGCCCCGGCCCGCGCCGCCGGCGCCTGCCCCGGCCCCCGCGCCCATGGCGGCGCCTGCCGCGCCGATTCCGGCGCCGCTGCCCGCGCCGCCGGCGCCGCACCGGCCCCCATGGCGCCGGCGCCCGCCCCGGTGGCGGCGCCAGCCCCGGCGGCGATCGCCGCTCCGGCCCCGGCGCCGATGGGTCCGGCCGATCTCGGCCCGCTGACCGGCGTGCTGGATGACGACAGCGTCCGCCGGATCCTGGTGAACGGGCCGCACCGGGTGCGGATCCTTTCCGACGATGGCCACAGCGAGGGGACGCCCTTCGCTGATGACGCCGGGGTCACCAGCGCCGCCCGCGCCCTGCTCGCCCAGGCCGGCGTCGCGTTGGTGGAGCCCTTCAGCGAGGGCATGCTCGCCGACGGCACCCGGGTCCACTATGCGGGCCCCGCGGTGGGCGGCCCGTACCTCACCGTCGACCGGCCGTCCGCCGGGCGCCGCGACCTCGACGCCCTGGTCCAGGGTCAGGTCATGAGCGCCGGCATCGCCCGGTTCCTGCGCCTCGCGCTGCAGGCTGGGCGGGCCATCGTAGTGGCCAGCAACGACGTGGACGGGCGCCTGGAGCTCATGGCGGCCCTGGCCGACACGCTGCCCACCAAGCGCATCGTCGCCGTGGACGGGGGCGGCCGCTTCGGCGACCACCACGTCAGCCTGTCCGCCGGCGCCGGCGCCAACGCTGCCGAAGTGGTTCGGCAGGCCCTGAAGATGCGGCCCGACCGCCTGTTCGTGGGCGACTGCCACGGCCCCGAGACCTTCCTGGCGCTCACCGCGCTGGCGGGGTCCGTCGAGGGCGGCGTGGTGGGCGTGACGGCCGAGTCCCCCGATGACGCCATGATCCGCATCATGCGGCAGGCCGGCACCGCCGTGTCCGTGGGCGACGACCAGATCGGTGGGCTGGTGCACGAGGCCGCCGACGTGCTGGTGCAGCTCCTCCGCTACGCCGACGGCAAGCTGGTGGTGACTCAGGTGATCGACATCGATGGCCAGCGCACCGAGGTCTTCAACGGCTTCAGCGCCACCGGCCACGTGCCCCGCTGGGTCACCAACGCCCAGAGCCTGGGCTTCGACGTCGACATGGGCGTCTTCAGCTGAGCCCTGACGGGCCATGTACATCGTCGTCGTCGAGGATGAGCGCGGCGCGCTGATCAGCGAGCACGCGCTATACGACGGCGAGTTGCGCCTGGGGCGGGGGCCGGACAACGACATCGTCCTCCCCGGCACCACCGTCTCCCGCGATCACGCCCGGGTCTTCCTGGACGGCCTCACCGCCTACATCGTCGACGAGGCCAGTGCCAACGGCGTGCTGGTGAATGACCACCGGGTCCGGGGCCCCACCCCGGTGGACGAGAGCCACAGCATCCGGCTCGGCGAATACCGGCTCTACCTGGAGCGCGCCACTGGCAAACTGAAGCCCGCCCAGGACGGCATTGGCACTGCCATCGTCCTGCCCGAGCACGCCCACGGGAAGCTGGTGATCATCGGGGGTCCACAGGCGGGGCGGGAGCATCTCCTGTTCGAACCCATCACCTGTATCGGGCGCACCGACGAGAACGACGTCAGCCTGGCGGACGTGTCGGTGAGCCGTCACCACGCCCGGCTGAAGCGACAGGATGACGGCTCGTACGTGCTCACCGACCTGAACTCGAGCAACGGCAGCTACGCCAGCGGCCGCACCGTCGAGCAGTCCATGCGCGTCTGGCATGGCCAGCGGCTGCAGTTCGGCAACGTCGAGTGCATGCTGGTGGACGCGCAAGGCAAGGGGCGCCGCCGGGTGGGGCTGACCCCGAACACGATGTTCGCGTTGGCGGTGGTGGGCGCCGCCGTGCTCGGCGTGCTGCTGACCCTGCTGTTGATGCGCTGAGCCTCGAGGCGGCCCCCGCGGGGACGGCTCGATCAGGGCTGGCTGGCGGGGGCCGCGCTGGCGGGCGCTGCGCTGGCAGGGGCGGCGCTGGCGGGCGCGCTGGCCGGGGCGGCGGCCTCGCCGTTCGTGGGCGCCGCAGCCGGCGCCATCGGCGGCAAGGGATCACCGCCCAGATCGGCCAGCTTCTTCTTCATCTTCTCGATGAGCTTCCCGAAGCCGTCCTTGGCGATGATCTTGTTGAACTGCTCCCGGTAGTTCCCCACCAGGCTCACCTCGTCGATGATCACGTCGTCGGCCACGAAGCGCTTGCCCTTCACCGCCCGCAGGTGGAAGACCAGCTCGATCTCGGCCTTCTTGGTCTTGGCGATCACCGTGACGGCGGCCTCGCGGCGCCCCCGAGCCTCCTCGTCCTCATAGACCAGGCTGTAGTCCTCGTTCGCCGAGCGGACCTTCTTCAGGTAGCTGCGGAACACAAGCTCGCGGAAAAGGGTGGTGAACTCGCTGCGCTCCTCGGGCTTCAAGGTGGGCCAGTGCTTCTGGAGCGCGCGCTCGGAGAGCTGCTCGAACTCCATGACGGGATCGATAAGGCCCATGAGCTGGGCGTCGAGCGCCTGGCCCTTGGCCTTGTCGCCGCCGGTGTCCTGCTTCAGCAGGGCGCGGACCTCGTCCACTTGGGTCTGCAGGAACTTGGTCGGGGGCCCCGCCTGGGCGGCGGTGGCGACGAGGAGCAGGCTGAGGCCGAGGAGAAAGCGCGGCATGGGAGTGTCCTTCATCTGAGAGTCGGGGCGCGACCGGTGAGGCCGCGAACGGCCCCCCGACGGCAGCCCCCAGGGGCTATTCAGCGTCGGGGCGGGGCGCCGGCTCCTCCAGGTCCGCGGGCAGGGCCAGCTCGGCTCCCACCGCCCGCGAGAGGCGCGCCACCGCCAGGTTGTACTCGTAGATCGCGCGATAGTAGCTCAGCCGCGCCTTGCTGTATGCGGTCAAGGCGCTGATCAGGTTGTCGGTGCTGGCGAGCCCCATCCCGAAGTTCAGCGTGCTCGACACCAGCCAGGCTTTGCTGGCCTTGACCGCCGACTCCCGCACGGCCACCTCGCGGCGGTAGCGGGTCATCTGGCCCACCTTCTCGGTGAGGTCCAGGCGCACCTGCTGGCGCAAGGCGTCGCGCTGCGCACGGGCCTTGGCCAGGCTGGCCTGCGCGCGGTGCAGCTTCGAGAACTGATTGGCGAAGTCCAGGCGCCACTCGGCCCCGAGGACCACCCCCCAGCTCAAGAAGTTGAACTGGTCGTTCGCGAACGGATCGGGGCTGTCCTCGGCGCTGGTGCCCCGCGCGAACCCGAACTGCCCCACCAGAGCGATGTCGGGCCAGAAGTTCGCCTCCTCCAGGTCCACCAGGCTGGCCTGGGCGCGCAGCCCGGCGTCTGCCATGCGCAGCTCCGGCCGGGACACGTAGGCCAGCTCCAGGTAGGCCTCGGGCGGGCGGTCCTCGATGGGGACCGCCTGCAGCTCCTTGCGGTCGAGCTGGAACGCCTGCCCCGGCCGCAACCCCGCGGCCACTCGCAGCCCCTCGCGGGCCGTCTCGGCCAGCGCCTCGGTCTCCAGGTAGCCCGCCTCCAGATCGGCCTGCTGCACGATGAGCTTGCGCAGATCGTTGCTCGTGAAGCGGCCGCTCTCCTTCTCGAGCTCCTTGTCGATGTCCGCCTTGGCGGCCTCCATGCGCTTGCGACCGTCTTCCAGGACCTCGAGCACCGTGTGGGCGAGCTGCACCCCGTAGTAGGCCTGCTTGACCATCACCTCGAGCTCGGCCTGGGTGACCTCGACCCCCGCCTTACCGGCCTCGACGCCGGCGCGCGCAGCCTGCACCCCGGCCTCGACCTTGCCGAAGGTGTAGATGGGCAGCGTGACCCGCGCGGTGGTGCGGATGAGGATCCCGATCTCGGTGTCCGCCGTGATCCGCTGATCGTCTTCGATGTTCTGCCCCGGGCAGGGCCCGATGAGCGCAGGATCCACCTGCCCCGCCACCGGCCACGTGCCCACCACACACTCGCGCAGCAGCCTGCGCTCCGGCAGCGGCGCCAGCAGGCTGTCGACCCGGAGCTGAGGGGTCCAGGCGTAGTAGGCACGGGTGAACTGGGCCTGGTAGTCGGCGAGCTTGGCCCGGGCGATGTCCACCGCCGGGTTGCCCTGCCGCACACGCCGCAGCATGTCGTCGAGTTCGACCGTCGGCCCCGCCGGCGGTGGGGCAGCGGACGCCGCCAGGGCCACCCACCAGGCCACCAGCGCCACCCCGCAACGGATCTGGTGGGCCCGCGAGTGCTTCATCGAGTGCGGTGTTACGCAGGCGCCGTCCCAGGTGTCAAGCACGCCCGCCTTTTGTTTTTCCTGGCCTGGGTCGGCGCCGGGCATGCAGAATCCCCCGGCTGCGCAGGCACCGCGGGGGGCACGATGCCGACCGACTACGACAAGGAGTTCGGGCGCTACGTGGAGCGCTTCGAGCGGCTGGTGGGCGACCTGAGCGCCGGCCAGTACGGCCACTACCGCGGCCGGCTGGTCCGCCGCTTCGATCCGCCGCAGTTCCGCGCCAAGGTCGATGAGTACATGGGGCTTGGCCAGCGGTTCACCGCCATGCTCAACGCCGGCGACACCATCGACGACACGCTGGCCGTCGAGCTGCGGGCGGTCGAGGTGGAGTTGGTGCTCGAGAAGTCGCTCTTCCTCCCCTCCTGAGCCCCGCTTGCGCTGGCCGCCTCCCGGTGGCCAGGATCCCTGGACCCCGACTGGACTTGGGAGGTCTCCATGCGCCTCGCGCCGCTGCCGTGCGCCGTCGCCCTGCTGGCCCTGATCGCGTGCGACGACGGGGGCGGAGGCACGGGCCCCACCACCGACGATGCCACCGTCGACACCGGCCTGTTGACCGACGCCCAGGTGGACGCTGGGGCGGCCTGTGAGCCCGTGGACGAGGCGTGCAACGCGGCGGACGACGACTGCGATGGCGAGGTGGACGAGGACTTCCCCACCCTAGGCCAGCCCTGCACCGTAGGTGAAGGCCCCTGTGCCGGCAGCGGGCGCGTGGTGTGCAGCGCCGACGGCGCCGAGGCGGTCTGCGACGGTCAAGTCCGCGCCCCTGTCGCGGAGCTGTGCAACGGCATCGACGACGACTGTGACGGCCGGGTGGACGAAGGCATCGACGTGGCCCGCGACCCGAACAACTGCGGGGCCTGCGGCCGGGCGTGCACCTATGAGCACGGCGGGGGGCGGTGCGTGGACGGCGTCTGCGAGCTGGCGGCCTGCGAAGCCGGCTGGGGCGACGCCGACATGCTCCCCTTCAACGGCTGCGAGTGCGCCGTCCAGGGGGAGGAGCAGTGCAACGGCGAGGACGACGACTGCGACGGCGAGGTCGACGAGGGCTTCGGGCTGGGCGAGCCCTGTGTGGCGGGGGTCGGCGCCTGTGCCGTGGGCGGCGCGGTGATCTGCGACGCGGGCGCGGCCGCCTGTGACGCAGTGGCGGGCGAACCCGGCGAGGAGCGCTGCAACGGCCTGGACGACGACTGCGACGGCACCGCCGACGAGGGCTTTGACGGGGACGGCGATGGCTTCCCGGGCTGCGGCGTGGACTGCCAGGGCCCGTGCCCGGAGGGGGTGGACTGCGCCGCCCTGTGCCCCATCCAGGACTGCGCCGACGAGGATCCGGCCATCAGCCCCCAGGCCCAGGACGTGTGCGGCGACGGCATCGACCAGAACTGCGACGGCCGGGACGCCCCCTGCGGCCGGTCGTCGAGCCACATGACGGAGCTGGTCATCGCCCCCGCCGCGGTGGTGGATCCGTGCCGCGACTTCGACGGTGATGGCCTGGAAGACAACGCGTTCGCCGCGCTGGCCTTGCTGTCCAATGGGCTGCTGGCTCAGGCCATCCAGGATGGGAGCCTGACCCTGCTGCCGTCGGTGGAGGGGCTGCCCATCGGGGTGGCGGACGGCCGGTTTGATCTGTCCCTGCTGCGCGGGCGCCCCGCGGGGCTCGGCCGGATCCAGATCACCCCTGACAGCTTCGGCCCCAACGGGGTGCCGCGGATGCTCTTCCCGAACGCCTTGATGGTGGCGGGTCAGGTCACCGCCGGGCCCGGCGACTTCCAGCTCGGGCTGCCCGTCCCGGGGGGCCTCCCGGGCGAGCTGCGGGTGAGCAACGCCGTGATCACCGGGTCGCTGACGCTGGACGAGGACGGCTTGGGCATCGAGATGGGGACGGTCACCGGCGTGGTGAGCGAGGCGGAGCTGGCCCGGGGCCTGGCAGCGCTGCCGCCGGAGCTGGCGCCCCTGGTGATGAACCTGCTGGATCCGGATCTGGACCTGGACGGCGACGGCACCCTGGACGCCTACAGCGCCTGCCTCACCTGGCGCTCGGTGCCCGTGGAGGTCATCGAGGCCCCGTAGGCCCGGCCACGCGGCTCACCCCTGGGGCGGGAACTCGTCCAGATCGAGCTGCCGCAACGCCTCGCGGATGACGAGCGAGCGGTTGGCCCGGGTGTGCCCCTTGGCCTTCAACGCCTTGACGATGTCCTTCAGCCGCTCGATGTCGTCGAGGTACAGGCTGATCGAGATCACCTTGTAGTGCTCGGGCTTGCTGGCCTTGGACGGCTTGGCGGCTGCGGGCGGCCGCAAGGCACGCCCCGGCGAGAAGAACTCGTCGACCGCCGCCTCGTCGTTGAAGAGGTCGCCGATGTGGCCCCCGGCCTCACGTTCCTGATCGCTCAACGGAGTCCTCCCCGGTGTCGTCGTCCTCGTCCACCACCTCACCGCCGCTGGCCGAGCACAGGTGGATCACCCGCTGCACCAGCTTCCGGTAGTCCTTGGCCCCCCGCGAGTCGGGGGCGTACTCGAAGATGGTCTTCTTGTGGCTGGGTGCCTCCTTCAGGCGGGTGTTCACCCGAATGGGCGGCAGCACCCGATCCTTGAAGTAGGCCTTGAGCGTGCCCACGGCCTCGACGCTGATCCGGGTGCGCATGTCGAAGAAGGTCGGCACCACGCCCAGGATGTTGACCGGGTGCAGGAGCAGCTCATTGACCTTCTTCAGGGTGCGCAGGATCTGCTTGACCCCCACCAGCGCCAGGTAGTCGCACGACACCGGGATGAGGATGTCGTCGGCGTAGGTCAGGGCGTTCTGGTTCAGCAGGCTCAAGCTCGGCCCGCAGTCCATGATGATGTAGTCGTAGTTCGTGACGCCCTGCATGCGGTTGGCCAGGACCTTGTAACGGTCCCGAGCCGCCGCCAGCCGCAGCTCGGCGTTGGCCAGGCTGGTGTTGGCGATCAGGGCGTCCAGGCGGTCGGTGACCTTCACGATGCAGTCCGCGGGGTGGGCCCCCTCGGCGATGACGTCGTAGATGGTCTTGGGGGCGTTCAGGCCCAGCGAGACGGCCACGTTGCCCTGCGCGTCCAGGTCGATGATCAGGACCCGGTGCCCCGCCTCGGCCAGGCCGGCGGCCAGGTTCACGCTGGTGGTGGTCTTGCCCGTGCCGCCCTTCTGGTTCAGCACGGCGATGCGCCGCACGCGCCCCGCCCGCTCGCGCACCGCCGACATCTCGTGGTCCCGGCAGCCGGTGGAGCAGAAGTAGCGGACCTCGCCGTCCACCTGGGTCTGCTGGAACGCGTACTGCAGGTCGAAGCGGGCCTCGCAGACCGAGCAGGTCTTCTGGTGGGCCGCGAACAGGTGCTGCTCGTGGCAGGCCTGGCTGCAGAAGTAGAGGACGTCGGTGGCGGTGCGCTGCCGCTGGTAGGCGAAACGCGGCACGAACCGCGTCTTGCAGACCTGGCACTCGGCCGGGGTCGACATCGATGGCTCCTGAGTGGCTCGATGACCTGTCGGTCGATGTAGGTGCTTATAGAAGCGCTTGCGGACCCGTGTCAACGGGCCCGACGCGGAGATCGTGGAACGGATCGGGAGGCTTATGGTGCGTGGGGGCGGATCGCGCGCGGGCCGTCAGCCGCGGTCCGGAAAGGCATAGCAGACGGTCAGCTCCCCCTCGCCGGTCACGCGCAGGAGGACGTGATCGTCGCCTGGGGCGTCCACCTGCGACTTGCCGGCGTCGTCCCGATCGGTGCGGTACAGGCGCGCTGCGCCCACCGCGCCCAGGAGCCGGTCGAGGGTGTCGTCGCGGGGCAGCCCGTCACGCTCGCCCGCCGACACGATGGCGTAGCGTAGCCCCGTCACTGCGGCCGGGAAGACGGCGTCCAGCAGGGTCTGGGTGCTGGTGTCCACGCCGCCGTGGTGGCCCGAGCGCAGCACCTGCGCCTGGGCGTCCGAGCCGAGCGCGGCGAGCTGCGCGTCCAGCGGCGCCTCGGCGTCGGCGGCCAGCAGGATCCGCACGCCCAGGTAGTCCAAGCGCAAGACGATGGAGCCGTTGTTGTCGTCCCGGGCGTCCTTGTCCGAGGCCAGCAGGGTGGCCGCCAGTCCGCGACCCCACGTCGCGCGGCGCGCGCCCGAGCCGGGGCGGCTGGGGTCGATGCCCGCGTCCTGCGCCGGACGCAGCACGACGACGCCCTGCTCCTGACCCACCTTGTCCAGGGCGAGCTGGTAGGTGCTCTGGTCCACCGCCGCGATGCCCGGGTCGAGGAAGGCCGCCACGTCGTACTCGTCGAGCACCCGCCACACGCCGCCGTAATGGTCCTTGTCGGGGTGCGTGGCCACCAGCAGGTCGATGCGCTGCCCGGGGGGCAGCCCGCTACCGCTCATGAAGTCGATGAGGGCGCCCACGCCGTCCGGGGTGCTGGCGTCGTTCACCGTGCCCGGCGGCAGGCCGCAGTCGCCGTCCATGACCCGGCAGTTGCCGGCGTCCACCAGGATCTCCTGGGCGTCCACCCCCGGGATGCCCGGCGTGCGGATCCAGGTGGCGTCCCCGTGGCCCACGTCCACGAAGGCGATCCACAGGTCGTCGCGCTCCTCGACGAAGCCCGCGGTCTGGAAGGCCAACAGCTCGTCGGCGGTGCACACCCGGGCGCGCCCGCTGCCGTCGAAGGGCGGCAGCGTCGTGTCGGGGCAGCCGCCGAGCGCCAGCGCGCCGGTGCAGGCCAGGGCGAGCCCCGCGGGGAGGCGGCGGCGCTTCACCGGCAGCCGCTGCTGTAGCGCAGGCCGTTGGGGCACCGGGCGGGGCTGCTCATAGTGCCCGGGTAGGCCTGGTCGTGGCGCTGGATCTGGTCGCCGGTGAGGTCGGGCACCCGGATCAGGCTCACGCCGCCGTCGTCAGCGCCGCCATCGGCCACGAACTCGCTCAGGACCTCGCCAGCGAGCTCCAGGCGGAAGGTCCACACGCTGCCGTTGGCCAGCGAGTTGCCCGCCTCGGACACCTCGGCCAGCGGCGCCACGTCGGGCACCGGGAAGTACTGGGTCAGCGCCTCGTCGTCGTTGACCGCCACGGCCCCGTGAGCCGGCAGACAGCCGCCCGTCCAGCGGTAGTACACCACCGGCGCGTTGTCGGGCCGCATTGCCATCAGCCGCAGGCCGTCGAGCGCCACCGCCCGATCCAGGGTGTTCACCAGCTCGACGAACTCGTCGGTCTCGGTGGAGGGCACCGCGCCGTCGATCAGGGCCTCGTTGATGACGATGTCGCCGGGCTCGGCGGGATCGCAGGGCAGCGGCACCGCCATGTCCGCGGGCGGCCCCATGTCCATGCCCCCATCCTCGGGCGGGCCCATCTCGGGGTTCACGGGCGGCGCGCAACCGTCAGCGTAGGTGTTCCGGCCGTCCGGGCAGAGTGCGGGGCTGCTGGGCACGCCCGCGAACAGGGCCGCGTGCGAGCCCACCTGATCGCCCGAGAGATCGGGGTCACGATTGGCGCTGACGCCCTCCTGCACCAGGCCGCGCGGGACGGTGATGCTGCTCAGCACCTCGCCTGTGCCGTCGGCAAGGACCAGGGTGTTGTCGGTGGAGTTCGTGAGCGAGCTGAAGCGCTCACTGACCGTGGGCAGGGCTGCGGGCTGAGGGGCGTAGGTCCAGTTCGCCACCTCCTTGCGCATGGCCACGGCGCCGCGCGCGGGCAAGCACCCGGACTCGAAGCTGATCAGCGGCGCATCGTCGCCGTTCTTGGTCACGGTGATGCCGGTGAGATCCACGGGCTGGTCGAAGGTGTTCACCAGCTCGATGAACTCGTCGGTCTCGGCGGATCCGCCCTCGGCGCCGTCCACCAGCACCTCGTTGAGCACCAGGGCCCCGAAGGGCGCGGGATCGCAGACGGGCGGCGGGCCGCCGTCCATCACGCCCCCGTCGCCGCCGCCACCCCCGCCGGGGACGCAGCCGCTGGCGAAGATGCCGCCATTGGCGCAGCGCCCGGGTGAGGCCCCCTGCCCGCCCAGGCTGTCGTGCCGCACCACGTCGTTGCCCACGAAGTCAGGGCTGCGGTTGGCGCTCACGCCCGAGGCCACCAGCGCCGTCGACACGGCGAACTGGTCGAACAGGGAGCCGTCGGGGCTCTGCAGCACGAGCTGGTAGTCGGCGGAGTTGGGGAAGCCGAAGCTCGCCCCGCCGAGGTCGTAGACGATGCCGGCGGGCGGGTTGGTGACCGTGTTCTCGGGGTTGCGGAACACCGCCACCACGCCCAGCGCCGGCAGGCAGCTCGAGCCGAAGGTCAGCTTGGGGCGATCCTCGCCCACCTCGAGCAGGCGCACGCCCTCGAGGTTCACCGACTCGCCGGCCAGGTTGACGATCTCCACGAACTCGGTGTCATCGTCGCGGCCGTCGCCGTCGGTCATCACCTCGTTGATCCGCAGCTCATTCAGCGCCACGGGCCGGCAGTTCACGTCGACCCCGCTGTCGAAGCCGCCGCCCCCACCGGCGCCGCCCACGACGCACTCGCAGATCCCCTTCGCCACGCACAGGCCGCTCTGCCCTGCAGGGCAGCTCTTGCCGCAGGGGTTGCCCTGGCTGCACTTGGCCTCGTCGCAGCCGGGCAGCGCCAGGCCGGCGCCCGCACCCACCAGCGCCAGCAACAGCCCCGTGATGATCCGCGTCTTCATCTTGCTGGGTTCCTCCCCGATCGACCCGTTCAGCCTGTCAGGCCACCCCCGGTGGGCGCCACCGCGCCTCACTCGATGGGCAGCGGCTGGCCCCCGTTGGCCACCAGCCGGCTGAACCGGCCCCCCGTCATGGCGTCGAGCTCCCCTGTGAGCTGCTGGATCTTCAGATCCGCCAGCGCGCGCGCCGTGGGATCCTTGGGCGGCGAGTTCACCAGCTCGATCTGGGCCCGGCGCCGCTCGAAGTAGATCTGGGTCACGGTCTGCAGGAGCTGCCGGCGCTCTCGGGCGCCGTAGCGGTTCTCGCGGGCCACGGCGGTCTCCTGGTTGTTGAAGACCACGTCGCCCAGCCGCCACCGCGCCTCGCCCATGAACTGCAGGTCGTCCGCCAGGGTGTCGTAGCCGGTGCGTTCCCCGGCCACCCCGGCCTGATCGAAGCGCGCCACGCTGCGCGACTCCTCGTCGTCGTCCTTGGTGACCCGCAGCCGCACCTCGGGCAGCAGACCCCGCAGCCGCGAGCGTGTCGCCATGCTCTCGTAGATCTCGGGGTGCAGCTTGGCGTAGTCCAACGCCGCCTGCTGGGTCTGGTTGACCGTGGGCTCCCGGTCGAACCGCGACAGGAGGCCGGCGGCCTTCTCGGCGGCCGGCTGCGCGAACGCAGGGGCCGCCACGGTGGCGAGGGCCAGAGCGAGCCCCAGGGTCTTCAGCGGGTCGCGCATGCGGATCCTCTCTCTCATCAGGGTTCGGTGGTGGGCGCGTAGCGGGTGAACCCGCCGCCGGTCAGGGCGTCGAGGCGCGCGTCGGTCTCCCGCAGGCGCATCACGTCGGCCAGATGGGTGCCGTCCGGCTCGAGCTGCACCCACAGGCGGTACATGGTGCGCAGCCGCTCCCGGTAAAGGCGAGCGACCTCGGTGAGCAGCTTCTGGCGGTCGCGCTCGGCTTGTCGACGCTCCACGGCCAGCAGCGCCGCAGCCACCGAGGACGCTGCGTCGGCCACCTCTTCGGCGTCGCTGTCGCCCAGGGTGTCGTCGACGAACACGTCCTCGGGGGTCACCAGGCCATCCTCGGTGTCGGGCGTGGCCTCGGCGTCGGGATCCGGCGCCGGGTCGTCGTCCGCCGTCGCGCCCGGATCCAGCTCGCCCAGGCTGCTGGCCCGCTGCACGTCGAACAGCGCACCCAGCAGGTCGAAGCGCACGGTCCACTCGGCCATGGCCAGCCAGCGGGGCCGGATGGGGTTCACCTCGACGGTCAGGAGCTGATCGCTCAGAGCGTCGTAGGTCTCGATCCGGAAGGGCGAGACCTCGTACATCAGGCGCACATCGGGCAGCAGGCCCCGCATGATGGGCCGCCAGCCGAAGCTGCGCGCGCTGGCGTCCAGCCGCTGGTAGCGCACCGCCGCCGCGCTGACCTCCTCCAGGGTGGGCAGGCGCCGGACCGCGCGCTTGAAGGCGGCCACGCGCCCGGCATCGGCGGCCGTCACCGAGGCGTCCACCAGCTCGCTCAGGCCGGTGCTGGTGGCGAGCCAGACGTCGTCGCCCTCGGCGTGCACGTCCATGAGGGCCATGCCCCCCGGCCAAGGGGGCTGCTGGCGCTCCATGGCCTGGCACTGCGAGTCAACGAACAGCAGCCGGTTCTCGCCCAGGATCACCAGGCCGTGCGCCCCCGCCACCATCCGCCGCGGCTCGATGCCCGTGGGCGGGCACAGCACCCACTCCCGGCCGTCCCAGCGGTACAGCGCCAGCGCGGTGGCGGCCCAGCGCACGGCGCCGTGGGCGGCCACGTTGCTGGGGCGCCCGGTGGGCGGCCCCTGCCGGACGGGCTCGCCGCCCTCGGGCCAGACCCAGACGGTACCGTCGGCGACGAACACCAGCCCCTGGGCGTCGGCCGCCAGGCCCTCGACCTGACCGATGCGGTGCTCCTGGGGCATGCCATCGGCACCGATGCGGACCATGCGGTCAGGCGTGGCGACCCACAGCGCCTGGGTGGTGGCCACCGCGGCGGTGGCCTCCTGGACATGGCCCACCGGACCGCGGACGCCCAGGGAACCGGCGCGGAGCACCCCCGCCCCCGTCACCACCCACACCCCGTCGCTGGCAGGGGCCATGGCCACCACGCGGTACGGGCTGTCGCGCGCTGGATCGGGCTCGTCGATGTAGGCCTGCAGCAGGAGCCGCGCCGCGTCCTCGGTGAGCGTGTCGCCGTCGGCCTCGTTGGCGGCCATGGCCTCGATGGCGGCGAAGGCCTTGTCGGACTCGCGGTCGAGCCAGGCCTGGGGGAACGGGCCCACGGCCTCGATGGACTGCCCCTCGTCCCAGCGCAAGGCCGGCGCGTAGGGCCCGACGGTGCGCCATCGGCCTTCGGGGGTCAGCCGGTACACCCAACCGCCCGAGGCCGCGTACAGGAGGCCGTCGCCTCCGCGGGCCACCGCCGCCACCGCCGCCAGCCCCAGATCGCCGGCCACCGGACGCCACGATCCCGCCCGTGGCCCGGCCAGAGCCACGCCTGCGAAGAGGAAGAGGGTGAGGAGGAAGATCCGGGGCATGGGCCACGGTTCTAGTCGGCCGCGGCGCCAGACGCCAGTGATCAAAGCGTGACAGGCCCTGGGAAGGGCCGATCAGTCTTCCAGGACGAAGCTCATCTTGGCCCGCACGGTGCTCTGCACGGGCTTCCCCTCACGGGTGGCGGGCGTGTACTCCCACTGCATGAAGGCCTCGACCGCGGCCTCATCCAGGCCGTACCCGAGCTTCTTGATGAGCTGGACCTTGGTGACCTTGCCATCGGCCCCGACGGTGAGGATGGCCACGATCTCGCCCTCGATGTTGTTGCGCTCGGCCAGCCGGGTGTAGCGAGGCTTGGGCGTCTTCTTCGACGTGGCCCGCGTCGGCGGGGGTGGCGGCGGCGCCGGCTCGGCCGGCCCCTCCTGGGTGCGTTCGCCCTGCGGCGCGGGCCCCGTGACGGGCGCGCTGCCCTCACGGGACACCTCACCCATCTGGTCGTTCCCCACGTTCATGGTGGCGCCACGCCCACGGGCGTCGGTGCTGTTGAGCGTGATGCCCGTCTTGACCGGCGCCGGCTTCTTGGGCGGCGGCTTGGGCTCCTCGGCCTTGGCCTGGGGCGGCTTCTCGGGCGGCTTGGGCTTGGGCTTGGGCTTTGGCTTGGGCTTGGGCTTCGGCGGCTCGGGCTTGGGCTCTGGCTTCGGTTCGGGCTTGGGCTCCGGCTTGGGCTCCGGCTTGGGCTCGGGCTTGGGGGGCTCGGGCTTGGGCTTCGGCGCCACGGTGATGGCCACCACCGACCGCTGGGCGCGCTTCAGCCCCTGCGCCGGCTGGTAGTACCGCGCAGCGAACAGGCCGCCGCCCTGCAGGCCCAACGCCACCGCGAACCCGATGGTCAGGGTCAGCAGCCGCTTGCCCTTCTCGGGCTCGTCTTGCAGGGCGAAGAACACGCTACTTCGACTCCTCGAGGGCCTCGGGGTCGATGTTGATGGCGAACTTGATGACCCCGTTCTTCCGCACCAGGTCGATGATGCGCACCACCTTGCCGTGGCTGACGTTCTTGTCGGCCGCGATGATGGCCTGGGGCTCGTCCACCTGCTGCCCCGGCTGGGCCGCCTGCTTCTCGGCCTCGGCCTTGGCCGCGGCCCGCCTGCACTTCTCGGCGATGGCCTCCTCCGTGGCCTCTTCGCCGTTCAGAAACAGGCTGCCGTCGGGCTTGATCACCACCGACAACGTGGTGTCCAGGGTCTCGCCGCCGGTGGCCGCCTTGGGCAGATCCACCTCGATGCTGTTCTGAACGATGTAGCTGGAGGCCACCATGAAGATGATCAGCAGCACCAGCATGATGTCGACGAGCGGGGTGACGTTGATGCCGACGATGCCGTCGTCATCGCCCCCGCCCATGGCGCCGCCAGCCACCGCTCAGCCCTCCCCGTGGGTCGCGCCGCCAAGCTGGGCCAGCACGATCCGGGTGAGGAAGTCCACGTTGCCCACCCGCTCCTTCTGCATGCCCTTGAACCAGTTGAACGCCACCACCGCCGGGATGGCCACGAGCAGGCCCACCGCCGTGGCCACCAGCGCCTCGGCGATGCCGGGCCCCACGACCTCCAGGCCGCCCTTCGGGTTGTTGCCCAGCTCCTTGAAGGCCACGATGATCCCGATGACCGTGCCGAACAGCCCGATGAACGGGGCGTTGTTCCCCAACGTTCCGAAGTAGTTCAGGAATCGGTCAAACCGAAGTCGCTCGCGGGCCAGGCTGGACAGCACGATCTGCTCCACCACCCCGGCGCCCCGGTCGTAGGCCTCCAGGGCGTCCGCCAGCACGCGCTCTTCCATGGCGATGCCCTGGCGCACCCGCTGGCGGGCCTGGTCCACCTGACCCTCGTCCAGCAGCTTCACCAGGTCCCGGCCGATGGCCGGCGCGTCCACCCGGGTGCGCAGGTAGAGGATCACCCGCTCGACGAAGAGCACGATCATGATGAAGCCGAGCACGATCATGAGCCACATGACCCACTCGGCGCCCAGCTCAGCGAACTTCAGAAACGCTGAGATGACCGAGAAGCCGTCGCCCTGTTGTCCCATGCCCGCAACTCCGTGCTTGTGGTCGGCCCGCAGGGGCGGGCCTGAGCGGCGCGCACCTTACGGACCCGGATTTCCGAGTGTCAACCCGCGCACCTACGGATGCCCGGGGGGGCGCAGCGCGCCCGTCATGGCCCAGCGGGACCATTCGTCGTCCGCCGCCGATGGATCATCGACCTCGGCGACGACCCAACGGATTCCACCGGGCACGCGGAAGTTGCGGATGAAAGGCTCAGCGCCCTCCGGGATCGCCGCGCTGCCCACGAGCTGGCCGTCCGCCCACAGCCGAATCCGGCGAGGCCGATGGCGAGGTGCCGCCCAGACCGTGGCGCGGATCTGGCCGTCTGGAGCCGGCTCGACGACGGCCAACGGCCCGCCGCTGACACACACCGGGCCTTTCTGCAGCGCCGCCCGCCAGGGTCCGGGGGCGCCAACCCAGGTCCGCAGGGTGCCGCAGCGGCGCGTGGGGTCGCCCCCACTCCCTCCAAGCGGCGCGACGGGGACGCCGCGCCAAAGCAGATCGAACCAGTCCCGCCGAGCCTGCGCCCGGTCGCCGGTGGGGCTCGCCACCACCACCGCGTCGAACGCGAGCGAGAAGCCGCCAGCCGGCAGGGCCTTGCCCGGGACGAACCCGAACCGCTCGAAGTAGCCCGCGCCAGGGGAGCGAGGGTTCAGCAGCGCGAGCACCGCGCGGGGCCGAGCCCGGCGCGCCTCGGCCAACATCGCCCCCGCCCGCCCGGTGAAGCGCGTGGTCCCCACCTCGGCGGGCCAGGCCGCGAACCGGGCGCGGTCGTCCAGGGCCAGGCTGTGGCTCGCCAGCCCGCCGGGCCCCCCCCCGCCCGGCACGACGCCGGCGATGATCCCGTGGGCCTGACAGGCCCGACCGTGCTGGTGCCGGCTGCCCGGGGCGTCGGCGTCCACGCTGCGCCAGCCCGCCGGGTCGAAGGCCGCCGGCACCCGCAGCCGCAGCGGCACCGTGCCACCGGCCGCGACCGTCAACGTGGCCTGCGCGCGCCGGCGGTAGGGCGCCGGCTCGGCCACGACGGTCCACCGCCCCGGCGTCACGGGCACCGAGACGGTGGGCTCCACCACGTCCACTGCGTCGCGCAGGGTGGGCCCGTCGAAGGTCAGCCGCCCGGCCACGGGCTGCCCTCGCTCGTCCACCAGCGAAACCTGCAGGTGGCCCACGGCGCCGACGCCAAGGGCCACCGCCGCCTCGGTCACGGGCACGGCCGCCGACGGGGTGCGCCCATCGGCTTCGGCCCGCAACGTGAGGCCATCCCCCGTCGGCGCCGACACGGCAAACCGCCCCGCGCCATCGGTCCGCGCACGCACCACCGCCCGGCCGTCCCGATCGGCCAGGATCACCGACGCGCCCGGCACCGGGCCGCCCAGCGGATCTCGCACCACGCCCGTCCAGCGCCGGAACACAAGGCCGCCTGCCTCGAGCAGCGTCGCGACCGCCTGGGCGCCGTCACCGCGGGCCACGTCCACCCGCACCGCGTCTTCGAGGGTCGCCTTGGGGTCCAGCCCGATGCGCGCCGGGGCCGCCACCGACCAACCCGGGCCATGGGCCGCCTGCCAGAGGCCGCCCCGACGCCCGAGGGCCAGCGCCAGCCCCTCGCCGTCGCCGGCGAGCCACTCCGCGCTCGCCCGCTGCGGGCTCGGGTTGATGCCCAGGCCGGGCACCACCGGCTCGAGCTCTCCCCAGCGCACCAGCCAGCTCGGCGCCGCGTCGGGGTGACGCCCCGCGCTGCGGTTCTCCTGGCGGACCCGGATCTGCAGCCCGGGCGCCGACGCGTCCACACGGTACTCCACGGTCGTGCGCAGATCGGGGTCGTCCTGGGGGTGCCCCTGGACGCGAACCAGCGCGCTCGGCCCCGCGTGCTCGACGACCTCGATCAAGGTGGCCCGCACCGGCCGCAGCCCGTCGGCGTCGGCCATGGGCACCAGCCCAGCGAAGGCGCGCAGCGGCTCGGGGGCGCCCGCAGGGCCCACGGCGACCAGGTGCCCACCGCCGCCACCGGGGCCAGGGTGATCGGGGCCTGCGACCACCGCCTGCACGGCGTCGCCCCGCAGCCAGAGGTCGCCCGCGCGCGCCAGCCCCGCCTTCACGAGCGGGTGGGCCGCGTCGATCGTGGCCACGGTGGCGCGGGGACCCGCGGGAGGCGGAGGCGGCGCCTCGGCGACCACCGGCGCCGGCGCGGGCAGTGGGGGCGGAGCCAGGGCGGCGCCACAGGCGTGGAGGCAGAGCGCCGCGGCGCACAACAGCAAGCGGGTGGGCCTTTGCACGCCCGGGATGCTACGGCAGGGTGGTTGCCCGCCGAAACGGTCGTGTGTCAGCGTACGTCGCCCCCCTGCCTCTGGAGGCCCATGCCCCCCCACCCGAACCGCGTCCTCGGCATCGACCCCGGCTCCCGGCTGTGCGGGTGGGGTGTGGTGGAGCGCGACGGGGCCCGGCTCCGCCATGTGGACAACGGGGTGGTGGTGCTGACGGACCCTGCGCCGCTGGCCGAACGGCTGGATCGGCTGTGGGCCGCGCTGGCCGAGGTCATCGCCCGCCACGACCCGGGCCAGGCCGCCATCGAGACGGTGTTCACCCAGCGCAACCCCCGCTCGGCCTTGGTGCTGGGGCACGCCCGCGGGGTCGCGTTGGCGGCCCTGGCCCACGCCGGTCTGGCGGTGCACGAGTACACCCCCCAGCAGGTCAAGAAGGCGGCGACGGGCACCGGGCGAGCCGACAAGGCCCAGGTGCAGCATATGGTCACGCTGCGGCTGGAGCTCCCCGAGCCGCCGCAGGCCGACGCCGCCGACGCCGTGGCCGTGGCCCTGTGCCACGCCCAGCACGGCGGCGTGGCCGCGCCCGGCGTGCAGCTCCCGCCGCGCCCGGTCCGGGGCGGGCCGCGCAAGGCGAAGGCGGGCCTGGCGGCGCTGGTGCGCGCCCAACAGCAAGGAAAGGCCAAGCGATGATCGGGCTGCTGCGCGGCGAGCTGGCGGTGAAGTCCCCCACCGCGGTGGTGTTGGACGTGGGCGGGGTGGGCTACGAGGTGGTCTGCCCGCTCACCGTGCTGGACAACCTGCCCCCCACCGGCGGCCGCTGCACGCTGGTGATCCACACCCACGTCCGCGAGGACCAGATCACCCTGTTCGGCTTCGCCACCCAGGACGAGCGCGCCCTGTTTCGCCAGCTCGTGGCCGTCTCGGGCATCGGCCCGCGGTTGGCGGTGGCCTGCCTGAGCGGGATGACCGCCGAGGCGCTCATCCGCGCGCTGGTGGACGGCGACGTGAAGCGCCTGTCCAGCGTGCCGGGGATCGGCAAGCGCACCGCCGAGCGCATGGTGCTGGAGCTGCAGGAGAAGGTGCACCCGCCCGCCGGCAGCCGCGCCGCGGCGGGCCTGCCCGCCCCGTCCCCTGCCCTGGACGATCTGGACAGCGCCCTGCGCAACCTGGGCTACCGGGCGAAGGACGTGGAGAGCCTCATCGATGGGCTGCGGGCCGAGGCCCCGGCCATGACCTTCGAGCAGCTCCTGCGCGAGGCGCTGAAGCGGTTGAACGGCTGACGCTGGACAGACGTACAGGCCAGGGGGTACACCGCCTGACATGAGCGGCGAGCGGATCATCGATGGCGACGCCCGGGCCGACGACGGCGCCGAGGGCAGCCTGCGCCCCAGTGACTTCGAAGGCTACATCGGCCAGACCCGAGTCAAAGAGAACCTGCGGATCTTCGTCGAGGCCGCCCGCCGGCGCGGCGATCCGCTGGACCACGTGTTGCTGAGCGGGCCCCCCGGGCTGGGCAAGACCACCCTGGCCCACATCATCGCCAATGCCTTGGGGGTGCGGCTGCACGTCACCAGCGGCCCCGCCCTGGAGAAGAAGGGCGATCTCGCCGGCCTGCTCACGAACCTCGAAGCCAACGACGTCCTGTTCATCGACGAGATCCACCGCCTGAGCGCCGTGGTGGAGGAGAACCTGTACCCCGCCATGGAGGACGGGCGCTTCGACGTGGTGATCGGCGAGGGCGTCTACGCCCGCAGCTACCCCATCGAGCTGCAACCCTTCACGCTGGTGGGCGCCACCACGCGGTCGGGCCTGCTCACGAGCCCCATGCGCGACCGCTTCGGCATCGTCGAGCATCTGGAGTTCTATTCGGCGGCTGAGCTGGAGCAGATCGTGATGCGTTCGGCAGGGGTGATGCAGCTCGAAGTCCATCCAGACGCGGCCGCGGCCCTCGCGCGGCGGGCGCGGGGCACGCCCCGCATCGCCAACCGCCTGTTGCGCCGGGTGCGCGACATCGCCGAGGTCCTCGCGGACGGCGTGGTGACGAAGGCCGTGGCCGAGCAGGCCCTGGACCAGCTCGACGTGGACCGCGCCGGCTTCGACCGCATGGACCGGCGCCTGCTGCTGACCCTCATCGACAAGTTCGACGGCGGCCCCTGCGGCCTCGACACGCTGGCGGCGGCCATCGGCGAAGAGAAGCAGACCGTCGAGGACGTCTACGAGCCCTACCTGCTGAAGGAGGGCTACCTGAAGCGCACCCACCGCGGCCGGGTGGCCACCCACCGGGCCTACCAGCACTTCAACCGCCCGTTTGGCGGGCGCCAGCAGAGCCTACTGTGAGGGGCTGGCTGGCGCTGGCGCTCGGCCTGTGCGGCTGCAGCACCTTCACCGGGCCCGTGCGCACCGAGCAGCCCATGCCTGAGGCCATCCGCTCGGCCGCCGCGCGGCTGGACGCGGGCGGGGTGGAGGTGAAGCCCTTCACCGTCACGGCGCGCAGCCTGAAGACGAACTGGCATTGCCTGACCTGGCGCGGTGAGCGCCAGGGGGGCGTGGACTGGGACGCGTCCTGGGCACGCTCGGTGGAGGGCCCCCTGCCCTTCGAGACGGTGGGGCCGGCCACCGCCGCGCCCGCCGTCGGGGACCGCTGTGAGCTGCTGTTCCGCGTCGAGATCGAGGCGCACGTCGAGGGCAAGCACACCCGCCTGGATGCCCAGGCGGCGTGGTACAAGGCCACCCCGGGGGCCTGCCAGCCCGAGGGCGATCCGCTACAGGGGCTGTCCCGCTGCCAGTGGAGCTACCGAGCCGTGCACCGCAGCGAACCCGCCACGCGGCGCGTCTACTACATCCTGCGCGACCTCTGACCCCGACCCTCGAAGGAGGACGGCCCATGTTCGAGAAGGTCCTGATCGCCAACCGCGGCGAGATCGCCCACCGCATCGCCCAGGTGCTGCGCGCCCACGGCGTGCGCAGCGTGGCCGTCTACTCCGAGGCGGACGCCCAGGCGCCGCACGTGAAGGCCGCCGACGAGGCCATCTGCATCGGCCCCCCGCCGGTGGCGCAGAGCTACCTGAACCAGGCGAAGATCCTGGAGGTGGCCCGGCAAACCGGGGCGCAGGCCATCCACCCGGGCTACGGATTGCTGAGTGAGAACGCGGGGTTCGCGCGGGCAGTGGCCGAGGCGGGCCTGGTCTTTGTGGGCCCCACCCCCGAGGCCATCGAGGGCATGGGCGACAAGGCGCAGGCGCGCGCCACGGCACAGGCCGCGGGCGTGCCCGTGGTGCCCGGCTCCGACGGCCCCGTCACCGACGACGCCCACGCGGCGGCGCTGGCCGAGGCCATGGGCTACCCCGTGCTGGTGAAGGCCGCGGCGGGCGGCGGCGGCATCGGCATGCAGCAGGTGAAGAAGGCCGCGAAGCTCAAGCGCGCTCTGCAGAGCTGCCGGGACCGGGGCGCCAGCAGCTTCGGAAACGACGCCGTGTACCTCGAGAAGTACATCGAGTCGCCGCGGCACATCGAGGTGCAGGTGCTGTTCGACCACCACGGCCACGGCGTGCACCTGTTCGAGCGCGAGTGCACCCTGCAGCGCCGGCACCAGAAGGTGGTGGAGGAGGCCCCGTCGCCGTTCGTGGAGCGCACGCCCGGCCTGCGCGAGGGCCTCACCCAGGCCGCGTTGGCAGCGGCCCGTGCCATCGGCTACCGCAACGCCGGCACCGTCGAGTTCATCGTCGGCCCCGACGGCCAGTTCTACTTCATCGAGATGAACACCCGCCTGCAGGTGGAGCACCCCGTCACGGAGGCCATTACCGGCGTGGATCTCATCGGCTGGCAGCTCCGCATCGCGGCGGGCGAGCCGCTGACCCTGCAGCAGGCGGATCTGGCCATCTCTGGCGCGGCGGTGGAGTGTCGGCTCTACGCCGAGGATCCCGCCCGGAAGTTCATGCCCCAGCCCGGGCACCTGGGCGCCTTCGTGCCGCCTACGGGTGAAGGCGTGCGCGTGGACGTGGGCGTTACGGCCCACCAGCCGGTGACCCCCTACTACGATCCGATGATCGCCAAGCTCATGGCCGTCGCGCCCGACCGCGCCACCGCCCTGGCCCGCGCGAAGTCGGCGCTGGAGGGCTTCGTCATCGAGGGCCTGACCACCAACCGCGACTTCGTCGCCGAGGTCCTCGGCACCCCCGAGGTGCAGGCGGGCGATTTCGACACCGGGTGGCTGGAGAACTACGCCAAGGGGCGGTAGAAGAGCGTTTCGTTCGACACAGGGGGTACCCCATGGACATCAAGGCGCACATCACCGGCACCGTCTGGAAGATCGAGGTCAACGTCGGCGACGAGGTCGAGGAGGACGAGGTCATCATCATCCTCGAGTCGATGAAGATGGAGATGCCCATCGAGGCGCCGGCGGACGGTGAGATCATCGAGCTGCTGGTCATCGAGGGCGAGCCCGTGCAGGAGGGCCAGGTCGTGGCCCGCATGGACGTGGACTGAACCTGCCCGGGCCGGCACGCCCCGCTGGCACCAACCCCCCGCCCCCCGCGATACTCACCGCATCGTCAGGCACGTGACTTTCGCCCAACCCGCTGGTCCCGGGGGGTCGAGGGCCGCGTGCTCGCCGAGCACACTGCCGTACGTCGTCTTGCACTGGGGGCACGATGTCACCGTTCCGTACTGTCCTGATCTGGCCCGCCCTGCTGGCCCTGGCCGCGCTCGTCGCCTGCGACGACGACGCCGCGGGCACGGGCGGGAACAACCCGGGCGACGCCCTGCCCACCCAGGACATGCGGCCCGGCGAGGACCTTGATCGCGGGCCCCGGCTGGACAATGGCCCCGTGGACATGGCGCCCGACGCGGCCCAGTTCGGGGAGTACGGCGATCCCTGCGAGCGGGGGAGCGACTGCCGCTCGGGCTACTGCATCCCCGGCCCCGACGGCGCGCGGGTCTGCTCGGCCCTGTGCCGCGACGATGAGGACTGCGGCGAGGGCTTCGAGTGCAGCCCGGTGATCAACACCGCGCCCGACACCGTCTTCATCTGCATCGCCCAGCGCAACACCCAGTGCCAGCCCTGCGATCACGACGGCGACTGCGGGGCCGGCATCGA
Organism: Myxococcales bacterium; assembly: GCA_020633555.1. Classification (GTDB taxonomy): domain Bacteria; phylum Myxococcota_A; class Bradymonadia; order UBA7976; family UBA1532; genus JACKDL01. Next base: position 98,381 of record JACKDL010000006.1, on the reverse strand, counting down.
CCGCTGCATCGCCATCGGCGCGGCCAACTACTGCGCCCGCTCGTGCGCCACCGCCGAGTGCCCCGAGGGCAACGCCTGCGAAGAGCGCGAGATCGACGGGCAGACCGTGCCCCTGTGCGTGCCCGAGGGCGGGAGCTGCCGCCCCTGCATGGACAACGACGGCGACGGCTACGGCCAGGGCGAGGAGTGCCTGGGCATCGACTGCGATGACAGCGATCCCGAGATCTTCGAGGGCGCGGCCGAGCGCTGCGATGGCCGGGACAACGACTGCGACAGCGAGACCGACGAGGGCGAGCTGGTGGCCCCCGACGAGGTGCTGTGCCTGGCTCAGGGCGTGTGCGCCGGCGTGGTGCCGGCCTGCCAGGCGGGCGGCTGGACCTGCCCCTACCCCGACACCTACGAGGCCGGCGCCGAGACGCGCTGCGACGGGCTCGACAACGACTGCGATGGGGCGGCCGACGACGACATCGACTTCCAGGGCGACGCCCGCAACTGCGGCGCCTGCGGCACCGTCTGCGCCTACGAGAACGCCATGGGCGTCTGCGCCGAGGCCGTCTGCGCCCTGGGGGCCTGCGCCCGGGGCTGGTACGACGTGGACCAGGATCCGGCCAACGGCTGCGAGTACCCCTGTGTGCCCACCGCCGATCCCGCCGAGATCTGCGATGGCCGCGACAACGACTGCAACGGCGCGGTGGACGAGGGCTTCGACCTGAACGCCGATCCCAGCCACTGCGGCCAGTGCAACCGGGTGTGCCAGATCGACCGCGCCACCCCCGCCTGCGACGGCGGCCAGTGCGTCATCGAGGCCTGCGAGGCCGGGTGGTGGAACAACGACCGCGACCCCGCCAACGGCTGCGAATACAACTGCCTGGTGACCTTCGACGGCGAGGAGCGCTGCGACACGCTGGACAACGACTGCGACGGGCGCGCCGACGAAGACTACGACCTGAACAACGACCCCACCCACTGCGGCGCCTGCGGGAACGTCTGCGCCTTCCCGCAGGGTCAGCCGGGCTGCGCCGACGGCCAGTGCGTGCTGGCGGGCTGTGCCCCCGGCTTCGTGGATCTGGACGGCGACGCCGCCAACGGGTGCGAGCTGGCCTGCACCCCCACCCCCAACCCCACCGAGGTGTGCGACACCGTCGACAACGACTGCGACGGCAACATCGACGAGGGCTACGACCTGGCCAACGACGAGGCCAACTGCGGCGCCTGCGGGCAGATCTGCGATCCGCCGGCGGCCATCGGCCAGTGCCGCGCCGGGGGCTGCTTCGTGGTGGCCTGCGACCCCAACACCTGGGACCTGAACGGCCAGGTGGAGGACGGCTGCGAGTACGCGTGCGAGGGCGACGCTGAGGCCGACGAGACCTGCGACGGCACCGACGAGGACTGCGATGGGCAGGTGGACGAGACCTTCGACCTGCAGCTCGACCCCAACCACTGCGGCGCCTGCGACACGGTCTGCGCCTACGAGAACGGCGTGCCGGGCTGCGCCGACGGCGAGTGCGTGCTCGCCGCCTGCGCCCGCAGCTACCACGACCTGGACGGCGATCCAGCGAACGGCTGCGAGTACGGCCCCTGCCTGCCCACGCAGGGCGGCAACGAGGTCTGCGACCTGATCGACAACGACTGCGACGGCACCGTGGACGAGGGCTTCGACCTGGGCCGCGACCTGGCCCACTGTGGCGGCTGCGGCCGCGAGTGCGCTGCCGGCAACGCCACCCCCGTGTGTGTTGAGGGGCGCTGCCTCATCGCCGAGTGCGATGCCGGCTTCGTCGATCTGGACGGCCAGGTGGCGACCGGCTGCGAGTACGAGTGCACCCGCACCGGCGATGAGGTCTGTGACGGCACCGACAACGACTGCGACGGCCGCACCGACGAGGGCTTCGACCTGGACACGAGCCTGGTGCACTGCGGCGCCTGCAACCGTGCCTGCGGCTTCGCCAACGCGGCGGCCGCCTGTGAGGACGGCGCCTGCAACTTCGTGCAGTGCAACCCGAACTTCTACGACATCCAGGGCGGGCTGGCCGACGGCTGCGAGTACAACTGCGTGCGCACCAACGGCGGGCAGGAGCAGTGCGACAACGTCGACAACGACTGCGACGGCCGGGTGGACGAGGACCTGCGCCAGGGCTGCGGCAGCAACGTGGGCCAGTGCCGCCCGGGCGTGCAGACCTGCGACGCGGGCGCCTGGGGCGCCTGTGAAGGCGAGATCGCTGCCGAGCCCGAGATCTGCGACGGCCGCGACAACAACTGCGACGGCGAGGTCGACAACGGCCTGATCCGCCGCTGCGGCAGTGACGTGGGCGCCTGCGAGCGCGGCTTCGAGACCTGTGAGGGCGGCGACTGGGGCGCCTGCGTGGGCGGTGTCGTGCCCAGCCCCGAGATCTGCGACAACGAGGACAACGACTGCGACGGGCAGGTGGACGAGGCGGTCACCCGCGCCTGCGGCAACAACCAGGGCGAGTGCGTCTCGGGCACCGAGACCTGCCAGGCGGGCGCCTGGGGTGCCTGCGTGGGCGCCGAGAACCCCGGCGTCGAGACCTGCGACAACCGCGACAACGACTGCGACGGTCAGGTGGACGAGGGGCTGCAGCGGGGCTGCGGCAGCGACACCGGCGAGTGCGTGGCGGGCGTTCAGACCTGCGGCGCCGGCAACTGGGGCGCCTGCGTGGGCGAGGTCGTGCCTGTCCCCGAGGTCTGTGACAACCGCGACAACAACTGCGACGGCCAGGTGGACGAGGGGCTGATCCGCAACTGCGGCAGCGACGTGGGGCTGTGCCGGCTCGGGACGCAGGTCTGCGGCGGGGGCGCCTGGGGCGCCTGCATGAACAACGTCGGCGCCGCCCCCGAGGTCTGCGACAACCAGGACAACGACTGCGACGGCGCCGTCGACGAAGACGTGACCCGGGCCTGTGGCAGCGACGTCGGCGCCTGCCAGCAGGGCACCGAGACGTGCGCCGCGGGCGCCTGGGGCGCCTGCGCGGGGCAGATCACGCCCGTGCAGGAGACCTGCAACGCCCAGGACGACGACTGCGACGGCAGCACCGACGAGAACCTGACCCGCCGCTGCGGCACCGACGAGGGCGCCTGCGTGCGCGGCACCCAGACCTGCAACGTGGGCGACTGGGGCGCCTGCGTGGGCGAGGTGACCCCCGTGGCCGAGCTGTGCAACGGCGTGGACGACGACTGCGATGGCCTCATCGACGAGGGCTTCGCGGATCTGGCGGACGAGCCCGATGACGGGTTCCAGGACACCAACTGCGACGGCATCGACGGCCGGGTGGACCAGGCCGTGTTCCTGGCGCCCGACGGCAACGACAACAACCCGGGCACCCGCAACGCGCCCAAGGCGACCTTCGGCGAGGCCATGCGCCTTGCGGTGCAGCAGAACAAGTACGTCATCGCGTCGGCCGGCTTGTACGACGGCACGGTGACGGCTCGCTCGGGCGCGCGGGTCTATGGCGGCTACCGCCGGGACGCCGGCTGGGCCCGGTCCAACGACGCGCAGACGGTGATCAGCGGCGGCACCACCGGCTTCATCGCCGACGGGCTGAACCAGCCCACGTACTTCGAGCGCATCGAGATCCGCTCGGCCAGCAACGCGGCGGCCACCGGCAGCAGCTACGGTGTGCGCATCAACAACAGCGGCGCTTTCCTCACGCTCTACCGCGTCACCGTGCGCTCAGGCGACGGCGGCCCGGGCATCGACGGCAACAGCGGCTCGAACGGCATCGCTGGCCGCGACGGCGGACGGGGCAGCAACGGCTGCGACTCGGAGCAGATCGGCATCCTGTTCGGGTGCGATCGCGACGGCGGCGACGGCGGCGCGGCTCGGGCCTGTACCGGCGGCACCAGCGGCGGCCGGGGTGGCAACGGCCGCGGCGACGGGGGCCGGGGCGGCAACGGCTTCCAGAACGGCGAGACCGGTGTCACCGGCGGCAACGCGGCCAGCAACGCCGGCGTGGGCTCTCCGGGTGTGGGCGCCAACGGCGGCGCCGGCGGCGCCCGCGGCGAACGCCGGCTGGGGTGTGGCTTCCTGGGCGCGGGCTGTTGCAACGCCCGCGCCGCCGGCGACGGCCTGGTGGGCTTCACCGGCGGAAACGGCGGCTCAGGCAGCAACGGCGGCGGTGGTGCGTCCATCGGCGGCCTGTTCGGCACCACCTACTTCCCGTCGGCGGGTGCCGGCGGGGCTGTGGGCGGCCCGGGCGGCGGCGGCGGCGGCGGCGGCGGCGGCGGCGGCGCGGGCTGCGACTTCACCTGCTGCCTGGCCGACGTGGGCGGCTCGGGCGGCGGCGGCGGCTCAGGCGGCTGCGGCGGCACCGGCGGCACCGGCGGGTCGGCGGTGGCGGCTCCTTCGGCGTGTGGATCGTGGCCTCGAACCCCACCCTGCAGACCGTCACCGTGATCACCGGCAACGGCGGCAACGGCGGCAACGGCGGCAGCGGCGGCAACGGCGGCAGCGGCGGCAACGGCGGGCTGGGTGGCAACGACTTCGAGATCGCGGGCGGTGGCTCCGCGGGCGGCAACGGCGGCATCGGCGGCCGCGGCGGGCACGGCGGCGGCGGCGGCGGTGGCCCCACCGTGGGCGTCGTGCGGGTCAACGCCGCCAGCCCGGCCCTGAACGGGGTGGTCTACCAGCTCGGCACCGCCGGCCGCGGCGGCAACAGCGCGGGCCTCGCCGGCGCCGCGGGCCGGCGGGCCAACGTGGTCAACCTGCCCTGAGCCCGGTCACAGGGGCGGCCGGGGTCAGGGCAGCGCCTTGACCTCGGCCTGGAACACCTGCCCCCGGTGGGCGTAGCTGCGGTAGGCGTCGAAGGACGAAGCCGCCGGCGACAGCACCACCGAGTCCCCGGGCTGGGCCGCCTGCGCGGCCTGGGCCACGGCCTGCGCCATGTCCCCCGCCCGGCTGACGGCCACCCGCCCCGCGAGCAGGCCCTCAGTGCGATCCGCCGTGGGCCCGGTGAGCACCACGTGCCGGGCGCGCGTGGCCAGCAGGTCGCAGAAGCCCTGCAGATCCAGGCCCTTGTCGTAGCCCCCGGTGATGACCACCAGGGGGCCCGCCACCGCCCGCAGCCCCACGGCTGCAGCGTGGGCGTTGGTCGCCTTGGAGTCGTCCAGCCAGGTCACCCCCGCCCGCTCGCGCACCCGCTGCAAGCGGTGAGGCAGCCCCTGGAAGTCGGCCAGCGCCGCCAGCATGGGCGCCAGCGGCACCCCGAAGGCCAGGCCCACGGCGAGCGCCGCCTGGGCGTTGGCCACATTGTGCGGGCCCTTCAGTGCCAGCGCGGCCTCGGCCACCACGGGCGCGCCGTCCAAGGTCAGCCAGCCGTCTCGGAACCCCCAGCCGGTGTCTGCCGGAAGCGGGCCGAAGCCCACCCGCTCCACCCCGGCGTTCACCGGCCAGCCCCCCACCGCCCGGTCGTCGGCCCGCACCACCGCCACGTCGCCGTCGCGCTGATCGCGCAGCACCCGCCGCACGCTGTCCGCGAGCCGGTCGGGATCGTGGCCAAAGTAGTCGGCGTGGTCGTCGGCCAGGTTGGTGATCACCGCCACATGCGGCCGCAGGTGGCCACAGCTCCAGAGCTGGAACTCGCTGATCTCGGCCACCAGGACCCCGTCGGCGCCCACGTGACGGGCCCGCTCCGACAAGGGCGTACCGATGTTGCCGGCCACCTCCACCGGCAGCCCACCGGCCTGGAGCACGGCGCCGGTCATCAGCGTGGTGGTGCTCTTGCCGTCGGTGCCGGTGATGGCCACCAGCGGCGCGGCGCTCACGGAGGCCGCGAGCTCCACCTCGCTCACCAAGGTCAGGCCCGGGGTGGCCAGCGCCTGCTGCATCACGGGCAGGACGGGCCCCAGGCCGGGGCTGGGCACCAGCACGTCGGCGCCGGCCAGGGTGTTGCCGCCGCCCTCACAGCGCACCCGCGGATCCAATCCCGGCACGTCCCACTCGACCACCGGCTTCAGGTCGCTGAGCACCACCTGGGCGCCCAGCTCAACCAGCAGGTTGGCGGCGGCCACCCCGGAGCGGGCCGCGCCCCACACCGCCACCCGGCGCCCCGCCCAGTCGGTAGGGGTCCGGCCGCCCTGAGGGCTCATGCGGGGTGCTCGGCCGCGTGGCGGTCCGCCCAGGCGTCGGCCATGCGGAAGAAGTCGTCGCCGCCAAAGAAGAACACCAGGTCCCCCGGGCCCACCCGCGACTCCAGGTAGGGCACCACGTCGGGGTTCTCGGGCACGTAGTGCACGGAGTTGCCGCCCTTGCGCAGCACGTCCACGAACCACGGCGTGTCAATGCCGTCCAGCGGGCGCTCTTCGGCGGCGTACATGCGGGTGATGATCACCTCGTCGCAGCCGGTGAAGGCCTCGGCGTACTCCTCGCCGTGGTAGCGCATGAGCGTGTAGCGGTAGGGCTTGAACACACACCACACCTTGTTGTGCGGCATCTTCCGGGCGCTCTGGAGCACCCGGCGCATGCCCGTGGGGTGGCTCAGGTAGTCCTTCACCAGCACCACGTCGCCGGCCCGGCGCACCGTGAAGCGGTTCTCCAGCCCGGCGTAGCTCTCGAGCGCCGCCTTCACGGTCGCGAAGTCCAGGCCCAGGGCCCCCATGGCGATGGCCATCGCGCCCGCCGCGTTGTCGGCGTTGTAGTTGCCCGGCACGCCCAGGGTCACCGGGCCCAGCCGCTCTGTCCCACGCCACGCCACGAAGCTCACGGCGTCGCCGTGGTCCACCACGTCGCGGGCGGCGAAGTCCAGGTCATCGCCCTCGGTGCCGTAGCGCAGGAACGGGCGGTCGATGCGGCCCGCCAGGTCCCGCACGCCCGCGTCGTCCCAGTTCAGCGCCAGGGTCTTCAGGTTGGGGTTGGTGGCGATGAAGGCCGCCATGGTCCCGACGATGTCCTCGAGCCCCTTGTAGAAGTTCAGGTGATCCACCTCGAGGTTGTTCACCACCACGTGTTGGGGGTTCAGGTTCAGGTGGCTCTTGTCGCTCTCATCCACCTCGGCCACCGCGTGGGGGCCGCTACCGGCGCGGGCGTTGGTGCCGTAGTTGTTCAGCAGCCCGCCGATGACGAAGGTGGGATCCAGGCCCGCGGTGATGAGGCAGTGGGTGATCATCGCCGAGACGGTGCCCTTGCCGTGGGTGCCGGTGACGCCCACCCCCTCGCGGCCCTGCAGGCACAGCCCCAGGGTGTCGCTGCGGTGGGCCTCGGGGATGCCCCGAGCCCGCGCCGCCTCGCGCTCCAGGTTGTCGTAGGGCACCGCCGTGGAGTGAACCACCACATCGGCCCCGTCCACGTTGCCCTCGGCGTGGCCGATGGTCACGGGGATGCCCAGCGCCCGCAGCCCCTCGGTGAGCTGGCTCTCACGCACGTCGGAGCCCTGCACCTTGACGCCTTGCTCGTGCAGCACCCGCGCGACGGCGCTGACGCCGATGCCGCCGATGCCGATGAAGTGATAGGTGGCGTCCCGCGACCAGCGCGCTTCGGTGGACATGGCCCCTCCTCGTGACGAAAGCGCCGCGAGGATAGGAGCGTGGGTGGCCCCGTGCAACGGCGGCCGCTTGCGGGGCGTGGGCCCCCTGGGCCAGAGTCTGCGCAACCACGCACGACCCCTCGAGGACGCCATGCCGACCCGCGCGCCCGTCGCTGCCCTCGCCGTCCTGGCGCTGGCCTTTACCGGCTGCCAGGAGTATGCGGAGCCCACCCTGACCCCCGCCCAGCAGAAGAAGGTGCAGGCGCACCTCTTGACCGCCGCGCCGCAGCCGCAGCACCCCGTGGGCGCCGTCTTTGGCGACCAGGTCAAGCTGGTGGGCTACGACCTCGACAAGGCCCAGGTGAAGCCGGGCGACACCCTGACGGTGACCTGGTACCTCGAAGGCCTGGCCGAGCCCATGGGCGACAACATGCCCTTCGTGCACTTCCAGGGCCGCCCCAACGACCGCGCCGCCTGGCAGAACCTGGATCACCACCCCGTCGAGGGGCTGCACCCCCTGCGCAAGCTGAAGAAGGGACAGGTGGTCAAGGACGTCCAGAGCTTCAAGGTGAAGGACGAGTTCCCCGGGGGCGAGGCCAACTTCTACTGGGGCGTCTGGAAGTACCGGGGCGACCAGAGCCGCCTGCCCATCACCCAGGCGGGCAGCGGCGCCGCCGAGAAGGACGGCCGCCTGAAGGTGGGCAAGGTGGAGGTCTTGGGTGGCGAGCCCCGCAGCCGCAAGGCCCCGCGGCTGGCCTTGGCCATGGCCGAGAAGCTCAATGCCGGCGAGTCCATCACCCTGGACGGCAAGCTGGATGACGCCGCCTGGAAGGACGCCCGCCCCACCGAGTGGTGGACCACCCCCGACGGCTCGGGCCGGCCGGGCCCGCAGACCCGGGCCCGGTTCCGCTACGACGATCAGTTCCTGTACGTGGGCGTCGAGGCCACCGACAGCGACGTGTGGTCCACCTTCACCGCCCGCGACAGCAACACCTGGGAGCAGGAGGTGGTGGAGCTGTTCATCGACGCCGACGGCGACCAGAAGGACTACCTGGAGTTGCAGGTGACCCCGGCCAACGTGGTCTTCGACGCGAAGTTCGAGACCTACCGCAGCGACCTGGCCAAGGCCCGCGCGTGGGACATGGCGGGCTTCGAGACGAAGGTGTTCGTGGACGGGACGCTGAACCAGCGCGACGACACGGACAAGGGCTGGTTCGTGGAGATGAAGGTGCCCTTCGCGCAAGTGCCCGGCGCCGGCAACCCGCCGAAGCACGGCGAGACCTGGCGGGTGAACATGTTCCGCTTCGACCTGCCCAAGGGCGGGCGCCAGGAGGCGGCCGCCTTCTCGCCCCCCGTGAAGCCCGACTTCCACACCCTCGACAAGTTCGGCCGCGTGCGCTTCGTGGACGCCGCCAGCCGCAAAGCGGTGCCGCTGAGCAACCCGGACGTGCTTCAGCGCCCGGTGATCCAGCTCCCCCCCGGCCGCCTCAAGCGCCCCTTGCCCAACGGCGGTGAGGCCACGGAGCCCCTCCGCATGATGCCCGGCTCCGCGGCGCCCTCGGCCGCCCAGTCCGCGGCTGCATCCGCCCCCACGACGCCCGCCAGCGCGGCTGCGCCGGGGTCGCACAGGTAGGGAAAAGGGCGAAAATTTGACACCCCAGGGGGGCCGTCTAGCATTGTCGGTGCGTGTGGGATAAGCGAAGGAGCGAAGCACCCATGGCCGGTTCCGACAAGCGCAAGCAGAGCCTGTACTTCCCCGAAGACATGCTGAAGGAGATTCAGGCTGAGGCGGCCCGGCAGGACCGCTCGCTGTCTTGGATCGTCCAGAAGGCGTGGAAGATCGCCCGGACCGAGATCCGCAAGTTCCCGAGCATCGAAGACCTGCCCGACAACCCGAACTGATTCCAGCCCCGGCGCACCGGCTCGCCCTCACGGGGGCGGGTGGGGGCGAGGCCGTGGCGTACGCCCGACCCCGCCCGGCTCAGCGCCGCCCCGCGCTGCTCAGCGCGGCACCTGCACCGTCACGAAGCGCACATCCCGGTACCGCACGCCGGCCTGGCCGTCATCGAAGATGAACGGACAGCGCTGGATGCCATCGAGGTCGGGCTGTCCCTCGTTGCGGCCGCAGTCGAAGGCCCCGTCATCGGGGTTGATGACCCAGATCGCCTGGCTGTTGGCGTCGGTGATGCGCGGCGAGATGTAGGCCAGCCGGTCGCCCTCGGGCGACAGGTCGAAGCCGCGGATCTCCTGGTTGCTCCAGTGGCTCACCCGGGGGTTGTTGGTGATGTTCTCCGCCGTCGCCCCGCTGACGTCGCGGGGCAGCCGCAGCACGTCGGTGTCGGTGCGGTTGGCCCCCGAGCAGTCCCCGGCCGCCACGAAGTACATGTAGGCGCTGTCGGTGGAGAACACCGGGTTGAACTGCACCTCGGTGAAGTTGTACGGCATGTCCCGCTGGCAGGGCGCCGCGTTGGGGTTCATCTCCGCCTCGAACAGCTCCCGCGACACCGGCTCGGGCGGGTTGGGCCGCAGCTCGAGCGTGTTCACCCGCCACAGGAAGTCTTCCGGCGTGAAGGCCACCAGGTAGCTCTGGTCCGGCGACATGCCCACCGGCTGCCGGCCCGAGAAGGGCGAGCCGGTGCCCCCCTGGCTGCCAAAGGTGTGGATGGTCGAGGACAGCCCGTTGGCCGCGTTGTAGAGGTTGACGGTCATGGCCGACAGGCTGATGTCGAGCACCACGATGGTCTGCCCCACGTCGGCCACCCGGAAGCCCCCGTTGGCGCCGATGTTGCCCACGAACTGCGGGCAGTTCGCGTCGGCGCAGCCGGCGATGGGCTCGGCCAGCACCTCGATGGTGCGATCGGTGCCCTGGGGTTGCCCCGTGGCGTACACGATCAGGTCACCCGTGAACTCGAAGCGCCGCACGTCATCGGCCACCACCCGGGTGCGATCCACGCGGATCTCTTTGCGCACCACGTCCACCGGGGCCACCTTCAGGGTGTCGTCGGTGGCGTCGCCCTCGCCGCCCCGCCAGGCGATCCAGGTCATGTCGGCGTTGAGCACGCAGCCCTGGCCACAGTCGATGCCCACCCCCGCGGTGAGGTTGAGCTCGGCGTTGTCGGCAAAGTCGTAGACCACCAGATCGGTGTTCTGGCCGGCCTGCTTGGTGTAGGTGAGGCGGAGGACCTCCTCGGTCTCGCCTCCACCGCCGCCCCCGGCGCCGCCACCACCGCCCGATCCACCGGGGCCGATCATGCCGGCGTCTTCGCGCACGGTCCCTCCCCCGCCCCCGTCGTCACAGCCGACGATCCCCACGGCACCGAGGACCGCGAGGGCCAGGGTCAACTCACGAAGCTGCATGGCGTTCCACCTCCCGAATGGTCGCGGGATCTTAGGGAAGCCAGCGCCGGTGACTCAAGGGTCCTGCGGCGTGACCTCGCCGTCGGCTTGGAGCGGATGGTCGCAGTGGGTGGCTCGGACGCCCGGCGCGCCCAGGATGGCCACCTCGAGTTGACGGGCGTGCGCCATCCAGGCCTGGAAGACAGGCTCTGGCACCGCGTGGGCCCGCAGGGTCTGCTCCAGGATGCGGTTGCGCCGATGGAAGTGGCCCCTGCGGATGGGGTGCTTCGCGTGGACGGCCCGCATGCCCTGCCCGGTGTACGGGATGTCCCGGGCGCCCAGGACCTGCGCCGTGAACTCCAGCTCGCGCTGGACCAGCCGCGCCTGGTCGTGGGGCGTGAAGAAGTAGCCGATCATCGCATCGCGATAGACCCGGCCGTAGAAGTCCTCGAGGATCGTCCGCAGGGCAGGCTCGCCGCCGAGCTGGGCAAACAGGGTGGGCTCGCTCATGGCGCCGACGGTAGGGCGGGCTCTGGATCCTCGCAAGCGCCGGGCGCGGGCCGGGCCACCGTGGGGCGCAGCGCCCCCCGGCCGCCCGTGGCCTCGTGGAAGTTCAGGCGCGCCGGGATCGCATCGGCCGCCCGCGCGGCAAACTCCGCCAGATCGTCGGCCCACCCCGCCAGCGCCGACGGGGCCAACGCCTGACGGGTCCGCACCACCAGCCCGATGCGGAGGGGCCCAGGGGCTCGCCGGGGCCCCGGGGCGGCGCCCACAAGGTCCCTGGCGGCGACGGTGCAGCCGCCCTCGGCCCTGACCCGCCCCGGCCCCAACCAGACCGGCCCCCGCAGTCCGCGGATGGATGTGTCGGGCGCCGGCGCCAGACCCAGGAGCGTCAGCTCGATCGGGGCATACGGGACGCTGTCGCCCCCGTTGGCCAGCCGACCGGCGGGCCCCCCGCCCGGGCCCTCCAGCCGCCAGACCCCGTCGCCCATCGGCTGAAGGCCGCCAGGGCGCGGCCCGCCGAGCTGCCCACCCACCGCGAGGCTGCCCCACCCCACCCGTGCGGGGCGATCGCAGGCGGGCACCGGCCGGGGCGGGGCCATGATGCGCAGGATCGACCGCAGCAGTGGGGCCTGCGCCAGCTCGACGGCGGCCAGAGGCGCGGCGCCCAGCAGCGCGGGCCAGACGGGCACGTGAGCGGGATCGGCCCCCTGGTCGGCCGCCCGCCCGGCGATCCGCAAGACCGCGCGGTCGGCGTCCTCGGCCTGCGGCGTCGCCTCGTCGAAGATGAGCACGATCTCCCAGTCCGCCCGCACCGACTGCCCCAGCCGAGCCAGGAGTGCGACGGTGTCGGCCGGGGTCTCGAGGGCCTGGGCGCGTGGCTCGACCAGGTTGACCACGGCCCCGCGAAGCAGGGCGTCACGGCAGCGCAGCGGGCCATGGGGCGGCGCGACGGCCTCGCGGCCGACGGCGCCGCGGCCGACACACCAGGCGCGCCAGGCGGCGGCGTGGGCGGCGGCAGCGGCGGAGCCGTCGGCCACCGTGCTGCGCGCCGCGGCCACCTCGGCGACCAGGCCAGGGGCGGCAGGCCCCGCCGCCGTGCCATAGGCAGCCCACGCGGCGTCGAGCGTCTGCCAGGCGCGCTGGGCGGCCTCGGCGCCCGCGAGGGTGGGCCCACAGGGCGCCGCCGGCTGGCGGCGGAGCGCCTCGGCGCTGCCATCGCGCTGCCGGACCGCTGCCTGCAGCGCCAGCGTGGCGTCGAGCACCCGCGCCCGCGCCACCTGCCGGTCCGGCCGGTCGTGCAGGACCGAACGGCGCGGCCCGGCGCCGCACCCGGACATGCACGTGAGGGCGGCGAGCCAGCATCCCAGCCGGGTGGGTGAAAGAGACTGCACTTCTGCGGGGTCCGTTGCTCGCCGTAGCTTGGATCTGTATCCTCTGGCGCCCTGATACGCTGCGCTGCCCGCGGCGTCCACCCCCAGCCCCCTGGAGCCGCGATGCCCATGTCGATCACCGCCCTGGCCCGCCTGGCGATGGTGGGCGCTGTCCTGGCCGCGCCCCTGGCGGCCCTGGCCCAGGCCGACAGCAAGGCCGAAGACGTCCACACCGTCCGCTACAGCTACGAGAAGTGGTCGCGCACGGCCCCCAAGCGCTACCTGCTGGTGCCACAGCCCGCCACGGTGAAGCCCGGCACCCTCCAGGAGCGGACGCGGGCGCTGTTCGCCGAGCTGGTGAACGCCAAGCGCAACACCTACGGCGACGCCCGGCTCGCCTTCCAGCCCGACGCGGCCACCACGGGGGTGGTCTACGTCTACCTGGACGCGACCAAGGCCCCGTACCACCCCATCACCATGGCCGAGACGGTCTACACGTTCACCGAGAACGGCGCGAGCAAGGTGGTGTTCCCCAACGTCCAGGCGGACGGGTGGACCCGCGACGACGTGCCGTTCCCGGCCTACGTCCTGACCCTGCCGCTTTGGCAGGCCCTGCCGCCCACCCGCATGAGCGGCAGCCTGGTGAGCTTGCCCGACGGCACCCTGCTGGGGGTCGAGGGCGCGCTGGACAAGCTGCAGAAGGGCGAGAAGGCCCTGGTGGATGCGGCCTGGAGCTACGTCAAGGACGGCCCGGCCCCCGCCGCGTTGGCCGCGGTCCGGGCGGCGCCGCTCCTCAAGTTCTCGGACCTCGCCGGGCGCCTGCTCCCCGTGCTGGAGTCCAAGGATGAGGCCCTGCGGGGTGCCGCGCTCGATGGGCTGGACGGCCTGGACGACAAGAAGGTCAACGGGGCCCTGCGCAAGGTCATGGACTCCGATCCGGCCGACGCCCTGCGGGACAAGGCGGCCCTGCTGCTGAGCAAGTCCAAGGATCCGAACTTCGCCGCGGCGGCCCAGTACCACGCGCTGCGGAGCAAGGATCCGAAGGTGGTGGCCGCCGCCGCCGAGGCCCTGGGCCAGGTGAAGGCCAAGGAGGCCACCGAGAAGCTGCTGGGCATCGTCGGGCACCCCGATGACGCCGTGCGAGGGGCGGCGGTGAAGGCGCTGGTGGCTCGCAAGGAGTACAAGGCCCTGGTGGGCGGCCTGGAGGACCAGGAGCTGGCCGCCAGCGTGCGCCTCGAGGTGGCCCGGGCCCTGGCGGCCACCGACGACAAGAAGAGCCAGCACGCCGCCCTGATCCACCTGGTCACGCAAGGCAAGGGCGAGGACAGCGAGGGCGCGGCGCGTCAGCTCGCCGGCTTCGACGAAGACGCGACCTACGCGGCGCTGGGTCAGGCCGTGAAGCACCCCGAGGCCCCGACCCGGACGGCCGCCGCCGACACCCTGGCCAAGCTGGGCAAGCCCGCCGGCCTCGCCGCGCTGGCCAAGGCCGACATCGAAGACGCCCAGACGGGCCTGCAGATGACCGACGCCATCCGCGCCATCTACGGCAAGCAGCCCCTGAAGTTCGTGCTCGCCGGCACCAAGGACAGTGACGCGGTGCTGCAGCGCTCCGCCGTGGCGGCCCTGGGCGAGATGGTGTCGAGCGGCGCCGCGGGCAAGGGCGACCGCAAGACCATCGTGAAGGCGCTGGACGCCCTGAGCACCGCCGGCGACCCCCTGATCCGGGCCGCCGCCGCTCGCTCCTACGGCCTCATGCCGGGCAAGGACGTCGAGGCCAACGTCAAGGCGCTCATGGGCGACAAGACCCTGCCGGTGAAGCGGGCCATCGCCACCGCCCTGGCGGCCTACCCGGGCGCCGAGACCAACACCGCGCTGCTCGGCTTCGCGAAGGAAGAGGACGCCCGCCTCAAGGCGAACGCCCTGGCGTCGCTGGGCAAGCTGAAGGTGCAGGAGGCGCTGGACCAGGTGGTGACCCACCTGAACCACGATGACGACCGGGTGCGGCTGCAGGCCACCGGCGCGCTTGTGGCCATCGGGGCCAGCCTGCCCGACGAGAAGCGCAAGCCCATGCTCTCGTTCTTCTCGGAGCGGGTCTTCGACAAGAACGCCGACGTGCGCCTGAAGGCCGTGGCCGGGCTGGAGCTGGTCAACGATCCCCGCACCGTCACCGCCATGGCCGCGCTGCTGCAGGATCCCGTGGTGGCCGTGCGCACCGCGACCTTGATGGCCATGGCTGCCACCGGCGACGCCTCGGCCATGGAGCCCATCGCCACCGGCCTCGAGGACGACGACAAGACCGTCCGGCAGGCCACCATCCAGGCGCTGCTGAAGCTGAAGCAGAAGGCCGCCGCGCCGCTCCTGAAGGCCTACGCCGAGAAGGAAGGCGACAAGGCCCTGGCCGACGCCGCGCGCAAGGCCGCGGCGCAGCTCGGGAGCTGAGCCCGGGGCGCGGGCCGCATCGGCCTGTTGCCCCCCGCGCTGCCGCCCATGGCCGCCGCTCTCCCCCACCACGTCCTGACCATTTTGCCCGTCGCCGAGGTGGCGCAGGCCGCCGCCTTCTATGCGGCCGCCTTCGGGTGGCCGGTGGCGGTGCGGGTGCCGGTGTATGTGGAGTTCCACCTGCCGGGTGGGCAGCGGCTGGGGCTCTACGAGCGCGAAGCCTTCAGTGCCACCGCAGGGCTCGCCACGCCGCCTCCGGTCGGTGGGGCGGGCGCAGAGATCTACCTGCACACCGATTCGCTGGATGACGCCATCGCGCAGGTGCTGGCCGCCGGGGGGCGACCCCTGTCACCCCGGGCCGTCCGGCCTTGGGGCGACGAGGCGGCCTACTTCGCCGATCCCGACGGCCACGTCGTGGTCGTGGCGCGCCCGCTGGGCTGACAGGCCGCCCGCACCTGGGCTCAGGGGCTCAGGTGCGCTTCAGGCGCCGCAGCTTCTCTTCCAGGGCCCGACGCTTCTCGTGACTGACCGCCCCCTCGCCATCCACCCGGCTGACCGCCGTACGGGCCCGGGGATCCTGGTGCTCGTCGTCGATCACCTCGAGCAGGTCGTCGTCGAGCACCTCGACGTCATCGGGCGCAAGCCCGGCCGCCACCACCACGGGCACCGCCACGGCGGGCTCGGCCTCGGGCGGTGGGCCGGCGGGGATCATCGGCTCGATGACGGGCGCTGGCTTGGGTAGCGGCTCGGCCGCCGCGGCGATCTCCGCGTCTTCTGGCTCGCTGCTCGCCTCGGGGATGGCGACCGCCAAGGGCTCCGGCTCGGACTCGGGCGCAACCGCGGGCGGCGGATCGGTCTCGGGATCGGCGTCCTCGCCCCAGGCCGGGTTGGCCACCTCAGCCTCAATGGCTGCGAGCTCCACGCTCTGCAGGGCGGGGGCGTCGCCCGCCTGCGGCTGGGCCTCCGGCGCCGCCTCGGTGACGGGCTCGGGCTCGTCCTCAGGTTCGGGCGCTGACGCGGGCTCCGGCACGGCGTCCTCGGCGAACACGGCGTCCACCACCGGCTCGGGCGCAGGCGCGTCCACGGTGGGCTCCGGCTCGGCCTCTGGCGGCTCGGCCGGCGCCTCGACGGGCGCGGGCGACGGCTCCGCCTCCAGCTCGGGCTCGGGCAGCGGCACCACCGGCTCCTGGTCGCCCGGTAGCCCCGGCAGGTCCACCGGCGCCTCGAGGAACCACGGGCCCTCGCGGTGATCGAACAGGGCCAGGATCTCGTCGCTCGCCCAGACCGCCTCCAGCAGGGCGTCCACCGATGGGTAGCGCCGCTCGGGGGCATCCTGGGTCATGCGGTCGAAGATGGCGTCGAGCGCCGGCGGCACCCCGGGCACGACCTCGCTGGGCAACGGTGAGCGGCGGCCGGGCAGCTCGCCCACCAGCATCTCGTAGAGCATGATGCCCAGCGCATACAGGTCGGTGGGCGGCCCCACGGCGACGCCGGGCCGGAAGACCTCGGGCGCCATGTAGCCCACGGAGCCGTAGCCCACGTACGCCTGGCGCATGCGGCCGCCGTCCTGCTCAACCACCCGGGTGATGCCGAAGTCCACCAGCTTCACGTTGCCGCACTCGTCCAGCAGCACGTTCTCGGGCTTCAGGTCGCGGTGCATCACCCCGTGGGTGTGCGCCACCTTCAGCCCCAACGCCGTCTGCACGAAGCAGCGCAGAGCCACCGCGGGGGGCAGCGCGCCCCGGGCCAGCAGCCGGCGCAGATCGCCGCCCTGGGCGAGCTCCATGACGTAGTAGGGCGGCTCGTGCACGGGGTTCTGGTCGAGGATCTGCACGATGAACGGGCTGATGAGCCGGGCGTGGTCTCGCACGGCCAGCTCGAGGCGGCGGCGGATCTCCTCCTGCTGATCGGCGCGGAAGAGCTCCGAGAAGCCCTCCATGACCTTGATGGCCACCGGCCGGTCGACGCTCAGCAGGCGACCGGCGTAGACGGTGGCCAGGCCCCCTCGGCCGATGGGATCCAGCCGCAGGAAGCGCTTGTCCAGGCGCTCGCCGCGCCGCCGGGGGGTGGGGCTGGCGGGCGCCGTGGGCAGCCGATCGCCGAAGTGGTAGCGGGCGTCGCCCCCCAGGCCCCGCAGCCGCGCCGCGTCCCCGTCGGCGGCCGCCTGCCCGGCCTTGGTCAGCGTGAGCAGGTTGCTGCGCCGATCCAGGGTGAGGAAGCCGTACTTCTCCAGGAACTGCACATACTCGGCGTAGCGCAGCGCCAGGCTGCGCTCCACGAGGCGCCGGACGTCGCTGATGTAGGGGCGGCGGCCATCGGCGGCCTCGTCACGCACCGTCTGCATGATCAGGCGTGCGTCGTGTACCACCCGCTGCGCGTTCGCCTCGTCGGCCATCCGAAAACCCCGTCGGTCATGGGCTGAGGGCTCGACGCTACTGCCCCCCAGGCGGGTGATCAAGTTCGCCCCAACGGGCCTCGATCGCCAACGTCGCGCCGACCCGCCGGCCTTCCACACGCAGTGGCCCGAGGCGGGCGGCCACCGCCCGCAGCGCCTGGACCTCAGGCCCGGCGAGGCCCGCCCCCACCAGGGCGTCGGCCAGCGGGCCCGGGCGCAGCCAGGCCTCGGCGAACAAGGCCGGCTCCACGCCGGTGGCGTCCAGCCGCTCGGCCACCCGCAGGGCCGCGTCGGGACCAATGCCAAACACGGCCACCGGCGTCTGGGCCAGGGTGCGGCGGGCCGCGCTCACGGCGAGCCCGTCCATGCCCAGCACCCAGCGCTGCCCCCGAGGATCGGCCACCGCGTCCGCGCGCGGCCCCAGGGGCGCGTCGGGCAGGCGCACGCCCACCTGCACGGCGCCCAGGTGGGGCACGCCGCCGTCCCCCGCCCCCAACACCAGCGCAGCGTAGCCGCTGGGCTCGCCCTCGCCCCAGCCCGTGGGCGGGCCGGGTTGAGGCGGCGGTGCCAGGGCGAGGAGCGCGGGTGCAGCGGGCGGCAGCGCCAGGGCGCGCATCCAGGCGTGGGTCGCCGGGCACCGATCCAGCACGGGCAGGCCGGGATCGGCGAAGTGTGCCCCTGCGAGCGCCACCTGATAGCCGGCGGGTTCTGGCCCGCGAGGTCCCAGGGGGAGCGCGCGCTGCGCCCCACCCCAAGCCGCCTCCCCCATCGGCGTCAGGTGCGCCGTCACCTGCCAGCGCAGACCCGCCGACGACAGCTGCAGGTCGTGGCGCGTGGCGGGCGCCAGGCCGGCCAGGCGGCTCCAGGCGTCGACGCAGGTGGTCAGCACCTCCGCCACGGCCGCCCGCGATCGGGGATCGGGGAAGGTCAGCCCCACCGCTGCCGCCTGGGCGGCCTCCAGAGCACCCAGCCCAGCCGCCGAGACGGTGAGGGTCATGGCCCCATCTCCGGGCTCGAAGGGGGGGCCGCCCCCCCGGGCCAGGGCGCCGGCCACCACCGCCTGGGTCGCTGGCCCCACGGTGCGGACCAGATCCACGATGACCTCGCGGCCGTGAAGACGGATCCCCAGCCACAGCCCATCTGGCCCCGCCTGGTGCCACGCGACGCCCGGGAGCGGCCACGAGGTTGGCTCCTCCGTCCAGCCGAGCCGGCCGACCACCCGCTCGAGCGTCCCCACGAGGGCACGGGGGTCCACCACGGTGGCGGCCAACCGGAGTTGCCAGATCGCGGCCTGCACCGGCTCGGCGGGCGCCCCCTGCAGCCGCCGCACGAACGCCTGCGCCAGCGCCCCCCCGTCGGCCGCGCCCCACCAGATCGTCACCGGTTGCGCTGGATCCAGGCCCCACCGGCCGGGCGACGGTGCGGCCTGGGGCCCGTCCAGGGCCGCCCACAGGTCGTCGAGCCCATGGCGGGTGCGCTGCCACGCCACGCCCACCGGTCCCAGCGCGTCCACCGACGCGCCCAGGCGATCGTCCAGGCGGGCCAGCGCCTGCTCCACCGCCCGCGGGGTGGCCTGCGCGGTGATGGCGGCGTGGGGCAGCGGGGGCGCAGGGAGC
Organism: Myxococcales bacterium; assembly: GCA_020633555.1. Taxonomy (GTDB): domain Bacteria; phylum Myxococcota_A; class Bradymonadia; order UBA7976; family UBA1532; genus JACKDL01. The sequence goes on along the minus strand of JACKDL010000006.1, from coordinate 79,249 downwards.
GTGCGGAGGGGCGCCGGCGCTCGCTGGGCGCCACAGCCCAAGGCGAGCAGCGCGGCGAGCACCGGCCTGACGGGGTGTGGGATCAACGGGAGGTCAGCGTCGGCGGGGCCGCAAACCGAGCAGGAGCAAGAGCCCCAACCACAGCGGCGCCGGCGCGGGCGTGCCGGGTCGCGCGCTGCAGGCGTGCACGCCGTCATCCTGCGGCTTGCCCTCGAGGATCTCGAAGGCGCCCGGCAGGGTGCGGGTGCTGCCGTTGGGGTTCACGATGGTCACGTCCCGCGGACCCAGGGCGGCCTCGGGCTGCACCAGCAGGCGCCAGTACATGGTGGTCGCGCTGGGGTTCACGGTGTCGCTCACGAGCTGAGGTGCCTCGACCGGGGTCAGCCCCCCACCCTTGATCACCACGCTCGCGCCACACGCGAAGTCCTGGCCCAGGATGGCGAAGGGCACCACGTCCCCCCGGCGGGCCTGCAGGGGCACGACCTCGTCGATGGCCCCGATGAGCCGGCTCATGTCTGGGCAGGGCCCGTTGACGGCGCCGCCGCCCCCCACGGCGCCGCCGTTGCCGCCGGGCGGCAGGATCTGCAGCAGCCCCGACCCCGTCGCCACGGTGCCGTTCGGGTTGCGGATGCTCAGGTCCACCAGCCCCGGGGGGGTGTCGCCCGCGATCTGCACGAAGGCCCGCAGGCCCGCGTAGCCCGGATAGTTGGCGGCCGTCTCCACCACCTCGGCGGGCGCCACCTGCTGGATGCCGTCCTTGCTGAAGGTGATCTGCGCCCCGGCGGCGAAGCCCCGTCCCCACACCCACACGGCAGCGTTTCGACCGGCCAGCAGGGCCGGGGGTGAGGCGCCGGTGATCTCGTCGATGTTGCCCATGCCCGGCACGGGCTGGGGCAGCTCGCCCGGCTCGACGATCTCGAACACCTTGGCACCCGTGGCGCTGGACCCGTCGGCGTTCTGCACCGAGATGTCCACGAAGCCGGGCCGCGCGTCTGCCGGGATCCGCAGGAAGTACTGGATGCCGTCGTAGACCTCGCCGTTGATGCGCTCGACGGCTCGGTAGACCTGCGCCGGCAGCGGTGCCCCCTGGAAGCTCGCCGGCCCCAGGCCGTCCACGCTGAACCGCACCTCGCTGTTGGCGTCGAAGGACCGCCCGACGATCCACAGGTTCACCTGATCGCCCTGCGCGCCATACCGCGGGCTGGCCCGAGCGATGACGTCGGCCCGCCCGGCCTGGGCGGGCGGCGGATCGTCCACGGGCGGATCGTCCACGGGCGGATCGTCTACGGGCGGATCGTCCACGGGGGGGCCGTCTTCGGCCCCCTCTACGATGGTGATGAGCTGGAACGCGGTCACCGATCGGCCGTCGGGCGCGGTGACGGTCACGTCGCGCGGGCCGTTCGTGGCGTTGGCGTCCACCGAGAAGTAGAAGGTGAGCCCGTCGCCCAGGCCCCCATCGATTCGATCGGCCTGAGGCACCACCTCGGGCGCGCGCGGGAGAGGCTGGATGCCGTCGCCGCTGATGGTGACCGTGGTCCCGGGCACGAAGCCGCGCCCCACGATCCACACCGCCGCGTTCTGCACCCCCGCCCGCTGCTCCGCCGGGCTGGCCGAGGTGACCGCGTCCACGGCGTGCGCCGGCCCGGCCGCCAGCACGGCAAACAGGCTCAGGCAGAGCGCCACGCCGCCGGAACCCATCCCCACTGCGCCCATGCGCTCCTCCCGCGTTCCATCCACGGAGCCGATGCTAGCAGATGTTCGCGCCACGGCTCACGGGCCACAGCGCACCCTCCGTCGGCGCGTTCAGGGGCCGGGGCTGCCCGGCCCGCCCGGGGGAAGGCCGCGGCGGGCCTCCAGCGCCTCCAACGGGCCGGCGTCCACCACCGCCCCATACCGCGCCCGGAGAATCCCGGTGAGCTTCGCCAGCTCGGCCTCGCGCACCTGGGGGGTGATCCGCTCGCGGATGGCCGGCGCCGCCTCCTCCAGCGACTCGTCCTTCGCCGCCTCGACCCCGTCGATGTAGATGACGTGCCAGCCGAACTTCGTGGGGGACGGCTCCGAGATCTCGCCCACGCCCAGCTTGAAGGCCACCTCGGTGAACTGCGGCAGGAACTGCCCCTGGCGGGCAAACCGGCCCAGGGTCTGCGGCAGCAGCAGCAGGCCCGCCGCCTCGGCGTCCGAGCGGAAGCGCTCGGCCCGCGCCAGGAACGCCGTCCGATCCGCCGGCGGATCGGCCATCACGTCGGCGTGGAAGCGCCCCGCGATGTCGCGGGCCACCGCGTCCTTCGCCTCGTCCTTGGGCCGCTGAGCCTTGTCGGCGGTGCCGCCGGCCACCAGCACATGCACCCCGTCGCGCAGCTCCGGGTGCTTGAAGAAGGCCCGGTTCTTCTCATAGCTGCGGGCCACCAGCTCGGGGGGCATCGTCTCGGGGGTCCACGTGTCCGCGAACTCGCGGGCCAGGAAGACCCGGACCGCAGCACTCGCCACCGCCTCGCGCACCTCGGGCTGCGCCTCCAGCCCTGCCTGCTCGGCGACCTGCGCCAGCAGCTCGAAGTCCACCAGGTCCCGGGCCAGCCGGGCCGGCGCCAGCCCCGCCTTGTCACGCGCGTAGGCCTCCAGGCGGGCCGCGGTGATCTCGATGGGCCGCAGGGGTCCGCGCGCCCGCGCCACCACCGCTTCGGGGGCGACTCCCGGCTGCAAGGGCCAGCCGGCCAGAACCACCCACAGGCACCAGGCGACGTTCACGGCTCCTCCTCGGTGCGGGCCTCGCGGGCGGCGAGGGCCAGCAGTTCCAGGCCAAGGTGGCCGACGGCCGCCAGGGCGAACACCAACAGCGCGCCGGCCACATAGTCCCGGCGGGCCAGGGCCTGCAAGGCCCCCCAGGCGAGCGGGGCCACGCCCAGCACAGCCAGCACGCCCAGGGTCCGCAGCCCGGCGATCATCGCAGCCACCCCCACAGGCCCAGCATGAGGGCGGCGTGCACGGCCAGCCAGCCGGCTCGGCCCACGGATCCCCGCAGCGCCAGCCGAGGGCGACCCGCGGCCGCGGCGAAGAGCAGCCCGCCCGCCACCCCCACGGCGCCCAGGCCGGCCAGAGCGCGCCCGGGATCCGCCGCCCAGGCGATGCGCGCTGCGCCCAGCGCCTGCGGGCTCACCAGCACCCCCGCCACGGCCGCCAACGGCGCCGCCGCCCAAGGTCCCGGGCCCACGGGCGCCGGCTGGCGCGCTGCGCCCATCGGAGCGCGCTCGGTCCACACCACCGGATCAGGCGCGCCGGGGGCGCGGGCCCCATGCCACACCAGCGCCACGGTCAGGTGGCAGGTCAACGTGGCCAGGGCGATCCAGGCAGGGGCGCCGCTCAGCACCGGCCCCACCGCCGCCCACAGCCCGGTCAGCGCCAGCAGCGGCCAGACGGCGCGCCGCGCCAGGGCCACGCCCACCAGGCTCGCGGCGCCCAGCGTCGCAGCGAGCGCCCAGGGACCGCCGAGCTCGCCACGCCCCCACGGGCCGAGCACCCAGGCGGTGTGCGCAGCAGCGGCGGCCACGAGCACAGCAGGGGTGGTCAGGGGACGAGCGTCCACCGGTACCGCACGGGGGTGTCGCCTCGCAGGACGTCGATCTCCAGGGTGTCGGCGTCGCGGGCCTTCTCCCAGGCCGACATGAACTGCTCGGGCCGCTCGATGGGCAGCCCGTTGATGCCGGTGATGACGTCGCCGGGCCCCACGCTGGCGCTGCCGTACAGGGGCGACTCGCGCTTGATGAACACCAACCGGAAGCCGGCGAAGCGCCCCGCCCCGTCGAAGGCGGCCTTCACGCGCAGCGCCGCCACGAAGGGCTGGGGGCCGCGGGCGAACACCGCCTGGACCTCGCCCTTCTTGAGCTTGCCTTCGAAGACCTGACCCTGGAACGGAGCGGCCACGGCGGACCCTCCCAAGCACAGGGTTGCGAGCAGCAGCCATTGAGTGACGCGGTTCATGGCCCCGACCATACTGCCCCCGCCCGCCGGAGGAAAAGCCGTCACCGCGAAAGCCGTCGCGGGGACGTCAAAGGGCCAGCCGCTCGCGCACGGCCGCTCGGCACGCCGCCTGCACCGCGGCGACGGTCTGGGTCCCGTCGATGATCACCGTGGGCTCGTGCAGGCCGCTCGCCACCGCGGCCTCGTACCCCGCCGCCACCTGGCGCTGGAAGTCGTCGACCTCGTAGATCTCCTGCGCCTGCCCTCGGCCGGCCCGCCGGGCGGCGCAGATCTCCACGGGCACCCGCACATACAGCAGCAGATCGGGCGTGCGCATGGGCGCGTTCATGGCGCGCACCCAGGCGTCGTCGCACTCCACCCCTTGATAGGCCAGGCTGGAGTAGACGTAGCGATCACAGAGCACGATCTCGCCGCGGGCCAAGGCCGGCTCGATTTCATGGGCCAGGTGATCGGCCCGATCCGCCACGAACAGGCCGGCCACGGCCCGGGGGTCCAGTCGACCGCCCGATCGCCCATCGATCTCGCCGCGCATGGCCTGGCGCAGCAGGCGTCCCACCGGGCCGTCGGTGGGCTGATGCGTTTCGACGACGGTGTGGCCCTCGGCCCGCAGCGCCTCGGCGAGCAGCGCGGTCTGGGTGGTGGTGCCCGCGCCGTCCAGCCCCTCGAAGACGATGAACCGACCCCGGCCCGGCACGGCGCCGCCGCGCGCCGCCCAGTGCCGGTCCACCGCGGCCCAGTGCGCGTCGGCCGCCCAGGTGTCACCGAAGATCCGCGCCTCCAGGGCGGCGTGGTGCGCCCCGTCCAGGCTGGCGGCGTCCACCAGGCGCTTCAGCCCGGCCACGGTCTTGCCGTCGCGGGCACACAGATCGTGGGCCCACGCCACGGCGGCCTCGCGGGCCGTGGCGCCGGTGGGCGCGATCCGGTCCACCAGGCCCCAGCTCAGCGCCTCGCCCGCCTCGACGCGGCGCCCCGTCCACAGCAGGTCCAGGGCGCGGGCCCGGCCCACCAGCCGCGCCAGCCGCCGCGCGCCGCCCCAGGCGGTGGTGACCGCGAAGTCGATCTGCTTGAACGCCAGGAACGCGTCGGCGCTGGCCACCCGCAGATCGCACGCGACGGCCACCTCGGCGCCGCCCCCGATGGCGAAGCGATCCACCGCCGCGATGGTGGGCACCTCCAGGGCCGCAAGCTGAGCCAGCACGCCCTGCATGGTGCGCCCCATGGCCGCCGCCTCGGCGGGCGTCCGCAGCGCCGCGAGCGCCTTGAGATCGCCGCCCGCGATGAAGCGTCCACTGCCGCCGGTGAGCACCAGCGCGCCGATGTCGGTGGCCTGCGCCACCTGCCGCAAGGCGTCGGCCAGGGCGGCCATGGTCTCGGGCGCCAGGGCGTTGCGCTGGGCGGGCCGATCCACCACCAGCACCGCCACCGGCCCCTGGCGCTCCAACCGCACCTCGGGCTGCATCACGGGGTCTCCTTGTCTTCCGGGCGCCGCGCCCGCCGCGCCATCCGCGCCCGGGCCTGCTCGACCATCTGTCGCACATCCGCCGCGTCGTGGGTGGCCAGGATGTCCAGGAAGTCGTCCACCCGGTCGCCGCCCACCACGGACAGGGCGTCGACCACCGCGCGCAGCAGCTCCCGATCCCGCGGCTCCGCCAGGCCCATCAGGGCCTCGGCCGCTCGCTCGTCGCCGATCTCGGCCAACGCCCCCACGATGCGCAGCTTGATGGTGCGGCTGGGCTCGACGGCCGCGCGCGCCGTGAGCGCGGGCACCGCGCCCTTGGCCTTCAGCTCCGCCAGCCGGTCCACCGCCGCCCAGCGCACTTGCTCGACGGCGTCCGCCAGGCGCTCCACGAGCTGCGCCTCGGTGAGCTGGATGCTCTCGCGCCGGGCCGCCAGGCCCGCCTGCACGGGGGCCAGCGCCGCCGCAGTCTGCGCCGCCAGCACCGCCCCCAAGGCTTGCCCGCCCGGCGTGTGCTTCACCTTGGCCTCGCCCTCCAGCCAGGCGTGGCTGGCCTCGGGCTGCCCGGGCGGCCGCAGCTCCACCTCCACCCCCCAGCGGGCCTGCGCGTCGGCGGCCCGCTCCGTGTCGAGCAGGCCGGTGCCGTCGCTCAGCCCATAGACCACTTGAGCGTCGATGCGCACCGACCAGGCGTCGCCCTCGGCCTCCCCCAGGCGATAGCCCGCTGCCTTCAGCGCCGCCTCCAGGCTGGCCTTCAGGTGCTCGGACGGCACGGTCGCCGGCCGCTTGTCGGGGGGCGTGCCGTCCACCACCTCCAGCCGGGTCACCACCAGGATCGCCGGCGCCGGCGCCCCCGACGGGTCGCCCTCCGGCGGCTTGCTCTTGCAGCCCAGGGCCGCCCACAGCGCCACGGCGAAGAGGGCCCGCCTCACTGGCAGCGCTCCACCCCGGCCTGCGCGTCGGCGGCGTCCGCCGGCCACCCGTGGCGGGCGAACAGGGTCGCGGCCGCCTGGTAGTCGGCCAGGGCCCGGCGCCGGTCAAGGGGCTCGGTGAAGGCCGCCCGCGCCGCGAGGTGGCGCGCCGTGTACCACGGCGAGACGCACTGCACGGCCAGCTCGGCCAGCCGCTCCACGGCCCGCTGCCCCTCGGGCCGCTCGCCCAGGAACGTCAGCAGCCGGGCGTGCTTGTCGACCGCCTCGAAGGCCAGCTCGGGGGCGGCCCTGCCGTCGGCCCGCAGCCGCGCGGCCTGCACGGCGGCCACCGTGGCGTCCAGCTCGCCGGCCTGAGCCTGCGCTGCGCCCAGGGCGAGCCACAGCTCGGCGGCCAGGTCGTCGGACAGCCCTGCGCTGGCCGCCAGGGCGGAGGCCGCTGCGATGGCCTTCGGCGAGGGCCGGTGGACCAGCTCCGCCAGGGCGCGGTGGGTCTCGTCCAGCCCAGCCGCCCGATCCGCAGCCACCCATGACAGCGGATCGTCGCGCAACGCCGCCAGGGCCTCCTCCGTCAGCACCCCGTGGCGCGCCAGGCCCGCCGCGAAGAGCGGCCCAGCCGCCTCCGGGCCCGGGACCCGCCCCCGCCACAGCGCCAGCAGGCCGGCGCGCTCGGGGTGAAGCGACTGCCCGCCCACCAGGTTGCCCGCGAAGCCGGCACGCACCAGACGACCGAAGTCGTCGTAGCTCTCGGCCGGCCGCGACGCCGACAGGGCCTCCACGAACGCCAGCTCGGCCACCCACCCGTCCTGCCGCCAACGCTCCACGAGCTGGTCGTTGGGCCGCGGCTCATCGGGCGCGCCCGCCGCGAGCACCAGGGTGCGCCGGTGGAACGCTTTGAACAGGTTGGGGGCGAACGTGGCCAGCCGCTCCAGGGCGCGCAGGTTCTCCACCACCACCGCCACCCAGGTGGCCTGCTTCGCCAGGACGCTGCGTTGCCCGTCCAGGGTCTCGAACTGCCGGGCCGGATCGCGGTCCGCGAAGCCGTCCATGAAGAACAGCCGATCATTGTAGTGATCGCCCTGGTGCCCGAGGATCTCGGCGGGCAGCGGCCGCTCATCGGTGCTGGGGGTGTGCACCACCCGCACGCCATAAGCGCTCAGGCCCTCGAAGAAGCGGGCGCGGGCCCCCTTGCCGGCACAGAGCACCAGCGTCAGGCGCGGCTCGGCCCCCGCCCGCAGCAGCCACGCGGCGAGCTGCTCCAGGTGAAAGTCGATGGCCGGCCGCTGGATGGCGTCGGGCTGGCTCCAGGGGTCCTGGAGCATACGGGTCGGACGAGGCATGGGCGCCCTCGACGGCTGAAACGCGGGTGTGGTACCAGATGACAGTCAGGTCGAAAAGGTCGTGACCCCTCAAGGGAGGCCCGATGCGCCCGCTGATGTTCGTCGCCGCACTCGTCGCGCTGGCCGCCGGCCCCGCGCTCGGCAAGCCCGCCGCCGACGCCCCTGAGGGCCAGGCAGCCAAGCGGCGCGTGCCTTACCTGGGGGTCTCGCCCGGCACCAACGACTACCTGCCGCGCACCCGCCAGCGGCGTGGTTCCCGGGTCGTCACCTGGGTGGGTTTTCAGATGGTGGGCGAGGGCGGCCGGGTCTTCATCCAGGCCAACGAGCCCCCCCTGTACAACCTGGTGCCCGGCGCGCCCGACGAGATCATCCTGGACCTCAGCGACTCGAAGCTGCGCACCCGCAACGACGGGCGGCCGCTCGAGACCGGCTGGTTCCCCACCGCCGTCGAGCGCATCGACGCCCAGCAGCTCCCCGGGCACACCACCCGGATCATCGTGAAGCTGCGCGAGGTGGTGGGCTACGACCTGCGCCAGGAGGGCAACTACCTGCTGCTCGACTTCCGGCGCCCCACGCAGCCCATCACGCCCCCCGCCTACCCGCCCGAGGGCTGAGCCCCGGCGCCCGGCGCGGGCCCTTGGCAGGGCCTCAGACCTTCGGCCGCTGGATCTTCATGCCCTCTCCGAGGCGGGCGTAGTCGCTGCCCCCCAGGCGCGCCAGGGGATCCAACATGCGGCTGTCGATGTGCCCGCGCTCATCCACCGCGTCATCGCGCACCACGATCAGCTCCACGCGACCCAGGAAGATGCGGCTGGTGATTTCGTCGCCGTCCTTCACCTCCATGACGTCGTGCAGGCTGCACTCGATGACCGCGGGCACTCCCGCCACGCGGCTGGGCTTCACCCGCTCGGCGGGCACGGCCCGCACCCCCGCAGCGCCGAACTCATTGACCACCGGCGGGTAGGCCCCGCTGGTGGCCACCATGGCCTCGGCCAGGTGCGACGGCACCACGTTGATGACGAACTCCTTCGTCTCCAGGATGTTCTGCGCGGTGTCCTTCAAGCTGCCGTCCGGGCGGTTCTCGATGCAGATGGCCACCGTCGGCGGCCGGCTCGTGACGCCGGTGAAGAAGCTGAAGGGAGCCAGGTTGGGGATCCCGTAGCGCGACAGCGTGCTCACCCACGCGATGGGTCGCGGGACGATGATCGAGGCCATGGCGAAATACAGTTTCGCCGACGGGGTGTCCTGGGGGTCGATTCGCATGCGGCGCTCCCGTGGCCCGGGGCCACACTCCGGCTGAGGGGTGCCGTATCATAGGGAACCCACCGCCCGGCCCACGAGGGGGAACATGCACCGCTTCCGGATCACCGCCGCCGCCCTGTCAGCGCCGCTCGCGCTCGCCCTGACCGCCTGCGTGGCCGAGGAGAGCGCCTCACCCACCCCGGAAGCCGCCGACACGAGCGTCTCTGCCGACGGGGCTGCGGGGGGGCAGGACATGCAGGGCCAGCCCGACCTGGCCCCCGACGTCGGGCCGCCCCTGGACGCGACGGTGGACGCCGCCGTCGACCCCTGCGCCCTGGCCTGCGACACCTTCGTGGCCTGCGCGGCCGAGGTCTGCGAGGGACTGGACGCCGCCACCGCCGGCGCGCTGAGGCCCGGCTGCCTGGACGCCTGCGCGGGCAACCCGGCCTTCGCCACCGTGGTGAACGGTGCCGGCGGCTGCCAGACCGTGGTGGACTTCGGTCGCGACCAGTCCCCCGCCTTCGCCGAGGCGTGCGCAGCCCCCATGGACGCGCCCACCCCCTGCCAGGTCCCCGCCGACTGCGGCGATCCGCAGCGCACCTGCCGCGACGGCCTGTGCCGCCCCGTGCAGTTCGCGCAGTGCCGCGACGACGGCGACTGCGACACCGAGGTGGGGCAGACCTGCCGGAGCTTCAGCGCCAACCCGCTGGATCCGGGCAACTGCCACATCGACTGCGCGGCCGACGCCGGCCTGTGCCCGCTGAACCAGGAGTGCATCGCGGCCTACGGGGACATCTGCTACTTCGGACTGTGCGGCGGCGGCACCCAGAACGGCGCCGTGTTCGAGGCCTGCCGCGTTGCCGGCCGCGACGACGGCGTGTGCTACCCCCAGGCCGAGGGCAACCGCACGCCGCAGGGCCTGCCCGGCATCTGCCTGGAGGGCGGCGAGGCGCCGCTGGGCGCCCCCTGCGACGCCCAGGCCGCCACCCGCAGCGCGGAGGACGTGGCCCTGCGCTGCCAGGTGGGCGTGTGCATCGGCGACCCCGACGACCCCAACGAGCCGGCCGGTTCGCGGGACGGCCGGGGCACCTGCGTGGCCCTGTGCGACCCCAACAACGTCGAGTGCGGCGAGGGCACCACGTGCATCGACTTCAGCGCGCCCGATGACCCCATGACGCCACAGTTCGACGAGACCGTGTACATCGGCGCCTGCATGCCCTCGGACTGCTCGGTGCTGGCCGATCCCGCCGAAGACTGCGGCGAGGGCCGCGCGTGCCGCCCCTACGCCGCCACCACGGACGCCGGCGTCTGCGGGCCGGCGGGCGAGGGCGCCCCGGGCAGCCCCTGTGCCGTGGCCGACGAGTGCCTGGGCAACCAGATCTGCGGCGGTGAGGGCGTCTGCATCCCCATGTGCGACCCCGGCGCTGCGGATCCCGCAGCGGCCTGCGCCGAGGGCCAGATCTGCTACGCCGAGGCCACCTGGGCCATCGGCTTCTGCATCGCCGACCCGATGATGGGCACGCCCTGAGCGGCGGTGTAGATTCCCCGGGTGCCGGTCACCCCCCTCCCCCTGCTGATCGCGTTGGCCGCCCCACCCTGGGCGTGGCAGGCGCAGGCGGTGCACGTCCACGAGGGCCAGGTTCGCGTCGAGCGCCCGTGCCTGGAGGGCCAGGGCTGGCGGCTCCAGGCCGCTGAGGCCGTCGGCATGCAGGACGACGCCTGCCAACCCCGCTGGCACCTCACTGGCCCGATCGAGGCCACAGGACCCGACACCCGGATCGAGGCGAGCAGGGCCCGGGCCTGCGGGGCGCGCCTCAGCCTCGACCAGCCCCGGCTGCGCAGCGCCCGGCTCCGCCTGGAGGCCCGCCGCCTCCACTGGGCCGAAGGCACGCTGGAGGCCGAGGCCCTGACCGTCAGCGGCTGCGGCTGCCCGGATCCGCCGTGGTACGTCACCGCGACCCACGCGGACTGGACGCCGGGCGGCGGGGTCTGGGCCACCTGGCCCGTGCTCTGGCTGGGGGGCCTGCCCGTGGCCACCGCCCCCTTCGGCTACGTCCCCACCGGCGACCGCCGCTCGGGCGTGTTGCCCCCGCGCCTGGGCTTCGACGGCCAGGATGGGCTCCACGGCCGCCTGCCCCTGTACTGGGCGCCGAGCGACCGCTTCGATCTCACGCTCAGCCCAGGCTGGCGGCAGGCCCGGGGCGCCGAGGCCCGTGGGCTGCTGAGGTGGGCCCAGACGGTGGACGACCAGGGCCAGCTCGAGGCCCGCGGCATCTGGACCGAGGGCGGCACAATCTCTGGCACTGGTAGCGCGGGCTGGGGTCCGGCCCGCCTGAGCCTCGCGGGCGCCGCCAGCAGCAGCGAGCCGGCGCGCCAGGCACAGTTTCGGGGCCTGCCCGAGCGTCAGCGTGACCACCTGGCCCAGAGCACCATGGCGGTGGTCGCCGGGGCCGACGGTGAGCTGGGTGGGCAGCTCCTGACGCTGCAGGACCTGCGGGCGGAGGGCCGCCCCCATACGCTGTGGGCCCAAGGCTGGGCCGCCTGGCGGGCCCCGGCGGCGGGCGGCACGGTGGGCCTGGACCTGCTGACCCTGGAGCGCCTGGACGACACCTCGGCGGGCCCGGTGGCCGACATCGCGCTGCGCGCCGAACACCCCTTCGCCCTGGGCCCGCTGCAGCTCGAACCCCGCCTGGGCGCGGCCAGCGTGACGCACTTGGGGGAGGCCGCGGGCGCGGACCAGGCCCTCGTCGCGTGGGCCGCCCTGCGGGCCGAGCTGGCGGTGCAACGCGCGTTGGGGACGGGCCACCACGCCTGGCGCCTGCAGCTCGACGGCCGACTCGCCGAGGCCTCGAGCCGAGGGATCCGCGCGCCGCTGCGACCCGACGACCGCCCGTTCAGCGGCCGGGGCACCCAAGCGCGGCTCGAGAGCGATCTGGTGGGCGCGGACTGGCGGTTCCGGGTCGGGGGCGCCGTGCCATATGAAGCCGGCGTCGTGGGCGACGAGGTGGCGGGCCTGGGCCCCGCGCTGGTCGACCTGGATCTCGACCTGTCGGCCGTGAGCCTGCTGGGCGGCTGGGGCGGCCCCGACGCCTGGTGGGGCAGCCTGCAGGTACGGCCCGCTGACGCGCTGACCCTGCGGGCCGGGGGAGCCGCCCTGCACCCGGATCGCCAGCATCCCTGGCGCCGGAGCCCCTTGGACCAGCGCCCCGCGTTGCTGGCCAGCGACGCCAGCCCCCACCGCACGCTCCACGGCGGGCTGGCCTCTCGGCTTGGCCCGGTGCGCCTGGACGGGCAGGTCGTGGTCGACGCCGAGTCCGCCCTGGCCTACCGCGGCGCCTGGGGCAGCGTGGCCTTCGAGGGCCGCTGTCAGTGCTGGTCTGTGCGCCTGGATGCAAGCCACGAGGCGAACCGCCCCTGGCCCGACGCCGCCGTGGCCCTGGCGCTCACCGGCCTGTGATTGTCGCGCGCCCGGTGGCGTGCTATCCCCGCCCTCCCATCCCCCGTGGAGCCCCCTGTGAGCGCCGTCGCCCGCCTGCGAGACCAGGCCATCCAGGCCGCCCTGGCCATCAAGCCCGAGCCCGGGCACCCCTTCGGGCCCTTCGAGGCCGGCGCCCTGCTCGTCGCCGCCGTGGGCCTGGTGGTCATGCAGTTCGTGGGCGCCGAGACCGTGTTCCTGCAGTGGTTCGGCGACGCCCTGGTGAGCGACGCGGACCGCGCGCTGCTCACCAGCCGCGGCCTGAACCCCTTGATGGCCGCCGACGACAACCCCTGGTACCACCTGCTGGGCCTGACCCACTGGGTGGGCTTCTGCGTCGTGGGCTACGTGCTCATCCCGGCGCTCTATCTGAAGCTGACGGGCCGGTCGGTGCGGGCCTACGGCTACCTGGCCCCGGGCGGCTTCGTCCGCCACGCCTGGGTCTACCTGGCCCTCGCGTCGCCCGTGCTGATCACGGTGTGGATCGTGAGCGGCTGGTCCGACTTCCAGGCCATCTACCCCTTCTACGTGCACGCCAGCCGCTCGTGGGGCGATCTGCTGCTGTGGGAGCTGGCCTATGGCGTGCAGTTCGCCGCGCTGGAGTTCTTCTTCCGCGGCTTCCTGCTCGAGACCCAGCGCCGCTGGGCCGGGCTGGGCGCCGTGTTCATCATGCTCCTGCCCTACTGCATGGTGCACTTCCAGAAGACCGCCGCCGAGAGCCTGGGCAGCCTGGCCGCCGGCCTCGTGCTGGGCGTCCTGGCCATGCGCTGGCGCAGCGTCTGGGGCGGCGTGATGGTGCATTGGCTCATCGCCATCGCCATGGACGTGGCCAGCCTGGTCCGCCAGAGCCGCCTGCCTGAGGTCTGGTGGCCATAGCGGCGGCCCTCCGGCGCGCCCCGCCGGTGTGACCCGCTGGCCTCAACGCGAGGCCTACCGCGCCGTCGTCACCAGGCCCAGCTCCGGGAACCGCTTCCCCGTCAGCGCCGCGCGGGCCTCGCCCACCAGGAAGCACGAGCCCGTCACCACGCAGAACTTGTCCCGCGGCCGGTCCCGCAGCGCCTGCGCCACCGTGTCGCCGACGGTGACCTCCACCGAGTACCCCTCGAAGGCCGACGCCAGCGTCTCGGCGGTCATCCGCCGGGGGTAGGCCGGGGTCACCACGGTCACGCTGTCCGCCAGGGGTGCCAGCGGCGCCACCACGCTCGCTACGTCCTTGTCGGCCATGGCCCCCATGATCAGGTGCAGCGGCCGCACGTTCCCCTGCTGCAGCCACTCGGCCAGCGCCTCGGCCGCGGGCCCGTTGTGGGCGCAGTCCAGGAAGACGTTGCCGGGGAAACGCTCGGCCCGCCCCGGCCACCGGACCTTCTGCAGCGCCCGCTCGTCGGGCATCACCCCGATGGCCCCCGCCAGCGCCATGGCCAGCGCCGCGTTGCGCTGCTGATGCAGCCCCGGGAGCGGCAGCGGCGGCATGCCCGGCTGGGGCGCCACGACCCCAAACTCCAGCGGGGTGGCCTTCGCCAGCGCCGCCAGGCCGTCCCCCCAGGCCGCCGTCAGGTTGGGCCGCCCCGGCCGGAAGATGGCCGCCTTCTCGCGGGCGATGGCCTCGAGCGTGTCGCCCAGGACGTGGGTGTGATCCAGGCCGATGCTGGCGATGGCCGACGCCACCGGCTCGCAGACGTTGGTGGCGTCCAGCCGCCCGCCCAGGCCCACCTCCCAGATGGCCACGTCCACCTCGGCCACCTTGAAGGTCAGCGCCGCCGTCGCCCAGGCCGCCTCGAAGAAGCTGGGCTGGATGCCCCAGGTCTCGGCGGCGTCCATGACCGCCGGCACCACCTGCGCCACCACGCTCTGGGCCACATCGGCCCCATCCACCCGGATGCGCTCGCAGAAGCTCACCAGGTGCGGCGAGGTGAACAGGCCCACCCGCAGCCCGGCGTGGCGCAGGATCGCCTCCAGGAAGGCCGCGGTGCTGCCCTTCCCGTTGGTGCCGCCAATGAGCACCGAGCGGTAGCTGGCCAGCGGGTGTCCCAGGGCCTGCTCCAGCCGGCGCGGCCCCGTCAGATCCAGCTTCTCCCCAAACCGGGTGAGCCCGTAGAGCTGCTCCAGCGCGGCCTTGTAGTCCGGGTCCTCATGCCCAGCCATGGTGCGCGTCTCCCAGGGCGGTCAGGGCCGCCGTCGTGGCCGGGGGCGGATCGGCCAGCTGCCCCACGTGGTGGGCCAGCAGCGCCAGATCGGCAGGCCGGTCCACGTCGTACCAGAAGTCCACCAGGGCCCACGGCACGGCCTGCGCGTCCAGCCGGGACAGCGTCTGGGCCAGCACCCGCGCCGAGCCCCAGGCCACCCCGGTGAAGGCGTCCGGCACCGCGCCGCGCACCCCGATCAGATAGTAGCCGCCGTCGCAGGCGGGCCCCAGCACCACGGGCACCTCGTCCAGCGCGGCGAAGGCGCGCTCGGTCACCTCGGCGGGCAGGCTGGGCGTGTCGGTGCCGATCAGCACCACCTTCTCGCCGGCGTGCAGGCCCGTGTGCAGCGCGTGGGCCATGCGCCGGCCCAGATCGACGCCGTCCTGGGCCACCACCGGCACGCCCAGGGCCCGCAGATCACGCCAGAGCCCGTGGTGGGGATCGCCCGCCCGCCACACGGTCACCGCGCGCCCCGGCCGCAGCTCGCGGGCCACCACGTCCCGCACGAAGGCCTCGTGCAACGCGGCCGCCTCCACCGCGCTCAGCGGAGGCTGCAGGCGCCGCTTCACCTCGCCCGGCACGGGCGCCTTCGCGAAGATCTGCACCTGGTTCAACGCACCCACTCCCGGCCGATGGTCCACAGGATCTTGGCGCCGGCCTTGGCCGAACCCCGCACGGTGCCCGAAACCTTGCTCTGGCCGGCCGCCCGTCGGCGGTAGGTCACCGGCACCTCGGCGCAGCGCAGCCCCCGCCGCGCGGCCTTGGCCTGCATCTCCACCGTCCAGCCGAAGTTGCGGTCCGCCATCTCCAGCGCCTGCAGGGCCTCCCAGCGGACCGCACGGAACGGCCCCAGATCCGTGAAGCGCACGCCGAACAGCCCGTGAATCAGCACGCACGAGAGCGCGTTGCCGAACACCTGCACTGGCGTGAGCGCCCCGGGCTCATGGGGGCCACGCACCCGGGACCCGATGACCAGATCCGCGCGCCCGAGGGCGATGGGCTCGAGCAGCGCGGGCAGATCCGCCGGATCGTCCGCGCCGTCTGCGTCCAGGAACACCACCACGTCCGGCGGGTCCTTCGCCAAGGCCGCCAGGGCCGCCAGGCAGGCGCTCCCGTAGCCCCGCAGCCCAGCCCAGACGGGCACGGCCCCGCCCGCCTGGATCGCCCGCCAGGTCCCATCGGTGCTGCCGTTGTCGGCCACCACCACCCGGCGCAGCTCGGGCCGGGGCACCACCGTGGCCAGCACACCCGGCAGGGCCGCCTCCTCATTCAGCGCAGGGATCACGGCGTCGACGATCATCGCTTCGCTCCAGGGGCGGGGGCCGGCGGTTTTCCCTTGGAAGCGCCGGCCGCGCAAGCGGTTGCCGGCGCTCCGCCCCTGCCCTACCGTGCCGGCCATGAGCGTGACCTACAAAGACGCGGGCGTGGACATCGAGGCGGGCGACGCCCTGGTGGACCGCATCAAGCCCCTGGCGCGGGCCACCGCGCGGCCGGGTGTGCTGGGCGGGCTGGGTGGCTTCGGCGGCCTGTTCGCCCTGAAGGACGCCGGCCGCTGGGAGGACCCCGTGCTCGTGTCGGGCACCGACGGCGTGGGCACCAAGCTGCAGGTGGCCTTCGCGCTGGATCGGCACGACACCATCGGCATCGACCTGGTGGCCATGTGCGTCAACGACCTGCTCACCTGCGGCGCCGAGCCCCTCTTCTTCCTGGATTACTTCGCCACCGGCGCCCTCAGCCCCGCCCAGGGCGAGGCGGTAGTGCGTGGCATCGCCGAGGGCTGCCGACAAGCGGGCTGCGCCCTGCTGGGCGGCGAGACCGCCGAGATGCCCGGCTTCTATGCGCCCGGCCACTACGACCTGGCAGGCTTCGCGGTGGGCGTCGTCGAGCGCGCCGAGCTCATCGACGGCACGCAGGTCACCCCGGGCGATGTGCTCATCGGCCTGCCCTCGAGCGGCCTGCACAGCAACGGCTACTCGCTGGCCCGCAAGGTCCTGCCCTGGCGCGACGAGCCCGCCCTGGCCGAGGTCCTGCTCACGCCCACGCGCATCTACGCCCGCGCCGTGGCCACCCTGCGCGCCGCCGGCCCCGTGCACGCCCTGGCCCACATCACGGGCGGCGGGCTGCCGGGCAACCTGCCCCGGGTGCTGCCCCCCGGGGTGGGCGCCCGCATCGACGGCGCCGCCTGGACGCGGCCCCCCATCTTCCAGCGCATCGCACAGGAAGGCCCGGTGGCCGAGGCCGAGCTGCGCCGGGCCTTCAACCTGGGCGTGGGGCTCGTGGCCGTGGTGCCTGCCGCCGCCGCCGCCCATCACCTCGCCGCCCTGGCCGCCCAAGGCGAGGCGCCCTTCATCATGGGCGCCGTGGTGCCCGGCGAGGGGCTGGACTGGCCCTGAGCCCACCGCGCGGCGCGGTCCGGTTCGAGCGAGATCTTGTCAAAAAGAATCGGGCAGTTGCATGATGGCCCCGTGACGCTGGATTGGGGTCACGACCCGTCACCATCTCATGGGGTGAGCGATGACCAAGGGTGAACTCATCGACGTGATCGCCCAGCGCGAGGGCTTCAACCAGCGCAAGGCCGAGATCGTCGTCAACACCATCTTCGACGCCATGCGCGACGCCCTGCGGGACGGCGACCGGGTCGAGATCCGCGGCTTCGGGTCCTTCGAGGTCCGCAACTACGAGGCCTACCGAGGCCGCAACCCGAAGACCGGCGAAGAGGTGTACGTGGCCGCCAAGAAGGCCCCCTTCTTCAAGACCGGCAAGGAGCTGCGCGAGCGGGTGAACGGCGAGGACGACGAGGACTGAGTCCGCCGTCGCCCCCGGGCACACCGCCAGGGCTGACGCCCACCCCCACCGCAAGCTAAGGTCTCGCTCCCTCGATCTCCCGGGAGCGCCCCCATGGCCGAGCGCCGCTTCGTCCACCTGCACCTGCACAGCCAGTACAGCCTGATCGACGGGTGCGTGCGCCTGAAGGACCTGATGAAGCGCCTGCCCGACCTGGGCATGGACGCCGTGGCGGTCACCGACTACCACAACATGTTCGGGGCCGTGGACTTCTTCAAGAAGGCCAAGAAGGCGGGGGTGAAGCCCATCATCGGCACCGAGCTGATGGTGGTGGACGGCGATCACACGGCGCCGGGGAACGCCGAGAAGGGCCACCTGGTGCTGCTGGCCCGCACCGACGAGGGCTACCGCAACCTGCGGGAGCTCATGAGCATGGGCTGGATCCACGGGCTGCACCTGGGCGTGCCCCACGTGGACTTCGCCCTGCTCGAGCAGTTCCACAAGGGCCTGGTGGCCCTGAGCCACATGGAAGAGGGGCTGGTGGGCAAGGCGGTCATCCAGGACCGCAGCGACCGCGCCCGCGAGCTGGCCCAGCGGCTGAAGGCCACCTTCGAGCCCGGCGCCTTCTACCTCGAGGTGGCCCACAGCGACCTGCCCCACCAGCAGAAGCTGAACCACGCCTTCCGGGCCCTGGGCCGCGAGCTGGGCGTCGAGCTGTGCGCGGCCAACAACGTGCACTATCTGGAGCGCAAGGACGCCCGCGCCCACGAGGTGCTGCGCTGCGTGCGCGACGGCCGCACGCTGGACGACCGCCGCGGCGCCAAACAGCCCCACACCGACCACTACTGGCTCAAGGACGCCGAGCAGATGTGGGCGGAGCTGGGTGACGACTTCCCCGACGCCCTCGAGAACGCGGTGGCCATCGCCGACAGCATCGAGGCGAAGATCCCGCTCGGGCAGATTTTCCTGCCCACCTACGAGGTGCCCCAGGGCGAGGATCTCGACAGCTACCTGCGCAAGACGAGCGTCGAGGGCCTGGAGGAGCGCTTCCAGGAGTTCGACGCCAAGGGCCTGCAGTACGACCGCGCGGAGTACGAAGACCGCCTCGAGGTGGAGCTGAAGATCATCATCACGATGGGCTTCCCGGGCTACTTCCTCATCGTGCAGGACTTCATCAACTGGGCGAAGGATCACGACATCCCCGTGGGTCCCGGCCGCGGCTCGGGCGCCGGCTCGCTGGTGGCCTACGCCCTGCGCATCACCAACCTGGATCCCATCCCCTACGGCCTGCTGTTCGAGCGGTTCCTGAACCCCGAGCGCGTGTCGATGCCCGACTTCGACATCGACTTCTGCATGAACCGCCGCGGCGAGGTCATCGACTACGTCAGCCGGAAGTACGGCGCCGACAACGTGGGGCAGATCGCCACCTTCGGCAGCCTGAAGGCCCGCGGCGTCATCAAGGACGTGGGCCGGGTGCTGGGGCTGAGCTACGGCGACACCGACCGCCTGAGCAAGCTGGTGCCCGACGTGCTGGGCATCAGCCTGGGCGAGGCCATCGAGCAGGAGGCCCGCCTCCGCGAGGCCCGGGACGAGGATCCGAAGATCCGCGACCTGCTCGAGATCGCGCTGCAGCTCGAGGGCCTGCACCGCAACGTGGGCATGCACGCCGCCGGCGTGGTCATCGGCGACGAGCCCCTGTGGAAGTACGTGCCCATCACCCGGGGCGCCCACGACGAGATCGTCACCCAGTTCGCCAAGGAAGAGGTGGAAGAGGCCGGCCTGGTGAAGTTCGACTTCCTGGGCCTGAAGACCCTGACGGTCATCGACGTGGCGGTGCAGCTCATCAACCGCCACCGCCCCGGGCGCCCGCTCGACCTCGAGGCGCTCACCCTGGACGATCCCCAGGTCTACGAGCTCATCAGCCGCGGCGACACCGAGGGTGTGTTCCAGCTCGAGTCCTCGGGCTTCCGCGAGATGCTCAAGAAGCTCAAGCCCGACGTCTTCGAGGACATCGTGGCGGCGGTGGCCCTGTACCGGCCGGGCCCCATGGGCTCGGGCATGCACCTGGACTTCATCGACCGCAAGCACGGGCGCAAGGCCGTGGTCTACGACCACGACGTGCTCCAGCCCATCCTCAAGGACACCTACGGCGTCATCGTCTACCAAGAGCAGGTGATGCAGATCGCCCAGCAGATGGCGGGCTTCAGCCTGGGCGGCGCCGATCTGCTGCGCCGCGCCATGGGCAAGAAGAAGTTCGACGTCATGGCCCAGCAGCGCGTGGTCTTCGCCGACGGCGCCAAGGGGCGGGGCATCGACCCGAAGATCGCCACCAAGGTCTTCGACCTGATGGAGAGCTTCGCGGCCTACGGCTTCAACAAGTCACACTCCGCCGCCTACGCCCTGCTCACCTACTACACGGCGTGGCTGAAGGTGCACCACCCGGTGGAGTTCTGGGCGTCGGTGCTGACCAACGACCGCGACAACGCCGACAAGGTGGCCAAGGGCATCCGCCACGCCCGCCACGCGGGGGTGGACGTGCTGCCCCCCGACGTGAACCGCTCGGTGGCGGACTTCGACGTGGTGGACGGCAAGATCCTGTTCGGCATGGCCGGCGTGAAGGGCGTGGGCAGCACCGCGGTGGAGGCCATCGTCGAGGCTCGCCAGGAGGGCGGCGCTTTCGAGAGCTTCTTCGACTTCTGCGAGCGGGTGGATCTGCGGCGGGTGAACAAGAAGACCATCGAGGCGCTGGCCCGCACCGGCGCCTTCGACGCCTTCGGCCACCCCCGCGCCCGGCTGGTGGCGGGCATCGACGTGGCCTTCGAGCGCGCCCAGAACGCCCAGCGCGACAAGGCCAGCGGGCAGGCCAGCCTGTTCGGCATGTTCGACGCGGCCGCCGGCAAGGACACGGGCGACGACGACTTCCCACCCGAGGTGCTGGAGGTGGGCGAGTGGCCCGAGCAGGTGCTGCTGGCCCACGAGAAGTCGGTGCTGGGCTTCTACGTCAGCGGCCACCCGCTGGACCGCTTCGCCGATCAGATCAACCGCTACGCCAACGCCACCGTCGAGAGCCTGCCGGAGCGCGAGAACTACGATCGGGTGACCCTGGCGGGCATCGTGCAGTCGGCGCGCATCCGGCCCCTGAAGCGCGGCGACGGCCGCATGGCGATCCTGCAGTTCGAGGATCTCACCGGCGGCATCGAGGCCATCTGCATGAGCCCCGATCTGGACCCGGTGGAGCACCTGCTCACCAGCGACGAGCCCATCCTGATCACCGGCTCGGTGCGCATCGACCGCGACGAGGACGGCAACACCCGGATCACGCTGCGGGTGGGGCAGCAGCGCCGTCGGGGCGAGGTCATCGACGGCGACGAGGTGGTGGTGCAGAGCCTGGCCGAGGTGCGCCGCCTGCGCAGCA
Source organism: Myxococcales bacterium (assembly GCA_020633555.1). Taxonomy (GTDB): domain Bacteria; phylum Myxococcota_A; class Bradymonadia; order UBA7976; family UBA1532; genus JACKDL01. The sequence goes on along the minus strand of JACKDL010000006.1, from coordinate 58,450 downwards.
AACGGGTCGAGGTCGACCTGAACGCCGGACAGCTCACCCCGCCCGCGGTGGATCGGCTGGCGCGCATCCTCCAGGCCGAGAAGCACCAGGGGCACTGCGCCACCTGGTTGAACGTGACAACGGCCGACAACGTGCTGGTGCGGCTCCAGGTGCCCTCGGCCCAGGTGGAGCCCAGCGACGCGCTCACCCACGAGCTGCGGCAGGTGCTGGGCGACATCGAGGTGCACACGCGGTAGCGGCACGCGCGGTCGCGATCAGGGCGGCCCGTCGTCCTCACGCCAGGTGTGATCACAGGCCGTGCAGTGCAGGGCCAGCGACTGCGGATCCACCTCGGTCTGCACCGAGCCGCAGCGAGGGCACGGGCTCCCCCGCCCCCCCGGGATCACGGCGCCCCCCAACGCCAGCACGTCCCCCAGCGGATCGTTGCCCACCAGGATGCGCACCCCGAAGAAGATCCCCAGCACCAGGAACACCACCGTCATCAGCAGCCAGAAGGGCCGCTCCAGCAGCCAGAAGGTGAACTGGCTGGCATCGAGATCCGCGGCCTCGCTGCGGAAGGTGACGAACTCGGCGATCAGCAGCGCGAACAGGCTGGCGAACACCAACACCCGGAGCTGGGCGGGGGTACCGATGGCGCGGAGCAGGCGGGCCCCGACGCCGCTGAACAGCCCGATCACCACGGCGATGACCGTGAGCTGCGGGGGCAGGATCCCTCGACCCACCGCGTACAGGCTGCCGCCCAGGATCGCCCCGCCGACGATCCCGATCAGCGGCCGCAGCGGGCTGTCCACGTCGTCGATCGGCGCGTCCGCGGGGTGCGTCATCGGGTGGGCTCGAAGACCAGGCTGTGGGTGGGCGGCGGCCGCTGATCGTCGGCCGAGGCGTTCACCACCACCGCGGTGACCACCGCCCCAGCCGCCACGGCGCCGACGGCGGCCCAGACCCAGCCCGAGCGATACCAGGGCTCGGCGGCCGGAGTCACGGGCTGCGGTGCGGCCGCCACCAGGTGAACCTGCCGGGCCGTGATCTCGCCCAGGCCCAGCAGCAGCGGCTCCCGGTGACGGCCGTACCCATCGGCCACCACCTCCAGCAGGCCGCGGCCGGGCGGGACCTCGACGGTCAGGGGCGCGAGGCCCAGCATCCGGCCGTCCAGCAGCACCCGGGCGCCGCCCGGATCCGTCTGCACCGTCAACACCGCCGCCACGGGCGGCAGCGCGGCCTGCACCCTGCGATCCACCCCCCCGCGCACGGAGACCGTCGCGGTGTAGGGGGCGTGCCCAGGCTTCGTCACCCGCACCTCGTGTTCGCCGGCGCGCACCACGAAGGGCAGACGCATGGGCGACTCGCCGATGACCTGCCCGTCCACCTCGATGGTGGCCCCCGGCACACCGGTGTCCACCAGCAGGCGGCCCTTGCGGGGCCGGGCGCCCACGGGCCAGGCCAGGCAGAGCCCCAGCGCAAGAACGACGGTGAAGCGGAATGCGGGCATGGGGAGAACATAGTTCATCGGGGCGGACCCGCGCACGGCCGTTGCCCCGATTGCAGGGGGGGGCGCCCGGCGATAGGATCCCCGCCGCTCTGCCCCCCCACCGAGGCCCCCCTCATGCGCAAAGCCCTCAAGGTCCTGGCCATCCTCCTCGTGGTGTTCGTCGCCGCGTTGGGCATCTTCCTGGCCGTGTTCGATCTGGACGAGACGATCAACACCCAGAAGGACGAGTACCTGCCCGAGCTGGAGAAGGCCCTGGGCCGCAAGGTCGACGTGGGCGCCATCAAGACCACGCTGATGCCCGTGCTGGGCGCCGAGATCCGCGACGTGAAGATCGCGGGCGCCGGCACCGACGGCCCGCCGGTGCAGATCAAGGCGCTGCGCTTCGGCGTCGGCCTGTGGGACGCCATCAAGTCGGCGGGCTCCACGGTGGCCCTGCGGGAGCTGGTGGTGGACGGCCTGGTGATCGACGTCACCCGGCACAAGGACGGCAGCCTCAACATCGACGACATCCTCAAGCGGCTGGCCGAGGGCCCGCCCCCCGAGGAGGCCCCCAAGCCGCTGAGCCCCGAGGCGAAGCAGTTCCTGCAGAACCTGACCCTGAAGCGGGTGGCCATCGAGAACGCGGCCATCCGGTTCCGGGACGAGGCCACGGGCGGCGAGCCGGCCCTCATCGAGATCGGCGACCTGTTGGTGGAGATCAAGGACGCCGCGCTGGTGAGCCCCATCGAGGTCACGGTCAGCGCCGCCCTGTTCGGGGCCAGCAAGAACCTCGAGGTGCGCACCCGCCTGGGGCCCCTGCCCATCGGCGAGGACAAGCCTCTGGCCATCGAGCACATCACCGTGAAGCTGGACGGCCTGGACGTGGCGCCGGTGGTGCCCTACCTGGGCGAGGCGCTGCCCATCGGGCTCAAGAGCGCGCAGATCACCGGCGGGCTCAAGGTCACCGACCCGCTGCATGTGGGCCAGGGCCGCGCCCTGGAGACCGATCTGTCGGTGGCCGGCCTGGCCTTCGAGGGTGGCAAACCCTTTGCGTTTGGCCTGAAGGGCGCGGTGGCCACCCCCCGCCAGAGCGGCCGGGTCGAGGTCAGCGGGCTCGCCGTGCAGATCGACGCCATGAAGCTGAACGTGAAGGGCAACCTGACGGGGCTCACCACCGGCCGCATGAACGTCGAGGGCTTCAAGATCAGCAGCGAGGGCCTGCACTTCGGCGAGCTGATGGCGCGCCTGCCGCCCCTGGCCAAGGCCCTCCCGCCGGGGGCGAAGCTCGACGGCCCCTTCACCCTCTCCGGTGAGTTGGACGGCGACGCCGAGGAGCAGCGCATCGCCGCGAACGTGGATCTGGGCCCCACCCTGCTGCGGATCCCCGGCGCCATCGCCAAGCCCGCCGGCACGCCGCTGGGCCTGCAGATCGACGTGACGCGGCTGAACAACAGCCTCGAGATCCGCAAGGGCGACCTGAACATCGGGCCCATGGCGCTGACCAGCAAGGGCAAGGTGCTGGGCCTCGACAAGACCCCGCGGGTGGACATCCAGGCCGGCACGGGCCGGTTCAGCATCGACGGCCTCGTGCGGTTGCTGCCAGCCGTGAGCGAGGCGGTCCCCCCCGACGTGAAGGTGGCCGGCCAGGCCGAGATCACGGTGCGGGCGAAGGGCGACGCCAGCGCCTTCGACGCCGCCGTCGACGTGCAGCTCACGGGCGCCGATCTGCGGGCCCCGGGCGCCACCCTGGTGGGCTCCGGCGGGCTGCGGGCCACGGCGAAGCAGGGCCCGGCGGGCGGGCTGGCCGCCAGCCTCAGCGCCGACCTGTCGGGCCTGACCGTCAAGGCCGGCGACGCCGTCGACAAAGCCGCGGGCGTGCCCACCAAGATCGACGTGCAGCTCGCCAAGTCGGGCGACCGCCTGCAGTTCGGCAGCTTCGAGGTGATCCTGGGCCCGCTGCACCTCACGGGGCGCGGCGGCATGGCCCAGGACGGCAGCAACGCCGACGTCAGCCTGAAGCTGGCGGACTTCGAGCTGGCCGCGCTGGCCAAGATCCTGCCGGGCGCCATCGAGGGCCCCATGGCCCAGGCCAAGGTGGGCGTGGACGCGGGCATCAAGGGCAACCTGGCGAAGCCCGAGACCGTGAGCGTGGACGTCAGCTCGCTGCGCTTCGCCCTGGGGCGCAGCCAGCTCTCGGGCACAGCCTCGGTGAAGAACGGCCCCGCGCCCGTCATCCGCTTCGACCTGAACGCGCCGCAGCTCCACCTGGACGAGATCGCCCCGCCCGGGCCCGAGGAGGCCCCCGCCGAAGAGGGCGGGCCGGTGGAGATCCCCGAGATCGCCAAGGTCATCGACGCCCGCGGCCGGATCCGCATTGGCCGCGGCAGCGCGCGCGGCTACGAGTTCAACGACTTCGACGGGCAGATCACCCTGCAGAACGGCCGCCTGAGCTTCCAGAAGATGGACTTCCGGGCGTTCGACGGCACCTTCAGCGCCGCGCGCACCGTCGCCGATCTGCGGCCGGCCGTGCCCCAGCTCAAGCTCCGCGTGGACCTGCGGCAGGTCAACGCGGCGCTGCTCCTCACCCAGCTCGCCGACATGGGCGACGCCCTCCAGGGCCGCCTGACCACCACGGTGAACGTGGACGCCGCGGGCCTGGACTGGCCCACCATGTCGAAGTCGCTGTCGGGCGCCCTGAACATGCAGATCATCCAGGGCCGGCTGAAGGGCGCCAGCCTGGAGCAGGCGCTGTTCGATCCGGTGCAGGCGCGCCTGCCGCTCCTGAAGGGCCAGCGCGCGAAGGACCTGGGCCTGGAGAGCCTGGCCGGCAGCTTCGAAGTCAAGGACGGCCAGATGCGCTTGAAGGAGCCGATGTCCCTGATGACGCCGCAGGGGCCCATGACCCTGAACGGCGCCATCGGCCTGGACCAGAGCCTGGATCTGGTGGGCACCGTACAGGTGGCGCCCGCCCTGGTGGCGCGGATCAGCGGCGGCAAGATCAACCCCGCGGGCCCCATCCCGGTGGGCCTGAAGCTGGCCGGCACCCTCACCGATCCCAAGTTCGGCGGGGTCGAGGTGGACAAGCTGGCCACCGCCCTGCTCACCGCCGCCGCCGGCTCGCAGGTGGCCGCCGCCAAGGCCGAGGCCGAGCGGCTGGCCGCCGAGGCGAAGGCCCGCGCCCAGGCCGAGGTGGACCAGGCGAAGGCCCGGGCTCAGGCCGAGGCCGACAAGGCGAAGGCCCGGGCCCAGGCCGAGGCTGACAAGGCGAAGGCCCGCGCCAAGGCCGAGGCCGACAAGGCCAAGAAGAAGGCGTCCGACAAGGCCAAGAAGGCCCTGAAAGGCCTGTTCTGACAGGGCCCGCGCGCCTTGCGCCGGCATTGACGCCACCCCGGCCCCGTGCTACCCCGACCCGTCAGCTCGTCCGCGAGCCCCCGGAGACCCGAGCGAGGATCCCCCGCATGCGTGCAGCCCAGTTGCTTGCCTTGGCGCTGGCCCTCGGTGGCGTGACCACCGCCTGGGCCCAGCCCGCCGTGGATGAGAGCCCGGACGCGCCCCCCACCGAGGGCCCGAACGAGGAGGCCGCCAGCGGGGGGTCTGAGGACGCCGGCGGCGTGGACAGCGCACAGGGCGCGGACGGTGAGGACGGCGAGAGCCCGGCACAGGCGCCGGCGGCCCCGCCCAGCAAGGTCGGCGCGGCGGCGAAGCCCGAGGCCAACGTCCAGGCCCAGCCCCGGGCCAAGAACGATGGCCTGCCCGCCTGGGGCGGCGGGGGCGATGACGGGCTGCCCGCCTGGGAGCCCGCCCCCGTCGAGCCCTCGAAGGGCGCCGCGCCCATCCAGGCCAACTGGGACGCCAGCACGGGCCCCGTGGCCGAGGCCTCGTTCCCCTGGTTCGAGCACCATGGCTACTTCCGCATCCGGGCGGATCTGTTCCACAACTTCGACCTGGACACCTCCACCGACACCGGTGGCGGCAGCTCGCCGGTCCCGCCGCCCACCAACGGCGGCGACAGCCAGGCCAGCGCCAACGTGCGCTTCCGCTACCAGCCCACGCTGCACATCAGCGAGACGCTGCGTATCAAGACCACGCTGGACGTGCTGGACAACCTGGTGCTGGGCTCCACCCCCGACGGCGGCGCCATCGGCGGCGGCCGGGGTTTCACCGCCCGCCCCGACGTGCCCACCGAGACCTTCAGCGGCACCCAGACCACGCCCGAGGCCGGCATCAACGGCTACCGCGACAGCGTGCGGGTGAAGCACCTGTGGGGCGAGTGGAAGACCCCCCTGGGCCTGCTGGCCTTCGGCCGCATGATGAGCCACTGGGGCCTGGGCGTGCTGGCCAACAGCGGCAACTGCCTGGATTGCGACTTCGGCGACAGCGTCGACCGCATCATGGGCGTCACCAAGCTGTTCGGCACCTACGTCGCCTTCGCCTGGGACTTCCCCAGCGAGGGCCTGGTGGGCTTCAGCGGGCTGCACGACAGCCTGAACCAGCGCCAGGGCCAGCCCTTCGACATCGACCAGCGCGACGACGTGAACGAGTGGGTCATCGCCCTGTTCGACAAGCCCGTCACCCGCGAAGAGAAAGAGGCTCGGGAGCGCGACCTGAACGAGGTGCGCAAGCCCGTCTTCGACTGGGGCATCTACACCGTCCTGCGCAGCCAGGACCGCGCCATCGAAACAGGGAGTTCGCTCCCCCTCCGGGGCCCACAAGACCCAGTCATCAGTTTGAACTCCGAGACCGACGCCTTCATCCCCGACGCCTGGTTCAACTTCGAGTACCGCCCCGAGAAGGGCCAGCACTACAAGGTGCAGCTCGAGCTGGTGGGCATCTTCGGCACCGTCAACGACGTGCCCATCGGCGCCCTGCAGAGCAAGGACCCGGTGGTCTGCGCCGACGACGCCATCGGCCCCGACGAGATCGACAACTGCCCCGCGTCGCAGCGCATCTACCAGCGCAAGCGCGACATCGAGCAGTGGGGCTACGCGCTGGAGTTCGACGCCAGCTACGGCAAGCTGAAGTACGGCTTCCACCAGGGCGGCGCCTCGGGCGACAGCACCGACGGCTTCGGTGTGCTGGACAAGGCGCCCATCGATCCCGACCGCCCCCGGGACCAGTCCATCACCAACTTCCGGTTCGATCGCGACTACATCGTCGACATGATCATGTTCCGCGAGGTCATCGGCTCGGTGACCAACGCCCTCTATTTCAAGCCGTACGTGGGCTACAACTTCATCGAGGATGAGCGCGAGGCCTGGGGCTTCAAGATCAGCGCCATCTACGGCCGCGCCCTGGAGGCCGACGCCACCCCCGGCGACGATCCCAACCTGGGCCTGGAGTTCGACGCCGAGCTCTTCATCACCGAGTTCGACCGCTTCCGCTGGTCGGTGGCCTATGGCGTCTGGTTCCCCATGGCCGCCTTCAACCGGCTTGACGCCACGGGCCGCCAGATCCTGGACGAGCCCGGCACCGCCCAGACCCTGCAGACGATGATCGGGATCCAGTTCTGAGCCCATGGCCGACTCCACCGACAAGAAGGCCGGCCCCCAGATCACCTGGGGTGGCCGGTTCAGCGAGCCCACCGACGCCTTCGTCGCCCGCCTGAACGCCTCGGTCGGCTTCGACCAGCGGCTGTACGCCCAGGACATCGCCGGCTCGCAGGCCCACGCCCGCATGCTGGCGGCTCAGGGGGTCATCAGCGCCGAGGATGCCGCCGCCATCACCGCCGGTCTGGAGGCCGTGAAGGCCGACATCGACGCGGGCGACTTCGACTGGTCGGTGGCCCTGGAAGACGTGCACATGAACGTGGAGCACCGGCTCACCGCCCGCATCGGCGCGGCGGGCGGCCGGCTGCACACGGCCCGCAGCCGCAACGACCAGGTGGCCACGGACCTGCGCCTGTGGGTGCTGGACTTCATCGACGCGCAGGTGCTGCCCCGGCTGGACGCCCTGCAGGGCGTGCTGATCCAGGCTGCTGAAGAGCACGGCCAGGCCATCCTGCCGGGGTACACCCACCTGCAGCGGGCCCAGCCCGTGCTGCTGGCCCACCACCTGCTGGCCTACGTCGAGATGCTGGACCGCGATCGGGGCCGCTTCGCCGACTGCCGGCGGCGGGCCGCCGAGTCGCCGCTGGGCTGCGCCGCCCTGGCGGGCACCCCCTTCCCCATCGACCGCGCAGCCACCGCCAAGGCCCTGGGCTTCGACCGCCCCGCGGCCAACAGCCTGGACGCCGTGGGCGATCGGGACTTCGCGGTGGAGTTCGCCAGCGCCGCCAGCCTGTGCATGGTGCACCTGAGCCGGCTGAGCGAGGAGCTGGTGGTGTGGTCGAGCCAGGAGTTCGGCTTCATCGAGTTGGGCGACGCCTTCGCCACCGGCTCCAGCATCATGCCCCAGAAGAAGAACCCTGACATCCCTGAGCTGGTGCGCGGGAAGACCGGCCGGGTCTTCGGGGATCTGGTGGCGCTGCTCACGGTGCTGAAGGGCCTGCCGCTGGCCTACAACAAGGACCTGCAAGAGGACAAAGAGGCCCTGTTCGACGCCGCCGACACGGTGCGCGACAGCCTCGAGGCCATGATCCGCCTGCTGCCGGCCACCACCTGGCGGGCCGACCGCATGCGCGCCGCCTGCGACGCCGGCTTCGTCACCGCCACCGACGTGGCGGACTACCTGGCGAACAAGGGCGTGCCCTTCCGCGAAGCGCACCACGTCGTGGGCCGCCTGGTGGGGTGGTGCATCGCCGAGCAGCGGCCGCTGACCGCCCTGACGCTGGCGGAGTTCCAGCGGTTCCACAGCGCGTTCGCCGAGGACATCCTGCGGGCCGTCACCGTCGAGGCCAGCGTGGCCGCCCGCACCAGCCAGGGCGGCACCGCCCCCCTGCGGGTGGCCGAGGCCCTGGCCGCCGCCAAGGCCCGCCTGGCCGCCCGGCACGGGTAGCCGTGGACCGGGCCCGGCCCTCAGCCTGGCGCAGCATGGCCCTGCTGGGCGCCCTGCTCGCGGGCTGTGGCGTCGCGGGCGCGCCCCGCCCCGAACGGCCCTCCCCTCCCAAAGTCGTGAAGGTGCTGTGCAGCCCCGAGGGGTGGTGGGTGCACCTGGACACCGAGCGCGCCCTGGTCTGGCTGGACGGAAAACCGCCGGTGACCGCGCCGGGCGCGGTGCTGCGGATCCCCCGACAGGCGGGCGCGCCACCCCCCATGCTGCGCCTGGGCGGGCCGGATCCCGTGGCCCCGGGCGCGCCGGGTGATCCCGTCCCCTTGCCGTGGACCGAGCCGCCCGCCCCGCCGCCCCCGCCGTTGGCCTTCTTCGGCGCCGGCGTGGTGCAGATCACCTGGCTGCCCCCGCCCGCGGGCACCCAAACCGTGCTGCTGCTGCGGGACGGCCACCTGGTGCAGCGGCTGCCCGCCGACGCCCCCGGTGCCCAGGACGCGGCGGCCCGCGGTCCGCACCAGTACACGGTGCGCTTCGAGGCCAGCCAGACGCTCACCGCCCCCTCGCCGCCCACCGCTGTCACCGTCCCTTGAGAGGAGCGCCCATGCGCCACATCGCCGCCACCCTGCTGCTGCTCGCCCTGGCCTGGCCCTGCGTGGGGCTGGCCGAGAGCCACCCCCCGGCCCAGGCCCGCAAGGGCATGGTGGCCGCCGACAACGCCACGGCGTCGGCTGAGGGCGCCCGGGTGCTGGCCGAAGGCGGCGACGCCGTGGACGCGGCCATCACCACCGCCCTGGTGCTGGGGGTGGTGCACCCCTTCGCCAGCGGCCTGGGTGGAGGTGGGTTCGCCGTGGTCCACCGCCGCACCGCGGACGCCTTCGCCCTCGACTTCCGCGAAGTGGCCCCCGGCAAGGCCACCGCCAACATGTACCTGGACGCAAATGGCGAGGTGATCGAGGGCGCCAGCCGCATCGGGCCCCGGGCGGCGGGGGTCCCGGGCGAGCTCGCTGGGCTGTGGGCCCTGCACAAGGCCCACGGGAAGCTCCCGTGGGCCCGCCTGGTGGCCCCTGCGCTCCGCCTGGCGCGGGACGGCTTCCCCATGCACGCGTTGCTGCACAGCCGGCTCAGCCGCAGCCTGGCCCAAGTTGCCAAGTCGCCCGACCTGGCCGCCAGCTTCCTGGACGCCACGGGCCAGCCGCTGCCCCTGGGCGCCACGGTCAAGCGGCCCGCGCTGGCTCGAACGCTCGCGCTCCTGCAGGCGAAGGGGGCCGATCCGCTCTACCGCGGGGACGTAGGCCAGCGGCTGGCGGCGGCCATGGCCAAGGACGGCGGCCTCATCACCCAAGCCGACCTGGCCGCCTACCAGGTGAAGCGCCGGCCCCTGATCGCCCTGGACTGGCGCGGCTACCGGGTGCTGTCCATGCCCCCGCCCAGCAGCGGCGGGGCGGTGTTGGCGCAGGTCCTCAAGGTGCTCGAGCCCGTCGATCTGAAGGCCTTGGGGCACAACAGCAGCGCTTACCTGCACCGCCTGAGCGAGGCCCTGAAGCACGCCTTCGCCGATCGGGCCCGGATCATGGGCGACCCCGACTTCACCCCCGTGCCGGTCGACGAGCTGCTCAGCCCCGACGCCATCGCGCGGGTGCAGGCCGCCTTCCGGCCGGACGCCACCCTGGCCCGCGAGGCCTACGGGCAGCCCTTCACGCTCCCCAAGGACGGCGGCACCACCCACTTCAGCGTGGTGGACGCCGAGGGCAACGCCGTGGCGCTCACCAGCACCATCAACACCGGCTTCGGCAGCTACTACGTGGCCGGCGACACCGGGCTGCTGCTGAACGACGAGATGGACGACTTCGTGGCCAAGCCCGGGGTGCCCAACGCCTTCGGGCTCATCGGCCGAGAGGCCAACGCCATCGCGCCCGGTAAGCGGCCGCTCTCCAGCATGACGCCCACGGTGGTGCTGAAGGACGGCGTGCCCGTGCTGGTGGTGGGCGGCTCGGGCGGGCCCACCATCATCACCGGCACGGTGCAGGTGCTGCTGAACGTCTTGGCTTTCGACATGCCCGTCCGCGCTGCCGTCGAGGCCCCCCGGATCCACCACCAGTGGGTCCCCGAGCGCGTGATGGTCGAGCGCGACCTGCCGGTGGATGTCGTGGACGCCCTGAAGCGCCGTGGCCACACCGTGGAGCGCTGGGACCGCTACAACGCGGTGCAGGCGGTGGGACGGGATGGGCTGTGGCTGACCGGCGCCAGCGACCCCTCGAAGCTTGGCCAGCCGGCGGGCGTGGACTGACGCCCCGCTCCTGCCCCGGCCAGGCCTTGAGCTGGAGTCAGGGCTGGACCCAGCCCTCGTCCTCGAACTTGAAGAAGATGGCGCGCCCCACGGGGTTGGCCTCGACCAGGTACTTGTGGCCGCCCTCCACCGTGATGCCGCCCTTGCGCATGCCCAGCACCGGCCCGCGCTTCGCGGCGCGCAGCCGCAGGGTGAACTCCATGTCGCCGGCCGCCTGCTCCTTGTAGCTGGTCATGGCCACCGACAGGGGCATGAAGCGGCCCACCGCGCCCGCCTTGTACTCCATGGGGTTGCGCTGCCGGTTGCGGAAGCGCACCTGCGCCGCCGCCTCGGGCGACACGCCCTTCGGCCGCTCCGCCAGGTTCTTGGTGCCCACATCAGCGCCCTCGGCGGTGCACCCGCTCAGGCTCACCACGTAGCTGCCGCCCGACTCGAGGCTCAGGAGCCCCAGATCGATCTTCGCCGCACCCAGGAAGATGGGGAAGGACCAGTCCTCGCGCCCCGGCAGCGGCTGCGCCTCGGACTTGCCCTTCGCCGCTACAGTGAAGGCCGCGTCGCCCACCTTCAGGACCTGCTCGGCGTCGCAGGTGTTCTCCACCTGCACCGACACCGGCGCCTGCTCCGTGGGCTTCTTCTTCTTGGCCACCGCCGGGCCCGTCATCGCGGTCACCGCCGCCCCGACGAGCAGCCCGTTCAGCCAGCGCTTCATGCGTCCTCCGCCGTGTTCAGGAGAGTTCTGTTTGCCGTACCCCGACCTCTCACCGGGCCGGAACGGCCGCCACCGACGGCGCGTCGGGGGCTCCATTCACGGCCGGCAACATACGGGAGCGCCCCCCCGCGCCTCAAGTGCCGCGGTTGGCGGCAGGCATCGCACCTACTCCAGCTGCGACCGACAGCCCGGCTCAGAAATCACTGGCTCGCAGACCAGTTGAGCCCGACGGAAGTAGGTCTCGACCTCCGCCCCGCAGTCCGGACGACCCGTCGCCGTGAGTTCGAAGCCGCTCGAACAGCCAATGCCCCATGAGCGAAGGCGAAAGGTGAAGTAGCTGGGCTCCTCGTCGGCCCTCAGCCCCAGCATACGCCAATCTGGATGAGCCCAGCTTGACGGGCCATTCGACACGGCGCCCTCGCAGGTCATCCATGCGTTGGCCTCAGTGCTTACGCGCGGAAACTGCTTCGGGAGAATGTAGCCACTTCGTGCTGCATGCTCGGCTGAGTAGTAGCTGACCAGCCCACTCCTTAGCCGGTCCAGTTGAGCTCTTGCGCGGTTGCGACGCGCCTCGACGACCAAATACGGACGCACCACAAACAGCCCCAGGCCCCCGGCAAGGGTCAGGGCCACAACAACCAGCCGCCCGCGAATCCGCCACGCTGACCGATTGGCCTCCATATCCGACATTCTGCCCTCCGCCAGACCCTGGCCAACACCCTAGCGGAGCCCAACGGGCCGCGCTGGCACGGCCGCGTGCGAAGAACCCAGACAAGCCTGCCGGCCACCCAACGCCAGACCGCCCACAACGTCACATCTCAAACTCTCCCACCCCTCATCTGGCCACCGCGGAGCGGCCGCCGGGCAGGTCGGCGATGGGGCGCCCGCAGGGAGGCTGGACGCGGCCTTGCCGCGGCCAGCCCCCGAGGATTTGCCCCGGAGCCGACCTGCCCGGCGGTCGCGGTGTGCGTGGCCACCTGCAGCCGAAGGGGGTGAACCGGCGCCAGCCGGTTCACCCCGGCACAAACCGCCACCACGCACCTGCCTGACAGCGCCGCGACCTACGAGGCCCAAGGCACCGCCGGCATCCGCAGAGCGCGAGACCGCCAACAACGTCACATCTCAAACTCTCCCACCCCTCATCCGGCCAGCGCGGAGCGGCCGCCGGGCAGGTCGGCGATGGGGCGCCCGCAGGGGGCTGGTCGCGGCCTTGCCGCGGCCAGGCCCCGAGGATTTGCCCCGGAGCCGACCTGACCGGCGGTCGCGGTGATCGTGGCCACCTGCAGCCGAAGGGGTGAACCGGCGCCAGCCGGTTCACCCCGGCACAAACCGCCACCACGCACCTGCCTGACAGCGCCACGAGCCAAGGCCCGCGAGCCACCAGCCCTCGCTGCAGCCAGCGTCGCTGAGGGACGTCAACAACCTGTCGGAGGAGAAGCGGCCGCGGCGGACGCCGCAGAAGAAAGGGGCGAAGCTGAAGGGCGACGGGGGGGTGGTGACTTCCCGCCGCCCTCCAGCCTCGGAATCAAGAGTGCGAGTCGGTGCGGGTGCGGCCGCCCGAGAGCCAGCCCGGGGCCACGGTCAGCTCGACCTCGTCGTCGCTGGCGTCCCAGAAGCTCTCGCCCATGGGATCTTCGCCGACGCTGCGGGCGCCGCCGTTGCGCTGCACCGCGGGGGTACTCAGGTCGTCGTCCAGCCGGCGGCGGACCACGGGCAGGCCGCCCGGCGGGGTCACGCCCCGGATGGACCCCGTGGACGGCCGCGGGGTGGCCACCGGAGGCACGACCTGCCGGCCCAGCGAGCCGGTGGTGCGGCCCATGGGCAGCGCCCCGGTGCCCGGACGGGCAACCCGCGGCGGCGGGCTGGTGCTCACGGTGCGCTGCTGGGCAGCCACCGCCCCAGGGGGCGTCGGCGGGGCGATGTTGCTCGCCCTCTGCCCGAAGCTGAGCTGCGCTGCAGCCTGGTGCCGATCCGCTTCGGCGGGCGGCGTGGCGGTGGGCATGAAGGACCACTCGCCCGAAGCATCGCTGGCCTGCGAGGGCTCGGCCGGCGCGCCGAAGCTGGGGGTCACCCGCCGCTCGGGGGCCGGGGCCACCCGCTGCTGCGGCGCCGGGGCGCGCTGCTCGTCCTCGTCGGCGAAGCCGGTGGCGATGACCGTGATCTTGATCTCGTCCGACATGGTCTCGTCGATGACCGTGCCGAAGATCAGGTTCACGTCCTCGTGGGCGGCGTCCTCGACCAGGCTCGCGGCCTCCTCGATCTCGGCCATGCGCAGATCGGTGCCGCCCGTGAAGTTGATCAGGATGCCGCGGGCGCCCTGGATGCTCACGTTGTCGAGCAGCGGGCTCGAGATGGCCTCCTGCGCCGCCTCGAGGGCCCGGTTGGGGCCGCTGGCCCGCCCGGTGCCCATGAGCGCCATGCCCTGGTTGGCCATGATGGTGCGCACGTCGGCGAAGTCGACGTTGATCATGCCGTGGTTGGTGATCAAGTCGCTGATGCCCATGACGGCGTCGAAGAGCACCTGATCGGCCAGCTTGAAGGCGTCCAGCATGGTGGTCTGGCCGTCGCTGATGGCCAGCAGCCGCTGGTTGGGGATCACCACCAGGGTGTCCACCTCGGCCGCCAGGGCCTCGATGCCCGCGTCCGCGCGCCGCCGCCGGGCCTTGCCCTCGAAGTTGAACGGGCGGGTCACCACGCCGACCGTCAACGCACCCTGCTCGCGGGCAGCCCGCGCGATGACGGGCGCCGCGCCCGTGCCGGTACCGCCACCCATGCCGGCGGTTACGAACACCATGTCGGCGCCGCCCAGGGCCTCGCCGATCAGGCGCTGGTCCTCAAGGGCCGCGTCGCGACCGACGTCGGGGTTGGCCCCCGCGCCCAGACCCTTGGTGAGGCCGCCGCCGATCTGGAGCTTGATGGGCGCCCCAGAGTGCTCCAACGCCTGCGCGTCGGTGTTGGCGACGATGAAGTCCACGCCCTTGAGACCGCTCGTGAGCATGGTGGCCACGGCGTTGCCGCCGCCCCCACCCACACCGATGACCTTGAGCTTGGCGCCGGAGTTCCCGACGTACTCGAAGATGCTGTCCATGACACACCACCCCTGCCGGCTCCGCTCGCCCCCAAATTCGCAAGCGAAGTCAACGTCTTCCACTGATTGATCCCGCCCCCTCCGAGGCGGTTTTCAGAGCTTATGAGGTAGGTTTCAGGAGCACAAGCACTGATTCTGGAACCTGTCAAACTTTCTTGGAAAGCTTTGTTTTGACAGCACTAAACCAGAATTACCCTTAGCGGGAGAAGAGACGCTGGAACATGCTGAAGATCCCCTTTCGAGGAACAACATTCTTCTGCCTGCCATACCACATCATGTGTCGCTGGTTGATGCCACACACAACCAGTCCACATGCCGTGGCGTAGCGAGGGTTCTGCACCACGTCCGAGAGGCCGTTCAGCCCCTTGGGGCCCCCCAGGGTGGCCGGCATGTCGAGCACGCGCTCAGCCAGCTCGCAGAGCCCCTGAAGGTTGGCGGCGCCCCCGGTGAACACGACCCCCCCCGGCAGGCCTTCGGGGTAACCCACCTGCTGGAGCTCGTCGGCCACCAGCTTCAGGATCTCGTCGACGCGGGCGTCGATGATCTCGCACAGGGCGTGGCGCTTGATGTGGCGCGGCCGCCGACCGCCCACGCCGGGGACCTCGACCACCGCGTCCAGGTCCATGTCCTCGTCGAGCACGGCCCCGTGGGTCTGCTTCAGGTGCTCAGCCTCCACCGTGGGCGTGTTCAGGCACTTCTTGATGTCCAGGGTGATGTGCTCACCGCCCACCGGCAGCACCGCCGTGTGCTGCAGCGAGCCCTCGACGAAGACGGCGATGTCGGTGGTGTCGCCGCCGATGTCCACCAGCACCACGCCCAGGTCCTTGGACTGGGGCGTCAGGACCACCTCGGCCTGGGCCAGCGGCGCGAGCAGCACATCGACCACCTGCAGGCCGGCGTCACGGCAGCAAGCCTCGATCTGCTGGATCGGCTCCTGGTGGCCCAGGATCACGTGCGCGGCGACCTCGAGCCGCACGCCGGACATGCCGAGCGGCCGGCTGATGCCGGGCTGGCCATCGATGACGTAGGACTGGGGCACCACGTGCAGGATGGCCTGATCCGCAGGCAGCCGGACCGCGCGCGCCATGTCGACGACCCGCTCCAGGTCGCTGGCGGCGATGGTCTCGCCCTCCACGCGCACCATGCCATAGCTGTTGAAGCTCTCGAGGTGGCGGCCCGAGATGGCGAGGAAGACCTCGTTGATCTCACAGCCCGCCATGAGCTCGGCCTCCTCGACGGCCGCCCGGATGGAGCGCGCGGCGTCCTCGGGGTTGCACACCCCGCCGTTGCGCAGCCCCTTCGCCGGGTGCGTCCCGGTGCCGATGACGTCCACCTGGCCATCCTCATGGCGCACGGCGACGACGCACTTGATCCGGCTGGTTCCCAGGTCCAGCCCCGCGATGATCGTGTCCTTGGTCATCGGTCCCCAGCCCCCTCCGGCTTCACCACCCGCAGCCGCGCCGAGATGGCGCTGGCCCGAGGCACTTCCTTGACGATCGCGCGGTCCAGGTCCTCCGACAGCAGGATGTAGGCCGCGTCCATGTTCCGCTCGTTCAGGCGGTCGAAGATCCGCCCGAGTTGCGCCAGCTTATTGTTCCAGTTCCCCTGCCCAAGGACGACCCGAGTCTTGCCCAATTGCAACTCGATTCGACCACCTTCACCCAGATGCACGTTGCTCAAGGGGTGCGGATCCGCCAGCGGGCTCAGGGCGTACCGCCGGGCGACCGCGAGAGCCTCCCGCACGGCGGCCTGAGCGGCCTTGGGGTCGTCCTCGTAGCGCCCGCGGTCGAGGCCCGTCACCAGCGTCTGGCGCGAGGCCTGGTTCGAGTCGGCCAGCGCGAAGGCCAGCCCGGTGCCGTCCACCAGGTAGAGCTGATCGAGCACCAGCACGCCCGCCGCCTCTCGCTCGACGATGTGCACCGCGACCTCGTTGGGCAGGCGCTTGGTCACTGACGCCTTGGCGATCCAAGGGTGCTCGCTGAGCGCTCGGCCCGCCTCGCGCGGGTCGAAGTCGAACAGGTTGCGCGGCCCCTCCAGACCGATGAGGCGCACCACCTCGGCCCGGGTCAGGTGGACCGTGGGCGGCACGTCCACGCTGCGCACGGTGAAGTAGGGCGAGCGCAGCACGGCGCGCCAGCCGGCGTAGCCGATCCCCCCGATGGCGGTGAGCGCCAGCGTCACCAGCAGCGCCGGGCGGGCCAGTCGCCAGGCCCAGCGAGCGCCGGTCCCCAAGCGGGCGCGAAGGGACGGCCCGCCCTCGGTCTTCAGGCGGTTACGCCCCATGGCTCACCTCCCGCCCACAGCGGGCGTCGTCCAGGATCCCGTCAATGAGGGCGTCGAAGGGCAGCCCCGCCCCCGCCGCGATCTTGGGCAGCAGGCTCGACGGGGTCATCCCGGGCAGGGTGTTCACCTCGAGGAACACCGGGCCGTCTGCGCCCAGCAGGAAGTCCACCCGCACGGCGCCCCGGCAGCCGAAGGCCGCCACGGCCCGCTCGGCCAGCGCCTCGACCTCCGCCGCCACGGCGGGCTCGATCCGCGCCGGGACGAAGTACTCGGTGCCCGCGTTGCCGTACTTGGCCTCGTAGTCGTAGAAGGCGCGCTTCGGCACGATCTCGGCGGTGCCCAGCGCCTTGCCACGCACCACCCCCACCGAGAGCTCGGTGCCGGCCACATAGGCCTCGACGGTGACCTCGCCGCCGGTGGCGGCGGCGGCCAGGGCCGGCGCCCACTCGCCGGGCTCACGCACCAGGCTCACGCCCACGCTCGAGCCCTCGGCCACGGGCTTGACCACCACCGGGAGTCCGAAGGGCAGCTCGTCCAGCCGGCGCGTGGCGGCACCGTCGCTGGGCCAGATGACGCCGGCGGGCATGGGCAGCCCGGCGCGCTCCGCCAGAGCCCGGCTGACCGCCTTGTCGAAGGTGATGGCCGAGGTGCGGCAGTCCTCCCCCGTGTAGGGCAGGCCGAGCCAATCCAGCAGGCCGGGCAGGCGGCCGTCCTCGGCCAGGGTGCCGTGCAGGGCGTTGTAGACCACCCCGACCCCCGCCGCCCGCAGCCGCTCGGGCAGATCCAGGCCCTGGCCCGGATCGATCTCGACCACCGAGTGGCCCGTGTTGCGCAGCGCGCGGGCGATGGCGGCGCCGGTGACGCGGCTCACGGCCGCCTCGCTGGACGGCCCGCCCAGCAGCAGACCCACGGTGACGTCCTTGAAGCGGCTCATCGGGCCCCCTCCCCCGCCAGATCCAGCAGATCGGCGACGATGTCGTCGGCGGCCGCGGGGCGGGCCACCGCGCGGGCGGCGCTGGCCATGGCGCGCAGGCGCTCCGGCTCGCCCAGCAGCTCGGCCAGGCGACCCACCAGCCGGTCGTGATCCAAGGTCTCCTCGCGCTCCATCAGCGCCGCGCCCGCGTCCACCAGGGACGCCGCGTTGGCGGCCTGGTGATCGTCGGCGGCGTACGGGAAGGGCACGAAGAGGGCGGGGCGCCCGATGACGGCCAGCTCGGCCACCGTGGTGGCACCGGCCCGCGCCACCACCAGATCTGCCCACGCCAGCGCTGCCGCCACGTCGTCGATGAAGACCTCGACCCGGGCCTCGGGCCAGCCGGCCTGGGCATAGGCCGCGCGGACGGGCTCGTCCTTGCCGCGCCCGGTCTGGTGCCTGACCTCGAGCGACGGGAACCGCCCCCGCAGCTCGGCCAGGGCGGGCGGGAGCTTCTCGTTCAGTGCCTTGGCGCCCTGGCTGCCCCCGATGACCAGCACGCGCCGGGTGGCGCCCGCTGCGGGCGCAGCCGCCGCCGCGGCGCGGAAGGCGGGCCGTACCGGGTTTCCGAGCTGCCGCACCTTGCGGGCGGGCAGCCGGGCGGCCACCTCGGGGAACGCGCTGTAGACCCGCCGCACGAAGCGCGCGAGGATCCGGTTGGTGAGCCCGGGCCGCGCGTTCTGCTCGGCGATGGCGCACGGGCGACGGCCCAGCGCAGCCGCCAGCACCACCGGGCCCGAGACGTAGCCCCCCACGCCCAGCACCACCGAAGGCTGCAGGCGCTTGAGCAGCTTGTGGCCCTGCCAGATGGCGGCGGGCAGGCGCACGAGGGTCTTCAGGCGCTCCACGGCGCCGGCGTTCTTCAAGCGGCGGGCCTCGACGGCCTCGAAGGGCAGGCCGGCCGCGGGGGCCGCCTTGGCCTCCATGCCCGTGGGGCTGCCCACGTACACCACCTGGCCGCCCTCGACCCGATCGAGCCAGGCCTGCGCCACGGCGATGCCCGGGTACACGTGCCCCCCGGTGCCGCCGCCCACCACCGCCAGGATCCGGGCGTTCATGCCGCCCCCTTCGCCGCGAGGCGGCGGTTGCTGCTGGTGACCCGGCGGGCCTTGGGCTTCTCGGCGATGAGGCGGTGCATCCAGGCCGGCGGCGGCTCCTGGCGCGAGATGTTCAAGAGCACGCCCACGGACGCGCCCAGGATGAGGACCGAGCTGCCGCCGTAGCTGACGAAGGGCAGCGTCAGCCCCTTGGTGGGCATCATGGCGGTGGCCACCGACATGTTCACCAGCGCCTGGAAGCCGATCTCGGCGGTGATGCCAAAGGCCAGCAGGGCGCCGAAGGCCGTGGTGGCCTTGCGGGCGATGTGGAAGCCCCGCCAGACGAACAGCCCGAACAGGGTCATGATCATCAGGCCCCCGAACAGCCCCAGCTCCTCGCCCACGATGCTGAAGATGAAGTCGGTGTGGGCCTCGGGCAGGTACAGCAGCTTCTGCGTGCTGTTCCCCAGGCCCTGACCGAACCACTCGCCGCTGCCGAAGCTGATGAGCGCCTGGTTGATGTGGAAGGACACCCCCAGCGGATCATCTTCGGGCGACAGGAAGGCGGTCAGCCGCTTCATGCGGTAGGGCTCGGCCAGGATCGCCAGCGGCACCATGGCCAGGCCGGCGCCGATGAACCCCAGCGTGTGCAGCCAGCGCGCGCCGGCCGCCCACACCAGCAGGAGCATCAGGCCCCCGCAGATGACCGTCGAGCCGAAGTCGGGCTGCAGCATCAACAGGCCGCCCAGCAAGGCCATGGCGGCCAGCGGCACCCCCCAGGCGCGCCGGAAGGAGTCCAGCTCGGCCTGGCGACGCGACAGCAGATCGGCCAGAAAGACGATCCAGCACAGCTTCACCATCTCGGCGGGCTGGAACCGCAGCGGGCCCAGGTTGATCCAGCGCGACGCCCCCTTGGCGGTGGCCGAGACGCCGGGCAGCAGCACCACCATCAACAACAACACCGCCATCACCAGCAGCGGCTTCGCCAGGCGGCGCAGCAGGTCGTGGTGCAGGTTCATGGTCACGACCATGGCGCCCAGGGCCAGGCCCACGAACATGAGCTGACGCTTCAGGTAGTGGGCGCCGTCGCCGAAGCTGGCGCCCGCCGACGCGATGCTGGCGGAGTACACCATCACCACGCCCACGCTCATGAGGATGAGGGTGAGCGCGAGCAGCCACCGGTCATACCGATGCTCGACGAACATGGTCTGGCCCTCGACCGGGGCCTCGCTGGTCTTCTTCCAGAATCGCAGGTTCATGTGCCTCACCGCAGCTTCACGCTGGCCAGGCCCACGAGGGCGGTGATGATGCAGAAGATCCAGGCGCGCACCACGATGCGGGGCTCGGGCCAGCCCAGCTTCTCGAAGTGGTGGTGGATGGGCGCCATGCGGAACACCCGCTTGCCCGTCAGCTTGAAGCTGGTGGTCTGGGTGATGACCGACAGGGCCTCGATGACGAACAGCAGGCCGATGATGACGCTGAGCAGCTCGTTCTTGGTGAGCACCGCCAGCATGCCCAGCGCGCCGCCCAGGGCCAGGCTGCCCACGTCTCCCATGAACACCATGGCCGGGTAGGTGTTGAACCACAGGAAGCCCACGCCGGCGCCGATGATCGCGGCCGCGAACACGGCCAGCTCGCTCACGCCGGGCACGTGGGGCAGGTTCAGGTACTCGGCGATGTTGAACTCGAACAGGCCGCCACCCGCCAGGGGCAGGAAGAGCACCGTGCCGGTGGCGTAGGCCAGGATCATGTAGGTGCCGGCGCTGACCATCACGGGCCCGATGGCCAGGCCGTCCAGGCCGTCGGTGAGGTTCACCGCGTTGCTGGTCCCCGTCACCACGATCATGGCGAAGGGGATGAAGGCCCACAGCGGGAGCTCCACCGAGAAGGTCTCGGGCTTGAAGAACGGCACGTACAGGTTCAAGTCGAAGCCATCGAGTTCACGGATCATCGCCAGAAGCACCCCAGCGCTGATCACGAACTGGAAGAGCAGCTTGAACCGTCCCGGCAGGCCCTTGCTGTTGCGGTAGCGCAGCTTCAGGTAGTCGTCGATGAACCCGACCGCTCCGAAGGCCACGGTCACGGCCAGCGCGGCCCAGACGTACGGGTTGTTGAGCTGCGTCCACAGCACGGTGGGGATCACCAGCGCGAACAGCACCAGCGAGCCACCCATGGTGGGGGTTCCGGCCTTGCTGAAGTGGCTCTCGGGGCCGTCCTTGCGCACCACCTGCCCGATCTGGCGGGACTGCAGCCGGCGGATGAACCACGGGTGCAGCACGAAGCTGATCAGCAGCGCCGTCAGCATCGCCGCGATGATGCGGAACGACGCGTAGCGGAAGACGCGCAGCGGCGGGAAGTACTCCCGCAGGTCCATCAGCAACCAGAGCACCATCTCAGGCTCCCTCCTGGCTCAGCAGAGCCCAGACGCGCTCCAGCGCCATGCCGCGCGAGGCCTTCAGCAGGACGGGCGCGCCGGGCGCCCGCTCGGTGCGCAGGGTGCGCACCGCCGTGTCCACGTCGGCGACGGCCCAGACGTGGGCGGCCCCAGCGGTGCGAGCGCCGGCCGCCAGCTCCGCGGCGAGCGCTCCGACGGCGAGGATCCGCGCCAGAGGTGCCTGAGCGGCGAGCCACCGGCCTACATCGGCGTGAAGCGCCGGGCCGCCTGTGCCGAGCTCCAGCATGTCGCCCAGCACCAGCCAGCCCTGCGGGTGCGCGGCCGTGAAGGTCTCGGCGGCCGCCCGCATGCTCTGGGGGTTGGCGTTGTAGCAATCGAGCACCACCGAGCCGCCGTCCGGCAGGGCGCGAATCTCGCCCCGCAGGCGCGGCGGCGCCACGGAGGCCAGCGCCTGTACCGCCCGCTGCGGGGTCACCCCCAAGGCCAGGCCAGCGGCCACGGCCAAGGCGGCGTTGCTCAGGTTGTGCGCCCCGGCGAGCTGCAGGGTCAGCGGGTGGACCCGGCCGTCGACAACCAGGTCACAGGCCACGCCTGCCGCCGTGGAGCGGGGGGCCCGGATCCCGACGCGATCGCCGGCCGCAGGACCCACGGTCCAGCGGGGCGCGCGCAGGCCGGCCACCAGCTCGCCCTCGTGGCGGATGCCGCTGGGCGTGATGGCGAGGCCGTCGGCGGGCAGAGCGTCGAGGAGCTCGCCCTTGGCCCGCGCGATGGCCGCCACGCTGCCCAGGTGCTCGATGTGGGCCTCGCCGACGCTGGTGATGACCCCCACCGTGGGCCGCGCGAGCGCCGCCAGCGCGGCGATCTCGCCGGCGTGGTTCATGCCCAGCTCGACCACGGCGAAGCGGTGCTCGGGCCGCAGCCCAAGCAGGGTCAGGGGCAGACCCAGGTGGTTGTTGAGGTTGCCCGGGGTCTTGTGGGTGGGGCCCGCGGCCTCCAGCACGGCGGCGAGCAGCTCCTTGGTGGTGGTCTTCCCGCTGGAGCCGGTGAGGGCCACCACGGTGCCGTAGAAGGCCGCCCGGTGGGCCGCGGCAAGCGCCTGCAGCGCCCCCTGCACGTCGGCCACGGCCACCACGGTGGCGTCACCGACCCGCAACTCGGCGAGCGCCGGATGCCCGGCCTCGACCACCAGCACCGCGGCGCCACCCGCCAAGGCCTTCTCGAGGAAACGGTGGCCATCGAAGTTGGGGCCGCGCAGCGCGAAGAAGGCGTCCCCGGGCTTCAAGGTGCGGGTGTCGATGCTCACGCCGTCGAAGGGGCGCGCGGCGCCCTGGACGCGGTCGCCCTGGGCGACGGCCACCAGACGGTCGGTGTGGAAGCGCGGCCCGCCGGCCCGCGCCGCCAGGGCGCGCGCGCTCTCGAGCACGTCGTCGAAGGGCCGCCGGACGCCAGCGACCTCCTGGTAGGTCTCGTGGCCCTTGCCCGCCACCAGCACGGTGTCGGTCACGTCGGCCGCCTGGATGGCGCCCTGGATGGCGGCGCGGCGGTCGAGCTGCACCCAGGTGCGCCCCGGCTGGGGCCGGTGCCCCTGCGGGCGCCCGGCCGACGCAGCCCCGGCGAGCGCGGCGGCAGCGATCACCGCCGGGTCCTCGCTGCGGGGGTTGTCGGCCGTCAGGACCACGGCGTCCGCAGCCGCCGCGGCGGCGCCCATGGGCCCCCGCTTCACGGCGTCGCGATCGCCGCCACACCCGAAGACGATCCACAGCTTGCCCGCGGTGATGGGGCGCAGGGTCTCGATGACCCGGGTGATGGCATCGGGCGAGTGGGCGTAGTCCACCACCACCTGGGGACCCTGATCACCGGCCACGGCCTGCATGCGCCCGGCGATGGCCGCCCGCCCCAGCACCTGCGCCACCGCGGCGGCGGGCACGCCCACCGCCAGAGCCAGCGCGCCGGCGGTGGCCGCGTTCAGCGCGTTGAAGCGACCCAGCAGCGGGCAGACCACGTCGACGGCGCCGGCGGGCGTCACCAGCCGCCCACGCCAGCCGCGCCCGTCCACCGCCAGGCCGTCGACCCAGACGTCGGCCGGCCGACCATCGAGGGCCAGCCGCCACGTGTTGGGGCGATCGGCCGCGAGCTGCGCCCCGAAGTCGTCCTCGACGTTGATCACCGCCAGGGCCTCGGGGTGCTCGCTGAACAAGCACGCCTTGGCGGCCGCGTAAGCCGCCATGTCGCCGTGGTAGTCCAGGTGGTCGGGGCTCAGGTTCGTGAAGGCCACGGCCGCGAAGTGGCTGGCGTGCACCCGGTGCTCGGCCAGGCCGACGGAGCTGACCTCCATGGCGGCCACGGGCACCCCTGCGTCCACCATCTGCCCCAGCAGAGCCTGCAGCACCGGCGCCTCGGGGGTGGTGAACCGCGCCGGCTCGGCGGCGCCGCCCACCCGCAGCTCGTTCGTGCCGATGAGCCCCGCGGGCTGCCCGCTCGCCTCCACCATGTCGGCCAGCAACGTGGCGATGGTGGTCTTGCCGTTGGTGCCGGTGACGCCCACCAGCTTCAGGCGCCGCGAGGGCTCGCCATGCAGGCGAGCGGCCAACGCCGCGAGCGCCGGGCGCGGGGCGGCCAGTGTGATCACCGGGACCGACACCTTGGGCAGGGGCTCGCCGGCGGGCACGGCGATGGCCGCGGCCCCCTGCGCCACCGCCGCGTCCACGAAGCGGCGCCCATGAACCCGACGCCCCGGGAGCGCCACGTACAGGGCCCCTTCGCCCACCGCGCGGCTGTCGTGGGTGACGGCGCGCACGCCCACGGCGCCGTCGCCCTGGGCCAGGGCCACGCCGTCCATGCCGGCGATCAGGGCCGCCAGCTTCATCACTGCGCCCCCGCCAGGGTGGCCGCGTGATCGTCGTCGGTGCCCGGGCGATCGAAGACCACGGTGAGCACGCCGTCGGCGGGCAGCAGCGCGCCCGGCGACGGCCGCTGAGCGACCACCAGGCCGGCGCCCTGCACCTGCACGCGCACCTTGAGTTCGGCGGCGCGGCGCACCACGTCGGCCAGGGGCAGCCCGTTCAGATCGGGCACCACCATGTGGCTGGGCGCGCCGGTCAGCAGCCCCGCTTCGAACCACCACGGCCGCGCCTGCGCCTCGGGGCCCAGGTGCTCACGCTCGTCGATCTCTTCGAAGCTGTCGTCCGCGGTGTAGGCCTCGGTGGCCTCGACGCCCAGGTATGGCAGGGCCTCGCGGGCCACCTCGCTGAACACGGGCGCCGCCACCACGCCGCCGTAGCGCTTCTCGTTCTGGGGCTCGTCGATGGCCACGTAGATGACCAGGCGCGGATCCCGAGCGGGCACGAAGCCCGCGAAGGAGGTGCGGATCATGTCGTGGTCGTACTTCCGGGTCAGCGGGTTGACCTTGTAGGCCGTGCCGGTCTTGCCGGCCACCGCGTGCCCGGGCACCCGCGCCCGACGCCCCGTGCCGCCGTTCTCGGTGACCATCACCAGCCCCTCGGTCACCGCCTGGGTGACGTCGGCGCGGACGACCCGCCGCAACACCCGCGGCTTGAAGGCCTCGACCACCTTCCCCTGCCCGTCCACCACCGACTGCACCAGCCGGGGCTGCACCAGGTTGCCCCCGTTGGCGATGACCGCGTAGGCCCGCGCCATCTGGATGGGCGTGACGCTCAGGCCGTAGCCGTACGACATGGTGGCCAGCTCGCTCGGCCGCCAGGTCTGGGCCGGCCGCAGCGTCCCCACCTGCTCGCCGCGCACCCCCAGGCCGCTGAGCTCGCCGAAGCCAAAGGCCCGCAGGTAGCGGTGGTAGGCCTCGCGACCGATGCGCTGCGCCACCTGCACCGTGCCGATGTTGGAGCTGTACTTGATGATCTCGAGGGTCGTGAGCTTGTCCTCGGCGTGGGTGTCGGTGAGCGTGAAGCCCGCCACCCGCATGCGCCCCTTGTAGCCGTTCCACACCGAGTCGGGCCGGGTCTTGTTCAGGTCCAGCGCCGCCGAGATGAGGATCGGCTTCATGGTCGAGCCGGGCTCGAGGGTGTCGGTGATGGCGCGGTTGCGCCAGTCATCCGCCGCCGCCTGGCGGAAGGCGTTCGGGTCGAAGTCGGGCGTCTGCGCCAGCGCCAGGATGTCGCCGTTGTGGGGATCCATGACCACCACGACGCCGCCCTTGGCCTGCATCTCGCGCACCTGGTTGCGCAGCGAGTCCTCGGCCACCTGCTGGATGCGGGCGTCGATGGTCAACACCACGCCGTAGCCGGTCAGCCGCTCCATGGGCACCCCGCCCGTGGGCAGGGCGAAGCGGCCCGCGCCGTCGCGCAGCGCCTCGACGGTGTACTCGCGGCCCTGCAGGTAGCGGTCGAGATCGCGCTCGACGCCCTCGAGGCCGCTGCCCTCGATGCCCGCGAAGCCCAACAGCGCCCCGGCCAGGTTCCGCCGGGGGTACAGCCGGCGGGGCTCGGGGCGGATGGCCACCGTGGTCAGGCCCAGGGCTTCGACCTTCTCGGCCACGTCCGGGCGCACATGGCGGGCCAGCCACACGAAGGCCTTGTCGCTGCTCAAGCGCCGGGCGAGGACCTCCTCGTCCACCGGCAGGATGTCCTTGAGCTTCGCGGTGACCTCAGCCGGGTTCTCGATGGCCCGGGGCACGGCGTAGACCGACGGCCACATGGCCGTCTCGGCCAGCAGGGTGCGCTCCCGATCGAACACGGGCCCCCGAGGGGCTCGCAGGGTCACGGTGGTGCGGTGCTGGCGGGCGGAGCGATCGGCGAAGTGCCCGTGCCGCTCCACCTGCAGCCACCACGAGCGCACGATCAGGCCCAGGAACAGGCCGGCCATGAGGATGGACACCACCAGCATGCGGCCCTTGCGGGCGCCGGGCTCCACGGGGCCGCGGCGGCGGAAGACGTTACCGGCCATCGGTGACCTCCTCGGCCAGCACCACCACCTGGTCGGGCTGCGGCACGCGCAGGCCGGCCTCCTTCGCCACATGCTCCAGCGCGGCCGGGCTCAGCAGCGCCGCGCGATCGATACGCAGGCGCCGCAGCTCCTCGGTGAGGGCCCGCTGCCGGTCGGTCTCCTTGGCGATCTCGTAGCCGAGCGCCACCGCCTGGTGGCGCGCACGCACCACCCGCAGCCCCGTCCAGCTCAAGGTCCCCAGCGCGGCCAGGGCGAACAGGAAGAACCTCATGCCGCCCTCCGCTTGCGCACGGCCCGCAGCTTCGCGCTGCGTGCCCGCGGGTTGGCCTCGATCTCGGCGGCGCTGCCCACCCGCGGCTTGCGCGTGACCGCCTCGAAGGCGGCCGGCGCGCTGGGCGGCGGGGGCAGGCCGCGGGGCGGCGCAGGCGCGTGCCCGGCCTTGCCGCACCACTCGGCGAACGCGTGCTTCACCAGCCGGTCTTCGAGCGAGTGGAAGCTGATGATCAGCGCCCGGCCGCCGGGGGCCAGCACCTCAGGCAGCGCCGCCAGCAAATCCTCCAGCGCCCCCAGCTCGTCGTTCACCGCGATCCGCAGCGCCTGGAAGGTCTGGGTGGCCGGGTGGATCTTGCGCTTTGCCGCCTCGCGCTTGGGCAGCGCGTCGCGCACGGCCTGCGCCAGCGTGTGGGTGTCGTGGGGGCCGGCGCCCTCGACCCAGGCACGGATCGCCCGGGCGATGGGGCCCGCGAAGCGCTCCTCGCCGTAGCGGCGGATGACGTCGGCCAGCTCGGCCGTGGACGAGCGCTCGATGAGCGCCAGCGCCGGCTCGCCCGCGGCGGGATCCATGCGCATGTCCACGGGCCCGGGGGCCTTGAACGAGAAGCCGCGCTCCGGCTGGTCGAGCTGCCAGGAAGAGACCCCAAGATCGGCGAGCACCCCGTCCACCCGCTCGACCCCCAGCTCGGCGAGCACGGTGGGCAACCGGCGGAAGTCGCTGGCCACGATGGTCAGGCGTTCGGCGTGGGGGCTCAGGCGGTCGGTGGCGTAGGCGCGCGCGGCGGCGTCGCGGTCGAAGCCGATGACCCGGGCGCCGGCCTGCAGGAGCGCCTCGCTGTGGCCGCCGAAGCCCAGGGTGCAGTCCACCCAGACCTCGCCGGCCGCAGCGCTCGCGCACTCGCGGACCGCGTCCAACAGCACCGGCACATGAGGCCGCTCGACCACCGCTCCACCACCCCACCCCCCGGCGGATGCCCACCGGAGGACCTGCGCGACCCCGTCCGCCCCGCCCCAGTCCGGGGCGGCCGTGGCCTCAGAGTTCGAACTCGCTCAGGTCGAGGTCGGCGTAGCGCTCCGGCCCGTGGGTGGCGTCCCACACGTCGGTGGCCCAGATCTCGATGGAGCGCCCCTGCCCCATCACGAAGCACTTCCCTTCGAGCTCGGCGTAGCGCCGCAGGACGAGGGGGATCTGGATCCGGCCGAGCCGATCGACCCGCACCCGCCGCGCCGTGCCGCCCACCACCCGCTTGATCGCGGTGGCCACCGGCTTCGGCGCTGCGGCCGCCTGGTTGCGGTAGTCGGTCCACGCGTCGGGCCAGAACAGGCGCAAGCAGCGCTCCTGCAGGTGGCGGGTGACGATGACCTCGTCACCTTCCTCCAGGCCCAAGGCGTTGCGGAACTCGGCCGGGATGCTCACCCGACCCTTGTCGTCGACGGTGTGGTCGTGCTGGCCCTCCAAGTAGGGCGCGCTCGACCCGGCACCGTCGGCAACTTCCGCCATGACCCTCTCCGCTGGGAACAAGATCCACTCGTTCCCACCAATTGCATCCTACGGGGCGCCGATCGGCAGTCAATGGCCTTTCGGGACCAGGGGGCAACTTTGGGAAACACCCCAAGATGAAGTGCCTCACCCCTCTCCAGCACACCACCCAAGCGCAGGAATGTTGGTTTTGCAGGAGGGGGATCCAGTGGGATCTAGAGGCTACCCCAGCCGATGTCCAGTTTTGGTGGGCCTTTTCTCTGGGAAGGTGGGCCACGAAGTGGGGCCCGGTACGCCCGCGGGTGGCGCCAGCGTGTGGATCGAGGTGTGATCTGAGGGGATCGGGGCCGGGATGGGACCGCCGGGGGGTCAGAAGTACCAAGCCAGCGAGACGTTGCCCTGCCACTGATCGAGCCGCACCAGGTCCGCGAGGGGCTCGCTGCTCATGGTGTCCACCACCTCGCGCTTCAGGTGGTGCGGCCCGGGAGCGCGCACCCGGACGTCCAGCCCCAGCGTCAGGTGATCACCCAGGAACACCTCGAGCCCGGGCCCCACGAAGATGCTGGTGGAGGCCCCATCCAGGTTCAGGGTGTCGCTCAGCGCATGGGCGCCCAGGCCCGCGGCCGCGTACAGGCTGAACCAGTCGGTTGGGATGACGTGGAGCAGCGCGCCCACTTGGAAACGGGGCGACAGGATCCGCTCCGCCTGACTGGCCGGGTGCTCGTCGAGCTGTGCGGCGAACTCCAGCCCGATGAAGCGCAGCAGCTTGACCCGGGTCAGCACCCCGTACTGGTACCGAGCCGCGTCGGGCGCCTCGGCGGCCGCGGGGGAGCCGAACCCGTACTGGCCCCCCAATCCCAGGGTGATCAGGCTGGTGTTGTCGGCGAGCGCTGGTGCGGCGGTCAGGAGGCTGGCCAGGGCGGCAAGGAGAGTGATGCGCAACATGGGAGCCCTCCAGCGCGTGTCCATTGCCTCCATATTTCGACTTATTTCGATTACCTCCAACCAGGGGCGGGCTCGGATGACCCCGACCTGCGCCAAGGTGGGGCAGTCGCCTGAACGTTGCGCGCCCGCCAGGGAGCCCTTGCCGGTTTCGGAGGAGTGTCTGAGCGCGCGCTCTGCTAGCCTGCCGCCATGAGCGCCCCACCCGACGATGCCCTCCAGGCGGCGGCCGCCGCCTACACCCGCGGCGACTTCGCCGCCGCCCGCCGTCACCTGGCCGGGTTGCCCCCGTTGGGCGACGGCCAACAGCCCGACGACGCCGCGCTGGCGGCGCAGATCCGTGCGGGCCTGCGCCTGGATCCGGCGATCATCCTGACGGGGATTGCGTTTCTGGCGCTGTGGGCGGCGCTGTTCTTCGGCTCGGTGACCTGAGCCGGCGCGGGCACATGGGGTGCCCGCCCTGCCTCAGTGGCCCGAGTGGCCGTCCGTGGAGAGCCCACCCTCGACCTTCACCACGCCCATCACCTTGGCGGCAATGAAGGTGATGATCGCGGCGCCAAACGAGCCCAGGGCGCCGATCTTGGCGGCGTCCTGGGTGGATCCCGGCGGGAACGCGACGCTGGCGACGAAGATGGCCACCGTGAAGCCGATGGCCGCGGCGCACCCCACCACGAACAGGTCCCCGCGGCTCATCCCCTTCGGGAGGGTGAAGCCCATGAGCCCCGCGATGGTCGCGAGCAGGAAGATCCCCAGCGGCTTGCCAATCAGCAGCCCGAGCATGACCGCCCAGGTGGCGCCGCCCACGGCTGTGACGGCCACGCCGGCGTTCATCAGGCCGAAGGCGCCCAGGATCAGCTCCACCGGGTTCTTCCACCAGTGCTCGAACGAGTTGAGCGTGTCGGTCTTGTTCCACTCGTCCCAGGCGAACAGGCCGCTGTCGCTGTGGGCGTGGGGCATGGTGGGGATGATCGGCAGCAGGCCCAGGGCCGGGTGCAGGTTGGCCCAGTGGAAGCCCAGCCACGAGATGGTGCCGGCCACCAGGAGGTAGGGCCAGAAGCTCACCACCCCCTTGCGGTTGAACATGATGCCGATGGCGATGGCCGCCACCGGCAGCAGCATGTACTGCAGCTCGATGGGGCCCTGCGGGTAGAAGATGGCGATGATCACCAGGCCCAGCGCGTCGTCGGCGATGGCGAGCAGCAGCAGGAACGGGATGGCCGGGTGGGCGGCACCGAAGATGAACCGCGCCACCAGGTAGCTGAAGGCGATGTCGGTGGCCGTGGGCACGGCCCAGCCGTTGCCCAGCTCATCCATCTGGCCCAAGGCCAAGGCCACCACCAGGTAGACGCCCACCGGCCCGGCCATGCCACCAAACGTGGCGATGAGGGGCGCGGCCGCCTGCTTGGGGTTGCTGAGGGGGCCGCCGGGCAGCGTGGCCTCCCACACCTCCTTGCCGGCGATGGCGAAGAACATCGCCATGAGCATGTCGTTCACCAGGAAATGCAGGGTGAACGAGCGGTGCTCGCCGTGGGGGTGCCCCACCCAGTCGTTGTGGAACAGCTCCAGATGCAGGAAGTGCTCGTAGCTCTCGTGCCCGAGGTTGGCCCAGGCAAGGGCGGCGAGCGCTCCGAGGATCAGGAAGAGCGAGTTCTCCAGCAGAAACCGCACCGCCCCTCGCATGATCGCCTCACCTTCTTTTCAACCGCCGGCCCCCTCTCGGGGGTCGGCTCAGATTGGAACGCGTTCTTTCATATATGAAGCGCCGACGCCACCCCTGTGCGCGGCGGCGGCCCCGGGGTTGTCGGTGGATGGGGGGATTTGCTAATCAGGCGCGTCGCGAGCCACCCGCCCCGAGCGAGGAACCCCCCCATGATCACCGTTTCCGAAGTGACGATGTCGTTCGGGCCCCAGGTCCTGTTCGAGAACGTCAACGTCACCTTCAACGCCGGCGAGCGCTACGGCCTCACGGGCCCCAATGGCGCTGGCAAGTCCACCTTCATGAAGATCGTGTCCGGCGACATCGATCCGGTTTCGGGCCGCGTGCACCGCCCCCGGAAGCTGGGCGTGCTGCGCCAGGACCACTACGCCTTCGAGGAGCACCGGGTCCTCGACGTGGTGCTCATGGGCAACCACCACCTCTGGAAGGCGCTGCAGGAGAAGGAGGCGCTGCTGGCCAAGGGCGACGACCTGTCCGACGAGGACGGCATGCGCCTGGGCGAGCTGGAGATGGTCATCGCCGAGGAAGACGGCTACATGGCCGAGGCCGAGGCCGAAGAGCTCCTGGGCGGGCTGGGGCTGGACGAGGCGGCCCAGCAGGGCCCCATGAGCCAGCTCCAGGGCGGCGACAAGGTGCGCGTGCTGCTGGCGCAGGCCCTGTTCGGCAACCCCGAAGGCCTGCTGCTGGACGAGCCCACCAACGCGCTCGACATCGCGAGCATCCGGTGGCTCGAGACCTTCCTCCAGGAGTACGTGGGCTGCCTCGTGGTCATCAGCCACGACCGCCACTTCCTGAACGAGGTCTGCACCAAGATCGCCGACATCGATTACGAGACCATCATCGTCTACAACGGCAACTACGACGACATGGTCGAAGCCAAGGCCAACGCGCGCTCGGCGCTCGAGATGGCCAACTCGGCGAAGCAGCAGAAGATCAGCCAGCTCCAGGACTTCGTGCAGCGCTTCCGGGCCGGCTCGCGGGCCAGCCAGGTGAAGTCCCGCGAGAAGCAGCTCGAGAAGGAGCGCACCGCGCTTGCCAACCTGAAGCGGTCGAACATCCAGCGCCCGTTCATCCGCTTCGAGCTCAAGCGCCCCAGCGGCAAGCAGGTGCTGGGCGTGGACGGCCTGTGCAAGCAGTTCGAGCACCAGGTCATCGTCGATGACTTCCACTTCAACGTGTTCCGAGGCGACAAGGTGGCCATCGTCGGGCCCAACGGCATCGGGAAGACCACCCTGCTGCGCCTGCTGCGCGAGGAGATCCGCGCCGACGACGGCAAGGTGGAGTGGGGCTACGAGTGCCAGTTCGGCTACATGCCGCAGGACCACAGCGAGCAGATCGAGAAGAGCGAGAAGACCGCCCACCAGTGGCTCTGGGACTGGAACGAGGACGTCAACGAGGAGCAGCTTCGCAGCCTCTTCGGGCGGCTGCTGTTCACGAAGGACGAGCCCTTCAAGCCCACGAAGGTGCTCTCGGGCGGTGAGACCGTGCGGCTGCTGCTGGCGCGGCTGATGCTGCTCAAGCCCAACGTGCTGCTGCTGGACGAGCCCACCAACCACCTGGACCTGGAGGCGATCCGGTCGCTGACCGAGGCGCTCGAGAACTACGAGGGCACCTGCATCTTCGTCACCCACGACCGCCAGATGGTGTCGCAGGTGGCCGATCGCATCCTCGAGATGTCCCACGAGGGCATCCGCGAGCTGAGCCCCGCGCAGTTCTCGGACGGCGACTTCCTGGCCAAGCACAAGACCTACCGCAAGGCGTCCTGGTAAGGCGCGCCGCCCGGCCCGAGGCCAGGCCCCCGCTGCCCCCGTGACCTACGGGGGCGTGCCCGTCGCCAGGAACCGCGCCAGCGCGCCGGCCAACGCCGCCGCCGCACCGCCGTCGGCTTCGGCGGAAGGCCCCTGGAACCCGTGCGCTCCGGCGGGCCCCAGCCAGGCGATCCGCAGGTGCAGCCGGCCCCCCGGCAGGCTGGCGGAGGGGGCGACCGGGGGGTCCAGCGACAGCTCCGCGCCGCCCACCCCCAGCCCACCCACGTCCACCAACGGCGCCTGATCCGGGGCACCCACCACCGCCCCCGCGTTCACCAGCCGGTCCATGGCGTCCGCGTCCTCCAGCCCCAGGGCCCGCGCCAGCGCCAGGCCGGCGGATACCGGCACCACCGCGTCGCCCGCGGTGAGCAGCACCAGCACGTCCCGCGCCTGCCCGCCGGGGGCCAGCACCGCAGGCGCCGCGTGGGCGGGATCGGCCGGGTCGAGCACCGTCTGCACCACGTCCATGAAGCGGCGAAGCCGCGGGCTGCGGCGCTCCAGGCCGAAGCCGGTGGACAGGGCCACCAGCGGCGCCCCCGCGGTGAGTCGGGCGCCGAAGCGCTCCACGGGGAGGTCCAGGGCGTCCACCACCCGCAGCCGCCCCCCGGCCTCACGCACCTCGATCTGCAGGCGATCCCCCAGCTCGTCGGCCCGCGGCGGATCATCGCCGGCGGCCGCGGCCCGGAGCTGTGCCCGCACCTCGTCGGCGTCGGGCCCGTCGGCGGGCACGGTCACCTGGACCTGGCCCAGCCCATCGGCCACAGCCGTCCGCGCCTCGCCGTTGTCCAGGTTGCGGAGGGTGACCTGATCGCCCGGCAGGAGCTGCTCGTCGAAGGCGAAGACGAGCGGCGCAGCGCCCGCGAGGGCGAAGGCCAGCTCCGTCGCCCCGCTCTCGCCGGGGCGTCCCACCACCCGGGGTCCCAGGACGCCCTGCCAGAAGGGCCCGGCCAGCGCCAGGTCGCCCGTGCGCACCAGCACGTCGGCGAGCCCGGCGCCGGCGGCCACCGGAGCCACCCGCTGGATGCCGGGATCAAGCGCCGCAAGCATCACCGCCAGGTTGCCCCCCAGCCCGCGCCCCGTGACGTGGATGGCCGCGGTCGGGCCCCCCAGATCGGGCACGCTGTCACCGTCGAAGTCCCCCGCCAGCGTGCCCTCGGCCCGGCTCACAGCCCAGCGTCGATCGCCGTCGAAGCCACGCAGAACCCGCAGGAACTGCAGCCAGTCCACCAGGCTCTGGCGCACGTGGTCGCGGGCGTGGGCCAGCTCGGCGCCGAGCAGGTCCTGGTCGGGATCGACCGTTCCGTCGTTGTCGAGATCCCGGGCACGCCCCTGGCGCAGGCTCGCCACCAGGGGCGAGCCGCCCCCCCCGGGCTCCAGCGCGTCCAGCGCGGCTGCCGCGGTGGGGTCCAAGGTGGCCGCCTGCGCGTAGCCGTCCAGGGCGCACGTCGCCAGACCCTCGGCCGCCAGGGCGCCGGCCCAGAGCAAGGCGTGCAGCCGGCTCTCGCGGTGGTCGGGCACCAGCAGGGCCACCGGGAAAGGCGGCTGGTGATCGTCGGTGGCCGTTGGGATCACACACCAGAACGGCACCTCGGCGCGGCCCACCAGCGGCTCGGGCAGCAGGCGGAACACCTCGTCGCCATCGGCCGGGTAGCGGGCGTCCTCCTCCTCCAGGCCGTCGTCGTCCACCAGCAGGGCCGGCGACAGAAACCGACCGGCCACCAGGTGAGAGACGGCCCCCTGCGCGGCCGCCAGCGCAGCCGGATCCGTGTCTTGAAAGGGCGAAGGCACCAGCGCCGCGAGGCGCTCCGCCAGGGCCTCACCCGGCAGCAGGCTGGACCCGTCGGGCGCCGTCTGCAGCCGATCCAGCCGCGTCACATCGGGCGGGAAGTCATCGGCCAGATTCGCCAGCGGGCCCGCCCCTGCGAGGCCGTCAGCCAGACTCCGCGCGGTGGCGCCGGCCGTCTGCACGGTGAAGGTCCACGCGAAGGCCACCTCGTCCACCGTGCGCCCGGAGGGCGCCAGCGCCGCGGTCAGCGCCTCCAGCGGGCCGGCCTGCTCGATGTGGTGCACCCAGGCGAAGGGTGAGCGCACGGCCTGCCCGTCGCGCCCGCGCACGTCGTCGGTGATCACCACCGCGTAGGTGGCCCCCGGCGTCAAGGGGCGCAGCGGCCGCAGGATCAGGGTGTTGGTCTGCAGCTCGTACCAGCTCATCGGGCGCCCGTCGGGGCCCACGTTGGGGCGATCCAGGACGCCGTCTCCGTCTTGATCCTCGCCCGGATCCAAGACGCCGTCGCCGTCGAGATCCTCGTCGACGGTCTCGAAGAGCACCTCGGCGGCGTCCGCCCGCGGATCCCCCAGCGCGTCGGCCCCGGGCACCACCCGCCGGGTCGGGTAGCGGCCCCGGCCCAGATCGAGCGGGATCCGCTCCCCCACGCACTGTGGGGCGACGCACACCACGAGCACGGGATCCTCGTCCGGGGCCCGCCCGCGGCCATCCAAGCGCGCGAGGTCGAGCGGGGCGTCGAACCGCACCGTGATGGGCGCGAACCCCGAGAAGCCATCCAGAGCCAACCCCTCGGTGCGCAGGCGGCGCTCCAGCGCCGTGGGGCCCTGCTTCGACAGGTTCAACCGCAGCCCGGTGAGCGCGGCGCCGTCGGGCCTGGCCAACAGATCGTTGGGGAACGGGATGTCGGGAAGCGGGCGGGCGTCGAGGTTGAAGACCACGGTGGGGCCTCGGCCGGGCGGCGTCGCCCGCAGGCCCTTGGGGGTCTCGTCCGGCAGACAGCCGACCAACCACAGCAGCCCGAGGAGGCTCGTCAGATGAGTGGGTGCAGCGCGCATCGCAGGCACCATACCCGGGTTGACGGGCGGCGCGCACGGCTCCGGCGCGCGAGTGGCGGATCGCGCCCTGCGCTTGATACGGTCCCCTGTCCGTCCGTTGCAGGTAGACCATGGCCCAGGACTCGCGCCCCCCCGCTGGAGCCGGCACCGAGGTCATCGGCGACGATCTCGACGACGCCTGGAGCGCGCCGCCCGAGGCCCTGCCCATCGACCTGCCCACCGGCACCGACCGCTACGAGGTCGACCGGGTGCTCGCCCGGGGATCCATGGGCGTCATCAAGGTCGCCCGGGACCGCACCCTGAAGCGGCTGGTGGCCCTGAAGACCCTGGATCCCGAGGGCGCGGTGCCCGACGCCACGGGCCGGTTCCTGGCCGAAGCCCGCATCACCGCCCAGCTTCAGCACCCCAGCATCGTGGCCGTCTACGAGATCGGCCAGGATCAGGCCGAGCGCCCCTACTTCGCCATGCAGCTCATCGAGGGGCGGACGCTGCGCGAGATCATCGACGGCCTGCGGGCCAGCAACCCCCAGATCGTGCAGCGGCACGGCCGGGTGCGGCTGCTGAACCTGTTCATGCAGGTCTGCATGGCGGTGGCCTATGCCCACGCGCGGGGGGTGATCCACCGCGACCTGAAGCCCGCCAACATCATGCTGGGCGAGTTCGGCGAGGTCTTCGTGATGGACTGGGGGCTGGCCAAGGTCGTCCGCGCCGACGTGCCCTCGCCCATCGACGGCAGCCGCGACGAGGCGCGCTTCTCGACCCGCGTGGGCCACATCACCGGGACGCCGGCGTACATGAGCCCCGAGCAGGCCATGGGCCTGGTGGACGCCCTGTCCGAGGCCACCGACATCTACGCGCTGGGCGCCATCCTCCATGAGCTGCTGACCCTCCATCCGCCCGTCACGGGCCCAAGCACCGAGGCCATCTTGCGGCTGGTGCGCCAGGGCGCCATCGCGCCCCCCAGCGCCGCCTGGCCCGAGGCCGAGGTGCCGGCCGATCTCGAGGCGGTGATCATGCGCTGCCTGGCCCGCGATCCCGTCGCCCGGTTCCGCTCGGCCACCGAGCTGCGCGACGAGGTCGAGGCCTGTCTGGCGGGGGGCCACACGCGGCTGGGCCAGGTGCGCACCGCGGCGCGGACCCTGCGCGAGGCGCACCGCGCGG
Organism: Myxococcales bacterium; assembly: GCA_020633555.1. Lineage (GTDB taxonomy): Bacteria > Myxococcota_A > Bradymonadia > UBA7976 > UBA1532 > JACKDL01. The sequence continues at coordinate 22,141 of JACKDL010000006.1, read as the reverse complement.
GTCAGCTCTTCCGAGAGCGTGCCCGGCAGCGCCGGCGGCTGGCGCGGCGCATCGCCGAGCAGGCGGCCGAGCGCCTCCCCGGCGATCCCCCGGATCTCATCGAGGCGGTCTGGGCCGATCGGCGACGCCTCACCGCGCTGGTGGCCGAGCTCGAGCGCACCTTCGACAAGGCCCTGGCCCTGTTCGGTCAGGTGGTGGGCGAGGCGCCCGACAACCGCGAAGCCCACGAAGGCCTGCGGGACCTGGCCTGGTACCGCTTCCTCGAGGCCGAGCGGCTGCAGGATCGGCAGGCGATGGCGGTGTTCCGGGCCCTGGCGAAGCGGCACGATCCGAACAACGGCCTGCGCGAGGCGCTCATCGGCGAGGGCGCGCTGACGCTGCTGACCGTGCCCGCCGGAGCGACGGTGGCCGTGCACCGCTTCGGGCCCGATCCCCGGGGCGACGCCTTGGACGTCGGCGCCGCTCGTGATGGCGGGCGCACCCCGGTGGTGCTCGACCCCCTGCCCATGGGCAGCTACCTGCTGCGCCTGACCCATGCGGGGGGCGAGACCCGACTGCCGGTGCTCATCACGCGCCAGGAGACGGCCGAGCTCACCGTTCGGCTGCCGGGACCGGGGGCCGTCCCTCCCGGCCTGATCCACGTGCCGGCGGGCCCATGGTTCTCGGGGGCCACCCAGGGCGCGAACGGCGCGGCGCCGCGGGCACGGCAGCCCTTGGAGGACTTCCTCATCGCCCAGGTGCCGGTGACCTGCGGTGACTACGGCGCCTTCCTGGGCGCGCTCTCCGAGGCCGGGGATCACGCCAGGGTGCGGGCCCTGGTGCCGGCGAGCGGCTGGCTGCAAGCCCAGGACGGGCGCTGGCACCCCGCAGGCTCGCTGGACAACCCGGTGACCGGGGTGAGCGCCCGCGACGCCGAGGCGTACTGCGGGTGGCGACGCACCGTCGACGGGCACCCCTGGCGCCTGCCCCAGGCCCCGGAGTGGGAGAAGGCCGGCCGCGGCGCCGACGGGCGGGCCTACCCGTGGGGCAACGGCTGGGAGCCCACCCGGTGCCGCTGCGCCGAGAGCCCCAGCGGCGGCGGTGTGAGCCCGGTGGGCGAGGCGCAGGATCAGAGCCCGTACGGCGTCCTGGACCTGGCGGGTGGCGTGCGCGAGTGGACCGCCACCGCCCACCCCCGCTCACCCAGGCGCCGCGAGGTCCGCGGCGGCGGCTACCTGAGCGCGGCCGCCGACTGCCACCTGGCGGCGCGGCGCTGGCTGCGTGAGGACGCCCGGGTTGAGGACGTGGGGTTTCGCCTTGCCCTGGACTATCCGTCGGCGCGGGGCGGCCGGTAGGGGGCTGGATCCTCCGCCCAGGCAGGGGCCGAGGCGCCCGCCACAGCCAGCCGCGGCACGTGGCTGGCGATCCGCGACACCACCTCGTAGTTGATGGTCCCAGCCCAGCCGGCGAGCTGCTCGGCGGTGATGACGTCGCGCCCCTGGCGCCCGAGCAGCACCACCTCGTCCTCCAGCTCGGCGGGGGCGTGGGTCACGTCCACCATGGTGATGTTCATGCACACTCGGCCGCGCACCGGCGCCCGCCGCCCCCGAACCAGCACGTGGGCCAGGTTGCCGAGCTGGCGGTCGTAACCGTCGCTGTAGCCCACCGGCAGAATGGCCAGCCGCGTCGGGTAGGTGGCCATGTAGGTCAGTCCGTAGCCGATGAAGGCCCCCTCGGGCACCGGCTTGATCTGAGCCACCCGGGTCTTCCAGGTGAGCGCCGGCTGCAGCGACACCGCCCGACCGGCCAGCGCCGCGGCCACCTGGGTCTCGCCCGAGGGCCACAGCCCGTAGCCGGCCACCCCGGGCCGCACCAGCTCATACGTCTGATCGGGCCACAGCAGCGTCGACGCGCTGTTGGCGATGTGACGGATGGGCACCGGGTGGCCGGCGGCCCGCAGCCGCGCCACCGCCGCCTCAAACCGCTCGAGCTGCCCGCGGGCATAGCGGTGATCGGTGGTGTCCTCGATGTTGGCGAAGTGGCTCGAGACCCCCTCCAAGGTGAGCCCGGGCGCCGCCGCGATGCGCTCGGCCAGCGCCAGCGCCGCGTCGACATCCAGCCCCTGGCGATGGTTCCCGGTCTCGATCTTGAGGTGAAGGCGGGCCGACACCCCCAGGCTGGCGAGCCGCTCCACGGTCTCGGCGTTGTAGACCACCAACCGCAGATCCAGCGCCGTGGCCTCGGCCAGATTGGCCAGCAGCACGGGCCCCAGCACCAACACCGGCGCGGTGATCCCGGCCGCCCGCAGCGCCCGCCCCTCGCCCAGCGAGTGCACGCAGAGCCAGTCGGCGCCCCCCCGCAGGAACGCGTGCGCTGCGATGCGGGCGTCGTGACCGTACCCGTTGGCCTTCACCACCGGCGCCAGGCGCACGTCGGGCCCGACCAACGCACGGAACATGCGGACGTTCGCCTCCAGCGCCTCGGCGTCCACCTCGCACCAGACGTCTGGCTGACCGTGCAGGCTCACGCGGGCTCCATCAGCGCCCAGGCGATGCCGGCGATGCCCCCCGAGAGGACGGGGACGAGCCCGTGCCACAGCATCAAGTGGCCCGCCGAGAGGATGGGGCAGCCGATGTGGAGCGGGATCAGGCCCAGCAGCCCGACCCCCACCCCCAGCAGCAGCCCGGTGGGGGCGTGCCGCCGAAGGACATTGCGCCCCAAGCCCACAGCCAGCAGCAAGAGCGCCACGGCGACGCCCGCGCCCATGAGGAGGCACCCCCCACCGTGGCTCAGCGGCGAGCCGTGGGCGGGATCCGTCGAGATCATCACGGCCAAGAGCGCCAGCCCGGCGGCCACGCCCAGGCCCACGAGCGGCCTCAGCTTGCGCCCCGCCGGCAGCGACAGCCCGAAGGCCATGGCGCTCAGCCCCAGCCCGCACAACGCGAAACCGATCAGCACCGCCCAGTGGGCCACCGTGCCCGCGGCCGGCGAGCGGTGAGTGCCCCCCCACCCCGCCCCCAGAGCCAGGCCCAGACCGAAGGCAGCGAACAAGGCCAGCCGCAACCGGCGTCGGCGCGCGAGGGCGGCGAGGTCGTTTTGGATGAACGCCTGAAGGGCAGCCGGGGGCGCAGCGTGCTCGGGCCAGCCGTCTTGGGTCGAGGGTTCCATGGTGGTCTGGTCTACGGCGCTGCGCCGCCTCCGTTACCGCGCGGCGGACGGCGATCCTACTGGATCAGGCCCCCGCCCTCCACCAGATGGGCCGGGTCGATGCCCAGCCGGCCCAGCACCTCGTGCCACAGGTCATCGGGGAGCACGTCGAACACCAGATCGGCGCTGCTGGGGGCGGTGACCCAGCTCCCTGCGGCCAGCTCGGACTCAAGCTGCCCGGGCCCCCAGCCGGCATAGCCGATGAACAGGCGCAGCCGCTCCTCGCCGCCCTCGCACATGCGGGTCAGCGCCTCGCGGGAGCGGCTGACCGCCACCCCCTGCCCGGCCCGGGTGGTCTCGTCGAAGCCCCAGCCGTCGTCGTGCAGCATCCACAGGGACTGGGGCTCCACAGGCCCCCCGCGCCGTAGCGTGTCGCCTGGGCGCCCCGGCCAGGGCAGCCCGAACTCCCCGGTGACCCGTGCGCACGGGTGGTCGGTGCTGTGGTTGAGCACCAGGCCCAGGGCCCCCTGCTCGTCGTGCTCCACCATCAGCACGACGGCGCGGTAGAAGTTGGGGTCGTGGAGCTGCGGCACGGCCACCAGCAGCCCCTGCGCCGCGCTGAAGGGGGCGCGATCGGTCATCGCAGGCCCAGCCGGACGGCGTCGGCGTGCGCCCGCCGGATGAGGACCGAGGCCACCAGCGCCGGCGCCCCCGCCCGCTTCAGGGTGCGGTGGACCTGCCACGGCTGCCCATCGGGCCCTGGCTCGCCAAGCGTCACCAGCCGCTCGGCCCCTGGCAGCGGCCGATCGGCCCCATCGACCATCCGCTCGATCACCGTCGCCACCGGGCGCCGCATCTGGCCGGCCTGGTGGGGCGCCCACGGCTGGTCCCAGACCACGCCCAGGCTCTCGTCGGTGAGCTCGAGCAACGTGCCGATGGGGTACGGCCCGATCAGGCTGACCATGGCCGAAACGATGCCCGGATCCACGTCCTTGGGGCCCCGCCCCACCAGCCGGCTCCCCACCTCGAAGGCGCTGAGGCCGCGGCGAATGCCCCGCAGGATCGCCCGGGCCACGGCCACCACCTGGCTGGTGACGTGGGGTGTGTGCCGGACCTCGACGAAGGGCGCGCGCGAGAGCAGCAGGCCGTGCTCCAAGGCCGCGGTCACCCGGTCCCCCAGCGACCGACCGCGATCGGGGGCCTCGTCGAGCTGACGCACCCCCAGGACGCAGATGCGGGCCCCTGCGGGCCACGCCTCATCGGCGGCAGTGTAGGTGCGACCGGCCTCATGCAGCAGCCCGATGGTCGCCCACTCGGCCACTTCGGCCTCGGACTCGCCCTGCGCCACCGACCACAGGGCGCAGAGCACCGCGACGTCCGCCGCCCGCCGTCCCACCGACTCCGGGCCACCCGACAGGGCCAGCGCCGCCATCAGCGGCGGATCGGCCAGGGCGCCGCGCGCCAGCCCCTCGGCCAGATCGTGCACGGCGTGGTAGGGGATCTCGCCCGGGTACAGCGCCGACTCCATGCCGGCCACGCAGCGCGCGTAGTGCCACGCCACCCGGATCTGCTCGTCGGTCAGGCCCGTCTCGAGGCCGCCGGGGGACACCAGGTGGATGGTCTGGACCTCCGCGCGCGCCAGCACCGCTTCCACGTCGGCTGAGCTGCGCGGCGCCTTGCCGGACTGGGCCAGACGCTCAAACACGGCCCGTAGCCGCGCCACCGCCTCGGGCGAGGGCTCGCCCGAGAAGGCGATGCCGGCCGCCTTGGCCGGGGCGAGCCAACGTGACAGGCGCGCCACCCGCTCGAGCTGGTCCCGCTCGAGCCACAGCGCCCGCCCGTTGACCCGGGGGATGCCATGATCCAGGTCCAGCACCGCGCGATCCACATGCCGCAGGAGCCGCCGGAGGTGCCGCCCCAGCCCACCGGCGGTCTCGGTGAACCCCTCGGCGTCCTGCGGATCGGCCCGCAGCGCGTCGTCCAGGCGCTCGAGCAGCCGAATCCCAGCGGCCTGCCAGGTCCCGCTGGCGGCGCCTTCCATGGCCGGTGGTTCTCTCACCCGTCATCCCCGAACAGGTTGTCGATCAGCGAGCCCAGGCCCTCGTTCGTCGGCCCCTTGGGCTCATCGTCCTCGGGCGCCAGCGAGTCGTTGCCCTTCAATCCAGCCAGGCCGACCTCGGGCGACGCCGCGCCACGCTCGCCCCCCTGCAACGAACCCGTTGTGGGGCGCGGGCCGCCAGCCACCGCCGGCGGTGGCGGCAGGAGCACGCCGGTGTTGCCACGGCGCGGCACGGTCCCCACCGAGGGCCCAGGGGGTGGCGGCGTCTGCAGGGGCGTCTGCGGCGGTGTCAACGGCCCCGACGGCGTGCGCGGCAGGTCAAACTCGGGAAAAGGCGGCGCCCCCGTCCCCGCCCCGACCGACGCCGCCACCAGCCCCGGTGGGGCGTTCGTCTCCAGGCGCGGCAGCGCGTCGCTCTCCAGGGCGTAGCTGGCCGGCTCCGGCCCCGCGGAGAGATCCGCTGCCCCCAGGGGGCCCGCAGAGTCCAGCAGGGCCAGGCCCGCTTCGGCCGGGGGCGTATCGCCCAGATCGGCGAGCAGCGCGGCCAACTCGGGGGCCACCTCAGCGGCTGGCGTGGGTGCGGGCACCGGTGGCGCGAACCCGCTGGGCGCCTCGGTCTCGGCCGGCGCCGCCAGCGAGGGGCGGTCGAAGCCCTCGAAGCCGTCGTCCTCCACGGGGAAGACGTCGGCCATGTCGCCCGGGCCGGCCGGACCCGGCGCCGCCAGCGCCCCGAAGTCAAGGGCCGCCCCGGGCCGCACGGGCTCGAGCGACAGCGTGGTGCGGGCGAAGTCCGGCAGGCCGTCATCCCCTGTGCGTGCCGCAGGCTCAATCGCTGCAGCGGGGCTGCTCACCAGATCGGGCTCGAGCATGAGCCCTTCGAGCGGCTCGGCCACCACGGGCGGGAGCGAGCCCACCGAACCGCCGGGCCCTTGCGGATCGAAGGGATCGGAGCCGACGCTGCCGGCCGCCGCCGGCTTCGCGACCGGGGCGGTCACGGGCCGGGCGCGCTTGCGCGCGGCAGCCATCCCGGTCAGCGGCGGCGCGGGCTCAGCGAACACCGGGTCGCCGAAGGGATCGGGTTCGGCCTCGGGGTCCTTCGCCGCCGTTTCAGGCGCAGCCGGCGCCGCCTTGGGCAGCTCGGTGGGCCCCGCAGCCGCGTCCGACAGGTAGCCCTGAAGCAGCATCTCGAGGCTGGCGCTGGCCGACAGCCCGTAGTCCTCGGGCGTGAACAGGCGGTCCTCGCCCATACGTGTGGACGCGTTGTCATCTTCGGACGGCGGCGGGTTGGGCGCGTCGATCCGACTGGGCGCCACCGACAGCAACGTGTCGGCCCGGAGTTGGCCGCTGGTGGCTGCCTCCACGAGCTGCCCCGCCAGATCCGCCAGCAGCCGCGAACCCCGGCGGGCGACCTGCTCCAACGAGGCGATGGCGTCTGGCGTGCCCAGCGCCGCCAACCCGTACACGGCGGCACGGCGGATGGGATCGTCGGGGATGGTCTCGCGCCGGAACAGCCGGCCGAGCCGCGAGCCCCCCTCATCCAGCTTGAGGATGTCGCGGAAGGCCCGAATGAAGCGGTCGCCGCCCAGGCGCGCCAGGGCCTCGAACAGGCGCCGCTGCTCATCCTCATCGTACTCGCCGAAGCGCTCGGACCGGACCACCGTGACGATGGCCGACGCCGAGTGCTTGTCCTGCAGATGAACCAGCCGCGCCAAGGCAGCCTGCCGGACCTTGAAGTCCTCGTCGTTCAGCAGCGTGAGGAAGTGGGTGCGGATCTCGGTGTTGATGGTGTTGCCCAGCAGCTTCAACGCGCGCAGCCGGGTGTCGGGCTCGGGGTGTGTGAGCGCCTTGGCCACCACCTCGCGCTGGCGGGCCGAGAGCTCGACGCGCTGCAGGGCCACCAGCGCCTCGGTGACCACGTGGGGCCGCTCGTCCTCGATCCGCTCGAGCCACCAGCGCGGGTTCAGATCATCGCGCCAGTTGACCAGATCGCGCAGGAACGCCAACCCGGCCGGCTCGGTGACCCCACCGAAAGCGTCCACCAGCTCGTCGGCCTCCATCTGGCCGTACCGATGAAAGAACCAGCGGGCCCAGGCCATGAAGTCGGGCGACGCCAGGTGCGCCAGCCGAGCCACCATCCGGGCCGCGCGGGCGCCGGTGCCCGCGAGCTTGAACACCCGGGCCGCGGCCGCCTTGTCGTCCAGATCCGCGGCGGCGTCGGCCAGGTCCCGCAACCCGCGCAGGCCATCGGAAACGGCCTTCCAGTCGCCGCCGCGCCCCACCAGACCCAACGAGCCGACGATGGCGTCCGCGGTCTGCTCGGGGTTCAGGGGCTGTCCCTGGCGCATGGCCACGCGCACCAGCAGATCCAGCAGGTGGCGCCCGGTCCGCACTTCGCTCCACGCCGCCCGCCCCTCTGCCAGCAGGCGTTCCGACAGCGTGTCGCACTCCGTCGCGGCCTCGGCGAACGCGGCCTCGGCCCGGCGAACGGCCTCGGTCATCATCACCGTCTCGCGGTGACGCGCCTCGCTCGGCGGCGGCCCCGCGACCCCGGGAAACAGCGCGGTCAGCACCGCCCGGTACGGGCCCATGAAGGCCTTCGAGCGGCGCCGGTGATGCTCCACCCAGGGGTCCACCACGTCGGCCTGACCCACGGGCGCGGTCCGCAGCGCGTGCCCCAGATCGTGCCCTTCGCGGGCGAAGATCAACCGCACCAGCGCCGTGATCTGGTCGGCGTCAGCCGTCTGCGGGAGCTGCAGGTGGCGGACGCCCGCCTCGAACAGCCGCCCCGCGGCGTTCCCATCAAAGTGATCGGCCAGGTGCACGATCTCGGTGCCCATCGAGACCACGTTGGGGCCGAAGTTCAGCAGCATCGGCCCGGCGGTGAGCGCCAGCCCCAGCTCTTCGACGATGTGATCCAACGTCAGCGCGCCCGGTGATCCCCCTTGCCGGAGGACACCGTCCATGGCGGTGAATGCCTTGCGCACCGCGAAGCGGGCCTCGACCGGGTCGAGGACGACAGCCTCGTCCTCCATGGGGGTCTCCTGGGACCGGCGGACTCTGGCAACCTAGCACACCCCGCGGCGCCCCGGAACGTCCCGCGACGCGGGGGCGTCACTCCGCCGTCATCCCCCGACCAGGACCGCACGGAGCGCGTCCAGCCCGCCCTGTAGATCGGCGTCGAGCAGGTAGGGCGCAGGCCCCAACCGGAGGACATCGCCGCGGGCGTCGGCGAAGACGCCCCGGGCGCGCAGGCCCTGAACCACCCGCGCCGCACCTGCGACCTGGACCGCGACGAAGCCGCCCCTGGCGGGCCCCTCGCGCGGGGTCAGCACGGTGCACCCGGGCAGCCCCTCCAAACCCTGCAGGAGCCGCGCCGTCTGCGCCAGGCTGGTGGCGCGCAGCGCGGGCACGGTCATGCCCTGCGCCTCGAAGAAGTCGCACACTGCGGCGGCGCGATACACGCTGGTGGGCTCGAAGGTGCTGCCGGCGAACCGGTGAGCGCCGTCCGGGCCATAGCCCACGGGCCCGCGGGCCGCGGGATCCGCCAGCCCCTCGAAGTCGCTGAACCACCCGGTGAACACCGGTCGCAGGTTGACGCCGGGCGGCACCCTCAGCCAGCAGCAGCCCTCGCCCCACTGGGCGTACTTGTAGCCGCCCGCGGTCACAAACACCCCGCCGCCCAGCTCGGCGACGGTGAACGGCAGCGCGTCGAAGGCGTGGTAGGCGTCGAACAGCACCTGTGCGCCCACGGCAACCGCCGCCGCGGCCGCCTGAGCCAGCCCCGGCACCACCGTCGACGTCTGGAACAGCACCGTCGAGGCCAGCAGGCCCACCGTGTCCGGCCGCACAGCCGCCGCCAGGCGCGCCGCCAGGGTGGCCACGGGCGCCACCGGCTCCCAATGGACCTCGACCCCGGCCTCGGCCAGCCTCAGGAGCTGGCGCCGCATGCTGTGGAACTCCCCCTCGGTGGTGACCAGATGCCGCCCGCGGCGCCAGTCCAGTCCGCTGAGGAAGCGCGCCACCAGCTCGTGGGTGTTCGCCCCGAGGGCGATCTCGTCCGCCTGGGCGCCGATCCGGCGGGCCACGTGGCGCCGTACCCGATCCGCGCGCGACAGCACCCGCGCCCACTTGTCGTCCACGTGTGCGGCGGCGTCCTCGAAGGCCTCGATCATCGCCGCCCGGGCCACGTCGGGCCACCCTTGATGGGAGTGTCCCGTCAGCAGGATTCGCCCGGGCGGAAGGAAGGCGCCGTAGTGAGGACGAATGGCGCCCGGATCGAGCGGCGCCGTCACGGGGACTTGAAGGGCCGGGCCGAGAGTTCGATCCAGGCCGGCCCGTAGAGACCCTCGTCGCCCGAGATCTGCAAGGCGCCCCGGTAGTACACGGTCCGCCCGAACCGGTCCCGGTAGCTGCCATCGTAACGCTCGCCGGCGGTGGACCCCTCCCAGTGCAACGGGATGTGGTCCCGCTGCCCCGAGAAGATCCAGGAGAGCCCGGTGAGGTTTGCGCTCATGGCCCGCTCACCGAAGTCGGCTCGGGCACCGGTGACCAGGCCTCCCTCGACACGGAAGGTCACCTGCGTCCCCTCGCTGCTGCGGTAGGTAGGGCCCCCCTTGTCCTCTGCGCGGTCGAACTGACCGTGCAGCAAGGCGTCGAGGTACTGGGCGTCGCGCCCGAACACCCCGAACTGCCGCAGGGTCTCCACCGAAGCGGTGTCCTCGGGCACGGCCATGTCGAAGGGCACGCCGGCGTCCATCGCTACGATGGGCGGGGGCGGAGGCGGCGCGGGCGGCGGAGGTGCCGCGTCCGCGGGGGTCGGCGCCTGAGCGGGGCCGCCGCGAAAGGCATCCCCGCCCACCACCGCATAGATCAGCCCCGCCATCGCCACCAGGGCCAGCGGGACGATGAGACGGTTCATCGACCGCCTCGCTGGCTCACGGGGCGACGCAACGGAACGCCTCGCAGCGCCCCGCGTCGCACTCGCCGTCGGCCTCACACTCCGCAGGTCCCCAGTTCAGCGTGAACCGCCCGGACTCGCCGGCCGAGCCGTCCACCACCACCAGGGCGGTCCCATCGGCGGCGGGGGTGTACACCACCGCCTCGGCCAGGGCGCCGTCGCTGCCACGGCAGTCGTCCAGCGGCCGATCGCAATCGGCCACCACGTAGAGGGACAGGTCCCAGCCGGCCTCCGGCACGGCCTGGATGAAGGTCCGCTGACCCCCGGTCACCGGGACGGTGAAGGCCACATCCCCACCCCGCGAGTCGTGCCCCGTGCAGCGGTTGTTGTCGGGGAGCTGGTAGTCGTCCGCGGCGGCGCGCGTGTCGCCCTGCACCGAGCCCGAAGCCTCCTGGACCGCCTGAGCGGCGTCGCAGGTGTCGTTGGCGGGCACCGGACCCACGGGATCCACCGTCACGTCGAGCACAGCGCGGCCCCGCGCGTTGCTGTCCACCCCGTCCACCACCAGGAAGTAGTCACCCGCAGGGATCACCTCGTCAAAGCCCAGGCCGCAGGCGATGGGCCCCACCCCGCCGCAGCGCGACGTCAGGTAGGCCCCCACCGCGAAGCCCGCCGGCTGGCTGAACGCCCGCACGGTCACCCGCGAGTCCGCCGGCAGCGAGACGGCGTACACCGCGTCGGGGCCACCGCTCCCGAAGCAGCCCAGGAAATCATCGGACGCCTGGTCGAGGTTCACGGCCAGCTCGGTGCTCCCTGCCCGCAGCTCCACGGCCTGCGCGCCGTCACACGTGTCGTTCGCGGGCGGCGCCGCCAGCCCGGTGATCTCGGCCTCGAGCCGGTAGGTGGGATCGCGCCCGACGTCGATGCCATCGACGAGCAGCGTGTATACACCCGCCTCGGGCAGCGGCACGCGGAGCTGCGTCGGGTTCGTCCGCGGCAGGAAGGGATCATCGGGGTCCACCCAGCTCGTCGAGCAGCCGAGCTCGCTGGCGGCCACCTTGCAGTCGCCGCGCAGGCTCAGCACGGGATCGCCGAGGCTCCCCGAGCCCAGGCCGGTCACCCGCGCGGTCAACAGACGCGGGCCATCCACCTCGATGGTGAAGGCGTTCTCACCGCCGTTGGCCAGCCCTGCGCCGCACAGCGGCGACATGCTGTTCTCGGCCTCACGGGGCAGCTCGCCGTCGGCGCTCCCGTCCACATCCCCCAGCCCGATCAGCGGGGTCGCGTCGCTGCACACCCGGCTCACGGCCGAAGTGAACGCGTTCAGGTTGAGGCTGTAGGCCGCGCTGCCCGTCGCCGCGCTCAACCGCAGACAGTAGGTGCCAACGGCCAGTGCCTCGTTCAGGTCCATCGCCTGCTCGCCGCCCCAGGCTCCGGTGGCGATGATCTCGCCGGGATCGGCCGCCGAAACCAGCTCGGCCGTCAGGGTGGCGCCGCCGACGGCTTCGCCGGTGGCGGTGAAGGTCTCGCGGGCCTGCATGGCGAAGCACAGCCAGTCATCGTCGCCCGCGCAGATGCGGCCGGTGACGGCGCCCCCGAAGCCTGCGTCCGACGGCGAGCGCACGAAACGCGACGTGCTGATGTCGTCGTCCCCGCCGCCCGCCTCAAAGGCATCGTCGAGACAAGCGTCGCCGGCGCCCCCAAAGCCAATCTCGAGGTCGTAGCCCCCCACCGAAGCCGGCCCGTTCTGCACGACCGCGAACACCACGTCGCGCTCGTTCGCGCTGGGGCTGACCACCAGCGCCTCGACCGGCATCCCCGTTGAGGCCCGCTCGAGGACACGGCCGTCTGCGCTGGCCAGGATGAGATCCAGATCCACACCGCGGTCCCGCTGACGCAGCGTGATCGTCGCCACCGTGTTGGCCGGCACCGCCATCACGTACCAGTCGTCGCCGCAGGAGTTGAGCGCCCGGTAGACCAGGTCCCCTTGCATGCGCTGCGCCGTGGCCGGCCCGTCATTCCCGTCGAAGACGTCGCCCACGCACTGGGGCGCGGCGCACTGCCCGCCCTCGCAGCGGCGACCGCCGATGCAGTCCTCGTCCAGCTCACAGGACGCCGGCTCGACGCACTGGCTGCCCCCGGGCCCGGGCTGGCAGACCTGGCGTCCCGGGCAGTCGGCGTCGGCGACGCACGCGGTGCAGCGGTTCTCCCGCCCCACGTCCACGCAGACATCGCCAAAGGCGCACTCGTCGTCGTTGCGGCAAGGCCCCTCGAGGTTGGGCCGGCACTGGCCGGACGCCCCACAGATCATCTCGCCCGGGCAGCCATCCCGCGCGCAGTCGAACGCCGGCTGGCAGTCGCTGGTCTGGGCGTCGCAGACGTCGCCCAGGCACTCCCGCGTCGCCTCGCACTGCTCGGGGGCCTCACAGACCTTCAGCGCGTTGCACACCGCGGCTCCGAAGCAGTCCTCGTCGGTGGCGCAGTTGCCGCAGCGGCCGTCCACGCAAAACGGCGTGCCCGGCGTGGCCGCGCAGGCGGCGTCGTCGGCACACCCGTCCACGCACGCTTCGCCTTCGCAGATGCGCCCGGCGCGACAGCCGTCGTCCGCCGCACAGGGGCTGGCCTCGACGCACTCGGCCTCGGCACACCCAGGACCGCAGTCACAGGGCATGCCCCCGCCGACCCCGCCGGCGCCGCCGCCGCCCTGACCCCCCTGGCCACCGACGCCGCCCATGCCCCCGGCGCCGCCCATGCCCCCGGCGCCGCCGTCCCCACCGGCGCCGCCCTGACCCATGTCAGGCTGAGGGGTCGGCGTGGAGCCGCCCCCGTCATCGCAGCCGACGGCCACCAGAGCCGCGGCGAGGGACGCCACCTGGGCGAGTTGCCATGCGCGCATCGAACCATCTCCCCGTGATGTCGCGGGGCGATGCTACGGAATGGGCGCGTCGGAACACAACCATGGCGCAGCGACCGATCACCGCGGTCGGAACACCTTGGCTCACGCCCCGAACGCGCGATAGGCTGCCCGCGGTTCTCCGCGACTGGACGATGAAGGCGCATGACGATGTGGAAAGCAGGGCTTCAGGCGCTCGTGCTGGCGGGGCCGCTCGCCGCGCTGGCGCAACCGCAGGTCGAGATCCTCTCCCCGGTGCCGAACGAGTGCTTCGCCAACGGCGGCGGCGTCTTCGAAGGCGGCATCATCGGTGGTGAGGTCCAACCCCCCGCCCGCGATCTGCGCGGCAACGTGCGCATCGGCGACGCCCAGGGGCGTGAGCTGAGTGTGACCGTCGAGGCATACACCCCGGTGGCCGAAGGGGTTCCGCCCGCCACGGCCGACTGCGACGTCGACGCCGACTGCGTCGCCGGCCCGGGCGGTCAGTGCTTCCCCATCGGCGAGTGCGGGTGCTTCGCCGACGCCGACTGCGCGGACGACCAGCCCTGTGTTGGCAACCGCTGCGGGTGCCAGGCCGATGCTGACTGCGGGGCCAACGGGCGGTGCCTGGCCGACGGCCGGTGCGGCTGCGCCAACAACGGCTACTGCGGTCAGGGCCAGGCCTGCGGGCTGGACGGGCTGTGCCAGTGCGCCGCCGACGACCACTGCCGCGACGGGCAGGCGTGCATCGATGGCACGTGCCACACCAAGGGCGACCTGCAGAGCTACGATACGTTCTTCGACGCGCCGGATGACGGCGCGCTCGTCGAGACGGACGAGTTCGGCTTCGGGGGCGACGCCGTCCGCGACGCGCCGGTGAAGGTCTTCGCCATCACCGCCCGCGCGGGCGGCGACGTGACCTCCGACCGGGTCAGCTTCCAGCTCGACCGCTCCGTGCCGCTCATCCAGTTCCAGCAGGCCTTCCTGGACAGCCTGGGGGGCTGCCGCGCGGTACCGCCCGACCTGCAGGGCAACCTGCCGGGCGTCATCGTCGACAATCAGGATCCGAACCCCTCGCTGGTCTCGGTCGAAACCACCACCGATGGGTGCGCGGTGAGTCAGACGGTGCAGGTCACCGATGCCTGCGGCAACGCGCAGAATGTGCTCGTCGAGACCTTCACGCGGCCCCCGGCCGGTGCCGTCTCGGTCACGCTCAACGGCTACCGCTGTGGGCTCGAGGGCTGCGTCATCGACGAGGAAGCGCGCTTCGCCGACGGCAGCAACGTCGCCAAGGCGTCGCTCTTCTACGACATCGACGCCCCGCGCGGCTGCTTCAGCGGGGTGGACGCCACCGTCCGCACCGGCATGGAGGCCTCCGAGATCCTCATCCCGGGCGAGACCATCCAGACCGAACCCGCCCGGCTGGTCGGCCCTGTGGGGCCCTATGATCTCGAAGACGGCATGACCCTCGAGATCCAGCTCAACGACGATGAGCCCCAGGTCATCACCTTCCGCGCTGCGGACGTCCGCAACATCGACGCGGTGACCACGGCCGAGGCGATCCGCATCATCAATGCCGGCCTCGACGGCGCCATCGCCAAGGTGGACCTGGGCCTGGTGCTCGAGACACAGCGCCGGGGCTTGGGCCAGTCCGTCTCCATCGCGGGCGGCCTGGCGGCGCCCCTGATCGGCTTCTTCCCCGACCAGACCGCGCGGGGCTCGGGCGACGGCCCGACGGCCGCGCGCGTGGACGTCTACGCCTGTGGCGACGAGCAGCCGCTGGTGTCGGCCTCGCTCAACTTCACGATCATCGACCGGCCCGTGGCCGACGCAGGCGGCCCCTACTCCGGGACCCAGGGCGACATCATCCAGCTCAGCGCCGAGAACAGCTTCGCGGATCCCATCGATCAGGGCGGGATCGTCGAGTACGCCTGGGACCTGGACGGGGACGGGCGCTTCGACGTCATCGGTGATGCGGCCGAGGCCCGGACCGTCGGCTTCGACAGCGGCGAGAGCGGCGACGGCGAGTTCCGCGTGCTGCTGCGCATCACCGCGGGCAATGGCACGGTCGAGTTCGACAACGCCACCGTCGTGGTGGACGACGTGGATCCGGAGTGCGACCTGGGCAACGGCGGCCTGCCCTACGCCGGCGTCGAGGGCGAGCTCGTGACCTTCGACGCCTCCGCCAGTGCCCCCGGGCACCCCTCGGATCCGATCATCGCCTACGACTGGGACTTCGGCGACGGCCTGTTCCCCCAGCGCGGTGACGATCTCACGATGCCGGCGCACACCTTCGAGGAGGCACGCGGCTTCACCGTCACCCTGCGGGTCGAGGACATCGACAGCAGCACGGAGTGCCAGATCCAGGTCAACATCGACGACGTCGAGCCGACCATCCGCAACGCAGGCGCCTTCGACGCAGAGGAGCTCGTGGAAGGCAGCCCCGTGCGCTTCTTCGTGGAGGCCGTGCCCGGCAGCCCTTCGGACGCCATCAACGACATCGGCTGGAACTTCGGCGACGGCAGCCAGCCCATCAACGGCCTCGACCGCAACCCGCGCCACACCTACACGGACGACACCGAGCACCGGCAGGGCGGCCCGTACCAGGTCTGCGTGCAGGTCGCCGACGAGGATGACCAGGTCCAGGAGTGCTTCAACGTGGTCATCCGCGACCTGCAGCCCGAGGTGAGCTTCGTGGGGCAGGCCGTGGGCAACGAGGGCGACATCTTCACCTTCGACGCCACCAACACCATCGCCGGCGGCCCCGCGGATCCCCTGCGTCGCCTGACCTTCGACTTCGGCGACGGCAGCGCCCCCCTGGTGATCAACAACGTCAACGACCCGAACGCTCGCCGGGTTCAGCACCGCTTCGAGCGGTCGAGCATCACCGCCCAGAACCCCAACGGCTCCTTCATGGTGACCCTGACCGCGGAGGACGAGGACTCCTCCACGCAGGGCATGTTCGAGGTCCGGGTGCGCGACGTGCAGCCCTTCGCGCGCGTGCGGGTGGTCTACGAAGATCCGGAGCAGGTGGGCTACGAGGGCGTGCCCTTGGAGTTCGACGCCAGCGACAGCGAGCCGGGCAGCGACACCGATCCCATCGCGCGCTACATCTGGGACTTCGGCGACGGCAGCGATCCCGTCGAGACCGTCGAGCCCCTGGCGAGCCACGCCTTCCCCGATCAGGGCCTGTACAACGTGACCCTGTTTGTCGAGGACAGCGACGGCAGCCGGGTGTCGGTGGACGTGGCCACCACCATCCGCAACGTGGGCCCGACCAACGCCCGGATCCTGGGCGAAAACCAGGTCGAGATCGGCCAGGAGGCCCGGCTGACCGTGGCGTACGACGACGTCGAGGGCGACGCGGTGCCCAACCGCACCATCTGGTACGTGGACGGCGAAGAGGTCTCGCAGGATCTCGTGTTCACCTACGCCTTCCCCGCCATCGACACGTACGAGGTGAGCGTCGACGTGTTCGACGACGGCGACGAGTCCACGTCGGCCACCTTCCAGATCGAGGTCACCCCGGCCGCGCCCCGCATCTCCAACATCGGCCGGATCGTCGGGCGCGAGGGCGAGGAGATCACCTTCGACATCGAGATCCTGCCCGCGCCTTTGGACAACGAGGGCAACCTGGACGCTCCCGTCCGGGTGCTCGTGGGGCCGGTCCCGAACGGCGCCGAGCACGAGATCATCGAGGAGGACCGCGACGGTGTGCCGGTGCAGATCGTGCGCGCCCGCTGGACGCCCACCTACTACGACGCCGGCGAGCACGTGTTCCGCGTACGCGCCGAAGGCCGCATCAACGAGACCTCGCGCACCCGCGACGTGAACATCCAGGTGGACGAGGCGGGCACGCCGCTGCTCGCCACCGCAGGCGGCACCGGGCGCCGCGGCCAGGTCACGCTGTACGAGTACGGCCTCGAGGCCGGGGTCGTGTCCTTCAGCGCCCGGGCCCGCGTGGACGTGGGCATCGGCGCCGGCGGGCTGACCTACAACGCCAACGGGCAGCGGGTCTTCGTGGCCACCTCGGGCCGCGGTGTGGCCGTGGTGGGCACCCGCGAGGGCGCCCTGCTGCGCACCGTGCCCACGGGGCCCGGTACCAACGCCGTGGCCTACGGCGACGACTACGTGTGGGCGACGAACGCTCAGGCCAACACCCTGACCGCCATCGACGCCCAGACCCTGAAGATCGAGGCCACAGTCTCGCTGGCACCCATGGATCGCCCGGCGGACATCCACTGGATCCCGGCCGGAGTGGCCGGCCTTGCGGCGCCGCGGCTGCTCGTTGTGGGCGCCGGCACGGGCGACATGGCGCTCATCGATCCCGACGAGGTGCTCGACGGCAACCCCGGGATCGTGCAGCGCGGGGTCATCGGCGGCGTGCTGAGCCGCGCGACCGTCGATGGAGCCACGGGCACCGTCTACGCGTCGGACGGCAAGACCCGTCGGGTGTATGCCATTGATCTGGCGGACTTCATCCGCTCGCCGAACGGGATCGATCCCGACGCCATCGAGTTCACGTTCGCGCCCTTCGACCTGCTCGCGGGCGACGGCGTGCTCTGGGCGGCCACTGAGGCGGGGCTCGTGCGCGTGGAGGGGGGCGAGCAGACCACCTCGGCGGCCATCCAGGCGCGCGGCCTCGCGCCGCTGCCCGCGGGCATCGTGACCGGCGGGGAGCTGGTCATCTCGACGGTGGAGCGCGTGGAGAACCTGGACGGGGATCTCAACCGGATCATCGACAGCGCAGGCGGTCGCATCCGGCGCTTGGCGGCGTTCGTCGCGTTTGAATAGAGTGCAGAACTACAGTCGGCAACGACACGGCACCAGCAACCGGGGGCTCTGGTGAAAAATCAACTCGTCTCGGGGCTTCGCCTCGTTCTCTTGAGTGCTCTGACCATTGGCGTCTGGGCGTGTGACGACGATCCCGCACCGCAGGGCGGCGACATGATGCCCGGCGGCCAAGGCGGCCAAGGCGGCCAAGGCGGCGGTGGCGCCGGCGGCGAAGGCGGCATGGGCGGCACCGGGGGGGAAGATCCGGGACGCGTCTGCTCCTTCGACGCCGACTGTCCGAACGGCCAGTACTGCGACATCGAGCCGAACGCCTTTGAGGGTCGCTGCCTGATCGGCTGTCGGACCAACCCCGATAGCTGCACCGATGGGCAGATCTGCAACCCGCAGACCCACAACTGCGAGGTCCCCGGGTGCGCCGGCGACGACGCCCGGTGCGCCGAGGACGAGTTCTGCGGCGAGAACGACCAGTGCGTGACCGGCTGCCGCACGAACCCCGACAACTGCCCCCTGGCCGCCGATGGCCGCAGCCAGACCTGCGTCGCCAGCGGCGACACCCGGACCTGCGAGACGGTCTACCCCTGCTGCAACGGCGCCACCTGCTCCGAGTCCACCCGCGCGGCGTGCGAGGGTGGCGGCGGCAGCGTGCTCGAGGGCCCGCTGACCTGCGAAGAGAACCCCTGCGACAACACCCGCTGCCAGGGCGACGGCGACTGCGCTCAGGGCGAGTACTGCGGTCCCGACGGCCTGTGCATCGAGGGCTGCCAGGTGGGCGAGCAGTGCCCGAACCCCGATCTGGCCTGCGACGCCCAGTCGCGCACCTGCGTCGAGGTCCAGTGCGACAGCAACGACCAGTGCGCCGAGGCCTTCCAGTTCTGCGACACCCAGCTCAACCTGTGCCGCTTCGGCTGCCGCAGCGACGAGAACTGCGAGGCCGGCCTGAGCTGCGTGCAGGGCCGGTGCCTGAGCATCTGTGATCCCAACGACGCCAACGCCTGCGGCGACGGCGCCTACTGCGATCCCAACATCCGCGAGTGCCGCGACGACTGCGAGTCGAACGAGGCCTGCAACGAGGACGAGGCCTGCAACTTCGACAACAACCAGTGCGAGCGCGGCCGCTGCCGGGATGACGCCAACGAGCCCAATGACGACGTGGCCTCGGCCACCGGCATCGAGCTGGGCGCCGCCGACGCCAACGGCATCCGCCGCGGCGCCGCCGACGGCCTGATCCTCTGCGACGATGACGTCAACGAGGGCGAGACCGCGGCGCAGGACTTCTACGCGGTTCAGCTCGCCCAGGGCGAGCGCCTGCGCGTCGAGTTGGTGAACCCCGGCGTGGGCGACGCCAACCTGGATCTGGAGCTGCTGGGCGACGAGGTGGACGATCCGCAGGTGGCGGCGAGCCTGGAGGAGGTCGAGGCCATCGAGTACCCGGCCCTCAACGTGGTCAAGCCCGCCACTACCTACTACATCCGCGTCTACGGCGAGATCGACGAGCCCACCGAGTACAGCATCCGCGTCACCGTGGTGCCCGCCGAGAACGCCTGCTTCCCCGACGGCCGCGAGCCCGACGACAACGCCGATCAGGCCACCCGCATCGCGGGCGACCAGGCCCGCTACGTGGGCACCATCTGCGCCAACGACGAGGACTGGTTCACGCTGCCGCTGGCGCTGGACGACGGCATCACCATCACCGTCACCACGCCCCGCGACAGCGGTGATCTGCGGGTGCGGCTGTACAGCGACACGGGCCTGTCGGGCCCGGGCGGCCTGGTGAACCCGGCCTTCGACGCCGGCGCCGGCCAGGACGTGGGCGGCCGGATCAACTACCGGATCCAGGTGCCCGAGAACACCAACGGCCTGTCGGACGACAACTACTTCCTGCGCATCGACGCCGACAACCCGGCTGACCTGGCCGCCTACGACCTGAACGTGGTGGTGGTCCGGGTCAACGACCCCTGCCTGCCCGACGCGCACGAGGACAACGACACCCTCGCCGACGGCATCCAGCTCGACAACGTGGCCGGCATCAGCCAGGGCGGCCAGGTCATCGAGAACCAGGACCACGAGGTCTTCGACGACGCCGGCATCTGCCCCGGGGACGTGGACTACTACTGCCTGACCGCCGAGGGCGGCGACATCCTCGAGGCCTGGATCGTGGCCGATCCCGCCCTGGTGCTCGGCGAGATCGAGGTCCAGTGGGTGGACGAAGAGGACGGCGCCGTCGGTGGCCGTGCTCGGATCAGCGCGCCTGGCGGCGCCCCGGTCAAGGCCCGCGCCCCCGGCGTTGCCGCTGGCATCTACTGCGCTCGCGTGGACGGCCTGGCCCAGGCCGAGGGGCCCTACACCCTGTTCGTGCGCCGGTCCGTGCTGGAGAACCCCGACCTGTGCCCGCAGGACGCCGCCGAGACCGCCCCCGGTGCCCGGCGCAACGACCGCGCTGATGACAGCGTGGCGCTGGACGACGTGAGCGACGGCCAGGGCCTGCGCTTCCAGTACGACCAGGGCCTGCTGTGCGACGTGAACAACACCCGCGACCAGGACTGGTACACCTTCGACGTGGGTGAGGCCGAGAGCCGGGTCTGCGTGACGGTGGAGGGCTTCGAGAACAGCCGCGCCAACGTGGACATGCAGGTCTTCCGCGTGGCCGCCGCCGGCGATCCCTGCCAGAACGATGATCAGTGTGGGGCGCTGGGCGCCTGCATCCAGGGCCAGTGCCGCGCCATCACCGATCGCTCCACCACCGGCTTCGACGCCGAGATGGTGAACCTGACCCCGGGCGTGGTGGGCAACCGCATCGGCGAGCACTTCGTGCGCGTCTTCCGCGGGGCCGCCGGCGAGCTCGCCAGCTACACGGTGACCGCCACCGTCACCCCGCCGGGCGACTGCGTGCCGGACTGGCAGGAGGTGGACGAGGCGAACAACAGCTTCGACAACGGCACCCCGCTGGGCTCGGGCGAGGTGGCCATGTGTGACGCCTGGATCTGCCGCGCCGAGGCCGCTCAGGGCGACTGGTACGACATCGCGGTGCCGGCCGGCGAGGATCGCACGGTCTTCATCGAGTACCAGCAGGCCGTGGATGGCAACCTGCAGCTCTTCTTCAGCGGCCCGCTGGCGGATCTGAACGGCATGGCCGGCTTCGGGGCGAGCAGAACGGTGGGCAACTACCTGTGCATGAACATCGAGGGTGGCGCCGAGGACCAGGTCGTCACCTTCGGCCTGCAGGGCCAGCCCATCCCGGGCCGCAACCGCATCGACTACAACGTGCGCGTGGTCCCGACGGACCTCGAGGCGAGCGACGTGGGCGACTGCTACACCCTGGGCGCCATCGAGCTGCCGGCGTGCGAGCCCGTCGCCAACAACTTCTACATGGGCTGCTTCCCCACCTTCACCCTGCCCTGATCGGGGACGCAGGGCGGCCCCCGTGGGCCGCCCGCCCCCGTCCCGCCTCGCCTTCCGACTTGATCTGCGCGTCGCGAGCGGCCAGAATGCGCCGCTCGCTCAACCCCTCTCATGGAGACGCGCCATGTCGGCTCGCAACAAGAAGAACACCAACCGCCGTAAGTCCGCTCGCCTGCACAAGGTCCACAAGGCCCTGCGCCGCGTCGGCGGCCTGCTCAAGAAGAAGAAGAACGGCCGGCTCAGCGCCACCTGATCCCAGAGGGCCCCGCCCTCCCCCGCCCGTCTCCGTCCTCGCTCACCCACCCACAGCGGAGGTCTGGCCCCATGGCCGAGCAGTTCATCTATCACATGCGCGACCTGCGCAAGGTGTACCCGGGCGGCAAGGAAGTCCTGAAGGGCATCCACCTTTCCTTCTACCCCGGGGCCAAGATCGGCGTGATCGGCGGGAACGGGGCGGGTAAGTCCACCCTGCTGCGCGTCATGGCCGGGATGGACACGGACTTCGTGGGCGAGGCGTGGCTGGCCAAGGGCTTCACCGTGGGCTACCTGCCCCAGGAGCCCGACCTGGACGAGACGAAGGATGTGGACGGCAACGTCCGCGAGGGCGTGCGCGCCACCCAGGACCTGCTCGACGAGTTCGAACAGATCGGCGTGGCCATGGGCGATCCCGACGCCGACTTCGACGCCCTGCTCACGCGGCAGGCGCAGCTCCAGGATCAGATCGACGCGGTGAACGCCTGGGAGCTCGACAGCCAGCTCGAGGTGGCGAAGAGCGCCCTGCGCCTGCCCCCTGACGACGCCGACGTGAGCACCCTTTCGGGCGGCGAGCGGCGCCGGGTGGCGCTGTGCCGCCTGCTGCTCGAGAAGCCCGATCTGCTGCTGCTGGACGAGCCCACGAACCACCTGGACGCCGAGACGGTGGCCTGGCTCGAGGGGCACCTGCAGAGCTACCACGGCACCATCGTGCTCATCACCCACGACCGGTACTTCCTGG
>JACKDL010000059.1 GCA_020633555.1 Myxococcales bacterium | reverse complement strand
GCGCCAATGAGGTACTCGGCCGCGTCCAACGCCGCCACCAGAGCAGCCCCGTGGGTCGCGATGAAGTAGCCCCGGTCGGTCTGGCCGAGCCCTGGTCGAGCCAGTGCCCGCAGCGCCTCCAACGACTTCAGGTGCTCCGGCCAAAGCAACCAGAGCAGGTCAAGCGTCATCTCGCCGCCCGTTGCCTGGTCCAGTAACAGAGCGCGGAGTTCATCGACCAGATCAGACCGGCCCCCCAACGCCGTGACCAGCGTGGGCCGACGAAGCAACTCGACTGCCGTGTGCCTTACGCCGGCCGGCAATCCCTCATCGGTCGCGGTCGCCGTCAGCGTGTCGATGGCGACGGAGGGCTCGGCGTTGGCCAGCACCATCACGGCCAGCCGCTGGACCTCGGGCGACCGGTCGCGCTGCAACTCCGCCAGCTCATCAACCAGGGCGGCGGGGTCGAAGCTGCCCAGGTGATCAGCCCATGGGCTGTGGCGCCCGGCGCGCATCTCGTCTGCCAACCTGACCAGCAAGCGCCGCTGAGCCTCAGGCGACGCGGGGAGCTTGGAGCCCAAGAGGGCCACCGGGTCGCGCTCAGCGACCAGGTCCAGTACACTTGGGTCCATCTCCGCCAGCCAATGGGTGAACGCAAGCAGTCGCTCGGGCACCCTGCCACTTCGGACCAGCAGGTCGCTGAGGTGGCTTCGGCGGAGCGGCTGGGCCTTGACGAAACAGGCTGCGAGATACTCCGCGAAGCTGCGGTGCACAAAGCGCCACCCGCCGTTCGACGGGGCGAAGACCGAACTCCTCATGGCCGCCGCAACGTCCCGCCCGGCCAAGGTCGCGAAACACCGCTCCGCCTTGATGAGATCGATGGAATCTGGCGCGACACCTCGTCGCAGTTCCCCCGACCCCGTGGCGACCACGGCCCAGGCGAGTGGCTCTGCGACGCCCAAAGTACGCGATGGCGAAGGGTCCTTCTCCAAGAGCGCCTCGAGACCCTGGCGGTACACCTCCACCCGGTCAGTCGGCAATGCACCGGCCCGTTCCCACAGGGTGGCGAGGAGCTTTACGCCGAGAGGCAGCGACGCAATGGCGCCGAGCCCCTTCGAAAGAGCGTCCTCCAGCAGGCCGGTGCTCGGTGTGCCCGTGAATTCGCGGGCGAGCGGCTCGACGTCGCAACGTCGAAGGGGCAGAAGGCGCAGCTGGTCGTCGGGCTCCAGGTTGAGCTCGGCGGCGAGTGCCTCCCGCCACTCCCCCTCACGCCCAAACACCCACAGCGCGAGCTCGCCGGCGCCCGGCCGCTCTCTTCGACGACGGAGCCCACGGATCACCTGGGCCACCAACTCGTTTGGTCCTGCCGTAAACTCGTCCGCACCGTCGAGGACGAGAACCGTCTCCGTACAACCGGAGACTGTGTCGTCGACCCGGAAGCTCCCGAGCGCT
Organism: Myxococcales bacterium; assembly: GCA_020633555.1. Classification (GTDB taxonomy): domain Bacteria; phylum Myxococcota_A; class Bradymonadia; order UBA7976; family UBA1532; genus JACKDL01. Next base: position 15,991 of record JACKDL010000059.1, on the reverse strand, counting down.
GCGTAGTCAACCCCCTCTTGCCGCAGCGATTTCGCCACCTTCGATTTGCCAACCCCAGGGTCACCCACCACCAGCCGGTGGCCACCGCCCCGAAAGCAGTCCACGATGCTCTGCGCCCGTCCATAGCGGGCGAGGTCGGCTGTGAAGGGGCCGTCCTGCGAGACCTGCGGCCCGATGGCCGCCACGAAACGGGGCACGCTGGTCCAATCAAGAACCCCGACCTCGGTGACCGCAGGCAGACTTGATCCCAGGCGGGCCGCCAGTCGCTCGATCGGAGCAGACCAGTTGCGCGTGACGATCACCCCTTGGAGCCACTTGCTTCGAACCCACCGAGGGACGCTGCCAGCGCAGTTCGGATCGCATTCGGGGCTGACGACCCTGCCCAAGGGCAACGACGCTCCAGGGGCACCTTCGGCGAAGGCACCTGGGAGGTGCTGGAGCAGATGCTCCCGACCGTCTTCCGGCGACCAATCCTCCAGCCAGATGTAGAGCGCAGACGGCGCTGCTGGAAGGCCGCGTCGTAGGCGGCGCAGCGTATCGCCGGTGGTCGAGCACACGACCAGCAGCAGATCACACGCCACGAACAGCTCGCCCGTCCTCCAGTCCTCCTCTTCCCTGACGAAGTGCCACGAGGCGGCAGGTTGTTCGTTCAGGTACTGCCGCAACTCCTTCGCAGCGGTCGCCTTGTCTGGCCGTTTCCGGTCGCACCAGCCAGGAATCAACGCGAGGTTGGGCCTGCCCGCGAACGGCGGCATGACGTCGGCATTCGCGACCGTGGCCGTGGTTCGCAGCCGACCTTGCCGCCAGCGGCGTTCGGTCCGCCCATCCATCGACGTGCTCAGGTGCTTGGACGCCGTGCCCCACTCAAGCCAGGTGGTTTGCAAGCCGCGCTCGGCCACGGCCCACGCCATGGCCAAGCCCAGCCGGTCGACGGTGTCCCCCTGAACGCCCACACCCAACACGCCCACAACCGGCACAGGTCGCCTCCAGAGTCTCGGGCCTGCAGCGCGCCCAATGGCCTTGAGCCCCAGCCTACGCCGGCCCACACCGTACCGCCGCCGGCAGCCGCAAGGCCATCCTGCCCGCGCAGGTTCGACCGCTTCCGACCCCCTGCCCCTTCTGCTACCGTCCGCCCATGCAGACGCCCTGGGCTCAGATCCACGACCGCTTCAACCCCGAGGAGCCGGTGCAGCTCCACCACCCAGCCTGGCGGGTGGCGCGGCGCTACAGCCCGGCCGAGCAGCTGCGGCCGGCCCTGGGGCGCCCTTTCGGCAAGAAGCACTACCTCATGCTGGGCACGGTGGGCTCGGGCAAGTCCACCGAACTGCTGTCGGTGGCCGAAGCCCGCGTCGAGCGCGACCTGGTGGTGGTGGTGGATCTGCACGACTTCTTCGCCCGCCGCCTGGGCGACGAGGACGCGCTGGACCATGTGCAGCCTTGGGAGGTGCTGTTCCTGGTGGGGCTGCACATCTACCGCGCGGGCGAGGCGCTGGGGCACCGCTGGGCCCCTGGGCGCGCGAAGGCGCTGGCCGCAGCGCGGCTGGCCTTCGAGCCCGATCCGCCGCCCACGCTCGACGTCGCCAAGCTGGCGCAGGGGCTCATGGTGCTGGTGGGCGGGACGCTCGCGGCGGTGGAGCCGGCCAGCGCGGCGGTGAGCAAGGGCCTACGGGCGGTGGCCGCCAGCGCCCAGTGGCAGCGCCAGCTTCGCATCGGGCGCCGCGAGCTGACCCCCGACCAGGACGATCGGGTCCGCGCCCTGGGCGCGGCCGTGCACGCGCTCATCGGCGATCTGAACGAGCGCGGCAAGCCGGTGGCCTGCTTCATCGACGGGCTGGACCGCATCGGCGAGCCGGCGACGGTGGAGCGCCTGTTCGTGCGGTCCACGCTTCTGGCCGAGCTGCCCTGCCCCACCCTGGCAACGGGTCCCATCCTGGTACGCCACCTCGGCCTGGGCGCCGCCGTGCGCGGGTTTACGCCGGTGGTACTGGCGAACATCCCGGTGATGGATCCGCTGCAGCCACTGCAGCCCACCGAGCTGGGCGCCCGGTTCTTCCAGGCCGTGTGGGCCGCGCGCACGACCGATCTGGGCTGTGTCCAGGCCTTCACCCCCGACGCGCTCGCCCGCCTGGGCTGGGCCAGTGGCGGGCGGGTACGCGAGTTCATGAAGCTCATCCAGCAGGCCGTGGGCCTGTGCTACGACGCCGGGGTCGACGGCATCACGCCCGCCATCGCGGACAAGGTGGTGGACGCGGCCCGGCGCAACCTGGAGATGGGCCTGACGCAGCAGGATCTGGCCCAACTGCGCAGCGCGCGCGACGAGCGGCTGCCGCCGGACGACGGCGCGCAGAAGCTGCTGCGCAGCTACTGGCTGCTGCCCTACCCGAACGAGCGGACCTGGTACTTCCCGCACCCCTTGCTGTTCATGCAGTTCCTGGATCCGCCCACCGCAGACCCGGGCTGAGGCACCCATGGCCGCCCCGACCCTCCCGCCTTGGCTCTCACAGCTCGTCCGCAGCCTGCGCTTTGGCCGCAGCAAGCGGATCGTGGTGCTGCGGGCTGCCGGGCCCGAGCACCTGGGGCTGGTGGCGCACGCCGTGGGGCAGCCAACGCCCTACCTCTGCCGGGGGCTCGCCCAGCTCGCCGATGTGCCCCACGGGGCGACGGTGGTCTTCAGCCTGCCCGAGCGCGAGCTGGCCGCCGCCAACTTCGCTCGCCCGGTCTTCAGCGAACGGGCGCTGCACGCCGTGTGGCTGATGAGCGACGCCGAGTACCTGACCGCCCGCGACCGCGCCCCGGACCTGCTTGACTGGGCCAGCGCCACCATCGCCGCCGAGCCCGTGGTGCCGGCGTTTGTTCGCGAGGGGCTGCAGCTGCTGGGCGCGCGCTTCCCCGGCGTCAGCTGGCGCGGCCCGGTGGCCGAGTTGGCCCGGGCGTTGGGCGCGGCGCCCCTCGAGGCCCCCTCACCGCGAGCCTATTCCGAGCTGGTCGTCCTTCTGCGCGGCGCCGAAGACGCGGTGTGGGTGCCCGTGGCCGACGAGGCTCAGGCCCTGCGCCTGCGCGCCGCCGTGGCCGAGGCGCAGCCCAGCGTCAGGGTGTTCACGGACGGTGAGGTGCCGGGGTGGCCCACGCTCGACCCGCGGGTCGCCTCGTGGGCTGAGCTGGAGGCGGTCCCGCTGAAAGTGGCGGCGGCGGTCGAGTGCGAGTGGGCGGCTCTGTTCCACTCAACGGGCGGAGACGACCTGCGGGCGCTCGCCGGCGACGCGCCGTTGCCCCAAGTGCGCGATGCGCTGGCCCGCCACGACGCACCCGCCCAGCTCAGGTTGCTGGAGGGACCTGCCCTGGCAGCGCTGCAAGCACAGGACGTCGGCCAGCTGGCGCTGGTGGCCGCCTGGGCGGATCGCTGCGTCGCCGTCCCCCGATTCGAGTCCTCCGCGCACCGGCTGGCGGCCGCCACCCTGCCGGCGCTGATCCGGCTGGACGACCGCGCGTCGCTGACCAGCATCGCGCATGTCATGGGCTGGTTGGATCTGGCGGCGCGTTGGCGGCCAGCCGACCTGGAGGGTGAGCTGCGGCGGCTCAACCACGCCGGCGCGGTCCAGGTCGCAGCGCTCCTGGCCAACGAAGAGCCCGGCTCCCAAGCGGGCGTCGAAGAGGTGCTCCAGGCTGCCTTTGCGCTGGCCGAGAGTGGCGCCACGGAAGAGGCCGACCGGCGGCTGGCTGCCCTGCTCGACCGGCCCGGCCTCTCGCCGCCGAACCGTGCGGCCGCCCTTCGGTCCCTCGCGCACCAGCGCCTGCAGGCCGGCAAGCCGCAGGAGGCGGTAGACTTCGCCCGGGAAGCGCTGACGATCCAGCGCGAGACCTTGGGCCAGGCTCACCCCGAGGTGGGCTCCACAGCGCACTACCTGGGCCGCGCGCTCAGAGAGGCCGGTCAAGCCGCCGAAGCCGAGCCGGTCCTGCGCGAAGCGCTGCGAGTGAAGGCCGAGGGCGCCGGGGACGCGAGCGCCACCTACGCGGCCACGCTCCACGAGCTGGGGTCGACGCTGGGTGCGCTGGGTTACCTGCAAGAGGCCGAAGTCGCCCTGTGCGACGCCCTGGCCACCAAGCGCAGCACGCTGCCAGCGCACCACCCGGAGATCGCCCGGACCCTCCACGAGCTTGGCGTGGTCGTCCTGCGCAGCGGGCGACCCGACGAGGCCGCCTCGCTGTTCTCCGACGCTATCGCCCTGCAGCCCAAAGGGTCGGTGGGCTGGGCCGTCAGCGCCGCCATGCGGGCTCAGCTGGTGGCTCGCGATGACCCCGCCAAGGGTGTGGCCCAGCTCCACGAAGCGTTGAACACACACGTGGAACGTCGAGGCGCTGCGCACCCGGTGTCGCGGGCCATGGCCGACAACCTGGCAAGCCTGTTGGGCGAGACGCCCCCCCGGCCCTGACACCAAGCTGGCCCTCCCCACCGGCCTTCGATCTACCCTGGCCCCGCACTTTCCCCGGAGGCCCGCCATGCCTGCCCCCCTGATGCCCGGTGGTCACCCCCTGCTGGGGCACCTGCGCTTCTTCTCCGACGGCCCGCTGGCCCTCATGCGGGCCGCGCTGGACTCGGGCGAGCCGCTGGTGCGGCTGAAGATCGGGCGGCGCGGCGGGTTCATCGTGCACGACCCGGCGGCCATCCGGCGGATCCTGGTGGAGGCGCCCGACGTGTACCAGAAGCGCACGCGGGGGTACGCGAAGCTGAAGCTGCTGCTGGGCGAGGGGCTGGTGACCAGCGAGGGGCCATTCTGGCTGCGGCAGCGGCGCATCGCGCAGCCGGCGTTCAAGAAGCCGCGGCTGGAGGTCTTCGTCCAGACCATGGACCGCGCGGCTGCCGATTTGGTGGGGCAGTGGGCACAGGGGGGCGAGCAGACGGTGGACGTGGCCGAGGCCATGAACCGGCTGGCGCTGCGCATCGCGGGCGAGACCCTGTTCAGCGCCGACGTGACCGGCGAGGCGAAGCACATCGGCGACGCCATGCTGGCGGTGCTGGAGCGCTTCGGCCCGCTGGTGTCGGCGCCCATCCCCTGGCCCGAGTACTGGCCCTTCCCCGCCAACCTCAAGATGTGGCGCGGGATCCGCACGCTGCACGGGGTGGTGGATCAGATGATCGCCGACCGGCGCAAGAACGGGGGGCCGGGCGAGGACCTGCTGGGGCTGCTGATGGGCGCCACGGATCCCGAGACGGGCGAGGCGATGACCGACCGGCAGCTCCGCGACGAGGCGCTGACGGTGCTGCTGGCGGGCCACGAGACCACCGCCAACGCCCTGGCCTTCGCGCTGATGCTACTGGCGCAGCACCCCCAGGTGCAGGACGCCGCGGCCGCCGAGGCCCAAGCGGCCCTGGGCGACGGGCCCATCGACTTCGCGGCCATCAAGCGCCTGACGTACACCCGCCAGGTGCTGCTGGAGGCGCTGCGGCTGTACCCGCCCGTGTGGCTGCTGGCCCGCATGCCCATGCAGGACGACACGCTGTGCGGCCACCCGGTGAACCGGGGCGCCTTCGTGTTCGTGTGCCCCTTCAGCATGCACCGCCACCCCGAGCACTTCCCCGAGCCGGACCGCTTCGATCCGACACGGTTCGCGGCGGACGCGCCGGCGCCGGACCGCCACGTGTACTTCCCCTTCAGCCGCGGGCGCCGGCAGTGCCTGGGTGATCGTTTCGCCGAGCTGGAGGCGGTGCTGATCCTGGGCGCGCTGCTGCGCCGGTTCCGCCTGGAGTGGATCGAGCAGCCCGTGACGCTGGCGCCCAGCGTGACCCTGCGACCCGAGGGGGGCATTCGGCTGCGGGTGACGCCCCGCGCCTGAGCGGGATCTCAGGGCGCCGCGACGTCGAAGCTGCCCTTCACGGCCAGCTTGCCCATGCCGCCCGCCTCTTCGAGCACGGCCTGGAAGCTGCCCGTGAGTCGCGGCGCGCGCTGGGTGAGGTGCACGGCGCAGGGCACGGCGCCCAGCGCCGCCGCGTCCTTCACCACCACGCACTTGGCGGCCCGGGGCATGAACCCCACGGCGCTGATCTTGCCGTCCACCCGCTTCACCTTGCCCACCACCAGGTTGGCGCCGTCGTCCGCCCCCTCGGGGGGCACGGTGACCTTCACCTCCACCAGCTCAGTGGTGATGGAGCCGCCCTCGCCCTTGATCAGCGCCCGCCCGTCGCGGGGCTTCACCCGCACCTTCTCGGCGGTGAAGGCGGTGCCGGCCAGGTCGGCCGTGACGGTGTCGCCGCCCGCCGCCGGGGCGCCGGGCTCGGCCAGCGCAGGGGTGAGGACCAGGGCAGACAGGGCGAGAGCGAGGGCAAGCGGCTTCATGGGATCTCCGTGGTGATCGGGGCGCCGCCCGTCGGCGCCCGCACAGGCTACGCCCGGTGGGTGTAGCGTCTTTTCAGGGGACGAAACAGCCCGGCGACGCCAAGCCGTGGGTCTGGGTGTTCTCGGCGCCCGTCCAGCCCCCAAAAACAACGGTGACCCCGGTGGCCTCATCGTAGGCCTGGGCCTGGCCGTAGCGGGGCCCCACCCCGGGGCAGCAGGCTCGGTCGGGATCGCACAGCAGGTGCCAGCCGTCTGCCCGCCACAGCCAGGTGGTGCGGCACAGCCCGTCGGCCCCGTCGCAGGCCGTGCGCACGTTGGCCGCCGTGCCGCCCACCAGCACCACGCCGCCCAGGTCGGGGTCGAAGGTCAGCCGCGCGAAGCGGCGGGGATCGGGCCCCATACAGTCCGGGGGCGCACACGCGAGCCGCCAGGCGACGCCGTCCCACTCCCAGGTGTCGCCGTGGTTGTCGGTGGACTCCAGCCGCTGGCCGCCGAACAGCACCGTGACGTCCCGCGCGGGGTCGTAGGCCATCGCCGCGCCGTGCCGCGGCGCCGGGCTGGCGCATTCCGGCGCCTGGCAGACGCGGGTCCAGGCCCCGTCGAAGCGCCAGGTCTCGGCCTCGAACCCGGCGGTGCGGCAGTTGTCGGGCCGCCGCCCACCAAAGAGCAGCACCCCCTGGCGGTCGCGGGCCAGCGACGGCTGCCACAGGGCCCCAGGGGTGGTCTCGAGCTCGGTCAGGTGCTCCCAGCCGTCCGGCGACCACAGGCGGGTGGCCGTGCACGCGGTACACCCGTCGACCTCGCAGCCGGCCCCCACACACGGCTCGTCGGCGCAGCCGGTGCCGCCGTACAGCACGAGGCGCCCGTCGGCCTCCCAGCGGGGCCAGGCGGTCGCCACCCCCTGGATGACGTGCTCGATCCGATCGGGCACCCGCTCGCCCCACCCCGCCTCGCCCAGGGTCCACACCGTCGTCCGCGCGGCATAACGGTCGGCCGCGCCGGGCTGCCCCTCCAGGGCCGGCGGCAGCGAGGGATCGGTGACCGCGAGGACAGCCCCGGCCACCGGATGCCACCCCATCACCTGGGCCCCGCGCGACGCCGGCGGGCCCTCCAGCCCCTGGTCTGCCAGCAGGCTCCAGCCACAGGGCGCCACCGCCTCGTCCGCCGGCCCGTCGCAGTCGTCGTCGACCCCGTTGCACACCTCGGCCGCTTCGGGCGCGCAGACCGCCGACTGGCCCTGTGCGGTGCCGCCCAGGTGCCCCATGTCCAGCCGGCACTGGCCCCCGCCCGGCTCTTCGCCACACGCCGCCGCGCCGGGGCGCCCCCCGTCGATGGCCGGGCTGCCCGGCGCAAGCTGGTAGTCGGCCCCCTGGGGATCCACATGCAGCGGATCGGCCACTGTGTTGCCCGGCGCCTCCGCCAGCCCGGCGCCGCCCTGGAAGGGGGTCCCCACGTTCCACTGCAGCACGTGATCCACGGTCACCGCGGCCGCCCCCTGCACCCACACGCCCACCCCGGGCACATCGCGGATGACCGAGGAGTGAAGCACGGTGCCCGCGCTGCGCAGCTCGACGCCACGGGTCAGTCCACCGCCCTCGGAGTCCAGCCCGGCCACGGTGAGGTTGTGCAGGCTCAGGTCGGGACCCTGGGCCCAGATCCCATACACATCCCCGGCCGCCACGAGGCGCGCCACGAGCTGGCGCCCCAACGTCACCGCGCTGTTGACCAGGGTGACCCCGTTGGCGTGGCGCCCGTCCAGGGCGAGCACGCGGTTGTCGAGCAGGCTGTGGGTGCCGCCGCCCACCACCATCACGCCGACGGCGCGGCCGTCATCCAGGCCGAAGCGGTCGCTGATCACGCAGGCCACGTGGTTGCCCAGCACCTGCGAGGCGGGCACCTGCCGGACCTGCTGGAAGTAGTCGTCGCCCACCAGGATCCCCACCGCCCGCGGCCGCCCGGCGTTGGCCCGCTGCTCCCGGCTGAGGAGCCGCGCGTTGCCCTGCCGCTCGCAGGGCTCGCCCGGCGCGGCGCCGATCTGGTTGTCGGTGATGGCGGCCTCGCCCCAGCGTGCCCAGACCCCCACGGCCCAGCCGCCCCCCAGGCCGCCGGTGACATCGCGGATCACGTTGCCGTGCACCTGCTGCAGCTCGCCGGCCGCCACCACGACGCCCAACGCCGGCCCCCCCGGATCCCCCGACCCGCCCTCGATCCCTTCGACCCGGTTGGCCTCGATCACGCACCGCGGGGCGCGATCGCACAGGACGCCCCAGGCCCAGCCGGCCGCGCCATCGCTGGCCGCGCCCTGCAGATCGGACACCGCGTTGCCCATGACCCACACGTCCCCGAGCGCCGCATCCAGGTCGCCCACGGGCCGGATGCCCATGGCCCCGACCTGGCCCCCCAGGCCCGGCAGCCCCTGCAGGTCGTGGATCGAGCAGCCCACCACCCAGCCGTCGACACCGAAGAACCCGATGCCCACCAGGAAGGCCTGCGCGCCAGGCGCCGGGGCCGCCTGCCGCAGCCGCGCCACCTCGACGCCCACGATCCGCGCGTCCACGGCGTTGCTCACCTCCAGGCCCCCGGCCGTGGCCAGGTCGGGCAGCGCGGGCTGTACCGTCGCGTCCCGCAGCCGCAGATCCGCCAGCCGGACGCCCCGCACTGGACTGTCCACAGTGCCCTCGACAGCCACGAGCACCCGCACTGGCACCTCGCTGGTGACCGCGAAGTCGGTGAGTGTCACGCCGTCGGCCACCACCCGCAGCACCGCGACGCCCTCAGCCGTGCCGCGAAGCACTGCGCCCGGTTCGCCGTCGATGCGCAGGCCCTCGGTCTCAACCGTCACTGGCCCCGTGGCGTGTTCACCCGCCTGCAGCACCACCCGCTGGCCCGGCTCGGCGGCCGCCAGCGCCGCCGCCAGGGTCGGGAAGCCCGGCTCGGGGCCTTGAGCCGCGCCGTCGGGCCAGACGTACACGGTGGCGGCCGCCCGCGGGACGTCGCAGTCGCTGCCCATCCAGGCGGGCTCGCACACCGCCACCACACACTGGCCCTGGACACAGCGGCCCACCGCGCCGGGCTGCGCGCACGACACCCCGCACGCCCCGCAGTGTTGGGGGTCGCTGGCCAGGTCAAAGCCCTCGTCGGCGGCGCCATCGCAGTCGTCATCCTGCCCGTTGCAGGCTTCCTCGGCGCACGGCGATCCGACGTCGGGTGGTGCCATGTCGGGCGCCACCATGTCGGTCGCGCCCATCTCGGTCGCGCCCATCTCGGTCGCGCCCATCTCGGTCGCGCCCATCTCGGTCGCGCCCATCTCGGTCGAGCCCATCTCGGCCGCGCCCATCTCGGTCGCGCCCATCTCGGTCGGGCCCATCTCGGTCGCGCCCATCTCCGTCGCGCCCCTGTCGGGCGTTGCCATGTCGATCCGGGTCATGTCCGGCGCCCCGCCCGCATCCAGCGAGCCGTCGCCCGGACCCTGGTCCGTGGGCCCAACGCGACCATCGGGTTCGGCGTCCCCGCAATCGTCGAAGCACCGGTCCCCGTCGTACGGCTGGGCGCAGGCCGTGAGCAGGACCACCAGGAGTAGGGTTCGCATGGGACCAGTGTGGGAAGGCCCACAGCGGGCCGCAAGCCACCGTTGGATCCGCGCCCGATTCAGCACGCGCCGTCGCGAGGCCGACGCCGCCCCGTCCCCCTTGACCCCTGAGCCCGGCCGGGGCACACGGGGGTCCAACGGCGGCAGCAGCCGCAGGGAGCGCACGTGAGCGACGGACCGATCATCCACCTGGTGGGCGCCCGCCCCCAATTCGTGAAGGCGGCGGCCGTGCTGGCGCAGGCCGGGCCGCGGCACCAGCTCATGCACACGGGGCAGCACTACGATGCGGCCCTGTCGGACGTCTTCTTCCAGCAGCTCGGCATGCCCGCCCCCACCTGGCACCTGGGCGTGGGCAGCGGCAGCCACGGTGCCCAGACGGGGGCCATGCTGGCGGCCATCGAGCAGGTGCTGCTGGCCCACCCCAAGGGCGTGATGGTGGTGTACGGCGACACCAACAGCACGGTGGCCGGCGCGCTGGCGGCGGTGAAGCTGCACTGGCCCGTCGTGCACGTGGAGGCCGGGCTGCGCAGCTTCGACCGGCGCATGCCCGAGGAGATCAACCGCGTGGCCACCGATCACATCAGCGATCTGCTGCTCTGCCCCACCCAGGGGGCGGTGGCGCAGCTCGCCCTCGAAGGGCTGGGCGACAAGGCCGAGTTCACCGGCGACGTGATGCTGGATCTGGCCCGGACGGTGGCGCCCATCGCCGCCAGCGAAGATCCCGTCGGGCGGTTCCTGGTCACGGGCGAGGGCCCGGCGCCGGCGCCGCTGGATGTGCTGCCCCCAGCCGCCCGGCGCAAGGGCGGCTACGCGCTGGCCACGGTGCACCGCCCGGCCAACACGGACGACCCCGCCAAGCTGGCGGCCATCTTCGGCGCGCTGGCCGATCTGCCCTGGCCGGTGCTGCTGCCCATCCACCCGCGGACCCAGGCGGCCATGGCCCGCCAGGGCGTGGCGCCCCCACCCGGCCTGCACCTCGTGCCCCCCGCGGGCCCCTTGCCCTTCCAGGCACTGCTGGCCGGCGCCGCCAAGGTGTTCACCGACTCCGGCGGCGTGCAGAAGGAGGCGCTGTTCGCCGAGGTGCCCTGCGTGACCCTGCGCGACACCACCGAGTGGACCGAGACGCTGGAGGGCGGCTGGAACGTGCTGGTGGATGCGGATCCGGCGGCCATCCGCGCCGCGGCCCTGGCGCCTCGCCCCACCACGCCCGCCCCCATCGCGGCCTACGGCGACGGCCAGGCCGCGCGCCTGATCGTGGCGGCCGCCGAGCGCTTCGGTTGACCTGCCCGGCCCGCTGAGGCTACCCAGCCCTCAACGTCCAGCCCGAGGTGGCCCATGCGCCGCGCCCTCCCCGCCCTGCTCGCCCTGCCCTTCCTGTTCGCCGGCTGCGATGACGACGACGGGGGCTTCAACCCGGCCGGCCAGATGCAGCAGCAGCCCGACGGCGGCGGCGGCACCGGTGGAAAGCAGGACGGCACCGCGGGCGCGGGCGGCGGGGGTCAGGGTGGCGCCGGCGGCGGTGGCCAAGGCGGCGCGGGTGGCGGTGGGCAGGGCGGCGCCGGTGGCGGCGGTCAGGGCGGCGGCGGCGGCCAGGGCGGCGCAGGCGGCGGCGGTCAGGGCGGTCAAGGCGGTGCCGGCGGCCAGGGCGGCGCCGGCGGCGTCGCCGAGCTGTCCATCGGCGAGTTCGTCGAGGGCACCTGCTTCACCGCGGGCGACGAGACCCCACCCGAGCTGCTCGACGGCCTGTCCCGACAGCTCGTGGACGCCATCAACTGCCTGCGTCCCGGGAGCCTGGGCGAGCTGCCGCCGGGCAACTGGCAGATGCTGGATCCCATCCGCCCACCCCTGGTGGACGCCCGCGCCATCGACGATCTGGTGGCCGCAGCGGCCGAGGGCGACCAGCCCCTGACCATCCGCTGGGCCTACCGCGATGTGGCCATCCAGCACCTGTTCTACCTGTGGACCCTGAAGCAGTGTGACTTCGCCGCGCCCCCGGGGCTTTCGAACCACCAGAACGGCCTGAGCGTCGACGTGAACGACAACGGCTACTGGTCGGCCCGCATGGCGCCCCACGGGTGGGAGAACAACCTGCCCACCGATCGCCCCCACTTCGACTATGTGCTGGCCCCCGACTTCGGCATGGCCCGGCTGTCGCTCATGGCCTTCCAGGCCTTGCACAACCGCAACCACCCCGAGCTGCCGCTGGCCCTGAACGGCGAGTTCGACGCCGCCACCGAGGCGGCGCTCACCGACGCCCCCATCGGCGGCTTTGCCGAGGGCCTGTGCGATGGCGGCCAGCCGCCCCCGCAGGTGGGCGAGCTGGGCGGCCCTACGGTGGCGCAGGCCGCGTGGCGGGGCTGCGACGTGCCCACCGAGCTGGTGGACGGCCTGTCAGCGCAGGTGGTCGAGGTGATGCGTTGCGTGGCACCCGATGCCCTGGAGCCCCTGCGGCTGTGCGGCGGCGCCGGCTGCGTGGCCGTGCGCGGCACCGACCTCATCGAGGCCCTGGAGCCGGCCACCCACAGCGCCGTGTTGGGGCTGTCTCGCGCCCTGGGGGCGCCCGTCGAGCTCAGCGCCGCCTTCCGCGATCCCGCGCTGGCGTGGTTCCTCCACAGCGCCACCGACAACCTGAGCTGCCCGGCGCGGGGCACCGCCCCCGGTCAGAGCGAGTTCGTGGCCGGGCGCGCCATCCAGGCCGACAACGTGGCCCCCGAAGATCTGGAGGCGGCGGGCTTCCTGGCCAGCGCCGAGGGCGGTTGGGTGTACGGCGACGGCGGCAGCGCCCGCCGGGCGGCCATCTACGCCTTCCAGCAGCTTTGGAACGCCAACCGCCCCGACGACCGGCTGGACCCCGATGGCCTGGTGGGGCCGGCCACCTACAGCGCCCTCGACCGCTCGCCGCTGGCGGGCTTCGCCGTGGTGCCCTGCGCCGGCCTGCCCCCCGCCCCCGGCGGCGACGATCCCGGGCCCCAGCCCGTGGCCTGCGTGCCCGGCTGCTTCAACCAGACCTGCCCCGGCACCTACGACTTCTGCACGGTCGAGCACGGCGAGTGCGAGGCGGTGCCCTGCGGCGGCGACGCCGACTGCAACGGGCTGGCCGCCTGCGACGATCCCGCCCGTGGCTCGTCGCCGGTGTTCTACTGCGATGGGGGGCGCTGCCGCCGGCAGCGGTGAGGCGGCAGCCCGCCGCCAAGGCTACCGGCCGGGCTCGTCATCACCGATGCGCGGCACGCCGGACACGGCGCCCAGGGCGGTCACCGCGTAGGCCCCGATCTCGGTGGCGAAGGCCAGGTGGCGACGCAGCCGCTCGGCCGGGATGTTGTGGGGGTGCTCCTTCTCGGCCGCCAGCCGCACCAGCAGCGCCGCCATGAAGGCGTCGCCGGCGCCGGTGGTGTCCACCACCTCCACCGCCGGCGAGGGCACGTGCCCGCCGTCGTCGGCCCGGGCCCACAGGGCGCCGTCGCCGCCCAACGTCACCACCGCCAGCGAGGCCCCGCCCGCGACGAGCGCCCGGGCCGCCGCTTGCGGATCCTGGTGGCCGGTGAGGGTCTCGGTCTCGTCGGCGGAGCACTTCACCACATCGCAGCGGCCCAGGGCCCCGGCCAGGCGCTCGGCGAGCACCTTGGGCTCGACCCAGTGGCGCGGCGTGGTGCCCGGATCGGCACACACCAGGCCGCCGGCGTGATCGATGGCGTGGTGCAAGGCCTCGACCCCCGCGGCCTCGCGCAGCACGCCGGCGCTGAACTGCAGGATCCGGCTGCCCTGGCAGCGGGCCACGTCCACGTCGCCCACGTTCAGCAGGGTCTCGGGCGCGCCCCCGCGGTGGGTGAACCGGCGCTCGCCGTCGGCGTCCAGCGTGATGAAGCACAGCCCCGTGCGCTGGCCCGCCGCGTGGCGGAGCTGCTGCACGTCCACCCCCTCGGTCTGGAAGGCGTGGCGCAGGAAGTGGCCGAATTCGTCGTCCCCCACCACGCTCACGAGGCCCGCACGGGCCCCCAGCCGGGCGCAGCCGATGGCCACGTTGCCCGGGGCGCCGCCGGAGTGGAGCTCAAACCCAGAGACGTTTCGCAGGCGACCGCGCCGGGTGGGCACGAAGTCCACCAGCGCCTCTCCGAACACGAGGATGTCGGGCGTCATGGCGGCAGTATAGGGATCCGCCCGCCCGTGTCACCCCCTGGACAGCGCGGGGCGCCGCCTCCATCCTGGCGCGCTTTGCCCGCAGCCGAGAGCGCCCATGGCCATCGCCTTCTTCGACCTGGACAAGACGATCCTGGACATCAACTCGGGCTCGGCCTGGGTGCGCTTCGAGCGCCGGGAGGGGCGCCTGGGCCTGGGGGATCTGGCCCGCGCCACCGGCTGGCTCATGCGCTACCACCTGGGCAGCGCGAAGCTCGACGGGGTGCTGCGCCTGGCCATCAGCCGGCTGGCGGGGCAGGCCGAGGCCGATCTGACCGAGCGCACCGAGCGGTTCTGGCGGGACCACGTGCGGCACACGGTGCGCGCCGAGGCCCGCGCGGCCCTGGATCACCACCGGGCGCAGGGTCACCACCTGGCGCTGCTGACCACCGCCTCGATCTACCTGGCGCGCCCCGTGGGGCGCGAGCTCGGCTTGGACGCGCTGCTCTGCAACCGCTTCGCGGTGGATCCCCGGGGCCGCTTCACCGGCGCGCCCATCGAGCCGCTGTGCTTCGCCGAGGGCAAGGTCACCTACGCCCGGCGCGAGGCGACGGCCCGCGGGGTCGATCTGGCGGACTGCTGGTTCTACACCGACTCCGCCAGCGACCTGGCCATGCTGGAGGCGGTGGGCCACCCGGTGGTGGTGACCCCCGATCCAAAGCTGCGGCGGATCGCCAGCGCGCGGGGCTGGCCCATCGAGGCCTGGTCGAGCCCCTGAAACGGACCCGCGGCCCGGCGCGCACGCGTTGACCCGACCTCACCAGTTGTTGAATGGTTCGCTGCCGGCCTCTGGGGATCGAGGCCACACCACAAGACGACCGCCTGTCCAGGCGGGAGGGGAGACTGCATGAGCGTCTGGAAGCGGCCTGGGAAGGCCGCCTGGCTGTTGTGTTGCGCCGTGGCGGTGTTTGCGCCCGGCTGTGACGATGGCGGGGGTAGCGGGGGCGGCGCCGACAGCGGCGTCAACGTCGACGGCGGCGGTGGCATGGGCGGCGCCGGTGGCATGGGCGGCGCCGGTGGCATGGGCGGTGCCGGTGGCATGGGCGGCGCCGGTGGCATGGGCGGCGGGGGCGAGACCCCTTGCGAGACGGCCTGCACCACCCTCGCGGACTGCGCGGCGCAGGACGACTTCTGCCCTGGGATCGATCCCGGTGAGAGCCGCGACGCCCTGTACGCCGGCTGCCTGGAGAGCTGCGCCAACATGGCGGCCCTGGCCACCATCGTGAACGGCTTCAACGGCGACTGCAGCCAGGTGGTGCCCACCGTGAGCACGGCCAGCGCCGACTTCGCAGCGAGCTGCGAGGGCGGCGGCGGCATGGGCGGCGCCGGCGGCATGGGCGGCGCCGGTGGCATGGGCGGCGAAGGCGGCATGGGCGGCGAAGGCGGCATGGGTGGCGCCGGCGGCGCCATGGTGCCCAACGACTGCGAGGGCTACTGCGACCTGATGGACGGTAGCTGCCCCGGCACGTTCGCGAGCCGCGACACCTGCCTGGCCACGTGCGCGCTGTTCCCGGCGGGCGCCGAGGTGGGCGCCACCGATGGCAACTCGCTGCAGTGCCGCATCTACCACGCCGGCGTCGCCGGCCAGATGAACCCCGAGGTCCACTGCCCCCACGCCGGCCCCGAGGGCGGCGGCGTCTGCGGCAGCTACTGCGACACCTACTGCGATCTGGTGGAGACCACCTGCGTGGGCGACAACGCCCTGTACGCGGACCGTGGCGCCTGCATGACCACCTGCGCCGACTTCCCCACCGACGGGGCCGTGGGCGCCACCGGCGGTGACTCGGTGCAGTGCCGCATCTACCACGCCGGCGTGCCCGCCGACGCGGATCCGGTCACCCACTGCCCCCACGCCGGGGCCGACGGCGGCGGCGTCTGCACCGATCCCGCGCCG
>JACKDL010000058.1 GCA_020633555.1 Myxococcales bacterium | reverse complement strand
CGAGATCAGCCCATGGATGTGGTTGGACTGGCACACGAGCTCGTGGGCGCGCACGCTGTCCTTGAACCGCTCCAGGGCCACCGCGAACTCGCCGACGATGATCCCGTTGATGGCGTCGTCCGGGCGCAGCAGGTAGGTGGCGCCCACCGTCTTGATCATGAACTCGAAGACGTGGCCACCAGGCTGGTGGTCGTCGGTGTAGCGGTGCGGGCGGGGCATGGGCCGCTCCTGGGAATGGGTCGCTACCCCTTCCCCATCGGCGGCTCGGCGGGCCCGTCGCGTCTTTTTGCAGCAGTTTCTCAAAAACCGAATGAAGTCAAACCACTACCGCCATCACCGGCCATGACATCGGGCAGGTGAAGTCAGCGGCGCCGGGGCCTGGCCACGACCTGGAGCACCCGGGTGGTGGCCTGATCGTCCACGTGGTCGTACACCAGGGCGCGGATGCGGGCGCGGGCTTCGGCGTGGTGCTCGGGGGTGGTCAGGGCCTCGCGCAGGGCGGCGCAGAAGGCGGCGAAGTCGCCGGGGCATGGGCCCGAGACGATGTCTTCGAAGGGCAGGTAGAAGCCGGGGGCCTCGCGGTACTCGGCCAGGTCATAGGGCAGAAAGACCGTCGGGCGGTCGAGCATGAGGAAGTCGTAGTAGACGCTGCTGTAGTCGGTGATGAGGGCGTCGAAGTGGGGCAGCACGTCGGTGACCTCGGGGGCCACGTCACCCTGCATGGGCACCACCCGCGTGCCGCGCTGCGCGAGGCGGCCCGGGTCGTTGGGGTGGGTGCGCACCATCAGCACGGCGTCCAGCTCTTCGAGCAACGTCTCCAGGGCCGCGAGGTCGTGATCGGCGAAGGGGAACAGGCGCACCGGGGTGCCCTCGCGCCACGTCGGGCAGTGCAGGACGCGGCGGCTGTGAGGCGGCAGCGGCGGATCGTAGCGGTCCAGGAAGTCGGGCGCAGGGGGGTGGAAGAGCACGTCGGTGCGGGGCTGCCCGGTCAGGTGCACCTGCTCGGGGCGCAGGCGGAAGGTGCGGGCGAACAGATCGGCCATGGCGGGCGAGGTGGCGAACATGGCCTCGAAGCGGGCCATCTCGCGCAGGTTGCCCTTGGCGTAGCTGCGGCTGTGAAAGCGTGGATCGGCGGTTGAAATCCGCTTGATGGGCATGCCGTGCCACAGGTTGAAGACCCGGGTGCGGCGGCTGGGCAGCACCAGGGGGCCGAAGTCACCCAGGGAGTGGGTGAGCACCACCGCGCCGGCGCGGGCGGCCGCCCACAGGCCGGCCCAGGAGCGCGTGCTGAGGACGCCCGGGCGGCCGCTGGCCAGGATCTCGGCGCGCGCCGTCAGCCAGACGCCGCGGCGGCCCGCCTCGGCGACGCGCTCGAAGACGGGCGCCGTGTTGCCGCCGTATTGCCGGCCGCCGAAGACGAACAGGTCGGGGTCCTTGGGCACCAGGTGGCCCAGCAGGAAGCTGGCGGCGGTCCACAGGGCGTCGGTCCAGGGCATGGGGCCTCCACAGGAGCGCGAGGGCGCAGGATCGCGGTCCAGGCCGCCCGCGTCCAGGGCGCGGGCGGCCCCGCACGCCCGCGCCCCGGGCGTTGCAGGGCATGGACCGTGCAAGGCGCACGCCGTATGGTGCGCCGCATGTCACCCCACCGCCTCCTGCGCAACCTCGGCGCGACGTTCGCCCGGCTGGCGCCCATCGCGTTCGCGGTGCTGGCGCTGGTGGTGCTGGAGCACAGCGCCGGCCCCGAAACGCCCGCCGTCACCGAGGCCGGCGCGGCCCCCGCGGGCCACCGGCTGATCCTGTTCTGGGTGGACTCGCTGGCGCTGGCCGACATGGATCCCGCCTCGCCGCGTATGGCCCGCCTGAAGGCCCGGCTGCCCACCGGCCTGCACGGCCCGGCGCGGCAGTGCGCCGATGCGGTGAGCGTGCCCTGCTTCACCGCCATGGCCACGGGCATCGACCACTTCTCGCTGTTCAGCCTGGCGAAGAACTTCGGGGGCGTGGGGCGCCTGCCCCAAGGCAACGTATTCCAGGCGCTGCAGGCCCGCGGCAGGACCGTGGGCTTCATCGGCGACATCATGGCGAAGAAGGCGGTGGAGGGCTTCGACTGGGTGGAGGTTCCTCCAACGTTGGACGACGGGTACACCATCCCGCGCGCCCTGGCCCAGTTCGACGCCCTGAAGCTGGACGTGGTGGTGGTGCACATCCGCGAGACGGACGTGACCACCCACACCCACGGGCCCGACAGCCCCGAGTACGAGGCCGCGCTCGAGCAGGCGGACCGGCTCATCGACGAGGCCTTCCGGCGCTACGGGCCCGAGGTGCACATCGCGGTGTTCGGCGATCACGGCCACACCGACGACGGGCGCCACTTCGCCGGCCTGGACGTGCCCACCTACGCCAGCTTCTTCGGCCCCACCTTCGCGCGCCGGGCGCAGCAGCCCATGGTGGTGACCGACTACGGCGCGCTGTGGGCGCGGGTGTTCGGGCTGAAGTTCGCCGACGGCGGCTGGGTGCCCGACTACTTCGCCGGCCGGCCGCTGCCGCAGGTGGACGGGCTGCCCGACGCGCCCGGCGGCGGCAGCGCGCCGCCGCTGTGGGCGTTGGCGCTGGTGGCGGCGCTCATCGTGGCCACGGCCGCGCCGTGGCAGTGGGCGGCGCACGCGGGCACAGCCCTGCGGCCGTTGCTGTTCGGCGTGGCGGGCCTGGTGCTGCTGATGCTGGCGCTGGGCCTGGCCTGGACCACCCTGCGGCCCCACATGAGCTACCTGTCGCGCTGGGTGAACGTGGGCCTGGGGCTGGGCTTCTCGGCGGCAGGCGGGCTGCTGCTGTGGCCGGCCTGGCGAGCCGCCCCGAGCCACGAGCGTGTGGGCCCGGCGGCGCTGGCGCTGCTGCTGGCGGGGGCCGTGCTGAGCAGCCTGCCTACCGTCTACAAGTACGGCGGGGTGGCCAGCGGCATCTCGGCGCTGGTGCTGGCCCTGGGCGTGGGCGCCGCGCTGGGTCTGCGGGCCCGCCGCTGGGGCGCGGCCCTGGCGGGGGCCCTTGGCATCGCGGTGGCCTGGACCCTGTGGAACCCGGCGGTGCGCAACTTCAAGGTGCGCTGGTTCAGCGTGTTCACCGAGGTTCTGGCGGGGGTCATCGGGCCGGTGGCCTTGGGGCTGACGCTGCTGGCCGTCGGCGCCGCCTTGCGGCCCTCACCCGACCGGGCTCGCCCCCCCGTGGGGCCCGTAGGCTTTGGGGTTGGGGCGCTGGTGGGGCTGGGGCTGGCCTTCGCAGTGCCGCACCTGCCGCCCCGCGCGTTGATCCTGCCCTGCGTGGCCACCCCGGTGGTGTTGGCGCTGGGCTGGAGCCGGCCTCGACTGGCCCCCCTGGCGCTGGCGGTGGCGCTGCCGGCCTATACCTTCTTCTTCCATGCCGATCCGCTGCGCATCGCGCCCGCGGCGGCGGCCCTGGCGCTGTGGCCGTTGTGGGCGCGGGCCCGCGCCCCCCATGCCGGGCGCACCGAGAACGCCGCCGCGCTGCTGCTGCTGGTGCTGACGGGGCTGTGGGCCCTGTTCGGCGCGCGGATCAGCGGCATCGATTTCACTTATTTTTTCAAGTGGTTGCCGCCCGGAACCGCCTTCAAGGAGACCTGGGCGCAGAACGCCACGCTGACCATGGCCCTGTACGTGTCGCAGCCCTGCCTGGGCCTGCTGCTGGCGCGGCGGGTCGCGCCCAGGGCGGTGGACGAGGCCCTGGGGCTCGCGTGGCACCTGGCTCGGGGGCGGCTGGCGCTGGCGCTGGTGTTCATCGTGGGCTTCACCGCCTCGGGCGGCGCGGGGCCGTTCATCACCAGTGACGTGCTGCAGTCGGCCGCGGTGTGGGGCACCACCCTGTTGGCCCTGCTGCTGGCGCCCGGACCCGGGGCGCGCGCCGCCGGGGTTGGCACGGGCGTTGCTGAATCTGACGAGGGCGCGGCGGCGCTTGCGTCACCCGCCGGGGGCGACTAAGCAGCCCCCCGAGCGCGAACCACGACGAGGTCGACCATGAAAGCCGTGATCCTGGTGGCGGGCGTGTCCCGCCGGCTCTACCCGCTGACCGAGCACCGCCCGAAGTGCCTGATGGAGGTGGGCGGGCGGACGATCCTGGACCACCAGCTCGCCGCCCTGAAGGCCGTGGGCGTGCGCGAGGTGTGCCTGGTGCTGGGCTACCGGCGCGAGCAGATCATGGCCCACGTGCAGCAGCACTACCCGGAGCTGAGCTTCGAGTTCCGGGTCAACCACCACTTCTTCGAGACGAACACCGCGCTGTCGCTGTTGGCGGCCGCCGACACCTTCCTGGACCGCGACTTCATCTACCTGAACGGCGACGTGCTGTTCGAGCCGGCGCTGCTGGCGCGGGTGGTGGCCTCGCCCCACCGGGCCGCCCTGGCCGTCGAGGCCAAGCCCTGCGGCGACGAGGAGGTCAAGGCGGTGGTGGACGGCAGCGGGCGCATCTCGGCGCTGGCGAAGACCCTGGATCCGGCCACCGCGCTGGGCGAGTTCATCGGCGTGGCCCGGTTCAACGCGCCCTTCACGGCCTGGTTCTACAAGGCGCTCGAGGCCATCAAGCACGAGGGGCTGCGCAACGCGTACTTCGAGGCGGCCCTGGACCGCATGGCCCCCGATCACGCCATGCACGCCGTGGACGTGACGGACCTGCCCTGCATCGAGATCGACTTCCCCGAGGACTACGAGGCGGCCTGCGCCCAGGTGGTCACCCGCTTCCAGCGCGCCTGAGCGCGCGCCAGCCGGACGGTGAGCCCGCCATGAGCCGCGAGGACGCCTACCAGGACAGCCTGAAGCGCGGGGCCCTGGTGAACCTGCTGGGCCTGGCCGCCAAGCTCATCTTCCCGCTGTACTTCGTGCTCGCCACGTGGATGTTCGGCGAGCAGGTCATGGGCCTGTTCTTCCTGGCCAGCTTCCTGGTGGAGCTGGGCATCAGCGCCGTGTCGTCGGGCTTCAACGACGCGGTGATCGTCTACGGCAGCCACAGCAGCGACGACGAGGCGAAGGCCGATCACCTGTACCGGGTGATGGGCACCGGCTTCGGGCTGACCCTGGCCACGGGCGCGCTGTTGCTGGTGGCGACCTTCCTGGGGGCCGACGTGCTGGGGGCGCGGTTCTACCCCGACCGCCCCACCCTGCCCGGCCTGCTGCGCATCGGCGCCCTGTCGCTGCCGTTCATCGCGCTGTCGCAGATCGCCATCGCGGCCACCAAGGCCAAGATGCACATGCAGTACGACGCGCTGATCAACGGCCTGGTCAAGCCCTTCGGATTGCTGGGGTTTTCGGCGCTTGCGTGGGCGCTCGGGGCCAAGGCCGAGGGGCTGCTCTGGGCGCACACGGTCACCTGGGCGGTGCTGGCGGTCCTGGCGGTGCGCGCCTATGGGAAGCACTTCGACGTGGGCCGCACCGCCCGCGCGGCGCTGGCCTTCAAGCTCGACCGGCAGGTGCTGGGCTTCGCGATCCCACAGAGCCTGAACATGACCTTCAACAAGTACCTGACCCGCCTGGACGTGCTGATGCTGGCCCACTTCGGCTTCAGCAACGCGGCGGTGGCCTTCTATGCGACGGGGGCCCTCGTCACGAGCAACATCCGCGAGGTGAAGCTGATCTTCAGCCAGGCGCTGGCGCCGGTGGCGGCGCGCTTCCACGCCCAGGGCGATCCCGCGGCCTTCGAGGCCACGCTGGGCAAGGTGTCGCGCTGGACCACCAGCCTGGCCATGCCCATCCTGCTGGCGGCCCTGATCCTGCGCGACGACCTGCTGGTGTTGGTGGACGCGAGCTACGTGGGCGACACCCGCTTCATGGCCGTGCTGCTCATCCCGCCGTTCCTGAGCTGCGCCTTCGGCCTGGCGGGCAACAGCATCGTCTTCACGGGCCACAGCCGCTGGAACCTGGTGAACAGCCTGCTGGTGGCGGGCCTGAACACGGTGTTCAACCTGTGGCTGATCCCGCGGATGGGGCTGCTGGGCGCGGCGGTGGCCACCGCCCTGGCCGCCAGCCTGATCAGCGCGCTGCAGATCGTGGAGCTGGGCCTGCTGGAGCGCATCTGGCTTCGCCCCGGTCACGTCTGGCAGCCGCACCTGGTGGGCGGGCTGCTGCTCGCGGGCGCGCTGCTCGCGTGGGATCCCGCGCAGCTCGGCGGCGTGCCCACCCGTGTGGGGCTGGCGGTCGCTGGCGCCCTGCTCTACTCCGCCGGCCTGTTGGCCGTGCGCCACCCCGAAGCGCTGGGCCTCGCGGCTCGGCTCAAGGCCCGGCTGGCGGGCCCCCCGGAGGTCGACCCATGAGCCGCCGCGTCGCGCTGCTGCGCACGAACTTCCTGCCGTACTCCGAGACCTTCATCCACGACCAGCTCCGGCTGCACCAGCGCTACGAGGCCGAGGTCTTCTGCCGCCAGCACCGCAACGCCGACCGCTTCACCGGGCACACCGTGCACGCCGTCGAGGCGGTGCCCCAGGGCCGCAAGGCCGTGCGCTCGGCCCTGTTCGGGGCCACCAGCCTGTCGCGGCGGCTGGACCGGGCCTTCGACCAGGGGCGCTTCGACATCATCCACGCCCACTTCGGCCACAACGCCTTGTACGGCCTCCGCTGGTCGCTGACCCGTGAGGTGCCGATGGTGGTGTCGCTGCACGGACGAGATGTGTCGCTGCTGATCAGCAAGGACCGCTACTCGCCGCGCTGGGTGCACTACACCGTGGGCGTGCGGGCCTTGTTCCGGCATGTGGACCGCTTCCTGGCCGCGTCGACGGAGCTGAAGACGCTGATCGAGGGGGTGGGCTGCCCGCCCGAGAAGGTGGTGGTGCACCGCCTGGGGGTGGATCTGGAGCAGTTCGTGCCCGGGCCCGGGCCCGATCCCGATCAGCCGCCGCAGGTGGTGATGGTGGGGCGCTTCGTGGAGAAGAAGGGCCACCTGGATGGCCTGAAGGCCGCGGCGCGGGCCCGTGACGCCGGGCTGGACTTCCGGCTGACCATCCTGGGCGACGGCGACCTGCGGCCCGAGTACGAGCGGGTCATCGCCGAGCTGGGGCTGGGCGGGGTGGTGTCGCTGCCCGGCCCCGCGCCCCACGCCGAGGTGGTGGCCGCCATGAAGCGGGCGACGGTGGTGCTCACGCCCAGCGTGGTGGCCGCCAACCAGGACCGCGAGAGCGGGCTGATCGTGGCCAAAGAGGCCGCCGCGTGCGCCGTGCCCGTGGTGGGCACGCTGCACGGGGGCATCCCCGAGATCATCGACGACGGCGAGACCGGGTTCCTGGTGCCCGAGCGCGATCCGGTGGCCTTGGGCGACCGGCTGATCCAGCTCTTGAAGGACCCCGCGCTGCGGGCGCGCATGGCCGCCGCCGCTCGGGCGAAGATGGAGCGGGAGTACGACAACCGCGAGCGGGTGGCCGCGCTGGAAGGCATCTACGACCAGGTCATCGCCGCCCGCCGCTAGCAGGCTGTTGAAATTCGCGGACCGAGCGACGGCCCCGTGGGGCCGCGGATCCAAGGCGCCGGCCCGCAGGCGATGCCAAAGCATCGTCGAGGAGACGGCAACGCCGGAACCGCGGATTCCAGGGGGCCGGCTCGCGACGGGAGCGATTTTCAACAGCCTGCTACCGACAGGCTTCCTTGAGACCCAGCGCGCAAGCCTTGGCGGTCAGCCGGGTGGCCTCCGCGGGATCGGCCGGGACGCCCTGCCCTGCCTCCACCAGCTCGGCCAGCGACAGGCAGCCCGGCGCGAAGCCGCCCTCGCAGGCTTTGCGGTACAGGGGCGCGGCGGCCGCGTGGTCGGGCTCGCGCAGCATGCGGTGCATGTCGGCCGCCTGGGCGCAGCCCGGCGCGTGACCCGCGTCGCAGGCCTTCTGGAACAGCGGGGGGGCCTCGGCCGGGCGGCGCTGCCGCACGCGGTGCATGCCCAGGGCGCTGCAGCCCAGCCCGTCCCCGTGATCGCAGCCTTCGGTCCAGCGGACCTCGGCGGCCTCGAGGTCGGGCTGGCCCAGGCGGTCGCTGGCCAACACCATGCCGGCCAGGCTGCAGGCCGAGGCGTTGCCCAGGGCGCAGGCCTGCCCGAAGGCGCGCCGGGCGTTCCCCGCGTCGGCCGTGGGATCGTCCATGACGTGCCGGCCCCAGTGCAGGCAGCTCGGCACGAACTCGGCCTGGCAGTTTCGGGCCCACAGGCCACGGGCGAGCACCACGTCGCGGGGCACGGCCTGGCCCTCGTCGTACACGATGCCCAGGTCGTGGCAGGCCTCGAGCTGCCCCCGCGAGCAGGGCGCCGAGAGCACCCGCACGAGGTTGTCACACGCCCAGAGCGCCTTGTCGTCGCACGCCTTCCGCCAGAACTCGGCGGAGCGGCCCGGGTGATCCACCAGGCCGGGGCGGATGGCCACGAAGAGCACGCCGTACACCGCCACGTGCACGAGCCGCTGCCTGAAGCCCTTCAAGGATCCGGTGAGCTTCTCGATGGGCAGCTTGGGGCCCACTCGATCCAGCCACCGCACCATCAGGTTCAGCAGCGGCACGTGCAGCAGCTTGTCGAAGAAGGCCACGGTGAGGCCCGGATCGGTGTCGCTGGGCACCCGCTCGATGAGCCGCAGCCCCACGAACAGAGCCATGACCCCCACGGCATACAGGAAGCCGAAGATGGCCTTCCCGCCGGCGCTGCGTGGCGAGCTGACCGGATCGGTGATGAGCAGGTTCAGGCTGAGGAACACGGCGATGGGGATCGAGGTGTCGCCGAAGAACCAGGTCCCCGTGATCTGGTGGAACAGGGCGCCCAAGGCCACCAGGGAGCCGGCGGCGGCGATGGGCACCACCGTCACCCCGAAGAAGAGCTGGCTGACGATGGACGCCAGGAACATCTGCTCGAAGCTCATGGTGCCGTAGCCCAGCGACTCGCTGATGAGCTCACCCCACGACAGGTGCACCGTCTGGGTGGCGATGAGGGCGGCCGCGGCCAAGGTGAGGCCAAAAGCGCTGGGGTTGAAGATGTGGACCTGCTGCCCTTCGCGGCGCCACTTCAGGTGCTCGCGGGCCAGGTACATGGCGGCGATCATGGCGAACTGCCAGCCGAAGAGCGGGTCGCGGAACCACAGGAACAGGTTGGTGCTGCCCACCACGGGCCACGGCCCCATGCCGAGCCGGAAGTTGCCGTAGCGGCGCCACGAGAGGCCGAGGTCGAACAGGTAGGCGAAGACCACCTGCGCCAGGATCAGCGGGAGCTGGGCCCCCACGGGCGCCCAGTGCCAGCCCCAGTAGGCGTAGATGCTGGCCTGCACGGCCACCTGCACCACGTGGTGGCGCCGGGGGGTCCACTCGATGGTCAGCGTGCGGCCCCCCCGCCGGGCCTGCCAGGCGATCCACCCGATCCACAGGGCCAAGACGGCCCCGAAGCCGACGAAGGCGCCCCACAGGCCGGGCTCGGCCTGGACCCGGGGCAGGGCCAGGCACCCCAGGAAGGCGGCGAAGAGCGCCAACACCGCGGCGCGGGCGGCCAGCGGGCTGAGCGGCGTACCCTGGGCGGGGGCGCCCGGCGGGGGGGCGTCGGCGGCGAGCGAGGCTTTGGCGTGCGTGTCCACGGCCTGTTGGTACTCCACCCGCAGCGCGGGATCCAGGTCGCCGGTTGACCGCCGGGAGCGGGCCGGCGAGGCTGACGGCATGCTGCCTGACCCCGACAGCCTGCGCTGCTTTCTGGTCGCCGCCAACCACCTGAACTTCCGGGCCGCAGCGGCCCAGGTGCACCGCTCTCCCACGGCCTTCAGCGACCGGATCCAGCGCCTGGAGGCCGAGCTGGGCGTGGTGCTGTTCGAGCGGACCACCCGGCGGGTGGTGCTGACGGCGGCGGGCGAGCGCCTGCTGGGGCCTGCCCGCCGGGCGCTGGCTGCGAGCGCTGCGGCGGCCGAGGCGGCCCGCGCCGAGGGGCCGATCCCGTTCCGGCTGGTGCTGGGCACCCGGTACGAGCTCGGGCTGAGCTGGCTGGTGCCGGCGCTGGGCGCGCTGGAGGCGGAGCGCCCGGAGCGGACGCTCGACCTGTACTTCGGGGACGGGCCCGAGCTGCTGGGGCGGATCCGGGCAGGCCGGGTGGACGCCGCCGTGCTCAGCCTGCGCCTGACCGACGCCGATCTGGCGTACGCCGTGCTGCACCCCGAGGCCTACGTGCCCGTGGCGGCGCCCGCGCTGTTGGCCCGTTCTCCCCTGACGTGCGCCGCCGACGCCCGCACCCACACCCTGATCGACGCCCACCCCGATCGGCCCCTGTTCCGATACCTGTTGGACGTGCGCCCCCCCGCCGAGGCCTGGCAGTGGGGCGCCGAGCGCAGCCTGGGGACCATCGCGGCCATTCGGGCGCGGGTGCTGGGCGGTTTTGGGGTCGCGGTGCTGCCCCGTTACTTCGTCGAGGCCGACCTGGCGGCCGGCCGACTGGTGCCGTGGGTGGCCGAGCCACCGCCCCGTGAGGACGTGTTCCGGCTGGTCTGGCGCCGCGGCCACCCCCGCGAGGCGGAGCTCGTCCTGCTGGCCGAGACTCTGCGCGCGCAGCCGCTTCAATAAGCAGACCAATAATCAGCGCATTCCGGATCATCCAATTCGGTTTATTCCGATTCACCGTCCTGAGCCGGCCCGCGATGGTGGGGGTCAGGAGGTGCCCCATGACCGCAACCCTCGCCCACCGCCGCGCGCTGGCCGCCGTGTCGCGCATCACGTTCACCCTGGGCCTGGCCGGCTGCATCCAGCCGGTGGAGTCCCCCGATCCCACGCCCACGGACGGCGACGCGCCCGACGGCGAGGCGTGGCTGGATCCCGATCGGGCCCTGCCGGACGCCGGGATCGAGCAGGACGCCGCGGCACACCCGGACGCCCTGCCGGAGGATCCCGACGACCTCGGGGAGGCTGACCTGGGGGCCGCGGCCGACGGCGGGGCCGGCCCGGACGCGACGCCGCTGACCTGCGATCCGGCGGCCGAAGACTGGGTCGCGTGCTGCGACGCCATCGACTGGGATCCCGAGCAGGGCTGCCTGGCGTGGGGCCCGCCGGTGCCGCCACGCATGCCCGGGGAGGTGGCGTGATGACGGCCGGGATGCTGGATCTGCGGGCGGCGGCGCAGGCGCTGGCCCCGGCCCTGCCGGAGCCCCAGCACCGCGCGGCCGCCATCGCCACCTGGCGCGGGCGGATGGTCAACGAGTACAGCTCAGCGCCGGTGTTCGCCGGTCTGGCGGCACAGCTCGACGCGGCGGGTGCCCCGGCTTGGGCGGCCGAGGCCCGCGAGATGGCCGGCGAGGAGCACCGCCACGGGGCGCTGTGCGGCGCGGTGGTGGAGGCGCTGGGGGGCGCGGCCGTGGCCCCCGCGCCGGCCCGCGATCCGCTGCCGGACCACCCGGCGGTGGACCCCTTCGAGGCCGTCACGCGCAACCTGTTGAGCGTGTGCTGCCTGAGCGAGACCGTGGCGTGCGCCCTGATCACCGCCGAGCGCGCCGAGATGGCCGAGGGCCCCCTGCGCGATCTGCTGGGCGAGATCCTGGCGGACGAGGTGGGCCATGCGCGGTTGGGCTGGCGCTGGCTGGCGGCCCACGGCACGCGCTGGGCGGCCCCCGGCATGGCCGAGCGCCTGGGCGCCTGGCTGCGGGTGGCCTTCGCGCACCTGGAGGCCCACGAGCTGGCCAACCTGGTGCCCGGGAGCCCCACCGAGCCCGCGCTGGGCCTGTGCGACGCCCACGCCGCGCGGGCCCTGTTCTACCAGACGGTGGAGGCGGTGATCGTGCCGCGCCTGGAGGCCCACGGCCTGCCCGCCGCGAGCGCGTGGGCGACGCGGCACATTGGCGCGTGAGACCCCTTATTCAAAGGACCTTCAAGCCCCACTCAGGCGCGGCCCGCGACGCCGAGCCAGGCCAGCCGCAGCGCGAAGGCGATGAGCGCGACGCCGGCCACCTGCATGACCCGGCGCAGCACCAGCGGCCGCAGCAGCACCTTCAGTCGCTCGGCCAGCAGCGCCTTGGCCACGTCCAGGGTCAGGATCCCCAGCAGACAGCCAGCGAGGTACGCCGCCAGGTCGCGGTCGAAGCCGTGGCGCTGGGTGGCGGCGCCGATGAGCCCGAGCCAGACCATGAAGACGAACGGGTTGACGAAGTTCACGAAGAAGCCGCGCGCGAAGTCACCCGCCAGCCCGGCAAGCTCGAGCCGCGGCGGGCGCGGGGGCGCCAGGGCCGGTCCCTTCAACGCGCCGAGGCCGAAGCCGAGCAGCAGGGCCGCGCCGCCCCACACCAGCCACGGGCGGACGGCGGGCGAGTCCAGATGGGGGCCGGCCCCATAGGCGCACAGCAGCACAGCCAGGATGTCGCTGACGAAGATCCCGAAGGCCACCGCCAGCCCATGGGCTCGGCCCCGCGACCAGGTGGCCTGCAGCAAAACGAAGAGCACCGGGCCGATGAGCACGATGAGCGCCAGGCCCGTGGCGTAGCCTTCCAGAAACGGCATGCCGTCAGCCTGGCAGACCCTCGGGGGCGTGGCCCAGGGTGTCGGCGAGCCAGGCCCCACGGGCGGCGTACCAGGTACGCTGGAAGGGCCAGCGCTGCGGCGGCGCGGGCAGGTCCACCGCCCGCCCCAGCAGGGGGAGCAGGCGGTTGGCCGCGGGGTTCACGAAGCGCAGGCACATGGGCTGCGGCACCGGCACCGCGCCGAGCGTGCTCTTGATCTCCTCGGCGGTGCGGCCGAAGTCCACCCGCTGGGCGCCCCGGGCGAACGCGTCGCGTACGAAGTCGTTCAGCATGCGGGGGTAGAGGGCCAGCTCGGCGTTGCAGCCGTAGTCCAGGCCCACCAGGTGCGCCGAGAGGGTCTGCGCGGCGCACACGGCGGTGCTGAAGGCCACCAGCCGGTCGCCGAGCCAGTAGCCGTGCGCCTGCACCACGTCGGGGGCGGCGGTCAGCAGGGCGGGCAGGCGGGCCAGATCAAACCGGCCCAGGGCGGCGTCGGCCCGGTCCAGCACCTGGGCGTACAGCGCCTGGAGCTGGGGCAGGTGGGCGGCCACGCTCACGGCGTCCAGCGGCGCACGGCGCAGCGGGGCGGACAGGGTGTCCGCCCGGTTCACCTTCACGCGGTACTTGCTGATGAAGCTGGCCTTCAGATCCTCGAAGCTGCGCCACGCGGGATCCAGGGCGAGGACCATGGCCGGGCCCGCCTGGAAGTGGCAGAAGTCGGCCTGGCACAGCGCCTGCCCCAGCCCGCTCAGCGGGCCCACCAGCTCCTTCACCAGCACGCCCCGCGCGCCATGGGCCGCGGCGTCGGCGCGCAGGGCCTCGGCCAGCGCTTTGCGGTCGGCGGCGGTGGCGTCCGGGGCCAGCACCAGCCCGTGGGCGCCGCCCAGGGTGGGCTCGCCGCAGACGCGGAGGGGCAGCGCCAGCCGCCGGTCGGCCAGACGCAGGGTGCGCAGGGCCAGCCGGACCGGGCGGCTGCCGTCCACGAACTCGCCCAGCGGCTTGCCCCACATCTGGGCCGAGGAGATCGCCGCGGCCGCCACCAGCCGGCCGTCGCGGCGGACGTGGAGCACGTCGCGCGCACCCAGCGCGGTGAGGACCCGGCGGCTCAGCCACGGGCTGTGGCGCGCCACCAGGGCGTCGTGCTCGTCCCCGAGCGCGGCGGGCTTCAGGCGCCGGACGACCATGGAGGCCGAGGTCGGCGCGGCGGCGATGGGCAGGGCGATGCTGTGCACGGGCGTAGGAGCCGGTGACCCTGTGTGAAGATTCTTTTCGCGGTCGCCCACGGGGCCCTACTGCCGGAGGGCGTCCAGCAGTCCCTCAGCAAGCGCCCCGGGCGGGGCCGGCTGCGCCGCGTGCGGCCGCGGCGGGGGTAGCCCGGCCAACGCATCAGCGCCCCCCGCGAGCCAGGCGGCCAGGGCGAGCTCGCCGCGCATCGTCGGGGTGAAGGCGTCGGTCACCAGGTCCGCCGCGTCGAGCTGGCCCCCCACCACCTGCAGCAGGCGGTCGTGCCACGGGTGATCGCCCAGCGGCGTCAGCAGGGCGGGCTCGATGGGCTCACCCGCGCCCCGCTGGACGCCGGCCTGCAGCAGACGCAGCAGCGCCCGGTCGCCGGGCTGGGCGCGCACCTCGGCGTCCGCCAGCGCGGCGCGCGCCTTCACCCACTCGCCCTCCCAGGCGAAGCCGTACACCGCCAGGGCCATGTGGACGGTGGGGTTCTCGCGCTGCTGCTCGGCCACCCGCTCCAGCCGGGCGAGCGCCCGCCGGTCCCGCTCGGCGCGCCGCGCCAGGCCCGCGATGTCCGCGTGCACCTCGGGCAGCCGGGGATCGCGGCTGGCGGCCTCGCGCAGGTCGCGGCGGGCGTCGCCCGCCCGCCCCAAGGCGGCGTACACATGGGCCCGCTGCTGGTAGGTCAGGGCGAAGGTGGGATCCTGCTCGATGGCCTGGGTGAGCGAGGCCAGCGCCCGCTCGAGATCCCCCCGGGCCGCGGCGCAGAGCCCCGCCACGGCGAGGGTCTGGCGGCTCGACTTCTCGACCGCCAGCACGGCCTCCACGTCGGCCTCGGCCTGCGCGAAGTCGCCCAGCGCCCACAGCGTGCGCGCGCGGCTGCGCAGCGCCAGGTGGTTCAGGCTGCCGCCCTTCTCGCCCTGCTTGATGAGCCGCTCCAGCGGCTCCAGAGACGCCCGGTAGTCTCCCCGGTGGCGGTGAATCACCGCCAGGTTCGCCAGGGCGTTCGGGAAGTCGGGGTCGATGCTCAGCGCCTGCTCGATGGCCACCAGCGCGTCGGCGAGCCGGCGGCTCCGGCGGAACACGATGGCCAGGTTGCTCGGGCTCTTGGGGTCCTTCGGATCCAGCGCCATGGCCTTGCGGTAGGCGAGCTCGGCCTCGGCGTAGCGCTCCTTCTCGGCGTACCGCACGCCCAGGGCCCGCCAGGCGTCGGCGTTCTCGGCCAGGGCCTCGCCCACGGCCGGCGGAGGGATCATCTTGAAGGCCGTCTCGGTCCGCAGCCAGAAGGTGCTGTTGTGGCCGGCCCGCCAGCGGGCGCTGTGCACGGGCTCGTCGGCGCTGGGATCGCCGATGGCGGCGAGCGCCTCGACCACCTCCACGAGGACGTCCTCGTCGTCTTCGACGCCCTCGGCGAGCCGGGCCGCCAGCGCAGGCACCGCCCGGGCGTCGCCGATGCCGCCCAGGGCGTGGGCGGCCACCCGCCGGACGTGGCCGTGGGGATCGGCCAGCGCCTTGGCCAGGCGCTCGATCACCGCGGGCGTCTGCAGCGCGATCAGCCGCAGCCCGTGGGTGCGCTCCACCCCCTCGGTCGGCGTCTCGCGGATGCCCTCGAGCAGGCGCTCCACCTCGGCCAGGCGCGCCTTGCGGGCCTTCGCGCGGCGGGCGATCTGGGCCTGGGCGTCCGCCTCGCCGCGGTACCACCACACCGCCCCGGCCGCCGCCAGCAGGGCCACCGCCAGCAGCAGCGGGCGGCGCACCCGGCGCCACGCGCGCTTCGCCAGATCGCGCCAGTCGTAGCGGTGGGCCGACACCAGCCCACCCTCCTCGTAGGCCACCAGATCGGCCGCCATGGCGGCGGCGTCCAGGTAGCGGTCGGCGGGCTCCTTCTGAAGGGCTCGCATGGCCACCGCCTCGAGCTCGGCGGGGACGTCAGGGACCACCTTCCGCGGCGGCGGCACCGGCTCGCGGGTGACCTTCATGGCCATGGCGATGGCGCTGGTGGCCTGGAAGGGCGTGCGCCCCGTGAGCAGCTCGTAGAGCATCACGCCCAGGGTGTAGACGTCGGAGCGCGCGTCGATGCGTTCCAGCTCACCGCGGGCCTGCTCGGGGGGCATGTAGGCCGGCGTCCCGATGATCACGCCCTCGACGGTCTCGTAGGCCCCCTGGCCGCTGGCCATCACCAGGTCGCCGGCCTCCCGGGGGGTGTCGGCGTGGGTGTCGCGCCCCTCGACGCGCTTGGCCAACCCCCAGTCCAACACCAGCGCCTCGCCGAAGGGCCCCAGCATGATGTTGTCGGGCTTCAGATCGCGGTGGATGACCCCGTTGGCGTGCACGTACGCCATGGTCTGGCAGATGTCGATGAAGCGGGGCAGCAGGCGCAGCCGATCGGCCAGGCCCCGCCCCTCCAGCGCCTGGGCCAGCGTCTGCCCGCGGATCTTGCGCATGGTGTAGTAGGGCAGGCCGTCGGCGCGGACCCCCAGCTCGTACACCGGCACGATGCCCGGGTGCTCCAGGGCGCCGGTGATGCGGGCCTCGTTCACGAAGCGGGCGCGGGCCACCGGGCTGGGCTCGCCGTGATCGGCCCGCAGCATCTTCAGCGCCACCTCGCGGGCGAGGTGCCGGTCGAAGGCCTCGAGCACCCGCCCGATGCCGCCGACCCCCAGCTCCCGCTGCTCCAGGTAGCGGTTGGGATCCTCCAGGCTCAGGGGCAGCTCGCCCTCGGCGACGAGCTCGAACTGGTGCGTGTCGGGGGCGCGCCCGCCGTCGCTCGCCAGGGTGTCGGCCAAGGGATCGGTCTGGGCCACCGGGCGGGCCGCCGCCCCTTCTGGCGACGCGTCCGGCGACACGGTGTCGTCCGTCGCGAAGGTGTTGGGAGGATCAGAGGTGGCCATGGCGGCGGAGCTTACCAAGTCTGCGCGGGGTGTCATCCCCGCCCTCACCGCTTCAAGCCCGGAGGCCCCGCCGCTCGATGGGAAGGCCACGAGGGAAGGAGGCCGCCATGGCCTGCACACGGACCGCCCGGAAGTCGCCCCTGCCCACCGCCATGCTGCTGCTGGCGCTGACCGCCAGCGCCCACGCCGGCCACTTCACCGTGTCCCCGGTGCGCGTCAGCCTCGACGGTCAGGCCCGCACCGAGCTGCTGACCGTCACCAACCGCAGCGCCAAGACCATCCAGCTCCAGATCCAGCCGACGGCGTGGGCGCAGACCCCCGACGGCCGCGACGCGCTGACCCCGACCCAGGAGCTGTTGGCCTTCCCGACCCTGTTCGAGCTGGCCCCCGGCGCCCACCGCATCGTCCGGGTGGGCACGCTCCACGCGCCGAGCGAGCAGGAGCAGAGCTTCCGGCTGCTGATCACCGAGCTGCCTGACGCCGACGCGCTGCAGTCCACCAACGCCATCAGCATGCGCCTGCGCCTGTCGGTGCCGGTGTTCCTCACCCCACGCGGCGCGCAGCCTGCCCCCGAGCTGGTGCCGCCCCAGGTGGCCGGCGGGCAGGCCCGGGCCGCCCTGCGCAACCCCGGGACGGCGCACACCAAGGCCCGCGCGGTGCGCCTGGTGGCCGAGGGCGCGGACGGCCACGTGCTGTTCGAGCAGGCCCTGTCGGCCTGGTATGTGCTCGCGGCCTCGGAGCGGGTGTACGCGGTCAACCTGCCCCCGGACGCCTGTGCGGCGGTTCGGCGCCTGGTGTTGTCGGTGGAGACGGGCGACGCCGTGCTGCGCACGACCACCAGTGGCCCTTTCGACTGCCTGGGCGCCCCGTGATCCGGTGGGCGCACTGGGCCTCGCGCTGCTGATCGGG
>JACKDL010000057.1 GCA_020633555.1 Myxococcales bacterium | reverse complement strand
CGGCAGCAGCATGGGCACCTGCGTGGCGCTGCCGGTGACGGCGTGGTTGTAGGCGAGCAGCACGCCGATCCAGGGCGCCACGCCCACCAGCAGGGCGGCAGACTCCAGCAGCACCCGCCGCGGGGCGGCGCGCAGGCGCAGCGCCTGGTGCGCCCCGAAGGCCAGCCCCAGCAGGCCGAACTCGACGCTGCGCAGCACCACCACGGCGCCGATGGCCAGGCCCGCCGCGGCGGCCCAGCGGGCGGTCACGGGGGCCGCCACCGCGCGGGCCATCTGGCCCACGGCCCACCACGCGGCGCCCACCAGCGCCAGCAAGGGCAGGTAGGGCTCGACGGTGGCGCCGCCGATGAGGAACCAAGGCGAGGTGAGCGCCAGCAGGCCCGCCCAGTGGCCCGCCGCGTCACCCGCCAGCCGACGGGCGAGCGCCCGCGCCAGGACCGGTACGGCGGCGTTCACCAACAGGATCGGCAGCGCCGGCAGGCCCAGCCAGACCCCCGGCACCATGAGCAGCGACAAGCCCGGCTGCAGGTAGCTGAACCAGCGGCCCCCGTGCACGGTGAGGAAGCTGTAGTCGAAGTGCACCAGATCGGGGGGGGGCGGCGCGGTGGCGTGGCCGGCGGCCAGCAGTCGCGCCTGGAACAGGTAGGCCGGGCCGTCATCGTTCACGGTGCCCGCGCCCAGGACGCCGAAGTGCACCGCCGCCAGCGCCAGCAGGGCTACGGCGTAGAGCTTGCCGGCCGACCAGGGGGTCCGGGTGGGCCCCTTGCCCCAGGCCAGCGTGAGCAGGAGCTGGGCCGGCAGCGCAAAGGCCAGAGTGGCGACCCACACTGCCTGCTCGCCCGCGGGCAAGTGGAGCTGATCCTGGGGGCCGCGCACCAGGTCCCAGGCCCCCAGCCGCAGGGCGAAGGCCCACCAGCCTGCCAGCGCCAGGCCCGCCAGGCCCACCCACACCCGTCGTCGCAGTGGCCACTCCACCGGGCAGCGCCCCCCCACCGTGGTTCCGTGAAGGCCTGGACTTACCAGGGCCCGCCGAGGCTGCAAAGCGCCCCGGCGCCCGCTTGACCTGCTGCCGGGGCCGGTTTACCACTGCCCATCGGCGACGCCTGGAGACGCCATGCCCCCCGCAGCCCCCCACATCCCTGCCGGCGCCGCGGTGTTGGTGGTGGGCGCCGGGCCCTTTCAGCTCGGGCTGATCGAGGCGGTGCAGGCTCGCGGGCTGCGCGTAGTGGTGGTGGATCGCAACGCCGACGCGCCCGGCATGCGGGCCGCCGACGTGGCCGAGCCCTGCGACATCATCGACGTGCCCGCCGTGGTGGCCGTGGCCCGCCGGCACCGGGTGGTGGCGGTGGCCAGCAGCGCCAGCGACGCCGCCATGCCGGCGGTGGCCGGCGTGGCCGAGGCGCTGGACCTGCCCGGGCAGCGGCCCGCGGTGATCCAGACCTGCCGCAACAAGCTGCTGACCTACCAGGCGGTGGCCGCAGCGGGGTTGCCGGTGCCGGCCACCGTGGCGGTGGCCAGCCCCGCCGAGGCCATGGCGGCCGTGGACGACGTGGGCAGCTACCCGGTGGTGATCAAGCCGCGCTCGGCGGCGGGCGGCCGGGGCGTGAGCATCGTGCGCTCCTTCAGCGAGCTGGGGCCCGCCTTCGCCCGGGCCGAGGCCGCCGGCCGCGGCTCGGGGGTGCTGGTGCAGGGCTTCGTGGGCGGCGAGTCGGTGGGGGTCGAGGCGGTGTTCTGGCAGGGCGAGCTGCTGGACGCCTTCGTGCTGGTGGACACCTACCGCGAGGGCTTCGTGTCGCCGGTGGGCCACGCCCTGCCCTGCCCCTGGCCCGCCGAGCGGCAGGCGGCGGTGGCCGCGGCGGCGGCGGGCTTCGCCAAGGCGTGCGGCCTGACCCACGGCCAGGCCAACTTCGACCTGCGCGACGCCCATGGCTGCACCACGCTCATCGAGATCAACCCCCGCTCGGGCGGCAGCAACATCGCCGATCTGGTGGGGCTGTGCTGGGGCATCGACCTGAGCCAGGTGGCCGTGTCCTTGGCCCTCGGCGAGCACCCGGGGCCCGCGCTGGCGCGCACGGCGCCCCGGCCCGCGGCCAGCCGGCTGCTGCTGGTGCGCGGCCGCGGCCCGCTGCGGGTGCCCCCCGATCCGGGCGCGCCCTTCGAGGGCGACGCCCACGTGCACCGGCTGCGGCTGGGTGTGCGGGACGGCGCCCCGGCGCCCATGGCGGTGGACGACTGGTCGCTGCTGGGCGACTGCGTCACCGTGCACCCCACCGTCGAGGGCGCGCTGGCGCACGCGGAGCGGGTGGCCCTGGCCGTCGAGGCCGGGATCCACGCCGATCCCCTGCCCCCCGCCCCCTGAACTTCACCAACCTGCCAGGCCCGCCATGACCGAACCCCTGCTCGCCCGCTTCTGGAACCGCGACACCCGCAGCAAGGGCGCCGCCGCCGCCACCGACGACGAGCTGGTGATGTTCGGCACGGTCACCGAGGACGCGGCCGTGGTGCGGCTGCGCGACCGGCTGGAGAAGGCCGCGCTGCGGCGCGCCGTGGCGCTGCGGCCCCACATGCGGGTGCTGGACTTCGGCGGCGGCGCCGGCCGCCTGGGGCTGTGGCTGGCCCCCCACGTGGCCGAGGTGGTGGTGGTGGACTT
This sequence comes from Myxococcales bacterium, assembly GCA_020633555.1. Classification (GTDB taxonomy): domain Bacteria; phylum Myxococcota_A; class Bradymonadia; order UBA7976; family UBA1532; genus JACKDL01. The sequence continues at coordinate 16,427 of JACKDL010000057.1, read as the reverse complement.
CAGCGAGGCGCTGCTGGAGGTGGGCCGCGCCACGGCGGCCGCGCGGGGGATCACCAACGTGCGCTTCGTGCACGGCAGCGTGCTCGAGCCGCCGCCCAAGGGCCCCTACGACCTGGTGCTGATGTTCGCCGTGGCGCAGTACGTGGACGACGCCGATCTGGCGGCGCTGGCGGCAGCCTGTGCCGCCGCGGTGGCCCCGGGCGGGCGCCTGGTGTTGAAGGAGCCGGTGGTGGCGGGCGACGCGCCGGTGCTGGACGAGCAGCGCGGGCCCGACGGCGCCGTGAGCTACCGGGCCACGTTCCGGCCGGTGAGCTTCTACCCGGACCTGCTGCGCGCCGGCTTCGCCTGCGTCCACCACGAGGCCACCGCCGCGCACCCGGTGCCCTTCTTCCTGGGCAACACCAACGACGCCGCCGCGGCCACCCGCGACGGCGCCGGTGGGGCGGTCTTCGGGCAGGTGGCGCCGCTGCTGGAGCGCTACGATCGGCAGATCCTGGCCGTGGAGGATCGCCTGCGCGCCCACCCGGTGGGGCAGCGGCTGCTGGCGCCCCTGGGCCCGCACTCGGTGATGTACACGCTGGCGCCCCGCCAAGCAGCCGAGGCCAGCCCCGCCCTGTCGGTGGTGGCCATCGCGTACAACGAGGCCGAGGCCCTGTCGCCCGTGGTGGCCGAGCTGCGCCAGCACCTGCAGGCCGAGGGCATCGACTTCGAGCTGGTGCTGGTGAACGACGGCAGCACCGACGGCACGGGCGAGATCATGGACGAGCTGGCCGTCGCCCACGCCGACGTGCGGGCGGTGCACCAGGCCAACGGCGGCATCGGCGCGGCCCTGCGCACGGGCTTCGAGGCGGCCCAGGGCGCCTACGTCACGTGGGTGCCCGCCGACGGCCAGATCGCCCCCGAGACGGTGAGCCTGCTGTTCTGGCGCCGCCACGAGGCGCCCATGCTGACCACCGTGTACCGCCGCCGGGACGACCCCTGGTACCGCCTGGTGATCAGCCAGTCGCTGAACACCATGATCCGGCTGCGCACGGGCCAGGTGGCGAAGTCGGGGGGCAACTACCTGTTCGCCCGGCAGGCCTGGCTGGATCACGGCCCCCGCGACGACGACTCGATGATGATCAGCACCGCCTTCCGCCACGCCCTGCGCGAGGCCGGCGAGGCCATCGTCGAGGTGGAGATCGACGCCCGGGCCCGGGTGGCGGGGCACAGCAAGGTGCTGAACGCCCGGGCCATCGGCCGCACCCTGAAGGGGCTGTTCAGCCTGGACTGACTGCCCTTGGCGCCGCGACGGCTCGCCCACGGGCCCATGGCGGTTGCGACGCCCGGCCCAGCGGGGCGAAGGTCGCCTGACCGCCCACCCCCCTTGGGGAGCCCATGCCCTTTTCGCCCCTGGTCCGCCGCGCCTTCGACCCCGGCCGCCCGCTGCTGGACATCACCCACACCGACCTGGCCTGGATCATGGAGGCGGTGGTCACCCACGCGGTGGATCTGGGCGCCCTGGACCCCAAGGCTGAGCCGACAGTGGTGCGGGGGCTCCTGGCCCGCCACGCCGAGTCGTCGGTGGCGCTGGAGCACGGGGTGGCCATCCCCCACTGCTACCTGGGCGAGGGCCCGGCCGAGCCCATGGTGATCTTCACCCGCCTGGCCCAGCCGGTGAACCTGGGGGCCCCCGACGGGGTGCCCACGCGCTTCCTGTTCGTGCTGCTGGGGCCTCCCGGCGCGCCCGACGGGCACCTGGACACCCTGATGCACGTGGCGCGCATGGCCAGCGACGACGAGCTGCGCTACCAGCTCGGCGAGGCCCGCGACGACGTGGCCCTGGCGGCGGCCGTGGACGCCTGGGTGGCCCGCTGCGAGGCGTGCGCCGAAGAGCCCGCGGCCCCCGCCGACGATGGGCTGGCCTTCACCGGCCGCTTTGCGGGCGGCCTGCGGGCAGACGTGGCCCGCAAGCGCGCGGGCTACAAGGCGGATCTACGCGATGGCCTGCACCCCAAGAGCTTCAGCGCCACCCTGTTCCTGCTGTTCGCCTGCCTGGCGCCCGCCGTGACCTTCGGGGGCCTGATGGGGGTGTTCACGGGCGGCGCCATCGGGGTGGTGGAGATGCTGGTGGCCACCGCCGTGGGCGGGGTGGTGTTCGCGCTCACGGCCGGCCAGCCGCTGGTGGTGTTGGGGGGCATCGGGCCGCTGCTGATCTTCACGGGCATCTTGTTCCAGCTCAGCCAGGATCTGGGCCTGCCCTTCCTGCCCACCTACGCCTGGGTGGGCCTGTGGACGGGGCTGTTCCTGCTGATCCTGGCGGTGACGGACGCCAGCGCGCTCATGCGCCACTTCACCCGGTTCACCAACGAGATCTTCTCGGTGCTGATGAGCCTGATCTTCGTCTACGAGGCGGTGCGGGCCATCGCCGGGCTGTTCGCGCAGGCGGGGGGCGCGGTGCATCACGACACGGCGCTGCTGACCCTGCTGCTGGCCCTGGGCACCTACCTGGTGGGCGCCCAGCTCGCGCAGATGCGCCGCAGCCGCTACCTGAACCACACCATCCGCGAGTTCCTGAGCGACTTCGGGCCCGCCATCGCCATGGCGCTGATGACCGCCCTGGCTCTGAGCCTGTCGGCGGTGCACCTGCCCTCGCTGGAGGCGCCCGCCAGCCTGGGCACCACCAGCGGGCGGCCGTGGTGGGTGGATCCCTTCGCCGCGCCCCGCTGGGTGTGGGCGGCGGCGGCGCTGCCGGCCCTGCTGGCGGCCTTGCTGATCGCGGTGAACCAGAACATCACCGGCCGGCTGATGAACGCCCCCGAGCACCGGCTGGTGCGCGGGCCCGGCTATCACCTGGATCTGGCGGTGGTGGGTGTGCTGGTGGCGGCGGCCTCGCTGTTCGGCCTGCCCTGGCTGACGGCGGCCACCGTGCGCAGCCTGGCGCACCTGCGGGCCCTGGCCAGCACCGAGGAGCAGGTGCTGGACGGGGCGGTGAAGGCCCACATCACCCACGTGCGCGAGACCCGGCTGACGGGGCTGGCCATCCACCTGCTCATCGGCGGCTCGCTGGCCCTGCTGAGCCTGTTCCACCTGATCCCCATGGCCGTGCTGTACGGGCTGTTCCTGTACATGGGGTTCATGTCGCTGGCCGGCGTGCAGTTCGTAGAGCGGCTGCTGCTGTGGCCCATGGATCCGGCCCGCTACCCCGGCAGCCACTACATCCGGCGGGTGCCGCTGGGGGCCGTGCACCGCTTCACGGCGGTGCAGCTCGTGGCGCTGGCCGGGCTGTTCTACACGGTGGCCTTCGCCCCGCAGGGGCTGCGGCTGCTGTTCCCGCTGTTCATCGTGCTGCTGGTGCCCCTGCGGCGGCTGCTGGACCGGGCCTTCGCGCCCGCCCACCTGCTGGCCCTGGACGGCCCCAGCACCCCGGACGACGAGGTGGAGCATTGGGCCGGCTGACGCGGGCAGGGTTGTGGGGCGCGCTGCTGGGCGCGCTGGCGGGTGGGTGCGACGACGGACCCGGGGCGGCCACCGGCGACGCCGCGCTGGACGGCGGGCCGGCCGATCGGGCCCCCCCCGATCTGGCGCCCGCCGACCTGGGCGCCGACGCCGCCGTGGATCCCGCGGCCCGGTTGGGCGACCCCGCGGGGGTCAACCTGCAGGCCGCCGCCGACGGCACCCTGACCCTGCGCTGGGCGGGCGAGGCGCGGCTGACGCTACCCCCCGACGGCTGGCGGGTGGGCGTGGCCGACGCCGTGGAGCCCACCTTCCACTACAACCCCTGGCAGGCCCTGCAGCCCGAGCCCCGCTACCAGCCCCGCGGGCTGACGTGGCGCACCCCGCGGACGGTGCAGGTGGCCACCGAGGCCGGGGGCCTGCGGCTCACCCTGGACCTGGGCGATGAGCTGACCGCGACCGTGACCCTGACCGTGGACGCCGCAGGCATCGCAGGCCACCTGGTGCCCACCGGTGACGCCGCCGTGGTGTACCTGGGCCTGCGCCCCACCGTGGACCCCGCCGAGGGCTTCTACGGCCTGGGTGAGGTGTTCGACCACGTGAACCACCGCGGGCAGCTCCGGGCCATGCAGCTCGAGGTGGATCTGAGCCTGGAGAGCGCCAACAACGAGGCCAACGTGCCGGTGCCCTTCCTCATCGGCACCACGGGCTGGGGGCTGTTCGTGGCCTCGAACCTGCCCGGGGCCTTCGCCGTGGCCACCGCCGCCGCGGACCGGGTGGAGGCCCTGTTCGGCACCGGCGAGTTCTCGCCCGAGGGGCTGCGCTTCCACCTGTTCGCGGCCGCCCACCCGCTGGATCTGGTGAAGCCCTACTACCAGACCACCGGCTTCCCGCGGCTGCCGGCGCCGTGGGCGCTGGGGCCGTGGGTGTGGCGCGACGAGAACGAGGATCAGGCGCAGGTGCTGGGCGATCTGGACGCCATGCGCGACCTGGATTTGGCCACCACGGGCATCTGGATCGACCGGCCCTACGCCTCGGGCGTGTCGAGTTTCGACTTTGATCCCGGCATGTTCCCCGATCCGCAGGCCATGATCGACCGGGCCCGGGCCCTGGGGTTCCGCTTCGGGCTGTGGCACACGAGCTACGTGGGCGAGGGGCAGGCGGCCACCGCCGCGCTGCACGCCGAGGCCGAGGCCAGCGGCTACTACCCGCCGCAGGTGGGGCCCATCGTGAACAACTGGGGCCGCCCGGTGGACCTGACGAACCCCGCGGCCTACGCCTGGTGGCAGGGGCTGGTGGGGCGGTACGCGGCCATGGGCGTCGAGGGGTACAAGCTCGACTACGTGCAGGACATCGTGCTGGGCGTGGGGCGGGTGCGAAACCCGTGGCGCTTCCACGACGGCACCACCGAGCGCACCCGGCACCAGACCTACCAGGGCCTGTACCACCAGGTCTTCGCCGAGACCCTGCCCGCCGACGGCGGCTTCCTGCTCACCCGCACGGGGCTGGCGGGCGACCAGGTGAACGGGGTCATCATCTGGCCGGGCGACCTGGACGCCACCCTGGCCCGGCGGGGCACCGAGCAGACCGACGCCCGTCGGGGCGAGACCTACACCGCCACCGGCGGCCTGCCCGCCTCGCTGGTGGCGGGCCTGAGCCTGGGGCCTAGCGGCTTCCCCTTCTACGGCAGCGACACCGGCGGCTACCGACACTGCCCGCCCGACAAAGAGACCTTCGTGCGCTGGTTCGAGCAGACGGCGCTGTCGTCGGTGATGCAGGTGGGCACGAGCTGCAACGACGTGGCCTGGGAGCCCACCGAGGCCAACGGCTTCGACGCGGAAGTGCTTGATCTATATCGCACTTACGCCCGCCTGCACCTGCGGCTGTGGCCGCTGGCGTGGACGCTGGCCCATGGCCTCGCGCAGACGGGCCGCCCGCTCATGCGGCCCTTCGGCCTGCAGCACCCCGAGCTGGGGCAGCACCCCGACGCCGTGTACTTCTTCGGCGACGACCTGCTGGTGGCGCCAGTGGTGGATCGGGGGGCGCGCATCAAGGCCGTGCCCTTCCCGCCCGGGCGCTGGTTCGACTGGTGGACGGGCGAGGCGCGCGAGGGCACACCGGGCGGGGCGCTGATCCAGGTGGACGCCCCGCTGGGCACCCTGCCGCTGTTCCTGCGCGCGGGGGGCATCGTGCCCCTCCTGCGGCCCACCATCGACACCCTGGCGCCCACCACCGAGCCCGAGCGGGTGGACAGCTTCGCCACCGCGGCCGGCACGCTGCACCTGCGGCTGGCGGCCGGCGACGGGGCGCTGACTCTGTACGACGGCACGGCCATCACCCAGGCGCAGGGGGCCGACGGCTGGACGCTCACGGTGACGCCCGGCGAAGTGTTCACCCAGGGGGTCGTGGTCGAGGCCTGGGGCCTGGGCGCGCCGGCCCAGGTGACCGTGGACGGCCAACCCAGCGACGCCTGGCAGGTGGTCGAGGGCCGCTTCGAGCTGCCCCTGCCGGCCGGATCGCACACCGTCGAGGTGCGCTGAGCTCAGCCCACCTTGGCCGCCCGGTTCAGGAGCGCGGCGCGGGGCTCGGCGAAGCGGTCCACCAGGGCGGGGGCGGCGGCCCGCAGGGCCTGCACGAACTCGCCCGGGTGATCGGCCAGCGCGGCCACCGCGGCCGCCAGCTCGGGCCCGTTGCCCAGGGCCGCGTGGGCCAGCAGCCAGTACATGGCCTCGCTGTACGCCGTGGAGGGGCCCAGGGCCGCCGCGGCGTCCCACTCGGCCGGCGTGGGCAGGTCCTTCAGGGTGATCCGGTCGACGTCGCCGGCCACGAACTCGGCCAGCCACCAGCGGCGCGCGGTGGTCTGCATCAGGTGCTGGGCGCGGGCCGCCCACGGGGCCTCCAGGGCCTCGGGCAGCGCCAGGTCGGGCGGCGGTGCCGTGGTGTCGGCCCCGGGTAGCCAGAAGCAGTCGCGCAGGTCGTCCGGATCGGGCCGGTAGCCGGCGCGATCCTCGGGATCAAGGCCCTCGCGCGCGCCGTCCACCGCCTCGAAAAAGCGCACCAGCTCGCCCTGCACCCAGGCGCGCAGGGTGGGCCCCCAGTGCCCGAGCTCGCGCTCGTCGTAGTACAGTGTGCCGGCCACGCCGGGGGCGTACTCGGTCAACGGCAGCAGCAGCCAGGTGAAGTCGCCGTACCACAGGCGGCTGGCGGCGGGCACCAGGCCGCCGAAGTGCACCGTGGCCGCGAAGCGCCCCAGCAGGCCCTTGGCCAGGTTCGCCAGCCAGGCGTCCACGTCGGGCAGACCCAGCGCGAAGTCCAGGCCCACGATCTCGGGGTGGCCGTCGGTCTGGTCCAGGGCCGGGCGGGCCGCCAGGAAGGCGTGGGTCTCGGCGGGCAGCGCGGCGCCCGTCCAGCGGGCCACGGCGGCGGGATCCGGGGCGTCGTCGCCCGTGGGCGCGCCCAGCAGCGCCAGCGCCTCCTGGGTCTTCAGGTCCTGCGCGGTCATGCCGCCCCCTCCTCGCGCACGGTGAACAGGCGGCCGGCGTCGGTGAGCATCACCAGCGCGCCGTCGGGCAGCCAGCAGCCGCCGGCCAGGGTCTCGCCGAAGAAGCAGGCCCGCGGCAGCGCGGCCACCCGCCGGCCGGTGGCCACCTCCCACAGCGCCAGCAGGCCGTCGGCGGGCACCGCCAGCAGGCGCCCGTCGGGGGACACCGCCAGCCGGTTGAACAGCCCGAAGCCGGTGCTGATGCGCCACAGGGGCTCACCCTCGGGGGTGAACACCCGGGCCGTGTGATCGGTGGCCGCGCTCGCCAGCCAGCGGCCGTCCGGAGCGGCCACGACGCTGCAGCAGTTGGCGTGCGGGTTGCCCTCCTCGTACTTGTCGGCCCCGTGGGCCTGCCGCTGCCACGCCACCGCACCGACCGCGCTCACCCGGGCCACGGCGCCGGCCTCGGTGCCCACCAGCCAGCCGCCGTCGGGCAGGGCGCACACCGCGTTCACCTTGGCGCGGCCCAGCGCCACGGGCGGCTCGGGGGCCAGATCGGGCAGCCGGAGCACCTGCAGCCCGGCCCCGTCGCTGTGCGCCAAGCGATTGTTCTGCAATGCGATTTCGTCGGCCCGCGCCTCGGTCTGCGCCACCACGGCGCCGTCGCTCAGGCGCACCAGCCGCAGGCCCTTCCGGGTGCCCACGGCCACGTGGTCGGCGCCCCAGGCGGCCATGGACTCGGCGGTCACGCCCAGGTCGACCACCCGCGCGCCCTGGCCGTCGGCGGTCCAGCGGATCACCTGGCCGTCCCAGTCCACGGTGACCAGGTCGGCGCTGTCGCCCAGGGGCACGGCGGCCACCACCCGGGTGGTGTGCAGGGCCTTGGCCTCGCCCACCAGCGCCCCGTCGCGCACCACCATGACCCTGCCGGCCTTGCCGCCGGCGTACACCGCGCCGTCGGGGGCCAACGCCAGACTCCACAAGGGGTTGCCCGTGGCCACGTCGGTCACCTCGCCGTCCCAGGCCAGGCGGCACAGCCGGCCCGACTCGCTGGCGGCCCACAGGCCCTGGGCGTCGGCGGCCAGCGCTGTCACCCGCCCCACCGACCAGCGCCGGGCGCCGCACACCACGGGCGACGCCTCGCCGCCCTCGGCCCAGGCGCCGTCCGCCCAGGCCAGGGCCCACACGCTCGCCTCGCGATCGGCCCAGGTGGCCGCGCCGGTCTGCGGATCCACCGTGGCCAGGCGGTTCTTCTGGCCGCCGGTGGCCTTGTTCAGGCTGGCCCGCACCGTGCCGTCGGGGCCCTGGGCCACCGCCTGCCAGGTGCCCTCGCCGGGCAGCACCCAGCGCGCCGCCCGCGTGGCGACGTCCCAGCCGATGAGCCGCCCGTCGGCGCCGCCGGTGATCACGGTCCGGCCGTCCGCCAGCCAGGCCGCGCAGCGCACACCATGGGGCACACCGCCGTGGCCCTCCAGGGCGTACAGCCAGGCGCCGGTGGCCACCTCGTACACCCGCACATGGCCGGCGTGGAAGGTCACCACCACCCGCTCCCCGGTGGGGTCGAAGGCCGCCGCGAAGGCCCAGCCGATGGGCGACTCGAGCCGGCGCACCAGCGCCCCCGTGGCCGGATCCACCAGGGCCGCCAGCCCGTCGCCCACCGTCAACACCAGCGCGCCGTCGGGGCTCACGGCCAGCCCGTTGATCTGCTTGCCCACCAGGAACGGCGCCCGGTCGAAGGCCGTAGCCACCCAGCGGCCCTCGGGCCGCGGCAGGGGCCAGCCGGCGGGCTTCTCTTCGAGCACGAGGCGGCGAATCCACAGGTGGGCCTCGCCGGCCTTGGCCAGCGGCCGCTGCTCGCCGGCGGGCAGGGCCGCCAGCCAGCGCAGGGCGGCGCGGGCGTCGGGATCGGCCTGGTCGATGCGCTGCAGACCCACCTCGTCCCGGGCCTCGATGTGCGCCACCGCCGCCGCGGTGACGCGGGCGCGCTGGGGGGCGTCCAGCCCCTCTTCGCCGCGCAGACGGTTGAAGGCGGCCTCCACGAACACGGTGTCGGGGCTCTCCAGCGCCGCGATCACGCCCGCGACGTCCGCGGCGTCCACCCGCGCGGCGTCCCAGAAGGTGCGCGGCGGGGCGCCCCGCAGGGCCCGGTCGGCCAGCGCCCGCAGCCGGCGGTCGTCGCGGTGGGCGAAGCCTGCCACCCAGGCCCGCTCGCCCTGGTGCCCGAAGCGCAGCAGCGCCTCGCCCACCAGCCGGTGCAGGGCGTTCAGGTGCTCCACCTTGGGCCAGCCGTAGCGCTGCAGGCCCACATCCGCCCGCACGGCCCGGGCCTGCACCAGGGCATCGGCCACGGCGCCCGGCGTGGGGGACGCCACGGCGATGGGCAGCGCACAGGCCAGCCGGGCCACCCGGTCGGTGCGGTCATCCCCCAGCCGCTGGCGGCGCAGGGCCCGCAGCGTCTCCAGGCCTTCGTCGCCGGGCAGGTGGCACAGGGCCCAGCCCGCCTCGAGCACCGCGGGGCCGCTCACCAGCGCTACTGCCGCAGCGCGCACCCCCGTCAGCTTGCGAGCCGCCGCCGCCTCCAGCAGGGCGCCGGGGGCGCCGCGGTCCCCCGCGAGCCCCCAGGCCTCGGCCTGCCCTTCGGCCACCGCGATCAGGACCTCGCGCAGCACCGGATCGGCCCGCGCGTCGTCGCGATCGGCCATGCGCAGCGCCTGGATCGCCTGCCACTGCGGGCTGCGATCGGGCACGGCCAGGGCGGCGTCGCGATCGGTGGCGTGGGGGCTGCCGGCCAGCACCAGCGCGTGCGGGCCCCACACCGCCTCGGGCACCAGGGCCGTGACCGGGCGGCCCAGATCCGCGCCGCTGAGCAGCAAGCCCCCCAGGGCCGACGCCCGCGCCGTGTAGAGCTGGTGGGCCAGCCAGGCCGCGGCGGGCCCCACGCCCTCCTCCAGCAGGCCGCGCACCGCGGCGGCGTCGTTGCCCAGGGCCCGCTGGGCGCGATCGAAGGCGAAGGTCACCGCCGGATCCCGCGCGGCCACCGCCGCGTACACCCGCGGCACGAAGGCCACGTCGTCCAGCGCGGCCCACACCGCGTCCTGCCAGCCGTCGCCCGCGGCGACCTCGGCCGCCCGGGCTTCGGCGGCCGCGATCCGCGCCGCTTTGTCTCGCAGGAAGTCGAACCAGCCGCCCATGTGGCCCTCCCAAAGGTGTGGCGGCGGGACGCTAGCACGGCCCAGCCCGATTGCCCCGCCCCACATGGGCGCCCTACCTTCACGGCCTGGACCCAACCTCCGGGGGAGCCCGATGACCCGCTTGCTGGCCACCTTGCTGGCCGCCCTGGCCCTTTCCGCCTGCGTGACCAAGGACGAGCCCGCCACGGGCGACGGCGGCGCCGGCGGGCCCGACGGCGACGGCGACGGCTACGCCGCGGGCGTCGACTGCGACGACACCGATCCGGCCATCAACCCCGACGCTCGCGAGATCTGCGATGACGGCATCGACCAGGACTGCAACGGGCGCGACCTGGCCTGCGACCGCCAGGACGACGACCTGGACGGCTACACCGTGGCCGACGGCGACTGCGACGACAGCGACCCGCTGGTGAACCCCAACGCCCGCGAGATCTGCGGCGACGGCATCGACCAGGACTGCGTGGGCGGCGACGCGGCCTGCGACGACGTGGACGCCGACGGCGACGGCTTCACGCCGGCCCAGGGCGACTGCGACGACACCACCGCCCGGCGCCGGCCCGATCTGCCCGACATCTGCGAGGACGGCATCGACCAGGACTGCGACGGCCGCGACCGCGGCTGCGACGAGGTCGACATGGATCTGGACGGCGTGAGCGTGGCCGACGGCGACTGCAACGACGGCGACATCACCGTGCACCCCGGCGCCCGCGAGATCTGCGCCGACGGCATCGACCAGGACTGCGACGGGCAGGACATCGAGTGCTTCCCCGACCAGGACGACGACGGCATCGCCGACGACGTGGACGTGTGCCCCGAGCTGGCCGATCCCCTGCAGACCGACCGCGAGGGCGACGGCGTGGGGGACCTGTGTGACAACTGCCGCAACGTGGCCAACCCCGATCAGGCGGACGCCGACGGCGACGGCAACGGCGACGCCTGCGACGACGACGCCGATCGGGACGGCGACGGGGTGAGCGCCAACGCCGGCGACTGCGCCCCCGACGATCCCAACAGCTACCCGGGGGCCGCCGAGGCCTGCGACGGCGTGGACAACGACTGCAACGGCTTCGCCGACGACGGCTGCCCCACCGACCGCCGCAGCCCGCTGGTGCCCATCCCCGAGGGGCCCGTGCTCATCGGCAACCCGCAGGACCAGGCCACCGGCTGCGCCGACGGCATCTGCGACGACACCCCCCAGCGCACGGTGGTGCTGTCGGGCTTCCGCATGGAGGCCCACGAGGTCACCAACGCCCAGTACGCCGCGTGCGTGGCCGCCGAGCGCTGCGGGCCGCCGCGCGCCGCCCCGAACGCCAACTCCGCGGGCTGGTACGCCGATCCCGCCCGCGCCGACGAGCCCGTGGTGTGGGTGAGCCAGGTCCAGGCGTCCCAGTACTGCGCCTGGGCGGGCCGGCGGCTGCCCACCGAGTTCGAGTGGGAGCGCGCCGCCCGCGGCGACACCCCCCAGCAGGCCCGGCGCTACCCCTGGGGCGACGGGGCCCCCGAGCCCTGCGTCACCGCCAACGTCGCCAACTGCCTGGGCACGCCCTCCCGCGCGGGCGCCTACGCCCCCGATCGCACCGCCCAGGGCGTGCAGGATCTGGGCGGCAACGTCAGCGAGATGACGGCCGGCCGGCTCGACCGGCAGCTCTACGGCCGCCTGCGCGACATGCAGCGCGATCCCCCCGCCGGCGAGGTGGGCGACTACGTGCCGGTGCGCGGCGGCAACTACCGCGCGGGCGCCGCCTTCGCCGCCCTGACCTACCGCGGCCTGCGCTCGCTCATGCTGCCCACCGCGGGGGTGCCCGACGTGGGCTTCCGCTGCGCCGCCAATCGGTGACGCGGGTTTTCCGGTTGGCCTGACCCCTTGTGCTATCGTCCGCCCCGGGAAGCACCTTTGGGGGGTGGCGACATGATCGCGCGGAAGATGCTCGGGCTGGCGCTCTGCCTGGCCTGGGCCCCGGCGCTGGCCGACGTGAACCTGCAGGCGCCCAACGGCACCAGCTACACCATCCGTGACACCGGCGGCGGCGAGCTCTCAGCGCCCGGCGTCTTCGGGAGCTGGCCGAAGCTCTGCGTACAGGCCTGCGCGGACTGCGACCAGGCCTGCGGCGGCGGCGATCTGTACGACGCCGGCGGCGCCGCCTCGGCCGCCGAGCTGAACAACCGGCAGCGGGCCATGGCCGTGCGCACCATCCACGGCCTGGACGTGCAGCGGCGGGTGTACGTGCCCAGCGCCGGCCAGGCCCTGGCCAACGGCTTCGTGCGCTATCTGGACACGCTCACCAACAACACCGGGGCGCCCATCACGGTGACGGTGCGGGTGGGCTCGGTCACCGGCAACGAGCGCGTCAACAACGCCACGACCCTGTGGCGCACCCACTCCGATGACGCGGTGCTCGAGACCTTCGACCGCTGGTGGGTGCTGGACGACGACAACGTGGACGCGGGCTCGCCCTCGGTGGCGGCCCTGGTCTTCGGCGCCGGCGCCGACTCCACCCCCGCCGCCATCGCCGCGAACTACGGCGGCCTCAACGGGGCCATGTCGTGGCGCTTCGAGCGGGTGGCCATCCTGCCCGGCACCACCGCGGCCTTCCTCACCGCCGTGGTGGTGGAGCCCCAGCGGCTCGCCGCCATCGACGAGGTGGACAACCTGCTGCGGGCCCGCGACGTGGAGCTGCTGGACGGCATGACCCCCGCCCAGCGCAACGCGGTGCGCAACTTCGACGTGTCGCTGCCCAACGCCAGCCCCATCGCCGACGCCGGCGGCCCCTACGGCGTGGACGAGGGCGGCCAGGTGCAGCTCTCGGCGGGCGACTCCTTCGATCCCGAGGGCCTGCCCCTGCAGTACGCGTGGGACTTCGACAACGACGGGCAGTACGACGACGCCCAGGGCGCCAACGCCTTTGCCACCTTCCCCGACAACGGCGTGTTCTTCGTGGGCCTGCGGGTCACCGACGCCGGCGGCAAGGTGGACACCGCCCGCGGCCGGGTGAGCGTGCGCAACGTGGCCCCGGTCATCCGCGGCGTGAACACCGATCAGCCCATCGACGAGGGCGACAACCTGAACGTCGTGGTGGACGCCTTCGACCCCGGCGCCGATCAGCTCACCTACGAGTTCGACTGGACCGACAGCGGCGCCTTCGAGGCCCTGGGCGCCGAGGCCCGCCACCGCTACCCCAGCGACGGCAACTACACCCTGGTGGTGCGGGTCACCGACGACGAGGGCGATCGGGCCGAGCAGCGGATCCCCGTGGCGGTCGGCAACGTGCCCCCCGAGATCTTCCAGGTCGTCACCAACAGCCCCACCCTCGAGAACAGCCAGGTGAACATCCAGGTCATCGCCCAGGACGCCGGCGGCGATCCGGTGACCTACGAGTACGACCTGGACGACGACGGGGTCTACGAGCAGAGCGGCGTGGGCCTGGATCGGGTGTCCACCAGCTACCCCGACGACGGCCTGTTCCGCATCCGCATCCGCCTGTCCGATGATCGCGGCGCCCAGACGGTGCGCGAGGAGAACCTGTCGATCCTCAACGCCAACCCGCAGATCGTCTCGGTGGCCAACGACGGCCCGGTGCTCGAGGGCTCGCCCGTGCGGGTGACCATCACCGCCACCGACGCGGGCGCCGACGAGCTGACGTACTCCTTCGACTTCGACGACGACGGCGACTTCGCCGACGACGTGAGCAACAGCCCCCAGCCCGTGGCCGAGCATGTGTTCCGCCAGCAGGGCAACTACGTGGTGGGCGTGCAGGTGCGCGACGACGACAACGGCCGGGCCGTCGGCAACACCGAGGTGGTGGTGCAGAACGCCCCGCCGGTCATCGACCTGTTCGAGCTGGTGAACACCCCCCGCCAGAACGACCGCTTCGTGGTCCGCGAGGGCAGCCCCTTCACCTTGCGCTGCCTGGCCACCGATCCGGGCGACGACCGCCTGCGCTACAGCTTCGACCTCACCGGCGACGGCAACTACGACATCGTGGACGTGCCCGCCTTCGAGCAGGAGACGTCGCTGCCCCAGCAGGGCGACTACACCCTGCGCGTGCGGGTGAACGACGGCGACGGCGGCCGGGTGGAGGCCACGGTGGCCGTGCGGGTGCAGAACGAGATCCCCGTGCTGCGCGTGGAGGTGGCGTCGCCTCAGAACGAGGGCGCCGAGGTGGTCATCCGCGCAGTAGCCGAGGATCCGGGCAACGACGTCCTGCGCTACAGCTTCGACTTCGACGGCGACGGCACCTTCGAGATCGAGGACTCCATGGAGGCCATCGCCCGGCACACCTACCCCGATCAGGGGCTGTTCCGCATCCGCGCGGTGGTGGACGACGGGGACAACCGCGTGGACGCCACCGCCGAGCTGCTCATCGAGAACGTGGCCCCCACCGTGCGGGTGGAGTCCAACAGCCCGGTGCCCGAGGGCGGCGAGCTGGTCCTCACCGCGTTCCCCGCCGATCCGGGCGACGACACCATCACCCTGCGCTGGTCGGTGAACGGCCAGGACTTCGAGCGGGTGGTGGCCGGCGAGGCCGATCACACCCTCACCGTGCAGGTGGAGGACGACGCCATCTTCAACGCCACCGTCATCGCGGTGGACGAGGACGGCGGCGAGAGCCGGCCCGCCCAGGTGCAGGTGGTGGTCACCAACGTGGCCCCGTACTTCCAGGAGATCGCCGTGCAGCCCCCCGCCCGTGAGGGGGTGCCGTACAACTACGTGGCGCCCGCGCAGGACGCCGCCGGGCCCGCCGATCCGCTGCGCTTCTCGCTCATCAACCCGCCCGCCGGGGTCGAGGTGGAGGCCGCCACTGGGCGCCTGCTGTGGACGCCCACCTACGACCAGTACCTGGCCAGCCCCATCGAGATCCGGGTGCGGGTGGACGACGGCGACGGCGGCACCGCCGAGACCACGCTCACCGTGCCGGTGCTGCCCGAGGACAACGACGACGACGGCATCCCCGACACCTACGAGCGCAACACCTGCCCGCCGGGCGCCGCGCGCTGCCTGTCGCCGGACAACGCCGACGACGCGGACGAAGACTTCGACGGCGACGGCCTGAGCAACCGCGAGGAGTTCGAGAACGACAGCAGCCCCTACATCTACGACGGCCCGCCGACGCCCGAGCTGGTGGAGCCCGAGGAGGGCGAGCGCATCACCACCCTGACCCCCACCTTCGTGGTCAGCCGCACCGAGTCCCCGCTGGAGGGCGCCGAGGTCTTCATCGAGATCGAGATCTACGCCGACGCCAACCTGCAGCAGCTCACCGCCGCCAGCGATCCCATCGCCCTGCCCGACGAGGGCAGGCCGAGCTGGACCGTGGAGCCCTTCACCCTGTTCGAGGACGTGGACTACTACTGGCGCGCCCGGGCCGTGAGCGGCCCCGCCGTCACCGAGTGGACCCGCGCCTGGCGCCTGCGCACCAACAGCGAGAACACCCTGCCCACCCCGCCCGTGCTCCGCGCGCCCGCCGACGGCGCCGTGGTGGACGTGCGCGCCCCCGTGCTCGAGGCCCTGCCCAGCCAGGACCCCGACGGCGACGAGGTGCAGTACATCTTCCGCATCTACGACCTGCGCACCGACGCCGCCGTGGGCTCGGGCAGCGGCGTGCTGCAGGGCGACGTCGTGCGCTTCGACACCGGCACCACCAGCGTGGCCGAGAACGGCATGTACGCCTGGGACGTGGTGGCCCGCGACGGCGTGGGCGTGAGCGAGCCCAGCGAGCGCTGGAGCTTCACCATCAACACCAACAACGACCTGCCCACCGCGCCGCGCATCGTGGCCCCCGAGGACGGGAGCATGGTGGACAGCCGCACGCCCACCTTCGTGGCCGAGGGCAGCACCGACGCCGACAACCCGGAGCTGAGCTACGAGTTCAAGATCCGCCTGCGGGGCGGCAGCGACTACCTGGTGGAGAGCGAGCCCGTGGCCGCCGTGGATCGCCGCGGCGAGTGGACGCCCACCGACGCGCTGGCGGAGGACACCTGGCACGCCGTGGACGTGCGGGCCACCGATGGCATCGGCACCAGCACCTTCGCCACCGCCGAGTTCTTCGTCAGCGAGAACGACGATCCGCCCTCGGTGCCGGTGCCCCTGAGCCCCGACGACGGCGGCCAGGTGGTGCAGGACGAGGCCTTCATCACCTGGGCCGAGGCCACCGATCCCGAGGAGGGCGACGTGCTGTACGTGGTGGAGCTGTGCAACGGCAGCGACTGCCGCAGCTTCGACCCGCTGCCCCAGGAGGGCTACGACCTGACCCGCATCGTCGAGAAGGGCCAGACCTACACCTGGCGGGTGGAGGCCCAGGACGGCGCGGGCAACAAGTCGGGCC
>JACKDL010000056.1 GCA_020633555.1 Myxococcales bacterium | reverse complement strand
GGGCGGTGCCCCCGGCCCCATGTGCGCGGCCGACGGCTTCGCCGACGCGGGCGCCCAGTGGCGGCTGCCCTTCGAGCTCACCGACGGCAACCAAGGCCCCGGCGGGCCCTCGCACCTGGTCATGGATCTGAACGGCGACGGCCTCATCGATCTGCTCGTGCTGGACGACGCCGTCCTGCCCGAGGCCGACGCGCTGGTGGGCCGCGCCTACTGGAAGCTGTACCCCGGCAGCGGGGCCGGCTTCGCAGAGGCCGGCAGCGACTGGCGGCTGCCCTTCCCCATCGAGAACGGCGTGAGCCGGCTGGGCTCGGTCATCGGCATCACCGACTTCACGGGCGACGGCCTGCCTGATCTGATGGTGTACCGCGACGACATCCTGCCCGAGAACGACCCGCTGGTGGGCCGGGCCTACTGGCAGATCTACGAGAACACGGGCAGCGGCTTCGCCCAGGCGCCCGCCCAGTGGAGCCTGCCCTTCCCGCTCGAAGATCAGAGCGGCCCGGGCGGCGCCTACCACGCGCTGGCCGATCTGAACGCCGACGGGCTGCTCGACCTGGTGGTGACGAAGGACGACATCCTGCCCGAGGGCGATCCGCTGGTGGGCCGGGCCTACTGGAAGATCTACGCCAACACCGGCCGCGGCTTCGCCCCCGGGGGCAGCCAGTGGAGCTTGCCGTTCCCGCTGGAGGACCGCTCCAACCTGGGCAGCGACAGCCACACCCTGCTCGATCTGGACGGCAACGGCGCGCTGGATCTGGTGGTCTACGACGCCGACATCCTGCCCGAGAACGACCCCCTGGTGAGCCGGGCCTACTGGCTGGTGTACGCCAACACCGGCGCCGGCTTCGCCCAGGGCAGCAGCACCTGGAGCCTGCCCTTCTCGGTGGAGGACGGCCGCGGCCGCATCGCCGCCACCGAGTTCGGCCTGCTCGACCTGGACGCCGACGGCGGCGTCGACCTGGTGGTGTACGACGACGACGTGCTCACCGAGTCCGATCCCCTGATCGGCCGGGCCTACTGGAAGGTGCACGCCAACACCGGCGCCGGCTTCGCCATGGGCGGCGCCGACTGGCGGCTGCCCTATCCGCTGGTGGACGGCGCCCGTGGCCCCGGCACCCGGCACCACGGCGTGTGGGCCGGCCCCGACCTGTGCCCCGCGCTGTTCTTCTACAGCGACGACGAGCTGCCCGAGTCCGATCCGCTCATCGGGCGGGCGTACTGGCGCTACCACCCCTGAGCCCTCGAGCCCAGCGGCCCGCCCTGGGAGGCCCACCATGCGCACCTTGCTCTGGGCGGCTTGCGCCGCCGGTCTCGCGACCTGGGGCCTCTCGGCCTGCGTCCCGGCGGGCGGGGGCGGCGGACGCCGCGACCAAGGCCCCGGCGGCCACGGCGGCGCGGCGACCTTCGATCAGGGGGCCGGCGGCCAGGGCGGCGCAGGTGGCCAGGGCGGCGCTGGAGGTGGTGCGGGCGGCGAAGGCGGATCCCCGCCCCCGCAGTGCC
Organism: Myxococcales bacterium; assembly: GCA_020633555.1. GTDB lineage: Bacteria > Myxococcota_A > Bradymonadia > UBA7976 > UBA1532 > JACKDL01. The sequence goes on along the minus strand of JACKDL010000056.1, from coordinate 18,202 downwards.
CCGACGACGGCTTCGCCGCCAAGGCCAGCCGCTGGCGCCTGCCCATCGAGCTCTCGGGGCCTCATCAGGGGGCGGCCGGCCCGGCCCACAGCACCCTGGATCTGACCGGCGACGGCGTGATGGACCTGGTGGTCTTCGACGGCGAGGTGCTGCCCGACGGCGATCCGCTCCTCAGCCGCGCCTACTGGCGGGTGTACCCCGGTGGGGCCGACGGTTTCGCCGCCGAGCCCACCCGCTGGAGCCTGCCCTTGCCGGTCGAGCAGGACCGCGGGCGCATCGCCGGCCCCGACTTCGCGTTGCTGGATCTGACGGGCGACGGCCGGCTGGATCTGGTGCTCACCCAGGACGATCTGCTGCCCGACGGCGATCCCCTGATCGGCCGCGCGTACTGGCGGGTGTACGCCAACACCGGCGCCGGGTTCGCTGCCGAGCCCACCCGCTGGAGCCTGCCGGTGGCGCTGGAGGACCAGAGCGGCCCGGCCGGCCCCAGCCACGCCCTGGCCGATCTGACGGGCGACGGCCGCCCCGACCTGGTGCTCACCCAGCCCGACCTGCTGCCCGACGGCGATCCCCTGCTGGGACGGGCCTACTGGCGCGTGTACGCCAACACGGGCGCCGGCTTCGCCGCCGAACCCACCCGCTGGAACCTGCCGGTGCCCTTGGAGGATCGCTCGCAGCTCGCCAGCGACGCCCACGCGCTGGCCGATCTGGACGGCGACGGGCGGCCGGATCTGGTCCTGTATGACGACGCCCTGCTGCCCGACGGCGATCCCCTGCTGGGGCGCGCCTACTGGCGGCTGTACCCCAACACCGGTTCCGGCTTCGCCGCCGAGCCCACCCGCTGGAGCCTGCCCTTCCCCATGGAGCAGGACGGCCGTGGCGTGTTCGCCGGGCTCAGCTTCGGGCTGGTGGACCTGGCGCGAGCGGGCGCGCCCGATCTGGTGCTGTACCGGGACGATCTGCTGCCCGACGGCGACCCTCTGGCGGGCCGCGCCTACTGGCGGATCCACGCCAACACCGGCGGCGGCTTCGCAGCCGAGGGCGCCCGCTGGGCCCTGCCCGTGCCCCTGGAAGAGGCGGCCACGGGCATCGCCACCGGCGGCCACGGGGTGCTCAGCGTGCAGGGCTGCCCGGCGCTGTTCTTCTTCGATGACGACGAGCGGCCCGAGCCCGATCCGCTCATCGGGCGGGCGTACTGGCTCTACCACCCCTGAGGGGCTAGCCTGCCGCGAGCTGTGGGGGGAGGCGCCGGTGGGGCGGATCGCGGAGCTCATCGCTGTGCTGGCCACTCTGGGCCTGCTGGGCTGCGGGGCTGCCCCCGCCGAGTCGCCCTTCGGCCCCATCCCCTCGCCCACGCTAGATCCGCCGTCGCTGGAGCCGCCGCCGCCGCTGAGCCGGCCGCTGCCGGCGGCGCCGGCGGTGCTCATCAAGGACGCCACCCTGCTCACCGCCAGTCGACACCGGCCGCGCATCGACCGGGGCTGGATCCGCCTGCGCAAGGGCTTCATCGCCGAGATCGGCGAGGGCGACGCCCCCGAGCCCGCCCGCGGTGAGCGGGTGGTGGACGCCCGTGGGCACTTCGTCACCCCCGGCATCATCGACACCCACAGCCACATGGGCGTGCACCCGCAGCCCAGCGTCTGGGCCCACGCCGACGTGAACGAGGCCACGAAGCCCATCACCGCGGCCCTGGAGGCCGAGGACGGCATCTGGCCGCAGGATCCGGCCTTCGAGCAGGCCCTGGCGGGCGGCGTGACCACGGTGCAGATTCTGCCCGGCAGCGCCAACCTCATGGGCGGCCGCAGCGCCGTGCTGAAGCTGCACCCGCGCCGCGAGGTGGCCGCCATGCGGTTCCCCGGGGCGCCCCCTGGCATCAAGATGGCCTGCGGCGAGAACCCCAAACGGGTGTACGGCAAGGGCAAGAAGGCCATGCCCGCCAGCCGCATGGGCAGCCTGTTCCTCATGCGCGAGGCCTTCGCCCAGGCCCGCCGCTACAAGTTCGAGTGGGAGCGCTGGCACCACGAGCAGGCCCACGGCGGCAAGCTGAAGGGCGAGCCGCCCCCCAAGCGCGACCTGACCCTGGAGACCCTGGCGGGCGTCCTGGCCGGGCGAATCCTGGTGCACATCCACTGCTACCGGGCCGACGAGATGCTCCAGCAGCTCGAGCTGGCGCGGGAGTTCGGCTACCGGGTGCGGTCCTTCCACCACGCCGTCGAGGCCTACAAGATCCGCGACATCCTGGCCCGCGAGGGCGTGAGCGTGAGCACCTGGGCCGACTGGTACGGCTTCAAGCTCGAGGCCTGGGACGGCATCGAGCAGACCCTGCCCCTGCTCACCGAGGCGGGCGCCCGTGGCATCTTGCACACCGACAGCCCCGAGGGCATCCAGCGCATGAACCAGGAGGCCGCCAAAGCCTGGCACGCCGGCCGCCACGCCGGCGTCGAGGTGCCCGAGCACGAGGCCCTGCGCTGGATCACCGCCCAGCCCGCCTGGGCCCTGGGGGTGCTGAACAAGACCGGCACCCTGGACGAGGGGAAGATGGCCGACGTGGTGGTCTGGGACGGCCACCCCTTCAGCGTCTATACCCGTGCCAGAAAAGTCTATGTGGACGGGCACTTGCGCTACGACCGCGATACCGCCCGCGCACCCTACAGCGACTTCGAGGCCGGCCTGGAGGTGCCCCGGTGAACGTCGCCCTCGCCGTCGCGCTGGTGTTCGTGGGGGCCACCGTCCACCCCGGGGACGGCCCGCCCATCGAGGGGGCCACCGTGGTGGTCGAGGACGGCCGCGTCACCGCCGTGGGGGTGGGGGTGCCCGTGCCCGCCGCCGCCGCCGTCACCGACGCCACCGGCAAGGTCATCACGCCGGGGCTCATCGATCCGTGGACGGGCCTGGGCGCCTCGGAGATCCACGGCGTGCTGCGCAGCGACGATCGCGACGCCGGCGGCGAGGATCCCGTGCGGGCGGCCTTCCGGGCCGTGGACGTGTTCGACCCGCACAGCCAGGTGATCCCGGTGCAGCGGGCCCACGGCGTCACCGCGGTGGGCGTGGCCCCGGCCGGCGGCCTCATCAGCGGCCAGCTCGGCGCCTTCACCCTGCGGCCCGACGAGGCCCCGCTGCGGCCCTACGCCGGGCTGGTGGTGCGGCTGGGCGGCCAGCGCGAGGGCAGCCGGGGGGTGGCGCTGACCCAGCTCCGCGGCCTGCTGGACGACGCCCGCCTGTACCGCCAGGACCCGAAGGCCTTCGATCCCCACCGCTTCGGGCGGCCCCACCTGAGCCGCCTGGATCTGGAGGCGCTGGCCGCCGTGGTAGCCGGCGAGGCGCCCCTGCTGGCCTGGGTGAACCGCCGCGCCGACATCACCGCCGCCCTGGCCCTGGCCGCCGAGCAGGGGATCCGCCTGGTGGTGGTGGGCGGCGCCGAGGCGTGGGCCGAGGCCGCAGCCCTGGCCGCCGCCCAGGTGCCGGTGGTGCTCAACCCGCTGGAGAACCTGCCCGGCGACTTCGACCGCCGGCTGGCCCGCCCCGACAGCGCGGCGATCCTGGTGAAGGCCGGCGTGACCGTGGCCTTGTCCACCTGGGAGACCCACAACGTGCGCAAGCTGCGGCAGCTCGCCGGCAACGCCGTGCGGGCCGGTCTGCCCCACGCCCAGGCGGTGCAGGCCATCACCGCCGCGCCCGGCCGGGTGCTGGGCGTGCCGGCGCTGGGTACGCTGCGACCCGGCGCCCGCGCCGATCTGGTGCTCTGGAGCGGTGACCCCCTGGAGCTCTCCAGCCGGGCCGAGCAGGTGCTGATCGGCGGCCGAGTGATGCCCGCCGCGCATCGTCAGGCCGACCTGCTGCATCGCTATCGCCAACTTGACCCGGGCCGTTGACGCGCCGCGTCGGCTGCCCGTGACGGCCCCGGGGGAATCTGCTAAAAGCAGCCGTCCACCCCGACCCACCTTCAAGGTGCGCATGGGGTCGTTCCGATAACCCGTTGCCTGCGCCCTGTGCGATCCGCCAGTGGCGTGTCGCTGCGTTCGAGAACAGGAAGGAGCAAAGCCCCATGAGTGCTGAGTTCGTGCCCGGCCTGGCCGGTGTGGTTGCTGCCAAGTCGGCCATCGGTTTCATCGACGGCAAGCAGGGCATCCTGCGCTACCGGGGGATCCGCATCGAGGACCTCTCCGAGCACAGCACCTTCGAGGAGGTGTCCTTCCTGCTCCTCTTCGGCAAGCTCCCGAACGCGGACGAACTCGCGGGCTTCGAGGCGGACCTGAAGGCCGAGCGCGCCCTGGATCCGGCCATCCTGGCCGTGCTCAAGGCCCTGCCGAAGACCACGCACCCCATGGTGGCCCTGCAGACCGCCGTGGCCGCCATGGGCGGCGTCGACGATCACATGGACGTCACCGACGCGGCCCGCAACGTGGCGGCGGCCAAGAAGCTGATCGCGGTGATCCCCTCGATCACCGGCACCTTCGACCGCCTGCGCAAGGGCCTGGCGCCCGTGCAGCCCGACAACAGCCTCGGGCACGCGGCCAACTTCATCTACATGACCACCGGCGAGGTCCCCAACGACCAGGTCGCGCGGCTCATGGACGTCTGCCTGATCCTGCACGCCGAGCACGGCTTCAACGCCAGCACCTTCACCGGCCGCGTGGTGGGCGCCACCCTGGCGAACCCCTACGCCACCATGTCGGCGGCGGTGGGCTCGCTCTCGGGCCCGCTGCACGGCGGCGCCAACGAGCGCGTGCTCGAGATGCTGGCCGAGATCCCGGGCGTCGAGGCCGTCGAGGGCTGGCTGGATGACGCCCTGGCCAACAAGCGCAAGATCATGGGCCTGGGTCACCGCGTCTACAAGGTGAAGGATCCCCGCGCCACCATCCTGCAGGGGCTGGCGGCGGACCTGTTCGCGCAGCAGGGCTCGACCCCGCTGTACGACATCGCCCACAAGCTCGAGACCGAGGCCGAGCCCCGGGTCGGCAGCCGGGGCATCTACCCCAACGTCGACTTCTACAGCGGCCTCGTCTACCAGAAGATGGGCATCGAGACCGACCTCTACACCCCCATCTTCGGGGTGGCGCGCGTGTCGGGTTGGGCCGCCCACTGGCTGGAGCAGCTCAGCGACAACCGCATCTATCGCCCCACCCAGATGTACGTGGGCGAGACCGACGCCAAGTACATCCCCATGAGCGACCGCTGAGGCCCCCGCGCGGCCCCGCGCGGGCCGCGCCCCCACCCCTCTGCCCACCGCCCTTATCGCGTTCTGGCCCGCCCGACCCGACCTGGGGTAGAACCGACGCCGGGAGGACGCCGCCTGTGGACCGCTTCGAGTTCTTCGTCAAGCTGCCGCGCAACGAGCCGGGCGACGCCACGTTCACGTCGGCCTACCTGACCAAGGTGCCCATCAAGGCCGACGAGCGGGTGTTGGATCTGGGCGCCGGCAACGGCGCACGCGCGACGTGGGTGGCCCGCAGCCGCGGGTGCAAGGTGGTGGCGGTGGATCGCGATCCCCGCTACCTGCCCTTCGCCCGCCGCATGGCCCGCGAGGGCGGCGCTGGCCACCTTGTGGTGCCCCTGTGCGCCCGCTACGACAAGCTGCCCTTCGTGGAGCACAGCTTCCAGGTGGTGCTGGCCGAGGGCGCCGCCATGCGCATGGGCCTCAAGAACGCCCTGGCGCTCTGGCGTCACCTGGTGCCGCCCCAGGGCTTCATCTGTCTGACCTACCCCGGCGTGGTGAACAAGAAGGCACCGGCTGAGGTGCGCGCGCCCCTCGAGGCGCGGATGATCGAGCCGCTGGGCACGCTGCCCGAGTACATCGAGACCATCAACGCCTCGGGCTTCGAACTGACCCACCAGGTGCCCCTGCACGCCGATCTGTGGGAGAAGTTCCACAGCGAGAACGTGCGCCACGCCTGGGCCCTGCTGGCCTCGGGCGAGGTCACCGAGGACGATCCCGCCGTGCGCGACGTGCTCAACGAGAGCCGCTGGTTCCGCCGCACGGGCCGGGGCCGGGTGTTCCTGCAGGCGCTGGTCTGCCGCCGGGTGCGCTGAGGCCCGGCGCCCGCCTGCGACCCGTCGGTCAGCGCGGCCCCAGGCGCCGCGTGACCCACACCACCGCCACCGCCGCCGCGATGTCCGCCAGGTAGTGTTGCTTCACCAGCACCACGCTGGCCGCGATCACCGCCGCCAGACCCAGGCCCACCACCCCCGCCCAGCGCTGCCACCGCAAGCACAGCAGCCCGCCCAGCAGCGCCATCTGCACGTGCAGGCTGGGCAGCAGGTTGGTGGGCCGATCGAGCCAGAAGTAGAAGGCGCAGAGCTGCTCGGCCAGGGTGCCGCCGGTGGGGGGTTCCGGCCGATGCGCCGCCGTCACGGGCCAGGCCAGGTACACCGCGAAGGCCAGCGCCCCGTTGGCGAGGATCCAGCGCACCGTCCGGCGCATGGCCTCTCGGTCTTCCAGAGGCACCAGGAGCGCGCCGGTCACCAGCAGCGGATACACCAGCGCATAGGGCACCACCGCCGCCGGCACGAAGGGCAGGGCGTGATCCAGCGGCAGCGCCGGATCGAAGGCCGGCGGGCGGTGGGCGTTGAGCTGCATCACCACGAAGTAGCCGCCCATGAGGAAGGCGACGGTGGCCAGCAGCCACAGCAGGCGCTCGGTCTGGGCGGACATCCGCCCCAGGGTATCAGCGCAAGGCGCCGTCGTGGCGGGTGGCCTGCAGCTTCGGCAGCACCGCGTGCTTCAAGCGCACCAGCCGGGCGTGCTTGGGGCGCACGTCGGCCAGGTGAAGCTGCCCGCTGGGCCTGGTCGTACGGCCTTCGATGACCGCCTCGGGGATCTCGTAGAACTGCACCCGCACGGCCTCGCCAGCGGGGGGATCCTGTTGGGCGACGGCGGCGGGGGCGGCGAGGCACAGGGCCAGCGCGGGGATCAGGCGGAACATGGGGCCTCCAAGGGGGGACGGGTGGGAGGGAAACGGGCCGGCCCCGGTTTGGATCTGCCCCCGCGGCATTTGGTGCGCCCGCTTGTGTCGCCTGGCCCTTCTGAGTAAGAACGCCCGATCGCACACGCATTCCCGGGGGAGAGAACATGCGCGGCTCGCGGTGGTGGTTTCTTGCGCTCACTAGCCTGGTGCTGGCGGCCTGTGACGACGGTGGCGAGACCGGGGGTGAGCCCGATCAGGCCGTCGACGGCGGCCTGATCGTCGACAGCGGCGCCGGCGGCGCTGGCGGCATGGGCGGCGCTGGCGGCATGGGCGGCGTCGGCGGCATGGGCGGCGCCGGCGGCATGGGCGGCGCCGGCGGCATGGGCGGCGCTGGAGGTGTCGGCGGCGCGGGCGGCATGGGCGGTGTGGGTGGGATGGGCGGCGCCGGGGGTGAAGGCGGCGCCGGCGGTGAGGGCGGCTTCGGCGGTGAAGGTGGCTTTGGCGGCGCCCCGCCCCCAGCCCCCGTCGAGCTCTCCTGGGACCTCACCCAGCGCATGCACCTGTTCTGGACCCACGGCTTTGCCGACTACCCCGCCGCCGACGAGGATCGCTTCTTCTTCGAGGCCGGTATGGCCAACCTGCCCGACGCCGTGCAGATGGCCCGCGAGACGGGCTACGAGCTCAGCGCCCGCAACCGCAACGAGGACCTGTTCGCTTACGTCACCCACGTGGTCACCCGCGAGGCCGGGCTGCAGCCCGACGTGGACTACCGGGTCACCTACGAGGTCACCCTGCTGACCCAGGGGGGCACGGGCTGCGACGAGGGCCGCTTCAACCTGGTGAAGCTGGGCGCCAGCGGCGCCGAGCCCACCGCCGTGGCCGACGACGCGGGCCTGGTGCGGCTGAACCTGGACAAGGGCGAAGGCCCACAGGGCGGCGCCGATCTGAGCCTGGCGGGCGATCTGCAGAACGGCAACGAGGACTGCGCGAACCCCGACTGGCGGTACAAGACCATCCGCCACGCCCACCCCACGGCCGTGCGGCCGGTGGGCGACGTGAACGCGGAGGCGCTGTGGCTGACGGTGGGCGTCGAGTCGATGGTGGCGGGCGATCTGCGGCTCTTCGTGACCCGGGTGGACGCCACGCTGACCCCCGTGGACGCCCCCTGACGGCGCCCGCGCTCAGCGGTTGAACCGGTCCAGCCGCAGCTTGGTGTACATGGCGGCGGGCACCTCGATGCCCACCGCCGCCCAGCGGTCCCCCACGGGCTCCAGCACCAGGCGCTCGCGGCCCCAGTGCAGCCGCGTGGCGTACTCCACGCCGTCGTGGATGAGCTCGCAGGTGAGCGCCTCGCCCAGGGTGCTGCAGTCCAGGCGGCTCGGGGGCCCGTCCAGCGGCACCCGGGCCACGTCGCTGGCCGCGGGGCCCAGCTTCACCTTGCCTTCGCGCACCGCAGCGGTGGGCCGGGCGGTCACCAGCTTGCCCTCGCAGCCCGGGAACGCCGCCTGCACCCGCCAGCCCGACGGGCTGCGGCACACGGTCCACTCCGATTGCGACAGCTCGGCCACCGCGCTGCGGCCCTCCGCCACGCTGCTCAGCCAGTCGGGCCCGTCCACCCATGCGCCCCGCAGCGACACACCGGTCAGATCGCTCCCGGTGAACCGGGCGTCCACCAGCCGGGCGCCGTCGAGCAGCGCGCCGCGCAGGTCGCTGTCCACCAGGCGCACGCCCGACAGATCGGCGCCGCGCAGGTCCACCCGCTTCAGGTCAAGGCCGTGCAGCTCCAGGGGCAGCCGCCCGGCCTGCCGCTCCAGGGTGGCCAGCGCCGCCAGCGCCTGCCCCCGCGCCACGGGCCCCGCCACGGGCTTGCAGCGGCCGCCCTCGCGGCAGTCCACCTCCACCAGCGTGGTGCGCAGTTGGCTCAGCCGCAGCTCCGACCACTGGTCGCTGTCCTGGCCCACCTGCCGCTGGAAGTACGCGTTCTGGGCCTCGATGAGCGCGTTCTGCCGGGCCACGAGCTGGTTCTGCTCCCAGAGCAGCACCGAGCCCAGCAAGGCCGCGAAGCCGGCCACCACCCCGATCAGGGCTCGGATGATCCAGTTGCGGAGGCTGATCCACCCCCACCAGGCCACGAAGCGCTGCCCCACCAGGGTGGCCGCCTCGGCGGCCGCGGCCTGGTCCCCCGCCTTCAGGTGGGCCACCAGCTCGGGGATGGGCGCGTACACGGCGGGCAGGCTGCCCAGGGTGCCGCGGAAGAGCTGGCGCCGGAACAGGAACAGCAGAGTGCCCAGCAGCCCCACCCCCAGCAGCGCCCCCACGGCCGCCATGAGCAGGCCCGTGACGTTGTCGGCCAACGTGCGCATGCCCAGCAACGACACGGGCACCGCCACCAGCAGCGCGATGGCGAAGCCCAGGAAGAAGGCGCTGCGATCCCGGCGCTCCACGGCGCGATCGGCCGGCGAGGGCTTGGGCGGCTTCGCCTTGCCGCGCTGGGCTCGGGCCGGCTTCCCCTTGGGCGGGGTGGGCTCGACCGGCCGCGCTTCGGGTGGCGTGGGCGGGGTGGGCGGCTCGGGCTCAGGCATCAGGGGCACTCCACAGGTCCGCCCCACGAACCGGGGCGCGCCGGGATTTGTTCCCTTCCCCCGCGGGATGCATCAGACGGTCTCGTCGTCCTCGACGCCGGGGCGGCCGCCCGCCTTGATGGGCGCCTGGTGGGCGCCCGCCCCGCCGATGGCCATCAGGTCATCCTGCAGGGTCTGCTGCCCCTGGTGCATGTCGAAGGCCGCCTCGGCCGACTTCACGCGGTCCTCCCAGAACTTCAGGAAGTCCTGCTGGGTGACCTGGCTGCGGCTCTTGCCCAGGCTCTGGATGAACTCGGGCGGCAGGTTGGCGAGCTGGGCGCGCGTGGCCCGCTTGTCGGGATCGGTGGCCACGGTGCGCAGCAGCTTGCGCATGCCCCCGAAGCCCTGCTGGTGGGCCAGGTACTGGTTGAGCACGTTGGACTCGATGCCCGCGTCCTCCATCCGGCCCTCGTGGTGCTGCCAGTACTTCGCCCCGGCCAGCGCGTTGGCGTTCACGTCGGTGGCCACGTCCTTCCAGGGCATGTCCACCTCTTCGGCCGCCGACTGCCCCATCTGCATCAGGCCCCGGTACGAGCCGTTGCGGGCGTCGGGTTTGCCCGCCGACTCCAGGGCGGCCATCACCCACAGATCGCGCTCGGCCACGCCGGTCTGCTCGCTGGCGCCGGCCAGGGCCTGCTGGGTCTTCTGGCTCTTCTCGATGCGCTCGAAGGCCTGCCGGTCGTTCTTGAAGTAGGGGTCGTCCTCGTGCTGCGCGCGGATGACGTCCAGGGCCTGGGCCAGGGCCGCCGGATCCGCCGCGTCGGCCGCGGTGAAGGGCTTGACGTCGGGGGTGGCGCCGCCGCCCTGCTGACCCTGGGGCGCCCGCTGCGGGCGGGCCTCGGGGCGCGGCGAAGTCTCGGGGGCGGCGCTCTGCTCGGGGGCGTTCTCAGGCATGTGGGCAGGATGGCAAAAGCCGGAGCCCCCCGCCAGCGCCAGCGTCAGCCTGCCCAGGCCTGCGCCAGCCGCTGCAGCCATTCGCCCAGCAGCGCCCGATCCCGCAGGGGATGACGCTCGCCCGGATCCGCCTGCAGGTCGTACAGCACCGGGTCGAAGCCATCGCCGTAGCGCGCGTCCACCAGCTTCCAGCGCCCGTCGCTCACCGCGGTGATCTGGTGGGTGCGCTCCGCCTCGGGCGTGCGGTAGCCGCGGCGGGCGCTGTGGCTCAGGAACAGCCGGTCCGGGGCCACGGACGGCTCGCCTTCGCCCCAGACGCACGGGCTCAAATCCACCCCCCGGTGGGGGGGCGCGGGCACCCCCGCCAGCCCCAGCACGGTGGCGTACAGGTCGAGCTGCTGCACTCGGGTCTGCACCGTGCGCGGCGCCCGGACCCGCGGATCGATCACCAGCAGCGGGATGCGGAGCTGCTCCTCGAACAGGGTCGCGTGCTCGGCGGTGCTGGCGTGGCCCACGTGGCCGCGCTCCATCAGCTCCTCGCCGTGATCGGTGGTGAGCACGATCACCGTGCGGTCCTGCAGGCCGTGGGCCTCCAGGGCGTCCAGCCAGCGGGCCAGGCGGCGGTCCAGGGCGCGCACGTTGGCGGCGTACAGGCGCCGGATCACCTCGCTGTCGGCGGGGTCCAGGGTGTAGCGGTGGCGCTCCAGCACGAACAAGTCCGCCACCGTCTCGGCCAGATGCGCCGGGACGGGCTCCACCCCCAGCGCCCGCCGGGCGGGCTCGTCGCCCACGTAGGGCAGGTGGACCCACTTGTCGTGGAACCACCAGAAACACGGGGCGTCGCCGGCCGTGGCGAAGGCCTCGAGCAGCACGCGGTCGTCGTCGGCGTCGGTGGGCCGCGCGGGGGTCTCCCGCGGCTCGAAGCCCAGGTGCCAGTAGTTCTCCACCCCGTTCAGGTAGCTCAGGTTGGGCGCGCGGTAGCCGGCGTCCTGGAGCACCTGGGCCAGCCCGCGCCCGTTCGGCCGGGGCTGCGACCAGGCGAAGTGCACCCCGTGGTGCAGGGGCGACTGGCCCGTGAACAGGCTCACCAGCCCCGGCGTGGTCCAGGGCCCGTTGGCGTAGGCGTTGGCGAACCGCACCGTGCGATCCGCCACCCGCGCCAAGCTGGGCAGCAGCGGTATCCCCTTGTATTCGCTTACGAAATCCGCCCGCCACGCGTCGATGGTCAGCAGCAGGATGTGCGGTGGGGTCGGGAGCGGTGCGGTCACAGGCCCTCCGGGCGGCTCGCCCAACGCGCGCGGCCGTCGGCGAACCGGGCCACCGCGTCGGCGTAGCCCGCCGGCACCCCGATGTCCAGCACCTCGCCGGGCAGGCGCGTGCCCCACAGCAGGCCCCGGGCGGCCCTGTCCGTCAGCGCCGCGCCCACGCTGCCATCGTCGCCGGGCACCAGCAGGGCGTCGTGGCCGGGCGTGCGCACCTCGGCAAACGTCGTGCGCCAGCCCGTCTCCTCGGCCTGAGGCGGCCCCAGCGCCAGGTGCGGGCCCTGTGGTGTCACGGGCACTCGGGCGCTCCCCCCCACCCGCGCGAGCCGTGCAGGCGTGGCCTCGAACACCCCGTACCAGGTGGCCTCGGGCCGGGTGTCGGCCGCCGCCAGCAGCGCCGCCAGCGCGCCGGGCCCACGGTCCAGCACATAGTCGGGGTAGAGCACCGCATAGCGCCCGCCCAGGCCCGCGCGGGTCACAGCGTCCACCACCCCGCGGGGCTCGGGCTGCACCACCACCCGCACGGGCACGGGGCTGTGGCCCAGCACCCAATCGGTCAGCGCGGGCTTGCCCGGCGCCGTCACCAGCACCACCTGCCGCAGCCCGGCGTGGGCGGCCTCGAGCAGGCTCGCCCAGATGACGGGCACGCCGTCCAGCGCCAGCAGCTCCTTGGGGCCGTCGGTCAGCCCGCGCACCCGGGTGCCCAGGCCCGCCGCCGGGATCACCGCGTGGGTGATGGCCGTCGGGCGGCTCACAGCGGCACCCGGTGCTCGCCGGGTGGCAGCGTGGCCACCACCCGGCCGCTCCAATCGCACACCTCCAGCCCCGCGCAGTCGGGGGCCCGGATCCACCAGCCGGCCCCGTCCAGCGCCAGGTCCACCCGCCCGCCCAGCGTACCCAACCCCTCGGCCCGCAGCGGCTGGCCGCGCCACTCGGGCAGCAGGCCGGCACCCACCCGCAGGCGGCCGGTCAGGCGCCCGTCGGCGTCGGGTAGTGGCGTCACCAGCGCGTGCCGCAGGCACTGCAGGTAGACGCCCAGGCTGCCCAGGCAGGGCTCGCTCTGGCTCAGCCGCCGCCCCGGGATCAGCGGCTCGGGCGGCCGCGGCGCCGTGCGAATGGGCCCCACCTCGCGCCAGGTGCCGGCGTCGGGGCAGCGGGCCCAGCGCACCAGCCCGTCCAGCCCGCGCCAGAAGCGCTCGCGCTGCCCCAGCCGCAGCGCCCGCAGCAGCCAGCCCAGCGCGTACACCGCGTCGATGCCCGGCGCCTCACCCCAGCCGTCGAAGCGCGGCAGCTCCCGGAACAGCCGGCCCTCGGCCACGAGCTGCGCCTCCAGCCGCTGGTGGACGGGATCGTCGTCGGGCAGCACGTCCACCGGCATCAGGATCCCGCAGGCCATGAGCTGCAGGTACTGTCCGGGATCCGCGCCGGGCACGCCCGACCCGCTGTGCAGCGGCTGAGCGCTGGGCGTGGCCACGGCCGCCAGCGCCGCCCGGGCCGCCGCCCGCAGCGCCTGGGCCTCCGCCGCCCACTGGGGCTCGCCCGTCAGCTCGCCCAGCGCCCGCAAGCCCGCCGCGTGCAGCAGGCTCAGGTACAGCGGCTGCGTGGCGAAGCCCAGGTCGCCGCCATAGCGCGCCGGGGGCAGGCACCCCGGGAACACCCGCACGCCCTGGGCGTTCGGCAGCCCGTCGGCGTCCGCGGTCAGCGCCCGCTGGGCCACGGTCCACGCCCCACAGGCCCGCAGGTGGGCCCGCTCGCCCGCCGTCAGCGCCTGCCAGCCCAGCCCCGCGCGCCGCAGCGCGCGCTCGACCTGCCACGGGGTCAGCCCCGCCCGCAGGTCGTACAGGTAGTGCCGCGGATCCAGGTGGGCGGCCGTCAGGTACGTGGCCCGCAGCCACGCCAGCCCCCGCGCGGGATCCCCCCACTGCCCCACCGCCTGGGCCAGGTAGTCCTCCTCCAGACCAAACACGTCGCCGTGGTAGACGCTGGGCCAGATGCCGTAGGCCAGGGCGCCGCCCGTGTCGAACTGACCCGCGTGGGCCATGGCCCGCAGCCAGTGCGATCCGTGCAGGCCGGGCAGCGTGGGCGACCCCACCTGGGGCCCCGGGCTCGCGGGCCCGCCCGCCGGGAAGTGCAGCGCGCCGGGTCCGGCGGGCGTCAGCCGCGCCTCATCGCCCACCCTGAGGGTCCACGCGCCCTCCAGCCGCGCCACCTGGCGGTCCCCCGCCCACAGCGCGCCGTCGGCCAGCCGCCAGGCCACCGGGCGAGGCACCAGGCCGTCGGCCATCAGCAGGCCCACCGCCAGCGGCCGCTCCAGGTCCACCACCAGCGCCTTGCCCAGGCGCACCGTCACCACGCCCTCCGGCCACGTCAGCCGGGCCCCGGTGGGTGTCATCGCCCGCGCCTGAGGCAGGCCGCGCACGCCGAAGCCCACGTGCAGCGTGGCCGTGTGCCCGTCGCCCAAGGGCAGCGCCAACCGGCCGTCCCCCGCCACCGCGGCCGCCGCCGCCGCGCCCGCCCGCTTCAGGGTCCCCGCGAAGTGCAGCGGGTGCGCCGCAGCGTCCGGCGCGTGCTCGTCCGCCAGCGGCGGGATGGCCGCCGGCGCCACCGCCTCGCCCGCCACCGATGCCCCGAAGGCCACGGCCGCCAGGCCCACCACCCGCGGCCGCGGCGGGCCGCTCAGCCGCACCTGGGCCACCGGTTCGGCGAACCGCAGATGGGCGTGTACCCGCCCGCCCGCCAGCCCGGCCTGGCGGTCATCCACGAACACCTCCGCCGCAGGCGTCACCGTCGCCGCCGCCAGCCAGCGCCGCACCTCGGCCGGCGTGCCGCTGCCGCCCACCTGGCGCACGGTCAGGCGCACGGTCCGCGTGGGCTCGGGCGGCGACAGCCACAGCGCCTCTGCGTCCGAGATATCCAGTGAAGTCAGTGGGTTGCCATCGTTCGCCAGCGGCAGCCGCGGGATGTGGCGGGCGCCGTCGCGCTCGATCGCCACCGCCGACGGCGGCGCCCCCGCCACTTGGGGCGCCAGCGCCCGGATCCGCAGCAGCGGCTGCTTGCCCGGCGCCCCTTGGCTCGCCCGCAGGCCCAAGCCCAGCGCCCGCACTCCCCGCAGCGGCACCGCCACCGCCTCGCCGGCGGGCCCCGCCTGCCAACGCCACACGCCATCGGCCCCGCGCACCCCCAGCTCCCAGGCCGCGGGCGTCCAGCCGGGCCGGAAACGCACCCAGGCCGCTCCGAGGGCCCGGGGGCCGTCCCAGCACACGGTGGCCTCGGCTTCCAGCGGCACGATGCACTCCAGGTGGGCCGCCTCGCGGTTGGGCAGATCCGCCGAGTACAGCGCCTCCACCGTCCCGCCCGATTGCAAGGCCGACGCCTCGCAGCGCACGGCGCGCGGCCACGTGCGTTCGCTCACGTCCGCGCCCCCCGCACCAGCGCCATGGCGCCCAGCGCCGCGCCTGCGCCGCCCAGGCCCACCAGCCCCCACTGGCGCAGGAACACCGCCCCCAGGCCGATCACCAGGCTGGCGCCCAGCACCGCCATGCCCCCCGCAGCCCGGAGATCGGCCGCGCGGCCGGCGCGCGCGTGGGCCCGCTCGGCGGCGGTCAGCTCAGCCTGCACCGGCCCCCAGAAGCCGGGCGGCCGTGCCTTGCGGTAGAAACCCACCAGCACCCCCTGCGCTTCGGGCTTCGTCAGCAGCGTGGCCGCCAGGATCACCGCCCAGCCGCCGAAGAACAGCACCCCGAAGGCCTGCCAGTACGGTTGATCCTTGAAGCCCAGGGGGAACCAGACCACCCACGCCAGGGGCACGCCCACCGCGAAGGCGGCGATCTCGCCCCAGATGTTCAGCCGCCACCACACCCAGCGCAGCAGGCCCAGGGGCAGCACGAACAGCCCCACCACCGAGTTGATGAAGTTCAGCCAGTCGGCATCCACCCGGCCGATGAGCAGGTTGGCCCACCCCCACGCCACCGCCGTGATGCCCACCGTGGCCAGCCGGCACACCCACACCTGCTCGCGCTCGCCCGCCTGCGGCCGCAGGTGCCGGCGGTACACGTCGTTGAACAGCCCGGCCACCATGAAGTTCAGGAAGGTGTCGATGGTGCTCATGTAGCCCGCCACCACCCCCACCATGATCAGCCCCAGCACCCCGGGCCCCGCGTGCTCGGTGACGAGCTGCGCCCACACCTGCGTGGGCTCGGCGTCGGGCGCCAACGCGATGGCCGACAGCCCGATGACGATGAGCGGCGCCACCCGCACCGCCAGGCTGAGCACCGCGTTCAGCACCTGCCCCAGGGCTGCGTCGCGCTCGCTGCGGGCCGCCAGGCTGCGCTGCACCTCGGCAGAGCGCACGCCCGCCACCGAGAACCCGCCCATGAGCGTCAGCGCCAGCAGCGTCATGGGCTCCACCGACCACTTCCCGTAGCCCTCGGCCGGTGGCCAGAGCTGCAGGAAGTCGGCGCCCCGGGCCGCCGCCACCCCGTCGAGCATGCCGTCGAAGCCCCCGGCCGCCGCCATCACCGCGCCCGCCAGCAGCACCCGCCCCAGCAGCAGCAGGCCGAACTGCGGCACGTCGCTGAAGGCCACCCCCATGAGCCCGGCGGCCATGGTGTACAGCATGGACAGGCCCGCGAAGACGGCCAGCACCACGTCGCCGTCCCAACCCAGGAACGGCTGCATCACCTGCGCGAAGCTGCGCAGCACGTACCCCAGCACCAGCGCGCTCGACAGCAGCGCACCGTAGCTGACGGCGAAGGCCCGGAACCGCCCCGCCGCCACCCCGCCGTAGCGCACCTCGTAGATCTCGCCCGGGCTCAGCAGCGCCAGCCGCCGCCAGTAGCGCGCCCACAGGATCCCCAGGGGAAAGCCCACCACGGCCGCGATCCAGAAGAACCGGTGCAGGCCGATGAGCCCGGCCTGGAAGACGATGAGCACCCAGAAGGCGTCGGCCCCGGCCGCGCTGGCGACCTCGCTCAGGCCCACCACCCACCAGGGCAGCTTGCGACCCGCCACCAGGTAGCTCTCGGCCGAGGCGCCCGCCCGACGGGCCAGCGCGGCCCCCAGCCCCACCACCCCCAGCAGGTACAAGGCCACCACGGCCCAGTCCACCGCTTGCACCGCCGTCCCCCCTGGCTGGATCCTTCCCCTCCGGTGTCGCCCATGGCGCCGGGCAGCACAAGGAGCCCGCGTGGCCTTCCAGCCCTTCCCCGGCGGCGCGGCGTGGCCCCGCCGACTCATCCTCGCCCTCGCCGCCGGCCTGGCGCTCTCGGCGTGCCGGTCGAAGCCCACCCCCCCGCGGGACCCCGTGTGGCGCGGCGTGGCCCTGGGCCTGTTCGCCAGCGTGCCCGACTACGACTACGCCGACCTCATCACCGAGATCGCCGCCCGCGGCGCCACCGACGTGCTGCTGGTGGTGCCGTGGTACCAGGCCGACACCCGCGCCACCGCCATGGCGCCCAAGCCGGGCTTCTCGCCCGATGACGCCACCGTCGCCCGCACCCTGCGCGAGGCCCGATCCCGCGGGCTGCGGGTGGGCCTCATGCCCATTGTCCGCTTGGAGGACCGCAGCGGTGGCGCCTGGCGCGGCCAGCTTGCCCCGGATGATTTCAATAAGTGGTTCACCAACTACGAGACCCGCCTCACCGCCCTCGCCCAGCAGGCCAAGGCCGGCGGCGCCACCTGGCTGGTGGTGGGCAGCGAGCTGAACAGCCTGCAGGCCCGCCCCGAATGGCCCGGGCTGTTCCAACGCCTGCGGCCCCTGGGCCTGCGGCTGGCGTGGTCGGCCAACTGGGACGCCTTCGAGGCCTTCCCCCACTGGGGCCACGTGGATCTGTTGGGGGTCACCGGCTACTTCCCGCTGGGGGCCGATCCAGCCGCCGCCTGGGCCGAGGCGCTGCCGAGGATGCGGGCCCTGCGCCTGAAGCACGGCAAGCCGCTGCTGCTCACCGAGGTGGGCTGGCCCGCCCGCGCCACCGCCCGCGAGCGCCCCTGGGACGACGGCGGCCCGGCCGAAGCCGACCCGACGCTGCAGGCGCGCCTGTGGCAGGCCTTCTGCGACGCCGCGGCGCCGGCACACACGCTCGACGGCTTCTTCGCCTGGAACTGGTTCGGCGTGGGCGGCCCGCGGGACAGCGGGTACAGCCTGCGCGGCAAGCCGGGGGCGGCGACCCTCAGCCAGTGCTTCGCGCGCCCGTGGCAGGCCCCCTGACCGGGCACCGGCGTCCCTGCGGCCGCTGGATTCGATCAACCCCCGCCTGATAAATCCCCCGCCCCAACCTGTTTGACGTGCGGAGAGAGACGATGAACCACCTGATGCGCGCAGCCCTTCTGTTGGCGACCACCCTGGCCTTCAGCGCCTGCGACGACGGCGGCACCGACGGCGCCCCCACCGCCGACATGGCCGTGACCGCTGACGGCGGCGGCATGGGCGGCGCCGGCGGCGAAGGCGGCGCCGGTGGCATGGGCGGCGAAGGCGGCATGGGCGGCGAAGGCGGCATGGGCGGCGCCGGCGGCATGGGCGGCG
>JACKDL010000055.1 GCA_020633555.1 Myxococcales bacterium | reverse complement strand
AGGGCGAGCACGGTGGACTGGGTGGCGCCCCAGCGCCCGAAGCCGCTGCGGTTCTTGCTCAGCCACTCCACCGCCGCGCGCACGTTGGCGGCGTACTGGGGGCGCTCCATCAGGGCCAGGGCCGCCAGGGCCGTGGTCTCGATGTGCAGGTTCACGCCGGTGCTGCGGGTGATGCTGTGATCGGCCTTCGTCCAGGCGCCATCCTGGCCCTGCAGGGCAGCCAGGCGCGCCAGCGCGGCGTCAGCCTCGGCGGCCTTGCCGGGCAGGTTCAGCAGGGTGTTGCAGGCCAGGGCCAGCAGGTAGGCGTCCTGGCTGTCCTGGGCCACCTTGGCCTGGCGGGCGATCTCGGCGGGGAAGTCGTCGCCCAGGCCGGCCTCGCTCACCGCATAGGTGATGTAGGCGTCGGTGACCTCGGGCGCGGCGCGGCCGAAGCTGTCGAGCGCCTGGCCGTCGCGCTGGAAGCCGCCCTTACCGTCGCGGCGGCCCTTCAGCCAGCTCACGGTGCGCTCCACCATGGCCCTGTCGACACCGCCGTACACCCCCTGCATGTCGATGAACTCGAGCACACCGTAGGCGGTGAGCGCCTCGTGGGGCGGGCTGTGGCCGAACCACTCGTAGCCCTTGGCCTTGGTCTCGAAGCTCACCAGGCGGTTGTAGCCCGAGTCGATCATCCGGTTGGTGCGCTCCACCAGCGCCGGATCGGCCACGTCGTTGCTCTGCAGGTACTGCAGCACCATCACGTTGGGGTAGTTGCTGGAGCTGGTCTGCTCGAAGCAGCCCGAGGGCTCGCGGATCAGGCCCTCGAGCCCGCCCACCAGCGTCGAGACGGGGCTGGGGTAGAACTTCAGGGTGGCGGTCACCGCGTCGGGCGCGGCGTCGCCGATGTCGAAGCCCAGCTCGGCGGTCTTGGCCAGCGTGCCCGCCGACTCCTGGAGCTGCGGGAAGCCCCGAGGCGACACCACCACCTCGCGGACGAACTCGTCCTTCAGGCCGCCGGCGTTGGCCGAGAACATCACCTTGCTCTCGCCCTTGGTGCCGCTGACGGTCACCGGGTAGTACAGGCTGGCGCGGGCGTTGGGGGCCAGGCTCGGCTGGTCCAGGGTCACCGGCTTGTCCAGGGTGAGCAGGTCGCCGAAGCTGGCCGACAGGCTCACGGGCAGGGCCTCGGCCTGCTCGTTGGTGAGCGTCAGCGGCAGCTCCAGCTTGTCGCCCTGGCTCACCTGCAGGGGCAGCTTCACGGCCATGCTGAAGGGCAGGTTGCTCTTGAAGACCTCCTCGTGGCGGCCGATGGCGCCGCCGCCGGTGCCCTCGGCGAACACCCGGAACGACGTGACGGCGTCGCTCAGGTAGAAGGTGACGGTGGCCTTGCCATCCTTGCCCGTCTTCACCGTGGGCGCCCAGTGCACGGTCTCGCGGAAGTCGGTACGGGGACCCTCGTAGGTGGCGTCGTAGGTGGGCGCGGGGAACACCCGCACCGAGGCCCAGGTGGCCGCCCGCTTCTTCTTCTCGAGCCCGGCCATCTTGTCGCGGCGGTCCCACGCCTCGTCCTTGGCCATGGCGATGTCACCGGCCACCGCGATCTTCGCGGCTTGCCGGCGGCGGGCGGCGGGGAAGGGCATGGGCTCCCCGGCGGCCATCTCGTCGTCGCCGTCCGCCAGGGCCTCCTCAGCAGGCTCGGCCTCGGCCTGCGCGGGCATCTCCTTCGCCTCGGCCCGGGCCTCGGCGGGGGCGTCGGCGTTCGGCTCAGGCTGGGCCATGGGCTTGGCCGCAGGCGCCGGATCGGGGGCGGGCGGGGCCATGGGCACCGCCGCCGCAGCCACCGGGGGAGCGGGGCGCGGCGCCCTGCCGGGGCCGGCGCCCTTGGCGCGCAGCATGCCGATGCCGCCCACGGCCTTGCCGCCACCGCCACGGCCCACGCCGCGCAGCGCCAGGCCGTCGGCGGGCAGGGCGCCCTCCATCAGCATGTCATCCAGGGCGGCGGTGGCCGGTGGCGGGGGGTTGAGCACCTCGCGCCACTCGAACTTCCGGTAGCCGCGGGTGCCCATCAGCAGGTCCAGCGCGATGGCGCTCTTCTCTTCTTTCAGATCGAAGAAGAACTT
Organism: Myxococcales bacterium; assembly: GCA_020633555.1. Classification (GTDB taxonomy): domain Bacteria; phylum Myxococcota_A; class Bradymonadia; order UBA7976; family UBA1532; genus JACKDL01. The sequence continues at coordinate 20,002 of JACKDL010000055.1, read as the reverse complement.
GGGCTCTTCGATCTTGCCGGGCAGCTCAGGCTCCAGCAGCACCTGGCTGAGCAGGTGCCCCTTCTTGTCGTCGGCGAAGCTGATCACCGTGTCGTCCACCACGCTCAGGGCCAGCTCGGCGGGCACGGGGGCGCCGCCGGCGGTGGTGGTCTCGACGGTCAGGGCCACCTGCTCGCGGGGCACGTACCCGGCCTGATCGGGGGTGATCTTCACCTGCAGGCCCGCCCGCCGGTTGCGGAACACCAGCCGCTCGGCCACCGGATCGCGCTTGGCGTCGAACACGGTCACCCGGGCGATGCCGCGGGCCTGGGCCAGCGCCGCGTCCTTGGCCTTCAGGTACACCACCGCGGCCCCGTCGGCGGGCACGGCCACCGCGGCGCTGTCGAAGAGCTGCTCGCGGACGGTGGCCATCACATACACGGTCTGCGGGGCGGTGCAGCGCACGGCCACCCGCAGCTCGGGCACCTGGCCGTCGGGGTCGTCGAAGTGCTGCAGCACACAGCCCTCGGCCTTGGGCAACGGCAGGGTGTACTGCTCGGTGATGCCCACGGGCTTGTTGATCTTGGCGGCGTAGGTGCGGCCCGTGGCCGGCGTGAAGGCGAACTTGCCCAGGCCGTTCTTGTAGGTCTGGAAACGCGCCACGGTCTGGCCCTGATCGTCGACGATCTCGCCCTCGACGTCGGCGGGCTTGTCGATGAGGGTCTTGGCCTCGAAGTACACGCGCCCGGGCAGGCCCTCCACGAGGTGGCCGCCCTCCGGGAACAGGCTGAACTTCAGCTTCTTCAGGATGATGGGCACCCGCTTGCTCACCGACTCGGTGACGCCGCCGTCCTCCACCAGCACGGTCAGCAGGCCGTCGCCCTCGGCGATCTCGGCGGGCAGGGTGAACTTCACCAGGCCGCCGCCTTCGGCGTTGGTGCTGAGCTCGACGGGCGGCAGGGCCTGCCCGTCCAGGGTCACCAGCGCCCGCAGCGCGTGGTTGGCCAGCGGCTCGCCCGTGGGGCGCTTGATCTCGATGGTGGCGCGCACCTCGTCGCCGGCCCCGTAGGCCTTGCGCACGAACTCCAGCTTCTTCTTGATGCGCGGCGGTTCGTAGGCGCTGACGATGATCGGCCGCTCGCCGGTCACCCCGTCGAAGGCCCGGGCGCGGATGATGTACTCGCCGCCCGGCACGCCCGCGGGGATCTCGAAGTCGTTGGTGGCCGTGCCGTCCTGCTGGCGCACCCGGTTGCTGCGGACCACGGCGCCCTTCGGGCTCACCAGCTCATAGTGGATGCCGTTGGCCTGGCCGGCGTCCAGGCCGCGCAGCTTCAGGTCCCACGTCTTGATCCACACCGTCTCGCCGGGCTTGTAGAGCGGCTTGTCCACCTGCACGTAGATGCGGCGGGTGTTGGCCCCCTTGAAGTGGTTCTCGGCCTTGTCGAGCAGGTCCTTCAGCTCGGCCGGGGCCTCCTGGGTGGGGCTGGCGGTGGGGGCCTTCTCGGGCGTCACCGGTGGCTGGATCACCTTCTTGCCGGGGGCGTCGGGATCCGCCTCGGTCGGGGCCTGGGCCAGGGCCGCCCCGCTGGCGCTCTGGCTGGCCGGGCCGGACGCGATCTGCCCCAGGGGTTTGGGGTCCGGTCCGTCCTTCGGCGCACAGGCGGCCAGCGCCAGGGCGGCCGAAAATACCAGTGAATACCGTCCGAACATGCGCGTTGTCCTCCGCTTTTCCGTCGGCCGGGGGGCCGCCGCGACGCTAGCAAACGGCCAGCACACCGGAAACGATCTCACAGCGGGTGGATTGCCACCCGGCTCGAAGGTTCTGCGCACCGCATGTCGCAGGTGCGAAGCGATCTATCCGCTTGAAGCAGGGCGGATAAGGTTGCACGGTACGCCGACGCCGTTTTGACGGGCGTCGGTTTCTGACAGTGTCCGAGGACACGCAGGAGAGAGAGGGAGAACATGTTCAAGCGTACGCTCGCGATGTTGACCCTGGGCCTTGCCGCCCTGACCTTCGCCACCCCCGCCCAGGCGGGCGCCCCCAAGATCGGCGCGCAGGGCGCGTTCGTGCTGCCCACCGGCGACTGGGGTGACTTCCAGGGGATCGGCTTCGGCGCCCTGCTGAACGTCGACTACGGGATCGATGCGGTGCAGGGCCTTCAGCTCACCGGCCGCACCGGCCTGATCCACTTCCTTGGCAAGGAGATCGAGATCCTCGGCACCACGGTCGACGGCCCCACCGTCAACCACATCCCGCTGTTCGTGGGCGCCAAGTACTTCTTCGCGGCCGGCGTGTACGGCGGCCTGGAGATCGGCCCCAACTTCATCATGCCCGAGGAGGGCGACACCGAGGTCGAGTTCGGCTTCACCGCCGGCCTGGGCTACATGATCAAGGACATCGACCTGCGGGCGTTCCTGTACCTGCCCAGCCTGTTCCCCGAGGGCGACGACGTGAGCGCCTTCGACATCATGGGCATCGGCCTCACCGCCGGGTACCGCTTCTGGGCCCCGTGATCGGCTGACCGCTTGAGCTTGCGGGCGCTCTGAGCCCGCGCGCCTGACGGCGCGAGGACGCCCCGGTGGACCTTCTGGTCGGCCGGGGCGTTTTTGTTTGTGGGGTCCTTGGTGAGGTCTGCGGCCTACCCACCGCTGGGGTGGGTTGTCGGGATGGACGAGCGGTGAGCGCCCGACTGAGGTTTGTCCGCGGCCGACGACTCGCCGCGGACGGCGGCCCGACGCGCTCCGGCGCGGCATCGCCCCTCGGTGGCCGGCTGGCGCCGGCTCCCTCGGGGCGCTGGGCGCCATCGCGCGTCGGGCCGCCCCCCCGCTCCGTGGGCGTCGGCTGACGGGTTGTGGGGGAGGAAGGAGATCGGGGCGTTGTGGGCGGGGCCGCGGTGGGCGGTGGGCGTGAAGTCGCGTCCCGTGTCTGGTGGCGGAGCGAGGGCGCGGGGTCAGGGGGTGGGGGCGGGCTTGCGGATCCATGGGGCGCTGGGGTGCCAGCGGTCGGCGAAGGTGACGACGCCGGCGCGGGCCTCGGTGGTGCCGTTCACGTGGATGACGCCCGCGTCCAGGCGGAAGGCTTCGGGGGGCGGCACCACGAAGCCGGCGTAGAGGACGGCGACCACGCCCGGGACGGTGAGGGCGCGGGCGCCGTCGGCGGGATCCACCAGGCGGTGGAGGACGGCGCCGGGCTTGCCCGCGCTGGCCACGGCGAAGGGGGTCGCGGTGGGGAACGGATCGGTGCGCAGCAGGACCACGTGCTCGGTCATGTCGCCGGCGGGCTGGCCGCGGCGGTGCTCGATGAACAGGGCCTGGCCGTCCACGGTGCCCAAGCGGCGCACGCTCAGCGCCTGGGTCTGGGCGGCGTCCCACAGGGCGGGATCGGCGTGGGCGGGGGCGGCGGCGAGGAGGAGCGCGGCCCCGAGCAAGGACGCGAGCAGGCGGGGCATCAGAACCTCCGGGTCGAGACGTGGGGGGGCGTCTTGCCGTGCAGCAGCAGGTCGGCCAGGAGCTGGCCGGCCTTGAAGCCCCAGCCGATGCCGTGGCCCGTGAAGCCGGCCACGCAGTACAGGTCGCTGCGGCCGGGCAGGGCGCCGATGATGGGCATGCCGTCCTGGCTGAAGCCCATGGTGCCGGCCCAGCGGTAGGCCACACGGGCGTGGGCCAAGGCCGGGAAGTGGCGCTTCAGGAAGGCCTCGAGGTTGGCCTGGATCTCGGGGTGGAGCACGTCGGCGGTGCCCACCTCGGTCTCCTTGGCAAGCTGGCGGAAGCCGCCGATGAGCAGCCGGCCGTCGGGGAGCTGCCGGAAGTAGTCGAGCACGAAGTTGGCGTAGCAGGGCGCCGGCAGGAAGGGCGCCACCGGGTCGGTGACCAGGATCTGGCCCCGCGTGGGCGCGATGCGCTCGCCCAGCCACGGGTTCAGCTCGCCCGACCAGCCGTTGGTGGCGAACACCACCACGCCCGCGTGGAAGGTGCGCAGCCGGGTGTGGATCCGGGGGCCGGCGGGGTGGTCCTCGATGCGGCGCACCTCGTGGTGCGGGTAGAAGTCGGCGCCGCTGCGTTCCAGGATGCCCCGCACCAGCTTGCCGGGGTGCACCTCGCCGTCGTCGTGATACAGCACGCCGCCCGCGAAGCCGGTGGCTTGAATGTCGCGGTTCACCTGCTCGGCGCTCAGCACGGTGACGGGCACCCCGCGGGCCTGCAGGTGGGTGGCCGTCTCGCCCAGCACCTCGAGCTCGTGGGCCGTGCCGGCGAGGCTGTACGTGCCGCCCCGCTTGAAGTCGCAGTCGAGCCCCTTGCCCACCAGCTCGGTCTCGATGAGCCGCAGGTTCTCCTGGCTCATCTGCCACAGGTCCAGGGCCACCTGCTCGCCACGGGTCTTGGCCTCGCGGGCGAAGTGCTCCACCGAGCCGCAGGTGACGAAGCCGGCGTTGCGGCCGCTGGCGCCGCAGGCCACGTCGCCCTTGTCGATGACCGCGACCTTCAGCCCGGCGTCCTTCAGCCAGTACGCGGTGCTGGCCCCCGCGATGCCGGCGCCGATGATGCACACGTCCACCTCGACGGGGGGCTCGGTGGCGCTCTGGTCCATCCAGTAGCTGACGGTCATTCCAGGTCCTCCAAGGCGCGGGGATCGGCGTCCGCGGCGGTGATGGGGCGCACACACTCCACGGCGGTGCAGCGGCACGGCTTGCCGTCCAGGCGGCACACGTAGTCCACGTCCACCCAGTACTCGGGCAGCTCGGCCACCTCGCTGAAGCCCAGCCGCCGCAGGTAGCGCCGGCTGGAGTCGTGGGGGCTCTCCTTCCACGAGTGGGTCACCACCAGCTCGGCGCCCAGGCGGTGCAGATCGGCGAAGGCCAGCCGAGCGAGCCGCTTCCCGATGCCGTGGCCCATGGCGTCCAGCGCCACGAAGCAGCTCTGGAAGTAGGCTGCCTTCTCCAGCGGACCCGGCCAGCGGTCGGGGTGCAGGCCCTCGCCACGGCCCTGTTCCCACGCGCCCGGCGGCAGCACGAAGCGGAAGCCCACCACCCGCGGTCCGTCCACGGCCACGTAGCTCAGCGCCACGCCGTTCGCGCCCACCGATCGCTCCAGATAGGCGTGCACCTCATCCAGCCGGTAGTAGCCCGGGCCAATGACCACCCGGGCCAGGTCGGCGACCCCCTGGGCGTCTTCGGGGGTCATGCGGCGCAGCACGGGCTTCACGGCACCTCCAGGCGGCCGCGGCCGGCGCGGCCGGCGATCCAATCGACGCGGAAGGGCCCGTCGCCGCGGATCCACCAGGTGGCGCGGGCGCGGTGCCCGCGGCCGGGCAGGCTGGGATAGACGGGGTGGCCGGCCCCGGTCACCTGCTGAGTGCCCCAGCCGTCCAGGTGGCCCAGGTCCACGCTGGCCGGCCCGACGGCCAGCGACACCCCCGCGCCGGGCGCCAGGGTCGCGCTGACGCCTGGGGTGCTCACCAGGCTGGCGCCGTGCAGCAGCCCGCTGGTGGCCACACAGCCCATGTTGCTCAAGGTCAGCGCCACCCGGCGCAGGCCGTCGCCCTCGGGGGTGACCGTAACCTCGGCTTCAACCCGCGGCAGAGCCCGGCGCAGCCGGTCGGCCACCTTGAAGCCCTTCTCGCACTCGGCGGGCAGGTGCGGCAGCGGCGGGTTGCGGATGCAGCGCTGGTAGTCCAGCCCGCCGATCTCCACGGGGCCGAGCTGGGGGTGCGTGAAGGGCTGCCAGGGCCGGTTGCCGGGCTCGTCCTTGAACCCTTCGAACAGTGCGCGCACCTGGTCCACGTCGGGCGCGCGGAAGAAGCCCGCCACGTCCACGTTCTGCAGGCCGCAGTGCCCGAAGGGATCCCACAGCTCCAGCGTGTAGGCCGGCACCCCGAAGGTGGTGGCCAGCGCGTCGGCCCACACGCCCACGATGGGCTTCTTGGCGTCGTAGGTGAAGTCGGGGTGCACCCGGACCGCCCGCCAGCCCGTCCCCGCCACCGCCTGCTTCGCCAGGCGCTCCATCAGGAACAGATCGGCGTCGCCCAGGGGCCCGTCAGCCCGGTAGGGCTGGGTGAGGATCGCGCCCGTGTAGGTGTGGTTGGTGAGCGCCACCGCCACGCCCGGGCGGGCGGCCAGGCCCTTCAGCAGCGCCTCGCTCTCGGGGGCAGAGCCCGGCCAGGCGCCGCCGTCCATGCCGAACATCTCAAAGGGCGCCCAGTGGCCGGGGAAGTTCCGGTTCAGGTCCAGGCCGTGCTTCAGCGGGGCCTGGACCCAGCGGGCGCCGTCCCACTCGACCAGCTCGCCCTCGGGGCACACGAACCAGGCATCGGCGGGGTCGTCCTCCAGCGTCCTTGGCCGCATGAACAGGGGCAGCTCGGGGTCCTGCACGAACGATCCGGCGGGGTGGCGCCAGCGCATCCAGCGGACCTTGCCGTCGCCGTCCAGATCGCAGGGGTCCAGCCCGCTGCGTACCCGGCCGGGGGGCGGCGGGCGCAGGGTGGAGCGCAGAAAGGGCTCGCCCGCCATCAGGGCCGCAAAGCCGTCGGGCGACACGCACGGCACCACGTGCACGCTGTGGTCGTGGAACCAGGGGTCGTCGGCGTCCAGGCGCGCCACCCAGCGGCTCACCGCGTACAGGGTGGCCATGATGCCGGTCCATTCGGCGGCGTGGGTGCCCCCGTCCAGCCAGAAGGCCGGGCGGGTGGCCTCGTGGCCGTCGATGCGGCCCAGCGTCAGCAGCAGGATCGGCCGCCCCTGGACGGTGGTCCCCAGCGTGTGCAGGGCCACCGTCTCGGGGCGGCTGGCCGCAAGGGCCCGGCACCAGGCCTCCAGCGCGGGCCAGTCGAGCCACGCGTCGCCGGCGTAGGGCTGCCAGTCGTGCACCGCGGCCCCCCTAGAAGTAGTAGCGAGCCCCGAGCTGCCCGCCGAAGTCCACGTGCAGGCCCGGGATGACGATGACGTGGGGCACCACCTCCAGGAACACCTCGATGGGGGCGTTGGTCCAGGCCAGGGCGATGCCCACCGGCACCCGCGCCCCCAGCGCGAAGGCGCCGTCATCCTTCTTGTCGTAGAAGCCGTCGTCGTCGTCGTCCAGCAGCACCAGGCCGCCGATGCCCACGTACCACGGCACCTGGATCTGGCCGCCGGCCAGGCTGGGGATGTGCCGCCACATGTGGTGGAGGTAGTCGGCGTACAGGGCCAGCCACTCGCGGCGGAAGCTCCAGCTCGCGCCGAACTGCAGGGCCGGGGCGTCGCCCAGGAAGAGCTTGCCGGTGACGGCGGTGGGCTCACCGATGCCCACCCCCAGGCCGAAGGGGCCGTGCCCCTGGAAGCGTTTCGCGTGGGCGGCGGGGGCCGTCAGGGCCAGCAGGGCGAGCAGCGCGAGCAGACGCATGGGAGCTCCTTGTGACAGAGGCGGCGATTCTGCCCCGAGGCGCGCCCTGGGCGCCATGGGCTCCTGGCGCGGCCCGCACAGGCCGCGGGGGCTGACGGCACCGGTCCCTCCCCCTGGCGTTCCCGCGAGCGTCCCCCGCATGATGGGGCCATGCACACCCTCGACGACGTCCTGCCCCTGGCGCGGCGCATCCGCCACGGCCTGATCGATCGCCTGGATTTTCAGTGCGAGGGCGGGCCCTTCGGGGACCTGCTGGCGGCGCACCCCAACCTGGTGCTGGCCATCAGCCATGCCACGCCGCTGTCTTGGCTGCCCATTCCGTTCGTGCTCAGCCTGGAGGCCTGCGCGGCGGGGCAGGGGCAGCGTGTGCCCTTTGGGGTGGTGGACAGGTTCTTCTTCCGTTTCCCGCCCTTGCGGCCGGTGGGGCGCTTCCTGACCCAGGCCGAACGGGCGCAGGACTTCAACGGCTTGCTCGAGCGCCTGCAGGGGGGGCAGCCGGGCCACGACCTGGTGATCTTCCCCGAGGGCAACCACACGTTCTTCGCGGACACCCAGGGCATCGGGCCCTTCCGGTCGCCGCGCTTCGTGGAGCTGGCGGTGCGGGCGGGCGTGCCGCTGCTGCTGGTGGTGCACCGGGGCACCGAGCGTTGGAGCCGGGCTGTGCCGGTGCCCGCGGCGGTGTTGGGGCGGCTGTTCAAGGGGGGGCACACCGGGCGGCTGAACGTGCCGCTGCCGCTGCGGCGCATCCACCGCCTGCAGGTGAAGGTGGCGCTGTACACGCCCAGCCTGCGCGCCCAGGCCTTGAGCGGCGACCGGGCCGCTGATCGCCCGCTCATCGAGGCCGAGGCCCAGCGGGTGCGCGCGCGGATGCAGGCCCTGCTGGCCTCGCTGGACCCGTGACCGCGCGCCGCGCTGGACGCCCGCCCCATGACGTGTTGATCTGAGCCCCGAGTGAGCGCGCCCACCCCAGACTGGATCTGCCCCCGCTGCGGGGCCCACGCCCCCGCCGAACGCCCGGGCGCGCGCTGCCCGCAGGACGCGGTGGTGTTGGTGCCCGCCGAGGTGCACGGCGCGTTCCCCGACGACCCCTTCCTGGGGCAGGTGCTCGCCGGCAAGTACGCGCTGTATTCGGTCATCGGGAAGGGCGGCTTCGGCGCCGTCTACAAGGCGGTGCAGGAGCCCGTGGATCGGGTGGTGGCGGTGAAGCTCATCCGCCGCGACATCGCCCACCGGGCCGGCGTCCGCGAGCGCTTCTACCGCGAGGCCCGCGTGGTGGCCCGCATCAACCATCCCGGCGCCGTCACGCTGTTCGACTACGGCGAAGACGATGGCGTGCTGTACATGGTCTTCGAGTTCGTCGAGGGCGTGCCCTTGTCGAAGGCCATCGAGCGGGCGGGCGGGCCCATGCCCCCCGAGCGCGCGGGGCTCATCGCCCGGCACCTGCTGGACGCCTTGGCCGAGGCCCACGCCCAAGGGGCGGTGCACCGCGACCTGAAGCCCGAGAACATCATGCTGGTGGCCGGCCGCGATGGGGCCGAGCGCGTGAAGGTGCTGGACTTCGGCATCGCCAAGGTCATGGGCGACACCGACGACGACACCCTCACCGGCATGGACGTGGTGCTGGGCACGCCCCTCTACATGGCGCCCGAGCAGGCGGGCGGCGGGGTCATCGACGGCCGCACCGACCTGTACGCCGTGGGCGTCATCCTGCATCAGATGCTGTCGGGCACGCCCCCCTTCCGGGGTGCGACGCCCTTCGAGACCCTGCTGGCCCACCGCGAGGCGCCGGTGCCTACGCTGCCCTCGGCCCTGGGGGTGCCGCCGGCGCTGGGGGCGGTGGTGCGGCAGGCCCTGTCGAAGGATCCCAGGGACCGCGCCCCGGACGCCCGGGCCATGGCGCGGGCCGTCGACCTGTCGCTGGGTTACACGCCCGCGCCGCCGTCCACCGTGGAGCAGAGCTTCGCAGAGCGGCCGCACCTGCCGCCGCCGGCCGGCACCACGTCGAAGGAGTTCTACGGGGTGGTCGAGAACCCCGTGGTCGCCGTGCCGGAGGCGCCGGGCGGGAGCACGGCGGGCGGCCTGGGCCGCGCGCCGCTGATCCTGCTCGCTGCGGGCGGTGTGGTGGTGGCGGCGGCCGCCGCAGCGTGGGTCGTGCTGGGGCAAGGCGTCGATCCCGTGCCGGCCCCCGACATGAGCCTGGCGCCGGTGTCGGTGAAGCTGGGCACGGGCCGGCCGCAGGTCGCGGCGACAGCCCCGCCCGCGACGGCACCGCCCAGCGGGCCCGCGGCGGGTCAGCCCCCGTTGGTGCGCGCCCGGGCCCACGCGGCCGCCGGGCAGCGTGCTCAGGCGGTCGAGGCCCTGCTGCAGGCCCACGGCGAGTCGGGCGATCCGCAGGGCTTCTGGGCCGTGGTTCAGGAGGATCCGGCGCTCCAGCCCCTGCTCGTCGATCCACGGGTGATGGCCGTGCGCCCGGCGCCGGCACCTGATCCCACCCTGGAGCCCGACGCGGCCCCCGCCCCGGCCCGGCCGCGGCCTGGCCCCGCTCGCCCCGTTGGGCGCCGACCGGCACCCGCGCCGGACCCCACGCCCACCCCGGCACCGGCCCCCGAGCCCGTGTCGGCGCCCCGTCCGGCGCAACCGGTTGTGCCATCGGCGGCGCCCTCGGTGCAGATCGAGACTTTTTGATCGGCGCCCAGCCGCCGGTCACCGCTTGCGCCGCAGGGGCGACAGACGGTATCCCGCAGCCTCCACCCCGACGGCGAGGTCGCCATGCGACACATCGTGCTGGCTCTGCTCTGGGTTCTGCTGGGCGCCGTGGCGACCCCCGCGTGGGCGGCGCCTGACGCGAAGGCCCGCGCTGTGCGGGTCCAGCGCTTCGTCGACATCGCCACGAAGCAGTTCAAGGAGGGCGACTTCGAGAGCGCCCTCATCGCCCTGCGCGACGCCGAGCCCCTGGCCGAGGGGCTGCCGGCCCTGGGGGTCATCCGGTACAACATCGCCCGCGTCTTCGAGGAGATGGGCAAGGCCGACGCCGCCATTCAGGCCTACCAGGACTACCTGCAGACGCCCGACTCGGGCCCGCGCCGGGCCAAGGCCCGCGAGGCCCTGAAGCGGCTCGACGGGCAGCGCAGCGGCTCCCTGGAGATCGACTGCGGGGGGGTGAAGGGCACCGTCATCGTCGAGGGCTTCCCCGAGGGCGACTGCCCCTGGACGTGGTCGGGCGTGAAGCCCGGCACCTACCCGGTGCGGGTGCTGGCCGAGGGGCACCTGCCCGCCCGGCGCGAGGTGGCCGTGCAGCCCGGCCAGACCACCCGTGTGATGCTCACGCTGCGCCCGCGGGTGGCCGCCCCGAAGCAGGCGCAGGGGCCCGGGGCGTGGCCCTGGGTGGCTGCGGGCGTCGGGTTCGCCGCCATCGGCACCGGCGTGGCCTTCCACCTGCAAGCGCTGGAGACCAAGGACGACGTTGAGGCCCTGCCGCCGGGCGCCGACCGGGACAGCAAGCAAGACAGCTTCGAGGGTCAGCGCCTGGTGGCCTACGTGGGCTATGGGGTGGGCCTGGCGGGGCTGGGCGTGGCCACCTGGCTGCTCCTGCGTGAGGAGGACGGCGGGGCCACCGCGCGGGTGGTGCCCACGGGCAATGGCGTACTGGTGCGGTTCTGATGGCCGCGACGCCCAGCGCTGAGCCCCTGATCCACCCCCGCCTGCTGCGGATCTTCGAGCGCACCATGCCGTGGCTGGAGAGGCTGCACCGCCACCGGGCGGTGGGGCTGGAGCACTTCCCGCGCACCGGCCCGGTGCTGGTGGCGCTGCACCACACCTTCGCCACCTACGACGGCATCCTGCTCGCCCGGGCCATCCACGAGGCCACCGGGCGCATCGGCGTGGGCCTCGGCGACGACCTGATCTTCAAGGTGCCGGGCCTGCGCCGCTTCGGCTGGAACGCCTCGATCCGCCCGGCGAACCCCGAGAACGGCCTGACGCTGCTGCGCGAGGGGCATGTGGTGTTCGTGGCGCCCGGCGGCATGCGGGAGGGCCTGCGCCCCACCACCGAGGCACGCCAGCACCGCTGGCACAAGCGCAAGGGCTTCATCCGGCTGGCGCTGGAGGCGCAGGTGCCCTTGGTGGTCGCGGCCTGCCCGGCGGGCGACGACCTGTACACGGTCTACGAGTCGCCGCTGACCAAGCTGGCCTACAAGCGCGGCAAGCTGCCGCTGCCGCTCGTGCGGGGCTGGGGCCCGACGGCGTTGCCCCGGCCCGTGGCGCTCACGCACTACTTCTCGCCGCCCATCACACCGCCCCCGCTGGATCGCGACGGCGTCGAGGCGCAGGTCGATGCGCTCCACGCCCGCGCCTGCGAGGTGATGGACGGGCTGTTGGCCCGGCGAGACTGACCGGATCCTCGGCGAAGAAGGCCGCAGCTTCCTTTCAGGGAATCACGTTCCTGCTGCAGCCGAACGTTCTCTCGCCGCAGGCGGCGCACCTCCAGGTCGATGGCCGGCTGCTGCCTCGTGCGCCCTCCTCCGCGATCAGTCGGACGATCTCGGCGTTGCAGTCCATCGGGCCCGGTTCGGTGTGCCCTGGTTGGCCAGGCGTCGCTCCAGGCTCTTCACCAGCGAATCGCCCGTGATGGGCTTGGTGAGGTAGTCGTCGCAGCCGGCCAGCAGGCACTGCCGCTGGTCGTCGGCGGTGGCGTGGGCGGTGAGCGCGACAATCTGGCCGGTGTAGCCGGCGTCGCGCAGCCGCCCGGTTGCCGTGTGGCCGTCCACGTGGGGCATCTGGATGTCCATGAGCACCAAGTCGACCTGCAGGCGGTCGCGCAGCAGCCGATCCAGGGCCTCGTCGCCGTCCGCCGCCAGGAAGACCTCGGCACCCTCGCGGCGCAGGAACATGCCCAGCAGCGCACGCAGGTCCTTCGAGTCGTCCACCACGAGCACACGGCGGCCGCCCAGGCGCCCGGCGCTGGGAAAGCCCCGCGCGGGCGTGCCGGCGGCGGTGCGCCCGGTCTGCAGCTCGAGCGCCACGCGGAAAGCGGTGCCCTTGCCGGGCACGCTGCGCACGGTGATGTCGCCGCCAAGCATGCGGGCGAGCTGGCGGGCGATGGTCAGCCCCAGGCCGGCGCCCCCGTGGGCCCGGGCCAGGTCGGTGTCGCCCGGGACGAAGGGGATGAACAGCCGCTCGACCTGCTCGGGGGTCATGCCGGGGCCGGTGTCGGCCACCGAAAACACCAGCTCGGGGCCCTCGACGCGCGCCCGCAGTCGCACCCCGCCCCGCTCGGTGAACTCCAGGGCGTTGCCCAGGAGGTTGAACAAGATCTGGCGCACCCGCCGGGCGTCCGACACCACCTGGCCGGGCAGGGGCCCGCTCTCGACGTCCAGCCGCAGGCCCTTCTCGGCAGCGCGGGGCTTCAGGGCGTGCACCACCTCGTGGACCATGGCCAGGGGCTCGAAGCGGCCCATCTCGACCTTCAGCGTGCCGGCCTCCAGCTTCGAGAAGTCGAGGATGTCGTTCACCAGCGCCTGCAGGTGCTCCCCGTTGCGGCGAATGGTCTCGGCGTGGCGGGCCAGCGGGGGGTTCTCGCCCAGGGCGCCCAGCAGCAGCTCGGCATAGCCCAGGATGGCCGTCAGGGGGGTGCGCAGCTCGTGGCTCATGTGGGCCAGCAAGGTGCTGCGCGAGCGCACGGCCTCCTCGGCGCGCGCCTTGGCGGCCGACAGCGAGCGCTGGGCCCTCCGGCGGGTGGTGATGTCGTGCAGCGTCCCGACACGCTCACCCACGGGCCCGACCTGGCAGGCCATCTCCATGCACCGAATCTGCCCGCGTACGTCCACGAAGGTGAGCTCTACCGGGCGGGCGCGGGCGCCCTGATCCAGCGCCTCCAACACGCGGGTGTGGTCGGGCGCGTCCACGAAGTCCGTGAGCGGGCGGCCGACGCTGCGCGGCACCGGGTGGCCCAAGTGAGCCGTCCAGGCGGCGTTCAGCTTCAGCAGACGCCCCCGCTCGTCGGTGGTGAACACCACGTCGCGCAGGAGCTCCAGGGTGGTTTCGGCGGCGACCGTACGGGAGTGGGGGGCGGCGGCTGCCATGGGTGACCTCCTCGATCGACCCATCGGGTTTGCCAGCGCCGCGCCGTGCGCTGAGGGGGTCACCACGCAGCGATCGAGACGAAGAGCTGGGCCGCGTGTTCCAGAACGGAAGGGTGCTCCTTCTCGGGATCCGCGGCCCGCTCAGGGCAGGCGCCAGACGGCCATCCGGTCGGCCGCGGGCGAGGCTCAGGCCACGGCCGTGGATCCGCCCGCTCGGCCCGAGCCACCTGCACCTGCTGCCCCGCAGCGTCCAGGGCGTGGGCGACGCGGGTGAACAGGGGCCAGCAGGTGCGGCGCGGCCAAGAGGCCAGCCGCCAGCGCGGTGAGGATCCAGGCGGTGGTGGTCATGGGCGCTCCGGGGTCAGCGAGGGTTCGCTGGGCCGTAGCGCGAGTCGCGGGCCAACCCTTCAGGGGGCCCGGCGCTTCAGACTGGGAGGGGGGATGTTTCGGGCCGGCACACTGGGCGCCGGCCCGGCGTCCCGAAAGGGGTGGGAGGGTGGGGGTCGCTTACCAGCGACCGCCGCCGCCGCCGCCGAAGCCGCCGCGGTCACGATCACGGCCGCCGCCGAAGCCGCCGCCGCCGCCGCCGCGGTGACCACCGCCGCCGCCGCCGCCACCCGGACGCGGGCTGCGCGCGCGCTCCTGAGCGAGGTCGACGCGGATGGTGCGCCCGTCCAGCTCCTGGTTGTTCATGGCCTCGACGGCGCTGACGGCCGAGGCGTTGTCCGCGAAGGTCACGAAGCCGAAGCCGCGGCTGCGGCCGGTCTCGCGATCCAGGATGACCTTCGCCTCGGTGACCTCACCGAAGGACTCGAAGGCGTTGCGGAGGCTGTTGTCGTCGGTGGCCCAGGCCAGGCCGCCCACAAAAAGCTTGTTCGACATTCTCAATCACTCTGACCGGGTCAATCCGGTGGACATCACCGGGGACCCATTAGGAATCCGGACATCTGGCGCCCGAGGCCATGCGCCGACAGATCGGCCGACGCGGGAAGCCGCCAGGAACCACGTCTGGCGAGCAAATGAAAGAAAAACCGCGATCCGCGACCACGGGGCGTGGCGATTTTCGTCGCAGAGACGCTGGAGTATGAGTCATCCCGCGGGGTTGGCCCGATCACAGCGATGCAGGTCGGCGCGGCGATCCAGGGGGCCGAACGGGGGGGATCCCCCGCTCCACCCGTGCTAGGCTCGCCCACAAGAGCGCACAAGAGGGGGATCAGGTGGGGCAGATGCGCCGCGCACGGCTCGCCGACGGGACCTCGGTGGCCTGCCTGAACGTCAGCGAGGCGCGGGTCCTGGACCTGCATGTGGACGGTTACCTGGGTCACGGGATCCGCCTGCCCGCCGACGCGGTGATCCTGGACGTGGGGGCCAACATCGGCCTGTTCGGGGTGCGCGCGGTCCAGCGGCTGCCGCAGGCCCGGATCTTCGCCTTCGAGCCGGTGCCCGCCATTCACGTGGTGGCGGCGGCCAACGCGGCCGAGCACGGGCAGGGCCGGATGACGGTGTTCGACTTCGGCCTCTCGGCCGAGCCGGGCCGGCTCGAGTTCACCTACTTCCCGCGGTGCCCGGCGCTGTCGACGGCCCACCCTGAGGACTGGGACGCGCCGGGGGCCTTCCAGGCGGCCGTGCGAGGCAACCTGGCGGCGGCTCGGCAGGCCACGCCGCTGGCGCGGCTGGTGCCCGGCTTCCTCTCGCCGCTGCTGGCCCGCTGGCTCACGGGCGGCCGCCAGCACGTCAAGGCCGAGCTGCGCACCGTCTCGCAGGTCATCGACGCCCAGGACCTGGACCGGGTGGACCTGCTGAAGATCGACTGCGAGGGTGCCGAGCTGCCGGTGCTGCAGGGGGTCCGGTCCGAGCACTGGCCGCGCATCCGCCAGGTGGTGGCCGAGGTGCACGATCTGGACGGGCGCCTCGACGCGGTGCGTGGCCTGTTGACCGCCCAGGGCTTCACGCTCACCACCGAGCGCGAGGCCGGCTTCGAGGGCACGCGGCTTCACAACGTCTTCGCCGTGCGAGCACCCGCGTGATCGTCGGGCTCGTGGCCGTCGGGATGTCGATCCTGTTCAACGCCTTGGCGCTCTGGGTGAGCTGGCGCATCGACCGCGACGGGATCCCGGCGGCCCTGGACGGGCAGGCGGTGCGCCGCAAGCCGGGGGCGCTGAAGGCCCGGCTGCCGAACATCGGCTTGAACCTGGTGAGCCAGTGGATCGGCGCGCTGGCCGCCTTCTGGTACTTCGAGGACTGCTTCACCATGACGTGGCAGGGGACCGGCGTGGTGCTGGCCCAGCTCGGCATCGTCCTGGTGCTGGATGACGCCTGGTTCTACTGGATGCACCGGGTGCTGCACCGCAACCGGCGGCTGTACAGGGCGATTCACAAGAAGCACCACGAGGCCTTTGCGCCCGTGCCCATCGAGTACTGCTATGTGCACCCCCTGGAGCAGTCGGCGGGCACCGTGGGCATCGCGGTGGGCGTCGTGCTGTGCCTGGCGCTCTTCGGGCAGATCTCGGTGTGGACCATCTGGATCTTTGTGGGCTGGCGGATCCTGCACGAGCTGGAGATCCACTCGGGCCTCCGCCTGCCCACCCGCCACCTGCCGCTCCTGGCGCCCATGGCGCACCACGACCTGCACCACGCGAAGCCGCACAAGGGCAACTTCGCCTCGGCCTTCACCGTGTGGGACCGGCTGATGGGCACGCGGATCGAGGGCGACGCCGCCCCCTGACGGGTCGGTGCACCCGCTCAGCGGAAGGCGGCGAACTTCACCGCGAACTGGTAGGCCTTGCGCAGCACCTTGCGGGCGGCGTCCGAGGCCCGCTGCACAGGCGCCTTGGCCACGTGGGTCAAGCGCTCGCCGACGGTGGCGGGCTCGCCGAGGGTGGAGGGCTCGCCGATTGAGGGGGGCGGGGAGCCTCGGAGGGTAAGTGCGCTGGACCAAAAGAGAAAAGGCCCGGCACGCTGCGGCGTACCGGGCCTTCGAGAAAAGGGAGGGCCAAGGCCAACCCGACGGCTCGTGTGCCGATCTCGAACCCACGCCCCACGGGCGCTGATTCGTCGGCAGGAGCACTGGCGCGCCGTCCGTTTGCGGTGCGTCGACCCAGCGGCCGGCGCCCGTCGGCGTGCGCCCTGGGGTCCGGCCCCCAACGCGTCGCCTCGTCGGACGGGGAGAGGCTGCGTCCAACCCCTCGCCAGTGGCCCGCGCCCCGATCCGAAGACCGAAGCCCAGGCACTTCGTCGTGTGCGCGCCACTCTGGGCGGCCCTCACGGCCAAAGCCGCTCGGCGCCCGGCACGCCCTCGCTGCTCTGTCGCTCACGCTCCCGAGGGAACCAGCGACCTTGTCGTCCGGCCCACCTGCAGGTGGGACCCGACGTTGGATGGCGCTCTCGCGCCGCCGACGCACATGGCCACGGTGGCGGGCCTCGCGACCCGTTCCCCGGCGCCCTGACTGGCCGAAGCCGCCGTGGGCGCGGCCTCCCGACCGCCGAAGCGGGCCGAGGGGCCTGTGGCTGCCCCGGTCGCCCGGAGCGGCCCCGATCGGGCCCGAAGGCTCGACCGGCCATGAGTGCGGGGGGCTGCCCTGCCGTGTCCGAAGGCACTGGCGCAGGCGGCGACCCCAAAGGGCCACCAGCCACCCGCTCGACGCCCGCCGCCCCGAGGGGCCACGGACGCCCGACCTCGCCCCCATGCGCGGCGCCGCGAGCGGCGGCCGAGCGGACCTCGAGCGCCCCGAAGGACGGCTCGCGGTGGGCCCGAAGGCCCGGCACCGGCCCGAAGACGCGGCACCCACTGGGGCGGGCGCTGGATCCGCGGCCGAGGCCACGCACCTGCCACCCGAGATCGGCGTCGGTCGCACCCGCCCCGGCCCGAAGGCCGCCGGCGTGGCGCGTCCACGCAGCGAGAGTGTCGATGATGTCTCCCACGGTGGGCCTGTGCTCGACCAGGTTCGCGCGCCCCACCAGCCCAAGGGCTGGCCGGCTGCTCGCGGCGTCCTGTACCACCCCGAGGGGCGGCGCGTCGGGCCTTCGACCGGGCCTCCAGAGCGTTTCCCGCACCCGCCAGCCGTACCCCCTCTCGGGGGCCGTGCTCTCGTGCCGTTGCCCTCGACAAGCGACCTGGCCAGGTCGCCACGGCCGGGAAACCCGACCTGCCGAGGCTCGACTTCAGAGCCTTCATCCGGCGGAGCGTCCGTCACGCGTCCCCGAACGAGTCGGTTCTGCGCCGCGGCTCTCCTGACCTTTCACCCTCCAAGGCCTCCCCACCCCGCCGTGGCCCCCGAGGGGGCTCCCTCCATGCGGTTCGCCGTCCACTGGACGCCGCCGCTCCGAGGTCTCGATCCGGCCGGGCTTGGGAACACCGGCGAACCGGCGCTCCGAACCTTCCTGGGCTTTCTCACCTCGTCCCCCCCTGTCGCGCCGCGCGGCGAGCCGCGCCTTGCGATCCACCCGGACCAAGGTCCGCGTGACGGGGTGGTGTCGGTGACTCCGTGGGGTTGTCCTCAACCCTCGAAACCGAGACTAGGGGGTAACCGCGGATGCTCAAAGGGCTTTTTTCTCCACAGGGCTGTGGAGAACGCGCCAGCGTGCGGGCTTCTTTGTGAAAACCATGTGACGAAAAAACTTCGCCGGGCTGGCTCTGAAGCCCTTCGGACCCTTAAAGGGCCTCCAGGAAGGCCACCAGGGCCGCCTGCTCACCCGCGTTCAAGGCCCGGTAGGCGTCCCGCGAGGCGGTGGCGGAGCCGGCATGGGCCTCGATGGCGTCCGTCAGCGTCTGTGCGGCGCCCGTATGCATGTATGGCGCCGTCTCTGCAACCCCCCACAGCGGCGGCGTGCGGTACTGGTGGCCCTGGGCCACGCCGTCGGGCACCCCCTGCTGGGGGTCGTCGTACACCGCGTGCAGCAGCAGATCGGTGAAGGGCTCGTAGCCGGCCGGCGTGCCAGGCAGGGCCGGCACATGGCAGTCGGCACAGCCCACCTGCTCGAACAGGGCGCGGCCTGCGGCGGGCGGCTCGACGGCCCGCGGTGGGGGCGCCAAGTTCAGCAGGTAGTGGGTCAGGGCGTCCACCTCGGCGGCCGACAGCTCGGGGTCTTCGATGGCGTCGTCGTCGGCGGTGATGGCCGTGGAGATGCCCAACTCGACGGGCACGGTCATGCCCAGCTCGAAGCGCAGGGCGTCGCCCACGAAGTCGCGCACGCTCACCACCTGGGCCTTCCACCCGAAGCGCCCCAGCCGCCCGTCGGGCTGCACGTGGGCCACCCCGGCGATGCCGTCGCCGTCCAGATCCTCGGGATCGGCCCGGCCGATGATGCTCGCGGCGGGGATGGCCTCGAGGATCCCCAGCCCCAGGCTGGTGGGCGTCTGGCGCAGCTCGAACACGGCGCCTTCGGCCAGCTCGGGCCGGCGCAGGCCGGGCGCGGTGTGGCGGGGCAGCAAGGTGCCCCGCTCGGGCGCGGTGAAGGCGCCATCGGCCCCGTACATGCCCGTGCGGGTCACGTTCAGGCCCAGCGGCCCGGCGCCTCCGGGCACGGGGTCGAAGTGGCAGGCCCGACAACTGTCGCCGTTGAAGAACGGCCCCACGCCGTCCTCGTAGCCGTGGTCCTTGTCGAACACGTGCCGGCCGGTGCGGAAGAGGGCCAGGGCATCGTCGCTCAGGCCGGGCAGCGGGCCACCATACTCGCCGGCCGCCGGCTCGTCGCCCGGCAGGATGAGCCCCGCCGTGGCCACTTCGGCGCCGCCCAGGCTCTCCAGAAAGGCGATGACCTCCGCTTGCTCGGCCGCCGCCAGGGCCAGCCAGGCGTCGCGGCTGCGCTCGCCCTCGCCGCCGTGGGCCTCGATGGCGTCCCTCAGGGTCATGGCTGAGCCGTCGTGCAGGAACGGGCCCGTGACGGCCACTCCCCACAGCGGCGGGGTACGGAACTCGCTGCCTGTGGCCAACCCCATGGCCACGCCATCAGCGTGGGCGGGCCCCATGTCGTGCAGCAGCAGGTCGCTGTAAAGCGGGATGAGCCCGCGGGGGCTCTGCAGGGTGGGCACGTGGCACTTCGCGCAGCCGATGGCCTCGAACCGCGCCCGGCCTGCCTCGCTCTGCGGGGTGGGCTCGCCCGGCTTGGGGGCGGCCAGCAGCATGGCCCAGCTCACCAGGTCGTACAGGTCGGCCTCGGCCAGCTCGGGATCGGCCACGCCGTCGTCGTCGGTGAGCGGCGACGCGGGCGCGGCGGCCTGGTGAAAGGCCTGCGCCTCCACGCCGGTGGCCCGGGCCTCAAACTGGCGCACCGCGGCCACCGAGGGTACGGGAAGCGCGGCCTGCAGGGCGGGCGACAGCGGATCACTGGTGAGCCCCAGGTGGTTGAACAGGGGCCCGCGGATGAAGCCCTCGATGCTCACCGTCTGGGCCTTCATGCCGAAGCGCCCCACGAAGCCCTGGTCGTAGTTGGGCCGCCCGCTGACGCCGTCGCCGTCGGCGTCGTCGGGATCGGCGTGGGCCAGGATGGCGGCCTCGTCGATCTCGGCGATGAGCCCCACGCCGAAGAAGGGCACGGGGTTGCGGATGGCGAAGGTGTCGTCGGTGGGG
>JACKDL010000054.1 GCA_020633555.1 Myxococcales bacterium | reverse complement strand
GCCCCGGCGGGGCAGGGCCCGCAGCCCCCGCCGCAGTCCACGTCGGGCTCGGCGCCGTTGCGCACGCTGTCGGCGCAGTCGGGCGCCGCACAGGTGCCTTGGCCGCACACCCCGCTCGCGCAGTCCGCTGGCGCCACGCAGCCCGCGCCGTCGGCGCAGGGCCCGCAGGGCCCGCCGCAGTCCACCCCCGTCTCGCCGGCGTTGCGCACCCCGTCGGTGCACGCCGCCGTGGCGCACAGGCCGCCCACACACGCCCCGCTGGCGCAGTCGGTGGCCGCGCCGCACGGCCGCCCATCGGGGCAGCCGGGGCACCGCCCGCCGCAGTCCACCCAGGCCTCGTCGCCGTTCTGGCGCCCGTCGCTGCAGCCCGCCGCCGCGCAGATCCCTGCGCTGCACACGCCGCTGGCGCAGTCCTCGCCGACTCGGCACGCCAGGCCATCGGCGCAGGGGGCCGGCTGCCCGTCCTCACACACCGCCGCGCCCGCATCGGTCGCCGTCGTGGGGCCGGCGTCGTCGCACCCCCAGGCCAGGGCGAGCGCCGCCATCCCCAGCCCGAAGGCCTTCCATCGACTTCCCATGCTGATCCCTCCGAACGCCGGGCAAACGCCGCTGCGCCTTGAACCCGCGGCGCACGGATCACGGCACGGGCGCTCCCATGCTGGTCAGAGGCTCACCCGCACGCAAGGGTCAGGGGGCCCGCAGCGTCACCTGTGCGCGGTGCTCGGCCTGCCCCGCCGGGCTGCTCAGGCGCACCTCCAGCGTGAGCGGGCGATCGGTCACCTCGGCCACCCGGTCGGGGGGCAGGGCGCCGTCGGCGCCGTCCTCCAGCACCAGGCGGGCCTTGGGGTAGTCGCAGGCCACGGCGGCCTCGTCGATGAAGAAGAACCAGTCGGCGGTGTCGTGGCGGCCCCGCAGGGTGTCGCCGTCCCACAGGCGGATCTGCACGTCCACAGAGTCGGGGTCCAGGCTGCCCTGCACCCGCAGCGACACGTCCACGTGCACGCCGCCCTGCAGGCCGCGCTCGGTCTGGAACACCTGGTCGGGGTTGGGTTGGTAGGGCTGCCCCACGCCCAGGCTCACCTGGGCCGGGCCGCGCCCGCAGGGGGTGTCGGCGCCCCCGTCAGGGGCCGCCGGCGGGGGGCTGGGGTCGTCGTCGCAGGCCAACGACGCCCAGAGCAGGCTAGTCGCTGCCGCCGCCCGAAGCGCCCGAGCCGCCGCTCGAAGAGGAAGAGCCGCTGCTGCCATAGCCCTGTGCATACCAGCCGCCGCCCTTCAAGGCGAAGCCCGTGCGCGCCACCTGCCGGCTCAGGGCGTCCTTGCCGCAGGCGTCGCACAGCGGCGGGGGATCGTCGAACTTGGCCCAGACTTCCTGCTGAGCCCCGCATTCCTGGCACTGGTAGTTGTAGATGGGCATGGCCAATCCCCAAGGTCGGTTGCGGCGCCTGGATAAACCCCGTGGGCGCTGTGTCAAGGGGCGGGCGGCACACTCGCGGCCACTGGGGGCTCCGTTGGGCCGCATCGGCGGTTGAAGGAGACCCCCATGACCATCGCCCTGGGCGTGCTGGCGGGCGCCGGCATCGGCTTCGCCTACCACAAGCTCGTCGGGTGCCGCTCGGGCGCCTGCCCCCTCACGGCCAACCCCCGCGTCGCCACGCTCTACGGGGCCATGATGGGCTTCCTGATGACCTACGGCGGGCGCTGACCCATACTCCCCGGGCCTTGTCCCCCCGGGAGACCCCATGCGCCGTCTGCTCTGTGCCGCGCTGACCCTGCCGCTCCTCGCCTGCGACGACGCCGAGCCCACGCCGGCGCCGGTGCCCCTGCAGTTCATCGAGATGCCCGCCTCGGCGGCGGCCGCGGGGGCCGTGACCGCGGAGCTCATCGGCCCCCCGGGCGCCACGGTCACCGTGGCGGTCACCCGCGGCGGCGGCGCCGTGGATCAGGCCCAGGTGGTGCTGGCCGCCAGCGGCCACGGCTTTCTGCAGTGGACCCTGGGCCCCGCCCCCGTGGATCAGGCCCTGACCGCCACCGTGGCCGACGACCCCCAGAACACCGCCGAGCACCGGCTGCGGGCCACCCTGGACACGCCGTGGGCCCCCGAGGCCTTCGGGCAGGTGAACGAGTGGCTCATGGCCAACGGCCTGGACGAGAGCACCGAGGATCTGAGCTTCCGCGGCGACGAGCTGCTCATGGGCGTGCCCGGCGGCGTGGTGCGCGTCACCCCCAGCGGCGAGGTGGAGGCGCTGAGCCTGTCGGGCGAGGCGGTGACCCGCATCTGGGGCTTCGCGGTGGCCGCCGACGGCACGCTGTGGGCGGTGGACGCGGGCAACAGCCGCATGGTGGCCATCAGCCCCGACGGCGCGGTGCGCGAGGCGCTGACCACCGACGGCGACCAGCCCCTGGTGGGCCCCAACTACGTCATGGTGGGCGCCGACGGCCGCATCTACCTGAGCGATCCCTGCCTGGGCGAGATCATCCGCCTGGACCCCGCCACGGGCGAGACGGCGGTGCACCGCTTCGACCTGCCCACCGAGGGCGGCCCCAACGGCATGGCCCTGGGCCCCGACGGCGCCATGTACGTGGCCACCGAGAACACGGGCCTGCTGTGCAACCAGCCCGACATCACCATCGACGCCGAGATCGCGGGGGTCTACCGGCTGGATCTGACCGACTTCACCACCCGGACCCCGGTGGTGGAGGGGGTGGCCCTGTTCGGCGACGGGCTGGCCTTCGACGCCGAGGGCAACCTGTACGTGGTGCTCGACACCCAGGAGAACTTCCAGCTCAAGGAGAGCGCGGTGAAGGTGATCCCCGCGGGCACCACCGAGCTGCTGCCCTTCGTGGTGGCGGGCGAGAAGCAGCTCATCGCCAACGTGGCCTTCGGCACCGACACCTACGGCGCCACCACGCTGTACATGGGCATGCTGCACATCCCGCCGTTCACCACCAAGGCGTCCCGCGGGCTCACCCGGGTGCCGGTGGGCATCGCCGGGCAGCCCCTGCTGCCCTGAGCGGGCGACCTCAGCAGATCACCCAGCGCAGCCCCAAGCCCCCGTTCTTCACCGAGAACTGCGCCTTCGCGGGTCGGCGCAGCCGCCGGGCTGCCTCGGCGTCGGGGGTGAGGATGGCCGCCCGCCAGCCCGCGAAGGGCCCGGCCAGCAGCTCGCCCAGCCGCTCGTAGGCGGTGGCCACTCCGTGGGCGCGCTTGCCATAGGGGGGGTTGCACACCAGCAGCCCGGTCTCGGCCGGCGGCGCCTGGTGCTTCGCGTCCTTGGCCGTCACGTCGATCTCGACGCCCGCCCGCGCGGCGTTGCGCTGGGCCGCGCCCACCGCGGCCGCCGCTCGGTCCCCACCGGCGATCACCGTGGGCACCGCCGGCCAACTCGGCACGGGGCCCGGCGGGCACCAGGCCTCGCAGGCAAACGCCCGATCGGCCCCGGGCGCCCGCCCCGCCGCCCACACCGCCGCCTCGATGAGGAAGGTGCCCGAGCCGCACATGGGGTCGAACAGGGCCTCGCCCGGCGCCCACTCGGCCAGGCGCAGCAGGCTGGCCGCCAGGGTCTCGCGCAGGGGCGCGGGGCCCGTCTCCACCCGCCAGCCCCGCTTGTGCAGCCGCTCGCCGCTGGTGTCCACCGACAGGGTGCACACGTCGTGGAACAGCCGGGCGTGCAGGGTGCCGGGCCCGGGCGGCACCACCGCCGCCAGCCGCTCGGCCACCGCGCCCGAGTGGTACAGCTTGCTCTTGCGGCAGGTGACCTCGGGGGTCAGGCCGCCGAAGGGCGCCCAGTCCACCGCCCGCGCCCCGGCCTGCAGGGCGCCAAAGTGCTTCGCAGGGAAGGCGGCCACCCGCTGCACGATGCGGGTGGGGGTGGCCAGCGCGCGGTTCGCCCACAGGGGGTCGCCCGTGAACGCCACGCCCCCCGGCACCTCGCGCCCGTCAGCGACGCCGCGCGCGCGCAGCTCGCCCGCCACCACCGGCTCCAGGCCGGGCGGGCAGACGGCGAACAGATCGGCGGGCTGGGCGGCGGAGGCGGAGGTCACTGGATGGGGGTGCAGACGCGCACGTCCTGGCCCACCACGCCGGTGCGCACGGTGCAGGCGTAGCCCACGCGGCAGTCGTTGTTGCCCTGGCAGGGCAGGCCGCAGTAGCGGCCGTCGTCGAACTGCGCGCAGACGCCCGCGCCGCACTCGGCGTTGCCGGCGCACTGCCGGGTGCAGTAGCCGCCGGGCACGTCGGGGCCCGCCAGGCACTCGAAGCTGCCGGCGCAGTCCGTCAGGTCGAAGCAGCCCGCGCCCACCCGGCCGGCGCCGGCCATGGCGCAGCGGCCCTGGCCCTCGACGTGCTTGCACACGTGGCTGGGGTGCAGGCAGTCGATGTCGTTGGCGCAGGCCTCGACGCACCAGTTCTGGTAGCAGGCGAAGCCGGCGGGGCAGTCGCCGTCGCGCTCGCAGATGGCCTCGGCGCAGCTCGGATCGTCGTAGTCGCAGACCTCGAGCTCGTCGCAGCGCACCACGTCCTCGTTGCAGGTGTTGTCGGGGGTCACCCGCACCCGCAGATCGTAGCCCTGGCCCACCACCCCGGCGCGCACGACGAAGTACACCAGCCCGCCCGCGGACACGCCCTCGAGCACGTGGCAGCCGTCGCGGCCGGCGGCGCAGCCGTTGCCCTGCGCGGGCCGGTACGAGAAGCCCGCCAGGGGCTGGCCCTGGGCGTTGGTGGCGGTCATCTCGGGGGCCCGCTGGTCGTAGGTGATGTAGATCTGCACCAGCTCGCCGGCGTTGGTGGCCGTGCGCTGCCAGTCGTCGTCCCCGCACCAGGTGAGGTTGCGGTACAGCTCGGGCGACAGGCCCTCGGCCTGGCCCACGCTGTTGTTGTCGTTGGCCTCGAGCCGGTCGGCCATGCACGGGCGGGGATCCACCCGGTCGAGCTGCAGGCGGTAGCTGTTCTCGGCGTTGCCGAAGCCTTCGACGGCCAGCACGTAGGTGCCCGCCTGGGCCACCGACTCGATGACGACCTCCTCGTTGTCGTCGGTGGACAGCCCCGTGCCCAGGTAGCCGCCGGGGCCCGTCACGCGGATGTCCAGATCGCCGTCGGCGTGGGTGAACAGGGCGCGGAAGGTCACCCGCTCGCCCACGTTCAGGTTCACCCGGTAGTAGTCCAGGTCGCCCCCGCAGATCATCAGCGCCTGCCCCACGGCGGCCTGCAGATCGGCCGCGTTGGCGGCCGCGTCGTTGCCGGCGCCGTTGTCGAAGGCGTCGTCCTGGCAGCCGGGCTCGGCGTTCAGATCGAAGGCCACGTCGTAGCCGGGGCTGGTGCAGCCCACGCCGTACACCCGGGCGGTGTAGCGGCCGGCGGCCAGCCCGTCGCGGGCCACCCGCTCGGTGTCGGCGAAGCCCGCCGAGGCGCCCACCTGCATGCCGCCGGGGCCCTCGACGATCAGATCCAGGTCGCAGACGTCGGTGTCGAAGTCGATGCGGAAGTCGAACCCACCCATGGCCGGCACGTCGAAGGCGAAGGTGTCGCGGTCGCCGGCGGGGCAGATGGTGCGGCCGGGCAGCCGGGCGCCGTCCATGAGCAGCAGGGGCTCGCCGGCCTCGTCCGCCGCCGGATCGGGCACGCACTCGCCGCCGCCGCCGCCGCCGGGCTGCACCTGGAAGTTCACCCGCTCCACCGCGCGGAACTCGCCGTCGCTCACCTGGAACACCACCGCGAAGGCCTGGTTGGCCTGGCCCTGCTGCGGCGTCCACTGGAAGGTGGCCGTGGGCGGATCGAAGCTCGCGCCCATGGGCAGCGCGCCCGCCACGCCGAAGCTCAGCCGGTCGGGGGTCTCGTCCTCGGCGCGGATCACCAGCGAGTAGGGCACGCCCACCGTCACCGTCTGATCGCCGATGGCGGTGATGCGCGGGGGCAGGTTGTTGGGCCCCGGCATGCTGCCGTCGCGCACCGAGAAGATGACGTCGGCGGTGGCCTCGGCCTCACCGTCGCTGGCGGTGAAGGTGACGTTGAAGCTGCGCCCGATCAGGTCGTTGCCGGGGGTCCAACTGAACATGCCGCTGTCGGCGTCCAGCAGACCGCCGGGCAGCTCGTCGCCGCGCAGGCCGAAGAACACGTCGTCGCCGTCGGGATCGGTGGCCACGAGCTGCAGCTCGTAGCGCTGGCCGGCCACCAGGCTGCTGTCGCTGATGGGCTCGAACACCGGCGGCGTGTTGCCGGCGCCGGCGCCCGTCACGGTGATCTGGATGGTCTCCTGATCCTTGAGCTGCCCGTCGCTGACCTCGAAGGTGATCAGCGCGATGACCCCCTCCTGCTGGGGGGTGGGGGTCCAGGTGAACAGCCCCGGGCCCTTCTCGAACTTGGCGCCGTCGGGCAGCACCGAGCGCACGTTGAAGCTCAGCGGATCGTTGTCGGGATCCTCGGCCTCGAGCTGGATGGCCAGCTCCTGGCCCACCGGGGCGCGCTTGTCGCCGATGCGCTTGAGCTGGGGGCGGTTGTTGTCGGGGTTCACCCCGCCGCCCGCGCCCCCGGCGCCGCCGCCGGCCCCGCCGGCCCCGCCGCCGAAGCCGCCCGCGCCCCCGCCGGCCCACCGGCGCCGCCGCCAGCCCGCCGATGACCTCGAAGTCAGGGGTGGGGTTCGCCGCCTCTTCCTCGGCGCAGCCCCAGCTCACCAGCGCCAGGAGGGCCAGCCCCACCGCCGCGCGCATCCCATGCCCCTTCATCGCTACCTCCCCCCCGGATTCCGCCACCGAGTGATGGCGGAGCATAGTCACGGGCCCGAGACGGGCTCAAAAACCACCGCCCCGGGCAGCTCGCCCCCGCGCAGCACCAGGTCGGCGCCGTCGCGGCGGGCCATGTAGCGCACGGGGGGCCCGCCGTCCACCGCGAGCACCAGCGCGCCGTCGGCCGCGCGCCACGTGGCGCGGGCGGGCGGCTCGCCCGCGGGCCCCAGGGCGGCGCGCCCGTCGGCCGTCAACGTGAGCAGCAGCGTGCCCCCCGAGGCCCGGTGGGCCCAGGTGCCCTGCCAGCCCGCGGGCCGCTCGGGCGGGGGCGCAGCGGGCGCGTCCAGCGCCATCAGCCGCAGGGTGGCGCGGCCGAAGGGTGGGCCCGTGAGCACCACCTGCCCGGCCGCGTCCACGGCCACGGCCCAGCGCCGGCGCTCGGCGCCCGCGGTGAGCACCAGCCCGTCGCCCTCGGCCGCCCACCGCCACGTCGTCCCGGCGTGGTCCACCGTGCCGTCCGCCCGCAGGTGCAGCGCCAGGGCCTGGCCCGTGGCGGTCTGCCCCGTGTACTGCCCCGGCAGCAGCGCCGCCGCCAGCCCCAGTAGCCAGCCGATCACCCGCGTTCCCTTTCGGTCGGTCCGGCCGCTAGCATACCGCCCGTGCGCCGGATCGCCCCGCTCCTGCTCCTCTTCGGCTCGCTGGCCTGCGAGGACGCCTTCGATCCGGGCCCCCGGGCGCCGGTGATCCGCGAGGCCCGCCCCCCCACCGCGCGGGTGGGGCAGCGGGTGACCCTCATCGGCTCGGGCTTCGGGGTGCAGGGCGAGCTCGATCGGGTGTGGCTGGGGGGAAACCCCGTGCCCGTGGAATCGTGGACCGACACCGCGCTGTTGGTCACCGTGCCGCCGGCCGTGGGCCGGGGCATCTTCGACTTCGTGGTGCGCGCCGGGGCCCAGGTGGGGCCGCCGTTCCCCTTCGAAGTCCAGCGTTCGCAGGAGCCCGATGCAGGAATGTAGGACAGGTCGCACCTTGACCCACATCTTGCCGCGTGCTACTCGGCGAGACGAGAAACCGGCTCTGCGCGTGGGGATCTGAGATGGACGCCCTCTTCGTCAACCTGGTCACCGCCACGGCCTCGGCCGATGAGATGACCATCTCGGGCCTGCTCCTGAAGGCCACCCCCGTGGTCAAGGGCGTGCTCCTGGTGCTCGTCGTGATGTCGCTGGTGAGCTGGTACATCATCGTCTACAAGGCCGCCTACCTGCGGCGGGCCGCCGGCGAGACCAGCCTCTTCCTCGAGACCTTCTGGCAGTCCAAGCGCCTGGACGAGATCTACCAGGCCAGCGAGGAGCTGAAGCGCAGCCCGGTCAGCCAGGTGTTCCGCGCCGGCTACATCGAGCTCACCAAGCTGAAGAGCGGCGGCACCGGCGTCGACGGCGACACCATGCACACCCAGCTCAACGACATCGAGAACATCGAGCGGGCCCTGCGCCGCGCCCAGAGCGCCGAGGTGGTGCACCTGGAGGCCCTCACCCCGTTCCTGGCCACGACGGCCAGCGCCGCGCCCTTCGTGGGCCTGTTCGGCACGGTGTGGGGCATCATGTCGAGCTTCCTGAACATCGCCAAAGAGGGCAACGCCACGCTCATGACCGTGGCGCCCGGCATCGCCGAGGCCCTCATCGCCACCGCCATCGGCCTGGTGGCGGCCATCCCGGCGGTGATGGCCTTCAACTTCTTCGTGAACAAGATCCGCGTGCTCGAAGCCGACATGGAGAACTTCGGCAACGACTTCCTCAACATCGTCAAGCGCCACTTCTTCTAAGGGATCGGGGGCTTAGACGATGGGCATGTCCTCCGGCGGCGGCGGCCGCAAGGGCTCGCTGAGCGAGATCAACGTGACGCCCCTGGTGGACGTCATGCTGGTGCTGCTGGTGGTGTTCATGGTGACCACCCCGATCATCGTCGAGGAGGCGAAGCAGCGGAAGGTCGAGATCGACCTGCCCAAGACCAACGCCGAGGTGGTCACCAACACCGAGATTCAGACCATCATCGGCATCCACGCCGACTACCGGGTCACCCTGGATCTGGGCGAGGGCGAGAGCGAGCTGGTCACCTGCCCCGACCCCAGCGACTACGCGAAGTGCCTGGAGGGCCTGGAGCCCAAGCTGAAGGCCAACCCCAAGATCAACGCCGAGCAGCGCATCTTCCTCATGGCCGATCGCAAGCTGCCCTACGGCTACGTCATCGACGTCATGGCGCGCATCAAGGCCGCGGGCATCACCAACCTGGGCATGGTCACCGATCCGCCCGAGGACGCGGCCAAGCCATGAGCGCCGCGCGGGATCCGGGGCTGCGGCTCATCAGCGGCGTGGCCACCACGGTGATCAACGGCAGCATCTTCGTGGGCATGGCCTACGCGGGCATGCTGGGCAACGACACGGTGGAGAACCCCGAGCCCCCGGTGATCAACGTCGAGATCCTGGCGCTGCCCAAGAAGGGCATTGAGAAGGATCCCAAGCAGCTCGTGCGCATCACCCAGCCCCCGCCGCCCCCGGAGCCCGAGACGGACGCGGTGAACCTCGCCCGCAAGAAGGCCGAGGAAGAGGAAGAGAAGCGCAAGCTCAAGGAAGAAGAGAAGAAGAAGCGCGAGCTCGCCGAGCAGCAGCGCCGCCTCGAGGAGGAGGAGCGCAAGCGCGCCGAGAAGCAGAAGCGCGACGCCGAGCGCAAGGCCCGCGAGGATCGCCAGAAGCGCATGAACCAGGCCATGGCCGCCGTGCGTGACCCCCGCGCCGATGAGGACCTCCCCGAGGGGTTCAAGGACGGGGACGAGAACGGCACCAGCACCGATCCCAACGCGCTGCTGGCCAAGAGCGCCTACGTCAGCCTGGTGAGCACGGTGCTGCAGCGGCAGTTCGAGGTGCCCGCGGTGGTGTCCGCCAGCGAGCGCGCCCGGCTCGAGGCCCACGTGCACCTGCGCATCGACGCCCAGGGCAAGCTGAAGGGCGAACCGAAGCTCGTGAAGCGGTCCGGGAACAAATTCTTCGACGACGCCGCCCTGCGCACCGCCATGCGGTTCGGCGCCGGCAGCGAGCTGCGCATCCCGCTGCCGCCCGCCGGCGACAAGGACCTGCGCCGGCTCGTGCTGAAGGAAGGCATCACCGCGCGGATGAAGGCCAAGTAGCCCGCCCGCGTACGGCACACGATCTCAAAAAGCTCTGTGGAGCCCGCCATGAAGGCCATCAACGCACTGCTCGCCATCGCGCTCGCGCTCACCCTGGCCGCCCCCGCGGCCCTCGCTCAGGACGACGAGAAGAAGGGGCTGGGCGTCGACGTGCTCACCGAGGGCGTGACCATGATCAGCATGGCCGTCCCCGACGCCTTCGCCCTGGGCGGCGCCCCCGACACCCGGGGCGTCACCGAGGCGCTCACCGGCACGATCCAGCGGGATCTGACCCTCACCGGCTACTTCAACCTGATCGACAAGGCCGCGTTCCTGGGCGATCCGAAGGCCGAGGGCATGAACCCCGAGTTCAAGAACTGGTTCAACATCGGGGCGCAGGGGCTCATCAAGGCGGGCTTCACCATCGAGGGCCAGCAGGTCACGGTGGATCTGCGGCTGTTCACGGTGGACGGCAGCCAGCGCATCAACCTGCCCAAGCCCTTCGACGGGCCGGTGGTGCTGCCCCTGGAGCCCAGCCGCATCCGCCGCCACGCCCACGGCTTCGTCAACGAGGTCATCCGCTACTACACCAAGTCGCCGGGCTTCTTCGGCAGCTTCATCGTGCTCGTCAAGCGCGTGGGGCGGGCCAAGGAGCTGTTCATGGTGAGCCCCGACGGCCTGGAGGAGGCCCAGCTCACCAAGAGCGGCGGCGTGAACATGCTGCCGAACATGGCCGGCGGCGCCATCTACTTCACCAGCTTCCGCAACGGCGGCCCGCACCTGTTCAAGCTCGAGGGCGGCAAGACCAGCCCCTTCAGCAGCCACTCGGGCCTGAACACCGGCGCGGTGCTGAGCCCCAAGGGCGGCGTGGTGGCGGCCACCCTGAGCAAGGACGGCAACGCCGAGATCTACCTGCTGGACGCCAACAGCGGCGCGGTGAAGAAGCGGCTGACCAACTCGTGGGGCATCGACACCTCGCCCACCTGGTCCCCCGACGGCACCCGCATCGCCTTCGTCAGCGATCGCCACGGCAGCCCGCAGATCTGGGTGATGAACGCCGACGGCAGCGACCAGAAGCGGCTGACCTTCCAGGGCGACTACAACCAGACGCCGGACTGGAGCCCGCGGGGCGACAAGATCGCCTTCACCGCCCGCGACGAGCGCAACGTGTTCGACCTGTTCACGGTGAACGTGGGCACGGGCCAGATCGAGCGGCTGACCCAGAACCAGGGCAACAACGAGGAGCCCACCTGGAGCCCCGACGGGCGGTTCATCGCCTTCACCAGCACCCGCGACGGCGACAGCAAGCTGTACCTGATGACCAGCGACGGCCGGGTGCAGCACCTGATCTCGAAGGGCAAGGGCAGCTACACCACCCCCGCGTGGGCGAGGTGACATGATGCGACGGCTCATCACACTGCTGGCGCTGAGCGCCGTGGGCATGCCGGGCGCGGCGTGGGCGCAGCCAAAGGGGGCGTCCAGCACGGGCCCCGATCTGCGCCTGCGCAAGGACATCGCCCCGCAGCTCTACTACCTGAAGATCCAGGGCCTGCTGCAGGACCGGCTGAAGGACCCCAAGGCGTGGCGCTACGACAAGCAGGCGCGCCTGCGGGTGCTGCTCGACGACACGGGCGCCGTGGTCCAGCACGACTGGATCTCGCGCACGGCGCTGCCGGTCTACGACCAGGCCATCAACGCCCTGATGGCGGAGTTCGGCCCCGACGCCAAGGGCCGGCTGCCGCTGCCCACCGATCCCGACATCCTCAAGCAGGTCACGCGGCTGGGGGTGGTGGTCACCCTGCGTTTCAGGGGGACCCAGCCCGCCCCGAGCGACGGCGCGCCCGCCAAGCCGGCCAAGCCGGCCAAGAAGGAGCGATGATGTTCACGCCCCGCCTGATTTCCCGTGCCCTGCTCGCGCTGGCCGCGCTGGCCCTGGTGGCCTGTGGCGGCCCGCCCACCGAGCTGTTGAAGGAGGCCTCGACGGCGCTCAACGACGCTGCGCTGGCCCGTAAGTGCGCCCCCGAGGAGTTCGCCGCGGCGCAGGCCATGTACGAGAAGGCCAACACGCTGGCCGCCGAGGGCAAGCACGGCGAGGCCGAGTCCGCCGCGCGGGCCGCCAAGAAGCTGGCCGCCAAGGCCCAGCAGAAGGCCCTGCTGCGCAAGGACGAGTGCCTGAACCCCGAGGGGGTGAAGGGCGCCACGCCCGCCGATCCCAACGCCTTCGCCGAGACCGATCCGGGCGCCGGCGTGGCCCTGGACGCCCAAGAGGCGTTGAAGACCGTGTACTTCGGCTTCAACGCCGCCGAGCTGAGCAACGAGGCCCGCGACACGCTGGCCAACAACGCCGCCTGGATCAACAAGCACCTCGACAAGACCATCATCATCGAGGGCCACTGCGACGAGCGCGGCAGCACCGAGTACAACCTGGCCCTGGGCGAGCGCCGGGCTCTGGTGGTGCGCAAGTACCTGGGCCAGCTCGGCGTGGATCTGGGCCGGGTGGAGGTGGTCAGCTACGGCGAGGAGCAGCCCGCCGACTACGCCAGCAACGACGCCGCCTACACCCGCAACCGCCGGGCCGAGTTCCGCACCCGGTGATCGCCGCCCTGCTGGCGCTGCTGGCCCTGGCGGCGCCCCCCGCGCCGGCCGCGGCGCCCGCTGCGCTGTCCTCGGCGGCGGCGCCCCCCCTGGACATCCAGGCCGACACGGTGGAGCTGGACCAGCAGACGGGCCGCGCCGTCTTCACGGGGGCGGTGCGCGCCACCCAGGGCCCCACCACGCTCACCTGCGCGCGCCTGACCGCCCGCCTGGACGAGTCGGGCGGGCTCTCGGATCTCGAGGCCAGCGAGGTCACCGTCACCAGCGGCGGCTGGACGGCCACGGCGGGCCGCGCCCGCTACGACAAGGCGAAGGACGAGCTGACGCTGACGGGCGCCCCCACGGTGGTGCGCGGCCAGACCCGGCTGACGGGCGAGACGGTCACCGTCTGGCCGGGCCAGGGCAAGGTGACCGTGCGCCACGCCAAGGGCCGCGTGCCGGCCCCGCCGTTGCTGGACCTGGAGCGCGCGCTGGGGAAGTGACGGGGGGGACCCCCTGCGGGCCCACGAAGGCTTGCCCAACCCCACCCGATCCGGTAGGTCCGGCGGCGACCCTCCAGCCGCCGAGGACACCATGCTCGCCGACGCCCTGCGCACCCGCATCGCCAGCACCCTCCGCCTGCTCGCCGCCGACGCGGTGCAGCACGCCAACTCCGGTCACCCGGGCGCTCCCATGGGGCAGGCCGATCTCGCCCTGGTGCTGTGGGACGAGTTCCTGCGCTTCGATCCGAGCGATCCGCAGTGGCCCGGGCGGGACCGCTTCGTGCTGTCGTGCGGGCACGCCTCGATGCTGCTGTACAGCCTGCTGCACCTGTGGGGCTTCGACGTCTCGATGGACGACGTGAAGGCCTTCCGGCAGTGGGACAGCATCACGCCGGGGCACCCCGAGGTGGGCATGACCCCCGGCGTCGAGGTCACCACCGGGCCCCTGGGGCAGGGCGTGGCCACCTCGGTGGGCATGGCGCTGGCGGCGAAGATGCTGTCGGCCCGGCTGGCCAGCGCCGACTTCGATCCCATGGGGCAGCGGGTGTTCACGCTGTGCTCCGACGGCGATCTGATGGAGGGCATCTCGAGCGAGGCGGCGAGCCTGGCGGGGCACTGGCGGCTCGACAACCTGGTCTGGCTGTACGACGACAACAAGATCACCATCGATGGGCGCACCGAGCTGGCGTTCACCGAGGACGTGGCCACCCGCTTCGCGGCCTTCGGCTGGCGGGTCCTGCGCGCGAACGGCCACGACGCCAGCAGCGTGCGGGCGGCCCTGCAGGCGGCGGGCGAGGGCACCGAGCCCAAGCCCACGCTGATCATCTGCACCACCCACATCGGCCTGGGCAGCCCCAACAAGGTGGACACCAGCGGCGTGCATGGCTCGCCCCTGGGCGACGCCGAGCTGGCGCTGGTGCGCCAGGGCCTGGGCTGGCCGGAAGAGCGCTTCCACGTGCCCGCCGACGTCACGGCGTGGTTCGCCGAGCGGCAGGCGGCCAAGAAGGCCGAGCGGGCGGCGTGGCAGGCGCAGTACGCGGCCTGGCGGGCCGCCGAGCCGGCCAAGGCGGCGCTGTTCGACCAGCTCTGGTCGGGCGCCGTGCCGGCCGATCTGTGGCAGACCCTGGTGGCCGCCGCGCCGCCCGCGGGCGCCACGCGCAAGACGAGCCAGAAGGTGATCACCGCGGCCCTGGCTCAGGTGCCCGGCCTGGTGGGCGGCTCGGCCGATCTCACCGGCAGCAACGGCACCGAGGTGAAGGGCGGCCTGGTGGGCGCCCCCGGCGCGGCGGGCGAGCACTACGCGCTGAGCTTCGGCGGCCGGCAGATTCCCTTTGGGATCCGAGAGCATGCGATGGGCGCCATCACCAACGGCATGGCCCTGCACGGCGGCCTGAAGCCCTTCGGCGCCACCTTCCTGGTGTTCAGCGACTACGAGCGCCCGGCCATGCGGCTGGCAGCCCTGAGCCACTTGCCCACCCTGTTCGTGTTCACGCACGACAGCATCTTCCTGGGCGAGGACGGCCCCACCCACCAGGCGGTGGAGCACCACTGGGCCCTGCGCACCATCCCCAACCTGGCCTACTGGCGGCCCGCCGACGGCATGGAGGTGGGCATGGCCTGGGCGTGGGCGCTGGAGCAGACGAAGCGCCCGGCGGCCTTCGCCTTCACCCGCCAGGATCTGCCGGCCATCGAGCGCCCGGCGGGCTTCGACCCGCAGGTGATCCGGCAGGGCGCCTACGCCGTGTCCGACGCCGCGGATCCCCAGGTGATCCTGGTGGGCACGGGCAGCGAGCTGCACCTGTGCACGGGGGCCGCCGAGCGGCTGCGGGCCGACGGCCTGCGGGTGCGGGTGGTGTCCATGCCCTGCGTGGATCTGTTCCTGGAGCAGCCCGAGGCGGTGCAGGAGGCGCTGATCCCCGCCACCCACCCGGCGGTGGTCACCGTCGAGGCGGGCATCACCGGGCCGTGGCGGCAGATCGCCGGGCGGCGGGGCCTGTGCATCGGGCTGGATCGGTTCGGCGCGTCGGCCCCCGCCGAGGTGCTGGCCGAGAAGTTCGGCTTCACCGTCGACGGGGTCTACGCCCGGGTGAAGGCGTTCCTGGGCTGAGGGGCCCGGCCCCGGCGCCTACTGGCAGGCGCCCCGGCTGACGTTCAGGGTGAAGGGGCCGGCGCTGTTGGCCCCGAACCCGTCCACGAACACGAAGTAGGTGGCGTCGGCCTGCACCGGCAGGGTCAGGGCCGACTGCAGGCCGCCCGCCAGCGGGCTGTCGTCGTTGCAGGCCACCGCCTCGCCGTCGCAGTCCGGCGTGCGCACGTGCAGCACGGTGTCGTACAGGCTGCCGGTGGTGGTGAAGCACCAGTCGCCCGCGGCCGCCGGCGCGAACTCGAAGACCACCTCGCTGGAGCCGGCCCCGCCGCCGCACGCGGCGCCCACGGTGGCCGGGGCCCCGGCGGTGGTGCCCTCGAAGACGCCCTCGCCCTCGATGAGGGTGGGCAGGTCGCACAGGCCGCCGGCCTGCGGCCGGCACTCACCGGCCTGGCAGCTCTGGCCCGCGGCGCAGTCGCCGTCGTCCACGCAGGCGGGCGGCGGGCCGGGCTCGCAGGTGGCGTCGGGGCCACAGGCCTGCCCCAGCGGGCAGTCGGCGTCCACGAAGCACTCGGGGGCCTGGGCGCAGGGGCCGTTGAACAGGCTGAGCACGTAGTCGCCGCCGCCGTTGAAGCCGTCCACGAACACGAAGTAGTCCTCGCCGGCGGTCACCGCGAACTCCACCCGGGCGCGCAGGCCCACGGCGTCGTCGTTGCAGGCCACCTGGGCGCCGTCGGCGCAGGCCGCCCGCCGCACATAGAGCAGGGTGTCGTAGCCCGAGCCGGTGGTGTCGGCGCAGGCCACGCCGTCGGCCGCGGCGGTGAAGGTGTACACCGCCTCGGGCCCCCGGCCGCCACAGGCACCCTGGAAGTCGTTGGCGCCCGCGGTGGTGCCGCGCACGCGCAGGGGCAGATCCACGGCCTCGGCGGCGCCGCAGGCGTCGGCGGGGGCCGGCACGCAGGCGCCGGCCTGGCAGATCTCGTCGGCGGCGCAGTCGGCGTCCACCACGCAGTCGGGCACGGGCTCGGGCACGCAGGCGCCGTCCTGGCAGATCTCGCCGGCCTGGCAGTCCACGTCGAGCACGCAGGCCGGCGGCACGCCGCCGCACGGGCCGGGCTGGGCCACCAGGGTCCAGGCGCCGCCCACGCGGAAGGCGTCCACCGCCACGAAGTAGGTCACGCCCGGCGCCGCCTGGAGCTCCAGCTCGGACTGCAGGCCGGCGCCGCCGTCGTCGTCGCAGCCCACCTCGGCCTCGCCGTCGGCGCAGGCGTCGGCGCGCACGTGCAGCACGGTGTCGATGGCGCTGCCGTCGGTGCTCAGGCAGACGGGGCCGGCGGCGTCCACCGACAGGGTGAACACGGCCTCGCCGCCGTTGCCGCCGCAGGTGCCGCGCAGCTCGGCGGGGGCGTCGGCGCTGTTGCCGGCCACGGGCACGCCCAGGGCCAGCGCCTGGGCCGCCGCGCAGGCCGCCGGGGCGGCCTCGCAGGCGCCGGCCACGCAGGCCTCGCCGGCGGCGCAGTCCGCGTCGGCCACGCACAGGCCGGGCGCACCGCCACAGGGGCCGGGGGTGGCGGTCAGGGTGAAGTCGCCAAAGGACGGCTGGCCGTCGAAGTCCACGAAGCCGTCCACCACCACGGTGTAGGCGGCGCCGGCCACGGCGTTCAGCTCGATCTCGCTGGTGACGTCGGCCGCGTCGTCATTGCAGGCGCGCTCGGCGCCGTCGCAGCCGCCCTCGCGCACGTACAGCAGGGTGTCGAAGGCGCTGCCGGCGGTGCTCAGGCACACCGGCCCGTCGGCGTCGGCCACGAAGGCGAAGACCTGCTCGGGGCTGCCGTCGCCGCCGCAGCCGCCGGCCAGGGCGCCGGCGCCCTCGGCGGTGGCGCCGGCCACAGCCTGCCCGGCGGGCAGGGCCGTGGGGTTGGCGCAGGTGCCCTCGGGGGCCGCGGCGCAGGCGAAGTCGACGCAGGCCTCGCCGGCCGCGCAGTCGGCGTCCGCCAGGCACTCGGGGGCGCCGTCGCAGCCGCCGGGGCTCACGGTCAGGTTCCAGGCGCCGCCGCGCACCAGGCTGTCGATGAACAGGTGGTAGTCCACGCCGGGCTGGGCCACGAACTCCACCTGGCTGGCCAGGCCCTCGCCGCCGTCGTCGTCGCAGGCCACCTCGTCGCCCGCCGGGCAGTCGCCGGCGCGCACGTAGAGCACCGTGTCGAAGGCGCTGCCGTCGGTGCGGGCGCACACGCGGGTCTCGGCGTCCACCCGCAGGGTGCGCACCACCTCGCCACCGCCGCCGCCGCAGCTCCCGCGCTCGGCGCTCTGGGCCAGGGCCGAGTCGCCCTGGAAGGCCCCGAACCCGATGGGCTCGGCGGCCTGGCAGGCGGGCGGCCGCTGATCCACGCAGGCCCCGTCCACGCAGGACTCGCCCGCCGGGCAGTCGGCGTCGGCCGCACAGGCGGGCGGGGCGTCGCAGGCGCCCGAGAAGCCGCTGAGCACGAAGTCGCCGCCAGCGGCGAAGCCGTCCACCAGCACCACGTAGGCGGTGCCGGCGGTGGCCTGGAACTCCACCTGGCTCTGCAGGCCCTGGGCGTCGTCGTTGCAGGCCACCTCGGCGCCGTCGCAGTTGGCCTCGCGCACGTACAGCACGGTGTCGAAGGCGCTGCCCGCGGTGCTCAGGCACACGGGGCCGTCGGCGTCGGCCTGGAAGCCGAAGGCCACCTCGGTGCCCTCGCCGCCGCAGGAGCCCACCAGCTCGGCCGCCCCGTCGGCGGTGGAGCCGGCCACGCGGGCGCCCAGGGCGTAGGGCTGCACGAACTGGCAGGCCAGCGGCTCGGCCGAGCAGGCCCCGTCGACGCAGCGCTCGCCGGCGGCGCAGTCCAGATCCTCGACGCACTCGGCGGGGGCGGGCACGCAGGCGCCGGCCTCGCAGATCTCGCCCAGGGCGCAGTCCAGATCGTCCAGGCAGGGCGGCACGGCGGGCACGCAGGCGCCGGCCTGGCACACCTCGTCCAAGGCGCAGTCGCCGTCGTCCACGCAGGCGGCGGGGGCCTGCTCGCACACGCCGTTCAGGCACACCTCGTCCAGGTCGCAGTCGGCGTCGGCCTGGCAGGCAGCGGGCGCTTCGCAGGGGCCCTCGCTGATCTGCAGGGTGTAGGCGCCCGCGGCATCGCGGTAGCCGTCGATGAACACGAAGTAGTCGGTGGCCGCGGCCGCCTGCAGGGTCAGCGCCGACTGCAGGCCGCCGGTGATCTCCTCGGCGTCGTCGTTGCAGTCCACCTCGCCCGCGGGGGCGCCGCAGACGCCCTGGCGGACGTACAGCACGGTGTCGAAGTCCGAGCCCGACAGGTCCAGGCACACGGTGGTGTCGGCGTCGAAGCGCAGCCGGTAGGCCACCTCGGGGCCGGTCGCGCCGCCGCCGCACGAGGCGCCGTGGATGGGCTGGGCGCCGTCGGTGCGGCCCGCGAAGCGGCCCAAGCGGCCCGGGATGGGCGCCAGGCAGGCGTCGGCCACGGGCGCCACGGGCTCACATACGCCGCCCGCGGAGCAGGCCTCGCCGGGGGGGCAGTCGCCGTCGGCCCGGCACTCGGGCCCGGCGGGCACGCACACGGCGGCCTCGCACACCTGGCCCGGCGCGCAGTCGGCGTCCGCCAGGCAGCCCGGCGGCTCGGCCACGCACTCGCCGGCCATGCAGCGCTCGCCCAGCCCGCAGTCCAGGTCGTCGCCGCAGCCGGGCTCGTCCACGCACAGGCCCTGCACGCAGCGCTCGCCGGGGCCGCAGTCCAGGTCGCCCTGGCAGCCCTCGGGCGGCTCGGCCACACAGGCGCCCGCCTGGCAGATCTGGCCCGGATCGCAGTCGGCGTCGCCCATGCAGCCCGGGGCGGCCACGCACTCGCCTCCTGCACAGATCTGGTCCTGGGCACAGTCGCCGTCGCCCCGGCACTCGGCCGTGGCCTGGCACTGGCGGGTGGCCAGGTCGCAGGCCTCGCCCGGGGCGCAGCCGCCCTCACGGCAGCCCACCAGGCAGGCGCCGCTGGCGTCGCAGTATTGGCCCTGGGGGCAGGCGTCGTCGCCGGCGCACGGCACGGCGGCGTCGCGGCCGGTGGCTGCGTCGCGCACGTCGCCGCCGTCAGGGCGCCCCACCGAGGCGTCGAGCAGCGCGCCCTGATCGCGGATGTTCCCGCCCACGAACGCGTCCGGCGCCGACTCGGACGCGGTCTCCGGGCAGCCCAGCAGCCCCATCGCGAGCGTGCAGGCCACGCCCAAGCGCACCCAGCGCATCATGTTCGCTCCCCTTTCCGGCGCGGGCCCACCCCGGGCGCGGCCGTGTCCGTGCCAGCCTACATCGGAAGGGCGGTGGGAGCGATCAACCCCCCCGGGTCACCGGGGCAACCCCAGGGTGGTGCGGTAGATGAAGGTGGGGCCGTTCTGGCCGGCCCGCCAGGTGCGGTCGGGATCCTCGAAGGGCGAGCTGTAGTTGTAGAGCAGCCAGTCGTCGCCGCTCAGGGGCACTGCGCTGGCGAAGCAGGTGTCGCCCGCCGAGGGCAGATCGGCCACGAAGTCCACGGCCAGCCCCTCGGGGTCCACGGCCCACAGGCTGCACCGCTTGGGGGCCCGCCAGTAGGCCGTCTGGTTGAAGGCCCACTGCTCAGCCAGCGAGCGATCGGTCATGCCCAGGTCGTAGTGCCCGGTGTCGGTGAGGTTGCGCCGGCCCACCAGCCACACCCGCTCGCCGTGGTGAATCACCAGCGGTGAGTCGTACTTGCGGGGATCGTCGGCGCAGCGCCAGGCGTCGGGGCTGCGCATGGGGCCCCGGCAGATCCGCGAGCCGAAGCCGCCCGCGTCGCCGGCCTCGTTGCGGCCCACCAGCACCACCTGGTCGCCGGGCAACAGCGCGAAGTCGGCCTCGCTCACGCCACCTTCCAGCACCACCGGGGTCTCGGGGGCCACGGGCGCCCAGCGGTCGCCGTCGGCGGTCTGTAGCCAGTAGACCCGCACGGGCTCGTCGGTCTGCGTGTAGACCCCGGCGCCGCCGGTGTACCCCATCAGGTAGCCCACGCCGTCCACGGTGCGGATGCGCCAGGGGATGAAGTCCCCGGGCAGGTCGGGGTGCAGCGCAGGCTCGGTCCAGGCCCCTGGCCCCGTCATGGCCGACACCCGGGTCTCGCCGGGCTCAAAGGCCAGCGAGTCGGTGCCCAGCACGGCCATGTACAGCCACAACTGCCCGCCCACGCTCAGGAAACGCGGCTCGCGCAGATCACGCTCCAGGTGGAACGCGGCCTCGAAGCGCCAGGCCTGCTGGTCGGCGGTGCTCACCACGTACAGGCGCGCGTCGGCGCTGGCGAAGTGGCTGGGCGCCGTGCGGAAGGCGAAGTAGAGCCGTCCGCCGTGCCACACCAGATCCAGGTTGTTGTGGGCCGCCTGCGACCTCACCTCGGCGGGCAGCGTGGGGTCGGGGGCCACCGTCACGGGCGCCGT
Organism: Myxococcales bacterium; assembly: GCA_020633555.1. GTDB lineage: Bacteria > Myxococcota_A > Bradymonadia > UBA7976 > UBA1532 > JACKDL01. Next base: position 2,700 of record JACKDL010000054.1, on the reverse strand, counting down.
CTGGGTGACCGTGTCGTCGCGGATGACGCAGGGCGGCGCGGCGCACGAGCAGGCGTCCAGGGCGGCGCAGTCGGGCGCCGGATCTATTGGTGGGGCGGCCTCGTCCTCGGCGCAGCCGGCCAACCCCAGCAGGGCGAGGGCCAGCCACCCCGCCGCGCTCAGCCCACGGCCCACGGATCGCCCCCGAAGGCCTCGACCATGTGTTCGATGAACAGCCGCACCTTGGCGGACAGGTGGCGGTTGTGGGGGTACAGGGCCCAGACGCCCGCCTCGGAAAGGGACCAGCCGGGCAGCAGCCGGACCAGGCGCCCGGCGCGCACGGCGTCGCAGCAGATGAAGTCGGGCAGCAGGCCCACCCCCAGGCCCGCCTCGGCGGCCTGCAGGATGGCGTCGCCGCTGTTCACCTCGAGCGGCCCGTCGGCGCGCACCGCCTCGCGTCGGCCCTGGTCGTCGGTGAGCACCCAGGTGGGACCGCTGCGCAGGTAGGCGTAGCGCAGGCACCGGTGCTCGGCGAGGTCTTGCGGGTGCTTCGGCGTGCCGTGGGCCGCCAGGTAGGCCGGGCTGGCCAGCAGGTAGGGCTGGGCGCGTCCCAGCCGCTTGGCGATGAAGCTGGAGTCATCGAGCTGGGCGGCGATGCGCACTGCCAGATCGAAGCCCTCGTCCATCAGATCCACCCGGCGGTCGTCCAGGGCCAGCTCCACCCGCAGCTCGGGGTGGTGGACCATGAAGTCGCTCACCACCGGGATCAGGTGTCGCAGCCCGAAGGACAGGGGCGCGCTCACCCGCAGCAGCCCGCGGGGCTCGGTCTGAAGGGCGGTGACGGCGCGCTCGGCCTCGTCCAGCTCGGCCATGATGGCGCGCCCCCGCTCCAGGAAGGCGTGTCCCACGTCGGTCAGGTTCAGCTTGCGGGTGGTGCGGTTGAGCAGCCGGGCCCCCAGCCGCTCCTCGAGCTTGCTGATGGTCTTGCTGACGTGGCTCTTGCTCACGCCCAGGTTGCGGGCGGCGGCCGAGAAGCTGCCCTCGTCCACCACCTGAATGAAGGTCTCGAGCTCACCGACGCGGCTCATGGGGCCTCCTCGCAGCACCGTGCATGGGATCCCCGATGCTTGGCAGGCCGGGGCGGATGCCGCAAGGGGCCCGTACCTCCCAGGCCCGGCGCTCCCCGTTCGAGCGTACGTAGGTTGAACGTTTGAGTTGTGATAATCAGATGGCAATCGATCCGTGAGGGGCGGACCGATCGCGAAGGGGCTACGGGGGTAGGCGGTGCACAGACGGATTTGGCAGGTCTTCCTGGGCGGCTTCGTGACGGCGGCCACCCTGTGGGGGTGCGATTGGGGTGTGGATCCAACCAATGAGTACGACCCTCAGAGCACCAGGCCGGCCACGGTGCTCATCGAGGCCGCGCTGGTCCCGCCCGGGGATCCGGACGGGCGCCTCTTCGACCAGGGCCCGGAGGCGACGCTGGAGCCGGCGGGCACGCCGGCGAAGCCTCATGCGGCGTCCGTGGGGACGGACGGGCGGATCCGCTTCTCGAGCGTGCGGCCCGGCGCCTACGTCCTGCGCTACGCCCACCCGGCCCTGGAGCCGTTCGCCCTCCCGGTGACCGTGGCGGCGCCGCGCGACGAACGCGGACGGCGGGTCGATCTGGGTGTGTTGCTGCTGCGGCCGCTGCCCGCCGAGTCCGAGCGGCTGACTCCGGTCTCGGGGGTCGCTCGACGGGGCGGGGATCTGCCTGACGACGCCCATGGAGACATCGAGGTGTGGTCCGCCGAGACCGGCGAACGGGCCGTCACCGATGAAGAGGGCCACTACCGGATCCAACTCCCGCTGACGGGCACCTACACCCTCAGAGCGCGGGCAGACGGCTATCAACAGGCCTCCGTGCGTGACGTGGTGCCCGGCTCGGGGGCGGCCGGCGAGATGGTGCTCGATCCGCTGAACACGTCTCTTCGGGCGTCCGTTGTGCTGCCCGCCGGTGCGCAGGGCCCAGCGCGGGTCACCTACCACGTCGGCTCGCCAACCTGTCAGGCCGAGCCCCGGTACCAGACGGTGATCCCCTTCAACGGCGTGGGTCACTACGAACACTCGGCGCTGCCGCCTGAGGACCAGGGGGGGTTGCTCATCGAGCATGCTTCAGTGCAGCGCCTGTGCGTGCCCGTCGCGCTCACGCCCGGTCGGCGCGTGGAGCTCACGGGCTTGCGGCCCACGCCGAAGGACGCTGTGCGGGTGACGGGGGTGGTGCACCTGGAGCGCACTGATGGGCCGGTGGAGGGCGTGCTGGTTGCCATCGGCGGGCTACTGACCCAGACCGACGCGTCCGGACACTTCGCGCTGGCTGTGCCCCCGGCGGCAGAGGCCCGCCCCGTGCGCCTGAGCGGCGCAGGCTTCCAGCCGAACACGGGCCACAGCTTGCCCCCCGTCGGTGACGCGCCCGAGTACCCCTTCCCCGATCCCCTCACTGTGGCCCACGCGCCCACACGCGTGGACTTTCGGGTGCGGTTCGACCGCTTCGGTCAGGGCGCGGGAGCCGCGGTGACGGCGGTGCTGGACCGACTCGATCCGCAGGGCGGCGCGTTGCCCCCCCGCGAAACGCTGCAGCCCGTGGACGCCGAGGACCTGCGCTACAGCCCCATGAATCTGGTGCCGGGCGAGCCCCACCGCCTGACGGTCACGCGACCGGGCTACGTGCCCGAGGTGTTG
>JACKDL010000053.1 GCA_020633555.1 Myxococcales bacterium | reverse complement strand
GTCCGGCCGCGCCGCGTCCGCGCCGCCGTCGGTGGTCGGGGCGCCGCGATCGGCTCGCTGCTGACCCGACGCCGGGGGGCCGCTCTCGGAGGAGCAGGCGAACAGCCCAAGGAGGGCGGCGGCGGTGAGAAGGTGGCGCATGGTCGACTCCAGGCCCGGGTGCCCTGCGCCAATCTACCCCGTCGGGGCGCGCTTGGCATCCAACGCCGCCAGGCGGTCGAGCAGGCCTTGGACGTGATCGGCAGCCAGCCCGCGCTCCCGGGCGAGTTCGACGTAGCGCGCGAACATGAAGCGGGTCTGGGCGCCAACCTTGGTGAAGTGAGCCTGGGTGTAGGTCTGCAGGTCCATGGGCATGAACCAGCGCGCGACCCGCAGGCCCACCCGCAGCAGCCCCCGCCGCCCCATGATCTTCAGGGGGAGGTCGGACGCTTTGGGCGCCACCAGGGCGCGAATCTCGCGGGCCGCGCCCAGGGCCAGGCCGTGGGGCTCGGGCTCGGGCAGGCGGGCGAGCTGCCAGCCCACGCTCTCGAGGGCCGCGATGAAGGGCATCATCACCGCCGAGGCGGCGGCGCCGGCCTGGGCGGCGTCGGGCACGGCCTTGGCGGGCATGCCGCCCTTGCGCAGGGTCTGGACGAGGGGCTGGACCCGAGCGGGGGCGCCGCTGAAGGGCAGCTTCCCGAAGGGCGGGCGCCACCAGGCGACACCCGGCGCGCGATCGACACCGGGGAGCGGGGCGAACCAGGCGAGCAGCGCGATGAGGCCGGCCACGACGCGCTCGGCGCCCACCTGGTCGGCCACCCACTGCTGGTCCTGAGGGCCCGGCTGCAGGGCCACCACGGTGGCGTCGGGGCCCGCTGCCGCCAGGAGATCGGTGCACCAGGCGCCGCGCAGAGCGTCGCTGGGCACCGTGAGGATCACCACGTCGAAGGGTCCCGCCGTCGCCACCTGCGCGGCGTCGCTCACCACCGCGTAGCCTTCGAGGCGACGGGGCGCGCGGCTGAGGTTGAGCGGGTGGACCACCACCCCGCCCCGCAGGCCCGCGACCTTGCCCGGGCGCACGTAGAACGTGAGCTCAGCGCCCCCGCGCAGGAGGTGGAAACCGTAGGTCTGGCCCACGGCGCCGGCGCCGACCATGAGGACCTTCAGGGCGCTCATGCGGGCCGGTACCCCAGGACGGGGCCGAGCCAGCGCTCGGCCTCGGCCAGCGTCCAGCCCTTGCGGGCGGCGTAGTCGGCCACCTGGTCGCGGTCGATCTTGCCCAGCCCGAAGTAGCGGGCCTCGGGGTGGGCGAAGTACCAGCCGCTGACGGAGGCGGCGGGCCACATGGCGTAGCTCTCGGTGAGCGTCACGCCGGTGTGGCGCTCGGCGTCGAGCAGGGCGAACAGGGTGGCCTTCTCGCTGTGCTCGGGGCAGGCGGGGTAGCCCGGCGCCGGGCGGATGCCGCGGTAGGCCTCGGCGATGAGCGCCTCGTTGTCGAGGGCCTCGTCGGCCGCATAGCCCCACAGGGCGGTGCGCACCTGGGCGTGGGCGTACTCGGCGAAGGCCTCGGCCAGCCGGTCTGCCAGGGCCTCCAGCAGGATGGCGCGGTAGTCGTCGTGGGCGGCCTTCGCGGCCTCGACCAGCGGCGCCAGGCCCACCCCCGCGGTGACGCAGAAGGCGCCCACCCAGTCGGGCGTGCCCGCCGGGGCCACATAGTCGGCCAGCGAGCGCGCGGGCTCGCCCTTGGGCCGGGGGATCTGCTGCCGCAGCATGTGCAGGGTGGCCCGAGCCTGGGTGCGGGTCTCGTCGGTCCAGATCGTGAGGTCGTCGGCCCCGACGCGGTTGGCGGGGAACAGGCCCACGACCCCATGGGCCTTCACCGCGCCGCCGGCGCACAGCTCGTCGAGCACGGCCTGGGCGTCGGCGAGCAGGCTCCGGGCCTGCGCCCCCACCACCGCGTCTTCCAAGATGGCCGGGTAGCGGCCGGCCAGCTCCCAGGTACGGAAGAACGGAGTCCAGTCGATGTACGGGCGCAGATCCGCGAGGGGCACGTCGCGCAGCGGGGTGACGCCGGGCCGCCTGGGCGGCACCACGGCGGCGAAGTCCAGGGCCGCGGCGTTGGCGGCGGCCTGGGCGTAGGGCACCAGCTTGCGGCCGCGATCGGCGCCGAAGCGGGCGCGCACCTGCGCGTATTCCTCAGCGACTTCAGCCACATAGCCTGGCCGCATGGCCTCGCTGAAGAGCTTGCCCACCACGCCCACCGCACGGCTGGCGTCGAGCACGTGCACCACCGGCTCGACGTACTCGGGGGCGATCTTCACCGCCGTGTGCTTCTTGCTGGTGGTGGCCCCGCCGATGAGCAGCGGCACCTGGTAGCCCTGGCGCTTCATCTCGCGGGCCACGTGCACCATCTCGTCCAGGCTGGGGGTGATGAGCCCCGACAGGCCGATGGCGTCGACCCGGTGGGCCTTGGCGGCCTCGAGGATCCTCTGGGCGGGCACCATGACCCCCAGATCGATGACCTCGTAGCCGTTGCACTGCAGCACCACGCCCACGATGTTCTTGCCGATGTCGTGCACGTCGCCCTTCACGGTGGCGAGCAGGATGCGGCCCTTGGCCAGGGGCCCTCCGGCGGCGGCCAGCTCGGCCTTCTCGGCTTCCAAGTGTGGGGTGAGCCAGGCCACGGCCTTCTTCATGACCCGGGCGCTCTTCACCACCTGCGGCAGGAACATCTGGCCGGCGCCGAACAGGTCGCCCACCACGTTCATGCCGGCCATCAGCGGGCCCTCGATGACCGCCAGCGGGCTGCCCAGGGCCGCAAAGGCCTCGGCCGTGTCCCCGTCGATGAACTTGTCGACGCCCTTCACCAGCGCGTGGCTCAGGCGCTCGGCCACCGGGGCCTCGCGCCAGCTCAGGTCCTCGCGGTCGGCTTTCTTCTTGCCCTGGGTGTGGGCGGCCAGATCCACCAGGCGCTCGGTGGCGTCGGGGTGGCGGTCGAAGATGACGTCCTCGACGGCCTCGAGCAGCCGGGGCTCGACCTCGGCGTACACCTCGAGCTGGCCGGCGTTGACGATGCCCATGTCCATGCCCGCCTGGATGGCGTGGTACAGGAAGGCCGCGTGCATGGCCTCGCGCACCGCGTCGTTGCCCCGGAAGCTGAAGCTGAGGTTGCTGACCCCGCCGCTGATCTTGGCGTGGGGCAGCGTGGCCTTGATCTGCCGGGTGGCCTCGATGAAGTCGATGGCGTAGCGGGCGTGCTCGGCGATGCCGGTGCCGATGGCGAAGATGTTGGGGTCGAAGATGATGTCTTCGGGGGGGAAGCCCACCTGCTCGGTGAGGATCCGGTAGGCGCGGGTGCAGATCTCGACCTTGCGGGCCTGGGTGTCGGCCTGGCCGGCCTCGTCGAAGGCCATGACGATGACCGCAGCGCCGTAGCGGCGCACCAGCCGGGCGTGCTGGAGGAAGGCGGCCTCGCCCTCCTTGAGCGAGATGGAGTTCACCACGCCCTTGCCCTGCAGATGCTTGAGCCCCACCTCGATGACCGACCACTTGGAGCTGTCGAGCACCACCGGCACCCGGGCGATGTCGGGCTCGCCGGCCAGCAGGCGCAGGAAGGTGCCCATGGCCGCCTCGGCGTCCAGCAGGCCCTCGTCCATGTTGATGTCGATGAGCTGGGCGCCGTTGGCCACCTGCTGCCGGGCCACGTCGAGGGCGGTGGCGTAGTCGCCGGCCTTGATGAGCTTGCGGAAGCGGGCGGAGCCCGTGACGTTCGTGCGCTCGCCGATGTTGACGAACAGGCTCTCGGGGCCGATGTCCACGGGCTCCAGGCCCGACAGGCGGGTGCGCACGGGCAGCTCGGGGCGCGGCCGAGGCGCGCGGCCCTCCATGGCCTGGGCGATGGCCTGGATGTGCTCGGGGGTGGTGCCGCAGCAGCCGCCCACGATGTTCAGGAAGCCCGCCTCGGCCCACTCGGTGATGAGGGCCGCCATGTGCGCGGGGCTCTGGTCGTACTCGCCGAAGGCGTTGGGCAGACCCGCGTTGGGGTGGGCGCTGACGTGGGCGTCGGCCAGCCCCGCCAGGATCTCGACGTAGGGCCGCAGCTCCTCGGCGCCGAGCGCGCAGTTCAGGCCCACGCTGAAGGGGCGGCTGTGGCGCACGCTGTACCAGAAGGCCTCGGTGGTCTGCCCGCTGAGGGTGCGGCCGCTGGCGTCGGTGATGGTGGCCGAGATCATGATCGGCAGGGCGACGCCCGTGCGCTCGAAGTACGCGTCGATGGCGAAGAGCGCGGCCTTCGCGTTCAGGGTGTCGAAGATGGTCTCGACCAGCAGCAGATCGCTGCCGCCCTCCACCAGGCCGTCGATGGCGTCGGTGTACGCGGCCACCACCTGATCGAAGGTGACGTTGCGCTTGCCCGGATCCTCGACGTCGGGGCTGAGGCTGAGGGTCTGGTTCAGCGGCCCCAGCACGCCGGCCACGAACCGCGGCCGGTCGGGGGTCTTCGCCGTCCACTCGTCGCAGGCGACGCGGGCCAGCCGGGCCGAGGCCAGGTTGAGCTCGCGGCTCAGCGCCTGAAGCCCGTAGTCGGCCTGGCTGATGGCCTGCGCGTTGAAGGTGTTCGTCTCGATGAGATCGGCGCCCGCCGCCAGGTAGGCGCGGTGGATGCCGCCGATGACGTCGGGCCGGGTGAGGCTGAGCAGCTCGTTGTTGCCCTTGAGGTCCCGGGGGTGTTCACCGAAGCGATCCCCGCGGAAGTCCGCCTCGGTGAGGCCGTGCCGCTGGATCATGGTGCCCATGGCGCCGTCGAGGATGAGGACGCGCGCGGCGGCCGCGGCGTGCAGGGCGGCCTGGCGGGCGGCGCGATCGGTGCTGGACATGGCGACCTCCTGGGGCGGGCAGCGCAGGGTCCTCTGGCGGGCGGCCGCGATCAAGCGGTACACCCACCCGGGGGAGAACCGCATGATGAACCGAGGCAGGGTGGGGGTTCTGGCGCTGGGGCTGCTGGCCGGCTGCACGGACGACGGCGGCGGCGAGGTGATCCGCGACCAGTTCATGATCGGCGACGTGGGGCCCGAGATGGCCACGCCCCCGCCCATGGACATGGGGCGCTTCCCCCAGGTCTGCGTGGATCTGGTGATGCGCACCGTGGCCTGCGGGATCGTGCCGGGGGATCAGGCGGCGGCGTCGCTGCAGGCCTGCGCCGACTCGGATCCGGCGCTGCGGGCCGATCGGGCGGGCTGCGTGGCCGACGCCGCCGACTGCGAGGCGGTGTTCGCCTGCTTGAGCGCGCCACCGCCGGATGGCGGGGTCGAAGACGGTGGGCCCCCGGACGCCGGGCTGGACCAAGGCGTGCCGGACGCGGCGCCTGCGGATCAGGGCGCGGACATGAACGTGGACATGGCTGCGGACGCGGGCGCCCTGCCGGGGGCGTGCCCGGCCGAGTGGGCGGTGGCCGAGCTGGCCGCGGGCCCCGACGGGCGCTTTGGCGTCGCCGATACCACCGAGGGCGCCTTGGTGCAGGCGGGCCCGGCGAGCTGCGGCGGCGGCGCCGGCGACCGGATCTATCGCTTCACGCCGCCCGCGGGCGGCCCGTGGCGCTTCGAGACCTTCAGCGACGCACTGGACGTGGACACGGTGCTGTCGGTGCGCGCCGACTGCGGCGCCGTCGAGAGCGAGCTGGGCTGCAACGATGACGCGGCGGCCGATCAGTTCACCAGCGTGGTCGAGGTGGAGCTGGCCGCAGGCGTGCCGGTATGGGTGGTGGTGGACGGGCTGACGAACCCCGCCGAGGGCTACGCCTGGCAGGGCCCGTTCCGGCTGGAAGCGCGCCCGGTGGAGCGCTGAGGTGGGCCACGTCTTTGTGATGCGGGGCGACCTGCAAGCCCTGCGCTGCGACGACTGGCTGATGCCCTGCTCGGCTGGCCTGCACGTCTCCCACGCCTGGTGGATGGAGGACCTGGCCGACGCGCTGCGGGCGGTGGGAGCCTACAATCACCGCCGGCACCCCCGCACGGGCAGGCGCATGGGCGACCGCCCCGCCATCCCCCTGCCCGTCCCTGATGGCACCCCCCGGCCGTGGCTGGTGGACACCACCGGCTCGGATCCCGAGCGGGTGACCGCGCGGGCCCGGGCCTTCGTGGCCGAGGTGGCCCAGGCGAACCTGCCGCGGGTGACCCGGCGCACGAAGCGGCTGGTGGCCCTGCCGGTGGTGGGCACGGGCGCGGGCGGCACCTTCCACGAGGCGGGCGAGGTGCTGCGGCGGCTGCTGCCGGCCCTGCGCGAGGCGGCCACCGCCCACGGCGTGGACGTGGCGCTGGTGACCTGGGAGGCCGCCCAGCACGCGGCGGCGCAGGCGCAGCGCGGCCCGGCGGACTTCCGGGGGCTGCCCCCCGCCCTGAGCCAGGCGGCCACCCGGCTGGCCCGCCAGGCTCTGCAGGGGCGGCTGGTGCTGTTCCTGGGCGCCGGCGTGAGCATGGGCGCGGGACTGCCCGATTGGGGGGCGCTGCTGACCGCCCTGGGCCACCAGGCGGGGCTGACCGCCGAAGAGATGGCGCTCTACCAGCAGAAGCACGCCCTGGACCGGGCCGAGTACGTGGCCCTGCGCCTGGCGCAGCAGGGGCGCTCGGTGGGCGAGGCGGTCTGCGAGGTGATGGGCCACCACAGCCACTACGGCCTGGCCCACGGGCTGCTGGCGGGGCTGCCGGTGACGGAGTCGGTCACCACCAACTACGACCGGCTGTTCGAGAAGGCCAGCGCGGCCGCCGGGCGCCCCGTGGCCGTGCTGCCCTGGCAGCCCACCCACCGGCCCGGCCCGTGGCTGCTGAAGATGCACGGCTGCCTGGAGCACCCCGACGACATCATCCTCACCCGCCAGAACTACGTGCGCTACGCGGTGCGCAACGCGGCGCTGGCGGGCATCGTCCAGGCGATGCTCATCACCAAACACATGGTCTTCATTGGATTTTCACTGCAGGACGACAACTTCCTGCGCATCGTCGACGAGGTGCGCCGCGCGGTGCACCCCGAGGGGCCGCCGGTGGCGGGCCGGGGGCACCACCTGGGCACCGCTTTGATGCTCAGCGAGGACCGACTGGCCGCCTCGCTGTGGACCCACGACATGCACTGGGAGGACGCCTTCGACCAGGGCGACGGCATCGGGGCCGCCGCCCGGCGGCTGGAGGTGTTCCTGGACGCGGTGGGCTACCGGGCGGCCGCCCGGGGCTACCTGCTGGATCCACGCTTCGAGGCGGCCCTGGACGCCGACGACCGCGCCCTGCGGGATCTGCTGGCGCCGCTGGCCTTCGCCCCCGAGGCCGCCCGCCGCTCCCCCGCCTTCGCCCAGGTGAAGACGCTGCTCGACGCCCTGGGCGGGCGGCTGGGGCCGGCAGAGGGTGATCGCTGACCCCGGGGGGTGGCGACCCGGGCGCCGATGGGCGATCATGGGCCCATGCCGCACACCACCCGCTACGCCGCCGTCGATCTGGGCTCCAACAGCTTCCATCTGGTGATCTGCAACGCCGAGGACGCGCAGCTCACGGTCGTGGACAAGCTGAAGGAGCGCGTGCGCCTGGCCGCCGGCCTGGACGAGGCCAACCGCCTGAGCGAGGACGCCCAGTGGCGGGCGCTGGCGGCCCTGCGTCGCTTCGGCCAGCGGCTCGCCGAGTTCAACCCCGAGCGCGTGCGGGTGGTGGCCACCAACACCCTGCGCAAGGCGGTGAACCGCGAGACCTTCCTGGCCCAGGCCCGGGAGGCCCTGGGGCACCCCATCGAGGTCATCAGCGGCCAAGAGGAAGCCCGCCTGGTCTTCCTGGGGGTGAACCGCAGCATCGAGGGCGCCGCCGGGCGGCGGCTGGTGGTGGACATCGGCGGCGGCAGCACCGAGTGCATCGTGGGCGAGGTGGACGCCATCGCCCGGGCCGACAGCCTGCACATGGGCTGCGTGAGCTGGACCCAGCGCTTCTTCAAGGACGGCAAGATCACCGCCGATCGGCTGGACGAGGCCATCATCGCCGCCCGCCTGGAGCTGGGCCCCGTGCAGCGGCTGTACCGCGAGCTGGGCTGGGACGTGTGCTACGGCTCGTCGGGCACCGTCAACGCCATCCAGTCGGTGCTGACGGAGTGTGGCTGGTGCGAGCACGTCATCAAGCCCGAGGGGCTGGACCGCCTGCAGGCGAAGCTGGTGGAGGCGGGCCGCGTGGACAACGTGGATCTGCCCGGCCTGAAGCCTGAGCGCCGCGACGTGGTGCTGGGCGGCTTCGCCGTGCTGCGGGCGGTGTTCCGCGCCTTCAAGATCAAGGCGATGGTGGCCAGCAAGGCGGCCCTGCGCGAGGGGGTGGTCTTCGATTTGATGGGCCGCGCCCACCACGCCGACGTACGCGACGGCACCGTCAGCCGGCTGCAGGCGCGGTTCGGGCTGGACGTGCCCCAGGCCGAGCGCGTGGCCGAGGTGGCCCTGCGCCTGCTCGACCAGGTGGGCGGCACCCTGGGGCTGCCCCGGGACGAGGCGGCCGAGTACCTGGGGTGGGCGGCCCAGCTCCACGAGATCGGCAAGGCCGTCAGCTACACCGGCCACCACAAGCACGGCGCGTACATCGTGGCCCACGCCGAGATGCCCGGCTTCTCGCAGGGCGAGCAGGCCATCCTCGCCGCGCTGCTGCTGGGCCACCGCCGCAAGTACAAGCGCGAGCGCATCGAGGCGCTGGGGGTCACCCGCTTCGGCCTGGTGGAGAAGCTCACCTTGCTGCTGCGGCTGGCGGTGGCGCTGAACCGCACCCGCAGCCCGCAGCCGCGGCCCGAGGTGGCGCTGAAGATGGATGGGATGGCCCTGGAGCTGGTGTGCCCACCGGGCTACCTGGCCGATCGCCCCCTGACCCGGGCCGATCTGGAGACCGAGGCGCGGGTCTTCGCCAGCCTGGGCTACACCCTCACCTGGGCGTGAGCGCGGCGATCAGCTCAGGCGCCTGAGCAGGTCGCGCTGGGCTGAGAAGCGCGGCTCGCCCTTGGGCGGATCCACCCGCACGTACGAGCCGTCGGCCTTCATCTCCCAGGCGCCCTCGCTGTCGTTCAGGTAGGCCTGCAGCCCGTCGAGGATCACCTGATTCTTCAGCAGGGGATCCAGAATGGGGAAGCAGGTCTCCACCCGCCGGTTGAGGTTGCGGTTCATCCAGTCGGCGCTCGCCAGGTACAGGTGCTCGGCCCCGCCGCCGTGGAAGTAGTAGATCCGGCTGTGCTCGAGGAACCGGCCGAGCACCGAGCGGATGCGGATGTTGTGCGTGACGCCGGGGAGGCCGGGCCGCAGGCAACACACGCCACGGATCACCAGCTCGACCTTCACGCCCGCCATGCTGGCCCGGGCCAGGGCGGCCATGATCGTGGGCTCGTTCAGCGAGTTCACCTTGGCCATGATGTGGGCCTTGCGCCCCGCCCGGGCCTCGCCGATCTCGAAGTCGATGAGCTCCTGCAGCCGGTCCTTCAGCGTGAAGGGCGACTGGAGCAGCACCTGCAGCTTCTCGGGGCGGCCCAGCCCGGTGAGCTGGAGGAACAGGGCGTGGACGTCGGCGCCCACCTCCTCGCGGGCGGTCATGTAGCTGAAGTCCGTGTAGGCCCGCGCGGTGCCCGAGTGGTAGTTGCCCGTGCCCAGGTGGACGTAGCGGCGCAGGCGGCCGCCCTCGCGGCGCACGATCAGCAGCATCTTCGAGTGGGTCTTGTAGCCCACCACCCCGTACACCACGTGGGCCCCGGCCTCTTGCAGGCGGGTGGCCAGGTTGATGTTGGCGGCCTCGTCGAACCGGGCGCGCAGCTCGATGACCGCCGTGACCTCCTTGCCGGCGCGCGCGGCCTGGAGCAGGGCCTCGACCACGGGCGACCGGGAACCGGTGCGGTACACGGTCATCTTGATGGCGAGCACGTCGGGGTCCTCGGCCCCCTGGCGGATGAGGTCCACCACCGGCCCGAAGCTCTCGAAGGGGTGGTGCAGCAGGATGTCCTGGCGGGCGATGACCTCGAACACGTCCTGCCCGCCGCCCACCCGGATGGCCGGCGCGAAGGGGCGGAACTTCAGCTCGGGGCGGTCCACCAGGTCGTGCACGGCCACCAGCCGGTGCAGGTTCACGGGGCCGTCGACCTTGTAGAGATCGGCGTCCGCCAGGTCGAAGTGCTCCAGCAGGAACTCGATGTGCTCGGCGGGGCAGTTGCGGGCCACCTCCAGGCGCACGGCGTCGCTGAAGCGGCGGCCGTCGAGCTGCCCCTTCAGGGCGTCGAGCAGGTCCTCGACCTCCTCCTCGTCCACGAACAGGTCGCCGTTGCGGGTCACCCGGAACTGGTGGCACCCGGTGACCCGCATGCCCGGGAACACCTCGTCCGCGTGGGCGTGGATGACGCTGGACAGCAGCACGAAGGTGTCGGGGCCACCGGCCACGTCCTCCGGCAGCAGGATCACCCGGGGCAGGCAGCGCGGCACGGGCAACACCGCGTAGCTGGAGGCGCGGCCGAAGGCGTCCTTGCCCTCGAGCGCCACGAACATGTTCAGCGCCTTGTTGAGGATCCGTGGGAACGGGTGAGCCGGATCCAGGCTCAGGGGCGTGAGCACGGGCAGCACCTGCTCGCGGAAGTAGCTGCGCAGCCACTTCTTCAGGCCCTTGGCCCACTGGTCGCGCTTGAGCACCCGCACGCCCGCCTCGGACAGGGCGGGCAAGACCGAGTCGTTCAGCAGCGCGTACTGGCGGGCCACGAAGGCTTGCACCCGGGTGTTGATCTCGCCGATGAGCTCGACGGCGCCCAGGCCGTCGAAGGCGGGGCGGAACACCCCGTGCTTCTGGCGCTCCTTCACCCCGGCGACGCGGATCTCGAAGAACTCGTCGGTGATGGTGCTGCAGATCGTGAGGAAGCGCAGGCGCTCCAGCAGCGGGATGTCCTCGCGGCCGGCCATGGCCAGCACCCGCTCAAAGAACGCCAGCAGGCTCAGCTCCCGGTTGAGGTACAGCGCGGGGCTCTTCAGATCGACGGTGTTATTCATGGCGGCCGGGAGCGTATCACCGCCACCGGCATGACCGTCACTTCTTGGCCGCGCGGCCTGGCCCTCAGGGCCTGGCGTCGCCCGGCAGCTTCATCTGGATGCGCTTCAGGTGGCGCTGGGCCAGGTCGCGGGCCATGCCGGCCGCGCGATCGTCGGGCGCGGTCTTCTCGAGGGCCTTGATGAGGCCCTCCAGCGCCTTGGCCACCTTCTCGGCGTCGTACGCCTTGTGCCGCTGCAGGCGCACCAGCGCCGCCAGCACCGCCGGCTTGATCTGGCCCGTCTTTGCGCCCTGCTCGATGCGGGCGAACAGCGCCCCGTAGGCCTTGGGATCGTCGAAGGCCGCCAGGGCCATGATGGCGTTGGCCCCCACCAGCTCATCGTCGAGCAGGCCGATGAGCGCGGGGATGGCCGGGGCATGCTCCAGCTTGGCCAGGCTCTGCACCGCCGCGCGCTTCACCGAGGCCGGGGCGTCGCCCTTCAGGGCGTCGAGCATGGCGGCCGTGGCCTGGGCCTTCACCGCCGCGTGGGCCGGCTTGCCCAGCAGGTAGCCCGCCGCCGCCTGCACCCGGTCGGACTTGTCGGCCTTGAACAGGGCCAGCGCCCGCGCCGACACGGCGGGGTCCTCGATGTCGTCCAGGGCGCCCACGGCGTACTGGCGCACGGCCTCGTCGCTGGTGGGGTCGTCCACCAACGCCAACAGGGCCTGGGCGTAGGTGGCCTTGTCCGCCGGCTGCATGGCGCCGTCGGCATAGAGCTGCAGCGCCAGGAGCTGGTCGTTGCCCTTGCGCGCCAGGGCCGCCTGCAGGCCCTTGAGCCAGGCCTCGTCGTTCTGGTGGGCCTTCAGGTTGGTGCGCAGCACCCGGAACTCGGGGCAGCGCCGGTCGAGCCGGCCGTCGCGCAGGCAGCGGTGGGCGGCCGACAGCGCGGCGTCCAGATCGCTGAGCTTCTGCTCCTGCTGGGGGCGCGGGGGATCCACCGGGACCGGCGGGATGGTCACGTCGGCCGAGGCCACCGCCTTTGCGGCGCCCGCCTTGCCCTTGGGCGGCTCGGGGGACCGGCAGCCGATCGAGAGGGTGACGACGGTGGCCGTCAGGGCCAGCAGCTCGGTGGGTCGCACCAGTAGACCTCCAGGGCTCGGGGCGCCGGAAGGCGCCAGGGACGTGAACTTTTCCACGCGGGCACGGTAGATTGGTCGCGACCCCGGTTCGTTGCAAGGGGGCCACGACGCGATCGGCGCCGGTCCGACCCCGAGGGGGGTGGCCGCCGAGCCGCGCCAAGCGCAAGGGGAGAGCGCATGATTCGACACGATCTTCGACGGGTCGCCTTCGCGGCGGCCACCTTGGCCGTCGGCCTCATGGGCTGTGATGACGACCCGGCCGCCGCGACCGATATGGGCGGCGCAGGGGGCCAGGGCGGCGCAGGGGGCCAGGGTGGCGCGGGTGGCCAGGGCGGCGCCGGTGGCATGGGCGGCGCCGGCGGCATGGGCGGCGATGGCGGCGGCATGGGCGGCGCCGGCGGCGGCATGCACACCGAGGCGTGCATCTCGGCGGTTGAGCGCCTGATGAAGTGCGGCATCGACGAGCAGGCCTGCCCGGGATGGATCGCCGACGACGCCCCGAGCGCCGAACAGATCGCGGCGGGGCTGCTGGCCGCGTGCGACGCCAACATGGCCCTGGCGGCGATCATCAACGCCAGCGAGGCCTCGTGCGCCGATCTGGTGGCGCAGCTCGCCGGCCTGAACGCCGACTTCGACGCGTCGTGCAACGACATCGGCGGCGCCGGTGGCATGGGCGGCGCCGGCGGCATGGGCGGCGCCGGCGGCGAGGGCGGGGGCATGGAAGATCCCTGCGTGACCGCGTGCACCACCCTGTCCGACTGCGCGGCCCAGGACGACTACTGCCCCGGGATCGACCCCGGCGAGAGCCGTGACGCCCTGTACGCCGGCTGCCTGGAGAGCTGCGCGAACATGGCCGCCCTGGCCACCATCGTGAACAACTTCGCCGGCAACTGCGCGCAGGTCATCCCGACCGTCAGCACCGCCAGCGCGGACTTCGCGGCGAGCTGCGAGGGCGCCCCGGATCCCATGTTGGAGAACGGCGCCGCCATCGAGGCCTTCCTCAGCGGCAAGACCCTGGTGATGACCGGCGACGACATCCCCGAGTGGCCGCTGGGCTTCTTCGAGGGCGCCAACTTCGGCGCGGCCACGCAGTGCTACAGCAGCGTGACCATCGCCTTCGACGGCACCACCTTCACCACCACCAGCGACCTGGGCACCCTGGTGGACGCCCCCAACCAGGGCGACGTGGGCACCTGCGACAACGCGACCGTGTCGAACCAGGTGGCCTTCCCCACCACCGGCTACGCCATCGACGGCACCGGCGAGTGCTTCGACGTGCGCTTCGAGTACGCCGGCTTCACCCAGACGGGCCGCGCGCGGGTCACCGCCGAGGCGGTGGAGATGGAGCTGTACTTCCTGGACCAGGCCACCGGCGCCACCTGCGCCGACGGCGCCGTGGGCTCGGCGGGCGTGCAGGTCAACGGCATGGACCTGGGCGGCAACAGCGTGCAGGTCTACCGCATCGCGGAGTAAGGGCGTAGGCTCCCCAGCGTCCGAACGACGCCAGGGGCAGCCAATGCGCGCTTCGACCGTTCAAGGGGTCGCCTACATGGCGGCCCTTTGTGTTTTTGGGGGGCCCCTCGCGGCCACCGCCGCCGGCCCGGCCCCGCCCGGGCCCGCCTTCCTCGACTGGCTGGATCGCAACGACCGCGAGGCCGAGCCCGAACCTCGCGAGTTCCGGCTCATCAACTACTTCTTCGCCCGCGGCACCTTCACCAACATGCTGGCCGACCCCTCGGGCCTGCGCGGCGTGTCGCTGGGACCGCTGGGGCCCGGGGCGGGCGTGGGCTCGAGCACCGCGGTGCGCGACGACACCGAGGCCGCCTACGTCGAGCAGCGCTGGATCCCCGTGCTGGAGTTCCACCCCCGCTTCGCCGACGGCTTCGCCGCCTTCCGCGCCCAGTTCGAGGTGGACTACACCTGGGGCGACGCCAGCAACCTCATCCAGAACAACCAGGGCGGCGGCTTCAACGCCGACCAGGTGAACATCCAGACCAAGAACGTGAACGTGGCGCTGTACCCCACCCGGGTGCCCAAGCAGGCGTCGATCCTCATCGGCACGCAGTCGGTGTACGACACCATCTACGACCCCACGATCACGCCGCTGAGCACCATCGTGCAGACGGGCTACAAGCTGGCCTTCATGGGCACGGACGCCACGGGGATCAGCGCGTTCGCCAACACGGACTGGGGCCTGGGCAAGCTGAGCTTCATTCCCCTGGGCGCCGCGCAGCCGCTGCGGGCCACCGAGCAGGATCCCAGCTTCTTCTACGCCCGGCTGTTCACCGCCGACTACGCCTTCCGGGTGCAGCCCGAGACGGTGGTGGGCCTGACCTACTGGTACCTGGCCGACGAGACCCGCGGCCGGGCCCAGAGCTTCACCGCCGTGCCCCGCGGGCCCAAGATGGCCTTCGTGGGCACCCGCCCCGCCGCGGTGAACAACCCGTCGGGCGCCGTGCACTACCTGGGCGCCCACTTCCACCACAACCTGCACTTCGGCACGGGGCCGCTCGCCGCCTCGGGCTTCTTCATGTTCAACACGGGCCACTACGAGAACGCCGACGGCCGACCCGAGGTGATGGAGGGCGACGAGCCGCTGGACGACGCCCTGTACGACCTGGACATCTCGGGCTTCGCCGCGAACCTGGAGTTCATGTGGCACTGGGGCAAGACGATGGGCGACATCGTCACCCTGGAGGGCATGTACACCACGGGCGACGACGACCCGAACGACGCCGAGTACAGCGGCCCGTGGACCATGAACTACTACGGCCTGCCCGGCGCGGTGTGGTTCAACCACAAGACCCTGCTGCTCATGCCGTTCACCCGCACGGTGAGCAACTACACCGGGGCGGTCACCGACATCAGCAACCAGGGCTACGGGCTGGCCACGGCCATCCTCACCGCCCAGCACGACCTGATCCCCGACCAGCTCCACTTGAAGCTGGGAGCGGCCTGGGGCGCGGCCACCGCCGACACCGCGGTGCGTGACCGCGAGACCGACGAGATCGTGGTGGATCGCGGCCGGCAGCTCGGCATCGAGGTGAACGCCGAGCTGGAGTACAGCTTCCGCTACCTGATGAGCGTGGGCCTGCACGTGGGCTACCTGGCCCGCGGCGACTTCTACGACGACAACCCGCAGATCACCGAAGATCCGTGGGCGGCGTTCACCACGTTCACCTGGTACGGGTTCTGAGGGGGGCACCATGAAGACGCTGCGTTGTGCCCACCTGATCCCGGCCCTGATGCTGCTGACCCTGGGCGCCTGCACGCCCAGCTACCTCCACAAGCCCGCGCTGCGCTTCGCGGATCTGCCCTACGCCGGCCCCAGCGGGCAGGCCTGGCCGGTGAAGGCCTTCACCGTACCCGCGGGGCAGTTCGGCCTGCGCCAGGACGCCACCCTGCGCTACGTGGAGCTGAACCCCCAGGGCGCCCAGACGCTCGTGTTCATGCACGGCCTGGGCAGCTACCTGAAGTTCTGGCGTGGCCAGCTCGACGCCTACGCCGCCCAGGGCTACCGGGTGATCGCCGCCGACATGCTGGGCTACGGCAAGTCCGACAAGCCCGCCGGCTTCCCCTACACCATGGAGGCCATGGGCGACGTGCTGCGCCTGTTGCTGGCCGAGCTGAAGGTGGAGCACCCGGTCCTCATCGGGCACAGCATGGGCGGGCAGACCGCCCTGTCGCTGGCCATCCGCTACCCCGAGTGGCCCCGGGCCATAGTGCTGGCCGCGCCCGCCGGCTTCGAGCCCTTCGGGCCCCGCGAGCAGCAGTGGTTCCGCGACGTGATGACCGTGAACCTGATCCGCGGCGCCGACGAGGAGGCCATCTGGGGGTCGGTGCGCAAGGCCAACTTCAACCGCTGGCGCGACGACCTGCTGTGGCTCATCGAGGAGCGGGTGCGGCTGGCGAAGACGCCCGAGTTCCCCGAGTACGCCTACGCCCAGGTGAAGAGCATCCACGGGCTCGCCGCCAACGACTTCGTGCGGACGAACCTGGGGGCCATCAAGGCGCCCACGATCATCATCCACGGCGACATGGACCGGCTGATCCCCAACCCGTTCCTGCACGGGGGCACCACCCGCGAGGTCATGCAGGCGGGCCACCAGGGCATCGCCGGCAGCGCGCTGGTGACGCTGGCGGGCTGCGGCCACTCGGTCCAGCTCGACTGCCCCGCCGAGTTCAACGCCGCGCTCGACGGGTTCCTGGCCCGCGTTCAGGGCAAGACGCCCCCGCCCACCGCCGAGCCCCAGGCCGCGCCGCTGGGGCTCAGCCTGGCGCTGCAGGGCGGCGTGGGCGAGCCCGGCGACGGCGACGACCTGTGGTGGGGCTGGACGCTGGGCGCCGAGGCGGGCTGGCAGTTCACGCCCTGGGCCTCGCTGCGGGCCCGCTTCACCGCCCAGCGCATCAACCGCGAGCTGCTGCGCGGCGAGGACGCCGAAGGCGAGACGGTGGTGGGCGGCGGCGGCCAGGGCTGGCTGCTGGCGGGCGATCTGGTGCCCACGCTGCACCACGCCCTGACCGACCGGCTGGAGCTGGCGGCGGGGCCCATGCTGGGGGTGTACTCGTCGAGCAACACCCGCACCCTGCAGGGCGTGAAGACCGAAGAGACGGGCTTCGGGCTGCACCTGGGCGCCTCGGCTCAAGCGCTGTGGCGGGTGAACTCGACGCTGTGGCTGGGCCCGCTGATCACCCTGGGACAGCTCATGCCGCTGGACGCCTGCGTGAAGGTGGACGGCGCCGAGACCTGCGACGACAAGGCGGACGCCCAAGGGCTGTGGACCGTGCGGCTGACGGCCGAGTGGCGGTTCTGATGGGGCGGGGCCTGGCCCCCGTGGCGTTGAGTCTGGTGGTGAGTCTGGCGGCATGCGAGCCGCCCCCGGCGGGCCGCCCGAGGTCAGCCGTCGCCACCGCCGCGGCTTCGGCCGACGCCGCCCCGCCCGCCGGGCCCGCCTTGCGCTTCCTGGGCGCCGCGGAGGGCCAACTGGACGTCGACGCCCTGGCGGCCCTGCCCGGCGCCGGCGTCGTCCAGGCCGCGCCGCCGGGGGCCTCGGCGCCGGTGGCATGGCGAGGCGTGCCCCTGCGGGCCGCCCTGCAACAGGGCTTCGGCGCTGGCTGGCGCGCGGCCGACGAGCTGCTGTTCACCTGCCTGGACGGCTACCAGCCGGCGCTCCCGGTGGCGACGGCCCTGGCCGGTGCGCCGTGGCTCGTCTGGGCGCGGGCGGACGGTGCCCCATTTCGGCACACCCTGCCCGGGCACGCCGCGCCCGTCGCGCTGGGCCCGCTGTACCTGGTGTGGCCGGGCACGCCGCCCAAGAAGGCGCAGTGGCCCTACCAGGTCACCGCGGTCGAGACGATCAACTTCAGCGAGCGGTTCGCCGGGCTCGTGCCCGCCGCCGACGCGCCGGCGGCCGTCCGCGCCGGGTTCGACGTGTGGCGCACCCACTGCCACAAGTGCCATCGGCTGCAGGGGCTGGGTGGCACCATCGGCCCCGAGCTGGGCCGCCCGGTCGGGGTGCTGGACTACTGGCAGCCGGCCATGCTGCGCCGCTGGCTCCGCGCCCCGCAGTCCATCCGCGAGGGCAGCCCCATGCCGCCCGTGGCCCTGAACGAGGCCGAGCTGGACACCCTGTTCGCCTACCTGCGCGACCGGTCAGGGACCCCCCCAGGTCAAGCCACTCCCTGACCCCTCCGTTCCCTGGGTGCAGGCGGATCCAGGGAGGTGGCAGGTGTTTCCGGAGATTCCCCGCACGCTCAAAGTGCTGACCCTCGCCCTCATGGGGACGATCCTCAGCGGGTGGCTGTTCGTCAGCGCCAGCGTCGAGCTGCTGGTGCCCGATCTGAGCGCCGGCAGCCGCCTGGTGATGCATGTGGTGGTGGCCGTGGTGGCGCTGGTGGTGCTGGGCATGGTGGTGGGCATCTTCGCCGTCACCGGGCGCCAGGCGCAGCGGCTGGCCCGCAGCCAGAAGGTGGTGGCCTTCGAGGGGCGCCTGTCGCGGGCGCTGCAGCTCGCCCAGTGTGAGGAGGAGGTCTGCCGGACCACCATGCGCGCCCTGGCGGAGCTGGCGCCCGAGCAGCCCGCGTCGATCCTGCTGGCCGACGCCTCGAACGCTCACCTGCGCGCCGTGCTGGAGACCGGGGCCCACGGGGCCGACGCGCCCGCCACGCCGCGGGACTGCCCCGCGGCGCGCACCGGCCAACGCATGGTGTTCCCCGACTCCACCGCCCTGGACGCCTGCGGACGGCTGGCCTGCGCCAACGGCTGCTCGGCGAGCTGCCACCCGGTGGCCATCAACGGCCGCACCGTGGGCGTGCTGTCGGTGCTGGGCACGGTGAGGCCCGGCCGCCCGGAGCTGCTCGACGCCCTGGATCTGCTCAGCCACAAGCTGGGCGATCGCCTCACCGTACTGCGGGCCATGGCCGAGAAGGACACCCAGGCCCGCACGGATCCGCTCACCGGGCTGCTGAACCGCCGCCGCTTCGACGAGCTGGCCGAGGCCCACCTGCGGGCCGGCCGCGGCTACGCCATCGCCTACGCCGATCTGGACCGCTTCAAGCGCCTGAACGACACCCACGGCCACGCCGCTGGCGATCAGGCCCTGCGCCGGTTCGCCCAGGTGCTGAAGGCCGCCTGCCCCGAGCCCTTGCTCGCCGCGCGCCATGGGGGCGAGGAGTTCGTGGTCTGCCTCCCCGACCACGACCTGGAGGCCGCCCGCGCCTGGGCCGACGGGCTGCGCGAGGCCCTGGCCACCCGGATGGCCGCCGCCGACGGCCCGGCCTTCACGGTCTCGGTGGGCATCGCCCGCGGCGCCGACGACCTGGACGGATCGGTGCGCCGGGCCGACGAGGCGTTGCTGCGGGCCAAGCGCACCGGCCGCGACCGCGTGGTGCTCGAGACCGACCCGGTGGTGGCGTACGTCGACGCCGCCTGACCGGCGGGCCCCTGGCCCCCTGGCCCCAACCCCCCGATCGCCGCCATGATGCGTCCATGCACACCGAGCTTGGGACGTACACCCTGCAGACCCCCGCCGGTCAGGGGGGGATGGCGGTGGTGTGGCGGGGTCACCACCAGCCCACCGGACACCGGGTGGCCGTCAAGGTCATCACCGCGCGGCACGCCGCCGACGCCCGGTACCGGGAGTGGTTCGGGGCCGAGGTGCGGGCCATGGCGGGGGTCGATCACCCCGGCGTCGTGCGGATCCTGGATCACGGGGTGGTGCCGGCCGGCCACCCGCAGCTCGAGGCCGGCGCGCCCTGGCTGGCCATGGAGTGGCTGGACGGGCCTCAGCTCCACGAGGCGCCGGATCTGCACCCCTGGGCCGCCGTGCAAGGGGCGCTGGCCGCCCTGCTGCGCACGCTGGCGCATGTGCACGCCCGCGGGCTGGTGCACCGGGATCTGAAGCCCGAGAACGTAATGCTCACGCCCTCGGGCCCGGTGCTCACCGACTTCGGCATCGCCTGGCGGCCGGCGGCGACCCGGGCCGGGGCCGGCCTGGTGGGCACGCCGGCCTACATGGCCCCTGAACAGACCACCGCCGACGAGCGAACCTTCGGCCCACAGACCGACCTGTACGCCCTGGGGCTGATGGCGTGGGAGCTGGTGTGCGGACGCCACCCGTGGCAGCACATCTCACGGGATCTGGAGGGCCTGCTGAGCGCGCAGCGCCACGAGCCGCTGCCCCCGGTGCGGCCCCGGATGGCGGTGCCCACGGGGCTGGACGGCTGGCTGGCGCGCATGGCCGCCAAGCCCGTGGAGGCCCGCTTCCCCACCGCCGCCCACGCGCTGCAAGCCCTGTTGGCCCTGCCGGCGCCCGAGGGGGCGCCCCTGCCAAGGGCCGCCCCGCCCGATGATCCGCCGCTGGCCTTCGACGACACGACGGTGGTCACCGGGCCCCACCTTTCGGGTGATCTGCCGACCCAGGATCTGGGCCCCGTGACGGGCCCGCGGGCCCACAGCACCTGGGTCGACCTGGCGCCTCCACCGCTGGACCGCCTGCCCGTCCCCCCCGAGCCGCCCCGACCCCCCCTGCGGGCCCTGCTGCCGCCGGGCCTGGGGCGCAGCCTGTTCGCGCTGCGGCTCCCACCCACCGTGGGCCGCGAGGGGCTGCGGAGCCGGCTCTGGCAGGCCCTGCGGGCGGCCGCAGAGGGCCAGGGCCTGCAGGTGCTGTGGCTGGAGGGCCCGGCCGGGCGCGGGAAGTCCCACCTGGCCCGGTGGCTGGCGCAGAGCGCGCACGCCTGCGGGGCGGCCGAGGTGGGCGAGGCGATCCACCGACCCGATGATCGGCTGGGCGAGCCTCTGCAGGCCCTGTGGCGGCGCCTGCTGCGCGTTCGCTGGTTGGCCCATGGACCCCTGCGCCAGGCGCTGGCGGCCCAGCTCGCGCTGGCGAGCGTCGAGGTGCACGAGGCCCTGGCCAACGTGCTGGAGGGCCGCCCGGTCACCGCGACCGAGCGCCATGCCGTCATGGGCCAGGCGCTGGCGGCGCGGGCGGCCACCGGGCCCGTGCTGCTGCGGCTGGAGGACGTGCACCACGCCCCCGACACCTTGGCCTGGGTGGCCCACCTGGCGCGCCGCTGGCCCGATCTGCCGGTGGTGGTGGTGCTGACACGCCGGACCGACACCGCGGGCCTGCTGGACCCGGCCAGCCTGGCGGGCGCCCCCGGCGAGCGGCTGGCCGTGGGCCCGATGGGCGATGACGAGCTGAGCGCCCTGCTCGGCGGCCTGCTGGCGCTCCAGCCCACCACCCGCAGCCAGCTCGTCGCGCGGGCCGCCGGCAGCCCCCGCGCGGCCCTGGCCCTGGTGCGGCACCTGATCGCCAACGACGCCCTGACCGGCACGCCCGAGGGGGACGCCCTGCGGCCGGACGCCCCGCCCATGCCCGCCGACAACGCCGCGCTGTGGCGGGAGCGCATCGCCGACGCCGTGGCCGGGCCCGCCGGGGCCCGCGACGCCTTCGAGCTGGCCGCCGCGCTGGGCGACAGCGTGCCCGCCGGCGACTGGCGGGCCGCCTGCATCCAGGCCGGGGTGGCCTTCGAGCCGATGGCGATCCGGCGGCTGCTAGACTCGGGGCTGCTGCAGCGCACCGACGACGGACAGCTCGCCTTCGCGCACCGCCGGGTGCGCGACCTGCTCCTGGCCCAGGCCGCCGCAGCCGACCGCAGCCCCCGCTGGCACGCCGCCTGTGCGGCCATGATGCTGCGCCAGCCGGCCCCCTCGGCGGGCCGTCTGGCCGACCACCTGCTGGCCGCCGGGCGCCCGGACGAGGCCGCGCCCCGGCTCGAGATCGCGGCGCAGGCCGCCCTGGACCGGGGCGATCTGCCACGGGCCCGCCGGCGCCTGCTGCAGCTCGCGCGGGTCTGGCGCCGGCTGGGGGTCCGCCGCGCCGATCGGCAGTTCGTCCGCCTGCGGGTGACCTGGGCCGAGATCACCCACCACGCCGATCCCCGGCGGGATCGGCAGCCGGTCCGGCGGGCCCTGGCCGCCGCTCGGGTCGACGGGGATCAGGGCCTGATCGCCCGCGCCGCCTGCCTGGCCGGCATGGCCACCTGCCTCCACGAGGGCCCCGCCGCCGGCCGCCCCCTGCTGGAGGAGGCCCGCGCCGCCTTCGAGGCCGCCGGCGACACCGCGGGCCTGGCGCGGGTGGCCATTCAGCTCGCCCAGACGTTTGCCCGCCAGGGCGAGGTCATCGCGGCCCGCGAGCACCTGGATGCCGCCGATCTGCAGACCCCACCCGACGCGCCGCCCGCCCGCCGCGGTGAGCTGGCCCTGTACCGCGCCGACCTGGCCCGCATTGAGGGGCGCCATCCTGACGTCATCGCCTGGTGCGACAACGCCAAGGCCCTTTTTCGCGCGGCGGGCGCCCGGCTGCAGGAGGCCCAGGTGGGGCTGTGGGCGGGCGACGCCCTGCGCCACCTGGGGGATCTGGCCGGGGCCGAGCAGGCGCTGCTGGAGAGCGAGCGCCTTTTCGACCTGACCGGCCGGCGGCCGGCGACCCTGGACGCCAACCTGGCCCTGGTGGCGCTGGCCCGGCACCGCTACGCCCAGGCGCGGGTGCTGCTGGAGCGCGGCCTGCAGAGCGCCCACCCGCTGATGGCCGCCATGTTCAGCGCTGCCCTGCTGCCGTGCCTGGCCCACGCGGGGGAATGGGCGGCGTGGGACGCCCGGTGGGCGGCGCTGGGGCCCGTGGCCGACGGCCGCGTCTGCGACCCGGACGTGCTGCAGTGCGCCGAGTGGGCCCATGGGCTGGCGGACACCCTGGGCCAGCCGGCGCGGGCCGCCCAGGCCGCGCACCTGGCCGCCGTGCAGGCCGCGGGGCTCGGCCAGCCGGAGGCCGCCGAGGCCTGGCGCGCCAGGGCCGGCCAGCGTTGACAGTGCGCAGCCCCGCGGGCGACCTTTCGACGCGACACACCCGCCCCGAGGATCGCCCGTGACGGCCCCAGCGGCCCCCGATATCCAGCGCCTGCGCGCCGAGACCACCGAGCGGCTGGACTTTGCCCGGCGGGTGCTGGGCGCCGACGGCGCGCTGGTGGCCTGGCAGGTGGCCGAGCCCGACGCCTGGCTGGCCGGGGACGACGCCCGCCAGGCCCAGGCCCAAGTGGCCGCCGTCGAGGCCGATCTGGCCAGCGGACGGGCCGGCTTCGACTACGGGCAGCGCTTCCTCTTCGCCGCCGGCGGCCGGGGCGCCATGCTGGTGCGGCTGGCCCAGGCGCCCGCCCTGTGCGCGGCGGTGGACACCGCCTTTCGGGCCAACACCGGCGAGCGCGGGATCCTGGCGACCACCTACATGCCCTTCGACCCCGACGGTTCGCCCGCGGCCGAGGCGCTGGCCCTGAGCCGCCTGCGCCGCGATCTGGCCATCGCCCGGCACGAGGCCGATCCGGCGGACGCCTTGCCGCCTCCCCCTCTGCCCGCGCGGGCGCCTCGCCTGGTGGCCGCCGCCGCGCTCGAGCCCTTCGCGCGCCTGGACGAGGCGTGCCACCGGCTGATCGACCACGCGGTGGCCCACGAGGCCCTGGCCGCTCTGGCCGCCTGGGCGCTCGCGCAGGCACCCGAGGTCACCCCACTGGGGCTCGGCCCCGACCTGGCCCTCACCGCACCGCTCGGCGCCGGCCTGGCCGCGCCGGCGACGGTGGCGGCCGCGCTGGCGCGCGGCATCCACG
>JACKDL010000052.1 GCA_020633555.1 Myxococcales bacterium | reverse complement strand
CCCATGCCGCCTGCACCGCCCGCGCCCCCGCCCTCGGTGCCGATGAAGCAGAACGTGTCGGTCCAGTCGCCGTTCGCCGGGAAGGCCTCACAGGCCTCGGGGCACACGTCGTCGGCCGACGCGCAGGTGCCGCCGCCGCAGCTCCCCGTCGTCACACTGCCGTTCTCACACTTGCACTCCACGTTGCACTCGCTGGCCTCGGCGCAGCGGTCGCCGCCGGGATCGGTGTCGTCGCAGGCGGCCCCACCACCCACACCGCCCGCCCCGCCCGCAGCGCCACCCGCGCCGCCCCCGGCGCCGCCCGCGCCCGACGAGCCGGACCCCGAGCCGCCGGTGCAGCCGGCCAGCAGAGTAAACGCGCAGAGGAGGATGCCGAGTGGACGAGTCATGGGGAGTCTCCTGTGTGAGTGGCGTCGCCGCCGAAGTCCCGGCCAACATAGGCAGCGGCCCGTTTAAGACGGATTAAATCGGCGCGGAGGCGGCATGCAGCGGCGGCTGGTGGGGCGGGACGGGCAGCTCGACGCGCTGGGCGCGTGGCTGCGCGAGGGGGCCCGCCTCATCACCGTGACCGGGCCGCCCGGCGTCGGAAAGTCCGCCCTCGCGGCGGCTGCGACCGCGTCGCTTCCGGGCGTGGTGCGGTGCGCCGCCCGCCAGGCTGCCGACCGCGACGACCTGCACCGCCACCTTGCGGCACAGCTCGGCCTGAACCGCGCCGCCGACCCTACGGCCCTGGGCCGGGCGCTGCGCGAGGTCCGCCTGCTGGTGATCGACGACGCCGAGGCGCTGGTCGCCACCCTGCCCGACCTGCTCACCGCCGGTTTCGAGGCTGCGCCCGACCTGCAGGTGCTGATCACCTCGCGGCTGCCCCTGGGACTTGCCGCTGAGCGGTGCATGGCCCTCGACCCGCTGACACCGGCGCATGCCGCAGCGCTCTTCAGCGATCTGGCCCGAACCTGGGCGCCCGAGGCCCCCGACGCCCGGCACGTGCAGGCGGTGGTCGAGCGGCTGGGGGGCCTGCCGCTGGCCTTGGTGATGGCGGCCCGCCGCCTGGAGCTGATCGATGTCGCGCAGCTCGCCGCGCGCCTGGACAACCCACTGCCGCTGCTGGCCGGCCCCGGCGATTCCGGAGCGCCCCACGGCAGCTTCCGGGCCGCCATGGACGCCTCGTGGCGCCTGCTCCCCCCCGAGGCCCAGCGGGCGTTCGCCGCCCTGTCATTGCCGGGGGGACCCTTCACCCTGGCCGATCTGGAGCACCTGCTGGGAGCCCAGGCTCTCGACGCCCTGCACACCCTGCAGCGCCACAGCCTGCTCCAGCCCTCGGCGGGCCCAGGGCCGAGACGGTTCCAGGTGCTGCCCCTGCTGCGCCACGACGCCGCCGAGCGGCTCAGCACGCTGGCCGCGGGCACCCAGCTCACCCTGCGCCGGCGGCACGCGCAGCGGGTGCTGGCCCGAGCCCCCGAGACGCAGGACGAAGCCGCCCTGCGCGCCGTCGCCCGCTGGGCCCTCGACCGTGAGGGCGACGAGGCGACCGAGGTGGCGCTGCAGGCCGCCGTGACCCTGTGCGCGGTGTACGCGCGGCAGGGCCCCAGGGCGGCGGCGGTGCCGCTGCTGAAGGCCGCGCTGGCCCGCCCCGACGGACCGCCCGCGCTCCGCGCCCAGGCCCTCCACCTGCAGGCCGCCCTGGATCCCGCGCTGGCGGACGCCCCCCGCGAGGCCGTGTTCCAGGCGGCCATCGACCTGGCCTTCCAGAGCGGGGATCCCGACGCGGTCGGCCGAGCCTGCCTGGCCCGCGCGCGGTGGTCGGTGGATCGCGCCCACCCCGACGCCGAGGCCTGGCTGGCCCGGGCCGCCGAGGCGCTGGAGCGCGCCGGCGACCCCCTGGGCCAGGCCGAGGTGGCCAGCGAGCGGGGCAACGCCGCCCGACGCCGCGGCGCCCCGCTAGAGGCTCAGCTCCACTACCGCGCGGGCCTGGCCGTGGCCCGCGAGGCCGCGCTGGTACGCCAGGAGGGGGTGCTGCTCTGCAACCTGGGCGCCGCCACCCTGGAAGCGGGCGACGTGGAGGCCGGCAGCGCCTTGGTGCGCCAGGGGCGCGGTCGCCTGCTCGACTGCGGCGACCGCCACGCCGCCGCCATCTCGCTCGGGCAGCTCGGCATGGCGCTCATCGAGCGCGGGGAGTACGCGGCCGCAGACGACGTGCTGGCCGAGGCCGCCGCCAGCCTGCGGCAGCTCGACGCCCGCGCCCACGCGGGCAGCTTCGAAGGCGCCCGCGGCGTGGTGGCGCTGCACCAGGCCCGCCCCGCGGCCGCCGCGACCCAGGCCGAGGTGGCGCTGGCGTTGCTGCCCGCGGCAGAGCCCGTGTTCCGCCCGCTGGTGCTCGCCGTGCGCGCCGCCGCCCTGGCGGGCCAGGGGCAGGTGGCCACCGCCCGCGCGGCCGCCCGTGTCGCCGCGGGCCCCGTCGCTACACTCCCCGATCCGGCCACCCGCCACACCGCGGCCCTGTACCTCGCACAGGTCGCCTTGGCCGAAGGCGACCTGGCCGGCGCCGAAGCCGCCCTCGCAGGGGTGCCGCCCGAGCTCGCGCGGACCAGCGCCGCGCTGCGCAACGCCGCCCGGCTGCTGGCCGACGCGCTGGCGCCCGCCCGCCGCGCCCAACAGCGGGCGGCCGGCCAGGTGCTGTGTGTCGCCGAGGACGCCGCGTGGTTCCAGGCGCCGGGGCTGCCCATCGCCCAGCTCGGCGGACGCCAGGTGCTGCGCCGGCTGCTGGCCGCGCTGGCCGACGCCCGCGCGCTCACCCCAGGCAAGGCGTGCCCCACCGAGGCCCTGGTCGCCGCGACCTGGCCGGGTGAGCGCATCGATCCCACGGCCGCGCGCAACCGCCTGTACGTGGCGCTGGCGGCCCTGCGCCGGCTGGGCCTCGCGGGCGTGCTCCTGCGCAGCGACGCCGGCTATGCCTTGGACCCGGACGTGCCCCTGGAGCGCCGCCCCGAGCCGCCGACCGCGTGAGGCCGGGTGGGCCGCCGCGGGCGAGGCGACTGGTGCCACGGCCACCCATGCGTGAAGTGGAATCTGGCGGATGCCGTTCGCAAGGCCGCCGATCCCCGCCGGCACCCGTCATGGGCGCCGCGGCCGTCGCCCACGAACGTAAGGAACGGACCATGGCCACCCGTCTCGACCTGTCCAAGCTCAGCCTCATGGACGCCCTGGACCTCGCTCACCTCATCGAGCTGGAGGCCTACCACCGCTACAAGCTCTTCGCCTCGCAGCTCGGCACCTACGGCGGCTACGACGCCGGGTCGTTCTTCGCCAGCATGGCCGACAACGAGGCCAAGCACGGCCAGGAGCTCGAGGCCCGCCGCAAGAAGCTGTTCGGCGACAAGCCCGCCCGAGTGGGCCTGGACGACCTGTATGACGTCGAGGCCCCTGACGTGGGCGCCGTCTACAGCGGCATGTCGACGATCAAGGCCTTCCAAGTGGGCCTGGCCGCCGAGCAGAAGGCCTTTGATTTCTACGACATGGCCCTGCCGCACATCCACGACCCCGAGGTGAAGGCCCTGTTCACCGAGCTGCGCGACGAAGAGACCGAGCACGTCGAGATGCTGAAGGCCGGCATGGCCAGGCTGCCGGCCGACGCCGCCTTCGAGGCCGAGGACGACCTGGACGACGAGCCCTACCTGTAACCGCTCGGCCCGCAGCCCTCGCAGCCCGTTCGCGCCGCACGGCCGCCACCCGGGCTTGCGTCGACCCCCGGCGGTCCGCACTCTGGCGCCCATGAGCACACTCAAGCCGTACTCCCTCCTGGCGCTGGCCTGCGCCCTCGGTGCGCTGGCCTGTGAGGCCGATCCCGTGATCCCCGCCAGCGGCCTGGACGCCGCGGTCAGGGCCGACGGCGCGACCCCCGCCGACGGGGCCGCCGCGGATCAGGCCGCCCGCGATCAGGCGATCCGGGATCAGGCCCCCGCGATCGACCAGGCCGCCCCGCCGGACATGGGCCCCGATCCCGACATGCAGATCATCGACGCCACCACCGACGCGGCGCCGCCGCCGGACGAGGGCAAGCGCCTGTACGACGAGTTCTGCAGCTTCTGCCACGGCGTCGACGGGCAGGGGTACGTGAGCGACAACGCCAACGCGCTGGCCAACCCGGCCTTCCAGGCGACGGTCACCGACGACTTCCTGCGCAAGGCCATCGTCCACGGCCGCCCCGGCACCCCCATGCCCATCCTGGGCCAGATCAACGACGGCCCGCTCAACGACGCCCAGGTGGATCTGATCGTGGATCACATCCGCGGCTGGCAGGCCGGTGAGCCCCTGCCGGTGCACGCCGAGGTCATTCAGGGCGACCCCGAGCAGGCCCGGCAGATCTACGCCGAGCGCTGCGCCGACTGCCACGGCGCGCAGGGCCAGGGCGGCGACTACATGACTGTCGCCAACCCCTGGTTCCTCGAGACTGCCAGCGACGGCTTCATCGCCCACGCCATCCGGCACGGCCGCGAGGGCACCCCCATGGAGCCCTGGCTCGACGCGTCCGGCGGCCCGTTCACGGCCCAGCAGGTCAACGATCTGGTGGCGCTGATCCGCTCCTGGCAGGTCCCCGTGGATGGCCCCGTCGAGATGGAGTACGTGCCCGATCCCGAGAACGCCACGCTGAACCCCCAGGGGGAGGACCCGCAGTTCAACCTGCGCGAGGGGCGCTTCGTGCCCGCGGCCGAGGTGAAGGCAGCGATGGACGCCGGCCAGCGCCTGATCATCCTCGACGCCCGCGCCCGCGCCGAGTTCCTGCTGCTCCACATCACCGGGGCCATCTCGCTGCCCAGCTTCGAGCTGCCCGACTACCTGGAGCGGCTGCCCCGCGACGTGTGGATCGTGGCGTACTGTGGCTGCCCCCACGCCATCTCGGGCCGGGCCGTCGACACCCTGCGCGCCGCGGGCTTCGAGCGCACCGCGGTGCTCGACGAGGGGCTGTGGCACTGGCGCGACCAGGGCTGGCCCACCAGCGCCTGGCCCGAGGGCGGCGAGTGAGCCGCCTGATGGCCCTGTTGGGGGCGGCCGCGGCGCTGCTGCCCGCCTGCAAGGATCCGGGGGACCCCTGCGCCCTGCGCCAGACCCCCACCGGGCAGCTCCGCGATCCCTGCAGCATCCGCTGCCTGAACCTGCCCATGAACTGCCCCGACGGCGAGTACCACGTGAACCCCGAGGTGTGCTCGGGCAGCCGCTGCGAGGCCGACGCCGACTGCCCCGCCGACTGGGTGTGCATGGCCTTCGAGCACGACGAGAGCCTGCGCTACTGCACGCCTGCCGAGGTGTGCGAGTAGCTCACGCACCGCGCTCAGCCGGCCCTGAAGGCCCGACGAGAATGGCGGGCGACCGCCGCCTTCCCTTCTTGTCGGCCAGCCGGACCCGCAGGCGTCCCAGCGCGCCCGACCGGCCGGATGGTGCTCAGCCCAGGGTCCAGCGGCCCCATGTCAGCATCCACGCCGTGATCACCACCGCCGAGCCCAGGTTGATCCACAGCCCCGCCCGCGCCATCTCGGGCAGGCGCACCAGCCCCGAAGCGTAGACGATGGCGTTGGGCGGCGTGGCCACCGGCAGCATGAAGGCGCAGCTCGCCGCCAGCGTGGCCGGCACCATCAGCAGCAGCGGGGCCACCCCCATGGCCGTGGCCATACCGCCGATGACCGGCAGCAGCACCGTGGCGGTGGCCGTGTTGCTCGTGACCTCGGTGAGGAACGTGATCAGCAGCACCACCGCCAGGATCACCAGTGACAACGGCCAGCCCGCGATGGCGCTGGCCAGCGCCTCGCCCATCCAGGCCGACAGGCCCGTGGCCTCGAAGCCCGCCGCGATGGCGAAGCCGCCCCCGAACAGCAGCAGGATGTGCCACGGCGTGCGCATGCTGGTCTTCCAGTCCAGCAGGTGCCCCGGCTGCCCCGCCGCGTCCCGGGCGGGCACGATGAACAGTACGATGGCCGCGGCGATGGCCACGGTGGTGTCCGTCAGCAGGTCCTTGGGCAGGCCCAGCCCGTCGATGATGAAACGCCGGCTGATCCAGGCGGCCACCGCCAGCGCGAACACCACCGCCACCCGTCGCTCGGCCTGCGACCACGGGCCCAGGTCACGGCCCAGCGCCGCCTTGGCCGGGTGATCCGCCGGCAGCTCGCCCCGCGGCACCGGGAAGGCGCCCCGGGTCAGGTACAGCCAGATCAGGCCGATGAGCAGCAGCGCCAGGGGCGCCGCGAACAGCATCCACTCGCCGAAGGCCACGTCCACGCCCTGCTTGCGGGCCACGCCCACGAAGATCCCGTTGGGCGCCGTGCCGATGAAGGTGCCCAGCCCGCCCACGCTGGCGCTGTAGGCGATGCCCAGCATCAGCGACCGGCCGAAGGGGCCCGGCTCCTCGTCGCCCTCGAGGGCGCGGGCCACCGCCATGCCCACCGGCAGCATCATCAGGGTGGTGCTGGTGTTCACCAGCCACATGCTCAGCATGCCCACCGCCAGCATGAAGCCCAGCACCAGGCGGTCGGGGCGGGTGCCCACGGCCCGCACCATGGCCAACGCCATGCGGCGGTGCAGGCCGCAGCGCTCCAGGGCGAAGGCAAGCTGAAAGCCACCGAAGAAAAGCCACACCAGGTCGTGCCCGTAGCTGGGGGCCACCGCCCTCGCCCCCGCGATACCCAGCAGGGGGAACACCGCCAGGGGCAGCAGCGCCGTGACCGCCACCGGCACCGCCTCGGTCATCCACCAGGCGGCCATCCACGCGGTGGCGGCCGCCAGCCGCTGGGCCTCGGGCTTCAGCGCCGCGGGGGTGGGCAGCGCCCACACGGCCAGAGCCAGCACCGGGCCCAGCCAGTAGCCGATCTGCGCCGCGCGCCCCGCCCCCCGGCCACCCGGCGCCCTGTCGCCGTCGCTCATGCCTCCCCCCACACCCCACCGGCGCCGCATCGTACATCGTCCGTGGCGTTGGCCGAACTCGCCGCTGGCCGGGCTGGCCTGCTACGGTGCCGCCGACGGTCGTTATCGGATGGGCGAGGTCATGCTCCGCACCCGCGCGCTGCCCCTGTTGTTGTTGCTGTCCGCCCCGGCGGTCGCCCTGGCTCAGGCCGGCACCGGCGAGCTGCTGGATGACGCGCCTGCCGCGGCCCCCGCGCCCGCCCCGGCCGCCGCCGACGACGGCGCGGCCGAGGGCGATGCGCTGCCCCCCGCGGCGCCCGCCGCGGCCCCGGCTGATCGCGCGCCCGCCGAGCCGCCCACCGACAAGACCGTGCTGAAAGAGACCGCCCGGGACGACACCGGCCGGATCCCGGTGCAGCAGCGCTCGGCCGCCCTGGCCGGCCCCACCGGCCTGGACCAGGTGTGGGCCGCCGATCCCGGCCCCCAGGGCACCCTTCGGCTGCGCCTGAGCCTGAACTGGTTCGACATCGACGGCTTCCCCGCCGACGGCAGCGCCAGCCAGTTCACCGGCACCACCCTGGCCCTGGCGTGGACCCCGCTGGAGTACCTGGAGGTCTTCGGCAACCTGCGCAGCACCAGCAACACCAACGACGGCGACCTGCCCACCCTCATCCAGACCCAGGGCGACTTCACCCTGGGCGCCAAGGGCGGCTACTTCGTCAGCGACAGCCTCGCGGTGGGCGGGGCGGCCATGGTGCACCTGGTGGGCGAGCCCGGCCGCGGCGGCCCCATGGGCGACGCCACCAGCGCCGAGTTCCGCGCGCTGTTCACCACCGATCTCATGCGCAAGCGGGCCATCCCGTTCCGCTTCCACCTGGACGTCAGCTACTACCTCGAGAACGGCGAGGCCGTGTACGCCGACCGCCCCGACGAGCCCAGCCTGATCCAGGAGTGGGGCCTGCAGGTGGGCCGCTACGACCGGCTGATGCTGGGCTTCGGCTTCGAGAGCCCCTTCCACCGCTACGCCAACCTGTACGCCGAGTACCGGATCGGTACGCCCTTCCTGGTAGAGCTGGAGCGCCGCGGCCGCGACAGCAACGAGTTCGCCTTCGGCTCGGTGCCCCACCAGGTCACCGCGGGCGTCCGCAGCTTCGTCCTGGAGCACCTGGCGCTGGACCTCACCGCCCGCATCGGTCTGGCGGATCAGCCCTTCACCGGCGTGCCCGCCACGCCCCCGTGGATGCTGGGCTTCGCGGTGGCCTACACCCTGGATCCGCGCCCGCTTGTCATCGAGCGCGAGGTGGCCCAGGCCGCCCCGCCGCCCCCGCCCGCGCCGCCCGCGCCCGACACCTTCGCCATCAGCGGCCGGGTGCTGGCCGCCGACACCGGCGCCGCACCCAAGGACGCCACCGTGGTCTACCTGGGCCACGACGACCTCTCGCCGCAGCTCGCCGACGCCCAGGGCCGCTTCGGCGGCTACCGCTTCGCCCCGGGGCCCGTGTCGGTCCGCGCCGAAGCGAAGGGCTACCTGCCCGCCCAGGCCGAGGTGGTGGTGGCCGCCGGCCAGGACGCCGCGGTGGACATCGCCCTGAAGCCCGACCCCAAGGCCGCCAAGGGCGTGCTCGTGGTGAAGGCGGTGAGCGACACGGGCCGCCCCCTGTCGGCCACGGTGGACGTGGGCGCCCCCGCCAACCTCACGGGCAAGGCCTTCAGCGATCGGCCCTACCGCGCCGAGCTGGATCCGGGCACCTACCCGGTGACCGTCGAGGCCGACGGCTACGCCCCCTTCGAACAGACGGTCATCCTCACCGGGGGCAAGCCCACCGACGTCCAGGCCACCCTGCAGAAGGGCAAGGGCAAGGCGAAGAAGAAGCCCGGCCGGGTCGCCAAGGACGTGTTCGCCGATCCCGACCCCGCGCCCCGAAAGCGCAGCGGTGGCAAGGGGTTGGTGCGCCGCAAGGGCGACGCCATCCTGGTGGGCAAGCCCATCACCTTCGAGGCCGACAGCCACCGCCTGGACGCCCAGGGTCGCGACGTCGTGAAGGCCCTGGCGGGCTGGCTGAAGAAGCACCCCGAGGTGGGCAAGATCCGTGTCGAGGTGCACACGGACAACCGCGGCGACGCGGCCGATCTCACTCGGCTTAGCGAGCGTCAGGCCCGATCCGTAAAGTCCAGGCTGGTCCGCGGGGGGGTGAGCCCCAAGCGGGTCGCGGTGACGGGCTTCGGCGGCGGCAAGCCCCTGAAGCCCAACCTGACGGAGCGCGGCCGCCAGGCCAACCGGCGGGTCGAGCTGCGGATCCTGGAGGCGAAGTGATGCGATACGGCGCCCTGCTCTCCTTCGGCCTGCTCCTGCTCGCCGGCTGCGGCCGGTCCAGCCTGGAGTGCGAGAGCCACGCCGACTGCGTGAGCGGTCAGGCCTGCGTGGCGGGCCAGTGCGTCGAGGGCGACCCCTGCGTCGAGGGGCTGTGCCCCACGGGGCAGACCTGCATCGCCCAGATCTGCGTGCCCGACGAGCTGCTGCCCGGCGACTGCTCGGACGCCGCCCCCTGCGGCCCCAACGAGCAGTGCGTCGCCGGAAGCTGCGTACCCGCGTGCGGCCCCGAGGGCTGCGGGCCGGTGTGCGACGAGGCGGGCGTGTGCCCCGATGAGGGCCCGCCCGCCTGCCGCGCCGACGTGGAGTGCGGCGCCGGGCGCATCTGCGAGGCCGGCGCCTGCCGCGACGGCTGCCGCGACGACGCCGCCTGCGGCCCCGATCAGCGCTGCGATCCCGCCACGTTCACCTGCCAGGCCGCCCGCTGCGCCAACAACGACGACTGCCCCGCCGGCCTGCTGTGCGCCGCCGACGGGCTGTGCGTGGCCTGCGTGGGTGACGCCGACTGCGACCCGGGCTTCGTGTGCGATCCCATGGCCCGCGCCTGCCGGCCGCGGCCCCAGTGCGTGGCCGACGAGGAGTGCCCCGCCGGCTTCGTGTGCGAGGCCGAGCAGTGCGTGCCGGGCGGCGGCTGCCGCGGCGACGCGGACTGCGGGCCCTTGCAGCAGTGCGTGGCCGGCGAGTGCCTCGACGTGGGCTGCCGCCAGGACGCCGACTGCGGCCGCGGCCAGATCTGCGAGGACGGCGCCTGCGTGGCGGCTCCCCAGTGCCGCCGCGACTCGGACTGTCCCCCCGACGAGGTGTGTGACCAGGGGGTCTGTCGGTTCGAGCCCGAGTGCCGGGTGGACCGAGACTGCCCGCCGGGCGAGGTGTGCGAGGGCTTCACCTGCATCGAGTTCGTGGAGTGCCGCGCCGACGTGGACTGCGGCTTCGGCTTCCTGTGCCAGAACGGCCGCTGCGTCTTCGGCCCCGACTGCCGCGACGACCGCGACTGCCCCGCCCGCCAGATCTGCGAGGCCGGCCAGTGCGTCGAGCCCGGCTGCGTGCGCGACGCCGACTGCGCCCCCGGCTTCGCCTGCGAGGCCGGCGAGTGCGTGGTGGCCCCCGAGTGCCGCGACGACCGCGACTGCCCCTTCGGCACCCGCTGCCAGGGCGAGCGCTGCGTCGAGGCCATCGAGTGCCGCTTCGACCAGGACTGCCAGGACGGCCAGCGCTGCGTGGATCAGCGCTGCGTGGTGGCCGGCTGCATGGTGGATCGCGACTGCCCCCAGGGCACCGAGTGCCGCCAGGGCCTGTGCCTGCCCCCCGCGTGCCGGGTGGACAACGACTGCGCGCCCCCGCTGGGCTGCGTGGAGGGCGCGTGCCTGCCGGTGGAGTGCCGGGTGGACAACGACTGCCCCATCGGGGCCGAGTGCCGGGGCAACCGCTGCTTCAACCCCGAGCGCTGTGTGGACGACACGGACTGCCCCGCCGGCAACCGCTGCCAGAACAACGCATGCGTGCCGGTGGGCTGCCTGGACGACCGCGAGTGCGCCGAGGACGAGCAGTGCGAGTTCGGCCGCTGCGTGGCCGCCGCCTGCCGCCAGGATCGCGACTGCGGCCCGGGCGTCACCTGCATCGGCGGCATCTGCATCCCGGAGTTCGTCTGCCAGCGCGACGGCGACTGCCCCGGCGGCCTGCAGTGCCTGAACGGCGAGTGCCGCATCGGCAACGAGTGTGAGGTGGACGAGGACTGCCCGGGCAACCTGGAGTGCGTCTTCGGGGCCTGCATCCCCCTGCCCCCGCCCGAGTGCCAGCGCGACGCCGACTGCGGCCCAGGCGAGCAGTGCACCTTCGGCCAGTGCTTCCCGGGCATCAACCCGGGCTGCCGCAACGACGGCGAGTGCGGGCCGGGCTTCCAGTGCGACAACGGCCGCTGCGTGGCCAACGGCTGCATGATCGACGCCCAGTGCGACCCCGGCGAGATCTGCGAGCAGGGCCTGTGTCTCCCGGCGCCCGAGTGTCGGGTGGACCGCGACTGCGGCGCCGGCGAGGCCTGCCGCGGGGGCATCTGCACCTTCACCGGCGAGTGCCGGGTGGACCGCGAGTGCCCCGCCGGCTTCGGCTGCCGGGACTTCACCTGCCAGTTCGTGGGCGAGTGCCGCGGCGACGACCAGTGCCCGCCGGGCGAGGTGTGCCAGGGCTTCGCCTGTGTGTTCATCGGCATGTGCCGGGTGGACGCCGACTGCCCGGGGGGCGCCTGCCGCAACGGCATCTGCGGACCCGAGTGCCTGAACGACCGTGAGTGTGGCGACGGCGAGGCCTGCCGCGCCGGCACCTGCCTGTTCACGGGCGAGTGCCGCAACAGCAACGAGTGCCCCGCCGGGCTGGTGTGCGAGGACTTCCGCTGCATGCCGCAGGTGGAGTGCCAGGTGGCGGAAGACTGCGGCCGCCCGGGCTTCGAGTGCCTGCGCAACCAGTGCGTGTTCACCGGCCAGTGCCAGGGCGACGCCGACTGCCGCGACGGCCAGGTCTGCCAGCGTTTCCAGTGCGTGGACGTGGGCCAGTGCGGCCCCGGCCGCCCCTGCCCCTTCCCCGAGGCCTGCGTGGACAGTGTATGCGTCTTCGAGGGCGACTGCCGGGTGAACGGCGACTGCGGCCCCCTGCGCTCCTGCGTGGACTTCCAGTGCATCGACACCGGCCGCTGCGACCGCGACGCCGACTGCGCCCCGCTGGGCCAGATCTGCGACGGCTTCAGCAATACCTGCGTGGACGAGCGCTTCTGCCGCAACAACACCGACTGCCCGCGGGGCGAGCGCTGCATCGGCGACCTGTGCCGGCCGCTGGACTTCTGCCGCGACGACCAGGACTGCGCGGCGGATCGCTTCTGCAACCTCGAGGTGAACATCTGCCAGGCGCGGCCGGACTGCTTCGGCGACGGCGACTGCGCCCCCGACGAGCGCTGCGACGCCGGGAGCTGCCAGCCCGTGCGCTGCGCCCGCGATGCGGACTGCGCCGACGCCTTCACCTGCGCCGATGGCATCTGCATCCCGCCGTTCTTCTGCCGCAACCGCTTCGACTGCCCGGCCCCGGACATCAACCGCTGCGTCAACGGCGTGTGTGAGGGACCCGACGGCTGCCGCACCGATGACGACTGCCCCGAGGCGCTGACCTGCATCGCCGGCATCTGCGCCGAACTGCCCCCGCCCGAGTGCCAGCGGGACGTGGACTGCCCCCGCGGCCAGGTTTGCGAGTTCAGCTTCTGCCAGCCCGAGCCCCCCTGCCAGTTCGACGCCCAGTGCCCGAACGGCCAGCTCTGCCAGGGCGGCGAGTGCGTGGCGCCCCCGCCCGAGTGCCGGGTGGACGTGGACTGCGCCGCCGGCCAGCTCTGCGAGGGCGGCCGCTGCGTGGATCTGCCGGGCGCCTGCCGGGTGGATCAGGACTGCCCGCTCACCACCATGTGCGTGAACCGCTTCTGCCAGCCCGGCTGCCGGGGCGACGACCGCTGCCCCAACGGCACCTTCTGCGACGACATGGGCCAGTGCGCCCCCGTCGAGCAGCGCTGCGCCGTCAACGAAGACTGCGCCCAGGGCGAGTGGTGCAACCCCCAGACCCGGGGCTGTGAGCCCGGGTGCCGCAACAGCACCCAGTGCCCCGTGGGCCTGGTGTGTCGCAGCGGCCAGTGCGAGCCCCTGGGCGGCTGCCGTAACGACGCCGACTGCCAGCTCGGCCAGCAGTGCGTGAACCGCGTATGCATCGGCAACCCCATCGAGTGCCAGCGCGACCTGGACTGCGCGGTGGGCGAGCGCTGCGAGGCCGGCGTGTGCGTCTTCGACGGCTGCCGCGGCGACGACGACTGCCCCGTGGGCCTGAGCTGCGTAGGCGGCATCTGCCAGGCGGTGGGCCCGTGCGCCAACGACCCCGACGTGCAGGTGGTGGTGGTGGCCCAGCCCGGCGAGCAGCAGGTGCAGGTGGACACCACGGGCCGGCCCGACGGCTACCGGGCCTCGTGCGCCAACGGCGGCCCCAACCCCGATCAGGCCATCCAGGTGGAGCTGCGCTTCCCCGCCACCGTGCGCTTCGCGGTGGTGCAGAGCGACCAGGGCTACGACCCCATGATGTACGTGCGCCGGGACTGCGACGGCCCGGCCAGCGAGATCGGCTGCGACGACGACGGCAACGGCAACCTGAACCCGCGCATCGACTTCGACGTGCTCAACCCCGGCGTCTACTACGTCTTCATCGACGCCTGGGGCGGCGAGGGCCGCTCGGTGCTGTCCATCCAGACCAGCGCGCTGGAGGTGTGCCGCAGCGACGATGACTGCAACGGCACCGCCTGCGTGGACGGCGTGTGCGCCCCGCCGCAGTGCGCCGCCGACGGTGACTGCGGCGCCGGCGAGTACTGCGACGCAGGCCTCTGCCGGCAGGGCACCCGCTGCCGCATCGACAACGACTGCCAGGGCGACGACATCTGCCTGAACCAGATCTGTGCGCCCCCCGAGTGCGCGGGCGACGCCAACTGCGACGCCGATCAGATCTGCGAGGCCGGCCGCTGCCGGGCCCCCATCTGCCTGCGCGACCAGGACTGCCTGCCCGGCCGGGTGTGCATCGTGGGCCGCTGCGAGCTGCAGGCCCCCTGCATCGAGGACCTGGAGTGCGGACCCGGCCAGATCTGCAACGACGGCCTGTGCACCGACGCCCAGTGCGTGCGCGACCTGCAGTGCGCCCGCGGCGAGCTGTGCCTGAACGGCCGCTGCGAGGCGGTGGCGGGGAGCTGCCGCGCCGACGGCGACTGCCCGCTGGGCACGGTGTGCCAGGCCCAGGCCTGCGAGCCGGGCTGCGGCGGCGACGACGCCCGCTGCCCCGCCGGCCTGGTGTGTGGCGCCAACGGCCAGTGTGTGCCCCCCGCCCCCGACTGCCGGGTGGACGCGGACTGTGATCCGGGCACCGTGTGCCAGGGCGGGGCCTGCGTGCCCGGCGCCCGTCAGTGCCCGCAGCCCAACCCGGCCGCCAGCGCCTGCCGCGCCGACGCTGACTGCGCCCCGGGCCTGAGCTGCCTGCCCACCATGGAGTGCGTGCCCGCCGCGTGCCGGTGCAACACCAACACGGGTCAGTGGGGCTGCGCCGACGCCTGCGCGCCCACCACCTGCCAGGCCGAGGCCCCCGAGTGCCGGGTGGACGCCGACTGCGGCGACGGCCGCGCCTGCCAGGACGGGCGCTGCGTGGCCGGCCCCGCCTGCCGGGTGGACGCCGACTGCCCCGAAGGCAACGTCTGCACCGCCGGTCAGTGTACGCCCGTGGCCTGCGGCCTGTCGGGGGCGCCCCTGGTCCTCGTCGCCGACCGCAGCGGCCGGCAGGACCTGGCCATCGACACCACGGCCCAGCCCAACAACTACGCCGGCGCCTCCTGCGGCGGCGGGGGCCGCGGCCGCGAGCAGGTGGTGCGCCTGGACCTGCAGGTGGCCGCCTCGCTCACGCTGCGCGCCACCCGCGAGGACAACCACGATCCCATGCTGTTCATCCGCCGCGACTGCGACGACGCGGGCAGCGAGGTGGCCTGCGACGACGACAGCGCGGGCAACGTGTCGCCACAGATCGACCTGCCCCAGGCCCAGCCGGGCGTCTATTGGGTCTTCGTCGACTGCTTCAACGCCGACGCCGGCGGCCGCTCCACCCTGTCGATCACCACCACCGTGCTCGAGCGCTGCATGGGCGACGCCGACTGCGGCGCCGAGGGCTTCCGCTGCGTGGGCGGCCTGTGCACGGCGCCCGAGTGCGTGCAGGACACCGACTGCGCGCCGGGCAACCTGTGCGTGGAGTTCGCCTGCCAGCGCGGCGAGCAGTTCTGCCGCCTGGACGCCGACTGCGGCGCCGGCCGCATCTGCAGCAACCGGGTGTGCCGCGACGCGGACTGCCAGGTGGACGTGCAGTGCCCCGGCGACCAGATCTGCGAGGCCGGCCGCTGCAGCGACCCCGCCTGCGTGGCCGACGGCGACTGCCCCGCCGGCACCGTCTGCAGCGGCGGGCGCTGCGAAGTGGCCGTGCGCTGCCGCAACGACGTGGACTGCGCCGGCGCCACCATCTGCGAGAACAACCTGTGCGTGGACGCCCAGTGCGTGCGCGACGACCAGTGCGCCGCCAACGAACGCTGCGTCGAGGGCCGCTGCCTGCTGCGGGCCGACGCCTGCGTGCAAGACGCCGAGTGCGGCGCCGGTGAGATCTGTGAGGGCGCCCGCTGCGAGGCCCAGGGGGCCCGCTGCGTGGACGTGGACACCTGCGGCGCCGGCGCGAGCTGTGTGGCGGGCAACTGCGTCGAGCCCGTGCCCTGCCAGAACAACGCCGTCTGCCGGCAGATCGTGCCCATCTTCCAGTGCCAGAATGGCTTCTGCGCGGCGCCCTTCAGCCAGTGCCAGCGCAACAGCGACTGCGCGGCCGGCTCGAGCTGTGTGTTCGGGGTCTGCGCGCCCCTCGGCGGCCCCGAGTGTGTCCGCGACGTGGACTGCCCCGCCGGCGAGCTCTGCGAGGCCGAGCGCTGCGTCGCGGCGCCTTGACCCCGGGCCCTGCCCTCAGGGGTACCCGAAGCTGGGCGCGCGGCAGCCCACCACGAACCCCAGCTCCCCATGGCGGGCCCGCAGCCGGGTGACGGTCTGCAGCACTCGCAGCGGCTGCCCGTCAGCCCGGCGCAGCCACAGCTCGCCGCGCCACTCCCCTGCATGGCACAACGCATCGCGGCGTCGCTGCAGCTCCTCGGCGTCTTGGCCCGGCGCCCGCAGCGTGCGCTCGTGCGCCCCCACCACCGTGGCGCCGTCCACGCCCAGCAGCGCACACAACGCCGCGTTGATGCGCACCACGTGCCGCTGCGTGTCCATCAGGTAGGCGGGCTCGCCCTCTTCGAAGGCCACCGTCGTCAGGGCGGGCCCGGTCTGCCGAATCACCTGCTCGCTGATATCGTCCACCAGGGTCAGCACCCAGCCGCCCACGGGCTGCAACGCGATCCACAGATCCCGCTCCACCCCGCCGGTGACCGTCAGATGCCGAAAATGGGTCTCCACGGGCTCCCCCGCGAAGGCGCGCACATAGGCCTCGCAAGCCACCCGCGGCAGATCCCGCAGGCAATTGAGCCTGGCCAGATCTTCCGGGGGCCCCCCGGCGATGATGGCCGCCTGTGCATTGGCGCGGGCGAGCGCGCCGTCGGGCCGAAACAGCATCAGCCCGTGGCGGCAGCCGGCCCAAAGGCCCTCGAACAGCGCCATCTCGTCAGGGGGTGCGCTCACCGTCTCAGCCCAGCGCCACCGAGGTCACGTCGAAGACCTCGGCGGGCTCGGCCAGCCGGGCCAGCACGGCCTCGTCGGGCGTGCCCTCGATCTGCAGCCGCGCGCAGGCCGCCGCCGCCCCCTCGAAGACGATGTTCTCCATGCCCTGCACGTTCAGGTTGGCCTGCCGCAGCACGTCCAGCACCCCGGCCAGCACGCCCACCCGATCCGCGTGGCGCACCACCAACAGGTGGGTGGCGGGCGTCTCGCGGGCCAGGTTCACGCAGTTCAGCGCCTTGCCCTCAAAAGCCCACGCCTCGATGATCCGGCAGGCCTCGTCGGCCACGGCCTCCTGCGCCT
This sequence comes from Myxococcales bacterium, assembly GCA_020633555.1. Classification (GTDB taxonomy): domain Bacteria; phylum Myxococcota_A; class Bradymonadia; order UBA7976; family UBA1532; genus JACKDL01. The sequence continues at coordinate 9,000 of JACKDL010000052.1, read as the reverse complement.
GCTGGGTCGACGCGCCGATGTGGTGGGTGCCGTAGAGGCCCGGCAGATCCACCAGATCCTTCTGCCATGCGCCGTCGCTGGCGGGCTCGTCGTGGAACACGTCCAGCCCGGCCCGCAGCCCCTTCTCGCGCACCGCCTTGGCCAGCGCCGCCTCGTCCACCACCTCGCCGCGGCTGGTGTTGATGAAGATGGCCCCCGGCCGCAGCGCGTCGAAGATGGCCTCGCCGATGAGCCCACGGGTGGCCGGCACCAGCGCCACGTGCACCGTCAGCGCGTCGGCCTCGCGGGCCACGTCCACGGGGCTGTCGGCCCACTCTGCCCCTGCCGCCACGGCCGCAGCGCGGTCCTGCGACTGCGACCAGGCCACCACCCGCATGTCGAAGGCCTTGGCCCGGGTGATCACCTCGCGGCCGATGTTGCCCGCGCCAATGACGCCCAGGGTGCGCCCCTTCAGGCCCCGCCCCGCCTTCGAGTAGGTCTTCTTCGCCCAGCGCCCGGCCCGCAGATCGGCCACGTTGTCGGCGATCTGCCGGTCGGCGTTGATCAGGTGCCCGAAGGTCAGCTCGGCCACGGCCACCGAGTTGGTGCCTGGGCAGTTGCACACATAGATGCCCCGCGCCGAAGCCGCGGTCATGTCGATGGTGTTCACGCCGGCGCCCGCCCGCACCACGAGCTGCAGGCTGGCTGCCGCCGCCAGATGCTCGGCGCGCACCTTGGTGGAGCGCACCACCAGGGCGTCGGGCTTGTGGGCCTTCAGGGCGGCCGTCAGGGCGTCGTCCTTCAGGGACGCGTCGGCGATGACCTCCAGGCCGGCGGCCTGCAGGCGAGTGCGCGCGGTGTCGGGCAGGTTGTCGGCGATCAGCACGCGGTGGGCCATGTCACTCCCTCGGGGGGTCAGCATCGGAAGCAGGGTTGGGATCAGCGACCGGCTGGCGGTCGGCAACTTCGGGGCGCCACGGGGGCGGGATGAGCCGCCGGCGCCCATCGCGGGACCGGGGGCTCGGGTCGTCGGGATCGGGCTTGTCCCAGAGCTGGCAGGTCACCTCGCGGTGCTGCTGATCCAGGGCCTCGCAGTAGTTGGTGTAGTGGCAGCGGCGCACCTCGGCGCCGTGGCCGGTGCGCACCTTCTCGAACCAGTCGGGATCCGCCAGCGCCTGCCGGGCCAGGGCCACGATGTCCGCGTGGCCAGCCCCCAGGATGCTCTCGGCCTGCCGGAACAGGTGGATGCCGCCCGCCGCCACCACCGGGGTGTCGCAGCCGTTGGCCCGCACCGCCCGGCGCACCGCGGCCGACAGGTGCACGTTGCGCCCGAAGGGCCCCGTGGGATCGCTGTACACCGTGGGCATGCACTCGTAGCCGCTGCGCCCCGTGTACGGGTAGGCCGCCTGCCCCACCTTGGGCTGCCGGGCGTCCTCGAACTTCCCGCCCTTGCTCACGCTCAGGAAGTCCATGCCTGCCTGCGCGAAGGCCACGCCGTGGCAGGTGGCGTCGTCGATGCGGCTGCCGGCGTCCACCACCTCGTCGCCCAGGAACCGGCAGCCCACCACGAAGTCCCGACCCACCGCCCCGCGCACCGCCCGGTACACCTCCAGCGGCAGCCGCTGCCGGGCCTGGGGGCTGCCCCCGTAGCCGTCCCCGCGCTGGTTCAGCCGCGAGAGGAACCCCGCCATGGTGTAGGCGTGGGCGTAGTGCAGCTCCACCCCGTCGAAGCCCGCCGCGCGGGCCCGCACGGCCGCCGCGGCGAACAGCGGCGGCAGAACCTGGGGCAGCTCCGCGATGTGGGGCAGGTGGGTGTCGCTCACCGTCTCGCGGTAGCCGTAGTTCAGATCGCGCAGCTCGCGCACCTGCAGCACCCGCCCCACCAGGTCGGGATCGGCGATGGCCAGCCGGGCCCGCACCGCCGCCTCGGGGGCCTGCAGCCAGGCGGGCTCGTCCAGCGCCTCGGCCAGCCGCTCGCGGTGCCCCTCGTCCACGGCGAAGAACCGGTAGAAGAACTTCTCCGGCAGCGGCCGCCGCCGGATCGCCAGAAAGTCGATGAGCTGGATCAGCAGCCGCGTGCGCCCGCCGCTGGCCTCGCGCACCGCCGCCACCAGCCGCCGCAGGCCCGGCAGGAACCGATCGGCGCCAATGCGCAGCAGCGGCCCGCTGGGCACGTCGCGGATCCCCGTGGCCTCCACCACCAGCGCCCCCGGCCGCCCCTGGGCCAGCCGCCGGTACCAGTCCACCACGTGATCGGTGACCTCGCCGTCCTCGCTGGCCCGCCAGGGCACCATGGCCGGCACCCACGTGCGCTGCGCGAGCACCATGGGCCCCACCCGGATGGGCGCAAACAGCGCGCTGCCCGCCGCCTCCTCGGCGGTGGGCCAAGTGGCCTGGGGCAGGCCGTGCTTGCGGGCGCCGGGCGGCCTCCACATCCGTCGTGCGCGCTCCTCTCGACCGCGGGAGGGCGATCGGTACCCCGGCGGCCGACGCAGCGCCACCGCCGTGTGCCCTATCGGCCCCGCGGCCGGACGACTTGACCGCGGTGACCGGACCACGACGGCGACTCGACCGGAGCGTCGCGGCGCGGTGCGCGGCCGTGGTAGAACCGCCTCCGTCCGGCCCCTTGGGCCCGTCACCCGGAGCGCGCGCGTGATCCCCTGGCTGCGAGCAGGGCACTTCCTGGGCTTGATCCTGTGGGGCGGCGGCCTGCTCGCCCTCACCGCGCTGCTGCGCGCCCGCGACCGGGCCGGCGAGGGCGCCCAGGGCACCACCGGCCCGCTCGCGCTGCGCCTCTACCGCCGCGTCACCGGCCCCGGCGCCTTCCTGGCGTTGTTCACGGGCGTCGGCCTGCTGCACCTGCAGCAGCCCCTGCTCAAGCAGCCCTGGCTGCACGCCAAGCTCACCCTGGTGGCCGCCCTGTTCGTCGTGGATCACCTCACCCTGCGGGCCATCAAGCGCCCCGGCGCCCGCGTCGTCACGGTGGCCCACGCCCTCACCTGGATCGCCCTCATCGGGGCCGTCGCCCTCGTGGAGCTGCGCCCGTGGGCCCGCTGAACCGCCGGCAGGCCCTGGGGGCTCTGGGCGGCGCCGTCACCGGCGCGGTCACCGTCACCTGGCTGGCCGGCGTGCCCCAGGCGCAGGCCACGCCCCGGGCCCGCGCCGGCGGCCCCGTAGCCCTGAGCTGCCCCGGCGCCGACGCCTTCCGGGTCGAGGGCGACATCCCCCTCCCCCGCCGCTTCGCCGCCCCCGACGGCCTGCTGCGCTTCCGCGCCCCCGGCCTGCACCTGCCCGACGGCCGCCGCTGGGCCACCCTGCGCTGCACCCCCCTGGCCGACGGCGCCCCCATTGGCGCCCCGGTCCAGGTTCAGGTGCTCACCCTCTCCGAGCTGTTCGGGGCGTGACCGTGCGTCGCCTGCTGCGCCCTGCCGCCCTCGCGCTGCTGGTCCTCCCGGTGCTGGCCCTGGCCCTGGCCGCCCCCGCCAGCGCCCGCATCCGCCTGAAGATCGACGACTACGAGGTCACCCACCTGCCCGCGGTGCGCCTGTGGGTGTCGGTGCTCGACGGCGACGCCCCCCTCGATCCCAAGAGCCTCGACGGCTTCGACGTGCGGGTGGACGGCGAGCCCCTGGGCGACCGGGTGCAGGCCAAGCCGTACAACAGCATGGAGCGGCCCATGGCCGCCGTGCTCGTGGTCGACGCCCGCTACTCCCAGGCCTGGACCCAGAGCCTCGAGGCCATGAGCGACGTCTTCGGCAAGCTGCCCGGCGACAGCCGCGTGCTGGCCGTGGCCGCCGCCCAGGAGCCCGTGCCCCTGCCCGCCGAGGCCTGGGCCAGCAAGCCCGCCGAGCTGTTGCCCACCCTGCGCGGCAAGGTGGATCCCGCCGGCGGCGGGCGCCCCACCATGGCCGAGGCCTTGCGGGTGGCCCTCAGCCGCTTCCCCCTGGCCGCCGACGCCGATCCCGACGAGGCCGACGACATCCCCATCGCCAAGGACGATCCCGAGGATCCCCTGCCCGCCGACCGCGTGCTCTTCCTGGTGGGCGACGGCCAGCTCGGCCGCCTGGGCCAGACCAGCCTGCGCCGCACCCTGCAGACCCTGGTCACCTCGGCCCGCCGCCGCGGCGTGCGCATCATGGCCATCGGCACCGGCGAGAACCCCCGCCAGCACGCCACCTTGCGGGTGCTGGCCCGCAAGACGGGCGGCACCTTCCGCCGCGCCCGCGACGGCATGGAGCTGGCCGAGCGCGCCCAGCAGTCCCTGAAGGAGCTGGAGCACCGCTACCGCCTGGAGTTCGACGTGCCCGGCCTGCGCCGCGGCGACGACCTGGACGTGAGCGTGCAGGCCTACTGGGCCGGCGGCATGCAGAGCGAGCCCAGCCGCCCCTTCACCCTGCGCGCCGAGCACGAGCTCACCTTCACCGAGCGCGTCATCGACTGGATCAGCGACCAGTGGGAGAAGGCCCCCTGGTGGGTCCGCGCCATCGTCATCGCCGTCATCGCCCTCATCCTGGGCCTGATCGTGCTGCTGATCCTCATCAAGAAGGCCCGCAAGGCCAAGAAGGCCCGCACCCGCCGCAAGAAGGTCCGCCAGGCCAAGCTCGCCCAGCGCAAGCCCTGCCCTGCCTGCCAACAGACCACCATGCCCGGCTGGAAGCAGTGTCTGTTCTGCGGCGCCGATCTCACCGGCACCGGCATCGTGGCGCCCGCCCAGCAGGGCCCGCAGGCCCGCTACCGCCTCACCGGCCGCGCCGGCGATCACCAGGGCCGCGCCCTGCGCTTCATGGAAGACATGGTCACCCTGGGCCGCGGCGCCCGCTGCCAGGTCCCCCTCACCGGCCGCGACGTCTCGCCCGAGCACTGCGCCGTGCGCGACCGGGGCGACGAGTTCGTGCTCATCGATCTGAACAGCCAGACGGGCACCTTTGTGAACAACGAGCGGGTGCAGCGGGTGCGCCTGCGGGAAGGCGACATCATCCGGGTGGGCGGCCACGAGTTCGTCTTCGGGGTGGAGGGCTGACATGGCGACCGGCCGGCTGATCTATGACAGCACCACCAGCGTGGGCATCGACGCCCGGGTGGTCAGCTACGCCGAAGACAAGCGCTACAGCTTCTACGACGTGCGCGACCGCCGCCGGCGCTTCAACCGCCCCATGGTGTCGCGCAAGAACACTGTGCAGCAGGTCATCCTGCACCTCGACGGCATGCCCACCGCCGCCGGCTGCTTCTCGGTGCTGTATCAGCGCGGGCTGTCCACCCACCTGATCATCGACTGGGACGGTACCGTCTATCAGACCCTGGCCCTGTCGGACACCGCCTGGCACGCGCACCCCAACAACGAGCTCAGCATCGGCATCGATCTGAACAACCCGGTGCGCCCCAACCGCCTGCCCAACGATCAGACCCCCCGCGAGATCTTCCGCGGGCGCATCAACGGCGGCACCCGCATCAGCCTGGGCTACACCGACGCCCAGTACGAGGCCCTCATCGCCGTGCTGCGTGGCCTCGACGAGATGTTCCCGGGCTTCAAGCCCAACGCCCCCGTGGGTGCCGACGGCCGCATCGTGCGCAACAAGCTGCTCGACACCCAGTTCAAGGGCATCGTCGGTCACTACCATGTGTCGGCCAACAAATGGGATCCGGGCCCCGGCTTCGACTGGGAGCGCGTGCTCCTGGGCGTGCGCGGCTCGGGCCTGTATTTCCCGGTGACCCTGCCGGGCACCCGCAACCTGGCCCAGGTGCAGAAGCGCGAGGCCCTGGAAGCCGCCGAGCCCTACTTCCAGAACACCGAGCAGGGCACCAGCGGCGGCTACTTCCCCGTGGGCCTCAGCCAGCAGTGGCACACCGGCGTGCACCTGCACCTCGAGCCCGGCAGCCGCGTGGTGGCCCCCGCTGACGGCGAGGTCATCGTGGTCCGCAACGACCCCGAGGACGAGCGCCGTGGCAGCGCCAACGTGCTGGTCATGGGCCACAAGATGCGGGTCGATGGCAGCGACAAGATCTTCTTCACCGTCATCAACCACCTGCGGCCCGCCGAGCTCAGCCGCAACAGCCCCATCCCCTGGGTGAAGAAGCTGCTCGACAACCCCGGCCCCACCGCCCTCAGCTCGGGCATGGACGCCCGCGCCAGCGCCAAGGGCCTGGTGGCCCTGCAGAACAGCCGGGTGGCCCTGCTCGAGGGCCTGAAGGTCAAGGCCGGCGAGCTGCTGGGCTTCAGCGGCACCTACAACCCCAACCTCGACGGCGGCAAGCCCATCGGCATGATCGATCTGGCCGTCATCGCCGGCGGCCCCTTCTTCGCCCGCAACGATCCCCGCTTCGAGTGGGTGGACGACGACGAAGACGCCTTCCTGCTGTGTACCTCGCGCAAGGTGTGGAAGCGCGTGGTGCGCGAGGCCGACGACTACCGCGGCCTGGTGGACGGCACCTGGCCCATGGATCCCGAGAGCATCCGTCGCTTCTACCAGACCAACCCGCTGGCCAAGACCATGCGCTGGCTGGCCCCGCTGCATCCCACCGAGTACAGCGCCGACACCGACTTCAGCTTCGTGTACGGCCCCAAGCTGGACTTCGAGTGGAACGCCCGCGAGATCGCCGAGAAGCGCCTGCGCCAGATCCGCAAGCTGCAGTGGATGGACAAGGGCGTCATCGAGCACCTGGGCACGCCCGAGGACGGCAAGGTGGTCAGCTACCACCCCATCACCTTCTTCGCCGTGCTGGCCATGGAAGAGGCCGCCCGGGCCCTGCAGGTGGACGAGCAGGGCGGCGCCAAGGTCTTCGACGACAACGAGATCCGGACCCAGGCCGCCGCCGACGCCAAGCGCGAGGCCGAGTTCGCCGAGGCCACCGGCAGCCAGGCCGAGCGCACCACCCACTGGGACATCCAGGACACCAACCAGGGCCGCGAGCTCGACGGCGGCGGCCCCGGCGACATGGACGTGGACGACTGGCTGCGCTGGGAGCAGGGCGAGTGGGAGCCCGAAGAGGACTGACGCCGGGGGCCGGTCGGTGAGCAGGCTGACCGGCGGGTCATCAACCTGCGGCTGACAGAATCATCGAAAGAACGGAAACGCACCGTTGCCGGCAACCGGGGCCGCCGACGGGACGTCATACCGTCGTCCTTCGGGACAGCGACCGCGGGGCCAAGTGTCCCCTCCCTCTACGGAGCGATCGTCCCCTCGCTTCGTCCCTGGTTTCGCGGTCGCGATGTATTCGGACCCCCGCTCGCGCCCCTCCGCGAGCGGGGGTTTTCTTTTTTGGGGCCCTTGGGTTTCCTGGGGGTCCCGCCCCAATCGTGTGAACTCGCAGCGCTTTTCAGAAACCGGCGCAGAAAGACGCGACACGCCCTGCCATCCCGCACGACCGTGGCGGGCACCTGTCTGCTGCGCCCCGATCCCGCGCTGAACGCCCTGGTCATCGGCGTGTACGCCCACGCCCTGCTGCACCCCCGGTTCCGCGGCCGCATCCGCATCCACGAGATCGTGCTGCAGAGCAACCACCTGCACGTGCTGTGCAGCGCCGCCACGCAGGAGGTGGTGGAGGACTTCGAGGAGTACGTGGCCAGCATCCTGGCCAAGCGCGTCGGCTGGCTGCGCGGCTGGCGCGGCCGCGTGTGGGACGCCCGCTACGGCCTGAGCCAGGTGTTCCCCAGCAAGCAGCGCAGCCGCCAGCGCTACCTGCACGGCCAGGGCCTGCCCGAGAACCTGTACGCCTCGCCCTCGGACAACCCGTGTGTGAGCAGCTACAAGGCCTGGTCCACCGGCAAGACCACGCTCACCGGCGTGTGGCTGGACGCCCAGGCCATGCGCGACGCCGGCGTGGCCTTCGACGACCCCCAGCGCGCCGAGTACGAGCACGAGCTGGTGGTGGACCTGCACCCGCTGCCCATCGACGAAGGCAAGACCAAGGCCCAGCTCGTCGCCCAGACCCGCGCCCAAGGCAAGTCGCTCATCGACGAGCACGCCGCTCGGCGCGAGGAAGAAGACGTACAGGCCGTGCTGGGCGCCCAGGCCATGCTCGACGCCAGCCCCTTCGACCGCCCCCACCGCACCAAGAAGGGCCGCGCTGCGCCCCTCGCCATCGGCACCCGCGCCGAGGTGGAGGCTTCTGGCTCCTCCCCCGGAGAACGCCTGACCCAGGAACCTGCGCAAGGACCTCTTCCATCGCGGTTTGTTCGTCACTAAGCTGACAACGCTCGCCAGCATCACGCTGGGCAGACAGGAGGCAGGAAATGCGACCGTTCATGGTGGTATTCGCGGCAGTCACGTTCCTAGCGGCACCGGCCTTGGCACTCTCTGCGAAAACGGTCGATGGGCACACCGCATGCCACACCAAGCAGTGGATCGAAGACATGTCGGAGTTCGCGGCATCTGGCGACCGGGCTAGTTTCTCCGCGTACTTGCAGTCTGGGAAGTGTCTGATTCTCAGCGGCGGACACCAAGTGACAGTCCTGGAGAGTCCTGGGCTGTTCGGGACGCTCGTGAAGTTCGCCTTCAAGGGCGTCTCTTTGTGGGCCCCACGCGAGGGACTGACGGACTACCAACCCTAGCAGGGCGTTGAACTGGGCCGTCAGTGCGGCCCGAACCATGGACTTCCCCGTGCGCTCTGCCGAACAGAGCGCACGCCGACATGGCTGCCGTCAGGCAGGCAGTCGGGCGAGTCGGAGGATGTTGTAGGCGACGACAGACATGGTGGCGTACCACGCCGTCTTCGGTCTGCCCCTGAACCTCGACTTTCTCAAGCCGGCGATGGTCTTCAACCAGCCGAACAGCTCTTCGATGCGGCGCCGGGTCGAGATGCTGACTCGGTAGCCTTCGTGGCGGGTTGTGCGCCGGTCGATCGCCGAGTGCCTCTTCTTCTTTGCGACGTGCGGGGTGACCTGCAACGCGGTTCCGGTGCCACGGGATTTCTGGAAGGCAGGGCTTCACGCCACGTCGAGAGTGCTCGACGGGCTCAACCCCCACTTCGACGACGTTCATCCCGAGTTCGGCGCACACCGGTGCAGCGGCGCGGGGCGCGGGC